>JAAVAP010000014.1 GCA_014804005.1 Treponema sp. | reverse complement strand
ATTTGCGCGCAAAGGGGCTGCACGAGGAGCTGGTTTCTAAATCAAGCCGTCGAAAACTTCGTTTCGGAATGCCTTGAAGACAAGGCGGACTATGAAGCCGCGGTCGCCGCTTGGGAAGAGTACGAAAAAGGTGACCGCAGAACTTACACAAGCGAAGAACTTAGGAAGGAGTTCGGATTGTGAAAGTCGTCTATTTAGCGAAGCCGCGGAAACAACTTGCTAAACTTGATAATTCAGTTAAGAAAAGAATCCTTGACTATATGGACGAGGTTGCCAACTTGTCTGACCCACGGAGCAAAGGAAAAATGCTTGTCGGAGACCTCAAGGGCTTTTGGCGGTATCGTGTGGGCGACTACAGGTTGATTTGCCGCATCCATGACGAGGAACTTGAAATCCTTGTCGTTGAGGTAGGACACCGAAAAGAGATTTATGACTGATGGCGCGGGCTTTCCCCGCCCATTCACATCGCCTTTGCGATAATTCCGCCGCCCACAATCACGCCGTCTTTGTAAAGCACCACGGATTGCCCCGGCGCGACGGCTCGTTGCGATTGTGCGAACGTAATGCGCCACGGCGTTCCGATGAAATCGTCCGACGCAATTTCGTTATCGCAAATGCGCTCCACTTTGCATTCAACTGGCTTGCTCGCCAATCGTATTTTTGCCATCGCTTCGAACGGAGCGGAAGGCTCGATTCCGCCCGGCCAAACAAAATCGTCCGCGATGAGCGAATCGGAAAAAAGCGCGTCGTCGGGCGCGAGCACGACCAAATTGTTTTTCGCGTCAATTGAATGGACATAAAGCGGACGGTTCGCCGCCACCCCAAGCCCGCGCCTTTGCCCGACGGTGTAATGCTCGATGCCCTTGTGCTTTCCCAAAATGTGTCCGTCCAAATCCACGATGTCGCCAGTCTCGCTCGGCGTGTCGGAAAAAAGCGCGTCGAAATATTTTTGCCCGATAAAATCCTGGCTTTCCTCGCGGTTTGCGGCTTCGAGTTTTTGCCGCTTTGCCAAATCAAAGACTTGCGATTTTTTCATCGTTCCAAGCGGAAAGCGAACGCGGCTCAAAACTTCGGAAGGAATTCGGTAAAGAAAATAAGTTTGATCTTTGAGCGAATCGCTCGCATTTGCAATCATGAACGGCCTCGAATCCGTTCCGAAAACGCCGGTTTCGGGGCGCACGATTTTCGCATAATGCCCCGTGCAAAAATAATCGAATTCAATTCCGAGACTTTGCGCCGCTTCAAGCAACGCGCCGAATTTTATTTTTTGGTTGCAAATGATGCACGGGTTCGGCGTGCGGCCTGCGCGATATTCTTTTTTGAAATATCCCAGAACGAATTTTTTGTAACGCGATTTCACATCGGCCACGTGATATTCGATTCCGTGCGCCGCGCAAAAATTTTGGCATTCTTCTATGTTCTGTTTTTCGCCCGGCCCGAAGCAAGCCTCGAAATCCTCGGCTTCGTATTTTCCCAAAGATTCGTCCCAAAGCGACATCGTAACGCCAATCACTCGGCAGCCTTTTTGCTTGAGAAGAAGCGCGGTCAATGTGGAATCCACTCCGCCAGACATTCCGACCAAAACATTTGAGCCGGAAGGCGGAAGGCTTTGTTCGATGTAAGTCATAAATTTTCCTGTGTTAAATGATGCATCACACAATGCCCAGTTCTTTTTTGAGCGCGCCCTGCGCTATCGCGGACACGTTCAGTTTTGCGGCACTCGCCATATCGTCAAGCCATTGCGGAAGCGTGATGTTCCTTCGAACGCTCCTTGATTTTTTTTGCCGCCTAAAAGCGTCCAAATCGACATCCACAAGGGAAACGAATGTTTTGCCGTCCTCGAAAAAAGGGCTTGCCTTCAAGTCGATTTCGCCAATCTTTTTGCCCTCCGGCACATCCGAATCTTTCTTGGAAAAAAGCGCGTTGCCTATATAATCCTTTGCCATTTCGATGGCATCCGCAATTCCGTTTCCTTCTGTCATTCCGTTTATGTCCGGAATGTACACCAACACTTCACCTTTTTTGCAGCCTGTCTCCGTAAAAACAGCAGGAAAAACAACGTTCATAAAATCACCTCCTGGAAAAGATTGCGCCGCCATTTCACTCGGAAAGTTTACAGTCCCCATTTTTTTATAATGGCTTTCGCGAGTTTTTCATTTATTTCCGTATGCCTTGGCAGTTGCTCTTCGTCCTTGCCCCTTTGGAAAACATCGTGTTTTCCACCGTGTCGCACAAAAGCAAAGCCCGCCTTTTTAAGACGCTTTTCCAATTCCTTTCTTTTCACAATGTTATTATACACATCTTATACACATTGTCAAGGCTTTTATAATTTTTCCTGTGTTAGAAGCAAGATTGGTTTGCTTTTGATCCCTTCCCCAAAAAACACATTTTTCAAAAATTGTGCTGGAGGAATTTTTTAGGGAAGGGCAAACGCGATTTTAACTTTGGAACATCGGCGTGGAAAGATACCTGTCGCCGGCATCGGGAAGAAGGACGACGATTGTTTTGCCTGCCGCCTCGGGGCGTTTTGCGATTTGGATTGCCGCATGCAAAGCCGCGCCGCTTGAGATGCCCACAAGCACGCCTTCTTTTTTTCCCATGAGCGCGCCTTTTTCGAAAGCGTCCTCGTTTTCCACGGTGATGATTTCGTCGTAAATTTTCGTGTCCAAAACTTTCGGAACAAAGCCCGCGCCGATTCCTTGGATTTTATGCGCGCCCGCTTTTCCCTCGGAAAGCACTGGCGAAGCGGACGGCTCCACCGCCACGATTTTCACGTCCTTGATTTTCTTTTTGAGGAATTTTCCAACGCCTGTCAAAGTGCCACCCGTGCCCACGCCCGCGACGAAGTAATCGACTTTGCCGTCCGCGTCCTCGAAAATTTCAGGGCCAGTGTTTTTCAAATGCGCCTCGGGATTCGCGGGATTTTCGAATTGTCCGGGAATGAATCCGTTCGGGTCGTTTTTCAAAAGTTCCTCGGCTTTTTCGATTGCGCCTTTCATTCCTTTCGCGCCTTCCGTAAGGACAATTTCCGCGCCGTAAGCTTTGATGAGCTGCCGCCTTTCAACGCTCATCGTTTCGGGCATGACGATTATCACTTTGTAGCCGCGTGCCGTTCCCACCGAAGCAAGCCCGATTCCGGTGTTTCCGCTCGTCGGCTCGATTATTGTCGCGCCCGGCTTGAGGCGGCCGGATTTTTCCGCGTCGTCAATCATCGCCTTTGCGATTCTGTCTTTCACGCTGCCAGTAACATTGAACAGTTCGAGCTTTGCCAAAATGCGCGCAGAAAGTCCGAATTCTTTTTCGATGTGAGTCAATTCAAAAAGCGGCGTGCGCCCGATGAGCTGATCCGCCGAAGTGTAAATTTTTGCCATTTTTTTCTCCAAATATTCAAAATAAATTTTGCGAACGAACACAAATTCTTTGCGCGAATTTTTCCCGATTTATAAAAAGCCGTGAAAAATCCGCTTAAATCACGTAAACATAATTTTCTTCACCCGCGCTTTGTTCCACCAAATCTTTCAGCGAAACGCTTTCAAGAAATCCTTCTATCGCTTTGCCCAGCCCTTCCCAAAAACGGCGAGTGCTGATTTGACCTTTCTTTTTTGCGCCGCCTTCGGAAACTTCCGGCGCGAGATGGCCCTCGGTTACGCGCAAAATTTCCGCCGCGCTGTATTGCTCCGCCGGCTTGGAAAGTTTGTAGCCGCCCGCAGGTCCGCGCGCGCTTACGAGAAGTCCAGCCTTGCTCAAAAGCGCGGTGATTTGCTCGAGATATTTTATCGAAATGCCTTGGCTTTCGGAAACGTCCCTAAGCGCGACAAAATTGCCATTCGAATGCTGCGCCACGAAAATCATAAAACAAAGCGAATATCTTCCGCGAGTTGAAATTTCCATACTAACACATTGTATCACCCCCGTTCGATTTTGTCAATTATTCATATAGAGTTAGTGGGAAACGATTGAGATTTAAGTGGCGATTGAAAACGGTCTCAAAAATTATTTCCCAGTAAATCCATAGGATAAATATAATTTTATTTGATAAATCCCACTTTGTCAATAGGATTTAGGGATTTTCTATATTTTTTTGCGACAATGTGATATTGAAAAAATTCGCAAAAACTTATATTATCTTTTTGAAAAGCGCATCAAATAAATGCGCTAAAATCGCGCAAAAAATCTTACAGGAAACGCAATGCGCGCCACACGCACGAAGTGTCGGAGCAAATATATTACGCCGTCAAAGGCAAAGGAATTCTTTTGCTCGCGGACGACGAGGAAAAAGATTTTTTGGCGGGGGATGTCGCGCGATTTGCCGAAGGCGATGTCCACGGCTTGCGCAACGATTCGAACGAAGAATTCATTTATATTTCCGTAACATCGCCGCCGATAAATTTCGAATACGCGTATAAAAACAAATCCTAAATTTTCAAAGCCCTTGCGAATATTAGTCTTCGTAAATTTTTCTGCTTGCAATTTTGCAAAGACGGCGAAATTCATTTGCTGAATTTTACTGTGCAAAATGCGAAATTTGAAATCAAAAATGAGACTTGACGGGCACAACTTTTTTTGATATATTATTGCCATAATTTGAAAATCAGCATATCTTGACGCACAAATCAAATTCAAGGAGAAACAAAAATGCACGTGGAAGGAAAATCGCTTTACCTTGCGAACGGCGAAAAATTTTTAATGCGCGGCACGAACATTGCCTACGCCTGGTTCAAGGAACGCTCGTTCGACGACATAAAAAAATCCGCCGAATACGGCTCGAACGCAAGCCGCATCGTCATCAGCATCAACATAAATCCGAATTGGAATTCTGGGCCGGAAAATTCCGCCACGCTCGAAAAATTGATTTTGACTTGCAAGGAAAATGGACAAATCGCGATTTTGGAAATTCACGATTCCACCGGATTCAACGAGGCGAAATATATTGAGGCCGCCGTGGAATATTGGATTTCGCAAAAAGAGATTTTGAACAAATACAAGGACTGCTGCATCGTGAACATTGCGAACGAATGGTCGAAGCAATGGGAAAGCGAAAATCCGATTTACGCGCAAACATATATTGACGCCGTAAAAAAAATTCGTGCGGCGAAAATTCAAAATGTTATCATGATCGACGCGCCGGGCTACGGACAAGATCTTTTAGGGCTTGCGAAAGTCGCGCCGAAAATTTTGGCAGCGGACGAAAGCGGCAACATAATTTTTTCGGGGCACATGTATTGCTATGCCGCGCCAGACGAGGCTGGAATAAAAGAAAGAATCGACGCTTTTTTGGACAAGAATCTTTGTTTTTGCGTTGGCGAATTCGCGTGGAAACACAATCGCTTGGACAATGCGCAAAACAAGGAAATCGTGACGCCGATTCTGTACAAAACGATTTTCGATTATTGCAATGAAAAGCAAGTCGGTTGGCTCGCATGGAGCTGGTTTGGCAACGGACAGGAAAACGACCTTCCCGCAAACGAGCTGGATTTGGTCAAAGAGGACAATTCGCCCACCGCAGTTTGGGGAAACGACGTTTTCGCCGAAATGAAAAAATCGAGCAAAAAAGCGTTTTGAAACGAGTTGCGCACGGATTGGAAGAATGTGGAATTTAATCTCCTCTATTCTCCAAAAATCTCGCGGCGATATTTTGCGCCGAGCATTTCCAAATTTTTTTTGAGAGAACTCTCGTCGAACGCCGTGCAGTTTTCCGCGCCCGAAAATTCTTTCAAATCAATCAAAAATCTGTTCATCGAAAAATGCTGGTAGACAAAAACGCGCTCCCATGTCTTGCAAATCTCGGCGTTTCCCGCGCCGCAATTTTTTTCGCCGCGATATTCATCCAAAAGCGCGTCGCGGTACGGAATGAAAATTCCTTTCGGCTTGAGTTCCGCGTAGCCCACAAGCCACAGTTCCGAAGCGAGCAAGGCTTTGTGCAATTGCGCGGTTTTTTGCGCGAGCCAAATTTGGCTTTGCAAAATCAGTTGGGCAACACGCTCGGAATTCTTCGCCAAAAATTTCAAGTGCGAAGTTTTCGCCGTGTGAATCGGAGTTTTGTTCAATATAATCGCGTTTTTGCGAAACTGAATTCCAAGCGCGGGATTTTTCCGAAAAAATCCTTCGGCGATTTTTCCTGATTGTCCCACCAAATAGCGATTGTTTTTTTCGAGCTGCTCGTCCTTGCCGGGATTGTCACCAATCACGATCAAGCGGATTTCGTCATCGCGCATGATTTCGTCAAGCGCGCGGTTGTAGACGACCGGCGTTTGCACGGGATAAGGCGGCGTGTCTTTTTGCGAGGCGGATTTTTGCAATGGAATTAGTTCTGCGCAAAACGCGCTCCATTCGTCGCATTTTGCTTTGTATTCCTCGCGAAAATTTTTTATTGCATTAAATTGCGCTTCATTCATAATTTAAAATTTATCTCACTTTTTTATTTTGTCGAACAATTTTCGCACGAGTCCGATTTTTCCGAACGCGAGCCAATAAATCAAAATCAGCGCGAGCACAATCAACGTTCCGAAAATGAAAACATAAATCAGGACGAAAACAAAATTGACGAAAAACGAAACAATGTTGTGCAACAAATTTCGCGTGCCATCTTTTATGTCAGGAAAAATGAATCCGCGCTCGTTGCTGCCAGTCGGAAGCATCGCTTGCATTTCGATTCGCGAAAATGTGATTTGCTTTTGCAGGCGATTCATGTTTCCTTGCATTTGCTCAAGCTCGCTTGTAACATCGTTGATTTTCGTTTCAATTTCAACCAAGTCTTTGACATTCGATGAAGAAGCAAGATAATTTTGAAGCCGCTCGAGCAAAATATGTCGCGTGTCAAGACGCGTTTGCAAATCATAAAATTGTTCGGTAACGTCGCGGCAATTTATGTTTTTGTTTTTTATTTTGCCAAGCGACGCGCCCTCGTCCATCGCGGCAAAAAAATTTTTCTGCGGAACGTTCACCGTGAAATTCACGCTCTGTTGCGATTCCGAAGAATTGCTGATGTAGCCATCATATTTTTTGAGCCATTGTTCCACGGCACTTTTTGTTTCAGAAAGATTTTCCACGCCAAGCGAAATATAGCCGGTGTAAATGAGCTTGCGCTCGATTTTCCGCGCACTTTGCGCCGCGCCATCAGCCGCATTCCCCGAATCCGCAAAATCGGCTTCTATCAAAACTTCTTCGACATCTCCCGCCTCCGCCACAATTCTTTCTTTATGCATCGCAAGTTGTGTTGTCGTGGATTTTGAAGCGAATCCTGAATTCTTTCTGCACGACGCAAAAAGAAAACTAAGCGAAATTATCGCAAGCATAAATTTTTTCATTGTAGCACCTCGAATCAAATTATATCGCAAAATCAATTTGCGTCAATCAATCGCAAGTTTCTTCGAACGATTCTGCAAAACTTTGCGCTTCGTTTCGGCATAAAAAAGCAAGCACGAAAAAAGCGCCTCGAACTGCAAAAGAATGTTTCGCAAAAAATTGCGATATTTTTTTTTATCGCAAGAACGCGCGCGCGCCGCCAATTTTATTTTATTCCAAGTTTGAAAAATCTGCGGAATAAAACTTATCGCAAGGAAAATTATCAGCGCGGGATTTGCTTTTTTTATCGGCGGAAAAATCCTTGCAATAAAATTTTGCGCGTCTTCCAACGCGGATTTCATTTGCAAACTTGAAGTCGTCATAAAAACGACTTGCGATAAAAAAGCCGTGAACAAAAATTTTAGCGTGTAATTTATCGCAAATTTTATTCCGTTTCCAAAAATTGCGATTGCGCCCAAAATCAAAACATAACTAAGCGGCTTGAACGCGGCAAAATTCCTGCCCGAAAGAAAAAACACCGTCACGCAAATCAAAAAACTTATCGCAAGTTTTATCGAAATAAATTCGTTTATCGCAAAAAAATATTCGTCCGGCAAAAAAACAAAAATGCAAAAAAGCAATTCAAGCCACAATTTTATGTGCGGCGAAAGTCTGTGAAAAAAAGAGTTGCCCTTGCGATACGAAAAAAATTCTACACCCACAACAAATCCTCAATGCGATTGTATTGCACGAGCGGATTGCGAATGTTCCAGCGTTCCAAATCTTGCGATAAGCCTTCTTGCGGCGTACCGAAAAATTGCAATTCGCCTTTTTCCAAAACTATCAACTTATCGCAAAGCGCGAGAATTTTTTCCAGCTCGTGCGTAAGAACAATTACAGTTTTTCCGATTTTTTTTAGTTGCGATAAAAGCGCGCACACTTGCCGCACGCCGCTCCAATCCAAATTTGCGAAAGGCTCGTCGAAAATCAAAATGTCGAAATCCATCGCAAGAACGCCCGCGACCGCAAGGCGGCGTTTTTCTCCGCCGCTCATCGTTCGGCTTGCGATAAACTTTTTTTCAAGCAAACCAACTTGCGATAAAACTTCGTCGATTTTTTGCGATAGTCGCTCGCCTTTCAATCCGCAATTTTTCGCGCCGAAAGCCACGTCCTCTTCCACAGTTTCGCCAAGGATTTGGCTTTCCGCATCTTGGAAAATCAAGCCGGCACGCGCGCCTTCATTCAAAATTATTTTTCCGCTTGTGGGCGAATCCAAATTTGCGATAAGCGACATCAACACGCTTTTTCCCGAGCCATTTTGCCCCGCGACCACGGCAAATTCGCCGCGCATTATCGAAAACGAAACGTCGTTTATCGCAAGCGTTCCGTCCGCGAATTTTTTTGAGACATTTTGAATTTCCAAAATCGGAATCATGTTGTCAATGCGTGTAGTTCCAAATGACGGGGCGGAATTTTTTTGTAAGAAAAATCATCAGCACGATTTTTATCACGTTGCCAGGAATGAACGGAACTAAAACCGCGAGCACGGCTTTTTGCAATGTCGCATGCGTCACGAACATAAATCCGAGAATGCCGCATGCGAAGAAAATTACGCTTTGAAAAATCACTACCAAAGAAATCACGATCCATTGTTTTTTTTGGGAATGAGTTTTTTCCTGCGGCAAAAAGATTTTAAGCGCAAGCCCTGCCAAAAAAGACACGAGCAAATATCCCCACAAAAATCCCATTGTCGGCCCGTGAAGCAAAATTTGAATTCCTGCCTTGCCCGTGTAAACTGGCAATCCGATTACGCCAAGAAGCAGAAAAATCGCCACGGCGATGCTTCCGTCAATCGGGCCCAAAAGCAGCCCGGAAGACATCGCCAGCATATCTTGGAACGTAATCGGAATTCCGCCCGGAAGCGGAATCAAAATGAAACAACCAGCCGCAATCAACGCCGCAAAAAGCGCCGTCAAAATTAGATTCGTGGATTTCACTTTCGGAAATTACTCCTTGGCGCGCTCGACAAACGAACCATCACGCGTGTCGATTACGATGCGGTCGTCAGTGTTGCAATAAAGCGGAACGCGAACTTCCGCGCCTGTATCGAGCGTAGCGGGTTTGAGCGATTTTCCGGAAGTGTCGCCTTTCACGCCCGGCTCGCAATAAGTGATCGTGCGCGTAATGTTGATTGGCAATTTCACTCCAACCGGTGCATCGTTGTAATAAGTGATTTTCACTTCGATGTTCTCGTCGTCGGGAGAAATGTAGCCAGCGTAGTCGCCCAAATCATCTTTCGTGAGCGAAACGTCTTCGTAAGTTTCCTGATCCATAAAATGGAAATCATCGCCGTCAATGTAGGAAAGCTGGACGGATTTTTCCACCAATTCGACTTCCTCGAATTTTTCGCCGGCATCCAAGCCCAAATCCTGCGTGCCGCCAGTGACAATGTTCTTTACGCGGAGCTTCGTGACCATTCCGTTGCGTCCGCCCTTTTGACCCAACATTCGCTGCACGATAAACGGCGAGCCTTCAAACATAAACGCCGAGCCAACCCTGATTTCATTTGTAGTAATCATTTTTTTCCCGACAAGACCCGCGAACGAGCCTTGTTTTTTCCTTGAAAATTAAGTGTGCGAATATGATAGCATTTTTTTAAAATTAAATCAATAGAGATGAAAATGCAACTTCAAGAATTGAAACTGATTTGCGCCAGCATTTTTTCGAGAATTTTTTTTTAAACGCAACCCGAAGCGAATTTTCTTTGTCTAATTTTTAGAGGTCAAAAAAATGGAATACAAGGAATGGCACGACGCGGAAGGTGCGTTTCATTCGCAAAGGCGAATTTATTTTTCGGCGGCAAACGTTAACAAGGTTATGAGTTTGCACGAACTTGTAAAAATGGCGGCGGACATTGCGGTGGAAGATTACCGAACGCGCGGAATGTCGCGCGAATTTTTGGCGGAACATGGAGTCGCGATTTTAGTCTCGCGCAATTCGTTTCGCATCCACAAAATGCCAGAGGAAAACAGCGTCATCAAAATGTCCACTTGGGAAGAAAAACCCGAAGCGTTGCAGCTTGTTCGATGCTATAGGATTTCGGATTTGGACGGAAACATTTTGGTCAGCGCGAAGTCCACGTGGATTGTTATGGACTTGAACGGGCGCAAAATTATGCCGACGAAAAATTTCACGTTGCGGGCAATGCCACAAATTCAAACTGAATCGGATTGTCTCAAACCTGCCAAAATTTCCGTCGACGAAAATGGTTTCGAACTTTTGGATTCGCGGAAAATAAAATTCTCCGACATTGACGCGAACGGGCACACGACGAATTCGCGCTATGCCGCTTTCGTGGAAGACGCGCTCGGCGAAGAATTTCGCAAAAAGACACCGCGAGATTTTCGCCTGAACTATTCGAAAGAAGTGATGCTTGGCGACGAACTTTTCATTTACGGAAAAACCGATTCCGAAAATTCGCGCTTGACTTTAGTAGGCAAAACAAAAGATTTTACTTCATTTGAAGCGGAATTGTTTTATTGAAAATGATGGACGAATGACGCAATGATTTTTCAACGCGAAAATTCATGCGAATGAAAATAATGAAAATTTGGACGAACGAAAAAACGCCGTGAGTTTTGCAAACAAGACAAAGGCTTGTTATGAAACTTACGGCGTTTTTCAAATTACAATTGACGACGATAATTGCCCGTCAATTGTAATTATGCAAATTTTTTCGCTACTGTTTTTTCAGCAATTCGGCGAAAGGATTGTAATGCATTCCGTCGTCGTCGAAATTCCGCCGTTCGCGCGGTGGGCGGCGATTTTCCTGCGAAGGCTTCGCGTTTTTCGCGCCTTGCGGAAGGCTTCCTTTTTTCACCACGATTTTTTTCGCGCCATTCGAAGATGGTTGCGACTTTTCGCGCCTTGCGTTTTCTCCGCTTCCCCTTGTGGCGGCGTCGCTTTTGAGCGAAAGGCTGATTCGCTTTCGCGCCATGTCCAAATCGATTATCGTGAAATCTTTCACGTCGCCGACTTTTATAACGTCCATCGGATCGGAAACGAAATTGTCGCTCAGCTCGGAAATGTGAATGAGGCCTGTTTCATGCAAGCCGATGTCCACGAACGCGCCGAAATCCACGACGTTGCGGATTTTGCCGGTGACTTTCATTCCCACCTTCAAATCCTCGAAATTCACCACGCCTTTTTGCATGATCGGGGCGGGGTAGCCGTCGCGCGGATCGCGGTTCGGCTTGGCGAGCTCTTCCACGATGTCATTGATCGTGGTTTCGCCGAGAGAATATTTTTCCGCGATTTTCTTCTTGAGTTCGGAAGAAATCTTCTCGCCGGATTTTATCAGCGGAAGCACTTCGCCTGCCACTTCGTAATTTTCGGGATGAACCCAAGTGTTGTCGAGCGGATTTTCGCTTTCGGGAATTTTGAGAAATCCGGCGCATTGCTCGAACGCTTTCGGACCGAGGCCGCTCACGTTTTTGAGTTCCTCGCGGGTTTTGATTTTTCCGTTCGCGTCGCGGTACGCAACGATTTTCTTCGCCGTCGCGCTCGTGATTCCAGAAACGTATTTCAAAAGGCTCGCGCTGGCCGTGTTCAAATTCACGCCGACATTGTTCACGACGCTTCCCACGACTTCGTCGAGAGTTTCGGAAAGTTTCTTTTGATTCACGTCGTGCTGATAAAGTCCCACGCCGATTGACTTCGGATCGATTTTGACAAGCTCCGCAAGCGGATCTTGCAAACGCCTTCCCATCGAAATCGCGCCGCGAATCGTCAAATCCAATTCGGGGAATTCCTCGCGGGCAATGTCGCTCGCAGAATAAACGGACGCGCCGCTTTCGTCAACGACCGTGTACATCACGTCCGAATAATTTTCGCTGATGACTTTGGAAACGATTGCCTGCACTTCTTGGCTTCCAGTTCCGTTTCCCACCGCCACCACTTGGATGTCGTACTTGTCAATCGCGTCGTTGATTGCCTTGTAGCTGCCTTCGGGATCTGCCACCTGCTTGATGAGGAAGTAGCCCAAATATTTTCCCGTTTCGTCAAGCGCGGCACATTTTGTTCCAGTGCGAATTCCTGGGTCAATTCCGAGGACGCGGCTTCCTTTGATCGGCTGCTGCATCAAAAGATTTTTCAGGTTTTCGCTGAAAACTCCGATTCCATGGTCGTCGGCGGCATCGGTTTGGTCGCTTCGAATTTCGCGGACGACGGCAGGCGAAAGAAGACGCACAACGCCGTCCTCGATGGCTTCAGAGAAATATTTGTTCGCGCACTTGTATTTTTTCTGAATTGATTTCACGCCGTCCTCGACGCTCACTTCGATTTGCACTTCCAACGCGCCTTCGCGTTCCGCGCGATTTATCGCAAGAATTCTGTGCGGCTTGACTTGCGCCAAAGGCTCGCGATAATCCCAGTACATTTTGTAAGTCGAAGTTTTTTCGGCTTCTTCGGCATTCGCGCCTTCAGGAACAATTCCTTTCGTCACGATTTGTCCGTTCGCCAAATAAAGCGTGCGCAAATCTTCGCGGTTTTTCGAATCTTGCGAAATCCGTTCCGCGATAATGTCCTTCGCGCCGGCAATCGCATCGGCCGCGCTTTCCACGTTCAAAGCCGAATCTTCGTTGTCGGTTTTGACGAATTTTTCAGCTTCGGCTTCCACGGCGGAATCCGCATTTTCGCCTTCGATAAAATCCGCCAAAGGCTCGAGGCCTTTTTCCGCGGCGAGCATTCCGCGCGTCTTTTTTTTCTTTTTGAACGGCGCCCACAAATCTTCCAATTCCGAAAGAGTTTTCGCGCCCATCGCGGCATTGTAAAGAGATTCGGTGAGTTTTCCCTGCTTGAAAATTCCGCGCACGATTTCCAAACGCCGCTCTTCCAAATTTTTGAGAGAAGTAAAAAGATGGTCGCATTCGCGAACTTGAAGCTCGTCCAAAGAGCCGTGCTTTTCCTTGCGATAGCGGGCGATGAAAGGAATCGTGCACCCTTCTTGGACGAGGCTTATTACCGCGCTTACCTGCGGAACGCGAATCGAAAGTTCGTCCGCGATTTTTTTCATGATTTCAACTTCGTTGACTTGCAACGAGTCGATCGCTTCTTGAGTGAATTCCATAGTAAAAGCATTTTAACGAAAAATCAAGTTTGTGGCAATATACAAATCAATTAAGCGAAAAAGCAGTTAAACTACTTTTCCGCTTGAAAGCGGAGGAACTTTATTGGAGGGAGGACACCCCTCTACTCGGAAGCGGGGGTTTTCTCCCTCCAAGCCACCAACTTTCCCCAGCACCGCTTGGGACTACCGCCCCAAGACCCCGCTTTTTATTCTTAATTAAATCAATTGTGAAATCTTTCCGCATTCTATTTTTCTGATTTTAGGTCGTCAACAATTCGCCGCGCCATGAGTTCGAATTTCGGATTTATAAAATTCATTATGCGCGCGGAAACCGCGTTTGCGATTCGCGTTTCGCTGCTTGTTCCTCCGAAAAGTTCGGCCGGCTCCACTTTCAGCGCGGCAGCAATTTTTGCGATAAGCGGCGCACTCACAAACTGCGTTCCTGTTTCGATTACGGAAAGATGCTTTTGCGTAACGTCGAGCATTTCCGCGAGTTGCGTTTGCGTGAGATTTCGGCTTTTTCTGAGTCTCCGCAAATTCTCGCCGAAAAGTTTCGGAATGTCGATGAGTGCTTCCATATTGAAAATTATGACATCGGAAAGCGAAAAAGAAAACATTCCGTTATGGAATAAATATACTTGTGAATATGTAAAACTGTTGACTTTTTGCGAGATTTCAAATAGAATAGGATTTGTAAGGTATATTTATACTTTATGAAATATGGGTTTTATTTTTTTTAAGGAGGAAATTATGAAAAAAATCATTTTTGCAATCGTTGCACTTGCGATGCTTTTTACGAGTTGTGAAACTTTGTCGAATTTATTCGGCGGAAATTTTTTCAATTCAAATTCGGAAAATGAAAGCAGCACTCAAAAAGTTACGCCTATTTCAAAGTCTGTTTCAAAACAAAATTCCGCGATTCGGGACACTGCGAATTGGGATATTGAATCGCTCGATACGGCGCGGAATGCGGATTATCTTTCTGAGATTGAAAAGGACGTAATATTGGAAATGAACAAGGCGCGTAGCGATCCTAAAAAATATGCGGAACTTTACATTGCGCCGTTCGCCAAAAAATTCCGAAGCGATGGAACTTATATGAAAAATGGCGTAATTATGCAGACGAACGAAGGCGTCGCCGTGGTGAACGAATGCATCAAGGAAATGTCGGCAAAAAAAGCCATGGGAATTTTGAAGCCTGAAAAAGATCTCTCGCTTGCCGCACAGAATCACGCCACAAGTCAAGCGAAAACGAATCAAACTGGACACAATGGAACGGACGGAAGCACGCCTTTCACGCGAATTCAAAAGTACGGCTCTTTCCGCATTGCTGGCGAAAACATTTCTTATGGAAGCAAGGATGGGCAAGAAATTGTAATTCAGCTGCTGGTTGATGACGGCGTAAAAAATCGCGGACACAGAAAGAATATTTTCAATTCGGCGTTTACACAAACTGGCGTTGGTTATGCCGAAGGACACAAACTCTACAAAACAGAATGCGTGATAACTTACGCCAGCGGATACGAGGAAAAGAATTAAGTAGAAAGTACGTACGCTACAAAATCAAAAAACTCAAATCAAAAATCCGCACAAAAATGTTGTGCGGATTTTAATTATTTTAAATTTTCCGCCGAAATCGTTCGCGTCAATAGTTGAATCAAAATACCATTCAGGTTTTCGCTTTGCGTCTACCTTGTCAAACTTCGCGCACAAATGCTATAATGTTTTCAATTTATTTTCGGTTTGCCACATTGCAATTATTTGGAGGATTTATGTTCAAAATAAAAGTCAAAGAGTTGTTCGATTCGTTTATGGCTTGGGCGAAAGATTTGATTACGTGGAATCATTTTTTCAAATTGATTGGCGTTGTCATAATTCTTTTTGCGATGTGGATAATCTACCGCCTCATTTTGCGACGCATAAAAAAAATGCCTGCGGAAAAAATGTCGCCGCAACATTCGCTGATTGTCACAAAAATCGTGAACTATGCGTTTTTCATAATCGTAGTTATGTTCATCTTGAGTTTGTTCGGAATGAAACTTTCTGCCGTTTGGGGCGCGGTGGGAATCGGAAGCATGGTGCTCGCTTTTGCGGCGCAAACTTCGGTGAGCAACATCATAAGCGGAATTTTCATTGTGGCGGAAAAAAATCTCAAGGTCGGCGACTTCATTACGGTGGGCAGCGAAAGCGGAGTTGTTGACGACATCGGATTGCTTTCCGTCAAAGTTCACACGCCGGACAATCAAATGGTTCGAATTCCGAATTCTTCTATCATCAATACGAACTTGCGCAACACGAGCTATTTTCCGCAAAGGCGGATGACGATTTCATGCTCAATCAGTTACGACGCTGATTTGAATTTCGCGCTGGAAACTTTGAAAAAAGTGCCGGAACATTGTCCAGCCGTTTTGCAAAATCCTGCGCCCGCCGTTTGGTTTGACAGCTTTGGCGAAAGCGGAATCAATTTGACGCTGGCGATTTGGTTCGACGCGTCAAATTTCCTTGATGCAAAAAATCAGGCGTTCGTCGCCATCAAGCGCGTTTTTGACGAGGCGAAAATCGAAATTCCGTACAATAAAATCGACGTGAAAATTTATGGCAATGTTTAAAAATTTTCGCTAAAATGAAACGCAAGCCCTAGGCTTTTGCTACCGAGTTTTTCACTTGTTTTTTCTTGTGAAAAACTCGCGCGACAATTTTAATTTCGAGTTTCTTTCAGAAACTCGCTTGTTGTATTGCGATTTTTCGCTTCGCTACAAAATCGTGTTCTTTAATGTTCGGACAGCAAAAAAAATTAGAGAGAAATTAAAAATGCGCATTGACAAATCAT
The DNA here is from genome assembly GCA_014804005.1 of Treponema sp. Lineage (GTDB taxonomy): Bacteria > Spirochaetota > Spirochaetia > Treponematales > Treponemataceae > Treponema_D. Next base: position 182,054 of record JAAVAP010000014.1, on the reverse strand, counting down.
TTTACAAAAAAGTTTTTTTCATCGTAATCCCGATCATAATCCAAAACACAATTTCGAATTTCGTTTCGCTTTTGGACAATATCATGGTCGGGCAAATCGGCACGGATCAAATGAACGCCGTGAGCATTTCGAATCAGCTTTTTTTCGTGTATTTTCTTTGCCTTTGGGGAGCGGTGGGCGGTGGCGGAATTTTCGCGGCGCAATTTTTCGGGAACGGCGACCACAAGGGCGTTCGAAATGTGTTCCGCGCGAATTTCGTTCTTTCAATTTCGATAACGATTTTCGCGATTGCGATTTTGTTTTTTTGCGGAGATTTTTTCACTTCGCTTTTTTTGCACAAAACTGATTCGGTGGGCGACATTGCGCGGACGAAATTTCTCGCGCGCGAATATTTGCGGACAATGTTTTTCGGACTTGTGCCGCTTGCCATTGCGAGCGTCTATTCGAACATTTTGCGGTGCACGGGTCAAACCGCCGTGCCGATGAAAGCGAGCATGTGCGCGGTTTTCATAAATTTGATTTTAAATTACGTTTTGATTTTCGGACATTTCGGAATGCCAAAAATGGGCGTGAAAGGCGCGGCGATTGCGACGGTGGTCTCGCGATGTGTGGAATGCGCGATCATAGTTTCGTGGACGCACAATCACAAGCAAAGATGCCAATTCATCGAAGGCGCGTACAGGACGCTGAAAATTCCTGCGACGCTTTTGCGACAAATCATAATCAAAGGAACGCCACTCGCCATGAACGAAACGCTTTGGTCGATGGGACTTACTTTTTTGAACCAAAGCTATTCGCTGCGCGGACTTTCCGTCGTGGCCGCCGTGAACATAACTTCAACAATTTCGAATTTGTTCAACGTTTTTGCGTTCGCGATTGGAGAAGCGATTTCGATAATCGTCGGGCAACTTTTGGGCGCGGGAAAAAATTCCGAGGCGAAAAAATCAGCCAAAAGGCTCATCATACTTTCCGCGTGCGTTTGCGTTGTGATTGGATTCGTGATGGCTTGCCTGCGAAACGCGTTCCCCGCGATTTACAAAACCGAGTCGCAAGTGCGCTCGCTCGCCGCGAATTTCATTTTGATCGCTTCGTGCATGATGCCGATTTTGGCGGTGGTGCATGGCTGCTATTTTACGCTTCGATGCGGCGGCAAAACTGTAATCACGTTTTTGTTCGACAGCATTTTCGTTTGGACATTTTGCGTGAGCACGGCGTTCTGCCTCACGCGCTTTACCGACTTGCCGATTGTAACGATTTATCTTATTGTGCAAAGCATGGATTTGATAAAGGCTGCAATCGGAATCGCGCTTGTGAAAAAAGGAATTTGGATTCAAAATTTGACGGAAGTGTCAAACGCAGATTAGAAAAAGCGCATTCATTTTTCAAGTGTCTGCCGATTGGGTTTTCCAGTTAATAAAATTCGCAAATTCAATTTTATATATGAGCAGATTTCGCGGGCATAACAATTCGGCACAAAAAGCAAAGGCGTGGGAGAAGCCGCGCCGCAAATATTCGTAAAGCCCATTCGCTTTGCAAGGCGTTCGGCGCGCGCGATGTGAAAGTCGCTCGTGATGACAGTAATCGGCGAATCCAAAATTTGCTGGACGGAAACTCCCGATTTTTCTGCAAGAAGTTGCGCCGAAAATTTGAAATTTTGAATTGTGTCTTTCGCCTGATTTTCCGCAAGAACTCTACTTTCTTCAATGCCATAAGCGCAAAGCGCGGGCTTTAAAACATCGCTTTCTGCGCAAGGAGCAAATTTCGATTTGCCGCCAGTGACGACGGCAATTGCGTCGGGATGCTTTTTCAGATAGTCGGCCGCAAAAGCGACGCGCCTTTGCATGGTGTCGGACAATGTGGAATTTTTCGTGATGCCGCCGCCAAGCACGATCACATATTCGCAATCTTCAGTTCCGTCGGCAATGCGAGGATTGCAAATGAAAATCAAATTCACCACGCAGACAATCGCGGCAAAACCGAGCGCAGACAAAATAGCGACCTTTGTTTTGCGCCGAGCGTTTTTCCACAAATGCTTTTTTCTAAAAACAAAAAGCGCAAAGCAAACAGCCGCCGCCAAAAGCCAAACCATACAAAAACTAAAAAACGTGCCCAAAAAGAATCCAGACCAAGCGATTTGCAATGCGAGGAAATATGCAAAAAACAAAACGGAAAGAATCAGGAAAAACATATTGGCGATGACACAAATTTTATTTTAACAGAAGGGGGCAACTTTCGGGGTACAATCCCGACGAACTTCCAACTGCTCCACCCTGCGTCGTGTTTGAATATGATAACGGTTTATGAAAAATTTTTCAATAGCGGCGGATAAATTTTGAAAAGCTTGTGCTTGCCAAACAAAGTTTCTGCGCCTACGAAAAAGTCATATGAAAATCTTCCGTAATTCTCAGCAATAAAGAAAGTTTCAACTTTCGAATTGATGAAAATGCCGTTTTGCAATGAAATGAAAAACGGCAATCAATAAGCGAGTTTGTAGCGAAGCTAAAAACTCGGCATTAAAATCAGCAACGCTATCTTAGTTGCTGATTTTAATTGTTCAAAATTGGTGGTTGGAATTTTTCTTAATTTTTTTCCTAAACTTTTTTTCTCATTTTCCGAAATTTGAATTGATGCATTATCCTTTTTGCATGGAGGCTGAAAATGTATAACCAAGCGTACAATGCCTACAAAAGAGCCAGCGTGAACACGGCAAGCCCGGCAGATCTCGTGGTCCTTTTGTACGAAGGCGCCGTGAAAAAATTGTCGTCGGCTTCTTCGAAATTTTCCGCGGATGGGAAAATTCCTGTTTCGAAAATCGAATCGTTCAGCGCGGACGTTTTGCGCGCACAGGAAATCATCACCGAACTGCAAGTTTCGCTGGACATGGAAAGAGGCGGCGAGCTTTCGCGCAGCCTGATGTCGCTTTATATTTATTTCAATGAACAGCTTCGCGAGGCGAACATTTCCAAAAGCAAAGAAAAAATCGATTCTGTTTTGAACTTTATGAAACAGCTCTCCGATTCGTGGAGGCAGGCGGCGGCAAGCACAAGTGCCACCACTCCAGTTCGCGCCCAGCAAGCCCTGAACATCGAAGGCTAAATCAAGGAGAAAATTTTATGGAAAACATTTCTGCACATGAACTTGAAGAGCGCGTGGCGTTGCTCACAAAATTTCGCGAACTCTTGCAACGGCAGCGGGAAAAATTCCGCGAGTATCTGAACGTTTTGGAAAAGCAGGAAAATTCCATTGAAACCGAAAATCCAGACGCGCTTTTGGCGCACACGGAATTGGAACAGCAAGTCGTTTCTAATATCGTGAGCCTGCAAAAGGTCATCGTGCCGATGTCGAACTTGTACAACGCGCGCGGCGGTAATTCCAATCCCGAAAAGTCAATAACAGATTTGCAAAAAGACCTTTCGGATTTGCAGACAAAAGTTTTGGCGCAAAATGCAAAAAATCGCGATTTGCTCCGAGTTCACATAACGCAAATTCGAACTAAAATAAATTCTCTGCGAAATCCGTACAAAAACGTTCGCTCGGTTTATTCCGAAAAAAATGCCGTCGGCTCAATGTTGGCAGTGGAAGCATAGCGCAAAAATAAATCGGCATTAAAGTTTGCGACAGAATGTTGTCGCAAACTTTAATGATGTAATGCCATTTTTCAAGATTCGTTATTGTATTTGCAGCGCGCAGACGAAATCAAATTTTTCGGAAATCGTTCTGCAACGAATTAAACAAACTGTATTATAGAAATAATTTCATTTTGTTTGAATTTGGCAAATTGCCCAAAATTTTTCGGCTTTCGTTTGCCGCGTCATATTGACTAAAATTTCAAAAATATGATATAATTTAAGGAAACCTCTAAAAACTTCAGTTTTTAGAGAAGCCATCAACACTCAAACAAAAATCTTTGGGAAAATTTTCCCTATAAAATAGGAGTATGCCGTGAAAAGGACATATCAACCCAGTCGAGTTAAACGCAACAGAAAATTTGGTTTCCGCGCAAGAATGGCCACGAAAGGCGGACGAAAAATCTTGTCTCGACGACGCGCGAAGGGGCGCAAAAAGCTTTCGGTGGCAGACGAGCACAAGAAATATTGATTGCTTCGGCAAATTTGAAAATTTATGAAAACGGATTTGCCGGAAAAAACGCCGGGCGTTCGACGGACATTCAAACGTTGCGAGCACATAAAAAAATCGGCGGAAATTCGCAATGTATTTAAAAACGGAAAGAAGGCGAGCGTTGGCGGCGCGAAAATTTTCTTTGTGAAAAATTCGCTTGGTTTCAACAGAATCGCCTTTCCCTTGCCGCGTGGATATGGAAACGCCGTGAAGCGAAATGCTTCGAAGCGTTTCAGCCGTGAGGCTTTTCGATTTTTCAAGACATTCCTGAACACAGGGTACGATATTTTATTTTTAGTTTATCCTGGAAACGATTCGTTCAGCTCAAGGTGTGTTCAATTTCGTGAATTGTGCAAAAAGGCAGGGCTGATGAAATGAAAAATTTTCTCGTGAAATTTTTTTGCGCTTTGATTCGATTCTATCAAATCGCGATTTCTCCGCTTTTCCCGTCTTGTTGCAGATTTTTTCCGACTTGTTCGTGCTACGCAATGCAAGCGTTCAAAAAATACGGGCCGCTCAAAGGTATGATTATGTCTTCCGCAAGAATTTTGCGATGCAACAAATTCTCCAAGGGCGGCTACGATCCGCTTCCGTAACGCGTACTGTAAATTTTAATTTCGAGTTTTTGCAAAAATTCGTTTGTTCGCCGCGATTTTCGCTTCGTTGCAAAATTGCGTTTTCAACAAAAATCAATCCGAAAAATAGGAGACATTATGGATAAAAATACGATTACGGCCGGCGTGCTGATTTTCCTTGTTTTGATAGGCTACACGATTGTTCAGGCAAAATTCTTTCCGCCGCCTCAGCCGCAGCAAGTTGAGCAAACCCAAATTGACGAAAAATCCGTCGAAGAAAATTCGTCGCAAACCGCGCAAGTTTCCGAGGAAATAAATTCGATTGTCTACACGAATTCTTCCGAAGATTCTGCGAGTGCGAACGAAAATCTTGTCGAACAAAAATACACGATTACGACCGACAAAATTAAAGTCGTTTTTACGAATCGCGGCGGCGACATCGTGAGCTACGAACTGCTCGATCACAAGGACACGAAAACTGGAACCGGCGTGGAAATGGCGGACAACATTTCGGCGAGCAATCGCGCGTTTTCGCTGGCTTTTGGCGGCGCGGAAAATTCGATTGTAAACGATTTGTTTGACGCGAAGGAATTTCCCGAGGCAAACGGCGAAAAGAAAATCGCGTTCGCAAAGAAATTTTCGGATTTCACTTTGGTCAAGCAATATACTTTTAAAAATGGCGAATATATGTTCCGAATGAATGTCGTGATTGACGGCGGCGAAAATTTTTCCGCGCTGAATTTCCCCACGGCAAACGGAATGAACGCTTCGTACACTTTGCGCACTTCGCCGCAAGTCGGGCCTGCTTTTGATCCGAAAATTGATCGATATGAAAGCCGTTCGTTTCTCGCGCTCAACGAAGGCAAAAGCAAGAACATTCGGCTGGGAACTGGTCAATTCAAAGATTACAACAAGGAATTCGAAATTGCGGGAATCGGCGGAAAATATTTTTGCGAGCTTGTAATTCCGCTGAAAAATTCGATTTTGGAAAACGCTTATTATTCCACCGAAATTGAAATTGGAAATTCTTCCAACGCGCAAGCTCGCTTGGTGCGAAAGCCAATCACCGAAAAACAAACGAATGACATTTATTATGTTTATGTCGGACCGCGCGCCGAAAAAGATTTGCGCGTTTATTCCAATGCCGAAAATAATGGCTGGAATTTGAGCGGATATCGTTTAACGGACGCGATGGATTCCGGCGGATTTTTGGGATGGCTTGAAACAATCCTAAAATGGATTTTGGAATTGGTTTACAAAATCGTGCCGAACTGGGGCGTGAGCATCATCATTCTTACGCTGATTTTGCGCGTGGCTCTTTTTCCGCTTTCAATTAAAGCGTCCGTGGGCACGACAAAAATGCAGGAACTCCAGCCGAAGATGCAAGCCATTCAAGCGAAGTACAAAGACAATCCGCAAAAAATGCAGGCCGAAACTGCCAAACTTTATCAGGAAGTTGGCTACAATCCGATGTCGGGCTGCCTTCCGATGATTTTGCAGATGATGTGCCTTTTTGCGATGTACAATTTGTTCAACAATTATTTTGAATTCCGGGGCGCGAGTTTCATCAAAGGCTGGATTGACGACCTTTCCGCAGGCGACAGCATTTATGTGCTCAATTTCAATTTGCCGCTTTTGCGCAGCAATCACATTCGCATTCTTCCGGTGATTTATCTTGTCTCGCAATTGCTTTACGGAAAAATTACGCAAGTCGGCGGCACTGCTACGGCGGCGCAAAATTCCACGCAGATGAAATTTATGACTTACGGTCTGCCGATTTTGTTTTTCTTCATTCTTTACAACACGCCGAGCGGATTGATTTTGTTTTGGACGATGAGCAACATCTTGCAAATGATTCAGCAAGTCATTATCAACAAATCCAAGGCGAAAGAAAAAAATTCCGCCGCGCAGAAAAACGTCGTAAAAATGAAAAAACGATGATTTAAAATTATTGTCCGTGTTAAGCAAATTGTTGCAATGCGGACGAAAAAATTTTTGGCAATGAGTTTGCGTCGCAAACTTTTCATACTTTCGCGCAAATGCGCAAAAAGCCGACGAAAATCGCTTCGGCTTTGCAGGAGAAAAAAATGACATACGAATACGAAGGAAAAACCGAAAAGGAGGCCATCGAAAAGGCCGCGCAGGAATTGGGCTTGGAACGCGATCAGTTCGACGTGGAAATTTTGGAAACGCAGAAAAATTCGCTTTTCAAAAAAGGCTTCGTGAAAATCCGCGTTCACATGGATGAAAACACGCCGAACGCCGCCGCGCAAAACGAGCGTCCTTCCGAGAATCGCGCGCCTAAAAAAAGAGTGGCGAATCCAATTCCACAGGATGAATTCGAGCAAAAGCTCACGACGTTCATCACTGAAGTGATTTCAAAAATGGGCTATTCCGCCACCGTGGAAATTATGTTTCGCGAAGAGCGCAAAATCGGACTTAAGATTCAGTCGGAAAGTTCTTCGATTTTGATTGGACGCAAAGGAAAAAATTTGGACGCGCTTCAACTTTTGCTCAACGTTTACGCCGGACATCTCGGCCACGAAAATGTGCGCGTGATTTTGGACACGGAAAGTTATCGAATCCGTCGCGAAGAATCTTTGGTGCGCCTTGCCTACACAACCGCCGACAAAGTTCGCTCGTACCGAAAATCGATTTTGCTTGAGCCGATGAATCCGTTCGAACGCCGCCTCATTCACACGACGCTCAACGAAATCCCGGACATTGAAACTAAATCCGAGGGTGATGGTTTATATAAGCAAGTGCGCGTAATTTACAAAGGCGTAATTTGAAAAACGATTTTGTAAATTGCAAGGAAATTCGATGAAGTTTTTTTTGAAAATGCGATTTTGCAACAAAGCCGCAAATTTAAATTTTCACAGGCAGATGAAATTTCAATTTTATCTGCCGCGCGTAATTTTTTTCGCATTGACGATTTTCGTTTTTGCAGAAAATTTATTCGCCGAAAATTTGGAACGGCAAAAAATTCTTTCGCCGCTGGTTGAAGAATTTCTTTTTCCAAACGACGAAATTTCGCACATTTTTTCCGAAAACGATTTTGAAGCAAAACTCATTCCGCAAACTCAATTCGCGGATTTGATAAAAAATTTTGTCTTTGGAAAAATCGCGCCGGAAAAAATGGGCTTTGCCGAAGAAAAACTTTATCGCCTGCCGAAATCTGAAATCGAAAACAAAAATGCCGCCGCGCTCGACACAAGCACGGTTTCGAAAATAATGCGTTCGATTTCGAAAATGCAAGGAATGCAATATTTTTCGCGCTCGAGAAAATCTTGGGACGAACTTTATTCGCAGGCGTTCCGCGTGGAAAATCCCGATGCAAACGATTTTTCCGCCGCGCCTGATTTGAACGAAGGCGACGCGAATGGCTTGGAAATTTTCGCGTTTTTGAACGACCACACTTTCGGCGAAAGCGTTTACAAAATTTCTTACAAGCAAAATCAAAATGAATTTTTGATGCTTATGGAAAATTATTCCGCGCTGACTTATGGACCTGTCAAAGCCGTGAAGCCGGGCGATTTGAAAATGTGCGTTTGCGTTATCGATTGCGGCGATGAATTTTTGTTTTACATCGGAAACTACGCGGAATTCAAAATGATTTCTGCCTTGAAAAAACGCTTGAACAATTCGTTTGAAGCGCGGCTTGAGGCGATTTATAATTGGTTCAAAAATCAATTTTGAAATTTTGAATTTGTAGTAAAAAAATGCGATACCTTATACCCGTATGGGGTATATCAATTTTTTTGGAGAAAAAAATGAAAAGAAATATTTTTGGCGCGATTTTCGCATTTGCTGTTTTGGCAAGCGGATGCGCTCAAAACAAATCAAAATCAATGGAGAAAAAAACTATGGATGCGTTGAATGGAAAGGAAGGCGTTTTTGCCGTGCTCAAATTGCCGAAAGGCGAAGTCGCGTTGGAATTGTATTACAAAGACACGCCGCTTACCGTCGTGAATTTTGTCGGACTTGCGGAAGGCACGCTCGACGCGGCGAAAGGCAAGCCGTTTTATGACGGACTTAAATTTCACCGCGTAATCAGCAAGGCAAATGGCGATGATCAGGATTTTATGATTCAAGGCGGCGACCCGGAAGGAACTGGCCGTGGCGGGCCAGGCTATAGATTTGCCGATGAAATTTTGGAAAAATATACGTTCGCAAAGCCCGGCGTTTTGGCGATGGCGAACGCAGGCCCTGGCACGAACGGCAGCCAATTTTTCATCACGATTGCGCCCACAACTTGGCTCAACGGAAATCATACGATTTTCGGAAAGGTTATCAGCGGACAAGAAATCGTGGACACGACGAAGCAAGACGACGTAATCGAAAAAGTTACGATTGTTCGGCAGGGCGCGGATGCCCAAGCGTTCAAAGCAACTCAAGCGGATTTTGATGCCGCCGCAAAAAAAGCGAATGAGGCCGTTCGCGCCGCCAAAGAAAAGAAATACGAAACGCAAATCAAACTCATTGAAAAAAAATGGCCGGGTTGCGAAAAAGATTCAAACGGAATTTTTTATAAAATCACGAAAGAAGGCAATGGCGAAATTTGCGGCGCGCGAAAAAATGTCGCCGTCCATTACAAAGGATTTTTGCTCAATGGCGACGTGTTCGATCAGTCGGAAGGGCGCGGCCCGCTCGAATTTTCTACGGGCACGGGACAAATGATCCCGGGCTTTGACGCGATGGTTCAGCAAATGAAACTTGGCGAAAAGCGCACAATCATTTTGCCGCCCGACATGCATTATGGCGAGCGCGGTTATCCCGGCATAATTCCTGCGAACAGTTATATCGGATTTGACATAGAACTTATATCAATAAAATAATAGGCATCTCTAAAAACTGAAGTTTTTAGAGGTTTCCCAATTTGAAATGCGCCGAAGAAATTCGGCGCGTTTTTTTGCGAGCCAAAATGGACAAAAAAAATTTCGAAGCGCAAAAAAAATTCATCCAAGATTTTTCCGCTCGCGTGAATGACGAAGTTGAATGCGTCGAAATGTGCGAGCTTCGCGCAAGTGATGATTCGCTTTCGAAAATGCATCTTGCCTTGAACGGCGGCAAAAGCATTTGGGGAATGCTCGTCGTTTGCAAAAAAAGCGTTTATTTTTATGCGCCTCGCCGTTCGCTCGCGTTGATGTCGATGATTCACTTTGGCGGCGACGACGCAGAAATCGAAGAACAAATTTTTTGTTTCAACAATTTGCAAGATTTGAAATTTATCGCAATTCCGAAAAAATGGTTTCAATTTTTTTCGCAAGAAAAAATCGAATTTTCATTTTTGCAAGAAGGACGGCGCGTTTGCGGTGAATTTTTCTTTTCAAAAAACACGATTGAAATTCTCATAAAAATTCGCGCCGCATTGAGTTTGCGATGAACGAAACTATGCCAAAAAATTCCGACATTACAATTTTATGCAAGGCTATTGATAATTTTGGCGACATCGGTTTTGTGTATCGCCTTGCAAAAAATTTGCGCAAAATAAATCCGTGTTACAAAATCCGCCTCGTCGTCAACGATTTGAATTCGTTCCAAAAAATTGCTCCAGAAATCAAATTGAATTCTGCGGAACAAAATTTTTGCGGAATGAAAATTTTCGATTCAAACGCGGAAGAAATTTGCAAAGCCGAATTTTCAAAAAATTTGCCGCGCGTAATTTTGGAATGCTTTCAATGCGGACGACCAAATTGGCTTGACGAAATTTTATTCGCGTCGCAATCGCAAGAAAAAATTTGCGATAAAAAAAACGGCGAAAATTTTCCGCAAAAAAAATCAATATACATCAGTGCAAACAGCGAAAAAATTTTTCAAATCATCAATATCGATTATTTGACGGCCGAAGATTATGCCGAAGAATTTCATTGCTTGAAATCCGCGACGCGAAGTGCGTTTGTGAAAAAAGTGAATTTTATGCCAGGTTTTACTGCGAAAACTGGCGGCTTAATTTTGGACGAGCCTTTTATCGCAAATTGGCGCGCGCATTTTGAAAAAAAATCCGAGAAAGAAAAATGCGAAAATCTTGCTTGCGATAAAAATGTCGCAATGCAGAAATCTTCGTCCGCTAAATTTTCTGCGCATGCTCACGCCGCTTTATCGCAAAAAATTTTAATTTTTTCTTATCAAAAAAATTTTTCGCCGATAATTCGCGCGTTTCAAAAAATTTGCGATAAAAATTTATCGCAAATTCAAATATTTTTGGCGCAAGGAATTGGAAAAGAAAGTTTTTTGGAAACTTATCGCAAATTTTGCGATTCGCAAAAATTTGATTTATCGCAAATTCAACTTAATGAACTTGGTTTTTTATCGCAAGAAAATTGGGACGAAATGCTTTTGCAAATGGACGTGCTTTTTGTTCGCGGCGAAGATTCTCTTGCCCGCGCTTGCTTGTGCGGAAAGCCGTTTGTTTGGAATGCGTATCCGCAAAAAACGCCGCAGGATGAAAATTATCATTTGGTAAAAGTTCGCGCGCTTTTGGAAAAATTGCGTCCGCATTTTTCGGAAGACGAATTTGCGATAATCGAAAAATTTTGGCTTTTGTACAATGTAAACGCTTGCGATATTTCTAGCGAAGAAAATTTGAAAAACGCATGTTTTGAATTTTTATCGCAAGCGCGTAATTTAAAACGCGGCTTTGAAAAATTTTCGGAAAGCATTTTTGCCCTTGGAAATTTTTCAGAAAAATTGGACGCTTTCATTCAAAATTTGCAAAATTAAAATTTGGCGCGTCAATTTCTTTCGCGCATCGCAATGTCTTTTGCAAAAATTCGGCGGAAGCAAAATCGGACGAAAGGTTGAATGAAAAACATTTGCGTGAAAAACGCGAACGGAAAATTGAAGATGACGAGTTTAGCCCAATGCGCGAGAAATGTGAAAATCGTCAAATTTTCCCAAGAATATGGGAAGTACAAAAATGTCGCCAAAAAACTCATCGCAGGACACATGATTCCGACCGTGGCGTTTATGATGACCGATTCGAAAATCACGGGATGAGTCTGGCGCGGATCGAATTTGCGGCACGCCAATTTGAATGAAAGCGGACTTCCCACCGTGCATTCGAGCAAATATGCGAGCGCGAATTCAATCAAGACAATCGCCCAAATTGGAAGCGGCCGCCCGAAAACAGTAACGCCGCCAAGAACGTTGATTGCTTCAATAACGCTGCTTGTGCGCACGCCAAGCGCGCTCGCGCCTTGAATGAACGCCGCGCCGTTCAAAACGTAAAGGCTGTAAAAAACGTAGGCATGGACGGTAATCAAAACCGTGATGAATGCGAACACCATTCGCTGAAATTGATTTCTAGGCATTTTTTCCTCGCTTAATTTTTGTGATATTAAAATTCTGTAATCAGATTTACAGCGCGGAATTTTCGGCGCAAACATGTGTCGCTTTTAATATGAAATGTTGTTGTCATATTATCGCGGAATCAAAAAAAAGTCAAGCGGCGATTTTGAAGAAATTCAAATTTTATTTTAACAATTTTAAAGAACGCGTTTTTTGAAAAATTTTCATTCTTTCTTTTTTACAAAATAGCAAAAGAAATAACTTGTGATGTCATCTTCGTCCTGCTGAGAAATTTCAAATGAATTTGTGTTTCGCTGAATTACGGCGCGAAAATTTTCTTTTGTTGCGTGCGTCAGCGCATACATTGCAACAGGATTATCGCAAAGCGTGAATTGCCATGTCGTGCGATTTGGGTCGGCAAAAAATTTTCTTGACACATTGTCATTTTGCTTTGTTTTTTCGATATCGTGATGATGCGAAAAATCCGAAGAAATTAAAATGAAAAAATCTTTTTTTTGCGACGAATTGTTCGAGTGCGACGGAAAGGCGATTTGCAATTTTTGTGTTTACGGGCGATTCCGCGTCGTAGGCGATGGCGACGATTTTGCTTTTGGGAAAATATTTTGCGATAAAAGGCGCGATGGCGGAAACTCCGTGTTCATACAAAAAAACATCGTCTTCGTTTTTTCCGTCAAGTTTTTCGAGCAAAGTTTTTTGAATTTTTTTATCGGTTTTGAGAAAAGTACCGTCGCAATTCCATGCGCCGGATGTCATAGAAAAATCCGCTCGCGACAAATTCCAATGCGAAGGCGACAAGACGATAAAAGTTTTGATTTTCGGATTGTGCCCGGAAAGTTCGAAAAACCATTCGTCGATGAATTTGTACGCCAAAAGATGGTGGCTCACAATTCCTGCGAACGGCACGTCGTTTTTTGCAAGATTTTGCTCGATTGGAATTTCCGGAGTATCGGGCGAAATCAGATTGCGTTCTTGCCAAGTCGGAAAATGCGCGGCTTTTTTTTCTTCCAAAATTTTTTGCGATTTTGAATTTTATAATGAAGATTTTCGCGAAGAATTTCCGCAAGAAAAAAGAAAAAATATTATTGCAAATCCCAAGGCAAAATTGCGGATTTTAGGCATCCTATTTTTTCCCGCCGAAACCGCTCGCTTCAATAGTTGAATCAAAATACCATTCAGGCTTTCGCTTTGCCGCCTCATTTTCATTGTCATAAACCATTGCCTTCCACTGCTCGTCCGTGAGACGATCGTTCATCAGATGCTCAAATTCATAATAATTAAATGTGTAGCCCACCGCAATGCGCTTTCCGCCTTGCTTGTCGTTGAGCGCGACATAAATTCTGTGCGGAATTCCAACCGCCACTTCAAGCACCGAACCGATTTCCGCATTCGTCAAAACATCGGCGACCAGCGCCATTTTGAATTAGTCGTTATCAGTAACAACGGTAGAATAATTTGAAAATGGAATTACGGATTTTGACAAAAGCTGCGGAATTGTGCCAATCCAATCCAAATCGTCTTTTGAAACTTTTTCATCTTTCACTTCGGCGGCGACAATATTCAAAGCGCGAAGACAAATGTCTTCCATCGAAGAAACGGCTTTTTCTGAATCATTATCAAAAAGTTTGTACCGCTCAAAAATATTTTGGAAAACTTTCCACGACACGCAAAGCTCTGTAAAAAATTTCAAATTCGGCTCAATATAATGTACGGGGCTTGGAAGTTTGTCTGTGCGATATGTCGGGTCATATCCAGCACCGCCTCTTTCGGCAGCAACCATCTTCGTGAACAAAATCGTGTCGTGCTTCAATTCCGCCCAAGTTCCGAGCGAGCTTTCAAGCGACTTGATATTCCAAAGCGGCTTTTCGGTGAAGAAAAATCCCGCGCCTTGCTCGAATTCGGCTTGCGCTTTTGTGAGCGCGAGAACTGAATTGTAATAAGTTTCGCTCCAAAATTTTTCATCCTTTGAACCGAAGAATTTTTTGAATCTGCCGAGAATCGTTTTCAATTCTTTAAAAACTGTTTCCCCAAAACTTTCGTCGATGTCTTCAATTCCGTATCCGCCAAGTCCAAGACCATTTTTTAAAGTCGCATTTTCAAGAATCACATCGGCGGAATTTGAGCCGAACGCGCTCGCGATGTCAAGGCCGGAAGCCATCTTTTTTCCGTAAAGGCGAGGAGATGTCACGTGCTGAAAAATCCATGCGTCATAAGTGAAACGCTGTCCCAAAAATCGCCAGCCCATCGCGGGCTTTAGGTTTTCAGGATCTGAATAATCGCCTTCGCTTTGATTTGCGTAAAACGCGCTTGTGCTTGCGATGAGCGGAGGCTTTAATTTTTCGCGCGAAAGGCTTGCGAAGTTGGCGATGTTTTCATCGGAAATCCATTCCAAAACATTGTCCGCGCCCACGGATTTCCAAAGCGGAATTAAATCGTCGAAAGAAAGATCGTCGGATTCGCCGATTAAAACCGTGATTGGCTCGAAAACGCTTTTCCACAATGCATACAAAGATTCATCCTGCATAATGATGTCGTTTATGTAAATTCCAATTTTGAACATATTTTGCGCCAAACTTTCGCGGGAATCTGAAGAATCGCGCGAATTTTCGGGAAGCGGAAAATTTATTCTGCCGAACCACATCATCGCACGAAAATATGTTTTTAGCCTTTCGTTTTGAGTGTAGTGGCCGCGCGGCTTGTATTGCGTGTAATCTTCGATGTAAACGCTGCCGTCCGAAAAAGCGAGCGCGCTCGAATCTTGCATTGCGGCGGCTTCGAAAATTTTTTCCACTTCTTCACGAATTTCTTCGCCGTATTCCGAAAACACCGAATCCTTGTCCGGCATTACTTCTTCGCCATGATCCTCTACGTTCGGGGTGAGTTTCAAAATCGCGCTCGCGACGGCAAAATATTTTTCTGCCACATTCGCAGTTTCATTTGAAGGATATTTTTGCAAATCCTCTGAAATTTTTTCGCGGAATTTTTCCGTAAGCAAAATCAAGCGCGGAGAAAAAACTTCTTGTTCGACATGCTGCAAAAGCCTGTCAAATAAAAGGTGCTGGCTGTGCGCGAACAAATCCGTCGTGATAAAAAGCGGCACAAGATTTCCACCCATCCTGTAGCCAAAAGGACGCTTGCGGTGGTTTTTGTAGAGCGCAATCATGTCATCCGGATTGTCTATGTTAAGCCGATATTCTTGTTGCGAGACATTTTGCAAGGCGATGCGATTCTCTTTGAGCGAATTTGCAATTTGTGCGTTGAAGTATTCGTAGCCACAAAACGGATAAAAATTTTCGAAATACGCAGTATCTTCATCAGTCGCGTGTTGATACAAAAATGAAAGAAGGCTCATTTGGTCGTTCGTAAAATTGTCTTCTTGTCCGCACACATCCGACCCAAAAACAAAACCTGCTTTTCCTTCATATTCTACTGGATAAAAATAATTGAAATTTTCTTCAAAATGAAAAAGTCTGTCATATTCTCCATCTCCCGATCCAATTTTTTCGCCCGTGCATTTTAGCAGCGCACCTTTCGGAATTTTTATTCCAGCGCGTTTTAAGGAATCATATTCATCGTCACCTTTGGGAATTTTATTGAACAAAACGCACAAATCATTTCCTGCCACGAGCGTTTTTTCAAAATCCGGCGTTGCCGGAAGATTTGAAAATTCCACTTCGTCATTTAGATAAACGCTGTGCGCCGAATTTTGCGCGTCCTTGCGAAATTGTGACAAGTAGCCGCTCAAATCAATTTTGCTTACATTCTCATTGATGAATTCTTTTTCATCAATGAAAATCTTATTTCTTGGAAAGGAAAGCTGTTCGATTTGCGCCGTTTGTTCAACTTGCTCAATTTGTTCTGTTTGCTCAATTTGATTGTCGGGCGAAAGTTCTTCTTTTTTCGAGCATCCAAAAATGAACGCAATCGCCGCGAATAATAAAATTGATTTTTTCATAATTACTCCTATTTTATTATTGCATATTTTTTTTTGATGTGTAAAGTTGTTGCGATGGCGAAATTCAATTTTGTGCGAGCGTGAATTTTCAAAAAAAATTTCGTCGAATTTCTTTTAAAGAATTCGCTTTATTTTTCTTGAAAAATGTGCTATGCTTTTTTAAATTCATAATTGGAGGAAATGAAATTATGAAAAAAATTTTTTGTCTTGCAATTTTCGCTTTGCTCGCAGGAATCGCGTTCGCCGAACGCTTGCCGAAAGAAGTGATGGAAATGGCGCGCGAAAAAATTCCCGAAGACGCGCAGCTTAAAAATTCCAGCTTCAAAGACAATGAGTACGAATTGATTTTTGTCGATGGCGCGAAGTCAACTTACAAAATCGAAATCGATAAAATTGGAAACAATTTGTCGCTCAAGGAAATTAAAATCGAAAGCCGCGTGCCGGCGGAATCCAAAAATATAAAATTGGAAGTGGAAGATGTGGAATCGCTTTTGCGCGAAAAATTTCCCGAAGCCACGGATTTTAAAATCGAATTGGATTACAATCGAAGCGGCCGCGCGAAATACGAGGTCGAATTTTTCACGGACGAATACAAGGCGGAAATCGAAATAAATCCGTTCACCGGCGAATTTTCCAAGCAGGAATTTGAATATTATTTCGAATATGATTCTTTGAAAGACTAGTCTTTTGTTTTCGTGAAAAATCGTCCGAAGATTTCTTTTGTTTGAAGCACATTTATGAAGGCTTCGGCATCGCAACTTTTCAAAGCCTTGCTTAACATTCCGAGTTCGTCCGACGAAACGACGGTGTAAAGCAAGGTCTTTTGCGAATTTCTGAAACAGCCTGTTCCGACGAATCTTGTGGCATCGTGATTTGTCACTTGTTTTATGATTTTGTAAAGTTCGTCCGGCTTTTCCGTAACTATGAGCATCGTGATTTTTTGGTAATGGCGATAAAGTCGATTTAGAACTTGCGTCGAGCTGAATTGAAATATAATCGAATAAAGCGCCTTGTCCCAGCCGAAAATAAATCCCGCCACTATGAGAACGCAAACGTTCATTCCGAAGATATAGTTCCACATATCCACGCCGCGCTTTTCGGAAAAATAAATCGCGATGAAATCCGTTCCGCCGCTGGTCGCGTCCGCGCGCAGGCAGCAAGTTACTGCGATGCCGTTCAAAATTCCGCCGAACACGGAGCAGAGCAGTGGATCGTTCGTAAGTTGAATTTGCGGAAGCGCGTCCGTCAGCACCGATGAAAGCGCAATCATCAAAAGTGAAAAAAGCGTGAATTTTTTTCCGATGAACAAAAAGCTTATTACCACGGGCGCGGCATTCAACGAAAGGTAGAGAACCGTGTATGGAATTTTTACATCGAAAAATTTTTCGGCGGAACGTTGCACCAAAAGCGAGATTCCAGAAAATCCTCCCGGAAAAATTTCTGCGGCATAGACGAAGGAATTTAAATTCAATGAGAAAATTATCGCGCCAAGCAAAATCAGCAGGATGCGCTTGAAATCCGACGGAGTTGGGATTATTGTTGTGAATCGTGACATTTCATTTTCCTTGTTCGGTGTTTTTTGTAAAGCCATCGTAAAGTCTCACGCAATCTTATCACAGAGTAAAAAAAATGTCATTAGGTTGACAAAATTGGATTTTTACAAAATTTCCTCGCACTTTCCGCGAAAATTTCCCGATAGTTCGCCTTGCTTTCTACAAAATATGTGATATAATAAAAGTATGATAAAACAATTTTGTATATTTATTTTGGCTATGCCGCTGCTTTTTCTTTCATGCGACATTGTTGAGGGGGGGGGCGATGGTCCCTCTTCATCTTCAGGAAAAACGGAATCGCAGAAAAATGGCATAGTAACATTTTACACAACGTATAATGAGGATTCTGTTGCCTATTACACGCCTGAACTTGAAAACGGCTGGTATAAATGCGCGGTTTCTGAAAACAAGCTCGGCGAATTTCCGCCGCAGTCTGCCGCAAAAATTACGTACAATGACAAAACGATTTACGTGCTTGTCACGGATTTGTGTCCGAACGCCGGGAATTCGCATTGGACAAGCAATTCGAATTATTTTTTTGATTTGGCAAAAAATGCTTTTGCGGCGTTGGACGATAAGATTAAAGGTCATCTTGATGACGTTTCAATACAACGCATTGCTTATGAGACGAACAAAAATATCAAGTTTGCCGTGAAAGAAGGCTCAAATCAATGGTGGCTTGCGGGGCGATTTTACAATATGCGTTATCCGCTTGCGAAAGTCGAATATTCATCTAATGGAAATACTTTCAAAGAAATGGAAAAACTTGATGGCAATAAGAATAATTGGTGGGTGATCAAATCTGGCAATGATTTATTTTCAAACTTGCAGTTCCGATTGACCGATGTTTATGGCAATACGATTACGTGCGCCGCAATCAGCAAATTGTCCGTTGGCGGAACATACGATCTCGGCAAAAATTTTCCTTACTAAAAACGCGCATTTGCCTTACCGCAATTTTCCGCGAACATCGCAGAAAAAATCAAACGTCGGCGTTGCTCACACTTTCCTCGAAAATTTCCCGATAGTCCGTCTTGCTTTCCGCATGCACGATTTTTTTGCGAAGTTCCGCACCGCCGGGAAATCCTTTTGAATACGCGCAAAATCGTTTTCGCATTTCTCGGCATGCAGCGGCTTCTCCAATGTCGGCGGCAAGCAAATCCAATTCTTCGAACGCAGCGGCGAATTTTTCTTCGGCGGAAATTTCTTCGAACTCGCCTTTTTCCAAAAGTTCGCGCGTTTGCCTGAAAATGAAAGGCTTTCCCATCGCGCCTCGAGCGAACATCACGCCGTCGCAGCCAGTTTGTTCGAGCATATTTTTCGCGTCTTGCGGAGAAAAAATGTCGCCGCTTCCGAAAACTGGAATTCTTCCTGCCACGAATTCCACGAGCTGCGCCAAAATGTTCCAGTCGGCTTTGCCTTCGTAGCCTTGCGCGCGCGTGCGGGGATGAATCGTGATTGCGCAAACGCCTGCTTCCAATGCGGCGGCGGCGGCTTCTTTCCAAGTCAAATTCTGCGCGTCCCAGCCCGAACGGATTTTCACGCTGACGGGAATTTTTTGCGGAGCAGACTTTCCGCCGAATGTCGGACGCTCGCCTTGGAATTCCGAAACCGTGTTCACAACCGAGCGCGCTATTTTGAAAAGTTTTTCGGGATTTCGCGTGAGTTCCGCGCCCGCGCCGCTTTTTATGATTTTCGGAACGGGGCATCCACAATTTATGTCGATGAGTTCGCACGAAGTCTTTTGCAAAACGATTCGCGCGCCTTCTGCCACGACTTCTTCATTGCCGCCAAAAATCTGCACGGCATACGCGGCTTCGTTCGGCGCGCGCTCCATCAAGCATTGCGTTTTTTTTGAATCGCGCGTGAGCGCTTCCATTGAAACCATTTCGGTGTATTCAAAACAACTTCCGCCTTTTACGCAAACGCTGCGAAAAGCGCGGTCGCTGTAGCCAGCCACCGGCGCGAGGAAAAGATTTCCTGGCAGAGAAAGATTTCCGATTTTTACCGAATGAAAAAGCGCCATTTCAAATTGCGGATTTTAAAAGGATTTTTCCGCTTTTTTATTCCGGCAGTTTGAAAATTTTGCAGCTGTTTTTCCAAAGTTGCACGCTCAATTCTTCCAAATCCATTTCCAGCATTTCTGCAAGGAATTTCGCCGTGGAAGGCAAATATTTCGGCATCGTGCGCTTTTTTTCGCGGAATTCCGCAGGAATCATAAACGGACTTTCCGTTTCAATCAAAATTCGTTCCACAGGAACATTGAGGACAGTTTCGTGCAAATTGCGCGCGTTTCGATAAGTCAAATTTCCGGCGAAAGAAAAATAAACGTTGAGATCCGCGTCGAGACATTTTTTCGCGTATTCGGCATCCTCGGAATAGCAATGCAAAATCGCGCCAGAATCCGGAATCCGCTGGCTCAAAATGTCGAAAATGTCCTTTCCCGCGTCGCGATTGTGAATTACCACGGGCAGATTGTGCTTTTGCGCCAATTCGAGCTGCGTGATGAACATTTCGATTTGGGAACGCTTGTCTCCGAATTGCTTGAAATAATCCAAGCCGGTTTCGCCAATTGCGACGACGTTCGGCAATTTTACGCTTTCTTCGATTGTGCGAATCCAATCTTTGCCAGGATTCACGACTTCGGCAGGCGCAACGCCCACGGCATGATAAATTCCTGAAATCGACTTCAAATTCGGATAAACCTTTTCGAAATCGTGGAGAGAATTATTGATGCTGACAATTCGAGTAACTCCGGCAACTTTCGCCTGCTGAATTACGCGCAATTGTTCGATCGGGTCGTCATAAATCAGCCCGATATGGGCGTGAGTATCAAAAAATTGCATGGCTTTGTCCTTTAAAATAATAATCGGCTTGCATCAAGCCTTATCTTTCCAGAGAATGTTCCGATATATATTTATAGGATAACACGATTTGTGAATTTTGTCAAACAAAATTTCGTTTTAAATTCCTTGAATTCGGCCAAGGCGCGAATTTCGCAAGAAAAAAATTCGAATTGCCTGAAAACGCGTCAAAAAATGGGATTTTCAATTTTCTTGACAAGAATTAGATTTCGTGCTAAAATAGAAAAATATTGCATAGTGCTTTGGAGAAAAAATTGGCAAAAAACAAAGATTTGTCGAAAATGATGTCCCGCTCGTTCACGGAAGAAAATCCGAGTGCCGTGCAAAGAATTCGTGGCGGTATTTCCAAAATTTTCCACATCTTTGACAACAAGCTTACGATAATGATTGTTCCTCATTCGCAGGGCAAAGTGATGAATTTGCAGACAAACGTTTTCGCGATGGTTTTGGGAATCGTGATTGTGTTTGGAATTTTGCTGAGTTTCATTTTTTTCAACAAAAACGCGATCAGTTCCAGCGCGGAAATCAGCAGGCTTTTTTCGGAAAACCGCGAGACGATGGCGAGCCTTGACGAACTGCGCGATGAAAATCAAAATCTTTTTCAGGCGGCAAAACGCTTTCAATCTTCGTTGGACAATTCGCTTTCGCTTTTGGGGCTGGAACAAAAAACCAATTTGAAAGATTCGCCTTTACCGAACGGCGATCTCGCTTCGCTTTTCGGAACGGAAGGAACGGCTGTCGGAAGCATGCGCGAAATATCGGACATTCGGCAACTCGCATCTTATTTGGAAAGCGCGGTTCAGCCGATCGAACAAATCGGAAAAATGTTGGAGTCGCAAAATTCGCTTTTTGCGGACATTCCGAGCATTTGGCCAGTTCGCAGTCCGCAGTTGCATATTTCAATGCCGTTCGGACCGAACATTCATCCCATTACGGGACAATGGTATATTCACAAAGGGCTGGATATGTCAACATGGCGCAGTGGCGACCCAATTCGCGCGCCGGCAAATGGGCAAGTCGTTACTGTGGCTTATGATTCAGGATACGGCATGAATATCATTATAAAGCATAAGAATGGCATTTATACGCGCTACGCTCACATGAGTCAATTCCGAGTAAAAACCGGGCAATTCGTCTCGCAAAACCAAATCATCGGACTAATAGGAAATACTGGTGTTACGACAGGTCCCCATTTGCATTATGAAGTGCATATCGGAAGCGATGTAGTTGACCCGGGGAATTATCTCAACATTCGGTAGTTTGAGGATTCTGATGGCACTTCTTTTTGACGACATTTCAATCAGCACGATAATCGGCGCAGGTTCATCATTCAAAGGAGATTTGAGCGTTTCAGGTGCGGTGATGATTGACGGCGACATTGACGGCGACTTGCAGACGACTGGAAACATAATCATTGGCGAAACGGCGCGAATCCGTGGAAACGTAAGTGCAAAATCCGCTGTGGTAAACGGAATCGTTTTGGGAGACATTTCCGCGCCCGAGAGCATCAAACTGAATGCGTCGTCCGCCGTAATCGGGAACATAACAACGCGCAAATTACAAATCGCGAGCGGCGTTGTTTTCCACGGACATTGCATCGTGCTTTTCGACGAAACTTCATTCGAGGCGGAAATTCAAAAGCAAAACGAACTCCGCGAAATCAAAAGCAAATCAATCATCAGATGAATTCAATCGACACTACTTCAAATGGATTTTATCACAACGCAACGCAGACCGTGCAAAGCCAAATCGCTTCCGATGCGGCGCGGCGCAAGGAAAAAGAGCAGGGCGTAAAAAAGCCGCTTTTTTCTTCGCTCGTTCAAAAAAATCTGGAACAAAATTCTTTGACGGCGGCGGGGCTTCCGGCGGAAATCGCGGGAATGAGCCAGGAAGAAGCAATCGTTTTTTTGAAAGACCAGCTCGACATTGCGGGCGACGAACTCAGCAAATTCGGAAGCGGCGAAAGTTTTGAAAAATACAAAAAGGCGGTGGGGCAATTCGTCCGCTACATTGAAAAGAACAATTACACTTTGGAAGAACACAAGCGACCAGGATTTCGTCGAGGAAAAAAACGCGAGCCTTTGGTTTTGATTCAGGCGATAAATCAAAAATTAGATCGCCTCGCCTACGACATTTGGTACAATCATTTGGATAAATTCAAATTGCTCGAAAAAATTCACGAAATAAACGGTTTAGTTATTGATTTAAGCGCGGTTTAAAAGTAAAATATAAAAAATGAAGCCGCTCAAAATTGAGCAGATTCATTCAGGAAAATTATGAGTGACATTTTTGAAAAAGACATAGAACAAGATGAAGATCTCGCGGCTTTAGAAGAAGATTCGGGCGCAGAAATTTCGGGCGAAAAATTTGTTTTCGACGAGCCGCTTTACGCGCTCAAGCTGGATTATTCCTGCGAAGGCGTATTCGCAACTCCCGGCGGATTCAAGTTGGAGAGCGGCGAAAATGTCATCGTGCCCACGCGTTACGGCAAAGATTTGGCGCGCGTTTTAGGAAAAGCGAAAAGCCCGGTCGGCATAAAAAAAGACGACATCGTTCAAATCGAACGCAAGGCCACTTCCGCAGATTTGCAAAAAGCCGAAAATTTCAGGGAAAAGGAAAAAGACGCTTTTAAAATATTTCAAGAAAAAGTCGCAACGCACAGGCTCAATATGAAATTGGTCGGTGTGCATTTTTTGATTGACGAGCCGAAGGCTCTTTTCTTTTTCAGCGCGGATCAGCGAGTGGATTTTCGCGAACTTGTAAAAGATTTGGTAGGCGTTTTCAAAATGCGAATCGAATTGCGGCAAATTGGCGTACGCGATGAATCGCGCATAACGGGCGGCTTGGGAATTTGCGGCAGGGCTTGTTGTTGCCACGCCATCAGCGACAAATTGCGTCCAGTTTCAATTCGAATGGCAAAAGAACAAAATCTTTCCCTCAACTCGATGAAAATTTCCGGGCAATGCGGCCGGCTTTTGTGCTGCCTTTCTTACGAGTACGATTTTTATTCCGAGGCGCGAAAAAAACTTCCGCAAGAAGGCGCGAGAATTTTTTACGACGGAACGAATTTTCGAATTGCGGAAATCAATCCGCTCAACTCGATGATAAAACTTCACGGCGAGGACGGCCGAATCATCGAAGTGAATTCAAAGCGTTTCGTAAAGGAAAACAATCGCTGGCGAATAAACTGAAATTCTCGCGGCGGGAATTTCTATTTTGCCGCATCCGATTTTTTATCTAATCACCGCGAGCAGATAATCTGAATTTTCGGAGAATGGATTTTTTTCGAAGTCCGAAAAAAATTCGATTTTTTCAAATCCAGCTTCTTTCGCGAATTTGGCGATTTCATTTTTTTGCAAAGGATAAATCGGAACGCGTCTGTAAACCAGCAGAATTTTATTTTCTTTTTCAAGTCGGCTTTCCAAAAATGTGCCCTGCGCATCTTTCGTGATTTGGCTTTTGTAAGTAATTCGGATGCTTTTTCGCGTTGGCAAAATCGCCTTTGGCTCAGCGCGGAATTTTTCAAAATTCTCCAAGCCCAAAATTACGATTCCTTTTTCCGAAAGCAACTCTTTGCAATCCGAAAAAAATTTTTTCAAGAATTCTTTTTTAGATATGAAAACGATTCGGCTGTTTAGGCAGGAAATTATGTTGTAAAAATTCCCACCAAGAAAATTTGTCATTTCCAGCGTGGACATTTGGAAATACCGCAAGGCCATCAATTGATTTCGATAGCGATGCGTGGCGGAATCCAAAAGTCCACGGATTGTTTCGATTGCCGTAACATCGATCGAGTTTTTCGCAAGCCGATGCTCGAAAATTCCTGTGCCGCATCCAATGCTCAGGAATTTCGCGGGTGGGGAAAATTGCGGAAAATAACTTTCAAAAAAAATTTTTTGAGCGTCCGTGACTGGAAAAAGTTCATCGTAATACTCAATTAAATTTTTTATCGTATCCATAATTTCGATTTGTCATTTTCCGGCAAGGAATTCGTTGATGCTTGCGGCGGCTTTTCTGCCTTCGCCCATCGCGAGAATTACCGTAGCCGCGCCCAAAACGATGTCGCCGCCCGCCCACACTCGCGGCATGCTCGTGGCTTGATTTTCGTCCACGATAATGTGGCCGCGATTATCGGTTTTGATTTGCGAAGTCGTTCGCGGAATGAGCGGATTTGAATTGTTGCCCAAAGCCACGATTACAGCATCGCAAGGAATATCGTGCTCGCTGCCTTTTATTTCCACGGGGCGGCGGCGACCCGAAGCGTCAACTTCGCCGAGTTCGTATTTCAAAGCGCGAATCGCCGTGACTTTTCCGTCCTCGGCGTTTCCGAGAATTTCGACGGGATTTTCCAAAAATCGGAATTCCACGCCTTCTTCTTCCGCATGATCAACTTCTTCTTTTCGCGCGGGCATTTCGTTTCGAGTGCGCCGATAAATGACGTAAACTTTTTCCGCGCCCAAACGCAACGCCATTCGAGCCGCGTCCATCGCGACGTTTCCGCCTCCGCAAACCACGACGGTTTTTGCGTCATAGTAAGGAGTGTCGGCGACACCTTTTTGATAGGCTTTCATCAAATTCGCGCGGGTGAGATATTCGTTCGCGCTGAAAACTCCGATGAAATTTTCGCCTGGAATATTGAAGAATTTCGGCAAGCCTGCGCCAGTTCCGACGAACGCCGCGTCGAATTTTTTTTCGCAAAGAATTTGTTCGAGAGAAGCCGTTCGTCCCGCCAAGAAATTCATTTCGAATTTCACGCCCATTTTTTTGAGATTTTCCACTTCGTCCGCGACAATGGATTTTGGCAAACGGAATTCGGGAATTCCATAAACCATAACGCCGCCAGCTTTGTGCAAAACTTCAAAAACCGTGACATCGTGTCCGGCGCGGCGACAATCGGCGGCGACCGTAAGACCGGCAGGACCTGATCCAATAACGGCGACGCGCTTTCCAGTTTCGGCGGCGATTTTCGGAAGCGAAGCGAGATTTTGCGCGCGCTCGTAATCGGCGACGAAACGTTCCAAACGCCCGATGCTCACGGCGAGTTCAGGAGATTTGTTCGCCTTGCCGACAGTACACGCGCCTTGGCACTGCTTTTCCTGCGGACAAACTCGCCCGCAAATTGCAGGAAGCAAATTCGTTTCTTTGATGATGTCGGCGGCTTCCTTGAATTTTCCAAGCGCGACTTGAGCCACGAATCTCGGAATTTGAACGTTCACCGGGCAGCCCAAAACGCAAGGCTGGTTTTTGCATTGAAGGCAGCGGTTCGCCTCGACGATGGCCTGCTCGCTAGTGTAGCCCAACGCGACTTCCGTCATTTGTCGCGCGCGCGTTTTCGGTTCGCCCACAGGCATTTCCTGCGCGGGAATCGCCATTCTGTCTTTGGGCGAAAGCGTGCCCGCCGCGATTTTATCCTTGATTTTCTCGTATTCGATTTTTGCCGTTTCAGCCAATTTTTCGCTTGTCATAATTTCCGCCTTGATTACTCTAATTGATTCCGATTTTGCATTTGTGGAACGCTTCCGTTTCCTGCGGCTTGAAAGCCTTCATTCGCATCATCATATTGTCCCAATCCACTTGGTGGCCGTCAAAATCCGGACCGTCCACGCAAACGAATTTCGTCTTGCCGCCCACGTTCACTCGGCAGCCGCCGCACATTCCAGTTCCGTCAATCATAATCGTGTTGAGCGAAACGACCGTCGGAACATTGTATTTCGCCGTGCATTGGCAGCAGAATTTCATCATAATTGGAGGGCCAATGGCGATGACTTGCGCTGGCGGAACTTCGCTTTGACAAAGCCGTTCGAGCGGAATCGTGGTGACGCCTTTTTCGCCCGCGCTGCCGTCGTCCGTGGTGATGATAACTTCGTCGCAAACGGCTTTCATTTCGTCCACGAAAATCAGCAAATCCTTCGTGCGCGCGCCTTCAATCAAAATCACTTTGTTGCCGACTTCTTTCAAAGCCTGAACGATCGGATAAAGCGGAGCCGTGCCGAATCCGCCGCCCACACAAACCACGGGCGCGTCGAATTTTTTAATTTCGCTGGGAACTCCGAGCGGGCCGAGAACGCCGCCCAAATAGTCGCCTTCTTTCAGCTGCGAAAGCTTGTAGGTGGACGCGCCGACTGGCTGGAACGCGATGGCGACCCAGCCTTCTTCCGCGTTCGCGTCGGCAATCGTGAGAGGAATGCGTTCGCCCAAATCCTGATCCACCTGCACAATCAAAAACTGTCCGGCTTTGCGATTCCTCGCGATGTCGGGCGCGTGGAATTTCAGCAGAAACACAGCTTCGGAAAGCTGGCGTTTTTCTAAAATCTTGTTCATATTTCCACCTCTATTTTTTGAAATAAATATGACGATATAATTCTAGCCGAAAAACGCATTTGCGTCAATTGAGAAAAGACGGCTTGGGAAAAAATGCGCAGATTTTGATGCGATGAATTTTCCAAATTAAAATTTAAAGTTTTCTTTCAGCCCCAGCCACTTTTGGTCTTTTTCGCTCAAATTGAGTTTTGTTCCGTCTTTAAGCTCATATCCTTCGGCGGAGGCAGTTCCATTATAATTCCCGACGACTCCCCAATCAATGCCGATTGTTGGGTCATTCCATGCAAGACCGCCTTCATCGTTTGGGTGATAAAAGTCGTCGCACTTGTAGCAGAATTCTGCCACATCCGAAAGAACAAGAAATCCATGCGCAAAGCCTTTCGGGATAAAAAACTGTTTTTTGTTTTCTTCGGTAAGTTCAACGCCGTGCCATTTTCCATAGGTTTTCGATTCTTTTCGCAAATCCACGGCTACATCAAACACGCTGCCTTTGATGACTCTCACGAGTTTCGTCTGCGGAAATTGTTTTTGAAAATGAAGTCCGCGAAGAACTCCTTTGGTCGAGCAAGATTGATTGTCTTGCACGAATGTAATATCAATGCCAGCCTCTTTCATATCGTGCTGATTGTATGTTTCCATAAAGTAGCCGCGGCTGTCGCCATAAACCGCAGGCGTAATCACGCAAAGACCTTCTATGCCGCCGACGTTTTTTTCAACTTTTATTTGTCCCATTGTTGAATCTCCTTTAAATACCTTGAAAGCGCATCCTGCCATGTTGGGAGGGGTTTGAATCCGTTTTCCGCAAGTTTTGATTTATCCAAACGTGAATTGAATGGACGTGCCGCTTTGGAAAGTCCGTATTCAGCAGTGGTAACAGGAATTACTTTCGTGGAAAGTTCCGCCTGCTTGTAGATTTCGCAGGTGAAGTCGTACCATGAAATGTAGCCGCCTTCATTGGTCGCATGATAGTAGCCGTATTTTTCTGATTCAGCCATATCGACAAGCAACTTCGCAAGGTCGAATGTATATGTAGGTGTGCCGATTTGGTCGGAAACCACGCGCACTTTATCATGAGTTTTTCCGACATTCAACATTGTCTTGACAAAGTTTTTTCCGTTCAATCCAAAAACCCATGCAATGCGAACAATGAAATATTTATCAAGTGTATTTGCAACTGCAAGTTCTCCATCAAGTTTTGTCTGTCCGTATACGCAAAGCGGCGCATAGTCCTTGCAATCGGGCTTCCATGGCTCAACACCTTTACCATTGAAAACGTAATCGGTGGAAATATATATCATTTTGCAATCGAGTTTTTTGCAAACATTCGCAATGTTTTGAGTTCCGTCAACGTTGATTGCACGAACTTTCGGAATATTTTCTTCGTCTTCGGCGGCGTCAACGGCTGTCCATGCCGCGCAATGAATCACCACATCAGAAGCCGCTTTGGAGATGACTTTTTCGACTGAATTTGAATCTGTAATATCAAGTTGAATATATGGATATTTTGAATCAGCAGATGCAATTACATCGCTGCCGATTGCCTCATATCCGCGTTTTGCGAGTTCATCCATAACATCATGTCCAAGTTGTCCGCCAACTCCCGTTACAAATGCCTTCATCTCACACCTCGGCACGATTGCCGTACATTTTTTCGTAATAATTTTGATATTCTCCCGAAATAATAGTTTCCCACCACTCCTTGTTGTCGAGATACCACTGGATTGTTTTTTTGATTCCATCCGCGAATTTCGTTTCAGGCAGCCAGCCAAGTTCCTCGTGAATTTTCGTCGGGTCGATTGCATAGCGCATGTCGTGCCCTTTTCTGTCTGCAACGTGGGTTATGAGCGACTCGGGCTTGCCGAGTTCTTTGCAAACTAGTTTCACGATGTCGATGTTTTTCATTTCATTGTGGCCGCCCACGTTGTAAACTTCGCCGACTCTGCCCTTGTGAATAATCAGGTCGATTGCGCGGCAATGATCTTCGACATAAAGCCAGTCACGCACGTTCAATCCCTCGCCGTAAACTGGCAGGGGTTTGTCCGCGAGCGCGTTCGCAATCATCAGCGGAATGAGCTTTTCGGGAAAATGATACGGGCCGTAATTGTTTGAACATCTTGAAATTGTTACAGGCAAACCGTAAGTTCTGTGGTAAGCCATAACGAGCAAATCCGCGCCGGCCTTTGACGAACTGTAGGGGCTGCTCGTATGGATTGGAGTTGTTTCCGTGAAAAACAAATCGGGTCTGTCAAGCGGAAGGTCGCCGTAAACTTCATCGGTTGAAACCTGATGATAACGTTGGATTCCGTATTTGCGGCAAGCGTCCATGAGAACTTGCGTGCCGAGAATATTCGTTCGGAGAAAAATTTCAGGGTCTTCAATCGAACGGTCAACGTGGGATTCCGCCGCAAAGTTCACGACGATGTCGGGCTTTTCTTCTTCAAAAAGTTTGTAAATGGATTCTCTGTCGCAAATATCAATTTTGACAAAACGGAAATTCGTATTTTCCATCACAGGCGCGAGCGTCGAAAGGTTGCCCGCATAAGTGAGCTTGTCCAAACAAACAATTCTGTAGTCAGGATAAGTTTTGAGCATGTGGAATACAAAATTCGCGCCGATAAAACCCGCGCCGCCTGTCACAAAAATAGTCATTATAATTTCTCCATATTTTTTCAGCAATGAATCCACAAAAGCCAACCACGAAATAAAATCTCGCAGCATTATTTAATTTACATTTTCAATATTTCACTTTTCCTTCCGCCACGGATTTGAGATGCGCTCCATACGGAGACTTGCCGTAATTTTCGGCGGACTTTAAAAGTTCTTCCTTGTCAATCCATTGATTGATGAACGCGACTTCCTCGGGAGCCGAAATTTCGATGCCTTGACGGTTTTGCACCATTTGGACAAAATTCGAAGCATCAAGAAGGCTGTCCATCGTTCCCGTGTCAAGCCACGCGAAACCGCGCCCGAAAATCCGAACATCAAGCAAACTTTCGTCAAGATACATTTCATTCAATGTGGTGATTTCCAATTCTCCGCGAGCAGAAGGTTTTACTTGATTCGCCTTTTTGCTCACGCCCGCAGGATAAAAGTACAAGCCTGTTACGGCATAATTGCTTTTTGGAGCAGAAGGTTTTTCCTCGATGGAAAGTACCTTGCCGTTTTCATCAAAATCGACAACACCGAAACGTTCCGGGTCGGGCACATAATAGCCGAAAATCGTCGCGCGATTGTTTTCTTCCGCATTTTTTTTGGCATTGCGAAGAATCGTTCCGAATCCGTTGCCATAAAAAATATTGTCACCAAGAACCATTGCGCAAGCATCATCGCCAATGAAATCTTCGCCGAGTATAAACGCCTGCGCAAGCCCATCGGGACTCGGCTGAATTTTGTAACTCAAATTTATTCCATATTGCGAGCCATCGCCGAGCAATTTTTCAAAATTGGGAAGATCCGCCGGAGTGGAAATTATGAGAATATTCCGTATGCCCGCGAGCATCAAAGTTGACAGCGGATAAAAAATCATTGGCTTGTCATAAACAGGCAAAAGTTGTTTTGATGTCACTTTCGTAAGAGGATAAAGTCTTGTGCCAGATCCGCCAGCAAGAATAATTCCTTTCATAAAAATTTTCCTTGTTTAAATTTTACCTAATTCGGAAAATTTTTCTAGTTCAAATTCATCGTCATTATGACGTGGAAATAATCCGATTTCGGTTCGGTGCGCAAAATCACGGCCTTGTTCGGATCAATGAAATCAAACACAATTCTTTTCGCGTCCGTCTTTTTGAGCGGTTCTTCAATATATTTGAAATTGAATGCGAGCATGACTTCTTCGCCGTCGTATTGGCACGGAATTTCTTCGTCCGCGTTTCCGATGTCGGATTCGGGCGAAATCAAAGTGAGTTGTCCCGGATTCAATTTGAAAATTATTCGCGAAGAATTTTTATCGACCATAATTCCAATTCGGCTCAAGGCTTCTTCCAAGTCAGATTTTTCCACTTCGAATTTTCGCGTCAAATCTTGCGGAATCACGCGGCGATAATTTGGAAATTCTCCTTCCAACAAAAGCGAAGAAAATTCATAATTGCCAAATTTGAAGAAAATCATTTTGTCAATTACGGCGATGGAAATGTTTCCTTCGTCGCTACAATTTTTAAGAACGCAATCCAATATTTTCGTCGGAACAATCGCCGCCGGAAAATCAGGAATTCCTTGTCCAATATTTTTTGCTTCGTAAGAAAGTCTGCGTCCATCCGTTGCGACCATAATCAAATTGTCGTCAGACTTTTCAAAATAAACGCCCATCATAAAATGGCGATTTCCATCGTCGCTCACAGCGAACGAAGTTTGCGCAATCATTTCCCTGATTTCTTTCGCCGGAACTTCAAAATAAGGAACATTTTCGCTCGCCTCAATTTCAGGGAATTTGTCGCTGGCGATGCTTTTCAATTGGAATTTGACTTTTTTTGAAACAGGACGAATCGTAACCAAAATGTCTTTTTGATCAAATTCAATCATTCCGGCGGGCGAAGTGGAAAGCATTCTCATGAATTTGTCGCAATAAATTGTAGTCGTTCCTTCTTCTTGAATTTCCACCGGAATTTTCGTGATGTAATTCACAGTCGCGTCCGAAGCTTTTATCGTGAGAGTGTTTTCCCGAGCCTCGAGCAAAATATTTGAAAGAATTGAAATCGGACTTTTATTGGCGATAATTTCCTGCGCGATGGAAATTTCCTTGATCATTGAATTTCGGTCAAATTGAAATTTCATTTTAAACTCCTAAAAAAAACTTTTTGTGGAAAAAATTCACTTTTCCAATTATATATTAAATTTATAAATTTAATAATAGTAATAATAAATGGCGTGAATTTGTTGAAAAGTGTTTCAATTTCTTTTTGTTTAAAGAATTGGAACTTTGAAAAAAAATTATTTTTTTCCACAAATTTTCAACTTTTCCACATTTTTGAAAATTTTCCACAATATTAGCACCATTATAACACAAAATTTTCATTTTTGTAAAGATTATTTTTTTGACTTGATTTCCTTTATCATTGATTTTATTGCGTTGTTCAAAGTGGCATCGGTTTTTATCAAATTGTCGATTTTTTTGTAGGAAGTCATCATCGTGGAATGATCTTTGCCGCCGAATTCCGAGCCGATTTCCGTGAATGAATTTTCCGTGATTTCGCGCGCGATGTAAATTGCTACGTGGCGCGGAAAAACGATTTTTTTTGTCTGCTTTTTTCCCTTGATGTCCGAAAATGAAATGTTGTAATAATCCGCCACGACTTTTTGAATCGCTTCGATTGAAATGTTGCCGATGGAACTGGAATTGATTTGTTCCTGCAAAAGTTGCTTGACGATTTCCAACGTTATTTTTTTTCCGGTTTCAATCATGAATTCTTCGTAGCCGATTACTTTTTTGAATGAGCCTTCCAAATCGCGAACGTTGCTTTCGATGTTGGCGGCGATGAAATCGATTATTTCGTTTGAAATGTTTTTGTTCATCAAAGCCATTTTTTTCAAGAGAATTGCCTTTCGCGTTTCATAGTTCGGCGGCTGCATGTCAATTCGAATTCCGTTGCTGAATCGTGTTTGAAGACGCTCGTTGATTCCTTTTAATTCGCTGATTGGTCGGTCGCAAGTGAAAACCATTTGTGCATGTTTTTGATTCAAAGCGTCGAAAATGTAGAAAACTTCTTCTTGCAAAGCGTTTTTTCCTTGCAAAAAATGAATGTCGTCGAGCAAAAAAACGTCGAGATTTCTGTATTTGTTTTTGAATTTTTGAGTTGTTTTCGTAGTCAAAGAAAGCGTGAATTCGTTCAAAAGGGCTTCCGCGCTCAAATACAAAAGTTTTATTTTTCCGCGCTTTTCGTTGTAAATATAATTTCCGATTGATTCCATCAAATGAGTTTTTCCCAAGCCCGAGCCGCCGTAAAGCAAAATTGGGCTGTATATAGAACCAGGATTTTTCGCGGCTGCCATAGAAGCTTGATAAGCGTACATATTATTGTCGCCAGGCACGAAAGTCTCGAACATAAAATTTTCGTCCAAATCTGGATGCTTGAAAAATTCCGTTTTTTCGTTTTCTTGATTTTTTTCTGCGGAAACTTTTTCGCTTGTTTTTGTTTTTTCAGATTTCTCGGAAATTTTTTCATTTTCGTTAGATTTTTTTTCGCTCGTCACGCTGGAATTTTTTATTTGGAAATTTATTTCAATTTCTGCGCCGCAAATTTCCTTGATTTTATTTTTTATGATTTCGATGTTTCCGCGCTTTACCATTGATTCGCGCATGAAGTCGCTCGCTACTGCCGCTGTGATTATGTTTTGCTCGTCGCTCACGTATTCCAAGTTGAACCACAATTTAAATTCGTTTTCGCGATTTTCTTGTTTGTATTGTTCGCGCAATTGATTCAGTGACTCTTTCCAAATTTCTTGAAAATTGTTTTCGCTCATAATCTTTATATTATAGTCTATCTTTACTTTTTTTTTCAATAAAGATATAATAAAAATGAAAAAATTTTCTTGAAATTGGAAATTAAAGATTTTATTCGGTTTGAAAATCGGGAGAAAAAATGAGCGAAAATTATTCGGCGAAAAATATTCAAGTTTTGAAAGGTCTCGAGGCGGTGCGAAAACGACCTGGAATGTATATCGGCTCGACTGGACCGAACGGACTTCATCATCTCGTCTATGAAGTTGTGGACAATTCGATTGATGAGGCGATGGCAGGATTCTGCGATACAGTCGTCGTTGCGTTGGAAAAAGATGACGTTGTTCGTGTTGAAGACAATGGTCGCGGAATTCCTGTGGACATTCATCCCACGGAAAAAGTGAGCGCGTTGGAATTGGTTTTGACGCGCCTTCACGCCGGCGGAAAATTCGACAAAGGCTCGTACAAAGTTTCCGGCGGATTGCACGGAGTGGGAGTTTCGTGTGTGAACGCGCTTTCTTCTTGGATGGAAGCTACTGTCGAACTTGGCGGAAAAAAATATATGCAAAAATACGCCGTCGGAATTCCGAAAACGAAAGTCGAAGAAATTGGCGAATCTTCGCGCCACGGAACGACAATTCGTTGGAAAGCGGACAAAACGATTTTCCAGGAAACCACGACATACAATTTTGACGTGCTTTCAAAGCGTTTGCGCGAATTGGCTTTTTTGAATAACGGTGTTACCATAATTTTTCGGGACGAGCGTTTGGAAATTCCAAAGGAAGCCGTCTACAAATTTGAAGGCGGAATCGTTCAATATGTGAAAGAAATGAACGAGCGCGCCAAAAGCAAATTCTACATTCCCGAAGAGCCGCTTTTTATCACTGGCGAAAAAGACGGCGTGATTACGGAATGCGCTTTTCAGTACAACGACGGTTTTTCGAACAACATCAACACTTACGTCAACGACATCAACACGCGCGAAGGCGGCACTCACCTTGACGGATTTAAAAACGCCATCAATTTCGTGTTGAACAAATTTCTTGATTCAAACGAAAAGTTCAAGAAAAAATTGGAAAAGGCGGACAAAGACGAAAGACTTCGAATAGAAGACATTCTTTCGGGAATGGTTTTGGTTCTTTCGATGAAAGTTCCCGAGCCAGAATTCGAAGGTCAAACAAAAGAAAAACTCGGCAACACGGAAGTTCGCACGATTGTCGATGCGCTTGTAAAAGAAAAACTCACGCTTTTCTTCGAGCAGAATCCGAAAATTCTCGAGCAAGTTTTGGACAAGGCTTTGGCGGAAGCCACGGCGCGAATTGCGGCGAAAAAAGCCAAGGACGCTTCGAGAAAAAAATCGCTTTCCGACGGATTCGGTTTGCCCGAAAAACTTTCGGACTGTTCGCTTAAAAATCCTGAAATGTGCGAAATTTACATTGTTGAAGGCGACTCCGCCGGCGGTTCGGCGAAAAAAGGCCGCGATTCCAAAACGCAAGCGATTTTGCCGCTTTGGGGAAAAATGCTCAACGTGGAAAAAGTTCGCGCGGACAAAGTTATGAACAACGACAAGCTTGAGCCTGTCATCGCTTCTTTGGGCGCTGGATTCGGAGATTCGTTCAATGCGGAAAAATTGCGTTATCATAAAATTATAATTATGGCGGATGCCGATGTTGACGGAAGCCACATCCGCACTTTGCTGCTCACGTTCTTTTTCCGCTACATGCCAGAGCTCATTGAAAAAGGTTACGTTTATTTGGCGATGCCTCCGCTTTTCGGGATTACGCTGGGAAAACAAAAGCCCGTCTATGTTTACACCGACGAAGAAAAATCGGAATATTTGGCTTCGCTCGGCGAAAACGCGGAAAAGGCGAAAGTTCAGCGTTACAAAGGTCTTGGCGAAATGAGCGGCGATCAGCTTTGGAATACGACGATGGATCCAGCCGTACGCAGAATGAAAGTCGTCACGATTCCGGACGCGCAGGCCGCCGACCAAATTTTCACGGTTTGCATGGGCGAAGAAGTCGAACCGCGCCGCAAGTTCATCGAGGAAAATGCGACTTACGCAAATCTTGATGTTTAGAAAAAATTTGTTTCGAAAGGAAAAATAAATGGAAAATTCATTTCAGACTCCGGAAGGCGGAACAGTAATAAAAGTTCCAATCGAAGAAGAAGTAAAGCAGGCCTACATCGACTATTCAATGTCGGTGATTGTGCAACGCGCTTTGCCCGATGTCCGCGACGGACTCAAGCCGGTTCATCGCCGCATTCTTTACGCGATGGACGAGCTTCATTTGGCGAATTCCGGGCCGACCAGAAAATGCGCGAAAATTGTCGGCGACGTTCTCGGAAAATATCATCCGCACGGAGACGCTTCCGTTTATGACGCGCTCGTTCGTCTTGGACAAGATTTCGCGCAACGCTATACGATTATAACTCCGCAGGGAAATTTCGGAACGATTGCGGGCGATCCTGCCGCGGCATATCGTTACACCGAAGCCAAAATGTCGAAGATTGCCGAAGAAATGGTCAGCGACATCGACAAAGAAACTGTGGACATGATTCCAAACTTTGACGAAACCGTAAAAGAACCGACGGTGCTTCCGGCGAAATTTCCATTTTTGCTTTGCAACGGAACTACGGGAATCGCCGTCGGAATGGCGACGAATATGCCCACGCACAATTTGCGCGAAGTTGCGGCGGCTGTGGGCGCATACATCGACAATCCTGAAATTTCCATCGAAGAATTGATGCGCCACATAAAAGGTCCTGATTTCCCGACAGGTGGAACGATTTTCGGGCGAGAAGGAATTCGCAAGGCTTACACGACGGGCCGCGGAAAAATCGTGATTCGTTCGAAATATGTAATCGAAACGGACACGCGCGGAAAAGAATCGATTGTTTTTACCGAAGTTCCTTATGGCGTGAACACGACGAACATCATTCGCCGCATAAAAGAACTCGCCCGCGAAAAGCTCATCGACGGCATCACGGACGCGAACGACGAAACTTCCGATCGAGTTGGAATGCGGCTTGTCGTCGGACTTAAGCGCGGCGCGATTACGAAAATTGTTTTGAATCAGCTTTTTGCCAAGACCGATTTGCAATCAAGTTTCGGCGTGATAAATCTTGCTTTGGTAAAAGGCCGCCCGCAAATTCTCACTCTCAAGCAGCTTGTTCAATATTTTGTTGAGCATCGTGACGAAGTTGTGACGCGCCGTACTCAGCACGATTTGCGCGTCGCGCTTGCACGCGAGCACATTTTGCAGGCTTTGATTGTCGCCATCAACAATATCGACGAAGTGATTCAAATTATAAAAGCAAGCCGCGACACCGAAGATGCAAAGCTCAATTTGGAAAAACGATTCGGCTTTGACGACGTGCAGGCGCAAGCCATTGTCGATATGCAGCTCAAGCGTCTCACTCATTTGCAAATTGAAGATTTGAAATGCGAACTCGCCGAACTTCAGGCGTTGATTGCTCATTTGCGCGATTTGCTTGAGCATCACGAAAAAATTCTCGAAATCATAAAAAACGAAACAAATGAACTTGCGCAGAAATTTGGCGATGATCGACGCACCGAAATTGTTTCCAACGAAGTCGAATCAATCAACATCGAAGACATGATAAAAGAAGAAGATATGGTCGTGATGATTTCCAAACTCGGCTATGTCAAACGCGCGTCGGTCAGCACCTACAAAAAACAAGGGAGGGGTGGAACAGGAAGCAACAGCACCGCGCTCATCGAAGACGATTACATAAATCATTTGTTCATCGGCTCGACGCATGATCACATTTTGTTCGTATCGAATCTCGGACGCGCATATTGGATCAAGGTTCATGAAATTCCGGAAATGTCCAAAGGCAGCCGCGGCACTCATATAAAAAGTTTGATTGCGATTTCCGCGGACGAGGAAATCACGACGGTTGTTCCTGTCCGGGAATTCACGGAAGATTCGTTCCTTTTTATGACGACGGTGAACGGCGTGGTGAAAAAAGTTCAGACTTCGGAATTCGCAAATGCTCGCGTGAAAGGAATTATCGGACTCAAACTCAATGCGGGCGACAAACTCGTCGGCGCGATTCTCACGGCAGGAAATTCCGATGTGTTCATAATTTCACGAAAAGGCAAAGCATTGCGTTTCAGCGAGGAAGACGTCCGCGCAATGGGACGCGCAAGCTGCGGAATCAAAGGAATGAAGCTTTCCGACGGCGATGAAATTTCTGGCGCGATCACTTACACCGAAGGCGAAAGCATTTTGCTTCTCACCGAAAAAGGCTACGGAAAGCGCGTTTCGTTCGACGACTTCAAACCGCACGGACGAGGCACTGGCGGACAGAAAATTTTCGGCAACACGGAAGAGCGCGGCGAAATTATCGGGCTGCTTTCGGTCAAGGACAACGATGAAATTGTTTGCATGACGAGCCAAGGAAAAACTTTGCGCGTCTCGGCGAGCACAATCAACCAGCAAGGCACTGGTTCGACGGGAGTCAAGGTCGTGAAAATTTCCGATCCCGATTTCCTTGTCGGCGTTGACAAAATTCCGCCCGAAAATGAAAAAGATGATAAACAATGATATTATAAGAAATTGTTAATTAATTCCTTATAATATAAAGAATTAAAATTTTATATAAATTTTTATTTTTCTGTCGGATTTTTGCTGACAAAAAATAGAATTTATAATATACTAAAAGTCGAGGGGAATCTGTTTTTACAGAAAAAACATCAGGCGGCCGGGGTTTTTACCCCGGTTTTTGTTTTTAAAGAAACAATGAAAATCCGAACAAAAGGCCCGCACAAAAAAGAAATAGTTTTCCACAAAAATTCCACGCTTGTGGAAAATTGTTTCACGTGAAACAAAGCGCAACATCGATTGTTATTTGCAAGATTTCAATGCAGTAAAATTCTAGAAAACAGCGTAGCGTTTTTAAAAATTAAAATTTTTAAAATTATTGAAATATGAGGGTAAAAACATTTAATCAGGAAATAGAGTTTTCCACATTTTAAACAAGTTTTCCACATTTTTATTCGGCAAGATTGAGATTGCTTGTGTGATTCTTGTAAAACTTGACATGATGTTTCACGTGAAACTTTGATTTTCATTCCAACCAAATGTTAGTTCGTTTAAATTTTTGAAAATACCAAAATTTTACCGCAAACTTCAATTTTTTTTTATCGGCGGCGACTTTTTTATTTTTGTTTTGAGGGTTCGTGTATGTTCATGGAAATTCATGGTACGAAATTCGGATTAAAAATTTGTTCACTGATTTTTTCAAAAAATAAAATTTTGTAAGAATGATTTTAGTTTGTACAATATTTTTCGTTCGCAAAAACTGAATTCAAGTTTTTAACTATCGTTAGTTTTATAATTAACTAACAAACGGTGGTAAATTTGGACGACAAAAATTATTCTTTGAAATTGTTTTTCCTCTTTAGTTTTGCTTTTGTCACACAAAAATAAAACCCCGAATCCGCTTGGAATTCGGGGTTTTATTTTTCTTCGTTGGTTTTGAAAAATTTATCCGAAAATTTCCGTTGTTTTGAGCCACTCGGCAACCACGCTCGCATCTTTGTCCAGCGGACGATCGTCCTTTACGAATTTACTCATTTTTCGCACTTCGTCATGGATGGACTGCGTGAACGGGCTGAAATCCTGTTTGCCCGCCAAATCCACGGCTTGCATCGCGGCCAAAATGTGCGTGGCGAATTGCAGAAAAACCAATTCAATTTGTTCGTCGAATTTTCGCGCGCTGATTGTGCCCATGGAAACTTTGTCTTGGTTCAGGGCTTCGGTGGGTGTGGAAGTTACGCTTATTGGATAGCAAAAACTTTGCACTTCGCCGCGAATCGCGCTGATGGTGATTTGCGCGGCTTTGAATCCAAGCCGCAGTCCTGCTTTCGGGTCGGTTTCTTTTGTGAACGGAATCAAGTTGTCCGTGAGTCCGTTGAATTTTCCATCGATTATGATTTCGGCTTGCTTGTCCGAAAGATCGGCGATGTTTGCGAGCGCGGTTCGCAAATAATCGCAGGCGGCGCAAATGTGTCCGCCGTAAAAATTTCCCGTGTTGTAGATTCTATTTTCCTCGATGTCCACGAGCGGATTGTCATTTGCGGAATTTATTTCTTCCGTAATCCAATTTTTCGCGATTGCCAAAGTGTCGCGGAAAACGCCCGAAATTTGCGGCGCGCATCGAATCGAATATCTGTCTTGAATTTTATTTTGCTGTTTTACGAAAGTTTTTCCGCCGATTTTTTCGATTTGAGTTTCCAAAAAATCTTCGTATTTAAAAACGCGCTTCGAATTTTTTATTATGTTAAAAATGTACGCCGCGCTTTGCATTTGACCTTTGTGGTTTTTGATTTTGCTCACTTTCGCCACAAAAGGCGTGTCTTTTCCGCGAGTGATTTCCGAAGTTACGGCCGTAAGAAAATCGGAAATGTTCGCAAGCCGTTCCGCCTTTTTCCAAGCGAGCGCGGCGACCGCCGTCATCACGCTTGTTCCGTTCATAATTGCAAGGCCTTCTTTCGCCTCAATTGGCAAAGGCTCGATACTTTCCGCTTTGAACGCGGTTTTCGTGGGAACGATTTTTCCTTTGTAGAAAACTTTTCGTTGCCCCATGATTACGGCGGCAACATAACTCAAAGGCGTAAGATCGCCGCTTGCGCCCACCGAGCCAAGTTGCGGAATCACGGGAATTATGTCGCGGTTCAAAAGCGTCATCATCATTTTTGCAAGCTCGCCGCGAATCGCGCTGAATCCGCCTTTGACATTTCCATTTAATCTGCAAAGCAAAACCGCGCGGCCGATTTCGCGTGAAAAATTTTTTCCAAGGCCAATTCCATGGTACGCGACGATTGTGCGTTGAAGTTCGCCGGCTTTTTGCGGTGCGATTTGGTTGGCGCACGAATCTCCAAAATCCGTGGTAACGCCATAAGTCGGAACGCCACTTTCAATGTAATCCATCAAAAATTTTCGCGAATTTTCCAACGTCTGCCAAAATTTTTTTTCGGAAGGAAGCTCGATTTTTTCGCCTTTGCAAGCCACGTCAAAAACATCTTCAATCGAAAGATTTTCGCCATCTACAATTTTCATAAAATTCTCCAAAATTTGTTTTTTAAATTTTTACACAAGCCTTTTAGCTTTTTACCGGGTTTGGGCAAGCCTTTGGTTCGCATCAAAATTCAAGATGATTTCATTTTATTATTTTTTGCGTTTTTTTTCAAGCAAAATTTTGCCCCTCCCTTTTAAAAATCAAGCGGATTTTTTTTACAAATTTTTCAAAAATGCACTTGCCAAAAATAAGTAATTAGTGTATGCTATCGACAATTAGTTTAGGCTAATAAATTTTCAAATAAGGAGTTTTTATGAACAAAAAAATTTTGAAATCGCTTGCCGCGATTGCAATGCTTGGCGCGTCCGTTTCTTGGGCGCAGGAATTCGAATTAGGTTTTGCGAACGAGCTTTCTTCGGACATCGTGACAATCGACAAAATTTGGGACGACGAAACGAATTTCGCGGGCATTGTGGAAAACGCTTCGGTGGAATTTTCTTCGGAAAAAGTTGACGCTTATCTCGAAGTTGAATTCACTCTTGGCACGGGAAAAGGCAATGAAACTTCCGAAACGAATCATTTGAATTTCGCCTGGACGGATTTGGATTATTGGCTTCACTTTCGCCCGTTCAAAATTATTACGCTGGCGTTCCATGATGATTTGTGGATGAACGGCTCGTACTTGCCGCTTTGGGACGACAATGCGCCTGCGGGCGGGCTTGGCTCTTCGGGATTTTCGCTGATGGTCGAACCGCTTGAAGGGCTTCGCATTGCCGCGACAATTCCGATGGACAATCTTGATGACGGGCTTGCCAATTTTTTGAATGGCGATGAAGACGAAAAAGATGAAGACGGAAACAAAAAAGAGCAAAAGCCTTTTGATTTCGGGCTTGGAGCGGAATATGATTTTGGCGAGCTTTTTTCTGTTGGCGCAAAAGTTGGCGACATCATTGACAGCGACGAAATTTATTTTGGCGTTTTCGCGGCGTTCCGTCCGTTCAAATCCGACGACTTGATAATCCGCGCGGGCTACGGCCATTATGAAGGCGTGGGCGTGTTGGAAGAATTGGATTATTCCGAAAACATTGCGATTGCCGGAAAAAATATTTTTAACGCCTCGCTTGAATGGGTTTTGAATGATTTTGCAATCGCCGCGGAAATTGTCGCCGACACGGACATTGACGACGAAGATTTCGCATACGATATGTACATTGGTGCGAAGGCGGCTTATTCTTTTGCCGAAAATTTCGCGGTAGGCTTGGGTGGACAATGCTTTTTGGATTTTGGCGAAACAAAAGCAAAGCCGGTTTTTGGAATCGAGCCTTCGCTTGGATGCGCGTTCGGAAATCACGAATTTTCGCTCGCCGCCGATTTTGAATTTTGCGATGGAGACATTTTTGTGAAATTCCCGATTTCGTGGATTTATTCGTTTTAATTTGAATTAAGCGAAATGCAATTTTCGCAGATAATTTAAAATTAAAAATCCGTGCGTTGTTTTCGCGCGGATTCGAAATTTGCGATAATTTCAAATTTCAAAAAATTCACTTGCGATAAAAAATCAAAAAATTTTATCGCAAGTTTTCTCAAATTTCAATTTAATTGAATCCGCCGGAAACGATTCGGAATTTCGGCGTGTTTTCCCAAATATCGCAAATTTTTTCAAAATTTTTGCTTGGCTCAAGCATCAAATTTGCGATAGAATCCAATTCTTCGAATTCCGCTTGCGATAAATCGAAATTCTTTTCGACGATGTATCGCGGAGAATGCCAAAAGAAAATTTCGTCGTTCATCAGCGAATGCAAATCGTAAAAAAGCGATTGCAGCGCGGCACGCATTCCGTGCGTTGGCGGAACGGACGCATACTCCAAAGCGTTATCGCAAATTTCTTTGCTGCGAATTTTCAAATATGATTGCGCGCCAAAAAGAAATTTATCGCAAGGAATGTCGGCAAAATCGAAATCCAAATTTTCGACGCAACAATCCGCGTCGGTCAAAATCCATCGATTTTCTTTATCGCAAAATTTTTCGCAAATCCAATGGTCGTGAAAAATGCCGTCATTGGAAATATACGGCGCGAATCCGCTTCGTGCCCGCGCAGGAATTCCTTTCGCCTTCAAAATCGCGGTCAAAAGAATCGCCTGCTCGCGGCAAGTGAGATGCATTTTGTTTTGGATTTTTCGCTCGCAAGAATATTCATTTTCTCGGCGAAGCAATTCCGCCAAAATGCTCAATGCCGTGGGAAAACGCTCATTTTCAAAAAGCAAACTGTCGCACGGAATCTGCGTCATGTCGCCGTGAAAAGTTTGCTTTTGTCCGCCGCATTTCATTATCGCAACCGGATGAATTATTTGATGACGCTGCAAAAGGCAAAGTTCGCGAATATCATCCGGCAAGGATTGCGCAAAATTTTTGTAAAGCCCAAGTTCAGTGAAACAACTGGCTTTTTTGTAAAATTCAATTTCATTCATAAAGCAATTTTCGCGGAAAAAATTTTTAATGTCAAGCAAAATTTCGAGAATAAAAAAATTTTGCGGAAAATTTTGTATTCCGAAAATTGTAATTTATTTCAAAATGTAATAAACAATATTTCCGCTTCTCGAAGCTACTAATCCGTGATTCACAGTTACAAGCCATGCCACAGTTTTGCTTGCGGTTCCAGAATCAAAGCCTCTTCCAACAAAATATTTTTTCAATTCTTCTTCTGTCCAATTGTGTTTGAATTCGGCAGCCTCATTTCCTGCAGTTTGCATTATTTGTGAAAATTGCGAATTTAAAATTTCTACAGTGACATATTTTTCGTCGTATAACGTTGTTCCAAAAGTTTGTTGAAAATCGTCCGCTGTTGAAATGTCCGTCCAAACAGTGTACGTTTCTTCTTCCGAGCCATTTTGACATCCAATCAAAAATATTGCCACGAGAAAAATTTCAATAAAAAATAATTTTTTCATTTGTTTCCCTCCAAAATAAAAGTGATTATATTTAATCACTTTTGAAAAGTATATAATTATAAAAGATAAAAGTCAAGAAAATTCTAATCTTATTAGATTAAACTTTATATTATGGATTTCAAGGAAAATCTGCGCGAAGAAATGCTTTTTCAGGACATCAAGCCAAAGGAAATTGCCGACAAAACTGGAATCAGTGTCAACACGATTCGCAATTACATAAATGGGCACAAGGCGATTCCCAGCGCGGAAAATGCCGTGAAGATTGCGCAAGTTTTGGGCGTGAGCGTCGAATATTTGGTGCTGGGAAAAAACGCGATGCGCACTTCGCCGCTTCAAAAACTTGTTTCCGATTTTCAGAAGCTTTGCGAATCCGACAAAAAATCCGTTCTCGCGCTTATCGCCGAAATGAAAAAACACAAATTGCGATAATTTTTTTGCAAAATCTTGAAATTGCTTTTGCGCAGAAAATTTGTTATAATGAAAATAAAAAAATAAAGGCGGCGGAAATGTCGCGAAAATTTTGGCGAACGCTTTAGAGGAAAATAAAATGAAAATCGCGGTTTGTTTTTCAAAAGAAGACGGGCAAATTTTTCAACATTTTGGACATACGAAATTTTTTAAATTTTATGAAATTGCGGACGGAAAAATTTCCGCTTCGGAAATCGTTGACGTTGGCGGCGCGGGGCACGAAGCACTCGCGGATTTTTTGAAGGCGCACGGAGTGAGTGCGCTCGTTTGCGGAGGAATCGGCGGCGGCGCAGTGTCTG
This sequence comes from Treponema sp., assembly GCA_014804005.1. Classification (GTDB taxonomy): domain Bacteria; phylum Spirochaetota; class Spirochaetia; order Treponematales; family Treponemataceae; genus Treponema_D. Next base: position 138,161 of record JAAVAP010000014.1, on the reverse strand, counting down.
CGCTGAATTCTGCGGAAATCGAAATTTATGCTGGAAATTCTGGCGCGGCAGACGAAGCGGCTCGACTTTTGGCGGAAGGAAAATTGCAAAAAAATTCCAGCGCAAATTGCAATCATCACGGCGAGCATCATTCGCATCATGAACAAAATCATGGCGGACAATGTGGCGAAGTTCCAAAATTGAATTTGAAACTTTTTTAGAAATTTGAAAAAAGGGTTTGCTGATTCGTGCTGAATTTTTTCATTCCTTTGATCAAAACAAAATTCTAAAAACTTTCGAGCCACGCTTTTCCGACCAAATCTTTTTTCTTTTTTGCGGAATCGAATCGATTTTGTCAGCGACAAATCCCAATTTTTCAAACCAATCCGCAGTCTGCGTTGTCAAAATGAACACGGATTTTGCACCGCAGGATTTTGCTTTTTCCAACAAAAAATTTATCATCTTCGGGCCAACGCCCATATTGCCGTATGCTTCGTCCACCGCGACGGAATAAATTTCCATTTGGTCGCCGTCATATTTTTTGAGCGCGGCGCATGCGTGGATTCCGCCATCTACATTGTATACAATATAATTGTGTAATTGAGATTTTAGTTCTTGGAAATTTCGCGGCAAAAGAATTCCGCTTTTTACGAACGGGCTCATCAGCGAAAGCACGGATGGAATGTCGTCGTCGCGCATCGGGCGCAAATCGCCGTAGCCGTTATTGAAAATCATCGTGCCGCTTCCGATTGCGGAAAAAATTTCGCATGGCAAAATTCCTTCGGTGTTTCCGTCCAAAATGTGAATTCGCGAAACGCCGTTTTCGCAGGCGTTTTTCGCAAGTTTGAAAATCGCAAGCAATTTTTCTTTGCGCGAATTTTTTTCGGAATTTAAATCCGAATTCAATTTCAAAATCTTCGATAAAATTTCCACGTTCATCGCAGGAACATTTCCTTCTTGCGACAAAGAGATTTCATTCGGCAAAGAAAATTCTTTTCTTGAAATTTGCGCGTCAGGAAAAATGAAAAAAAGTTTTTCGACCTTGAGATGAATCGCAATTTGCGCCGCGAGTTCCGTCGAAGAAATGTTGTATGGCTTTCCCAAATCGTTCCAGCCGATGCAAGGAAAAATCGGAACGAAGCCGTTTTCCAAAGTTTGCTTGATCGCGTCGATTTTGATTTTGTCGATTTCGCCCGCGCTGCCAAAATCCGTTCCGTCGATGATTCCTTTTCCGCGCGCCTTTACCCAATTTCCAATCACCGCCGTGAGATGTTCGCCGGCGAGAATGTTCATAATGTTGTTGGCAACGTCGAACGCCGCGGTTTTTATCGCGGGCATCGCGCGCTCATTTGTTATGCGAAAGCCATTTTTTATTTGCCACGAAATTTTTTGTTCTTCGAGCGCGTTGTTGATTTGGCCGCGCGCGCCGGGCACGATGATTACTTTTATTCCCGCTTCGTGAATCAGGCTGATGTCGTGAATGTGGCTTGGCAAAAGCGGCGAGCTTATAATTTCGTCGTCGATGTGAATTACGGCAAGCGCGTTTTTGAAAACTTTGATGTAATTTATGACATCGCGAATTTGGTTCGCTTTTTCAATGATTTCCCGCATGATTTTATTTTAGCGCAAATTTTCTTTTGAGTAAATACAGCCGCAATAATCTTGGCGGTACAATCCGTATTTTTTTGAAAGTTCCAAACTGCGCTTGAATCCGTTTTGCTTTTTAAAATCCGCGTACAAATATTTTGTGTGAAAATTCGTGGCGACATTTTGGGAATTTTTTTCGCGAAAATTTTCGTTTTGATTTTCCGAAAAATTTTCCGCCTGCGTTTTGCTTTGCGCGATTTTTTCCAAATTATTTTTTTCGAGTTCCGCGCCAATCTCATTTATTTTTTGCGCGTCCTTGTGCGGGCTTATCGAAAGCGTCGTCGTGAAAAAATCGAATTCATTCTTTTGCGCAAAATCGAACGCGCGTTCCATTCGCAATTTGTAGCAGCGAAAACAACGTTCGCCGCGTTCGCGCTCGTTTTGCAAATTGTCGCGTTCGGCTTGCACGGCATCGAAAAATTCTTTTGGAAAATATTCGGCTTCCACCAAATTAAAATTTTCGCCGTCTGCATCCGCAGAAAATTTTGGCAAAAAATTTTTCAGCTCGTTCAGCCTCCGCGCGAATTCAGTTTGCGGATGAATGTTGGGATTATAATAGAAAATCGTGATTTCAAAAAATCGGTGCAAATATTCGAGGACGTAGGAAGAGCACGGCGCACAACACGCATGCAAAAGAAGCGAAGGCTTTTTTTCTGTGCGAAAAATTTCTTTTTGAATTTCTTCGATTTTTGCGGAAAGCCATTGCGCGTAATTTTGCATAATTCATTTTAACGCAAATTTTTGCGATAGGCAAGAACGGAAAATGCACAAGTTGCGCGAGTGACTAGTAAAATAATTTCCGTCTATGCAAACGCGCGAAGCGACGTATGCGCAAGAATAAAAAGTGCGGAACGCTTTGCTTTGGATGGCGCGAAAATCGGACGATGATTTCAAATCTTGACGCCAACGAATTATTTTTGTCCGTAATATGCGTTCGGGCCGTGCTTGCGCGAATAGTGCTTTTCGATGATGTAGTCCGGGAGCGGCTTTTGATCCGCGCGGATTTGCAAAGTGTTCATCGCCATGTGCGCCACTTCTTCAAGCACAGCGGCGTTGTAGACTGATTTTTCGGCAGTGCCGCCCCACGCGAAAGGTCCGTGTCCGCCCACCAAAACCATCGTCACTTCTTCGGGATTGAGCTTGCGCTCGCGGAAATGGCTCACAATCAGATTTCCAGTTTCCTTTTCGTAGTCGTTTTGGACGGCTTCGCGGGAAAGATACGGAGTGCACGGAACGGCCGTCTGAATGTGGTCGGCATGCGTCGTTCCGAAAAGCGGAATTTCGCGGACAGCCTGCGCCCAGCTCACGGCGAAGGTCGAATGCGTGTGGATTATTCCGCCGATTTTTGCGCCGTCGCAAAGCGCGAATTCCTTGTACAAGACGGCGTGAGTCGGCGTGTCGCTTGAAGGGCGCAATTTTCCTTCCACAATATTTCCTTCCACATCGACAATGACCATGCTTTCGGCAGAAAGTTCGGGATAAGGAACGCCACTCGGCTTGATCGCGAAAACCGCCGCGTCCTTGTCGAATGCGCTCACGTTGCCCCAAGTGTAAAGCGCGAGATGCTGAGCCGGAATTTGCATGTTCGCTTCGTAAGCCTGCTGCTTCAATTCGGAATATTTTGACATAGCACTTTCTCCTAAAAAATTTTCAAAACGCCGCGATGTTTTGCGGCGCGTTTTTTTCAAAAAATCTAGAATTTCAAATTCTCGACTGCGGCGCGTTCAACCTTGAGAGTTTCCTTGTAGCCGCAAAGCCATTTGTTAAAGCCTTCTTCGTCCGCAGAATCGGGGCGAACCGTGCGGATTTTAGCGGAAGAAAAAACTTCGCTCGAAAGCCATTCGCCAAGGCTCTTCGATTTCGTGTCCGCAGAATACGAGGCGAGCAAAGCCATTCCCCAAGGACCGCCCTCGCCCGCCGTCTCCATCGCGGAAATCGGAGTGTGCGTCGCGGCCGCCATCACTTCAAGCCCCACGCCTTCCGTCTTGAAAAATCCGCCGTGCCCTGTGAGCGAATCGATTTGAACTTTTTCGCCTTCAAAAAGCACGTCCATTCCGATGCGAAGAGTCGCCACGGCAGAATAAATTTGACTTCGGATGAAATTCTGCAAAGTAAAATTGCAATCCTGCGAGCGCACGACGAGCGGCCGCCCTTCGGAAAAACCCGTGACGCTTTCGCCCGAAATGTATCCGAGCGAATAAACGCCGCCGCAATCTTTTTCGCCGTCCTTTGCGCATCCCAAAATGCTGTCGTAAAGCTGACCTGTTCCGAATTGTGCGCCGAGAATTTTTGCAGCCTCGCCGAAAATCGAAACCCATTTGTTGTATTCAGCCGTGCAAGTGTTCACGTGAACCATCGCCGTGGGTTTTCCGTCGGGAGTGGCAACGATGTCGATTACGCCGGGATAAGCTTTATAAAGCGGCTTTTCCAAAACCACCATCGCGAAAACCGAAGTGCCTGAGCTTATGTTTCCAGTTCGCGGAGAAACGGCGTTCGTTGCCGCCATTCCAGTTCCGGCATCGCCTTCGGGAGGCGCAATCAAAATTCCTGGCTCAAGGTCGCCTTCTGGATCGAGCCAAATCGCGCCTTCTTTCGTAAGATTTCCGCCCGATTTTCCCGCCGGCAAAACTTTCGGCAAAAGACTTTCCAGCGGGCGCGAAATCGCGGCCTTCACCTTTTTGTTCGCGTTGAAAAGGTCGAGCATTTTTTTGTCGTAAGAACATGCGTCCATATCCACGGGAAACATTCCGCTCGCGTCGCCCACGCCGAGCACTTTTTCCCCGCAAAGAATCTGATGAATGTAGCCCGCGAGCGTCGTAAAATAATCGACTTGCGCGACATGCTCTTCGCCATTCAAAATCGCCTGATAAAAATGCGCGATGCTCCATCGCTCGGGAATCGGAAAATTGAACAAATCCGTGAGCTCCTTTGAAGCCTGCGCCGTGATCGTGTTTCGCCAAGTGCGGAACGGAACCAAAAGCCGTCCGCTTTTGTCGAACGCCAAATATCCGTGCATCATCGCGCTGATTCCCATCGCCTTGAGCCGGGAAAACTTTACGCCGAATTTCTCGGCCACGTCCTTTTTGAGCGCGGAATACGCCGCCTTTACGCCCGAATGGATTTCTTCCATAGAGTAAGTCCAAATTCCGTCGGAAAGGACGCTTTCCCAACTGAAATCGCCCGAAGCCACCGGATTCATTTCCGAATCGATGAGGACGGCCTTTATCCTTGTCGAGCCTAGCTCGATTCCCAAAACTGCTTTTCCTTCCGAAATTTCTTGCGTGATTTTGCTGTTTTCCATAATTAAAATGATACAATATTTTTTTGAAAACGCAAGTGAAAAATTTTCAAAATTCCGCGAATTTATGCATTATGTTAGAAGATAGAACATAATGATAGTATTTTTGCAATATTGGGAACAAAATGACTATATCAATTTTTGCGAAACACCCTTAAAATATTAGTTGTGGATGAAAAATATTCACAAAACGTTTTCAACCTATGGAGGAAATTATGAAAAAGGTTGCATTATTCTCAATGGCTTTGGTGCTCGCCGCCAGCGTGTTCGCGGCAAAGCCAAAAACAATCAAAGTTGGAATCATCAACAATGATCCCAACGAATCCGGCTACCGCACGGCGAACGACCGCGACATGAAGGCCACATTCACGAAGAAAAACGGATATGCCGCTTCTTTCGCGTACAGCCTCAAGAACGACGAGCAGATTGCCGCCGCGCGCAAATTCATTCAGGACGAAGTGGACTACCTTTTGATTTCTGCCGCCGGAACTTCTGGCTGGACGAACGTTCTCAAGGACGCGCAGGATGCCGGCGTTCGCGTGATTTTGTTCGACCGCACGATTGACGCGGATCCGAGCCTTTACGAGGCTTCGATCGTTTCCGACATGGCGCAGGAAGGAAAGACAGCCGTTGATTGGCTCGCTTCTCAGAATTTGGGCACATACAATGTCGTCCACATTCAGGGAGTCATGGGCTCTGCCGCTCAAATCGGCCGCACGGGCGCGTTGGATGCGAAAGTCAAGGCCGATTCAAACTGGAATTTGATCACTCAGCAGACCGCCGAATGGAACGCGGAAACCGCCCAGCAGATTGTTCAGTCTGTCATCGACTCTGGCAAAAAATTCAACGTGATTTACGCCGAAAACGACGACATGGCGAAAGGCGCGGTGGCCGCTTTGGACAAGGCGAACATTTCGCACGGAGTTGGCAAAGATGTTGTCGTGATGGGATTTGACTGCAACAAATGGGCGTTGGAAGAGCTTTTGGCGAAACGCTGGAACTACGACGGCCAGTGCAATCCGTTCCAAGCCGCGTACATCAACACAATCATCCAGGATTTGGAAAACGGAAAGAAGCCCGCGCAGAAAACTGTCATCATGCAGGAAAAAGGCTTCGACGCGAAAACAATCACGAAAAAAGATGTTGACCAATACGGCATCTAATTTTTCTTGAAATTTGAAGGCGGGATTTCGGAATTTTTTTTGGAATTCCGTTCCCGCCTTATTTTTTTGCAAAAAATCTAAAACTGCCAATCGCGGTTTTGTGCCGGCAACGAAGTTTCTGTCCAAAATCGCTCTTGGATTTTAATATTCGATTTTCGATTATGGAGGGAATATGCAGGACAATTCCGTTTTGGAAATGCGCGGAATTTTCAAAAGTTTTCCAGGAGTGAAGGCGCTTCAAAATGTTGACTTTACTTTGAGGCAGGGCGAAATTCACGCGCTCATGGGCGAAAACGGAGCTGGAAAATCCACGCTTATAAAAGTTTTGACGGGCGTTCATCCGAAAGACGAAGGCACGGTTTTTGTGAAGGGCTTTGAAAACGCCGTGAACATCCGCTCGCCCGAAGACGCGCAAAAAGTTGGAATCAGCACGGTCTATCAGGAAATAACGCTTTGCAACAATTTGACCGTGGCGGAAAATATGTACATCGGCCGCACGAAAGGCGCGTTCGTGGATTGGAAAAAAATGAACGCGGATGCCGCGAAAATTTTGAACGAACTGCAAATCCCGGTCGAGCCGACGGCGCAACTTTCGAGCTGCTCCATCGCGATTCAGCAAATGGTCGCCATCGCTCGCGCCGTCGATATGGAATGCAAAATCCTCATTCTTGACGAGCCGACATCCTCGCTTGACGACAACGAAGTGGCGAAGCTTTTCAAACTGATGCTCGGGCTAAAGGCGAAAGGAGTCGGAATAATTTTCGTGACGCACTTTTTGGAACAAGTCTACGAAGTCTGTGACAGAATCACGGTTTTGCGCGACGGAAAATTGGTGGGCGAATACGAAATCAAGGATTTGCCGAAAGTCGAGCTTGTCTCGAAAATGCTCGGCAAGGCTTTGGACGGACTTTCCACGGTGAAAAAGCCCGAGTCGTTTTCCTGCGCGCCGGGCGAAGTTCCGGTTTACCAAGCGGAATCTCTTTGCGCCGCGTCCGGCGTGAAGCCGTTCGACTTCTCGATTTACAAGGGCGAAGTGAACGGATTCACTGGACTTTTGGGCTCGGGACGAAGCGAAAGCGTTCGCGCGATTTACGGCGCGGACAAAGTTTTCGGCGGAAAAGTCAAAGTGAACGGAAAGAACGCGAAAATTTCCCGCCCAATCGACGCGATGAAAAAAGGAATCAGCTATCTTCCCGAAGACAGAAAGCACGACGGAATTGTGGGCGACCTTTCTGTCCGCGACAACATAATTTTGGCCTTGCAAGTTTTGAAAGGATTTTTCAAGCCGATTTCATACGCGAAGGCGCAGGCGTTCGCCGAAGAATACATCAAGCTTTTGGAAATAAAAACCGCGAGCGCGGACACGCCAATAAAATCGCTTTCGGGCGGAAACCAGCAGAAAGTCCTTTTGGCGCGCGCGCTTCTTTCCGATCCGCAATATTTGATTTTGGACGAGCCGACGCGCGGAATCGACATCGGCACGAAAACCGAAATTCAGGAACTCGTGCTCAAGCTTGCGAAGGAAGGAAAAAGCGTCACCTTCATTTCTTCCGAAATCGACGAAATGCTGCGCACTTGTTCTCGCCTCGTCGTCATGCGCGACTTGAAGCAAGTGGGCGAACTCAAAGGCGAAGATTTGACGCAATCTAAAATTATGGCGACAATCGCGGGAGGAGAAAAATGAATTCCAAAAATCCAAAGGAAATTGTCATGGGCCTTTTCAAAAAGCAGATTTTCATTCCGCTTGCGGCCCTTTTGATTTTGGTAATCTTCAATTTGATTGCCGATCCTTCGTTCTTCAAAATCACGATTGGCCAGAACAGCGACGGAAATCCCGTGCTTTCGGGCTACTTGATCACGATTTTGGACAACGCTTCGGAACTAGCGATTCTCGCCTTGGGAATGACGCTCGTGACGGCGGCTTCGGGCGGACAGGACATTTCCGTGGGAGCTGTGATCGCGATTGCGGGAAGCGTCGTGCTGCGCGTGCTTTGCGGAACTGAGGCGCGGCCCGAAACTTTGCAGGCTCCGATAATCGTGGCGTTTTTGATCGCGTGCATCGTGTCAATGCTTTTCGGCGCGTTCAACGGAATGCTCGTGGCTTACTTCAAGATTCAGCCGATGGTCGCAACGCTCATTCTGTTTACGGCGGGACGCTCAATCGCCGCATGGATAAACAACAACGCGCTTCCAATCGTGAGCGAGCCGCGTTTCGCGTACTTCGGAAATTACATTCCGGGAATTCCGATTCCAACGCCGATTTTCATCGCGATAATCTGCATTGCAATAACAATTTTGATTTTGAAATTCACGACGCTCGGACTTTACGCGCAGTCGGTCGGAATCAACGCATCGTCATCGCGTTTGAACGGAATCGATCCGCAATTCATAAAATTCGTGACATACGTTTTTATGGGACTTTGCGTGGCGGTGGCAGGATTCATCAAGGTGAGCCGGATTTCATCGATAAATTATTCGGTCATCGCAAAGGACATTGAAATGGACGCGATTTTGGCGGTCGCTTTGGGCGGAAACGCATTGAGCGGCGGAAAGTTCAACATTTGGGCTTCGATTTTGGGCGCGTATGTGATTCAATTCTTGACGACGACGCTTTTCAAATTCAACGTGGCTTCCACCGCGCTTCCGGCATACAAGGCGGTCGTCGTAATCGTGCTTGTAATAATCAGCGCGCCGGTTTTCCGCGAAAAAATGGCCGCGCTTTCCAAAAAAATCGGCGCGAAAAAACTCGCGGCGGCAGCGCAAGGAGGCAACTAAATGGAAAATTCGACAAACGTAAAATTGAACGAAGGACTTGCGAAAAAGAAGCCGCTTTCGGACACGAATTTGCTGCTTTTGATTACGGTTGTGGTTTTCGCGGTGATGTATCTGTGCTCGATAATTTTCTTGGGCGCGGGATTCCGCAAGCCTCAGACATTTTTCAATATGCTCAACGAAAACGCATCGCTGATAATCCTTTCGTGCGGATTGAGCCTCGTGATGATTACCGGCGGAATCGATATTTCCGTGGGAACGATGACGGCTTTGGTTTGCATGTGCTGCGCGGTTCACCTTGACTTCAAGGGCGGAAACGTTGGCGGCGCGATCGCAATCGCGCTTTTGATTGGCGCGGCGTTCGGACTCGTGCAAGGATATTTGGTGGCGTTTCTCGACATTCAGCCTTTCATCGTAACGCTCGCGGGAATGTTCTTCGCGAAAGGAATGACGACCATCGTCAATTCCACGCAGTTCAACGTCCAAAACGAAGCCTTCGTAAAGCTCGTGGAAACAAGGATTTATGTTCCGGGCGTAGGCTCGACGAACAAGCTTGGAAAATGGATTCCGGCTTACGTTGAAATCGGAGCTATCGTCGCGATTCTCGTAGTCGTCCTGCTTTTCTTCGTCCTGCGAAAAACGAAGCTCGGGCGGAATTTCTACGCGGTGGGCGGAAACGCGCAAAGCGCGAACATGCTCGGAATAAACGTGCGCCGCACGAGATTTTTGGCGCATTTCATTTGCAGCATGCTTGCGGCGGTGGGCGGATTCGTCTACTTTTTGCACGTCGGATCAGGTTCGCCATCGCACGCGGCAGGCGCGGAAATGAACGCCATCGCGTCCTCGATTATCGGTGGCACTATGCTCTCTGGCGGTGTCGGCAACATCGCCGGAACTTTCTTCGGAGTGCTTTCGCTCGCCACGATAAAGAACATCGTCTCGTCGCTCGGACTTGACGAAGCGTGGTGGACGAACATCACAGTGGCGTTTATGATTTGCTTGTTCCTGCTGATTCAAAGCATCGTGCTTTCGCGCAAAAACAAAGACAAGGCATAAATTTTAATTCCGCGTTTTCCTGAATTGAAGCGGTGAAATGTCGTTCATTTTCTTGAAGGCGCGGATAAAATTTTCGCATTCCTTATAATTCAAGATTTCAGCAATCTGCGCAATCGTCTTTTCGCTTGTCAAAAGCAGGGCGATTGCCTTTTCGTTCAAAAAGAATTTCAAATCCTGCGCGGGAGAAACTCCGAAACTTTCCTTGTACAAAACCGAAAAGTGGCTTCGCGTCAAAAAGAAATTCTCGCTCATCGCATGCACAGTCCATTTTTCGGGATTGCGCCTGATTTCGTCACGCAATTGTTCCAACCGAAAAAGCAACTCACTTTCTCGCTGCGTTTTTTCATCGGGAAAAATTCTCGCCGTCTGAAGTTTTTTCAAACAGCCGATTGCGTTCTTCGTAAGTTCGTAATCATGATTCGAACTTTTGTCGGTGAGAAGCCAAGTGATATTTTGCATTTCGGTTTTTATCACGTCGGAATCTTTCACATAAAAAACTTCGTCCACAGGCAAGTTAAACTCCCTGTAAAAATTTCTGTCCTGCGGAGGCGTGCGGAATCTGATGTAGTCGATTTCAAATTTTCCGAAGCGGCCGTAATAATCCTGCGGCGTGCCCGGCTTGTACAAAATGCAGGCGTTGGCTTGGGTGTCAATTCGACGCTTTCCGAGCGTAATCACCATTGGCTGATAGAAATGCAGAAGAACCCATTCAAACGTTCCCTCGGGAATGTTGATACGAAAGCCCTCCGACTCGCATTTTTTGTAAAAGCCGCCGTAAAAGTTTATATCCACATTTTTATGATAAACCGAAATTCGCGAATTTGCAAGCCGTTTTTTGGAAAAAAGATTTTTGCGCGAAATGCGTTTTTGCAAGACATCTTGCCGATTTCGCAGAAAAATCGTGCGCGTAATTTTGCATAATTCATTTTAACGCAAATTTTTCGATAGGCAAGAACGGAAAAGGCGCAAGTCGCGCGAGCGGAATTACATCGCATTGACGCAAATGCTGTTTTCAATTATAATTGTCTTATCGTTTGAAATTTTCACGGGCAGATAAAATTTCAATTTTATTTTAAGTCGAATTCAAAAACGACATTCTAGTAGTTATATTCGGATTTTAATTGTGTTTCTTTCAGTTTCGTTTTACAACTTTCGCAATTTAAAAAACGACAAAATTGATTTGTCGTCAAAAGAAATTTTTTTCGTCGGACAAAACGGTCAAGGAAAAAGCAACATTTTGGAATCGCTTTATTATTGCGCCTACGGAAATTCTTTTCGGACGCATGTCGATTCTGAAATCGTGAAAAACGGCGAAAAAGAATTTTCGGTGCGTTCGCTTTATCAGGAAGAAACCGGCGGAATTCGCAGCGTTAATATTTTTTTCGGCGAAGGAAAAAAGCGAATCGAAAAAAATGGAAAGCAAATCCGCGACAGAAAAGAACTCATAAACACGATGCCTTGCATTTTGTTTTGCCACGACGATTTGAGATTCGTGGAAGGACAACCAGCCGACCGCCGTTTTTTTCTCGACCAAAGCCTTTCAATGTACGATGTTCTTTACATTGATTTGTCGCGGCGATACAAGCAGGCTTTGAAAAATCGAAACGTTTTGATTAAAGAAAAAAAATCTTCGATGATTGAAATGTACGATGTTCAGCTTGCGCAAAATGGACTTGAAATTCAAAAGCAGCGAAAATTGGCTTTGTTTAAATTCAACGAAATTTTTACGCGACTTTATGAACAAGTTGCGGAAATCGACGGCGTTACAATTTCTTACGAACCTTCGTGGAAAGAATTCGGCGAAGGATTTTCCAAACGCATTCCGAACGAAAACGAAATCCTTGATTTGTTGAAACAAAATCGCGAAAAAGATTTTTTGATGGGAACGACATTGAGCGGACCTCATCGCGACAAAATTCAATTTTTGCGCAACGGAAAAAATTTCGTTCCGATCGCTTCGATGGGACAACGCCGCCTTATCGCGCTTTTGCTTCGAGTGAGCCAGGCGGTTTTTTACAGCCAAGCAATAAAAGAAAAACCCGTGCTTTTGATGGACGACGTTTTGCTTGAACTCGATCCCGAAAAACGCCAAAGAATAACTTCGCTTTTGCCAGAATACGAACAACTTTTTTGCACCTTTTTGCCTGGCGAACCTTACGAACGATACAAGCGTTCCACCACGAAAATTTTTCAAATAGAAAAAGGCGAATGGAGCAATTAAAGTTGTCGTTAAAATAGTGCGACAATTTTAATGCCGAGTTTTTTCAATAGCTCGCTTATTGTACTGCGATTTTTTGCTTTTCTACAAAATCGCTTTTTTAATATCCGTCGCTCATCGCGCGGTTGGCGTCTTTCTTGCAAAGCTCGTCGTAAACCAAACTTCGCGTGCGCAAGTCATCTTTGAGTGCCTGCGGAAACGGCATGTTGCGCCAAAAAATTCCGCGAACTTCTTTGTCCAGCCGCTGAACGCCTTCGCTTTCTTTTGTCATCCACAAAATGTAATCCTGAATAAAATATTGCTTGATGTCGCCCTTGAGTTTTTGCTTTTCGATAATCCATTCATAATATTGCCCGGTCAAGCCTTCTTCCATCCAATAGAACGAGGCTTTTTCCTTCGCGACTTGCCAGCGCAAATCGGCGACAGCCATCAGCACGGCAATTTTCAAATCGCGCGGATACATCGGCACGATGATTCGGCCTCGGCTGGTAACGCGGTTGTAGCGGTCGAAAGGCTCCCAGCAAAATCCGAAGTCGCCGTAAGTGGGAAGCAAAATCACGAAAGGCACGATTCTGTTTGGCGTGTTTTTGTGGATTCGCACGAAAGCGTTCGGGTCGATGGATTCCACCCAAGCGAGCGTTTGTATGACGTTTTCGCGGAAGCCCGTAGCCTGCGGCATGCAGTGAAAAAAGTCGCGCGTAAAAATCGGAAATTGATTTCCTTGGCGGCCGCAAGTCATCTTTGCCATTTGGCGAATAGTTTCAAATTCTTGATCCAAATCCTCGCTGTTCGCGCTGGAAATTTCTGGACCTTCGGCGATTTTTTCTTCCACGGATTGGTAGACGCTTTTCGCGTCCTGAAATTCGTCGAGCGCGCGCGAAAGTTCTTTGTCATTTTTGGAAAGTTGGTGAAGCAAATTTGTGATTTCGGCGAAAAGTTTACGTTGGCCTTCGGTGTAAGATTGTCTGTGCGGCTCAAGGCCAGACATAGCTTCGTGGCGGCAAAGTTCATCGACTTTGTTTTTCAAATCGCCTTCAAGCGAATTTCTCTGATTTTCCGCCATGTTGAGCGCGTTTTCGGAAGTCTGCAATCTGCCGGAATTTTTGCTTTGCAATTGTTGCAGGCGGCTCGCTTCTTGTTCAGGCGTGGCAGGACCTTTTTTTTGCCGAACTTCGTCCGTGGTGGAAGGTTTGATTTTTCCTTGCCCAATATATTTGAACCATTCGTCCATATAGAAAACCGGCTCGCCCGTGTCGTTTTCCAAAATTGTTTTTGAAAAAAGTTCGCGATGTTCCGGCCGGAAAAGCGAAGGCAGCAAAACCGAAAATCGAAGCAACATTCGTTTGGGCATGGGAAAATTTTTGGCGGACGCTTTCGGCGCGATGGAATGGACAATTTCCCAATAAGCCATAATCACTTGCTGGCGAAAAACCATTTTGTCTTTGATGTCTTGGCATGCCAAATATTTCGAAAGCACAGCGTGAAGTCGATTGGATGCTTGACCTTCGCCTGCGATCGCGGTTTTGTAATATGCAGGATCATCAAAATAATTTGCGGGCGTGTCAAGAAAAGTTTTTTCAATCGGTTTGAATTCCTTTACGCTCAAATCAACTTCGGGAACTGGACCGCCATTTCCTGTTTTTATGGCGTGTTTATGCCCCTCTTCTTCGATGAACATATCTTCAAAGCTGTTCGCCGAATGCGCGCTGAACAATCCGTCTTCCGAAGAAGGAGTTTCGTCTACCACGCTTGCAAGCAAATCATCAATACTCGTGCTCATTCTGCTATTATAACACGCAAAGCGGATTTTATCAAATAAAATATCTAAAATATTGAAAAAAAAATACCTGTGTGCTACAATGAAAATACAGGAGTATGAAAATGCAAAACGAATATGTAAAGCGGATTTGGACGGAAGTCCAACAGAAAAATGCCAACGAGCCTGAATTCCTTCAGGCCGTGGAAGAAGTTCTCACCACGCTCGATCCAGTCGTCGCGAAAATGCAAAAGCAGCTGGAAAGCGCGGCGGTTTTGGAACGAATGGTCGAACCTGAGCGCGTGATTATGTTCCGCGTGCCATGGACAGACGACAAAGGAAAGCCGCATGTAAATCGCGGCTATCGCGTTCAGTTCAACAGCGCGATTGGACCGTACAAAGGCGGATTGCGTTTCAGCCCGGAAGTGAACCTTTCGGTCTTGAAATTTTTGGGATTCGAGCAAGTTCTCAAAAACAGCCTCACGACGTTGCCGATGGGCGGCGGAAAAGGCGGAAGCGATTTTGATCCGCACGGAAAAAGCGATGCGGAAGTGATGCGCTTTTGCCAGTCGTTCATGACGGAATTGCAGCGACACATCGGACCTGACACGGACGTTCCAGCAGGCGACAAGGGCGTGGGCGGACGAGAAGTCGCCTACCTTTTCGGACAGTACAAGCGGCTTCGCAACGAGTTTACCGGCGTTCTCACAGGAAAGGGCTTGCAGTTTGGCGGAAGCCTTGCCCGCACGGAAGCCACTGGCTACGGACTCATTTATTTTGCGCGCGAAATGCTTGCCAAAGAAGGCGACACGCTCAAAGGCAAAGTCTGCTCGGTGAGCGGAGACGGAAACGTTGCCCAATATGCCGTGGAAAAATTGATTCAATTCGGAGCGAAAGTCGTGACGATGAGCGATTCAAGCGGATTCATTTACGACGCGGATGGAATCGACCAAAAGAAATTGGATTACGTCAAGAAATTCCGCGAGGCTCACAAGCGAATCGACGAGTATGTCAAAAAATATCCCAAGGCGAAATTTACGCCAAAAGCCAAGCCATGGGGAATCAAGGTTGACTGCGCATTCCCGTGCGCCACGCAAAACGAGCTTGTCGGAAGCGACGCGGACGCGCTCATCAAGAACGGCGTGAAATTGGTGGCGGAAGGCGCGAACATGCCGAGCACGATCGAAGCCACAAAGAAATTCCAGGATGCTGGCGTTTTGTTCGCTCCCGGAAAAGCGTCCAACGCGGGCGGCGTTTCTGTAAGCGGCTTGGAAATGAGCCAAAACAGCGAGCGTCTTTCTTGGAGCTTCGAAGAAGTGGACGGACGGCTTGACGGAATAATGAAAAACATTCACGACAACGCGTTCAACACTGCCAAAAAATTCGACCTCAAGACAAAAGTTGGAAAAACCGATTACGTTGCCGGCGCGAACATCGCAGGCTTCGTAAAAGTTGCCGAAGCAATGATCGCCCAAGGTCTTGTCTAAAAATAATTTCAATCGAACTAAGCCGCGCGAAAGCGCGGCTTTTTTTTGTGAAACTTATTTTGCATTGTGCTGTTTATTTTTTATGACTTGCTTGACTTTTGGAGGAAAATATGAAAAAAGCGATTTTGGTTTTTGCGATTTTCGGCGCAATTTGCACGCTCGGTTTTGCGGAAAGATCTTGGCTTTTCGAAAGCGGCGCGCGCGATTTGGACGGAAAGTCTTTCGGAAGGATTTCCGTCATCAATAAAACAGGCTCGGAAATCGACGTTTCGGGCGAACCGCTGGAAAACAACGGCAAGGGCTTGTATTTCGAAGATTCGATTCTCATTTCTTGCAGGATTGGAGATTGCGATTCTTGCGACGCAGTTTATTCGATTGACAGCAAGCATTTGCAAATTGTTGTTTGCCCGCGCGGAACTTACGAACTTGATTCAAAGACGTACATTTTGCCGCCGATGCGATTTGCGCACAATCCGCCTCCACCTCCTCCGCCGCACCACAGGCGATCCAATCGCGCTCCCGCTCCAAGAAGGATGGATTCCCATCATTCGCCGAGGCATCACTAGCCGAATATCCGACAGGAAAGACTTGTCGCTCACAAGAAGCTCGCTTGTTGTACTTGCTCCGTCGCAATAAGGACACTCGTTTTTGCGGTTTAAAAAGCCCTTCGCGAGCTTTTTTTGAGGGAGAAAACATCACAGGGCTTCGCCCAGCTTCCGAGTTTTCATTTGTCAAAGTTTGCGCAAATCCAGCATTTCTGCGAATATTATGAATTTGTAAACATTAAAAATTTGCATGAAAAACCGTATGAATTTGTAAACATTAAAAATTTTAAGAATTTTTAATGATCTATTACGAGCGTTTTTAATAGTCTATAACGTACGTTTTTAATGATCTATCACGGTCGTTTTCAACAGTCTATAACGTAGGTTTTTAGTCATTGAAAATTGTCGTTTTTAATAGTCCAAGACAGGGGTTTTCAATCATTGAAACCCCCTGTCTTGGATTTCATAAATACTCTGCCAACGATTGATTTTCTAACTTCGTAAGATACCTTGATTTTAGATTATAATTGCGATATTATTAAAAAAAAACTTGACTTTTAGCAATTATGCCTTATAATATATATTAGGTTTTTGATTTAGATAAAAATTTTTCTAGTCAAAATAAGTTTTCTGTACAACTTTTGTGTTGCAGTTCTTTGTTTCATCATTTATTACATCTCGTTTGCTTGATTTAAGTTAAAGTTTTTAATTTTTTTGTGCTAAAATATCGGAATTATGCCGACAATGGTATTGTGGCAAAATATAGGATACTAGAAATTTGGGTGAGCTGAAATGACTTTTTATTAGGTGGTGGTTTTATGAGAAAGTTTAAATTTGCTGGTTCTATATGGGGGGGGTATGCGCGTTTTTGGCAGTATCCTTTTTTCTCTTTTCATGCACAACAGGACTTGGCGAATCGATAGACCTTGAAGCTCCAGTGCTGGAAATCACAAGTCCCAGGCACGGAGCGTATGTTCCAAAGACTTTCACTTTGGAAGGAACGGCCACCGACAACAAACGTGTAAATCGCGTAGAAATCGAATACAAATACAAAAAAAACGGCGAAACCATAAGCGACAAAAAAACGGCCACTCTCTCCGGCGAAAAATGGGAGTGTGATTTTTCGTTTGACGGCGAATATGAAGTGGAATTCGAAGCGTATGCCTACGACGCGCTGAAAAACGGCTCGGACAATTCCCACCAGCGAATAATGCTTCTCATTGACAGCCAAAATCCCACAACGGACACAATATCCATTGTGCGAGGCGACTATGTGGCGAGGCTTTATCCGCTTGAGCGGTTTACAGAAAGCGGTGGCATCACCGAATTGAAGAACGATCCGAAAAACAAAGACAATTTTCAAAACGAAAAAATTACTTTGGTTACGACGCTCGATGACAACTACAGCATCGGGGAGGTTTCGCTCGACCTTTACGAAGTGAATCCCGAGACAAAAGAAGAAACCATCATAAAAGAAGGCATTCCCGCAGATTCGCAAGACAACAAATATTATCCGAATTTTACGATAACAGAAGAGGTGCTCCCACAGAAAGGCTTGCATTACATAAGCCCTCGTCTGAATGTGTCAGATGAAGCTGGAAACAAAGTCATCAATAAAGAAGGGAATGTATTCGCATGGGAATCCGAATACAATCGTCCGCACGTCTCATCTGTTTCAATGCAATCCGATGGTCATATCGAAATTGAAAGATACTCTCCTATAATAATAACCGTATTTGACGACGACAAGCTAAAATCCTGCAATTACACTGGCAGTCTCATAAAAGAAGGCGAGTTCAGCGACAAATATTCTGTTGATTTTTCTAATTATAAGTTTGAAGATGGAAGCCGCGACTTGAGCTTTGAAATTGATACTAAAGAGTTAGAACTCGGCACATATTATATTGTGATGAAAATCGAAGACTCTTCTGTCAAAAACAATAATATAAGAGAAGACGGAATATATTTCGAGGCAATTCCAGTCAAAATCACAAACGCGGCCGCGCCAGTTATAGTAGTGGACGCGCCCGAGCAAAATACCGCACCCGCTTTGATCAATGGCGAATTCACAATAGAAGGAAGAGTCATCGATAATGAAGACGGTTTGGACAAAATAGCGATTGCGTGGCTTCCGAAAGGCAACGACGACATTCCCAATGCGGAAACGTTGTTTAAGGATTACGATTTCAGGGCGGACAAAGACAGCAGCGGAATAAAAATATACAAATTGGACGCAATTCCCACCGACAAAGTTTCGGGCAAGTCCACATACGCATTCTCCAAAACATACAACTTTTTCGAGGATTTCATCAAGGCAGACGGTTCTCCCCACAATGAAAACAAAGTCTTTATGATTGCCGCGAAAGACCCGACCGGAAATTTGGTAACGAGCACTTTCCGCCTGAGCAAAATAAGTTCCGCGCCGAAGTTCAGAGTAGGTTATAATAATGGCATTGATGATAAAGAACCTGCCGACAATCTTACGTTCACTCCGCTCGCCAATAGAGAGACTACATTTACGATTCGTCCATATTCGGACAGCAATCTAAAAATAACGAAGTTCTCTGTTGTAGGAAGCGACAACGGAAAAACCGTAAACGAATCCAATGAATCCGGCGATGACATTACGATTACATTTGGAACGGACGAGGCGAATCTCAACAAAGTCTACAAATATATATTGTCCGCAACAGACCAAATCGGCGGCAATAATCCAGGTGAAACCCTCACAATTCAATTCGACCAGTTCGGAGTTTTGCAAAGCATAACTTGCGAAAAAAGTAACGGAACTATATTTACAAGTAAAGAAGATGAAAACAAGATAAGGCTTCAGGCGAACTTTGACTACAAAGTCTATGTAAACGGCACGCCGTATATCCAACTTTCAGGCACAGGTTTCAGGGACAAAAACGGAAACAATGTACCGCCAGAAAACCGCCGCGCAAAATATACAGGAGGAAGCAATTCAAACACGCTTTATTTTGAATATTATGTGCCTGCAGGAATTGAATGCACAAATCTCGCAATCGGCAACATAACAGTGCCGAAAGATGGTGTCGCGGTCTTGGAAGGCAACATTAAAAATCCAGACAAAGATTTTAAAGATATAAATGAAGTTGACGGTAAAAAATACGCAATCGATTCAATTGCCCCGTATATAAAGGGCATGACACCGGGCATGGGCGGCGTAGTGACGAAAAAAAATGGTGCGACTACAATAACATTCCAATTCAACGAGCCTGTCACCGTGGAAAGCGGCACTGTAATAATACAGCGCACGGACGGCTGGTATATTCCTCCAGTCATAGATGAAGAAGTGTTCCAGAAAATCTACAATGAAAAATTGAGCGATCCGAAAGACAAAGAGACTTTGTGCGGCACTGACGATTTGTCAAGCAATGATAGATTCTATAAAAATACACTCATACCGAAAGGTCCGTATATGCAGTACACGAACGGCATAGTTGAGAAGAACGGCAATATGGTTCCCGACCTTACGACAAAATATGTTTTGGCATACCAGTATAATATTGGCGACACAACAAACACACCAGAAGGAAAAACGGTCGCTGAATTGAGAAAGGTTTTAGAAAAAGCCGGATATCACAGGGCGGAAATCGATGCTTCTTCAAGAATGAAGCAAAACGGAAATAATATGACGCTGGAAATCGATGACGATGATTTTACTGGTGACCTCGTAAACGGAGTGGAATATAAAATCCTTTTCAAAAATTTCACAGTACGCGATGAAGCCTACAATTCTTATAGCCCTGCCGATGATAGCGAACTCAAACTTAACGGTTCGAACGATTCGTATAAATTTTGGGTAGGACCTGTAGCCACTCCGATAATTCGCGTAAACCGCACCGCAACGAACGGCATTAACGACAATCCTTTCGATGAAGGTGCTGTACCAGATCATCCTGTTGATATAGCGGAATTGAAAACAGGTGCTGCACAATTTACTCGTGCGGCACGAACTACGTTCAAAATTGACTGCGAAACTCCCGGCGCAACGGTGCAATATGGCATACGCAAAGAAAACTCAACTCCAGTTTCGACAGATACTATAAAGAAATTAAATATTGATGGGAACAAGGAAGGTGTCGAATACACAAATACAATACCTGATCTAAGTTTCAATGGTTTTAATGGAATACAAATAAATTCCGATCCAATTATCACATACGGCACTAGCAGAGCCTTTGGAATAGGAACAAATAGCAACGAAATTTCTGAAAAAATCTACATCAAGGCTCAGGCAACGAAAGCTCCTATGGACAGTGCCATAGGACAGGAAGGCGCGTTCAAGACAGTCATACATTATTATTTGAACTATCAAGATGACAATAATATCAACGGAAGTGTCGGCGGAGATTGGCGAAAAAACAATAATGGCGGTGATACTAGACATGGTTTAAACAAAATTATCAAGGAAGGTGACGACATAAAAACCCCACTTCTCATTTCTGGCTCACAAGTACCGGAAGGCACTTCTTACACAGCGGGCTGGCCTTTGATTCAAAGTGGCGAGCCTCGCAGCAATTATCAGATAGCGTATACAGGTGAAGAAAACACAGATGATTATAAACATTTTTATTGGGTGAGCTGGCAGATTTTGGACAAATTCAACTTGCAAACATATTCTGTAAATTTCCAAGACCCTGCAAATCCAAACGTGACTTACGGAATGTATCATTATTGCAAGAACAAAAGGTATTACGGCTGGTTGTTTTATAATGCTGATTAAAATGCAGGAGGAACAGAAAATAAAATTTATGAAAACATTCGCAATTTTTATCTTTGTGCAGAGCGCGC
The DNA here is from genome assembly GCA_014804005.1 of Treponema sp. Classification (GTDB taxonomy): domain Bacteria; phylum Spirochaetota; class Spirochaetia; order Treponematales; family Treponemataceae; genus Treponema_D. The sequence goes on along the minus strand of JAAVAP010000014.1, from coordinate 117,422 downwards.
TTTTTTTGAGCGCGTGCAATACAGGCTTGGGAGATTCTGTGGATATTAAAGGCCCTAAAGTTACAATAAAATCGCCCGAAGCGCGCGAAAATGTGCCCGAAAAATTCGACATACGCGGCTTAGTTACCGATGATTTTGCCGTGGGCACAGTGACTGTGGAATTGGACGGAACTATATGGCAACACAATGGCTCGGGGTGGCAGATAAAGGCGAAAGGCACAGATAGTTTCGTTCCCGACCCTGATTCCGAATGGATTGCGGCAAGCAAAAAAAGCGTGTCGTGGACTATAAAAAACGCGACCATATATTCTAAAGAAGGTGGAACTTTTACGATAGAAGTAAGGGCCATCGACGAAAGCGGAAATTCTTCGGAAGAAAGCACAAAAAGCCGCGACGTAATCATAGACAAAAGCGCGCCAAAAGTTACTATTTCCTCGCCGAACCTTGTACAAGATTTTGAGACATTTTCGAAAATCGATGATTATAGGGACATTACGAAGGTAACGCAATTTTTGACGGGCGACTTTAATATTTCAGGAAAAACTTCCGAAGAAAACGGAATAAAATATGTTGAAGTGCTCATAAAAGAAGACGGAACACAAGATGATGACTCTTATCTTTTCAAAAAAAGAATAGTGCAGAGCGAATCCGACAGAACTTCGGGAAGCGACATAGTGGTGGACGCGCTCCGCTCATGGGAAATTCGCGTTACGTTGAAGGAATGCGACCTCCGCAATTTGGACGAAAAGAAGCACATCTTGAAGATTTTCACAAGCACTGGCGACACCGCAGGAAACGATTCGGGCGTGACATTCCAAGGCTACGCGTGTATGTGGAAAGAAGCCGACAAGCCGTGGATTGACATCATATTGGGCGATGAAGACGCACCGAAAAATGTCTATTCTGGCTCTTCGATTTTGGGAAATGCCTATGACGACACGGCAATAAAATCTGTAAATGTGACCATTAAAAAGAAAGGCGTCACATCAGCACTGTCTGATGAATGGAACAAAAGGCAAATTTATTCCGCCGATGACGATAAGGAAGACCAAAACAACGTTTACTTTGAACTTCCGCTTCCAACCGATAGCGACGTTTATTTAGTTGAAATAACCGCTACAGACAAAAAAGACAAAGTTTCGGATACGAAGACAGGTTGGGTTAAGGTTGTAGACAAAACGTTCCCTTCGGTAGACGTTTCCCATGAGGAAGGCGGAAACCTGTTCTGCGACGCAAACGGAAACTTCACTTTCACGATAATTTCGAAAGACGAAACCAAAGTCAATTCATTGAAAATGGCGTACATCATAAATCCCACGGACACAATAGAATATTCGGATTCCAATTCAGGAAAATGGACAAACAATCCCACAAATTTAAATGACTTGAAAGAAGGAAAAGTCTATACTATTGGTCCAAAAGACACGGGAAAGACTGTTTACGAAAACGGTCTCACGAGAAAAGTCTATGAAAACGAAGTCACAATAAACATATTCAACGACCTTGGCATTGACATTGACAAGAGAAAACTCACAAACCAAACATTCGTTTTCCGCGTAGAGGACGGAGATGGGAACGCCTTGACAAGCACGTACGCAATCCAAGGCGATATCGATTCTCCAAAAATAGAATTCACAAAACTTGAGTATTATTCATACGAAGGAAGTAACCCAAGTGATACACGCGATCAAGAAGGTAAAGATAAAGATGGTAACATAAGTGAACTTCCTCCATTTAGCGACAAGACTGTTGTAAAAATATATGGAAAAATCAGCGACAATTCTAGTTATATTTGGGAAAGTGGTGGAACGAAGGCTCTACCCAAGTTGGAGATAAAGGCAAACGGTATGATTCAAGCGTCAAAAGACGTGACTGTGAAAAATGACGGAACTTTTGTAGCGACGGCACGCAACTTGAATGGGGCTTCGCTTGTATTTGAAGTAACAGCGACGGATTTGGGCGGAAACACCGAAACGAAAAAATATTCTTTACTTGTCGATTCGCAAACTTCTAAGGTTGAATATATTTCCGCCCTGAATCCAGACGAATATTATAGAGTAGGCGACATCATTGACATATTCATTCACTTTAACAAAAAATTGAATTTCTCAGGAACTACAAGCATTACATTGAACAATGGCAAGGCTATCAATGAATTTAAAATCAAAGGTGAAACAAATACAGATAAGTATACAAATAAAAATATCGGAGAAAACGATATTTTGTTTGAATATAGAATTGACCAAAATGATGATACAGATCAGCTAACAGTCAAGGAAGTGAAATTTGGCAATGTAAAAGATAGCTCACAAGATGTTACAGAAGCAATGCAAACCTCTATTGATGCAATTACAGGAAACGCAGGTTTCGGAAAAAACCTTGGTCAAATGAAAAAAATCGGCATCATAACATCTGTGCCAAACATAACGGGAATGGAATACAATGAAACTAATAGAACGTTAACTATCACTTATGACAAAGCCGTCGCCAAAGGAAAAGGCGATGTTGAAATAACGCAGTCAAACGTAGACAGCGTTCCTGCCGTGCTTTCAGAAGCGGAAGGTCGCATATTTTTCGCAAACAGTCCCAGCCTTAAACAATATTACGATCTCACTACGAATGGCGCGACGAAAGGCAAGGACGGCAGTTTCAAGGCGGATCTTACTTCCAAATATGTGTTGAAATATGAAATAGATCCAGAATATAAGTATTATAAGGATGTCATAAAAGCGTATGAAGCGACTGGAGCGTGCAAACTTTCGCAAAACGTGCGCGCGCAAGGCGTGGAAATCGATGGCAGAAAAGTTACGGTAAAATTCAACTCTCCTCTTCCTTGTAAAGGCGCGACATACGAAATAAAAGTGCTCGATGGCTTTATGCAAGATAAAAATGGTGGTTCAAAATTCTCAGCCACTGGGCGCACGGACTCTTATATCGCCCAAGGCATAGAAGCACCCGTGATAAGGATAAATAAAGGCACGGCTACAACTGTAAATGCGGACTGGACGGCTAAACAACCTTTGACGACAGAATTCAAAGTGGACTGCCAAACACCTGGAGTTACACTGCAATATGACTGTGATCAATATACAAGGAAGGCATTCACAGTGGTAGGACACGGATCAGATAATCCTACTATTGTTAACTATATAAACACACAAAATCCAACCGATTCTCTAAATGCCTATATTGCAAATAAAGGGCAAGTTTACAATACATCAGGAAGGTATGAAACTCCTGTGACTCTCGGCAATGAAGCAAACCACGCGGCTCTTGAATATAATATTACTGCTACAGCAACAAATGACACTGACAGAGAATCAGCGTATGCGGTTGCATACAGAACTACAATAGAAATAACTGGACTTGCTGATAATAATGTACCAAATACAGAAGCCAATTGGAATGGTTTAGATAAAACTAAATGCAGAGGTATTGGCATATTTATACGAGGAGGGGACGTTCTTTCGGGATCGAATATTACCCAAGGTTTGCCTACTAATTGGGACACCAACGATTACGAAAAAGTTTGCCTCTTAACCAAGGAAGGGAATAATACTTATTATTTTACGACATGGGGAATCACGACAAATTATTACTTTAGGTTTCTTGCAGGTCTTATGGATGATGAAACCCGTTCCAGCAATACCAAGGGAATAAGTCAAGGTCCATACGGCGGAATCTCTGCACAGAACAGTTGGACCAGTTTTTATAGTACGTATCCTGTTCCGCCTGGAGGTCATGCGCAAATTCAAAATACTGGCACTGGCGGCGAAGGTCTTTTGTTTGAAATGGGACCTAAAGTACAGCAGTACAGACGGCCTCAATAATTGAGAGGTTCAATTTCGGCAAGATTTTTATTTTGCCGATTTATAAAAATTCCTAATTTATCAGGAGAATTTTATGTTCTTAAAGCGCATTCTTTTTGGTTTCGTGATTCTTTGTTCGGCGAGTTTTATTTTTGCCCGCGATGTTGTCGAACGCCCTGTCGAAAATATGAATAGTTGGCAGGAAACGTTTGACATAAGCGGAAACACGAAAAAGAAAAAATACAATGTCGTCGTGACCGCGAAGGACAAGGGCGGCAATACAGCTCTCGGCGGGCCTTTCAATATTTATATAGATCCCGATTCCGACAAGCCCGTTACGAGCATTACGAATCCTTCACAAGGACTGCGTGTTCCTGCCAATTTGAACATCGTGGGAATCTGCTTTGACGATGACGGCGTGGATTATGTCGAACTGATACTTGACGGCGACTATGAAAATCCTGTCCGTGCCAAAGGAAAAGAATTTTGGTCACATTTCATCGATACGACCACCCTTGAAGAAGGCGAGCATACTATCGAAGCGTACGGAGTTGACATAAACGGACTTCGCGGCGATTCGGTGAAGCATAAATGGTGCTTGGACAGAAGAACTCCCGTGACAAACGTAAGCAACTATGCCATGGGAACTTTGGTCAGCGGCAATGTAAAGCTCGAAGGATTGATAAGCGACGGAAATGGAATTGCGCTTCTTGAATATTCGCTTGACGAGGGCGCGAGCTTTTCAAAAGTGCCGATTAAAAAAGTGAAGGATTCCACCGACGCGACTTTTTCATTGTCCGTGGACACGAAAAAGCTTGAAGACGGTCCTGCCGTAATATGGTTTTTCGCGCACGACAAGCAAGGCTCAATCGGCTTTTATCCGTTTTTGCTTTTCATAGACAATTCGAAGCCCGAAATCCAAATAACCTATCCCGCCGAAAAGCAGAGCGTGGCAGGCGTGTTTACTGCCGCCGGAATCGCGCGCGATGCCGTGGAATTGAAATCGTTGAAATGGTCTTATGGCGGAGAAAGTGGCGAATTTGAACTTATTCCGGGAAATTCTTATTGGACGAAAGAATTTTCTAATTTGAAGAACATAAAAAATGGAAAACTCACGATTACTGCCGAAGACACGGCTGGGAATGTCAGCGTCGCTGAAAGAAATATAATAGTCGATTACGATGCCGACCGACCAAAAGTCACTGTCGATTGGCCGAAAGACGGCGCGTCATTTGCGGATGCCGCCGATGTTTTCGTGCGCGGTATCGCGGTCGATGACGATGCCGTGAAGGAAGTGAAAATCAGCATAGACGGCGCGAGTCTGGGCACGATCGAGACGCAAAGCACTTTCTATAAAAATCTCCTTGAAAGAGAAAATCTAGGCAGCGGAAAGCACACCGTATCCGTGTCCGCCGTGGACATTTACGGCGTTGAAGGCCCTGCGGCTTCCGTAACCTTCAATATTGCGGGCGACGCGCCTTATTTCAATTCAATCAAAATTGTAGGCGGAGCGGGCGCAGGCGACTTGCCTTGCGGAATGGAAATTAATCCTGAACAGGGCGGAAATATCGAAATCGAGGCTGGGAGTTCGACAGGAATCGCCGAAGCGTGGTACACTGTCGCAAAGTCTGGAACGTACGAGCCGCGCAACGAACTTCAAATCACCAAGAACGAAACAAAAAAAGTTTTTTCTGTTCCGATCAATTCGCTGCCATGGGGCGTTGTCAATTTGACGTATCATGTCACGGACACGATGGGACGGGAAGCGGAATACAGCACTTGCGTTTACGTCTCAAATCTCACGGACATAAAGCCCACGCCCGACATGCCCGACATGCCTGATTTCATCGAGGACGAAACAGTTCAGGCGAAAATAGTCGAAATAAACGGAACGCCATATTCAAAGGGAATGCGAATCGACATCAGTCCCGACGCGAAAGCAGGTCCTGTAAATTTGCTGATCGATATTACGAGCGAAGCGAGCCTTTTCGTAAACTACAAGATTTTTGGCGTGGCGAGGACAGGCGAAAAAGAAATTTATGAGGGCAAAGCCGCAATCACTTATCCTGACAAAAATCTCCGAAATCATGCACAGGCTACGATAAACCTTGCGGGAATGCCAGCGCGCGCCACGAATATCGAGCTTACTGTTACGAACGGCAAAGATTACACGAATTCTTTTGGAACGCAAATTTTGATCGGGCGCGAGCATCCTGCCGATGAAATTCAGGACGGCAAGGGCGTTTATTGGGTTTGCGATGCCGAGTCATATTTCTCAAACGAATTCAATGCGTATATTTTGCCGAAGAAAATGTTCGCCGCTTACGTAAACGCCCCGAATCCGATCAATGTTTCAGTTGTAGGCGGAAACGGTAATATCACCGCGTCCGTCGAAAACAACATGGTCTATTTGACTTTACTCGCGCCCGGCAATTATAACGGCGTGCAGGTTCGTGCGACCGACGCGGAAGGGCGAAATTATACAAGTTCCCAGGTGAATTTGATTGCCGCAGAAGACGGTCCGCAAATTACAATAACATCGCCCTTGGAAAATGCCTGGGTAAGGAATTCTGCCAGCGTACAGGGAACTGTCGCCGACAATACAGGAATCGTCGCGTTGGAATATTCGCTGAACAATGGCGAAACTTGGAACAAGATTCCGTTTAGGCAGGGCGCGGCGAACGCCACTCTCGCTTTCGAACTCAATTTGGAATCTCTTCCAGAAGGTTTTGTGCCGATTGACATTCGCGCCCAAAACACTTCGGGACAAATTTCATATTATCGAAGCGCAGTTTGCAAGGATATCACTCCGCCGGAAATCCAAGTCATCGTTCCTGTTCCAGAAGAAGTCGTAAACGGACATAACACGATAGCGATGCTTGTAAAGGATGCAAGCCCAATCGCGAGAGCGGAATACGCGCCCGCTGGAAACAACAGCGCGGCATCTCGCAAGGAAATAGTGGTTTCCTCGATGCCTACAACGGTTGTCGGAACGGACGAACAGCCGCTCAATTCCGCGATGCAGTTCATCTATATCGACAGCGCAGGAAACGAGGCGCGAGTCAACAAATATGATTTTACCGTTGACAGGGAGAGCGACCTTCCTGTCGTGGAAATCCAGCTGCCTACGGAAAGCCAAGTTTTGACTACGGACTTTACGATTTCGGGCGTCGCGCTCGACGATGACGGTCCGAGCCTCGTTTACTATAAGATAGACAACAATCCGTTCCAGCAAATTTCGCAGGACTTCGGCTACAGTTTCAAAGTGGACGTGCCAATCACTTCTCTTACGGACAACGAGCATACTGTTACGATGTACGCCGTGGATGTCAATGGCACGCGCGGCGAAGAGACGGTTTCAAAAATCCGCGTTTCTTTGGCAGAGCCCGTAGTCGTCATGACGGCCCCGGACATTTCCACCACGCAAAAGGAAATCACGACTTTGCGCGGAACTGCCAGCGACAAAAACGGAATCAAGAGCGTCGAAGTTTCTTTGGACAACGGAAACAGTTACAATATAGTCGAAGGCACGACAAACTGGAGCTACAGTTTCGATACACGCGCTTTGCCAGACGGAACTTGCGTCGTGTTCGTTCGAGCCACGGATAATTATGATGTTCAGTCGTTGTATTCGACGCAGCTCACTCTTGACAACACCAAGCCGGAAATAAACCTTGAGTTTCCGCTTGACGATTCGCAGACCAGCGGCAATTTGTTCTTCTCGGGATTCGCGTTAGACAACATCGCATTGAGCGAGCTTTACATTTCGATTGCGAGCCTTGACGGACGAAGAGTTCCTTCCAATTTGGCAAGAATCGATTTGAATGTTGATACTGTGATAACCGAAATTGTCGATATGACGGCTCTCGAAAACGGAAACTACAATGTGAAAGTCAGCGGAGTTGACGCGGCCGGCAACATTACGAGCGCGAGCCGTTCAATCAAACTCGACAAGACTGTGGCGGCGGCGAGCGTGGACATATACTATCCGCTCAACGGCGAACGAAAGCAGGGTGCGTTCACGATTTTCGGCGCGGTGCGTTCGGAAACAAAAGTGACAAAATTGACGCTTTTGATTGACGGCAAGGAAACGGCATCGACAGAGCCGAATGTCACGAACTACTACAAATTCCCGATAAACGCGGGCGAACTCGAAGAAAGCGTGCACCGCTATGCGGTTCGGGCTTCCCTTGAAAACGGAGCGTCTATAACCTCAATGGAACAGACGTTCGACTATATGGAATATGGACCGTGGGTTCGCATCGAAAATTTCGACTACGGCGATTTCGCATACGATCGTCCTGTGATAAAAGGCACTGCCGGCTATTCGATAAACGAATCTGAAATCGAAGCGGCGAAAATGAAAGGCGCGACAAAAGCCCAAAAAGACGAATTGGCGATGCGCTCCGTAAAAAGCGTTGAGATTAGTTGGGACAACGGACGCACGTTTACGGAAATAAGCCGAAGGGAAAAATGGAGCTATCGCATCGAAGACGAGGATTTGTCCGCCGGATATCATTTTATGTTGTTGCGCGCGAAGATGAACAACGGCGAAATTGCAATTACTAGATGCATCGTCCAAATCGACAAGCAGGCTCCGTTCGTGCGAATAATCTCGCCGGGAGTCGGCGGACATTACAATCAGGAATTGATGTTCTCGGGTCTTGCCAATGACGATGTTGGATTAAAGGATGTAACACTTGCCTTGCGAAAGGGCGACAAGAGCAGCTACGAAGTTCCAGCGTTCTTCCAGGGATTGTACATAGACGCGAGTTTCTGGGGAGCGACGCTGTTCGATATCGGACTTGGACTCACATTCTTTAACGACAATGTTCGCATACAGTTCAATGTCGGACAGTTTACAAAAAGCCAATGGCACGCCTTCCGCCCGGACACCGACTATCGTTATGGAGGAGACTGCGTTCTTGGCTTTAAGATTATCGCGAACGTGGCAAACCTTCCGTTCGGCTGGATGTTTGGACATAACTGGGATTGGCTGAGCGCGAATCTCGCGCTTGGAGCGAGCTTCAAGCATTTTAACGACAGCGGTTCGGAAGCGGGCGGTATGTTGAGCGCGGTCATAGCCCAGCTTGAATTCCCGCGCGCGCATTTCAAGAAATGGAAAGCGTTCAAAACTATGTCGTTCTACACGGAATTCCAACTTTGGTTCATTCCATCCGATGTACCGAATTTGGACATAAGCAAAAGCATGGAATTCCAAGTTTCGTTCGGCGTGAGAGCGAATGTATTCTAGTGCGCCCTTCGAAAGTTAAGTAAAAAATGCCGCACATTCGTGCGGCATTTTTTTTGCATTTTTTGAATCGAACGATGTTTAGCATACGGTCGGATGACATTATGCACACGACTGAACGACGTTATGCGTACGGCTGAACGACACTTTGCGCACGACTGAATGACGCTATGCGTACGGTCGAACAACGCTTCGCACACGCCTGAATGACGCTCCGCATTGGATTTCATTTTGCGAAAATTGCGCCGATTGCACCAAACGCTCCGAAGCTCGCCAGCATCATAATCACGCCGGCCATCACAACGCCGCACATCACGGCCGCGACGGTTTTTTTGAAGCTCATTCCCAAAAGGCTTGCCGCTAACGTTCCTGTCCACGCGCCAGTTCCTGGGAGGGGAATTCCGACAAAAAGCATGAGCGCGATGAAAAGTCCGTTGCCGGCCTTGGCTTCAAGTTTTTCTCGCGCGCCCGCGCCCTTTGTCAAAAAAAATCGGCATATTCCGCCGATAAATTTTTTGTCCTGCCCCCATTCCAAAAATCGCCGCGCAAAAAGATAAATCACGGGCACAGGAAGCATGTTGCCGACAATGCAGACAATGTAAGAAGGAACGAGCGGCAAATCCCAAAATTGGGAAACAGGAATCGCGCCGCGCAATTCAACGAGCGGCACCATCGAGATGAAAAAAATCGCCAAATATTTTGAAAGCATAATCCATTCTAGCATTTTGTTATTTTTTGTTCAACGCGCTCATCCGTCTCGCACCTTTTCTCCATAACAAAATGAAATCAAAGTAAAGCCGCAATGCAAAAGCAAGTAGAAAACTCATTGCTTTTTCGTGGATTGGCTTTGTATTTGTGCGTTTCAGAGCATAAAAATGTATTTCTATGCAAAAAAACGCGTTTCTATTGATTTTTTTGTATGAAAATGATAGCATACTTTTTGTGCCGTCATTTTTATGGCAATATTTTATCAAAATTATTTTGGAGGATTTTGTGAAAATTACAAAATTCATTGCCGTTGCTGCGCTTGCCGCATGCTTCGGAACACTCAACGCTTTTGCAGCAAAAGCAAAGGAACAGAAAGTTAAGATTGAAATCGTGAATCGCCCCGGCATGGCTCTCGGAACGGAAATTCCCGGCTGGGTTGAATCAGTTCTTGAAGGCGAAAACAAAAAGATTGCGAAGTCTTTGAAAATCGATCCTGAAGAAACGCAGGTTTTTGTTTTCTCAAATCAGGGCGACGACCTTGAATTCCTCAAGACTTGGACCGATCAGGTTGACGTTCAGCGTCAGGTTGCGAACTCGTTCTCAATCGCCGTCGGACAGAGTGCGAACGCCGTCTTGCAGGGCAATTCTGGCAGCAGCGAAAGCAACATGCAGCGCGCGATCGATCAGACTGTGAAGGCTCTTTCTGCTTTGGAACTCAATGGCCTTCTCAAAGAAGCACAGTATTGGATTCAGTTCAAAAAGCCGAAGCAGGGCGTGAAAGTCAACAAGAAATCTCCCGAAAGCGCGTTCGACTACTATTATGAATATTATGTCGTTTTCACGATGAATCGCGCCATTTACGACAGGCAGCTTGCCGCGGCTTTGAACGGAGTTGAAGACAATGCGTCTGAAACCAAGTTGCTCAAAGAAGCGTTGAGCGAAAATCTTCGCGCGCCTTTGATTGACAAAGTGGTGGACACGACCGTCGAATACGATTGGTAACGGCGGCAAGGGGAAAAGCATGAAAAAATTATGTTTTGTTGCCCTTGCGATGTTGCTCGTCGCCTCGTCTGCCTTTGCCGCAAAGGTGAAGCGCGGGGGCGACGCCAACATGACGCCGTACTTGAACGAATCTGATTGCCGCGTTATCTGCACGGACATCGTGGGACAGATTGTCGATTCTAATCGAATCAAGCGATTCGCCAAAGAAAATTCGCGAGATCCGATTGTCACAGTCGGAAGAATCAAGGACGAGACGGGCGAATTTTTCGACACGCAGATTATCGCCAACTCGCTCAAAACCGCCATCATCAAAAGCGGCTTCCTTGAATTCATGGCAAATTCCGATGTGCGCGACGAAATGCGGCAGGAACTCATCAATCAGGCCGACCACGCGAACGAAGCGCAGGCAAAGGCAATTGACGATGAGGACGCGGCCGACTATATGCTCACTGGTTCTGTGAAAATCATGGTGCAGAACAACGGCAAAAAGCAGGAGCGAACTTACATCGTGAACATCGAAATGACCGACTTGCAAACACATCGCTCGGTTGACATGTTCGAGCCGTCGGAAAAAGTCAAGGATTACTTGAAAAAAATCGGTTCGGTAAAAAGCCGCTAGCAATTCTTCAATAAGGAAATCATTTTGAAAAGAATGGCAAAAGCTGCCGCGTTTTTCGCGGCAGTCGTTATGCTGTTTGCNTCGTGCGTTTCGACNAACGTTGAAGGCGACCAGCAGGANAANTCCGTTTCGGNACAGACCGATTCNGCAAAAAANCAGAAGACAAAAAANNCGAAAGNAAAGAANAAGAAATTNACCCAGGAAGCGTTCGACAAGGCTTACGCCGAAGGGGACTACGCGTCGTGCGTCGCCATGCTCAACGGCAAAAANCATGGCAAGGACAAGATTCTTGACGCGCTCGATGCCAATATGCTCATGCATNTGAACGCGCAGTATCTTGATTCCGCAAGGGCTTTNATGGACACGCAGCGNGAAATGCAGCAGTCGGCGAATGANACGTCNGGCGGAAAATCGTTCGCNGCCACGGTNGCCGGNGANAATTCCACCGCATACGCTGGNACGGTGTACGAACGNCTGCTCGCCTATTCCATGCGCGCCGTGAACGCNCTCGCGCTCGGCGACATCAGCAANGCNAAAGGCGTGATGGACACGTATGCCGGCGACTACAAGGACGTGATCGCGCCGCTTGTGGCNCANGAAAAGGCGCTTGAGGCGGANAGNGAAANCGCNCTCGAAACGGANGACGTGTCGTCCGCGCTCAAATCNCTGCGAGCNGTCGGNGTTTCCGTTGANCTCNGCNGCGTGAACGGCGGCAGACCCGCAAAATACANGGGCAAGCCGTATGAGAATTCNGCGTTCCTTTCGTATCTTGGCGCGCTNATCTANGCCGCNAACAANGCGCCCGACCACGCGCAGGATNCCGCCCGNCTNCTGCGGGAAACGAATCCGAACATCAGCGTNNCGGANGACATCNNCATTCCTGCGGGAAAAGGCAGNCTCAATGTNGTNGNGCTTTCNGGCACNATNGGCAAGCGAAGCCAAGGCAGCGCAGGAATTCAGCACGGGNNTNATTCCGGTGCTGAACACGCCGCTCAANTTCAAAATCGCCTATCCCGTATTTTTGGCGCAGAATCACGCAATCANCGCGGTGCGCGTGACGCTNTCCGANGGNACGGCAAANACGGCNACNNTNATAGAAGATTTTGACGACGCGGTGAAAATCGACGTGGCNNAGAAAGCGCGCGGCGCATACAATCGGAGCGTNTTNAGAAATATCACCAAAAACGCCGCGACAGCGACCGTGAGCATAACCGCGCTCATNGCCGCAGACAAAGCGGTAAAACAATCACAAGGAANTATNATGATGCAAATCGCAACACAGGCGACCTACGCAGCGACGGTCGCCGGACTGAACGCCGCCCTCAACGCCATCATCAAGGCAGAAAAAGCGGACGTGCGGCAAGGCTCGTACTTTCCGCACAAGGCAAGCGCGGCAGGATTTACGGTGAATCCNGGAACGTATTCGGTGAAAGTCGAATATCTTTCCANGGACGGCTCCGTTATCGANACNAAAGAACAGGGCGACATTTCGGTTGTNGCAGGAAAACCGACGGTCGTGGTGTCATCATGCGGAAAATGACCNTAGCGAAANCGGCGTTNTGCCTCGCGGNNTGTTGCTTTGTGGCGCTCAATCCTGCCTTTGCCGCAAAGAAAAAAAAGGNCGCCGCACCCGCCATGCCNGAATGGGTGAANGCCCCCGCCGCNGCGTACCCGAATGACGCATACATCACGTATGTCGGATTTGCNCCCGACCGGGATTNTGCGGAAATAAAATCGNTGCAAGGAATCGCGGCCATTTTTGAGCAGTCCATCGCGTCNTCGTCCGAAGCGTCCGAACGGATGGTGCAGGCNAANGCGGNNGGAAAAGTCGCNACGGCGAGCGAAAANANGTTCAGCCANAATATCCGNCGCACCGTTGNCGTTGACAATCTCATCGGCGTNGAAGTCAANGAATTCTGGTTTGACGGGCAGNCCNCNTGGTACGCCATCGCCGTCCTCGACAAGGAAAANNCCGCCGGNATCTACNGCGACATGATCCGNAAGAACGCCGCCGCAATATCCGCGCTCATCGCAAANGTCCGCAANGACGCGGCTTCNTTTGACGGCTACGCGGCGTTCGANTTTGCCGAAGACATCGCGCAGGAAAANGAACGCTACCTGAAACGGATGGCGGTCATCAAGCCGGGCGCAGTTCCGTCGCTGAAATCGCCCTGCCCGTCGCCAAAGGAAATCCATGCGCAGAAAATAGAAATCGCCAAGCGCATTCCGATTTGCGTCGTCGTGGAAAACGATGAGGGCGATCGGCTCGCTGCGGCGTTCAGCGAGGCGGTATCGTCGCTCGGATTCCGCGGAAGCTACGACGGCGGCGTGCGGTACGTCCTCACGTCATCGGTCACATTCGAGCGGTCGGATGCCTCGGACGGAAAGACGACGCGCTGCCGCTACAATGCGGACGGCTATCTGCTCGACACGAAAGCGCAGCAGCGGCTCGTGCCGTTCACGCTGTCTGGGCGCGAAGGCCACGTTGACTACCCCGAAGCGAAAAATCGCGCCGTAAAGTCGCTCGAGGCAAAAATCAAAAAAGACTTTGCGAGCCAGTTTTCGGCATATTTGAAAAATCTTGTCGTGGAATGACGTGGCGCGAAACGGATTCGTGTGGAGTGGTTCATACTCCGACGCTCGTGCAAGAAACTTTGTTGCAAATAGCGTCGGAGTATGTTGACAACTAGCGACCTGCAAGTCGCGCGGCAATATAGGCGAGATGTTGCACATCTGAATCGTTCAGCCGGTTCAACAAAAGTTCGAGCTCGGCAATCTGCGGGCGCAAGGCGACTCGGCTTTCATCCATGCCGAGAAGCAATTCAAGCGGCACTTTCAAAAAGCGGGCAATCTTGAGCGCAGTGTCCGCCGCCGGAATGCTGTTCCGCGCCTTTCCCTTGTCGAAATTGCTTGCGTTTATTCCTACAGCCTGCGCAAGTTCCTTTTTGTATTTTCCCTGCTTGTCAAGTTCGAATTCAACATTTTCCCAAAAATTCATACGAAAAAAGTAGTACAAAAGTCTATTTTTTATATATCATATAGACAAAAGTCCTTAAATTTATTATAATGCTCTGACATTTGTCTATTTTTTCATAAAAAAGATGGACATTTTACATTTTCAGGAGGTTTGCTATGGGAAGCATCGTCTGGGGAATTATCGGCACATTTTTTGCGCTGATTGGTTTGATTCCGTTTTTTGGAATCATGAATTTTATAAGCATTCCGCTGCTCGTCATCGGGCTACTGTGCGGAATTATCGGTATCTGTAAAAAGCCGAAAGAAAAACGCGGCGCGTCCATCGCGGGAACGATTATTTGCGCACTGTTCCTGCTTGTTGCGGGCTGGCGGACATTCGTCGGATTTTCGGCGACAAAGAAAATGGCAGATCCAAACAACATCGAAAAGCTTCAAAAATCCACGGAAAACTTGAAAGATTTTTCGGACTCGCTGAATGAACTTTCAGATTCTCTGAATTCTGAGAGCAAATAATTTTGGGGAGATATTTATTATGGAATTGAAAGAATGCATCAAAGAAATTTTAGATGGATTTAGCGTGGGTGATTATTTTGATTCGCATACGGTCATAAATGAGTTGATAGCGAATAAAGATTATCATGTTGCCTATTTGCAGGAGTATTCTGAAAAGTGCACTGTAGCACAGTATCATGGAAAAATTGCAAAAATGATTGGAATCTTTGATTGCGTGGAGCCAATTTCATCATCTTCAAAATCGCATACGATTTATGGCGATATAACAAGCAATGAACTTTGGCAGAAAAAATAAGGCAGATCTTCAGGCTGTTTTCCAGCTAAGGCGACAGAGCAGCCGGTCTGCAATGGTATCGTTTTGAAAAATGTTCGTGATGAACAAATAATTTTAAGGAGTTTGTATGAAGAAATTGGCATTTCTTTATGTGTTGTTTGTGGCAGGTTGGGGTGCATTTGCAAGCCCTGTAACTGACACGGATTTAAAGAACAGGCGTGTTCGTGTAAAAGAACCTTATTTTAATTTGGAATGCGTTTCTTACGATTTTGCAGTTGACGACACTTTGTTTTTCCGAGGTGCGGGAGCTATGACTCCTAGCACGGAGGTTGAAAAGGCAAAACAACAAGGCTATGATTACTTTTATGGTTTTGTGGTCAACACAGAGAAAAATTGTTTTAAGTACGTCGAATACAAAGAAAAGGTTCGAGATGAGTTGGTAAAACGTGTTAAGTGTTCCATTTCAGAGAAATCTGGTTCGGGTGACCCTTCAGAGGAATTTTTCAAAAATCTTCTTGGAAATGCATTCGGTGGTCTCATAGATTCTACAGACGAGACCAGGGAAGTGGATTTGGGAACATTTAAGTCAGAATGTAAGAAAGCCCTTCAATCTGTAGACTACAATGTTGCAGAAGCAATTAAAGAGTTGGAGTCTCTTTAAGAAATTTAAATAGGTTTTATTTGTTTTCATTAATTAAGGAGGTTTATAATGAAGACGGTTTTTAGTTTTATTGTTTTGTTTGGTTGCCTGTTGTTTTGTGGGTTTGCTCAATCTACAAAGACAAGGTTTGACATTTCTGAGTGGGAATCTTCTCGTAAGATTTCAAAAGTCACTAACAAGTATGAATGCATTCTTTATGTATTCGCTAGGAATTCACGAGAAGAATGTGAAGCTGCTATGTCTAATAGTATCTCTAATTTTGAAACAAAAAATTTTATGTCTTCGCCTGTTAAGGCCACGATGTTTCAATTCGGTGCTCCTAATCGTCTGCTTACTTGTGTGCAATTTATTTCTACCACTGATGAAAAGGAGAAAAAAGGAAAGAAAATCAAAAACACTGTTATTTATGAAAGTTACACCGATGAAAGCGAAAACGAGTTAACAAAAGAACAATTCATTAAAGAATGCAAGCGAACACTTGATAGCGTACCAGATAGCTATAGGGAAAAAAGCGAGCAGGCTTTACAAACCTTGGAACGTTTGAACAAAGAAATTTGGTAATTTTTCAAAATTCTATCACTTAAAAAAAGTCAACCTTGAGTCGGTTGGCTTTTTTATTTCCCTATTCCCCAAACAAAACCGCAAGCGTCTGCGCATCGCGCACCAAATTCTTCACGACGCAAAATTCGTTGGGCATGTGAGCCGTGTCGCAAAGCGTGCTCCAGACAACGCAATCAAATCCGTTGTTGCGGAGTTCCGCGCCCACCGTGCCTCCGCCAATTCCGATTGTTCGAGAGCGGATGCCGTGCGCTTTTTTCAGTGCCGCGCTCATTTTTTGCACGACTTTGGAATTCGCGCTCGTCGGGCGGGATTGCGCTTTTTGCAAAATCGAAATTCTTATCTTCACGCCGAATTCGCTTTGCGCCTTTTGCGCGACTTCTTTCACGGCTTGCAAAATTTCGTCGCAACTGTATTCGGGAATTATGCGGCAGTCAAAATAAAATTCTTCCTTGCCAGGAATTATGTTCACGCCGTCAACGTTTGCTTTGCGCATCGTCGGCTCGAACGTGGAACGCGGCGGGCAGAAAAGCGGATTTTGCTTTTTGAATTTTTTGTGGAGCGCGTCGTACAAATCCGAAGTGAACTTTGCCGAAGCGAGGCAAGCGTTCTTTCCTTGGTCGGGGCGCGAGCCGTGCGTCTGCTTTCCGAAGATTTCGAATTTCAGCCAAAGCACATTTTTTTCTGCAATTTCAAGCGTCTCGCCTTTTTTGTCGCCGCCGTCCGGAATGATGAACAAATCGTTTTTGCCGAAAATTTTTTTGTGCCTTTTCAAAAGGAAAAATATTCCATGCTTGCTTCCGACTTCTTCGTCCGCCGTGAAAAGCAATTTCACAGTGTGCTCGGGCGCGATTCCATTTTTGACGAATGCCCACGCCGCAGCGAATGCGCTCACCAATCCTTGCTGATTGTCTTCCACGCCGCGCCCGAAAATTTTTCCGTCCTTTTCGGTGGCTTGCCACGGATCGGTTTTCCATGCGGACAAGTCGCCCGCCGGAACTACGTCCAAATGCGCGATTACCCAAATCGCAAAGTCGTCGTTTTTTCCGGGAATCGTTGCCACAAGATTCGGACGAATCTTCGCGTTCACGCGCTCGTCAGGAGAATCAAATCTGGCAAGATTTTCAAAGCCGTGCTCGCGAAGAAATTTTTCCAACGCGAAGCATTTTTCAAGCTCGCCGTCGCCGCCATTTTCGGGCGCGAGCGCTTTGTGCGAGGTGAGAATTTTTTGCAGCGAAATGTATTCGCTTTCGTTTTCGGCGATGAATTTTTTCAACGAATTTATATCCATAATTTTCACCTCGCTTTAAGATTGTCCGCGCCGCAACAATTTGCTTGACGCGGACGAAATTTATTTTTTGAGAAATTTGTTGTAGGCATCCCAAGTGGTTTTGAGCAAAGTTTCGATGTCGCTGTGCTCAGCTTTCCAACCAAGTTTTTCTGCGGCATATTTCGCGCTCGCCACCAAAGTTGCGGGATCGCCCGCGCGTCGCTCGGCATAGTCGGCAGGAATTTCCTTGCCTGTGATTTTGCGCGCGGCATCCACCATTTCGGTTACGGTCGTTCCTTTTTCGCTGCCCAAATTCACCGTGAGGCTTTCGTCATTTTTCGCGATGTATTCCAACGCCTTGACATGCGCGACCGCCAAATCCGAAACGTGAATGTAGTCGCGGATGCAAGTTCCGTCGCGAGTGTCGTAGTCGTTTCCGAAGATTTTCATTTTCGACCGCATTCCGCAAGCCACTTCCATTATGATTGGAAGCAAGTTCGCGGGATTCTGCTCGAGGCCGTAGAGAACGCCGTCCACGTCGTAGCCCGCCGCGTTGAAATATCGGAGCGAAGCGAATTTGAGACCGCGAAGTTTTTCGTACCACGCCATGAATTCTTCGATTTTGAGTTTGGTAAAGCCGTAATAATTTTCGGGATTTTTCGGATGCGCTTCGTCAATCGGCAAATATTGCGGCTCGCCGAAAACTGCCGCGCTGGAAGAAAACACCATTCGCTTGCAGCCGTGAGTCACCGCGCTGTTCAAAATGTTGAGCGTTCCATTGATATTGTTCAAAGAATATTTTTCCGGTTCAATCATCGATTCGCCCGCAGCCTTGAACGCCGCCAAATGGATGAAAGCATCGAATCCTTTTGCGAACGCCGCGTCGAGCTGTTCCTTCATCAAAATGTCGCCGTGGATAAAACCGTTTTCCTTGAATAGGTTTTGTCGCAAGCCGCTCGAAAAGTTGTCGAAAACCGTTACGGCATGGCCGCATTTCATCAATTCCTTTACGACGTGGCTTCCGATATATCCCGCGCCGCCGATAACCAAAACTTTCATAGTGCCTCCATGAAAATAAATTAAATCATAATTTTTCAAAATTGTGATTTAATTTATTTATGTACATTCGCAACAAAGTGAGAATGTAAATTTAATATGCGAGTTTCCAACGGAAACTTGTCATTATAAAAAGTTGACGAAATTTCAGGCAACTTTTTATCATACCTCCTATAGAAAAATTTCAACTACAATTTTTCAAAATTGAAAATTATCAATATTATAATGCAGGTCGCAAAAAAATTCAATTGAAAAATTTCGCAAAGAATGATAAAATTAGATTATGACTTCGGAGGAAAAATGCGCCAAATCATAACGAGCCTTCTCGAAACGGACATGTACAAATTCAGCATGGGGCAGGCGATTTATCATCAATTCCCGAGCTACACGACGGTTTGGAATTTTAAATGCCGAAACGACGACGTGAAATTTTCGCCGCAAATGATTCAGGAAATCCGCGAGCAAATCCGAATGTACTGCGATTTGCGTTTTTCCGAAGACGAGCTTGATTATCTAAAAAACATCGAATGGATAAAACGCGACTACGTCGATTTTTTGCGGCTTTGGCATCCGCGTTTTGAAGATTTTAAAATCGAACCGTGCGAAGATGAGCGCGGACTTTTCATCGAAACTTCGGGCACTTGGCTCAACACTTCGTTCTACGAAATTCCCACGCTCGCGATTGTGAACGAAGTTTATTTTCGAATGACGCAAGATTACGATTCGCTTTTTTCGGATTTTGTCGAGCGCGCGAAAACCAAGACGAAAAATCTTGTCGATGGAATTTTTACGATTGGGCAATTTTCCGAATTCGGAATGCGGCGAAGATTGAGCGCGCAGGCGCAGGAATTCGTGATTCGCGAGCTTGTTGATGCGCAAAAAAAATTTGGCTTCAAAGATTCCAATTTCATTGGAACGAGCAATGTTTTCCTTGCGAAAAAGCTCGGCGTAAAACCGATTGGCACGATGGCGCACGAATATGTTCAATGCGTCGGTCAAGGAAATCGCAAGCACAATCCCGCGTATTCAAATTGGTACATGCTTGAATCCTGGGTGCAGGAATACGGCGTGCTGAACGGAATCGCGCTCACGGACACTGTGGGCACGGACGTTTTTTTGCGCGACTTCCGCAAAACTTATGCCACGCTTTTCAGCGGAGTTCGGCACGATTCGGGCGACCCTTATGAATGGGCGGAAAAAATCATCGCGCATTACAAGTCGCTCGGAATCGATCCGAAGACAAAAACTTTTTTGTTCAGCGACAGTTTGAATTTTGAAAAGGCGACGCGGCTTTACAATGAATTCAAGGACAAAGTTCGAGTGGCATTCGGAATCGGAACTTACATCGCAAACGACACGCGAGTTCCGCCGCTCAACATCGTGATGAAGGTGACGGAATGCAACAATGGGCCTGTGGCGAAGCTTTCCGACGCCGAAGGAAAAAATATGTGCAAAGATCCCGCCTACATTCATTATCTCAAACGCGCGATCGCATGGCGGCTCGAGCACAACGAAATGTAGGGTTTTTGAAAAACGTGATGTGTCGGATCCGTGTATGATTTTTGATTTTCATTTTTCGTCGTGATTTTTCTCCGCCGCCGATTTCATTCTTGCAAAAATTTCTTTTAAATTATCGGGAAGTTCTTCGCCATTTTTTGAATCGTTGCTTTCGGCGGAATTTTTTTCTTTGTCCAAAAATCCTTTTTCAAAAAGAATTTTTTCATCGGCCTCGAGTTTTTCGGAATATTTTTTCATTTCGCGAGCGGCGATTTTTTTTCCCGCGTCCGCCAAAGTCGCGTTGTTTCCTCGCACGCGAAAAGCAAGCGACTCAATTTTAGCGTCGGCGCACATTCTGTTCAGCCCAGTGAGAATGAATTTTTTGTGAAATTGCAGCATTTGACTCCAAGCGGGATGGTCGGTTTCCACAAGAAGAATTCCGTTTTTCAAATCCACTATGCGGCTGTGGTCAAAAAGTTGCGCGCCGTTTCCGGAAATTTTCTGCACGGTCTTTTTCCATGCAACAAGAATTTTCGAATCGTTTTCAAGTTTTTGCTTTTCGACGTTTTCGAAAAAAGCCGAAACAATTTGCGCGCCAGAAACAAAGTCTATTTTGTCATCCATTTTCTTTTCCTAATTTTTTCAAAAATTTTCAACGCTCATTTTGCGATCAAGTTTCATTCATTATAAAATAAAATTTTGAAAAAATGAAGTTTAAAAAATTTTATTTTTTTACGTGAAAATCGACGAGCGGATAATTTTCAAAAATTTCGCCGTTTGATTTTTTGAATTCGCCGCGCGAAAACGCGAAAATAAATTCAAATTTTTTAACACGGATTTTTTTGCGGGGCTTTTCACAAAGCGAATTTTCCGATATAATTTTTCTAAATTTGCGGCGCGAATTTGCCCGCGCATTTTAGGAAAAATTTATGGACGACCCTTTTTCGCAATTGCTTCCCGACGCTTTTCATTTTTATTATTTGCATGCTACGCAGCTTGTTTTGCTGCTCGGCATCGTTATGTTTTTTGGCGCGCTTGGCGGACGCATTTTCAAAAAATTGAAGATTCCGCAAGTCGTCGGCTACATCGTCATCGGAATTGTCATTGGATCTTCCGGCTTGCAGATTTTGGGAAAAAAAACGATTGAGGCGTTGAATCCAATAAGCACAGTCGCGCTTTCGATGATTGGATTTTTGGTCGGCGGCGAACTCAAATTGAATGTCGTAAAAAAATACGGAAAGCAATTTGTGGGCATTCTTTTGTTCGAAGCGATCACGCCATTTTTCATCGTGGGCGGAATAATTTTCGCAGTCACGCTCTCCGTCACGAAAGATTTGAATTTGGCGATTTCGCTTGGATTGATTTTGGGCGCGATTTGTTCTGCCACCGCTCCCGCCGCCACCACCGACGTTTTGGCGGAATACCGAACGCGCGGCCCGCTCACGACAATCGTTTACGGAATTGTCGCGATGGACGATGCCGTCGCGCTGATTTTGTACGCCGTGGCGAACACGATTTCCGCGCCGCTTTTGGACGGCAATTCGGTTTCGTTCGGATTTCAATTGCTGATGATTGCGAAAGAAATTTTCGGCTCGATTTTGCTTGGCGGAATTTTCGGAATTATTTTGGGAACGATAATTCGCAACATCATGACCGAGGAAGGAAGAATTCTTTCGTTCGCGTTGGGAAGCCTTTTTTTGTGCACAGGAATTTCGATGGCGCTGAATTTGGACAATATTCTTTGCGCGATGTCGCTCGGATTTTTCATGGTGAATTTCGCGCCGAAAAAAACTTTGCCCGTTTTTAAACTCGTGGAAAAATTCACGCCGCCGGTTTACGTTTTGTTTTTTGTGCTCGTTGGCGCGAAACTTGACATTTGGATCATCACTCCGTATTTGGGATTGCTTGCGATAATTTATGTTCTCGGCAGAACTTTCGGAAAGGCTCTCGGCTCGATGCTGGGCGCGCTCATTACGAAGGCGCCGGAAACCGTGCGAAAATATTTGCCGTTCTGCTTGCTTTCTCAGGCGGGCGTGGCGATTGGACTTTCGATTGCGGCGGGCAACGATTTTCCGAATTCGGTGGGTCCGCAAATTCTTTTGATAATTACGGCGACTACATTCATCGTTCAGCTCGCAGGTCCGATTTTCGTAAAATACGGCGTTACAAAAGCGGGCGAAGTCGGACTCAATGTTACGGAAGACGACATCAAGAAAAATTCCAAATTGAAGGACGTGACTTGGGGCACGGAAAGAATTTGCAGCGCGGCATCTCCGGCAATTGTTTTGGAAACGGACACAATCAGCTCGATTTTGGATTCGTTCAGCCGCCACAACAATTTGAATTACGTCGTGAAATCTGTCGAAGGAAATTTGGTCGGCGTGATTTCTCTCGAGCACATAAAGGAGACGCTGCAAATCGGCGAAATGGCGGAAAGCATTTTGGCAATGGACATAATGGATTCTCCGTTCGTGACTTGTTCGCCCGAAGACAGTTTGCCCGATGCCTACAAAATGTTCGATGAATACGACACGGAAGCGATTCCGATTGTCAGCGACGAAGGCGAAATTCTTGGCATCGCCGAAAAGCCCACGCTTGACCATTACGTTCATACGCGCATTTTTGAATTGCACAGAAAACTTGAAAAGTTGGGATGAGCCGCGCGATTCGTGCGGAGGATTTCATACCCCAACACTTGCGTCGAGGTATGTTGATTCGTTTTCGAATTTTTTTGCGAAAATTTGAATGAAAATGAATTTCATTTTTTGTAAATTTTTAGTATCTTTATATTAGGAGATTTTTATGGAAGAACTTGAAGCGAAAGTAAAGGAAGCGTTGGAAGCATTCCGGCCGCAATTGCAGGCGGATGGCGGCGATATGGAATTCATTTCAATCGATGATGAAAAGCGCGTCCACCTAAAATTGCTCGGCGCGTGCGGCTCGTGCCCGATGGCGACAATGACGCTGAAAATGGGCGTGGAGCAATATTTGAAGGACGCTTGCCCGGAAGTGAGCGAAGTCGTGAACGACACGCCGATGCCCGACTACGAATTTTAAACGTTTGGTGCGGAATTGGGATTCAATTTAAAATGACTCTCAATTGAATTTTGAATTAAAAGGTTTTTTAAATGAAAGTTGAAAAGGACAAAATTGTCGCCATTGAATATTCGCTAAAGGACGAGGCTGGAAACGTCATCGATTCTTCGGCAAATTCCGGAAGCCCGCTTGAATATTTGCATGGTCACGGAAATTTGATTCCGGGACTTGAAAAAATTTTGGAAGGAAAAAATCCTGGCGAAAAATTCGCCGTGGCCATTCCGCCTTCGGAAGGCTACGGCGAAGTGAATCCGCAGCTAATTGTCGAAGTGCCTCGCGCACAATTTGACGTGTCTGGCGAAATAAAAGTTGGAATGCAATTTTACGCGCAGTCGAACGGCGGCCCTGTGATGGTTCGCGTTTCAAAAATTTCCGACGACAAAATCACGATTGATGGCAACCACGAGCTTGCGGGCAAGACGCTTTATTTTGATGTGGAAGTAAAATCCGTTTCCGATGCGAGCGCGGAACAAATCGAAGCCGGCACAGTTTATCTTGGCGGATGTGGCGGCGGTTGTTCGTGCGGAGGCGGCTGTGGAGGAAGTTGCGGCGAAGGCGAAAGCTGCGCGGGCGGATGTGGCGGCGGCTGCAGAAATTGCGGAAACTGATTTGGTCGAAGTTTTTTCTGCTAAAATGTTCGCAAGTTTTGCGCGGACATTTGGCTTGCGTTAAAATAGCGCGGAAAGAATTTTTTCCGTGTTGGCTTCTTTCGATGCGTCTTTCATCTGCACGATCACATCGGCGATTTCTTTGTAGCGATTATTTCGCCGCGCAAAAAAGTCATGAAAAATTTCGCGCGCGTCTTTTTCCGTGCGTGGATTTTTGTCCGCGATATAGGCTGGCAAATTCCGAACTGGATTCGTGGAAAAATCTGCTTCGCGCACAATGCGATCGGCGGCGGTTTTTTCTTCGGCTTGCAAAAAAATTATCGTGCCAAAAGATTTTAAAATTTCCAAAGCATTTTGGTTTTCGCAAATTCCGCCGCCAGTCGCCACAACGAACGAAAGCTTTTCACCCGTTGCAAATTGCGCAGCGTTGTCGCAATTTTTTTTCAATGATTTTTGTTTTTGCGATTCAAAAAATTCTGCGAGTTTTTGGCAAGCGTTTTTTTCCGCTTCCATAAATTTTTCTTTTCCGAATTTCGCGTAAATTTCTCGAGGCGAAATCCTTTCGTACTTTTGAATCAAATCGTCGGTGTCAAAAAATTCCAATCCGAGATGAGATGCAATTCTTTTTCCTTGCGTGCTTTTTCCGCAATGCTTGATTCCGACAAAAACTAACGCGCGTCCGCAAATTTGCTTTTCCATTTTTTCCTTTTTCGATTTTAAATTATATCGATTTTTATTGCAAAAGTCCACAGTTTGCGTTATCCTATGAATATGAATTTGAATGTCTACGCGCCGATGCTTTTGTGCCTTGTTCCGCTCGTCACGACTTTTCTTTTGCTTGCGATTCTTGTTCCGGGAATTTCAATTTTGCGCGAATTTTTCGCCGTACTAGCCGGGCTTCTCGCGTTCGTTCCGATTGTGATTTTGCAATTTTCATTTTGGAACTTGCGAATTGAAATGTTGATGCGGGCGAATCTTTTTTTGAGCATAATCCATTCGCTCATTTTTTTCGGGCTGATTGAAGAAGGCGTGAAAGCCGCTTCGCTTTTGGTTTTGAAATCGCGCGGCGAAAGTTTGAGAAATTTTTTCGCATATTCGATTTTGGCTGGAATGGCTTTGGGCTGCTTTGAATCCGTCGTTTATCTTCTGACGGCGGTGGGAACGCGGCCGCAAGTTTTGGCGGAATTTTTGCAAATGATTTTTTTGCGAATGGCGACCGCGCTCGTAATTCACGCGCTTTGCGCCGGCCTCGGCGGACTTTGCATTTTCTATAGCAAAAATATTCGGCGAAATTTTTCTCCGCTTGTTTTTGCGATTGTGATTCACGGCATTTATGATTTTTTTGCGGCGAACGCATATCCTTTAAAATATTTTTCGATAGCGGTGATTTTGCTTGCCATTTTGGAATGCAGGATTTTTTATTTGCGCACGCGCGAAAATCTCGCTTCGGAAAAATCGTCCGCGTCGGGATTTGTTGATTCGGAAAAGACAATTGAGATTCCGAAAAATCCTGCGTTAGTGATTTCGGTAAAGGGCGAGCGAAAAAATTCGCAGGAGCAAATTCAAAATGCGCAAATGGACGAGGTGTCTTTTGAAAAGGATGTCGAAGAAGGCGCGGAAGATTTTGAAAAAATTCAGGCGGAAGCAGAAGCGGCAATCAAAGCGGAAGAAAGCAAAAATTCTTTTTCGAAAAAATCCGCAAAGCCGAAAAAAAATTCGGAAAAAACTATCGTGAAAAATTCCGCGCCAAAAAAATCTGCCGAAAAAACAATCGCAAAAAAAATTGTGAAAAAAACTTCGGCGGAAAAAAATTCTTCAAAGAAAGATTCTGCAAAGCGCGCCCCCGCAAAAAAATCGTCGCCAAAAATTTCTGCGGAAAAATCGAAATCCGCTTCCGAAAAAAAATCGGCGCAGACAAAAACAAAATCTTCTTCGAAAAAAACTTCCGCTGAAAAAACAGTCGTGAAAAAAGCGGCGGCTACAAAAAAATCCAAGGACGTTTAAAAAGGGGTTTAATAAATAATGGCGAATGGAATTGAAGATTTGCAGGAAAAAAATAAAAATCGTCCAAGCGTGCTTTCGAAAAATCAGTTCACGCAATGGAATAATTTTCAAGGGCGCGAAGATGCGGAAATGTTGGAAGAAAAATCTTCGCGATGGAGCGCGCAAAAAGCCGCGCGTTCTCGCCGCGAATATGATGCTTGGCGCGACGATTGAAAATTTGAAAAAAGCCTCAATGCTATTGACAAAATTTTCATAAACCGTTATTATATTTGAACACGACGCAGGGTGGAGCAGTTGGAAGCTCGTCGGGCTCATAACCCGAAGGCCGGGGGTTCAAGTCCCTCCCCTGCTAAACTTTTCAAAAGTTGCGCATTTTCTAGTTTGAATTTCCTGCGATTTTTTTTCCTAATTTTGTCCGCTCAAATTTCTCCAAACAGAATATTGTCTTTCGCGCAAAATTATGATACAATAATTTTATGAGCAAGACTTCTGTAAAAAAGGTGGGCATTCTCACCAGCGGTGGTGATGCCCCGGGATTGAACGCGGCTATTCGCGGAGTTTGTCGCGCTGGCATGATTCACTATGGAATGGAATTCGTTGGAATCAAAAACGGATATCGCGGACTGGTGCAAGGAAACTGCGTTCCGCTCACTTCGAAAGATTTGTCGGGGATTTTGACGCTCGGCGGAACGCTTTTGGGAACAAGCCGCGAAAAGCCTTTCAAGGCAAAAGAGCCGAACGCCGAAACTGGCCTTATGCCTGTCGAAGCAATCAAAAAGAATTATAAAAAAATGGGATTGGACGCGCTCGTCTGCTTGGGCGGAAACGGCACGAACACCACGGCGAGCCTTCTTTCCGATGAAGGTCTGAACGTAATCGGGCTTCCCAAGACAATTGACAACGACATCGTTTTTACTGATATGACATTCGGCTTCCACACCGCGCTCGATGTTGCCACCGAAGCCATCGACAGAATTCACACCACGGCGCACAGCCACAGCCGCATTATGGTCATTGAAGTGATGGGGCACAAAGCGGGCTGGCTCGGTCTTTATTCAGGAATTGCTGGCGGCGGCGATGTGATTCTTCTTCCTGAAATTCCTTACGACATCGAAAAAGTTGCGGAAAGCGTGATGTCTCGAAAAGAAGCCGGCAAGGAATTTTCAATCGTCATCGTTGCGGAAGGCGCGCTTTCGAAAAAAGAAGCCAAGCTCGAAAAAAAAGCCTTCAAAAAAAAGCGAGCCGAAATGCCTTATTCGATCGCATATCGCGTGGCGCAAGAATTGGAAGAAGCCACAAAATTGGAATCGCGCGTGACGGTCTTGGGATATTTGCAGCGCGGCGGAACGCCTTCGCCTTACGATCGCGTTTTGGCAAGCCAATACGGAGTGGCGGCCGCGGATTTTTTGGCGAAAGAAAAATTCGGAAATTTGGTCGCGCTTCAAAACAATAAAATTGTAGCCGTTCCGCTCAAAGATGTCGCGGGCAAAGTGAAAAACGTTCCGCTCGATCATCCGATGCTTTTGGCGGGCCGCAATTTGGGAACATCTTTTGGCGACTGAAAATTTCAAATGCCGATTTTGCGCCGAATGCGCAGGCCTTGCTTGTTCCGGCGAGCTTCCCGGAATGGGCGGCGTTTTCGGCGGAAAAAACAACATCCTCAATTGCGCCGCATGGAAAAAAATTTTTTCCAAATTAAATTCAAGTCAAATTCAAAATGCCGAATCAAAATTGAACGAAGCGGGCTTTAAATTTTTCCGGCTCGCACCAATCACCGGAGCGACGGAAAATATCGGCTGGCACGACGAGGAAAGTTTTTACGCGCCGTTCATAAAATCTTGCGCCAACGCAAAAATTGGCTTGAGCATCGGCGACGGCATTCCCGACCAAAAATTGATTTCCGGAATAAATGCCGTTCGCGCGCTCGCACCGCAAAAGGCGGCAGTTTTTTTCAAGCCTTATCCGCAGCAAAAATTGTTCGAGAGAATTGAATGGGCGGCGGATGTCGCGGAATTTTTCGGAATCGACATTGATGCGTACAATATCGTCACGATGCGCGGCAAAGCAAATCTTGAAAAAAAATCTGCGGCGCAATTGCGTGAATTGCGGCAGGCGGCAAAAATTCCGTTTGTGGTAAAAGGCATTTTCACAAAAGAAGATTTGCGCTTGGTGGAAGAATTGCGGCCAGATGTCGCGCTTGTTTCAAACCACGGTGGGCGCGTGGAAACGGAAATCGGAAGCACGGCGGAATTCTTGCAAAACAATTTTGCATTTTTGAAAAAGCATTGCGGACAAGTTTGGGTTGACGGCGGAATCCGCACAAAGCAAGATGCGATTGCGGCGGCGGCATTGGGCGCAGAACAAATTCTGCTTGGCCGCCCGCTGATTTCCGCATTTTGCAAAAGCGGCGAACAAGGCGTAAAAAATCTTTGCGATTCGCTTTTTTGAAATTGCGAAAAATTCTTTTTTGAAATTTATTCTTCTTGCAAAATTTCGTTCGTCGTCATCAATTGCACATGCAAAGGCGAAAGTCCTTCCAAAGTTAATTCGGCGGCGCGTTCTTTTTCCTCGTTCAGACCCGAAACAGCGTCGGTAACGTAAACAGTATAAATGCCAGCGTCAATCAAATCGAACGCAGTGAAAAGCACGCAACATTCTGCGACAACGCCCGTAACGAAAACTCTTCGCGCGTTTTTGCAAGCCGCCAAAACCCGCTCATTTTTCAGCGAAGAATATTTGCTTTTTTGAATGACAGGAAATTTTTTCGCAAGCGGCTCAAGTTCCGGTAAAAGCTCGTTCGACCAAGCGTCATTGTTCACGGCGGCGTTTTCGATATTGTAATTTTTCCAAACTCCGCGCGCGTTTTCGTCCGCAATGAATTTCGTGAGAATCACTTCGTCAAATTTTTCGCTTTGCGCCAAACGCAAAATATTTTTCGCCGCGCCCGCCGTGTCGCGACATTCCCATTTCGCGCCGCGCGTATAAACATTTTGCATGTCGATAATCAAAAGCAAGTCGCCTTTCATTTTAAAGACCTGTGCCTTCGTCGATTCCCATCATAATGTTCATGCATTGGACTGCCGCGCCGCTCGCGCCTTTGCCCAAGTTGTCGAAACGTGCGCACAGGCAAATGCGCTCGTCGTTGCCGAAAACGAAAATCTGCATTTCGTTTGTGTCGTGCAAAGTGTTGGCGGGAATTGTCGAGCCAATCAAAACACCTTCCCCGTTCGGCGGCGCGACTTTTACAAAGCGGCAATTTTCGTAATGCGCGGCGAATTCGTCCCGCAGATTCTTCACGTCGATTTTTTTTGAAAGCAAGCGCGAATGAAGCGGAACAGTTACAGTCATTCCGTTGAAGTAGTCGCAAATGTACGGATTGAAAATCGGCTCGTAGGAAAGCCCCGCGATTTTTTTCATTTCAGGCAAATGCTTGTGTTCCTGCGTGAGCGCGTATTCTCTCGGAGATTCTAATTCAAAATTGCGCTCGGGGTCTTCGTATTGCGCGATGGCTTTTTTTCCCGCGCCGCTGTATCCCGAAACCGCGTGGCAAACAACAGGATAATCTGGCGAAATAATTCCACGTTGAACGAGCGGATAGACGAGCGCGACAAAGCCGCTTGCGTAGCAGCCTGGAACTGCGACGCGCTTCGAGGAAATTATTTTTTGTCGGAATTCCGCGCCCAATTCTGGAAAGCCATACGCCCATTCGGGATTCGTTCTGTGCGCCGTGGAAGCGTCGATGATTTTCGTTTCGGGATTCGTACAAAGCGCGACGGCTTGGATTGCGGCGGCATCGGGCAAACACAAGAACGTGAAGTCCGAAGCGTTTATGCATTCGGCGCGCGCGGCGTCATCCTTGCGCTTTTCTTCGTCAATCAAAATCAATTCGATGTCGCTGCGATTTTTGAATCGCTCGAAAATCTTGAGACCGGTGGTTCCTTCTTTTCCGTCGATGAAAACTTTGTACATAAATCAAGTATAGAATAAAATTTAAAAAAATGCAATCGTGGATTTTGAGGCCGTTTGGCAATTTGCCCCATTTCAGCCTAAAATTCTGTGTTTTCAATCATTAAAAATATTTATTTTAGATGATTGATACCGTTCGTTTTTAATCATTTAAAACGGATATAATAGATGATTAAAAATACTCGTTTTGAATGATTAAAAACGCTCGTAATAGATCATTAAAAATTTTCGTAGATTTTTAATCATTCAAAATTTTTGAGAATCTTTAATGATTAAAAATTTTAAGATATTAAAAAAGACCATTCGGTTTAATTTATGAAATATATGACAATATTTTATAATCAGAGGGCATTAGGGATAGCAATTAAATCGCAATAATGTTATAATACACAACAGAGTAGGGAAAATGGCAACCAAAGAAAGCAATATAACTTACATAAGCCTCTTCAGTTCTGCGGGCGTGGGTTGCTTTGGCTTTAAAATGGCTGGCTATGATTGCATAGCGACGAATGAAATAATCCCACGTCGTCTTGAAGTCCAAAAATTCAACAAAAAATGCAAATATGACAGCGGATATATTTGTGGTGATATAGCCAATCAAGAAACTAAAGATGCTTTGTTTTCCCAAATTGATTTGTGGAAAAAGAAAGGGAACGTAAAGCGTGTGGACGTACTTATTGCGACTCCACCCTGCCAGGGAATGTCCGTCGCTAATCATAAAAAGTCAGAGAATGAAATCGTTAGAAACTCCCTTGTGATAGAATCTATAAAAATAATCAAGGAATTGAATCCTAAGTTTTTCATTTTTGAGAATGTTCCTGCATTTATGAAAACGACATGCACAGATATTGACGGAAACGAGAAACCAATCTGTGAGGCAATAGAAAACAATCTTGGAGAAAAATATTCATATATCTCCCGTGTCATCAATTTCAAAAATTACGGAGCCTGTTCAAGTCGGCAGAGGACGCTCGTCATCGGAGTTGCAAGAGAGCTTGCCGATGAGATTTCTCCCCTAGAGCTTTACCCAGAAATCGAGGCGGAGAAAACGCGGCGCCAAGTTATCGGCGACTTGAAGCCGCTTGATTTTGGGGAAATAGACGCAAATGATTTTTATCATGCGTTCAGAACTTACCCTGAACACATGAGGGCATGGATTCACGATTTAAGCGAAGGACAATCTGCATTTGACAACAAAGATATTGAGAAACGTCCGCATCAAATAATCAATGGCAAGATTGTTGCGAACACTCGAAAAAACGCCGACAAATATACGAAGATGATGACTGTTCCCGAATCTTTCAAATGGATTGACAAATCTTTGGAAGAATTGAATACATTGTCCGAAAAAGAGGTTTTTGCGGCATGATCGAATTAGATAAGCATTCTGAAATTATGAATCTCATCGGCTATGGATTGGCAAAATTCGACATGGACTTTGTAAAAGAATTCGGACTAAAAACTCGTGCCGCATTTTATCAATACTGTGTGGACTTGGGGCTTGCAAAAACTATAAAAGCAGTTTCAAACAGACAGGACAGTTTCGACCCGTATTTTGATAATGGACGAAAAGGGTGGTATCAGCGAAATCAGCGTGAACATATCAAGTTATTCATAGACAGTCTTTTTGGCAATGAAGATGCGGTCGGATACGCAAATATCGTAAGGCTTTTTATACAAGATACGGACAAAAACATAAAAATAGCGCAAAAACCTATACCGCCCGCCGTAAAATCAAGGTTCAAGCAATTGCAGGCAACTGGGAAAGAAGCTGAATTCTTCTTTATGACAAATTACAAAAACATTCCCATATTTCAAGATGCTTTGATTGAAGATGCCCGACTTTGGGGAGATGGCTATGATTTTCAGGTCAAATTAGATTCAAAATATTTATTGGCAGAAGTAAAAGGAGTAAGAGAACAAGCTGGCGCAGTACGTTTGACGCAATCAGAATATGACAAAGCGGCAGAATTCAAAGACGATTACTTTCTTATTGTCGTGAGTAATTTGATAGCCTCTCCGAAATTCAATTGCATTTCAAATCCCTTGGAACACCTTGAATTCACTAAAAAAGAAATAAAAACGGTACAATTCACTTATCACACTTCATCATTGCATTGGAATAAAATATGAGTATTGTCAAATTGTATTGCGTGGAGCATTGTCGAGTAGACGGTGCGCAAACGTATGAAGTCTTCAGGACTTTAAGGGAAGCCGAAATGTTTGTGGAAAACAAAGATAACTGGGATTGCGACAACGCACCACTCTGTATATTTTCTTCTGATTTTAATGCAGATTACATATATGAGGAAGACAACGGGAGTCTCAGTTATGAAGACTGCTCAGACACAATGCAGAGAAACTTTGAAATGATTAGAGAGGTCAGTAAAAAGCCTGTGCATTTTGAAAGCTAGAGATTGTATAATTATGCCGCAAATAATCCTAACGAAGAATTTTGCACACAGAATATTTGGTACAGCAACTACGCAGTGCAAAATACAGAAGCAGTATTTAAAAAACCGAGTCCGAAGCAAAATGCGGCAAAGTGTGAATACGATAAATTCTTTCAGCAACCCATGAAGTTGTTAGCAAACTCTCAAATTCTCATAGAACGAAAAGACGGCACAAAAAATATGTTCAAAGTAAACAGTCTTGAAATTCTTGAATATATCGCTTTGAGCGAAATAAATGCGTTAAAATTCTTGCATAGATACATTGAGAAAGTTTTAAGAGACAGTGATTTGTACAACTCATTCAATTTGTTTTTCAGTGGTCAAAAATCTGCGATTGGAAACAAAGACAAACTGCAAAACCTCTACACAAAACTTAAACAAGATTTTTGTCATTTTACAAAACGTTATACCCCGATAAATGGCGACACTGAGTGCGGGAGAATTTTTACAAAAGTCGTAAATCCTCTGGCGTATTACCGAAATGCCCACGGATCTGAAAAAGGAAGAATATCCTCCGACATAATCACTTATGACGTTTTGATGTATAATCGCAACAATTTTCGGGATATTTACGCGAACAAGCCGAAAGGAGTTACCCGCAAGGTTTATGCGAAAGAACATTCGGTTGAACTGAACGAGAAATACTACGATTACCAGTCTGCCAAGGCGAAACGCTTTCTGCGAATTTTTAACGAGCAGTACAGGAACGGAATTACCGAGCATCTTGAAAAGGAGCATCTGAAAGATGCCGCAATACATATTCACCACATTTTCCCCAAGGCGTTGTATCCAGAGATTTGCGCGTATTTGGAGAATCTGATCGCCCTTACACCGACACAGCACTACAACTATGCCCATCCGAACGGCAGGACGCAGGAGATAAATGTTGAGTATCAAAAATTGCTTTTGCTTTCAAAAGCAGATCGAATAAAAGAAAACATTGAAGAAAGTTACGCTGACAAAGTAGAACGGATTTATGAATTCCCAAAATTTCTCCACGTTCTTAGCATCGGTTTTGATGATGACGAGGTGGAGAATATCGGAAATATGGATTTTGTCGCTGTTATGAACGCAATAAACGTACATTATGCGAGCATAGTTTGAAAGCATATCGAGGAACGAAAAATGAATGAGATGACAAAAACGATAAAATTCGACTATTCAAAAGACAAAAATCCCGTGGATATATTTAAAGAGTATACATTTATGTTAACTGCTTTTGAAAAAGCAGAAACACTAATTATGAAATCAATTTCAAGCTCGTTGAAATATAAGTCTTCTCTTGAAACAATAGAGACGGGTTCAATTATAACAAAGATAAAATCATGGATTGAAGATAAGGAGCCAGAATTAGGAAACGAAAAATTACAAACTAGTGATGTGCAGGCGTATATTTCAAAAGGTGTAAAAACTATTGTGAACAATTTAGCACAAGATAAAAACATAACAAAAAATACCATCGAAAAAATTTCTTCAGATTTAGACCATTTGGCAGAAGAAGCAAAAATAAAAGAAACTTTTTCCTTTACGCCTATTCAAACAAAAGGCATAATTGAAGTTTCAAAATTGATAAAAGATGCGACTTTAAATTTAGGAGAGGAAGAGGTAGTTTTTCTAGAGGAGCCAAATGGCAGTAAAATAATAGAACTTCCTAAAAAAATAAATTTACAAGTTGCCGAAAAAGACTTTGAAAATACTGGAAAAACATTAGTAAATGAAGTAAAACAAATACTAAAAGTAAAAAAGCCTGATTATATTGCAGATAGTGCATGGGAATTAAAATTCGGAAATGTGTTCAAAAATATAAAAATTGAAGATGCTGAATGGATTGCCGGATTCCTAAAAAAAGATATAAAAGTTTATCCTGGCGATTCCATAGAATGTACAATTAGAACGGTAGATGAATATAATGATTTTGGTTCACTTATCAGTTCAAAAGTTTCTATAACAAAAGTTTGGAATGTAATAAAAGGCGAAAATGAAGATGAGTAAAGAAGAGTTTAATGCAAAACAGATTATTTGCATAGAGCTTTTGTTTTCAATTTTACCTCTGTTAATAATTTTTATTTTACATATCGCGTTGAAGAAAAACGTGCGAGAAATATTTACTGGTACGGATATTTCATTTGTAAGTGTTGTATTGTTTGGACAGACTGTAATAAAATTTATGTCAGGTATTGCAAAGTCGGACACAAAGAAAAACTGGCAAAAAATCGCTTTTATATCTTCATTATTGTTTATTCTGGGGATTGTTCCTGCTGTTAGTTTTTTGATAATAATATATACAAATAAAGAAATTTCTAAAATAGTTTATGTATTTCAATCTATTTGGTTTTTATTGGCGATAATTACATATTGGATTATAGGCACAATAGGACAAATGTATTTGGATGAATAAAGAATAATAAGTTATAGAGTATTTTTTTTCCAAACACTTTTATAGCAAATCTCAATAAGAATGTTCAAACCGCCGTCGGCGAAGAAATACAAAATATATTTTCCCGCCGCAGACGGAAGCAGGAAGATATATTTTCTACATCGTTCAAAACGACTTGCGGCAAGAAACTAGAAAATCTATCTTGCTTCCGCAGGAAAAAGCAGAAAAGTAGATTTTCTACCTTGCCCGCGAAAAAGACGGGCAGGTAGATTTTCTCGTTTGCCACTTCCGAGATTGTTGGAAAAGGCGGAGAATGGCGGAATTTTCCTCTAGTCAAACTTGCGAAAATTTGCTAGAATATGCTTTTAGTATGCCTTTAAATAAAAATATCCACAAAGTTATGGTGATCGGCTCAGGTCCGATTGTGATTGGTCAGGCGGCGGAATTCGACTACGCCGGAACTCAGGCGTGCAAGGCGCTCAAGGAACAAGGGCTGGAAGTTGTCCTTGTCAATTCAAATCCCGCCACATTGATGACGGATCATTCAATGGCGGACGCGATTTACATTGAGCCGCTGATTCCCGAAGTTATCGAACGAATTATCCTGAAAGAAAAGCCCGATTCCCTTTTGTCAACTTTGGGCGGGCAGACCGGCCTCACGCTTTCGATGGAATTGGCGAAAAGCGGATTTTTGGAAAAGAACGGCGTACGGCTTTTGGGCGCGGTTCCCGAAACGATTGACAAAGCCGAAGACCGCCAAATGTTCAAAGACACGATGCTTTCGATCGGAGAGCCTTGCATTCCTTCGAAGGTCGTCACGAATTATGAGGACGCGGAAGAATTCGTCAAGAACGAAATCGGATTTCCCGCTATAATTCGGCCGGCGTTCACGCTTGGCGGCACAGGCGGCGGAATTTGCTACAATGAATCCGACTTGAACGAAATCGCACACAACGGCTTGCATCGTTCGCCCATTCATCAGATTCTCGTGGAAAAATGCATTTCGGGTTGGAAGGAAATCGAATTCGAAGTGATGCGCGATTCTGCCGGAAATGTAATCACGGTTTGTTCGATGGAAAACTTCGATCCTGTTGGCGTGCATACCGGAGATTCGATTGTAATCGCGCCGGCGGTGACGCTTTCCGACAAAGAATATCAAATGCTGCGTACGGCGGCTCTCAACATAATTTCCGCGCTCAAAATCGAAGGCGGATGCAATTGCCAGTTTGCGCTGAATCCCGAATCTTTCGAATACGCCGTAATCGAAGTGAATCCGCGCGTTTCGCGTTCTTCCGCGCTGGCCTCCAAAGCCACCGGCTACCCGATTGCGAAAGTGGCGGCTTTGATTGCGATTGGCTACACTCTCGATGAAATCCAGAATTTCGTCACGAAAAAAACGGCGGCTTGCTTCGAGCCGGTTTTGGATTATGTCGTCGTCAAATTCCCGAAATTTCCTTTCGACAAATTTGTTTACGCCGCGCGAAAATTGGGAACGCAGATGAAAGCGACGGGCGAAGTTATGGCGATCGGGCGCACGTTCGAAGAAGCCTTGATGAAGGCGGTTCGCGGCGCGGAAATCGGCGTGGCTTCGCTTAACTTGCCGGCGTTCGCGCAGGAAAGCGACGACAAAATTCGCGAGCGCGTGGGCGAGTGCACCGACCAAAGGCTTTTCGCGATTTTCCATGCTCTCAAACGAAAGATTATGAGCGTCGCGCAGATTCATCAAGTCACGATGATTGACGAATGGTTCTTGGAAAAACTGAATCTGCTCGTGGCGATGGAAGAAAATTTCTGCGCAGTGAAAAATTGCGCGCGCGATTTCAACCAAGAATTTTATCTTGAAGCAAAGAGGCTCGGCTATCCCGACGCGGTTATCGAAAATTTGACTGGAAAGAAAATCGTGGGCGCGAGTGGAAACCTTGCCGAAGAAAACGCCGCACACGAAATTCTTGCGGCGAATTCTGCTGGAAAAAAATCCGACAAAGTTGCGCACGTTCCGCATTCTTACAAAATGGTCGATACTTGCGCAGGCGAGTTCAATGCGGAGACTCCGTATTTTTACGGCGGCTTTGGTGAAGAAAACGAAGCGGCGGCATTTTTGAAAGAATTGCACGGCAAAAACGATTCGGCAAGTCCGCGCGGCACGATTGTCGTTCTCGGCTCTGGTCCGATTCGAATTGGCCAGGGAATCGAATTCGACTACGCTTCGGTTCAATGCGTTTGGTCGCTCAAAAAACTCGGCTACGAAGTTGCGATAATCAACAATAATCCCGAAACTGTTTCCACGGATTTTGACACGGCGGACAGGCTTTATTTCGAGCCGCTCACTCCCGAAGATGTTATGGGCGTGATTGCGACGGAAAGGCCGCTCGGCGTTGTCGTGGCGTTCGGCGGACAAACCGCGATAAAATTGACGAAATTCTTGGATTCGCAGGGAATCAAGATTTTGGGAACGAGCGCGGATTCGATTGACTTGGCGGAAGACCGCGAGCGTTTCGACGAGCTTTGCGAAAGGCTTGCGATAAAGCGGCCGAAAGGTCTCACTGTCCTCACGCTGGACGAGGCTTTGGACGCGACTGCAAAATTGGGCTATCCTGTTTTGCTTCGGCCTTCGTATGTTTTGGGCGGACAAAATATGATCGTCGCTTTCAACGACGACGACGTTCGCGAATATATGAAAATCATTTTGTCGCACGGAATCGAAAATCCAATTTTGATTGACCAATATATGATGGGAATTGAGTTGGAAGTTGACGGCATTTGCGACGGCGAGGACGTGCTCATTCCCGGAATTATGGAACACATCGAGCGCACGGGAATTCATTCGGGCGATTCGATCGCGGTTTATCCGAGCTGGAATTTGAATGACGTGCTCCGCGAAAAAATCGTAAAGCAGTCGCAGGATCTTGCGCTCAAGCTCGGCACGAAAGGTTTGGTGAACATTCAATATTTGATTTACAACAACGACCTTTACATAATCGAAGTGAATCCGCGCTCAAGCCGAACAGTTCCGTACATCAGCAAAGTGAGCGGCGTTCCGATGGTGGAATTGGCGACGCGCGCGATGCTCGGCGAAAAAATCCGCGACATGGGATACGGAACTGGGCTTTACAAAATTCCGCCGTATTTTGCGGTGAAAGTTCCTGTGTTCAGTTTCGAAAAATTGATGGACGTGGACACGCATCTCGGCCCTGAAATGAAATCCACGGGCGAAGTTTTGGGAATCGCGAACACGATGGAAGAAGCTTTGTTCAAGGGCTTGATTGGCGCGGGTTACAACATGAAGCGTTCGGGCGGCGTTTTGTTCAGCGTGCGAAAAACCGATCGCTACGAATTGCCGGAATTGGCGCGAAAATTCTACGACATGGGATTCAAGCTTTTCGCCACCGAAGGCAACGCGCAGACTTTGCGCGATTTCGGAATGGAAGTGGAAGTTGTCAACAAAATCAGCGAAAATCCCGAAAACAATATTTTGAATTTGCTGGATTCTGGAAAAGTCGATTACATAATTTCCACTTCGGCGAAAGGCCGCGATCCGCGCGCCGACTCGGTGAAAATGCGCCGCCATGCCGTTGAGCGCGATATTCCTTGCCTCACTTCGCTTGACACTGCAAACGCGCTCGCGAATTGCCTCAAGTCGAAATATTCGGCGGAAAATGTCGAACTTGTGAACATCAACACTTTGCGCACGCAAAAACAAAAAATCAAATTCACGAAAATGGATTCCACTGGAAACGACTTTATCGTCATCAACGCGATCGAGCAGGCGGTGAACAATCCTTCCGGGCTTGCCGTGCGTTTGTGCGACAGGCGCGCTGGCGGAATCGGCGCGGACAGTTTGGTTTTGATTGAATCGTCGGATTTGGCGGACGCGAAAATGCGCTTTTTCAATCTCGACGGAACGGAAGGAAAAATGGCGGGCAACGCGATTCGCTGCGTGGGAAAATATTTGTACGACAACAACATCAACGGCATTCAGGAAAAGCACGGCAAAAAAAGCGACGCAACCGAAACAATCACGATTGAAACGGAAAGCGGCGTGAAAACTTTGGTGCTTTACAAGCAGGACGGAAAAGTTACGTCTGTCACTGTTGACATGGGTCGCCCGACTTTCGCAAGCCAAACGCTTCCCACGACTTTGGAAGAAAGCGACGTGCCGATTTCCGAAATGAACAAAGAGAACTCCTCGCTTTTGCCAAAACGCGCCGTTTTGAATGCGCCGCTTTTGGTGGACGGAATTCAGTACAACGTAACTTGCGTGGGCGTTGGAAATCCGCATTGCGTCGTGTTCAGCAAATTCGTAGACAAAGAGCCGCTCGAAACGCTCGGCCCGCTTTTTGAAAATCACGCGGCGTTCCCGAATCGCACGAACACGGAATTCGTGCGCGTGGCAGGCCCGAACGAACTCAAAATGCGGACATGGGAACGCGGCAACGGCGAAACTTGCGCTTGCGGAACTGGAGCATGCGCGGCAGCAATCGCGTCGGTTCTCAACGGATTTTGCCCGATAAACCAAAATATCACGGTGAGAGTGCGCGGCGGAAATTTGATTGTAAAATACACCGGCGAAACTGTTTTCCTTTCGGGCGGAACGCAATCATGCTTTGACGGCGAAGTTGAAATTTAGGCGATGCTTGAAAAATGAATTTTGAGGAAACACGCCGCGCGGACGCGAAGAATTTTTTAATTGTTTTTACGACGATTTTTCTAATCGCGCTCGGCGGATGCCGTTCCACGAAATTTGCCGATGAGCAAACGCAGATTCTTCCCGACGGCCTTGAGATAAACGCGCAGGACGAAGTTTTTAAAATCTACGATACGGATTTTAAAGACGAATTTCAGCAAGGCGAAAAATTCATTTTTCTGCGCTTGTATTTTCCGAATTACAAAAACAAGTTGAGCGGCGTGAACATTTTGAAAGGCCTGATAGTTTCGATTGATCCGACTGATGAAAAAGTCAGCCACACTTCGATGGGCTTTGATTTGCACGACAATTTTTACGGCCTCACTCGCTACAAGCCGCAACATTTGAAGCTCGAATCGTGCCTGAATCCGCAAACAAACAGATATATGAAAATGTGCGACAAATACAAGTCGTTGCAGATGACGCTCGCCATAAAAGTTTCCGCGCAGGAATACGAGGCCACGAAAGAATTTTTGGAACGCGACTACGCCGAGGCAAAAGTAAAATATTCGATTCCGAAAAATCTTCCGCTTGGTTTTTGGGGAGTGAAACGAAAAAAACAAAAGACCGCGCAAGAGCGAAATTTCGGCGGCATTCCTTCCAAAAAAGGCTACGTCGATCCGGCGGATGAAAAAAAATACAAATTCGTGTGCTCGTCGTATTTGGCTTATGTCTTGGCGAACACCGTTCAAAGCGTGCGCGATTTTTTCATCGAAAATCAAATCGACTACAATTATGTAATTCCCACCGACTTGATTTTTTTTCCAGGCGCGCAAAAACTTTTCGTTTCCACTTGGGCGGACTACGAAATTGCGGCCGACGAATTCGTCAAATCCCAGCCGCTTTTTGCAGAATATTTTTCAGAATAAATGACACCTCGAAAAACTTACTTTTGGCAATTTTTTCGAATGTGCCTTTATCTGTATTCGTATTTGAAGTCGGACTGATCGATCATTTCGTTTACGGTCGTTCCAAATTTTTGCGCCACATTGTACGTCGTGGATTTTACGCAATTTTTATTTTCGTCATACTTATAGAAAATTCGTGTTCGGCGTTTTCCGTCCGCGCCGTAAACCGTGTATTCGTTCAAAGTGAAATCTTCGTTGTAGGAAAAAACTTCGCGTTCTGCCAAATCGTCGAAAACATCGAACGAAGTTATTTCTAAAAGATTTCCGCTGCTGTCGTATTTGTAAACTTTCCGAGTGTCGAGCTGGCCGTTCGCGAAATACGAGCAGCATTCTTCCAGCAAATTAGCGTCGGAATATTTGAAAGTGTTTTTCCAAATCAAGTCGCCTTTCGCATTGTAATAAATTTCTTCGGCAGGATTCGCGCCTTCATTTTTGTAAACTGATTTTCCAGTCAAATTGTCTTTTCCATCATATTCGCTGTCTTCCGATTTGATTCCGTTTTCGTCAAACGAAGTGATGATTTTCCAAAAGATTTTTCCGTTGTCGTCATAGCAAATTTGCGAAAAAAGATTTCCGTCATCGTTGTAGGCGTATTCGATTCTGTTGACGATTTGTCCCGCCGCGTTGAATTCGCTGGAACGAATTTCCAAGCCATTTTCATTAAATTCATGAAAATAATTTGTTTTGGGCGTTCTGTAGTAATCGCCGAATTTTGTCGTGATTTCGAAATTTGTTTCCGTGTAATTTTTCACGTTTCCAAAAGGTCTCGGCAAAAAGAATTGCGAAGCGTCGTCAGCGAAAACGCAAAAGCAAATTGCGAAAAGAATCATGGCAGATAAAATTTTTTTCATAAAAACTCCTATAAAGTCGAGAGCGATTTTGGCTAAAACTTTGATATTATTATCGTCAAAATGCAATTTTTCTTCAAGAGAAAATTTGTAATTTATAAAAATTTGCAATTCGAATAAATTTAATGAAAAAATTTGCCGATAAAATTTTTATGAGTGGCGAGCAAGAATTTCAAAAAAAATTTATTTCAATAAATGAATGCAGAATCGAAAGTTCGCGCGGAACTTTGCTTGAAAATGTTTCGTGGAAAATGCGCTCGAAAGAAGCGTGGCTTGTCGTGGGCGCGAATGGAAGCGGCAAAGCGAATTTTTTGAACGCGCTCGCGGGCGATGGCGCGCGATTTATCCCGAACAAAGACGGCGCCTTTTTTTCGAATATTTTTGAAAATTCCGCAGAAATCATTTCGCTGGAAAAAGCCGCCGCGCTGATTGAAGAAGAGCGCGCGAACGATGAAAGCGAATATTTCGAAGGCGGCGTGGATCACGGAAGGACTGCGCGAGTTTTTTTATGCGAAGGAATTTTGGGCAAAAAAATTCGGCGGCAAACAAACGGCGAATTTGAAATTCCGGAAGAAGCCGCGCGTTTGAAAAATTTTCCCGAAGTGAAACTTTGCGGCATTGAAAATATTTTGGATCGTGGGCTGAAATATCTTTCCACTGGCGAAATTCGCAGGACATATTTGTGCCGCGCGCTTTTGGGAAAAAAGCGGCTTTTGATTTTGAGCGATCCATTTGCGGGGCTGGACGCGCAAAGCCGAAAAATTCTTTTGGATTTTTTTGATGGAATTGCCACGCGACAATTGAAAAATCCTGGCGAAGAAAGCGGCGCGTTTCCGCGAATAATTTTGTCGATGGAACGCTTCAATGAAATTCCCGAATCGATAAATTGCGTTTTGGAATTTTCGAAAAATGCAATTTCATTTTGCGGAAACCGCCGCGAATATGAGGAAATTCTTTCGCAACGTCAAAAAGAAAATTCTGATTTCCGCGAAAAAAATAAAATCGAATTCAAGCAGACTGTCCAAAAATTGGTCGCCGAAAATTTTTCGGACGAAAAGAAATCCGCAGAAAAAATTCTTGTGGAAATGCGCGGCATAAATGTTGGCTGGGGCGAGCATCGTGTTTTGCGCGATTTGAGCTGGACGTTGCGGCGCGGCGAGCATTGGCTGATTCGCGGACCGAACGGTTCTGGCAAGACGACTTTTTTGGAATTGATTACCGGCGACAATATGCAAGTTTTTTGCAACGACGTGAAAATTTTCGGTG
Source organism: Treponema sp. (assembly GCA_014804005.1). Classification (GTDB taxonomy): domain Bacteria; phylum Spirochaetota; class Spirochaetia; order Treponematales; family Treponemataceae; genus Treponema_D. Next base: position 75,018 of record JAAVAP010000014.1, on the reverse strand, counting down.
CGCGGCGCGGTTCGGGCGAAACGATTTGGGACATCAAAAAGCGGCTTGGAATTGTTTCGTATCGCTTGCATGTCGAATATCGAATGGTCGGACAAAATTTGCTCGGCGTGATTGTTTCGGGCTTTCACGATTCGATCGGGCTGTACAAAGAGGCGAGCGACGTGGAAATTACGGCGGCGAAAAAATGGCTCGCGCTCGGCGGATTTTCCGGACGCGAAAACGAACAGTTCAGCAATTTGAGTTATGGCGAGCAACGTGCGATTTTGATTTTGCGCGCTTCGGTCAAGTCGCCCGAAATCCTGATTTTGGACGAGCCGTGCCACGGGCTTGACGAAAATTTCCGCCAGAAAATTTTGGATTTGCTTGAAACAATCGCCGAAAGCGGCACGACGACTTTGCTTCATGTGACGCACGATCCGAGCGAAGCGCTTGCTTGCGAAAAAAATATTTTGGAATTTCTTCCCAATGAAAATCCAATGTATAAAATTATCGAATTATGAAATTGAAAAATAGCGAGGAATGAAATGAAAAAAAATTTCAAAGTTTTCTTCCTGATTTGCATTGTCGCGGCTTTCTTTTTGCAAAGCGCGTGTTCGAAAAAAAACGCGAAGAAATCTCCTGCCGCCGAGCCGACTGCTTCAAGCGATGTAGAAATTTTTGACGAAAAAAATTTTCCTAAAGCCGTCATGCGCAAAGGCTACACGCATCCTTATCGTTGGAATAAAGTCGAAGGCGAAAAAGTGCGCTTCAAGGAAATTTGGGGCTATGTTCTTGCCGAGCGTTTGAATGAATGGGAGCGTGATGCGCCGTTGACCGACATCGGACTTTTTGCAGTGGAAGTTGATTGCTATGGCAATCTCGAACGCGCTCCTTCCCGCAGCCTGATAAAAAATTTCAATGGCCGCGTTCATTTGGTGGCGGTGTGCCAAAGTCGCTCGCTCACGCATTTTGTTATTGACGCGCGATTCGGAAAACGCGACAGGCTTGTGCGAGATTTGATTTCCGCTTCCAAAGATTTTGACGGCTTGCAAATTGATTACGAACTTGTTCCAAAATTGGACGGCGAGGATTTCGCGGAATTTCTCAGGCTTTTGAAAAAAGGACTTGGCTCAAAGCAGCTCACTGTTTGCGTCCACGCGCGCACAAAAAAATTGCAAAGCGATGTCGAGGATTACGAGCGGCTCGCGAAAATTTGCGACAAAGTTATGATTATGGCTTACGACGAACATTGGGCCACGAGCGCGCCCGGCTCACCTGCTTCGATGGATTGGTGCAAGCGCATAGGCGAATACGCGCTCAGCATTTTGCCGCAGGAAAAATATATAATCGGCGTGCCCTTCTACGGACGCAGTTGGATGACCGAGGGCGACAGGCCAGCAGGCGCGTGGCAATTCAACGGTTCGAATCGAAGGCTTTCCGAAAACAAAGTGGAAAGAATAAAACGCAAGGATGGAATTCCATATTTTGAATTTGAAACGACAGTAAAAGTGATTCAATATTACGAAGACGCGACTTCGCTTGTGCAGCGTTGCAGAATGTATCAATCGCAAGGATTTTCAAATGTCGCGTTTTGGCGGATGGGACAGGAAGACGTGGCATTTTGGGATTGGATAGAAATCGCAAAATGAATTTCCAAATATTTTTCACCTTGAATATTTTTCGTCTTTGCGCTATCATTTTTTTATGGAAACACGAAACATTTTTGACAATATTTCTTGTCTGGATCATCGCTATTCGATTTCCGAAAAAAGCGTTTTTGAAAATCTTTCAAAATACATTTCGGAATCCGCTTCGATTTTGTCTTGCGCTCGCGCGGAAGCCGCGTTGGTAAAAGCGCATTTGAGCGTCCGAGGAATTCTCACCGCCGAATTGGAAAAGACTTTGGACGAGGCCGCCGCAAACATCGATCCCGAAGAAGTCTACGCGGAAGAAGAAAAAACTCAGCATAATATTCGCGCACTTGTGAATGTTTTTAAAACGAAAGTTCCTGCGGAAATTGCGCCGCTCGTTCATTTGGGCGCGACCAGCGTTGACATTTTGGATACCGCTCTCAGTATGCGCGTGCGCGATGTAGTTCAAAATGTCGTGCTTCCTGAATTGAAAAATTTGGAAAAAGCCTTGTGCGACATCGCCGCGCGCGAATGCCAAACGCCGCAAGTCGGGCGCACTCACGGCCAGCACGCAGTTCCGATTACGTTCGGATGGAGCGTGGCGGAATTTGTTTCGCGGCTCGGAAAGTCGATTTTGCGAATCGAAGAATTGAGCAAGCAATTGAAAGGAAAACTCGCAGGACCTGTGGGCGCGTACAATGGGCCTTCGATGATTGTAAAAGATCCCGAAGATTTGGAACGCAGATATTTGGAATACGTCGGGCTTGAGCCGAGCGAATATTCAAACCAGCTTGTCGAGCCGGAATATCTTCTGCGGCTTTTGCTTGAATGCAATGTCGCGTTTGGAATTATCGCGAATTTGGCGGACGATTTGCGCAATTTGCAGCGAAGCGAAATCGGCGAAGTTTTCGAATATTTTTCTTCAACGCAAGTCGGCTCTTCGACGATGCCACAAAAACGAAATCCATGGAACAGCGAGCATGTGAAATCTTTGTGGAAAGCGTTCGCGCCGCGTGTTGTCACTTTTTTTATGGATCAAATTTCCGAACATCAGCGTGACCTCACGAATTCCGCAAGCCAAAGATTCGTCTCGGATTATCTTGCGGGATTTACGATGGCAGTCGCAAGGATGAAAAAAGTCGTGAGCGGCTTGCAGGCCGACCGCGAAAATATGGCGCGTAATTTGGAAAATGCCGGCGGAAAAGTTCGGGGGGGCGTACTCGCCGAAGCCGCCTACATTTTGCTAGCCGAAAGCGGAGTGAGCGACGCGCACGAAGTGATTCGAAAAATCACGCTTGAAGCCGAACAGTCGAACGCGCAATTTTTCGACGTTCTTAAAAAGCACGCTGATTCCTACGAGCGGATTCAAGCGCAATTGAAAAAGCTCGGAAAGGACGCGGATTTGTTTTTCGCGAAACCCGAAAATTATCATGGTTTGGCCGCCGAAAAATCAAAGCGTCTCGCGGAAAAATACAAGGCGTTGATGTAAAACGGCGGCGAAAAAATTTACGTTGCGGAACAAAAATTTTCGCTACCGCTGGAGCTAGCATCTGCACCGTTCCGCTTCCGCAATGGGCTTCAAAAAAATTTGCAGGATCTTCCAAATCGCATTCAATTTTCGGACATTTTCTGCTCATTCGCACTTCGCATACGCCGTTGCCGGCGGCGTTTGCATTGGCAGAAATTTATTGAACTAGTGCGCTTACGCGCACGGTGCATCGCCTTTGTCCACGACAATCCTGTATCCCGCTGATTTCACGCGTCGTTCCAAACATCCGCGGCATTGCGCTGCTTCTTCGCCAGTGCAAATTTTGTTTTCATAAATCGAATAAAGTTTCCTAACGCCTACTGGCGAAAGGTTCGGCATCAAAACATTCGCGCCATGTAGCAAGCCTTTTTCGCGTCCATCTGGGCAAAGCGTTCCGAGCGCGGTGGTTGCGGGAAGCAAAATTTTCGGAAACATCAGGCGAATCACTGAAAGCAAGTTCAAAGTTTTTTGCACCGAGCCGTTCGGAAAATCCGCGAACGGAGTTTGCTTGTGCGCGATGAATGGCCCGATTCCGATCATGTGCGGCTTGAGTTCCTGCATGAAGCGCAAATCTTCGATAATATTTTCGTCGGTTTGGAAAGGCGCGCCGACCATAAATCCCGCGCCCACTTGGAATCCGATTTCGCGCAAATCAAAAAGGCATCTTTTGCGGTTTTCGCCCGACATTTTTTGCGGATGCAATTTTTTGTAATGGGCGGCGTTCGCGCTTTCGTGGCGAAGCAAAAATCTGTCCGCGCCGGCATCGAAAAATTTTTGGTAAGTCGGGCGCGGTCGTTCGCCGACGGAAAGCGTCACGGCGCAATCGGGATGGGCGTTTTTTATTTCGCGCACGGTTTCGCAGAGTTCGTCGTCGAAAGAAAAATCCTCGCCGCTTTGCAAAACGAACGTTCGAAATCCGAGCGCGTGACCTTCGGCGCAGCATTCCAAAATCTGATTTTTCGAAAGCCTGTAGCGTTCGGCATTTTTGTTCGACGCGCGGATTCCGCAGTAAAAGCAATCATTCTTGCAAAAATTCGAAAATTCGATGAGGCCGCGAATGTAAACTTTGTCGCCGTAAATTTTTTTTCGCACAGCGTCCGCTTCGCTCCGCAAATTTTCCAAATCCGATTCGCTTTTTAAAATTTCCAAAAGTTCGGCATCGGAAAAATTTCTTGGAATCACGTCGGCATTTTGCGCGAAATTTTTTTCTAACATAAAACGAATTTTACGCCGATTTTATTTTATGTCAAGTCAATTATTCGGATTCCGCTCGTTAAAAAAACTTGCGCTATTGTCGATTTTGTTGTATAATAATTTGTTGCAAAAAATTTTCTAATATATAAGAGGTTTTTAATGGCTATTCAAATTGAAAAATCAGCTCCGCCGAGACCAGTAATTGCGGTGGATAAAGACAAGTGCGTCAACTGTCATCTTTGCATTACGGTTTGCCCTTCGAAAATGTGTAACGACGGAAGCGGCGATTACGTCAACGTAAACAGCGATTTGTGCATTGGATGCGGCGCGTGCATTGCGGCGTGTATGCACGGAGCGCGAAAAGGCTTGGATGACTTTGACGCTTTTATGGACGATTTGAAGAAAGGCCAGGACATCATCGCCATCGTCGCGCCTGCCATCGCGGTTTCGTTCCGAGGAAAAGATTTGGAATTCAACGGATATCTCAAGTCGATTGGCGTGAAGGCTGTTTTTGACGTAGGTTTGGGCGCGGAGCTCACCACAAAAAGTTATGTGGAATTCATCAAGCGGCGCGATCCGAAAATGGTCATTTCGCAGCCGTGCCCCGCTTTGGTAACTTATTGCGAAATCTATCGTCCGAGGCTCTTGAAATTTTTGGCGCCGGCGGACAGCCCGATGCTTCACACAATGAAAATGATTCGCGAATTCTATCCTGAATACAAGAATTGCAAAATCGCGGCGATTTCGCCGTGCTACGCCAAGCGGCGCGAATTCGACGACACAGGCTACGGCGACTACAATGTTACGATGAAATCGCTGGGCGAATATTTCGAAGCGAATAAAATCAATTTGGATAGTTTCCCGAAAACCGAATACGACAATCCGGAAGCCGAACGCGCCGTCCTTTATTCCACGCCGGGCGGACTTATGCGCACTGCGGAGCGTTTTGTTCCGGGCATTTCAGACGTTACCCGTAAAATCGAAGGTCAGCCACACGTAATCGAATATTTTGCCAATCTCAACAAGGCGATTGAAAAAGGCGCGGCTCCGCTTTTCAAGTTGATTGACTGCTTGAACTGCCAGGAAGGATGCAACGGCGGCGCGGGCACTTATAAGACGCACGAGCTTCTGCTTGACGAAATGGAATCGTATGTAGAAAAACGCCAGCAAGAACGCCAGAAAAAATTGGGAACGTTTAAATCGATGCGGGCGCAAAAAAAATACAACAAAATGCTCGAAAAATATTGGAACAAGGATTTGTATGTCCGCACTTACACCGACAAAAGCGAAAGTTTCATAGCCACGATAAAGCCGCCCACGCAGGAACAAATCGAAGAGACTTTCAAGGAAATGGGAAAAACCAATGCGCGCGACATTTTGAACTGTCGTGCTTGCGGCTATCGTTCGTGCGAGCAAATGGCGGTGGCAATCATCAACGGACGCAACAAGCCGGAAAATTGCCATCACTTCCTTTCGATGCGTTTTCGCCAGACCACAGAAGCGAAGTCTGCGGAAATCCAGGAAATCATTTCTTCTATGACTCAGGAATCGCTTGAACAAATCGGCGTGAGCGAACGCGAAGTTTCTTCGATGTCTGGCATAGCATCGGAAATGCAGGAAAGCGTTTCCTCTTCGTCTTCTGCAATCGAAGAAATGATTGCAAACATTCAGTCGATAAACAATGTTCTTGCAACGAACGCGCAGAGCATAAACGCGCTTTCCAAAGCGACGGAAACTGGAAAAGTCAGCATAAACAAAGTCGGCGAATTGGTGGGCAAAATCGAAGAATCTTCCGCCAACCTTACGGAAATGAGCCACGTGATTATGAAAATCGCTTCGCAGACAAACTTGCTTGCGATGAATGCTTCAATCGAAGCCGCGCATGCTGGAGATGCCGGACGAGGATTCGCGGTCGTTGCGGAAGAAATCAGAAAACTCGCGGATTCTTCCAACAAGGAGGCCAAAAAAATATCCGATGTTTTGAGCGGAATTCAAGAGCTCATCGAAGGCGCGTTCGAAAAGACGAATACGGCTCAAAAAGAAATCGAACATATTGTTACGCTTTCCGACAAGGTGCAAAATCAGGAACAAGTCGTGAAGAACGCGGTTTCCGAGCAAGCCGAGGGCGGAAAACTTTTGCTCACTTCTTTGCAAAGAATGCGGGACAATGCGAACAGCGTGAACAATGCCGTTTCGGATTTGAAAAACACCACTTCCAAAGTCAACGAGGCGATCCGAAATATTGGACACAGTATTGTCGGAAAGGAAACGTTGGCTGTGTAGGCGAAAGATTTTCATTTACGAAATTTTAAAAGAGGCAATGTATGTACAATGTAAATTCTCCCCACGCCGAAGATTTCATTGACGACGCGGAAATTCTTGAAACGCTTGACTACGCGCAAAAGCACAAAAGCGACCGCACTCTCATAGAAAGCCTGCTTGAAAAAGCCGCGCTTTGCAAAGGCCTTTCGCATCGCGAGGCTGCGGTTTTGCTTGAATGCGACATTCCCGATTTGAACGAAAAAATGAAATTGCTCGCCCGGGAAATCAAGCAGAAATTCTATGGCAATCGAGTGGTGCTTTTCGCGCCGCTTTATCTTTCGAACTATTGCATAAACGGCTGCACCTATTGTCCGTATCACGCGAAGAACAAGCACATTCTGCGCAAAAAGCTCACGCAGGAAGAAATTCGCGCCGAAGTGATTGCGTTGCAGAACATGGGACACAAAAGGCTCGCGCTGGAAACTGGCGAAGATCCCGTGAACAATCCGCTCGAATATGTTTTGGAAAGCATCAAGACAATTTATTCGATAAAGCACAAAAACGGCGCGATTCGCCGCGTGAATGTGAACATCGCCGCGACCACTGTGGAAAATTATTCCAAGTTGAAGGACGCGGGAATCGGCACTTACATTTTGTTTCAGGAAACTTACAACAAAAAGGCTTACGAAAAATTGCATCCGCACGGGCCGAAAAGCGACTACGCCTATCACACCGAGGCGATGGATCGCGCGATGGAAGGCGGAATCGACGACGTGGGTTGCGGCGTTTTGTTCGGCTTGAATTTGTACCGATATGATTTTGTCGGGCTTTTGATGCACGCCGAACATTTGGAAGCGACCAAAGGCGTTGGACCGCACACGATAAGCGTGCCGCGAATCCGCGCGGCGGACGGAATCGATCCTGCGACTTTTCCCGACGCGATTGACGACGAGACTTTTGCGAAAATTGTCGCCTGCATTCGAATCGCAGTTCCGTACACAGGAATGATTGTTTCCACGCGGGAATCTCAGGCCACGCGCGAAAAAGTCATCGAACTTGGAGTCTCGCAAATTTCAGGCGGATCGCGCACAAGCGTCGGCGGCTATTGCGAATCTTCGCGCCCCGATGACACGGTTCAATTTGACGTGAGCGACACGCGCACGCTTGATGAAGTTTTGAATTGGCTTATGCGCCTTGGCTACGTTCCGAGTTTTTGCACCGCATGTTATCGTGCCGGACGTACTGGCGACAGATTTATGTCGCTCGTAAAATCAGGCCAGATCGCGAACTGCTGCCATCCGAACGCGCTTATGACGCTCAAGGAATATTTGGAAGATTACGCTTCGCCCGACACAAAAAAAATCGGCGACGAACTTATCGCGCGCGAACTTATTACGATTCCAAACGAAGCCGTTCGAAAACGCGCGGAACAATATTTGCAAGAAGAAGTGAACGGCAAGCGCGATTTCAGATTTTAAAATTTGAGAGAAATTTATGACGCAAACTCCGAATTCGCTGCGAATCCAAATCGGAATTTTCGGGCGGACGAACAGCGGAAAATCTTCGCTTTTGAACGCGCTCACAAATCAGGATTTTTCGATTGTCTCGCCCGAAGCCGGAACAACCGCCGATCCCGTAAAAAAGGCGATGGAAATTGCGGGGCTTGGGCCTGTGCTTTTTGTGGACACGGCGGGCTTTTGCGACCAAACTTCGCTCGGCGAAAAACGCCTTGAAAAAACTCGCGACGCTCTCGCTCGCGCGGATTTGATTTTGGCAGTTTTTGGCGCGGACGAATTTCAGGAAAAACCGGATTTTGAAAATTGCGAAAAAAAATCGGAGGAAGATTTTTTTGCAAAACAAATTTTAGAAAGCAAAAAAAAAATCATTCCTATTCTTACGAAAATCGATTTGGCTTCAAAATCGAAAATTGAATTCGCCGCGGAAAAAATTGAATCGCTCACAAAAAAAATTCCTGTTCAAGTGAGTTCTGTTTCTCGCGAAGGCATCGAAAATCTTTTCCAAAGAATTCGCGATGAGGCGAAAACTGACGACGAAAAATCTCTCACGGGAAATTTGTGCGCGGCGGGCGATTTGGTTTTGCTCGTGATGCCGCAGGACATTCAAGCGCCGAAGGGAAGGCTGATTTTGCCGCAAGTGCAAGTGCTTCGCGATTTGCTCGACAAAAAATGCATTGTCGCTTCGTGCACGGCGGATATGTTCGAGCAGACTTTACGGACGCTCGCTTCCCCGCCAAAATTGATTGTGATCGACAGCCAAGTTTTTCCGCTCATAAATTCGCTGCGACCGAAAAATTGCGCGCTCACTTCGTTTTCGGTTTTGATGGCGGCCGCAAAAGGAAAAATAAATTTGTTTAAGGAAGGTGCCGCCGCGATAAAAAATCTCAATCAAAATTCGCGCGTCCTGATTGCCGAAGCCTGCGCGCACGTTCCGCAAGACGAGGACATCGGGCGAATAAAAATTCCTCGCATGCTGAAAAAAATCGCGGGCGATCTAAAGATTGATTTTGTGCGCGGCACGGATTTTCCCGATTCGCTCACGGACGAAAACGGTGCGCCGCGTTACGATTTGATAATTCATTGCGGCGCGTGCATGTTCAATCGCGCTTATGTCTTGCATCGCCAGTCGCTCGCGGAAGCCGCCGGAATTCCAATGACGAACTATGGAATTGCGATTGCGCAAATCAACGGAATTTTGGACGAAGTTGTTCTGCCGTAATTTCGCAATTTTTTTTGCGTCAGCGCATCGGTTTTACTGCGCTCGCGCGGATTTTTCGTGGCGTGGAAATCTGTTCGAATTTGACGAGGAACGCGCCGTCATCTTTTATGACTTCAAGAATTTTTCCGCATCCCAAAATCGCATGCGTGATTTCGTCGCCTGCTTTTAAATTTTCGGTTTGTTCGCGGGACTGAATCAGTCGGTCGAAATTCTCGATTCCGCTTTTTGCCGTGGCGATGAAAGTTTCGGAAAGTGGCGATGTGTATTCCAAAAAATTTTTGTCGATGTCAAAAATGAAGCGCGAAGGATAGCGGATGCCGCCGTTCAAATTTCGTCCCTCGCTTTCGGAAAGCCAAAGCGTTTCTTTCGCGCGCGTCGCGGCCACGAAGCACAGGCGGCGTTCCTCTTCCATCGCGAACGGCGTTTTTGTTTTTTGCGAGGGAAAAATGCCTTCGTTCAAGCTGCACAAAAAAACGTGCGGAAATTCCAAGCCTTTCGCCGTGTGCACGGTCATGAATTTTACGGCATCGATTCCCCCTCCCGCGTCCAGTCCTTGAAGCAAAGCCACGCGCTTCAAAAAATATTGCGCGTCGCAATCTTCGCCGCAGGAAATTTCAAAATCGTGGACGGACTGTTTCAATTCCGCGAGGTTGTCGAGCCGCGTTTGGCTTCCTTCCGTGCGGAGCATTTTTTCGTAGCCGCTTTCGTTTATGATCGCGCCGAGCAATTCACTTGCGGGAATTTCGTTCGCGCGGTCTGAAAATTTTTCGATTAGTTCTATGAATTTTTTCGCGCCAGTTCCGTTTAAAATTTCGTCATGGTTTTCTGAAAGTTCGCGAAGCGAATCAAAAAGTGATGCTGCATTTTCTTCCGCGAATTTTTCGAGTGCTTCCATTCGGGTTTTTCCGATGTTGCGCCGAGGCTTGTTTACGATTCTTCGGAATGAAAGGTCGTCGCCGAAAACGCAAAGGCGCAAGTACGAGAGCGCGTCCTTGATTTCCTCGCGGTCAAAAAATTGAACGCCCGAATACAGCGTGAACGGAATTTTCTTTTCGGAAAAGATTTCTTCTAAGTTGCGCGAAACGTAATGCGCACGATAAAGCACGGCGCAGTCCGAATATTTTGCACCGCCTTCTCGCAATTTTTTGATTTGCTCGCAAATCCATTTCGCTTCGTCTTCCTGCTTTTTCGCGTGATGATATTTCGGAAGCGAGGCGGAATTTTTTTCTGCGTGTTTTGCGGCGACAAGATTTTTTTTGATTCGATTTTTATTTTTGGAAATGAGCGAATTCGCCGCGTCAAGAATTTTTTGTGTGGAACGAAAATTTTCGTTCATAATAATCGTCTTTGTCGGCGAAAAATTTTTGTCGAAGTCCAAAAGGAATTTCGTGTCCGCGCCTCGCCACGAATAAATTGTTTGGTCGGGATCGCCTACGACGAAAAGATTTTTGTGATAGGCGCAAAGCGTTTTCATAAGGCGATATTGAATCTCGTCGATGTCCTGAAATTCATCGACCATAATGTATTCGAGTCGTGTCTGCCATTTTTGGCGCACGGCATCATTCGTCTCAAAAATGTGCAGCACGAAAACAATTAAATCGTTGTAGTCGAGCGCGAAAGTTTTTTTCTGCTGATACAAATATCCGTAAAAAAGAATGTCGTCGATTTCGCTCGCGCCGTCATATTTTTCTTTCAATGCTTCAAGCGGAATCGCGATTAAATCCTCGTAATAATTCGGAATGAATTTTGTCTTTCTCATTTCAAACATGTCTCGCGCGTCGGAAAAAGTTTTGTCGCGCAAAGTGAGGCCGCGCTCATCATAGATGATTCTCAGCATTGCGTCGATGTCGGCGTTGTCGAGGACGAGAAAACTTTTCGGATAACCCACGGCGTTGGAATCTTCTTGAAGAATCGAAACGCAAAAACTGTGGAATGTGCAGACAAGCCCCGCAAAATTTCCGCCGAGAAATTTTTTGATTCGAGCGCGCATTTCGGCGGCGGCCTTGTTCGTGAAAGTGGCGCATAAAATATTTTCCGGCAGGATTCCGACGGCTTCCACCAAATAGGTGAAGCGCGTTGCGAGTGCGCGTGTTTTTCCCGAGCCTGCGCCGGCGATTACTCGCACGAAGCCTTCCGTCGCAGTGACGGCTTCGCGCTGCGCTTCGTTCAAATTGCAAAGAACTTTTTCTGCTTCCATATCATATTTTTCGCATATAAAGTTTGCCATTAAAATTGATGCCGATAATGCGCCGCAGTTTTGATGGCGAGTTTTTCAAAATTGATTCGTGTGAAAGGTTTCATACCCCGACGCTTGGTCCGAGGTATGCTGATTTTTGTTGAAAGAATTCTCGATGAAATTCTTTGCTAGATTTTCGCGTCGATGAAATTTTTCAAAGATTCTTTCGGCACAAATCCAACTTGATTCGCGACAATCTCGCCGTTTTTGAAAAGCGCGACGAACGGAATGCTCACGACGCCAAATCGTTGCGCGAGCGCAGGATTTTCGTCAACGTCCACATTGTAGCATGCCACGCGTCCTGCGTATTCTTCGGAAACTTCTTCGACAATCGGAGCAAGCATTTGGCACGGACCGCACCATTTCGCCGAAAAATCCACGAGCGCGAACGGATCGTTTTTGATTTGCTCAAATCCGTTTTCATCAATTTTCTTAACCATAATTTCCTCCTATGTAAATTATAATTTCGAATGCGATTTTTCAAATCGCATCATTTTATGGCTGATTCAAAACGTCCACAAAATTTATTTTTCGTTTGCCAAAAAATCCACGGCGGAAAGTGCCGCGACATTTCCTTCTCCGGCAGACTTCATATATTGATACGGTTTGCCAGTCGCGTCGCCGCATGCAAAACATCCTGCGATATTCGTGCGCATCGCGCGATCAACTTTGATGTGTGCGCCGTCCATCGCGAGTCCCGGAACAAGCTGACCTGCGGAAATGTTTTCGCGCAAAATGAAAATTCCGTCAACGTCGTAAGAATTTTTTTCCGTGAAAATTTTCGAGGCTTTCATTTCGCCTTCGATTTTTTTCGGCACTTCTTGAACGATTTCAATGTTCGGGAATTTCGCCGTATCGATTCCGCAATTTTTGTAGACGGGAAAATAAATTATTTTGCCGCAAACCTGCGAAAGATAAATCGCTTCGTTTTCTTCGGCGACGGAAAATGCGGCCACCGCCACGGTTTTTCCTTTGAAAAAAATTCCGTCGCAAGTGGCGCAATAACTCACGCCGCGCCCCAAAAAATTTTCCTCGCCTTCGAGCGGTTTTTGTGCCAAAACTCCCGTCGCCAAAATCACGGATTTCGCTTCGTATTTTTGCGCCGCGCCTTGCAACGAAAAGGAATTTCCCATCGCGAAAATCATTTTTATTCTTTCTTCGTTTATTGCGATTTCCATTTGCGAAAGATGCTCGGAAAACGCGCCCTGCAATTGTGCACCAGAAATCGAAGGCAAGCCCAAATAATTTTTTATTTCCTGCGCGGCATTTACTTTTTTGCTGAAATTTTTTTCGCCGAAAAGCAAAAATTTTTTTCCGCGAAGTTTTAGCGTTACCGCCGCGCTCAAGCCGGCAGGTCCAGTTCCGACAATCGCCACATCAAATTGTTCCATTCGTTTCTCCAAACAAAATCGCGCAAATTTTTCGGCAGCGCAACTATTTTGAATTTACAAAATTCGCGCTCGAAAGTCAATCTCTTCAATGACAAGCCAAACGGAAAGTCAATGCAATTTTATGAAAAGCCGGCGGATTTGGTTGGTTTATTTTGGAAACCAACTTGAAATTTTGGGAAAAAAAGAATTATTTTATTGTTTTTTTCTTGACTTATCATAATTGTGTGTTAGAATGAATTTAAACACATTTTTCATAATGGAGGGACAATTTATGAAGAAATTGATTTTGGGTTTTTCTGTGGCCGCTCTTGCCGCCACAAGCCTTGTTTTTGCGGCACCGCAAGTCGCGAACAAGGACAAGCCGCTTGTTTGGTACAACAGGCAGCCGTCTGATCCTGTTACCGGAGTAATCGACATGACATCGATGAATCACAATGCTGGCACGTTGTATGTCGGTTTTGACGCAGCGGGGGGGGGTGCAGTCCAGGGAAAGATGATCGTTGACTTCATCCAGAAGTACGGCGCAAAAATCGACCGCAATGGCGACGGAATCATCGGCTACGTTCTCTGCATCGGCGACGTAGGACACAACGATTCGAAAGCTCGCACACAAGGTGCGCGCGAAGCCCTCGGTACTTGGGCGGGCTCTACTGATCCTGGAAAAGTAAAAGAAGGCTCTTTGACTGTTGGCGGAAAGACATTCAAAGTTGTGGAACTTGAAGGAAAGGCGATGACTGGTCTCGACGGCTCCACTTGGAATGCGAACGCTGCCACGGACGCGATGGGCGGCTGGGCGACAAAATTCGGCGACCGCATAGATTTGGTTGTTTCCAACAACGACGGAATGGCGATGGGCTGCTTGCAGGCTTCCAACTATCCGGCTGGCGTTCCGATTTTCGGATATGATGCCAATGCCGATGCCATCGAAGCGATTGGCGCGGGAAAACTTTCTGGAACTGTTTCTCAGAATTGTGACGCGCAGGCTACGGCTACATTGCAGGTTCTCCGCAACTTGCTCGACGGACTTTCTGGCGAGGATGTGTATACCAATGGAATTTCCAAAGCCGACAAAGCCTCTGGCTCGAAAATTTCCGCTGATATGGAATATGTCGCTTCTACGAAAGCACTTCTTGCGAAAAACGCGCCTGTAACAAGCGAGAACTGGAAAAGCTACACGGCCGGCAATCGCGACAAAGGTGTAAAGCAGACAAAGGCTGCGAAGAAAAAAGTTTTGGTTACTGTCTACAACGGCAGCGACAACTTCCTTTCTTCTTCTTATGTTCCGGCTCTCCGCTATTATGCAAAATTGTTGAATCTCAATTTGACGATTGTGCAGGGCGACGGCCAGAATGAATCAAGCTGCCTTGACAAAATGGCCAATCCTGGAGCATTCGATGCTTTCGCCATCAACATGGTAAAGACGAATTCCGGAAAAGACTATACGGACAAACTCCGCTACTAGTCAAAATGTTTTGATTCGTGCGGAGGGTTTCATACCCCGACGCTTGCGTCGTAATAAAGGGGATGAAACCCGACTGCGATACCTTATGAGAACAACATACCTCGATGCTTGCGTCGAGGTATGTTGATTGGGCAGTTCGCGCTTCCATTTTTGAGGCGCGGGCTGTCCATGATTTTGAAATTTGAGTTGTCCGAAATTTTCGGCAATGTTTTTTTTATGATTTGAGGAAATTTTATGGATGACGTCGTTCTTGAAATCAAGAATATGTCCAAATCTTTTGCCAAGAACAAAGTTCTGAACGGAATAAACCTTTCCGTGAAAAAAGGCAGCGTCATGGGCTTGATGGGCGAAAATGGCGCCGGCAAATCCACGATGATGAAATGCCTTTTTGGAATTTACAGCAAAGATGAGGGACAAATTTCTCTCAACGAAAAGCCTGTTGATTTTAAAAGCCCGAAAGATGCGCTTGAAAATGGCGTGGCCATGGTTCATCAAGAATTGAATCAATGTTTGGATCGCACTGTCACCGACAATTTGTTTTTGGGACGCTATCCGAAAAAATTCGGAATGATTGATGAACAGAAAATGTTCAAGGAAGCGACCGCGCTTTTCGCAAGCCTCAATATGAGCGTGAATCCGAACACCGTCATGCGCACGATGAGCGTTTCGCAGCGGCAAATGGTGGAAATTGCGAAAGCCGTTTCGTATAATGCCAAACTCATCGTGCTTGACGAGCCGACTTCTTCGCTAACCGAGCCGGAAGTGAAAAAGCTTTTTTCTATAGTAAATGATTTAAAGTCAAAAGGCGTTTCGTTCGTTTACATTTCGCACAAAATGGACGAGATTTTTGAAATATGCGACGAGGTTTCGGTTTTGCGCGACGGAAGCATGGTGCTCACTTCCGCAATCAGCGAAACGGATATGAATCGCCTCATCGCTGCAATGGTCGGCCGCTCGCTCGACAAGCGTTTTCCCGACGTGGACAATTCGCCCGGCGAAGATTATTTGGAAATCAGAAATCTTTCCACGAAGTACGAGCCGCATTTGGAAGGCATTTCTTTCAAAGTGAAAAAAGGCGAAATCTTCGGGCTTTATGGATTGGTCGGCGCGGGACGCAGCGAATTGCTCGAATCAATTTTCGGAACGCGCACGATTGCTACGGGCGAAATCATAGTTCAGGGAAAAAAATTGCGATTCGATTCCAGCAAAGAAGCGATGAGCTACAATTTCGCGATGGTCACGGAAGAGCGCAAATTGAACGGAATGTTCGGCAAGGCTACGATTGAATTCAACACGACAATCACAAACCTTGATGCGTACAAAACTGCCGGCGTTCTTTCCGAGATAAAATTGCAGGAAGCCGCAAATCGCGAAATCCGCCGAATGCACACAAAATGCGTTTCCGCCGACGAGCTTATTACGTCGCTTTCGGGCGGCAATCAGCAAAAAGTCATCATCGGAAAATGGATGGAACGCGAGCCTGATATTTTTCTGCTTGACGAGCCGACGCGCGGAATTGACGTGGGCGCGAAGTACGAAATTTATCAGCTCATAATTCAGATGGCAAAAGAAGGAAAGACGATTGTCGTGGTTTCAAGCGAGATGCCCGAAATCTTGGGAATCACGAATCGCATCGCCGTGATGTCGAATCATCGCCTTGCGGGAATCGTGGACACGAAGCAGACGAATCAGGAAGAACTGCTTCGCCTTTCCGCAAAATATTTGTAAGAAAATTCGGAGGTAAATATGAATATTGATGAATTGAAAACGCTTGCGCAAAACGCGCCGTCCGACGCGCCGCTTGCCGAAAACGAGACGCTCAAAAAATTTCACGAAACGCTCGACGAGCTTCGGCGCGACGGCGTGAACAAAATCGCCGACTTGAAGCAGGAAATCGCGATTGCGAAAAAGAACAAAATGATTTCCGCCGACGAACGGGAAAAGCTGATTTCCGACTACAGCGCGCAAATTGAAAAGGCGAAAATTGTCGCCGCGAACAACAAGGCTGCCGACGCGGAACTTTCGAAAATCGGCGTTCAATACGCCAACGCCGCGGCGGAAAAATACATCGCCAAAGTTGACGCGGAGCAAGACAAAATCATCGCGGAAACAAAATCGAATCTTGAAAAGGAAATCGCGAAAATCAAAGCGGACGGCGTGGCGCGAATCGCTTCCGCCCAAACTGATGTGGACAAGGAGACCGCGAAATACGAACTCAAGTCCGCATTGTTCGATGCGAAAAATCGCGCGCAAACTACGATTGATAGATGCAAGGACGCAAAAAAGCAGGCGTTCACCGACCATATTCAGGAAAACCGTTCTTTGCGCAATGGAAAAACGGATTTCATGGAAAATCGCAAGTTGGCGTGGAAAAATTATGTCTATAATTTCAAGGCTTCGAAATTTTTCCTGGACAATGGACTTTACATCGCGATTTGCATTTTCTTCATTGCGTGCATAATAATCGCGCCGCTTTCGGGGCAGGGCGCGCTTTTGACTTTGCAAAATATTTTGGTAATCCTCGAGCAGTCTTCAACGCGAATGTTCTACGCGCTCGGCGTGGCTGGACTTATTTTGCTGGCCGGAACGGATTTGAGCGTGGGGCGAATGGTTGCGCTCGGCGCGGTTACGACAGGTTTGATTTTGCATCCGGGAACGAACATTGTTACGTTCTTCAATTTAGGACCGTGGGATTTTACCGCGCTTCCGATGGGCGCAAGGCTCATGATCGCGCTTTTGCTTTCGATTGTGCTTTGCACGATGTTCAGCGCGTTCGCAGGATTCTTTTCCGCGAAATTGAAAATCCATCCGTTCATTTCAACAATGTCCACTCAATTGATAATTTACGGCTTGCTTTTTTTCGGAACTTCCGGAACGCCGGTCGGCTCGATTGACGGCGACATAAAAGATTTGCTCGGAGGACGTTGGATTTTGGGAAGCCTCACTGTTCCGAAATTGATTGTGCCTGCGGTGATTGCCGTAATCGTGGCATGGTTCATTTGGAACAAAACGACGTTCGGAAAAAATATGTACGCCGTGGGCGGCAACGCCGAAGCCGCGAGCGTAAGCGGAATCAGCGTTTTTTGGACAACGTTGAGCGTCTTCATAATGGCGGGAATTTTTTACGGATGCGGCTCGTTCTTGGAAGCGTTCCGCGCCAATGCCAGCGCGGGCACAGGACAGGGCTTTGAAATGGACGCGATCGCGGCGTGCGTTGTCGGCGGCATTTCGTTCAACGGCGGAATTGGAAAAATCGGCGGCGCGGCTTTGGGCGTAATAATTTTCACTAGTTTAACATATTGCCTCACGTTCTTGATGATTGACACGAATTTGCAATTCGTAATCAAAGGCTTGATTATAATCGCGGCTGTCGCGCTCGACAGCATCAAATATCTCAAGCGCAAATAAAATTTTCGAAAACCCAAACGAAAACTGGCGGTGCGAATTTTGTGCCGCCAGTTTTTCGTTTTAAAATTATTTCGATAAATTTTGCAAAATAAAAGTCGTGCTTTTGAAAAATTTAAAAGTCAAACGAATTTTTTTGCGCGAGTTTCATTCAATTTTTTCTTGCCTTTTTTTCCGCATTTCATTATATTTTAAAAATAACAAAGACTCAAAATGTGATTGGCTGCAATATTCTAACGCTGATTTCAAATTTGGGTTTTAAATCATTTTCATTTTAAACCGAGGGGAAAAAATGGCGACGTATCAATTTCAAACGGAAGTGAATCAACTTTTAAAATTGATAATTCATTCGATGTATTCCAACAAGGATATTTTCTTGCGCGAAATTGTGTCCAATGCGAGCGATGCTTTGGACAAGCTCAAATATCTTACTGTGAGTGACGACGTTTACAAAGAAATAAAATTCGAGCCGCGAATTGACATCACGTTCGACGAAAAAGCCGCCGTGCTCGCGGTGCAAGATTCGGGAATCGGAATGAACGCCGACGATCTCACGAACAATTTGGGAACAATCGCGCGAAGCGGAACGAAGGCTTTCATTGAAAAACTGGACGCGGAGAAGGCTTCCGGCGATTCTAATTTGATTGGACAATTCGGCGTGGGATTTTACAGCGCGTTCATGGCAGCTAAAAAAATCGATGTCTATACGCGGCGTGCTGGCGATGCCGAAAAGAAAATTTTCCATTGGTCGAGCGACGGAACGAATTCTTATCAAATCGAAGAAATCGCGGCCGAAAGCGAAGTCGCCAAAAAGTACGGATTTGACAATTTGGATTTGACAGGCTCGGTGGTGGAAATGTCGCTCAACGATGAGAGCAAGGAATACGCTAGCCGCTGGAAAATCGAAGAATTGGTAAAGCGTTACAGCGACCACATCGCGTTCCCGATTTATCTTCACTACGAGCAAAATAAATACGACGACAAAGGCAACGTGACTTCCACCGAAAAAAAAGTTGACCAAGTGAATTCGGCTTCCGCACTTTGGAAACGTTCCAAGTCCGAATTGAAAGAAGAAGATTACAATGAATTTTACAAGACGTTCGGGCACGACGGCCAAAATCCGCTCCACTACGTTCACACGCACGCGGAAGGCACACAGGAATATACGACGCTGTTTTTTATTCCGCAGAACGCGCCGTTCGATATGTACCAGGCGGATTACAAAAGCGGCGTGAAACTTTATGTCAAGCGCGTTTTCATCACGGACGACGACCGCGAGCTTTTGCCAGCGTATTTGCGTTTTGTGCGAGGAATCATCGACAGCGAAGATTTGCCGCTAAACGTGAGCCGCGAAATTTTGCAGCAAAATCGAATTCTTGAAACGATTCGAACTGCGTCCGTAAAAAAATTGCTCGGCGAATTCAAGAAAATGGGCGAGGCCGCCGACAAAGCGCGCAAATCGGAAAATCCTTCCGACGAAGAAAAAAAGGCGATCGAAAAATGGAACACGTTCGTCAAAAATTATAACCGCCCGATGAAAGAAGGCTTGTACGGCGACTACGCTAACCGCGAAGAAATTGCGGAAATTGTTCGCTTCAAAAGCACGGACTCAAGCGGAACTGGCGCGGAAAATTGGACGAGTTTTGCCGATTATGTTCAGCGGATGAAAAACGAGCAAAAAGCGATTTATTACATCACGGGCGGCGATGAAGACAATTTGCGAAAATCGCCTTTGCTTGAAGCGTACACGAAAAAAGGCTTCGAAGTTTTGATTCTCGACGGCGACATCGATGAAATCGTGATTCCCGGCTACGGCAAATACAAGGATTTCGAACTCAAGGCTGTGAATCGCGCGGGTAGCGACGAGGAACTCGGCGTGGACAAAAAAGAAGCCGAGAAGAAGGAAAAGGAATTCAAATCCGTCGTGGAAAAAATCAAAAAGGCTTTGGGCGAACGCGTCAAAGACGTGAAACTTTCCAATCGCCTCACCGATAGTCCGTCTTGCATCGTCATCGATGAAAATGATCCGAGCCTGCAAATGGAACGAATGATGAAGGCGATGGGACAAGGCGGATTCAGCGAAGTGAAGCCGATTTTGGAAGTGAACGGCGACCACGCGATTTTGCAAAAACTCAAGGCCAGCGACAACGAAGAATTCATCGCGGACGTTTCCACGGTTTTGCTCGACCAGGCATTGTTGCTTGGCGGAAGCGAAATCAAAGATCCCGCCGACTTCGTGAAAAAATTGAACAAGTTGATTTCATAGAATAGAATTGAAATTAAATTGATTGGCGAAAGATTGCCGAATAAAATGGCGAGCCGCGCGAAGCGCGGCTCGCCATTTTAATTTTTTTTGAAATACGTTTCAAGCGAGGCTCGCATTTCTTCTGTCAAATGTTTTGCGGCGAGAGTTTCGCTCAAACTTGAAAATTTTTCGGTTTGAATTTTTTCCAAAACCGTAAAATAATATTTGTAGCGTTCAAGCGGATTTGCTTTCCACATCGGCTCGCCTTTTCCCAAGCCGTATTTTCGATTGCCGCCAATGAAAATCGGCTGAACCACGGCGTTGGCTGCGAGCGCGATTCTTGCCGCACCTTTTTTGAATTGATTCATTCCATTCGCCGGCGAACGAGTTCCTTCCGGGAAAATAATCAAATTGCCGCCGGCATTTAACGCTTCCACGCATTCGTCTTCCATTATTTTAAAATCGACATTGTTGGAAATGTAAAGTGCCTTGACGATTCCTGCCACCCAACTTTTTTGGAGCGCGGCTTTGACGATGCAATCTGTGTCGCGCACGAAAGCCAAAATATAAATCACGTCCAAAAGCGAAGGATGATTCGCAATGATGACAGTGCTTTTCAGATTTCGCAGGGTTTGCAAATCTTCCTTGCTGATTTTGAATTCGCAAATCCTAATCCACGACATTAAATGAATGTAGAATTCCAAAACGCCTGAAATGAAATGATGTCCGCCTTTTCGGAATTTTTTGTTGTCGCGAATCACGAGCCGCATAATCGGAAAAACCACGATCACGATGAGAAGCGTTCCGATTCCAAAAAACGCCACAACAAAAAGTTTTCTGAATACGCGCCAAAAATACAACGGATAATTTTTTATCCGAGGCAAATCGTCGCTTGGATTTTGAGAAGCATTTTTTTCAGTTTGTTCTTTTTCCATAATAATTCAAAAATTCTTGCGGAGTTTTCGGCAAATCCTCCAAGTTAAATTGTACACCAAGATTTGAATTTTGTGAAGATGCGGAAAGCAATGCGGCGAACGCGAGCGGAGAATTTTTCTCGCAGAAAATTTCTTCATAAAAGTCTGGCACGAATTCTTCGGCGTAAACGAATGCGATTTGCTTTTCGCGCCTGCAAAGAATTGGAGAAGCGGCTGCCAAAATTGCGTCCGAAAAATTTCCCTGCGAAGGATAAATCGCGGTGTAGCCGCCGCGAAGGTTTTCGGAAATTGTCGCAAGCGCAATCGGAGCGTTGAAAGTGGAAAGCGAAAAACTTGCTGGAAGAATTTCAGCGTCTTGAATGAACGTTTTGTTGATTTTGAATTCGCGCGCGATTTCGCCGCGTTTCGAAGAAAAAACGATTTTTATTTCTCGGTCGATTCCAGCCTCGAAAAAGTCATGCACGACTTGTATTGTCATTTTGCTCAACTGGCTCAACCTGCGCCGAAAAATCGCGTCGGTGAATTCCAGTTTTGGCGCGGCGGACAAATCTTCTTCCGGCGGAATCCATGAGCAAATATTTGAAACAAAAATTTTTTGCATACCCTCTCCAACGCACACATTCAATTCTAAATGTTTACAGAAATTTCAATTTTCGAAAATATTGAAAACGCGATTTTTCCCTTCGAGTTCTTCGCCGTCTATTTTTTCTTAAAAACCAAAAGCGAATAAAAATTCGAGCCCAAATTGTGATGCGCTGTTTTCAGTTCAAATCCGCCGGCGGAAATCGCTTCCACGAGTTCGCCGTAACGATACATTTTGCTGTTGCCGTTTGCCATGCAAGTGAAATAAAGCGAAGTTGCTTGAAGCGCGTAAGATTCCGCTTCGAATTTTTGTTTGTCCCAAAGCGGCTCCAAAACATAAACCAAAGTTTTTTCTGTCGCCACCGAATGAATTTTTTTCAAGATTTTCGTGATTTGATGAAGCGAAAAACAATCCAAAAATTGGCTCATCCAAACCGCGTCGGGCGTGGCCGGAAGTTCGGTGCTTTCATCCAAAATGTTTCCGCTGTAAAAATCGATCCTGTCGGAAAATCCTGCGGCTTCGGCATTTTTTTCCGCCACAGCAGTTTGTCCTGGCAAATCGATTATCGTGACATTGACATCCGCGTCGAACTTGCAGCTGGCTATCGCCCATTTCGCCGTGTTTCCGCCGATGTCGAAAAGTCGCTTTGGCTTTTCGGCGTATACAATCGGCAAAGCTTGCGGAAAAGCGATGTCGGAATAAAAATGGTCGAAATCAAACCAAGATTTTTTTTCGCGCTCGGGAAGCGAAGAAAGCGCCTCGTATATCGTCGTCCAATTTTCGCCGAAAACTTTCAAGCCTTCGGGCTTTTGGTTTTTCACAGAATCCGCCAAATCGAATGCGCCTTTGTAGCAAATGTCGTTGGTAAAATTGAAATTGACTTTTGTCAAATTGTCTTCCAGCAAGAAAAATCCGATTTTTCCCAAAAAAAATCGCTCTTCGTCCTGCACGGTTTTCAGTTTGAGAACATTCATTCCCACAGCCATTTCGCAGAGAACTTTTATTCCATAATCCGAAATGCCGGTTGCGAACGAAAGTTCTTTCGCCGAAATTCCATCGTCGCCCGAATCGCTGATTTTTTTCATCACGCCCAATTCGAGCAACGCGCGAATTGCCTGAAAAGTGAGCGGCGCGAACGCGATTTTTTGCGCTTCGAATTTCGCGTCAATTGCGGAAATTTTGTCTTCGGAAAATTTTTCCATACTGAACAAAGAATTTTTCTTCATAAAAATATTTTATCAAAAAAAAATATTCTTGGCAAGATGAAAATCCGCGCTAGGAATTTCGCTTCCGTGAGGTGCGACTGGAAAAACAAAAAAGCACTTGCAATTTTTTCGTGAACAAATTATAATAATTGAATTGTTATGGAAGAATTAAAACAGCAGATTAAAGAATTGATTGTTTCCGCCTTGGAACTTGAGGATGTCGCGCCCGAAGACATTCAGGACGACGCGCCTTTGTTCGGAACGGGCTTGGGTTTGGATTCTATTGACGCGCTGGAATTGGGCGTCGCGCTCAAGAAGAAATTCGACGTGAAACTTTCGGCGGAAAGTGAAGACAGCAAAAAGCATTTTGCTTCGGTGAATTCCTTGGCGGAATTTATCCAGTCCGAAAAGTCAAAATAAAAAATTTTAAGGAAGGGAAAAAATGACAAAAGAAGAAATTTTCGCTAAAATCCAGGACATTCTCGAAAGCGATTTTGAGGTGGAAAAAAGCAGTGTCGCCATGGATTCAAAACTTTTCGAAGATTTGGATTTGGACTCAATCGACGCGGTTGATTTGGTCGTAAAGATGAAGCAGTTCATTCCCGGAAAAATCGATCCCGAAATGTTCAAAAGCGCGAAGACTGTCGAAAACGTCGTGGACATTCTTTTGCCGCTTGCGCAAAAATAAAGGCGTGTTTGAAATCGGCGAAAAATGCGCGCGAGTTTTTCGCTTGCGTTGCAAGTCGAGCGTTTGCGCCGCAAAAATTTAATTTTCCAGCGAATTTTTTTCTTCGCTTTTTGTAAAAAATTCGCATGCCGATTTCAAACTTGAGTTTTTTCGTGGCAAAAAAATTTTTCAAAATATTTTTTTCCGCATTGACCATTTTATATCCCGTGCTGATTTTTTTGCTTTTGGTCGTCTACAAATTTCCAGTGCGGGTTATTTCTTTATGCGTGATCGCGCTCGCATTGATTTTTTTTATTTCGTCCACAGGAAATTCTTCGAAAGAAAATATTTCGGATGGGCGAGAAAATTCCCAAAAAAATTCTGCCGATGAAAACGGCAAAAATTCTGCGGAAGAACGAAAAAAAAATCCGCGAAAATTTTTCGGCAAAATTCGATTCAATTTTAAAAATTTGCTTTCTTCGTTCTTTTTTCTCACCGCTGGAATTTTATGCTTCGTCGCAAATTCAAGTTTGTTTTTGAAACTTTATCCTGTCGCAGTGTGTGCGACGTTTTTGTTTTTTTTCGCGACGAGCTTGGTTTCGCCGCCGCCGATTGTTTTCCGCTTCGCGACAATGCAAGACAAATCGATTTTGAAAAGTCCGTACAAAACGCGCGTGGAAAATTATTGCAAAAAAGTCACGATTGTTTGGTGCGCGTTTTTCGTGCTGAACATCGCGGCGGCGATCTACACGGCTTTTTTTTGCTCGGAAAAAATTTGGTCAATTTATAACGGCGGAATTTCCTATTTGATAATGGGAATGATTTTCGCAATTGAATTTTTTGTAAGGATGAGGGTGAACAAAAAAATGCAAAATTATTTTTCAATTTGTGATTTCAAGGCGGAAAGTCGCGCAGACAATTTTGTGATGTGTTTTGAAAACATTTGGTCGGACGGTGTTTACAAAACTTGGAAAGATTTTTTGTGCGACACTGCAAAAATGCGCGCCTTTATTCAAAGCAAAAATTGCGGCGAATGGATTTTGCATTGCAACGACTATTGGTATTTTTTGGTGACGTTCGTCGCGCTGCTTCAATGCAAAAAACAAGTCATGCTCACGGCGAACATTTCGAGCGAATTCATAAAAGAAATGAAACAGCCCGGTCAGGAATTTTTGAGCGACGCGGCTTCGGCGATTGATTCTTTGGGCGCATTCAGCATCGCTTCAATCATAGAAAATTCCGCGTTGCCGCCGGAAAGCGAAATTCGTTCCGCGCCGAAAATCGTTTCGGAAGAAACTCGGATTCACATGTTCACTTCGGGAAGCACTGGCAAGCCGAAAGATGTTGTGCAAAGAATGAAGGAATTCGAGCAGGACAACGCTTTTATTTTTTCAAAATGGGGCGAAGAATTTTTGCGAAGAAAACTTTTGGCCACGGTGAGCCAGCATCACATCTACGGGTTTTTGTTTACGATTTCGCTTCCGTTTGCTGCAGGCGTTCCGTTCCGTCGCACTCGAATTGAATTTCCTTCCGAGTTCGAAAAATTTTCCGACGAAAAATATATGATTATTGCCGTGCCCGCTTTTTTGAAACGCACGAACGATGCGCAAGGAGAAAATCCGCTTCCGCTGAAAGAGCCGTTCATTTTTACGAGCGGCGGAGTTCTGCTTCCGGAAGTGGCAAAGCGCACGAACGAGATTTTCGGATTTTGGCCGGTGGAAGTTTATGGCAGCACGGAAACGAGCGGCATCGCGTGGCGGCAAAGCAAAAACGGTTTGGAATGGACTCCGTTCGACAACGCCGAAATTTGGCAGAACGATTTGGGCTGTCTTGTGATAAAATCGCCGTACATAAAAAATCCCGAAGGTTTTGAAACCGCCGATTTGGTGGAAATTTTGCCCGACGGAAAATTCATTTTAAAAGGCCGCGCCGATTCAATCGTGAAAATTGAAGAAAAGCGCGTTTCGCTTGCGGAAGTGGAAAATCGAATTTTGCAAAGCGGCTTCGTGCAAGATGTCTGCGTCGTTGCAATGAGCGACCGCCGCCAATATTTGGCCGCCGCCGTGGCGTTCAACGAGGCAGGCAAACAAAANTTTTGCGANCAAAAAAAATTCGATGTGAATATGTTTTTCCACGATTATNTGATGCAATTTTTCGAAAATGTCGTGATTCCGAAAAAATGGCGATTCGTGGAAAAACTTCCATGCGATTTGCAAGGCAAGCACAAAAAGCAGGAAATACAAGCTTTGTTNGCAAAGGCTGAATGATTTTTGCACACGTTAAAATTGTTTGCGCATTTTNATGTTGACTCCCNGGCAACGCCGCGCCNCGACCTTTACAAATATTGAAAAATCTGCTAAAATATTNTTCTATGTATTTGANCAANCATGGCATTGCGCCGGAAACGGTAATCGAAAAAAACGCCGACTCAGTTTTGCTGGAATTCTCCGTGCCAGAAACTTGCGATTTTTTTGAAGGGCATTTTCCCGAAATCAAATTGCTTCCNGCCGTGGCGCAAATTGATTTGATGGCGCATTTCTCGAAAAAATATTTTGGCGTTCCGATTGGTTTTTCNGGAACGAAGCGCACGAAATTCGGCGCGCCGATTTTTCCGAATGCCACTGTCCGCATGANCATAAAATTCAATTCCGAAAAAAATTCTGTCACATANAAATTGAGCAGTACGANCGGNGAAAAAATTTATTCNACGGGAANTTTCNCGCTTATTGAGAAAAATGTTGAGGAGGGGGCGTAAGTGCAGTGGGCATTTTTNATNCCTGTTTTCAATCACGGTAGCTCGCTGTCGAAAGTNGTNTCNTCGTTGCAAAAATATGATTTGCCGATTATTGTTGTAGACGACGGAAANGATTNCCAAAACAAAAATCTCATAAATGAAGTCGTCGCTCNTTTTCCAAAAATCACGCTCGTCGTGAACAAGCGCAATCGCGGAAAAGGCTTTTCGGTTTGCCGAGGAATCAAGGAAGCGTACAAATTGGGAATAACGCATTTGTTTCAAATNGATGCGGACGGCCAGCATGACGCGCAGACTTGCGATGAATTTTTGCANGAATCGCAATNGAATCCCGAAGCATTGATTTGCGGTTTTCCTGAATTCGACGAATCCATTCCGAAGGCGCGGCTCAAGGCGAAAGAAATCAGCAACAATTATTCGCGNTTCGTCACGCTGGACAAAACCGGCGAGATGAAAGACGCAATGTGCGGATTCAGAATTTATCCGGTGAAGCCGTTCTATGAAATTTGTCGCCGCACTTGGATTGACACGCACATGGGATTTGACTCAGAAATTTTGGTGCGAATGATTTGGCGCGGCGTTCCCGTAATTTACAAAAGCGTTCACGTTACGTATCCAATCGGCAACAAATCGAATTTNCGCGTGATCCGNGACAACATCCACATTTCGCTTATGTTTGCGCGGCTCACGGTGGGAATGTGGATTCNCTATCCGATTTTGCGCNGGCGAAAAAAACGCGAGGCTCTTCAAAAATGAAAGGCAACGACACCCAATGGTTCGCCAAAAAAGAAGCCGCGCATTCGATGTTTCCATATTTGTTGACTTCTTGGTGCTTGCGACATTTCCCTAGATTTTTTACGAATTTCATCGTTTGGTGCGCATCACTTTTTTATTTTATTTTTGACAAGCGAGCTAGAAACGCGGCGATTCAATATCAAAAAATTTTGAAGGAATTCAATCCGAGTCTGAAAATAAAACCGCTCAAGCAATTGGTTTCGTTNGCATTGAGCCTCGTCGAAAAAATCGATTGCTGGACGAATTCCAAAAATCCAATTCCGTTTGAAAATATTTGCTTGCANGACGATGATGTTCAAGAATTGATTTCGCAGCTCAACGAAAAACGCGGCGCATTCATTTTCATTTCGCATTTGGGAAATTTTGAAATTTTGCGCTCGCTCGCNACCGCTCACAAAATGGGCGTNCAAAACGAAGTCGCGCTGACTGTAATTTCCGACAANGAAATTTCTTCCAACTTTTCAAAAGTGCTTCAACAAATTTCGCCGCAATTTTTTGAAAACACAGTTGACATCAACGAAATCACGCCAGCCACGATGGAAAAATTTATGGACACAATTTCGCGNGGCGGACTTGTNGTTTGCGCNGGCGACAGAATTTCGAAAAACGCTTCNCAAAGAATTTTGTCGCAAAATTTTTTGGGAAAGCCCGCGCCNTTTTCTTACGGGGCATTTTTCCTCGCGTTACTTTTGGACGCGCCAATTTATTTTATATTTGGATTCAAAAAAACAAATTTGTTTTTTTCGCGAAAATTCGAAATGTACGTGAGAAAGGCGCGAACGGAAATTTCTTCTTCGCGCAAAANACGNGACGAAAGCATAAAAAATCTTTGCGCCGAATACGCGCGNACGCTCGAAGAATTTTGCAAAATNTATCCGTANCAATGGTACAATTTTTTTGATTTNTGGGCGTTCCCTGCGGAAGATTCTGACGAAAAAAATTCGGGAGAAAAAAGTGGAAAATGAACTTGAAGTCGTGAAAAACGGAATCAGCTTTGAAACGAAAATCCGCGCGGAATTTTATGACGTNGACAGNATGAANATNGTCTATCACGGAAACTATGTGAAATTTTTNGAAGTGGCGCGTTGCAATTTGCTCGAAAAAATCGGCTACGGCTACAATGATATGGTCGCGACAAAATTTATGTTTCCAGTTACNACGCTCAATTTAAAATACATTCGCTCGTTGCAGTTNGAAGAAGAAGCGATTGTAAAAGCNACGCTCGTCGAATGGGAAAATCGNATNCGCATAAAATACGAAATCCGCAGCCTCAAAACTGGACAAATTGTGACAAANGCGGAAACAACNCANATGGCNGTGAAAATGCCGGAAAACGAAACNCTTTTTGTCTGCCCGAAAATTTTCACGGAAAAAGTCGAGGCGNTNANNNNCGAAGGCNGATTTTCTTAATTGAANNGNAATNNTTGAAAATTTTNGCCGAACNAATCGGCGCANGAATTTTNAATTTAAAATAAAAANATGGATTTTTTATGAAAAAAANTTTTTTNATTTTATTAGCGGCATTTTTTGCAAACGCGATTTTCGCACAAACAAATTTGCAANAAGTGAGCGACGCGCTTTCCAAAAANAAAATTACTCGCGGCGAATTTTCTTTGGAACGATTTTCCANGAAAGCAAATCGNGCGATAAAATCCAGCGGCAATTTTACGATCGCGCCCGAAAATGGAATAATTTGGTTCACCAAAAATCCGATAAAAACTACGCAGGTCGTTACAAACGATTTTATGCTCACGGAAAATTCTCGCGGCACGCGCACGAAAATTCAAAGCGACGNAAATAAAATTTATTCACAAATGGCCGCTTTNACGAGCGCGCTTTTTTCNGGCNANTTGAANNCAATCGAACAAAACGCGCAGCTTGATTTTTCTTGCCAAGGAGAAAATTGGCGCGTGGAAATTTTTCCGCGCGATGCTTCCATAAAAGCAATGCTCGAAAAAATTTCGATTGCNGGAAAATTTTCGAAAAAATCTTGCGTCGCCACCGAAATGCAAATAGTTTTTAAAAATGGCGATTCGACATTTTATCAATTGCGCGGACACGAATTTTTTGATACACTTACAAACGATGAAAAATCTTTTTTTGAANNAAATCNATAAGGAAAATAATTTTCGTTTTAAAAATTTCGGCGTNATTTCNTGGAGCTGTTTTTCACGGCGCNATTTTTCTNGCGTTGGGAATTTTATTTTTGTGCGGNCGNCGATTTTTCGTAAACACGAATTTGTTCGACATTTTGCCNGAATCTTCTTCGATGAAATCCGTTGGCGATGCCGACCGCGCACTTTCCGCGAAAACTGGACGACAATTTTTTATTCTTTCTCAAAGTGNAAATTTNGAAGACGCNAAATTCGGCGCGGAAAAACTTTGCNATAAATTGAATTTTTTCAGCGCGGAATTCAATGCGCAAAATAAAAACGCGCTTTTTGAAAATATTTCGCTCGGNACAAGCCAAAAAGATTTGGATGAAATTTTCGANTTTTTTTATCGCAATCGATTTTTGCTTTTGGACAAAAANTTTATCGCAAAAATAAATTCGCNTGACGGAAAAAACGAAATNGCNGAAGNCGCGNTGGAAAAAGCCTACGGCGGATTTTCGATTACGCCGATGGAATATNTNTCGGGCGATCCATTTTTTTTGACGGAAANCGCGCTCGAAAATTTTATCGCAAGCGTTTCGGATTCTGGAACATCGATGACTTTGCGAGACGGCGTTTTGTGCGCGGAATGCGAGGGAAAATTTTTCGTGATGATTCGCGGCACGCTAACAACTCTTGGCGCGTCAATCACAAACAGAAAAAGCGGNGTNAAAAAAATCTATGAATGCGCGNANNAAATTCAATCGCAAATTCCGCAAATNGAATTTNTTTTTTCGGGCGTGCCTTTTCACAGCTACAAAAGTTCTTCGGGCGCGCAAAATGAAATTGCGATAATTTCCACGCTTTCGATGCTTGCGATAATTTTGCTTTTCATTTTCATTTTTANAAATGCGCTTCCGATTTTTTGCTCGGTNGCNGCNATCGCNCTTTGCGCGCTCNCGGCTTTGTGCGCCACGCTTTTGATTTTCGGGCAAATTCATATTTTGTGNTTTGTGTTCGGNACGACTTTGATTGGAACGTGTTTGGATTACAGCGTGCATTTTTTNGTGCGNTGGAANGGCGAANCGGATTTGCCGAATGGAATCGCAATTCGAAAAAAATTGCTCAAAGGATTTTTGCTTTCGTTCGCTTCGACNGAAATNTGCTATTTGGTTTTGCTTTTTGCGCCGTTTGCTTTGCTCAAGCAAATTGCGATATTTTCATTCACGGGAATTTTGAGTTCGTTTTTGACAGTGATTTTGCTTTATCCGAAAATTCCNCNTTTGCCGAAAAATAAAATNGGATTTGATTTTGAAGAATTTGCGATAGTGAAAAATATNGCAAACTTTTATCGCAANCATTTATCGCAAATTNTTATCGCAAGCCACGGAAAAAAAATCATTGCGACAATTTTTATCGCAATTTTGGTTTTTATCGCAATTTTTTATCGCAAGAATTTNCGAATNGAAAANAATTTGCGCAATTTTTATAAAATCAGCGGAAAATTGCTCGACGATGAAATTTTGTCCGCGAAAGTTTTGAANCACGGCTCAAGCGGCTGGTATTTCATCGTGCGCGGAAAAAATCAAAACGANCTTTTTGCGAATGAAGAAAAATTTTGCGAAAAACTCNACGCGCAAATCGCAAGCGGNAATTTGGCTTCGTTTGCGGCTTGTTCAAAATTCATTCCTTCNATTTTATCGCAAATGGAATCTTGGCGCGCTTGCGANANTTTGTTGGAATCNGCCGANGAACAACTTGCGCTTTTGGGCTTTGACNATGATTTTGAACGCGAGGAAATTTTATCGCAAATTTTTTCGGATTATGAAAACGCGCAAAAAAATTTNATTCAAATTGAATCNGANAAAAACGCGCTTCCGNCTTATTTGCGCCAGTCGCTTTCTTCNCTTTACATCGGCGAAATTGACGGCGAGTATTTCAGCGCNATTTTGCCTTTGCATGCGAACGACGCGGAAATTTTTAAANAACTTTGNGCGCAAGATGAAAATGTTTTTTTNGTGGAAAAAATGAACGATATTGAAAANGAGCTTAATCGCCTGACAAAAATTATGCTNGCGCTTTTGGGCGCGGCGTTCGTAATTTTGATTTTCGTTTTGCAATTTTTTTATCCNGCAAAAACTGTTTTGAAAATCGTGACAATTCCGCTTGTGATAATTTTGACGGAATGCGCAACTTTNGCCGCGTTCAATATTCCNATCGGATTTTTTTCGGTGACAGGAATAATTTTGGTTTTCGGCTTGGGNTTGGACTACATAATTTACACNGTGGAAAGCGGCGAAAAATTGAACGCGCTCGCGGTGTTCATTTCGTTNGTCACGACCGAACTTTCATTTGGCGCGATCGCGTTGAGCAGTTTTGCGCCNGTGCACATTTTNGGNACGGCAGTTTTCGCAGGATTGTTTGCGGCATTGTTCGGNGCGATGTTTTGCCGTCAGCAGTTGGCTTGATATGACAGCGGGTCGTTGATAGCACGGCTGTGCCGTGCATACANAAGGGGTAGACCGCAACAAAGTGCGGGCGTAGGGGGAANCCTTTNCCCGCATTCTTTACGATTTTTTTTCTAAGATTCTCACCCGAATTTTCCGATAATGAAAAAGTAGTGGGGTGTGGGTTTTATGAAAAATGATGTATTGAAAAAAATTGCAGGGATTGCGCTGTTCGCGGTGGCGGCATTTTTTTCCGTCGCGCTTTTGTTGCGCCTTTTTGGATTTGGANTGTACGCNGGATTTNCAGGATTTCTTTGGAATGTCGGAGACGCGCTNTGCGCGACNTACGGATTTTGCAGCNTNTTNGTGCCGATNTTTTTCTTCGTAACGGCNATGATTGAATTTTCGGGTCGCCGCACTTTTAAAAAATGNGTCTACATCAGTTTCAGNCTCGTTCCTTTTTTCACNGCNGTNGTCATAGAAAAAATCTATCACAGTCTTGCATTCGGAATCGAAGGTCTTGCCTTTTTTCAAAATNGTACAACTTTTTCTTTGCGTCGTCGCGGGAATTTTGATTGTGGCAATCGAATATCTTTTCGCGGGAATTGTAGCCGAACGTTTGGTTTTTGGCGCGGGAAAATCCGAAGGCGAAACTTATTTTGAGCCTGAAAATTCGGAAGAGAAAAATTTTCCGAAAATGGAATTCGTAAGACTTTCGCCNAAATCAAAATTGGAAAANNTNGTTGNNAACGCGCTNGAAAATATTTTGGATGAANNCGAAAAAAAATCCGAAACNNAANCNG
Source organism: Treponema sp. (assembly GCA_014804005.1). Lineage (GTDB taxonomy): Bacteria > Spirochaetota > Spirochaetia > Treponematales > Treponemataceae > Treponema_D. Next base: position 42,669 of record JAAVAP010000014.1, on the reverse strand, counting down.
NCGANATTCAAGNNGCGCAAAACGAAGATGATTCGGATNCCGCGCAAGAAAATTCTTCNGACGTTTTGCAAAATGAAAANGCNGAAATNCAAAAAAAATATTTGCAAGAATTNGATTCTCTTTCTTTGACNGGCATNGCNCTTGAACATGATGATGCCCAAACCGAAGCCGTCGAAAACATCGTAAAAAATTCTCCGATTCAAAAGCAAGACGAAATGCTTTTGGAAAATTCCGCCGAGCAAAATTTTGATGACGACAAAACATTGGAACTGATTCAAATTTCTGCGTCCACGAAAGTCGCCGTCCGCAACATTCAAATTGACATGGANGAAAATGATGACGAATTCGACGAGGACGATTATCCTAATTACGAAGAAGAGCAAGATGAATTTGATGACGACGGCTANAACGCGCTTGACGCGGACGAAGGCGATTTTACTGTGCCTTTGAGTTTTGCCGAAAATTATGTTCANGAAGAAAATTTCNCGGAAGCGGAAATCGAAGAAAATGCGATTGNCGAAGAAGAAATCGANGNGAGCGAATTTGAGATTTCCGAAGAAAGTGATTTNGNTGANGNGGCAAAAGAAGAAATTGAATNTGATGAAAATGCGGCAGACAAAACTGTGGCAAGCGAACTTCCGTTTCCTTTGATAAAANCGACAGNTGCAACAAACGAAAAAAAAATCGCAGANNCGGAGACGGAAAATTTTTCTGCCAANGATGTGACGGAAATTNATTCTGCGGAAATGGAAATAAATGACGCTTCCGATGTGANCGCAAAAAAAACTGTATTGGAAAATTCGCAAAATTCTCGCGCGAAAATNGAAAAANNNGAAAAGNCCGCTTCGCCAGTTTTTCCGAAAATCATNGATTCGAGATTNACTCGCAANGTCTACCAAATTCCTACGGAACATATTTTGGATGAATACGAGGATTCNAAATATTGGATTATNGACGAAGCCACGAGCGGCGCGAGCGAACAGTTNAANGAAACTCTCGAGGAATTCAAAATCAGCGCGGAAGTTACTGGAATTCGAAAAGGGCCTGTAGTTACTATGTTTGAGATTTTGCCCGCGCCNGGAGTGAAGCTCAGCAAAATCGTCGCNTTGCAGGACAACATCGCGCTNCGCTTGGCNGCGAAATCCGTGCGCATTGTNGCGCCGATTCCTGGCAANCGCGCCGTGGGCATNGAAGTNCCGAACAAGGATCGTGCGATAGTTTCGTTTCGCGAAATAATTTCGCAGGAAATAAGCGAGTTCAAAAAAATGGCCGTGCCCGTGATTTTGGGAAAGGACATTCAGGGCGAAGCGCAAGTCATNGATTTGGCGAAAACGCCGCATTTGCTNATTGCGGGTTCGACTGGCTCNGGAAAATCCGTGTGCGTGAATTCGCTCATTCTTTCTATTTTGTACAAACGTTCGCCGCAGCAGGTGAAGTTGATTTTGGTCGATCCGAAAATTGTCGAGCTGAAATTGTACAACGACATTCCGCATTTGCTCACGCCCGTTATCACCGAGCCGAAACGCGCGTTGCAATCGCTTCAATATTGTCTTTGCGAAATGGAACGACGCTACGCTTTGCTTGACGGACTTGGAGTGCGCGACATAATCAGCTACAATCGCCGAGTGGAAGAACGCCACATCGCCGCCGAAAAACTTCCGTACATTGTCGTAATCATCGATGAGTTCGCGGACTTGATGGCGACCACGGGAAAAGAATTGGAATCAACGATTGCGCGTTTGTGCGCGATGAGCCGCGCCGTGGGAATCCATCTTGTTTTGGCGACGCAGCGTCCTTCGATCGATGTAATCACTGGACTTATCAAGGCGAACATTCCAAGCCGAATTGCGTTTGCCGTCGCCTCGAAAGTGGACAGCCGAATCATCATCGACCAAGTGGGCGCGGAAAAACTTTTGGGACGCGGCGACATGCTTTTTGTGAGCGCGGCAAATCCTGTGCCAATTCGCATCCAAGGAACTTTCGTGAATGATGACGAAGTTGAGCGCGTGGTGAGTTTCGTAAAGCAATACGGATTTCCGGAATACATCGACGATGAAATTTTTGTCGAGGACGATGACGACATTGACAGCGAGCCGGGCTTGTTTGACGGCGGCGACGATCCGCTTTATTCAAAAGCGTTGGACATCGTGGTGGAAGCGGGAAAGGCGAGCGCGTCGTACATTCAGCGCAGGCTGAAAATCGGCTACAATCGCGCCGCGCGTTTGGTGGAAGAAATGGAAGAGCGCGGAATCGTCGGGCCAGCAAACGGAAGCAAGCCGCGCGAGATAATTCATATTCCATAAATGGCATCTCAAAATGAANTACTAAAACGCCTGCGAGAAATTCGTGGGCGTTTTAGTTTAAAATTTTCGTTGAAAAATTCGCGCGAATTTCTCGCAATTTTTCTTCTTGCCTTTTTTTCCGCATTTCACTAAAATTATTCTATGAGAATAGTAATTGTCGGCGCAGGTTTTACGGGCGTTCAACTTGCTCGCCGCCTTATCAACGAAAAAAATGAAGTCGTTCTTATTGACAATGACGAAGATGTCGTTCGGCACGCTTCGAATTCTTTGGATTGCGATGTCAAGGAAATGGACGGCAACAGTTTGCAAAATCTCGAGGACATCGGAATCGCCAAGGCTGACGCGCTTGTCTGCGTTACGGACGACGACGAAGTGAATATGATTACTTGTTCGCTCGTCGATTCTGTTTATCCGGACATTTTGAAAATAGCNCGCGTGCGGAATTTTTCTTATTACAGGAATACTGCGGACGCAGTGAAAAAACACGCCGACACTTTTAGCGGAAAACATCGTCCACTTTATGGAATTGATTTTATGGTGAATCCTGACATCGAGGCGGCGGACGCAATTGTGCGCGCGGTGGAAAGCGGAGCGGTGAGCGACGTGGTGGCATTCAAGGATTCGGAATTTGAGATTTCAAGAATTACGATTGCGGAAGGCGCGCCGTTGGATCGCCAGCAATTAAGCGGCGTGCGCAAACTCACCGAAAAGCCTTTTTTGATTGCNTATGTTGAATACAATGGCGAAACGAGTTTGCCGAGCGGCTCGACNACTTTGCATGCCGGCGACAGCATCGGCGTTCTTGCGCGTGCTGGCGACATCGGCGATTTGCTTGAACTTTGCGGCGCGAAAATTGAATCACTTGACAAAATCGCGCTCGTCGGCGCGGGCAAAATCGGAACGCTCATTGCCGACCGTCTCACGCAAAAAGAAAAATCTTCTCTCCTTGCGAAAATTTTCAGAAAGCGAAAAAACATCGCTTCGGAATTCGCAATCATCGATACGGACGATGAACTTACGAAAGAAGCCTCGGAGCGTTATCCCAACGCGCATGTTTTTCGCGGCGACATTACGGACGAAACTTTTTTGCGCGAAGAAGGTCTCACCGAATACGACTTGGTTATTTGCGCCACGCACAATCACGAGCTGAATATGGTTGTCGCGGCTTATCTCGAATCTTTGGGCGTGGGGCGTTCAGTGAGTTTGGTGGAAAGTTCCACGTTCGCGCAGATTGCCCGCAAACTCGGCGTGGACGTTCCAGTTCCTTTGCGCGACACAATTGTGGATTCGATTATGAGCCATTTGCGCGGAAAAAGCGTCAAGGGAATTCACACTGTTTCCACGGGTCAACTTGAAATCGTGGAATGCACTTTGCCGATTGGCTCGAAAGTCGTGGGCAAATCGCTTTTGGACATTTCAAATCACGGAACGTTTTTGGTTTTGCTCGAAAAAAAATCCGGCGCGAAAAATTATGTCATTCCAGTCGGAAGCACGGTGCTTGACGCGAACGACCAGCTCATCCTGATTACGCTTGCGGAAGAAACTCAAAACATTTTGAAACTTTTCGGAGCGGAAACAAAATGAGCGTCTTTTCATTTTTACGAATNGAATTTTCAATTTTGGGAATCGTCGCGCTCACGATGATTTTTCCGATTTTTGCGGCGATCGCATTCGACGAATCCGGCGTTGTTCCCGCGTTCGCAATTCCAATGGCGATTTTCCTGATTTTGGCTGTGACATTTTTGCTTGCGGGGCGAAAAAAGAAAATCGCACTTTCCACAAGAAGCGCGTTTGTCGTGGTGGCTTTCGCATGGATTTTTTGTTCGTTGCTCGGCGCGATTCCTTTTTATTTCAGCGGCGCGATTCCAAATTGGACGGACGCGATTTGGGAAAGCGTTTCGGGCTTTTCCACGACCGGCGCGACAATTTTGTCGGAAGTGGAATCGATTCCGAATTCGATAAATTTGTGGCGGACGCAAACGCATTGGCTCGGCGGAATGGGAATCGTCGCGCTCACAGTCGCGCTTTTTCCGCTTTTGGGCGTGGGCGGATTTCAGCTCATCAAGGCGGAAACTACGGGTCCTGAAAAAGGCAAGGTCACGCCGAAAATCACGACGACGGCAAAAGTTTTGTGGCTCATTTATTGCGGCGTTACAATTCTTGGAATCATCAGCTTGAAAATTGCCGGAATGAATTTTTTCGACGCGGTGCTTCATTCGTTTTCCACGGTCGGCACGGGCGGATTCAGCAACAAAAATCTGAGCATCGGCGCATACGATTCCGTGGCGATCGATGTTGTTTGCACGATTTTTATGTTTTTGTGCGCGATAAATTTCAGCCTTTATTTTTATCTTCTCACAAGGAAATTCGACGACATTCGCAACAACACGGAACTCAAGGCATATCTCGCGATTTGCGCCGTTTTTATTTTGGCGATAACTTTTATCAACACGAATTTTTACGGCGGATTTTTTACTTCGCTCAGGCATTCTTCGTTTCAAATCGCTTCGATAATTTCCACGACGGGATTCGGCACGAGCAACTACACGATGTGGCCGAGCGCGGCGCAAGTTTTTTTGTTCCTGCTTTTTTTCATCGGCGGATGCTCGGGCTCTACGAGCGGCGGAATAAAAGTGATTCGCTGGGTGGTGATGGGAAAACAGACGCACAACGAATTTTCCAAAATGCTTCATCCGCACGGAGTTTTCAGCATTCGACTGAACGGCCGCGCAGGACGCAAGGATTTAGTTTTCAATGTGGCATCTTTTTTGACATTGTATTTTTTGCTGGTTGTGCTCACGGCAATTTTTGGCGCGGCGGCTGGCTTGGATATTCAAACCGCGCTTTCAGGAGCTGCTACAATGGTGGGAAATGTCGGGCCTGCTTTCGGGGCTTTGAATCCAAGCGCGAACTGCGGATTTTTGCCCACCGCGCTCAAATGGTGGTATATGTTCGCGATGTTGGCAGGAAGGCTTGAGCTTTACACGATGATAATTTTCTTCGTGCCAGATTTTTGGAAAAAATGATTTTTGATGCGCGNGCGATGNNAAATACATCGCGCGTTGCAAATCATAAAATTTCGTTGAGCGAAAATTCCACCGCATTAAAAAATGTCGATGAAAGCGCGAGCGAATTTTCTTCGCTTGAAATAAAAAAATTGTTCGTAAAAACTTTTTCGCCNCCGTTGATAAAAATTTCNANGGAACTTGTNTCNATNANNCAAANNAAATTCAATTCGCCTTTTTCATCGAGTTCAACGCAAATNNTTTTTTTGTTCATCGCGCCGCCGCCTTCAATCGTGTTTTCGCGGTTGAATGAAAGTTCCATTTTTTCGCCGTCAAATTCAAAAAANGCGAATTGTTTTTCGCCGCCGATTTTTACGTTGAGCATTTCGCGGCTGCCGCGCTTCGGAATGATTTTCAATTTCAGCGCGCAATGTCGCAAAGAAAATTTTTCTTCGCCANTGATTTTTCCGACGATTTTTTCTCCGTAAAAATTTTCAATTTCGCGGACTGGCATTTGAATCAATTTTCCGTTTTCGATTTTCAGTTCNCGCGGAAAAGTCATCATTCCCGACCACAAATAATTTTTTGGCGTGTTGTANGAATCCCAATTTTGCATCCAAGCAATCATGATTCTTCGCCCTGAAAAATCTTGCATTGTCTGCGCCGCATAAAAATCCATTCCCAAATCGAGCATCGTAAAGTCGGCTTTTTCGCGCACGAATTTGCATTCGTCTTTTTTGAACTCGCCGAGAANATAAACCGTGTTGTTGCCTTTGTTGAAGNCGCCTTTTTTTTCGGCNTGCATTTCCTGCGGNGAAANNATGAAGACGCTTTTTCCNCCGAGCGAAAAAATNTCNGGNCATTCCCACATCGCGCTTTGGGAAGTTTTTTCTTCGTCCGCAATTCCGAGAAAATTCCATTTTTCAAAATCCGCCGATTCAAAAACGACCAACGCGCCGNGTCCGTCTTTTTTCTTGAGTACGGCGGCGAGAAAAAATTTTTCACCATCGCGCCAAATTTTTGGATCGCGNAAATGTTCGGTTTCGTATTCAAAAGGAATTTCGNTCGCCGTCAATATTGGATTGAAATTCGGCTTTACGAATTTTTTTCCGTCGAAAAACGCGACGCATTGATTTTGAATTGTNGAATCCGATTTTTTNGAAACGCCTGTATACACGATGAAAAGTTTTCCGCAATGTTCGATGGCGCTTCCGGAAAAGCATCCTTCGGAATCGGCTTGCGAATCAGGCGCGATTGCNGGCGGAAGCNTTTTCCATTTTACGAGATTTTTTGAAGAAGCGTGGCACCAATGCATTGGTCCCCATCGCGTTGAATATGGATGCCANTGCGCGAACAAATGGAATTCGCCGTCAAAAAAACAAAATCCGTTCGGGTCGTTTATCCAGCCGCACGGAGACGAAAAATGAAANCGCGGCAAAAGTTTTTTTTGTTCTTCGNTCGATGCGATTTGCGCTTGGATTTCCGCCATTCGNTTTTCTGCCAATTCCAATTTTTCGGACATCTTTTTCCTCCGTCAAAAATTCATGCGTGCCTGTGTCTTCACATTATGAAATGATAAATTCAAAANGAATTTTGTCAAGTATGCGAATTGAGCAAAGCGCGAACAATCTAAAGAAAAAATTTGTTAAATCGTGTGAAAATATATATGCAAATGTATCCGGCTAAAAATGGGAACGTTCCCATTTGGGTAATGAGAACGTTCCCACTGGGGTGGTAGGAACGGTTCTACTGGGTAGTNGGAACGTTCCCACTGAACAGTAAGAACGTTCCAATTTTGAAGCGANGGCGTTTCCATAAGTCAATTCCGCATTAAGTCCGCCTCAAAATGCAAAATGAAATCCGCCTAGTTGAAAATTCCGCGATGATATGTTATAATGAATTATGGCAATAAATTTTTATTCGCTCGGCGCGGCGCAGGAAGTCACGGGCTCGAAACACATTCTTGAAATTGACGGACGCTCGTATATGATTGACTGCGGTTCGTTCCAAGGCAAACGAAAAGTTTCCGATGAAAAGAATCGCAGGTTTGATTTTGCCGTCGATAAGCTCGAAGCGGTGGCGTTGACGCACGGACATCTTGACCATTGCGGGCTTCTTCCGCTTTTGGCAAAAAAAGGCTACAACGGAAATATTTATGCCACTCCAGCCACGCGCGATTTGGCGAATCTCGTTATGATGGACAGCGCGAGAATTCAGGCGCGCGACCGCGAGTATCTTTCGAAGCAGGCCGGAAAGAAAGGCGAAAAATTCAATTGGCAGCCGCTGTACAATGAATCCGATTGCATCAAGGCCGCCAATCAAATGGTGACAGTTTCCTACAATCGAAAACTTTTTGTCGGGCCGAATGTCTCGCTGGAATTTTTTGATGCCGGGCACATTCTTGGCTCGTCGTTCGCATATTTTTATGTTGGCGCAAATGCCAATTCGCAATCCAATGGCGAAACAAGAATTCTTTTTACCGGCGATTTGGGGCGGCGCAACAAGGCGATTGTCCGCGATCCTTCCACGGATTTTCCCGCGCCCGACTACATTGTCTGCGAAAGCACTTACGGCAATCGCAAGCATGACAAAAAAGATTTCGCGATGCACGAATTGATTCGAATCATTCGCAACGCGGTCGAAAAAAAAGGCAAAATCATAATTCCGTCTTTTGCGATTGAGCGCACGCAGGAATTGATTTATTATTTGCACTTGCTTGTTGACAAAAATAAAATTCCGCGCATTCCGATTTACGTTGATTCTCCGATGGCGACGAACGCCACGAGCATTTTCCGCGTGCATCCCGAATGCTACGACGAATCGGTTTCACGGGCGTTCATCAAGCATCACAAAAATCCGTTCGGATTTGGCGATTTGCAATTTGTCACGAGCGTGGAAGAATCCAAGTCGCTCAACAAAAAAGAAGGCCCGATGATAATTTTGAGCGCGGACGGAATGTGCGAAGCCGGACGAATTTTGCATCATTTGGCGAACAACATTTCCGACGAGCGCAACACGATTTTGATTGTCGGCTACATGGCGGAAAACACGCTCGGCCGCCGGATTCTCGATGGTGAAAAAGAAGTGAAAATTATGGGCGACTTCTACGATGTCCGCGCGAATGTCGAAACTCTCAACGCGTTCAGCGCGCACGCCGATTATGAGGAAATCGCCGATTGGCTTTCGCGAATCGACACGAGCCGCCTCAAGAAAATTTTCTTGGTGCACGGCGAAAAAGACGCGCAGGAATTTTTGACGAATTATTTGGGCGAGCGCGGATTCAAAAACGTGCAAGTGGCGAAGTACGGCGAAACTTACGAATTGTAATTGTAGGAAAAATGGAAAGCACGTTTCAAGATTTTGAAAATTATTACAGACGCAATTTTCACAGAACAAGCTCGTTTTGGTCGGGAATTGTTTTTATGCTTGTGGACGCAATCACGCTCTTGCTTTGCATTGGAATTGGATTTTTTATCGTCAATTTCGTCAACCATTCTTTCATAAATTTCCGTTCGTTCGTGGAATATTATGTTTACATTCCTTTGATTTTGATTGTGTTCTACGCGGCTGATTTGTATCCGGGAATAATGACGTCGCCCGCCGAGGACGTAAAGCGGCTTTGCATTTGCACGTTCTTCGGATTTTGCGGAATCGCGATGAGCATTTTTGTGGAGGACGCGAACGACAAAGTTGCGGTCGCGGTCGCACTGGTTGTGGCAATTCCATTCGCCACGATTTTGCTTCCTGGAATGCGCGAAATTATGCGGCGATTTTGCGGCAAATTCAAATCTTGGGGATTGCCGGTTGTTGTTTATTGTTCGGGAAATTCCGCCGACGAAATTATCGAACGGCTTTTGCAAAATCCGTATTTGGGATATTCGCCCGCGCTCATCGTGAACGACGGAGTTTCGCCAAAAAAAGACTTTTCGGGAATTCCGATTTTCGCGCCGAGCAAAGATTTGCTTTGCGCCATCAAAAAGCAAAAAATTAAAGTCGCCATCATCGCGGGCTACAAAAGTTCCGCCGATGAAATTATGAAAAATTTCCGCTACACAATTGTGATTTCGGAAACGCAAAATATTATGATGAGCGGCACTCCGCATTTGCGCGACATCTCGGGAATCGTCGGATTTTCTTGCACGCACAATCTCACGAAAAAATCTCATCTTGTCGCAAAGCGCATGATTGACTTGGCGATAATTCTTTTTACGCTTCCGCTCGTGCTTCCCGTGAGTTTGATAATCGCGTTGCTCGTAAAAGTCACTTCGCCAGGACCGATTTTGTATGGCCACGTGAGAATCGGAAAAAATCACAAGCAAATAAAATGCTGGAAATTCCGTTCGATGTACAAGGACGCGGACGAAAAGCTCGAATCGATTTTAAAGGAAAATCCCGAGATGCGCCGCCAATGGGAAAAGGATCGCAAAATCGAAAACGATCCGCGCGTTACGCCGTTCGGAAAATTCATCCGCAAGACAAGTTTGGACGAGCTGCCGCAGTTGATAAATATTTTTTTGGGACAAATGAGTTTCGTTGGCCCGCGCCCGGTTACGGAAGGCGAGCTTGTCCGATACGGCGACAGTGTCGATTACATTTTGTCCGTAACGCCCGGGCTTTCGGGAATGTGGCAGACTTCCGGACGCAGCGACACCGCCTACGAAGATCGCGTCGTGCTCGACACATATTACATTCAAAACTGGTCGATTTGGCTGGATCTGTGGATTCTGATAAAAACGGTTTGGGTCGTGCTTGGCGGAAAAGGCGCGTATTGAAAAACAATGCGCGTTGGATTCGCGGATTTTTCAAGCATTCGCCTTGCATTCCTGCACGAAATCCGCAATTTTATCAAGGGCGATTTTTATCTTGTCGGTTGCCGTCGCGTAGCAACAGCGTATGTGGCCTTCTCCGCCCGCGCCGAAAACGCTTCCCGGAACAACGGCGACATTGTGCTTTTGAAAAAGCCTTGTCGCAAATTCTTCGCTGGAAAGCCCCGTCGAAGAAATGTCGGGGAACATATAAAATGCGCCAGTCGGCTCGGGCACGTCCAGTCCCATATCGCAAAAAGCCTTGTGCATGAGATTTCGGCGTTGCTGGTAACTTACGCGCATTTTTTCCACTTCGCTCCAGCCGCTTCGCAATCCTTCCGCCGCCGCATATTGGCTGAAAATCGGAGCGCANATTGTGTTGTATCCGTGGANTTTNACGATTTGAGCCAAAAGTTCCGCCGGTGCCGCAATGTATCCGATTCGCCANCCNGTCATCGCGAACGATTTTGAAAATCCGTTCAAAATAATNGTGTAATCTTTCATTCCGGGAAACGAGCCGATCGAAACATGCTCNGCGCCGTCATACGCAAGTTCGCANTAAATNTCGTCGCTGATTACCCAAATCTGATGCTTNTTNACAACTTCCGCGATTTTTTCCAGTTCGTTCGCAGGAATCATCGTTCCCGTGGGATTGTTCGGAGAGCAAAGCATTACGGCTTTCGTCCGCGGCGTTACAAGATTTTCAATCTGCTGAGCCGTAGGATAAAATCCGTTTTTGCTTGTGTCAAGCGGAACGATTTTCGCGGCGCACAATTCGGCAAGCGGCGTNTAATTCACATAGCAAGGCTGGCACACAATGATTTCGTCGCCGGGATTCAGGATGGCACGCAAAGAAGCGTCCACGCCTTCGCTCGCNCCGACNGTGATAAGAATCTCGTTTTGNGGATTGTATTGCATGCCGTATTTCTGCATGTAACGCGCAATTTCTTCCCGAAGTTCGAGAAGTCCCCAGTTCGACGTGTAGCTTGTGTGTCCTTTTTCAAGATGATAAAACGCNTCTTCGCGGATGCACCACGGAGTCGGGAAATCAGGCTCTCCCACAGAAAGCGAAATCACGTCATCATGCCCGATGAGCATTTCAAAAAACTTGCGGATTCCGCTGGGAGGAGTCCGCAGCATTGACGAGCTGAATTTGTCTTGCCGTGTGTTCATTGTTACGCCATCGCTCCTTCGCGTCTGTCTTTTTCGTCTTCCACGTAAATCACGTCGTTTTCTTTGTACGTCTTCAAAACGAACGAAGTTTTCGTGGAGCGGACACCTTCAATCGTGGAAAGTTTTTCGCTCACAAAAAGCCCCACTTCTTTGAGCGAATCGCCTTCAATCGTAACCATAAAATCATAGCCGCCGCTCATCAAATAGACGGACTTCACTTGCGGAAAACGATATATGCGGTCGGCGATTTTGTCGAAGCCGTGGCCGCGTTCGGGCGTGACTTGGATTTGAATCTGCACGCTAACTTTGTCTTTGGAATCCGAAAGCTTTTCTTTGTTGACAATGGCGGCGTACTTCAAAATGATTCCGTCGTCTTCCATCTGCTTTATGATTTGCGCCACTTGCTCGGGCGATTTTTTTGTCATCGCGGCGATGTCGTCCACGGAAAGCCGNGCGTTTTCGGCGAGCAAGTTCAAAATTTCTTCATTGTAATTCATANGGAAATGATAGCAGATTTTCCGCTTTGTGTAAAGCGAGCGTTTCGCACAACTTGGATAAACAGCGGTTTACAATAAAAAAAATCTGTGGTAAAATTCAAAAATGAAATTCCGCCGAAAAATTNTTTTGCAAATTCTTTCAATCGCATTGATGTCATCTTCGCTGATTTTTGCCGTCGCTGATGTGCCAATGGAAAATCCCAAAATAGAAAAATCCGCAAAGGTCAAGCAAAAGTCTGNNGCGAAAAAATCCAAGCAAAAAAAGGAANCGGAAAATCCNAAAAANACAGAAAATCCCGAACTCGCNCTTTTNAAAATCGTCAAAGAAAATTCCGAGCGCGAAGAAGTCGTGTTTTGGAAGCAGGAATTTTTGAAAGAGCGGCGTTTCAAATTTTTGAAGAAGGCGGCGGAGGATTATCCCGAATATAGGATTTTCGTGCGCGCTGCTGTCCGCGAGCGCGGCTTGCCAGCAGAATTGGAATATCTTCCCGTGATTGAATCTGGTTACAATACGCGCGCAAAATCACGCGCTGGCGCAATCGGAATGTGGCAGTTNATGTCGAACAGCGTCCGCCCTTATCTCAAGTTGAACGAATATGTTGACGAAAGGCTCGATCCGTGGAAATCCACCGCAGCGGGACTTTCGAAATTGGAATACAATTATAAAGTTTTCGGCGACTGGCTTTTGGCAATCGCGGCTTACAATTGNGGAAANGGAAAAATGAANNCGGCNATAAAAAAAGCNGGCGAAGGAAAAGATTTTTGGGAATTGGCNAAAGNNGGTTTTTTGCCGAAGCAAACAGCGGACTACATTCCNGAACTGATTGCNGTNGCAGAAATTTGNCTCGAGCCGGAAAAATTCGGCGTGGAAATTTCTTATTACAAAAACGAGTTTGAAGCATTGCAAGGCGAAGAAGAAAATTATGATTTTGTAAAAGTTGAAAAGCCTTATATGNTGTCNGCAATNGCNAANGAAATNGANCTTGAAGAATCTGTTTTAAAAAGTTTGAATCCGTCTTACACGAAAGGCTTCACGCCNCCATTCNCGGAAAGCGTTTTGCGNCTGCCCAAAGGAATGGAACAAACTTTTTCCGCCGCGCTGAAAAATATCAAGGAATTGGAATTTCCGTTCAAATACAAAGTCGTGAAAGGCGATTCNCTTTGGTCGATTTCGCGNCGCTACGGCGTGAGCGTAAATCTCATTTGCNAAACAAACGGAATCAAAGAAAANGCGATTTTGAAAATAAACCAAATNTTGTACATTCCCGGAATAAAATNAAATGCCGAAANNTCGCGGCAAACAATCGCGCGAGTTTGGCGGCGTTCAATCGTTCAATTNGCGGCCGAAAGTTTTTGCGCGATGCATTCGTCGATGCGCGATTTTACGATTTGCGCAATTTGCGTNGTCGTCNAATCTTTNTATTCGTCGTAATAAATCGGCTGCAAAAAATGAATTTGCGGAACGACTTTTTCGAAAATTTTTTCGTAGTTCAAAACNTTGTANGTGTCGATGAGCGCGACNGGAACNATCGGAACTTTTTCGCGCGTNGCAAATTGAAATGTTCCCGGNTTGAATTCCGTGGTGGAATTTTTGTTGTCCGTGTAGCCGCCTTCGGGAAAAATTATGTAACGCTTGCCAGCCTTGATTTCNTCCTGCATNGTGTTCAAAACATTTATCGCNTCGCGGCGGCTTCCTCGNCGCATNCGNTTTGCGTTTACCAANGCGCAGNCTTCNGGCAAAAGCANCGGCCATTTNAAATCGTCGCGCAAAACAAAAGAACAAACGTCGTCATTTTGGCTGATGATTCCAAGCGCGTCNTATTTTCCTTGATGATTCGGGAACATCACATAAGGCGAATTTTTCGGCAANTTTTCCTGTCCCGAAGAAATCGGTTTTGCGAAAGCCGTGCGCTCCACAATTTTGATGCAATGNCGCAAAAGTTCGTATCTGTCTTTTTCCGAATATTTTTTCGGATGNTCGGCGTACCAACGCATTTTCGGAATATAAAAAATCAAACGAAAGAAATTTATGCAAATGACATAAAGAAATTTTCGCATAAAACTATTATATTCAGAAAAAAGATTTTTGTGAATAGACAAAAAAAATTTTGTATGACAAAATTAGCATTTTGTANGACNAAANTAACATTTTCGCATAAAACTATTATATTCAGAAAAAAGATTTTTGTGAATAGACAAAAAAAATTTTGTATGACAAAATTAGCATTTTGTATGACAAAACTAACATTTTGGCGCAGATTTTTAAAACACGTTTTTTCGGATTTTCAATAATCCTGCCGATTTTAATTTCTAAAAGTCAAGTTCTTTTTGAAATCTCATAACATTTTTATTCGCATGCCATTTCGGCGAGGAATATTCCGATATCCAGTGAATATCGTTCTCATCTCTTGTGAAGGAAAGCCTACCTTGTTTCCGTTCGGAAGAAATTCCTTTTTCCCAAGTTCTTCGCACATCATACTGTAAAAAAGCATAATTTCCTGCAATTCATTTTCTTTCGCTTCACGAATTATCATCTTTGTTTCTCCGCCTAATTCTGATTTGATGAATTCATTATACCATTCAGATATGAATGTCTCTACTGTGTTGTTTCCGTCATTTCAAAATAAAGGAGAAGGATAAAAGCGCGGATATCTACTTACAGTATGGCAATTTGTAAAGAGTTGAAGTATAATTTTGATGGTGGGAGAGAATGGCAAATCGGAATTTGCGGGGACGAACAAACGGAAATTTGAGGTTAAAATATGATTAAAGTAATGACTATCAGTGACTATGAGGAACTTTTTGAACTGTGGTTAAACACGCCTAATATGGGGTTGCGTAGTCTGGATGATTCTAAAGAGGGCATCTCTTGTTTTTTAAAGCGAAATCCTAATACAAACTTTGTGGCATATGAAGATGGGCGATTAGTAGGAGCCATACTGTGCGGACACGATGGCAGAAGAGGATATATTTATCATACAGTTGTTTTACCTGATTACAGGGGGAGAGGTATCGCTTCAGGCTTAGTGAAATCCTCGGTTGCCGCATTACAGGAAGAAGGAATTACGAGAGTCTGCCTGAATATAATGGAAACAAACGAGCAAGGAAAGAAATTCTGGATTAGCAATGGCTGGGAAAGGAAAGACTTCCTGGGTTTTTATAGCAAAGCAATAACTGATAAAGAGAATTTGCCTTTATTTGAAATATAAATGATGATTCAGTTAAATTCCAGTTGTTCGGGATGATTGTACTAAATCTGTAAAAGTTCTTCGGGTGCATCTGCCTTTTTGAAAATGTTGGTTTTTAGGGCATTTCCTATGGCATTGCGGCAGTTCATCGTTTCGTTCGGATTCGTTTTCATTCAAAGGACCGTCAACAGTTATGGCGTGGCGGCGACACGAAAACGCAGTGGCCGTCGTTCAAAGTCAGTCTGAACAACGGCGCGATCGTCCGCTGCTCAGACGGCGACATCACCGTTCGGTAGATTAGCGGGTTAAAATCGTGCTTGAAACATTCCCGTAAGGTAGTGCTCAATATGTGAATAAATTTTTTGTTGTGTTTTTTGATAAAAGTATTTATAATGAAATTATAGAAAACAAAGGGAAACACTGTATTGAGTTTTGCTCATAATTATGGTACTTATAGCGATGAGGTGTGTGATGTCAAATAATCTTATCTTAGCCATTACAAAAATAGGTGACTTGCTATTAAATAATAAAATAACTAATACAGAAGATGGCAATTCCATAAATAATATAAAATTAATGCTTCCTGAATATCAACGTCCATATAAATGGACAGCAAAGAATGTCAATCAGCTTATGAATGACATTGAGGAAGCAATAAAATCAAATAAAGAAGTTTATCGTGTTGGTACTTTAATTCTTCACTATGAAGAGAAAGATAAATCTTATAATATTGTGGACGGACAACAGCGTATAATAACATTTGTATTATTGTTGAAGTGTATATGTGATGGTGAGCAGATTGATTTTTTGAAACGTGATTTAGCTAATAATTCTTATAATATACATAATGTTATTAATAATTATAGAACCATAGAAAGGCATATAGATAATTTTTCTGAAAAGGATAAAAAAGATGAAAAGGAGGCACTTGGAGAGTATATAAAAAATCATTGCGAATTAATTGTCGTTATAACATATGATTTATCAGAGGCTTTTCAGTTTTTTGATTCTCAAAATGCCAGAGGCAAAGAATTGTATCCGCATGACCTGCTTAAAGCATATCATCTTCGTGAGATGCAGGATGTTGGTGTTTATGAGACTGAAAAAATTGTTAAAACATGGGAAGATATTAACCAAGAGAAGTTGTCAATTCTTTTTAAGGAGTATCTTTACCGTTTAAAAGAATGGATAAAGGGTAATAAAGCATGGGAACTTAACGAAAGCAATATAGATTTGTTTAAAGGCATTTCTACAAGAGACAATTATCCATATGCACAGTATTATAAGGCAGCATTTGCATATGCAGATAATGTGAATCATTCAATATTACCATTCGTAACAGGAATACAGAGATTGAGTTCATTTCAGTTGAATACGCCTATAATAGCAGGCAAGCCTTTTTTTGAATACGCTAAGCATTATTTTGATATTTTGGCAGATATTCAGAATAATGATAAGTATGAAGGATATTTTATAAAAGACAATGATATAGTAAAGACACTCAATCTTAGAAAATATAGAAATGGTGTAGGAAATAACATTACAAGATTAATGTTTGATACAGCAATTTTGCTTTATGTTGATAAATTTTGTCCTGAAATACCATCAAAGCCGGATTCAAGATTGCTTGAACAGTTTATTGTTTTTGCCTTTATATGGGCATATTCCATGAGGGCACAATATGTTAATATAGGCTGGCAGGTGGCACAGAATTATATTATGGGAACGCCGAAGCGTGATATTGAAAATGCATTTAACATATACAAGGTAATCGCAGATGCAGATTCTCCGAATTCATTACTTAATGTGATGTCAGATTTATTAATGCCGCTTAACGACACAAAAATCATAGCGAAGAAGGATGATTTTGAGCTTGTTGAGTCCGAAGTTTATCAAAATTATCTTTACTACTTTGATAAGTATGATTTTTGGGAGGGGAAATAATGGGAAATAATATATTGCCTCTTAAGGAAGTTTCTATAGAAAAACTTTTCACAGATAGTGAGAGTACCTATGAAATTCCAATATATCAAAGAAACTATGCTTGGGAAAAAGATGAAATAACTGCATTGGTTCAGGATGTGTATGATGCATATAAGAAAAACTCTGAAAATATATATTATATTGGAACTTTAGTTTCATATCATAAAGGTGATAGAGTATATGAAATTATTGATGGCCAGCAGAGACTCACAACGATAAGACTTCTTTTGGGTGTGTTGAAAGAATTGGACGTATTAGAAAAAAATCCCAAAAATCAGATCACCTATAGAGCAAGAAAAAAATCAGATGATACATTAAAGTCAATTCCTGATTTTAATGTGGATTTTAGAGATAATGATATAGTAAAAGGATTTGAATTTGCCAAAACAGCAATTAAAGAAATTGTGCCAAAGAAAGATGAACTAAAAGAATTTAGTACATATTTTAATAACAATGTCCATATTATTCATTATCAAGTACCTAAGGATATTGATTTGAATCACTACTTTGAAGTGATGAATTCAAGAGGTCAACAACTCGAGCAGCATGAAATTGTTAAAGCAAAGCTAATGAAGAAACTTGAATCGCAGAAGGAAAGAGAGCTATTTAATCGTATTTGGGAATGTTGCAGTGAAATGAGCATATATGTTCAGCAAAATTTTAATCAAGTTGAAATTTTTGGAAAAAATTTATGTGACTTTTTGCTACAGAAATATGAGGATTTAAGTGACTTATCGGAAGCGACAGAACAAAATTCAGAGAATAAAATGTTTCTGTCAATTGAAGAGATAATAAATTCGAATACCGTGGGGAAAGATTATGTGAAAATCGGAGATGAATCTGAAAAAAAAGACTCATTTCAACCACTTATAGATTTTTCTAATTTCTTGTTGATTGTACTGAAAATAACAAGGATGTCAGAAACGGATTTCTCACCAGTCGAATTTAATTTAGATGATAAGGAATTGTTAGCTGAATTTGAAAAAGCTGAGTTGGTTAATCCTAGAGTGTTTATTTTTAATCTTTTGAAAGCCAGATTTTTGTTGGATAACTATGTTGTTCATCATTCAAAAGAAGAGGATACCCTTGAAAATAATCCATGGAAACTTCAGCAGTGGACACAAGGCAGTGATAACAAAGAACATCTGAAGAATCTATGTGAAAATAAAGATATGCAGGATATGTTAGTTCAATTACTGTCTATGTTTGAGGTGTCATTTACGGCTCGTAAAAGAAAGAACTATTTGTTTTATTGCCTTTTCTATCTAATGAATTCTGCGGATAGAGATTTGGAGGAATATGCAAGCTTTGTTGAAGGTTTAGCAGACAGATATTTCAGGAATGTATATTTAGATAATACGAAGCTTAGCTCTAACAATACACCTTTACCTGGTAGCTTTGATGAAACTATTTTACAGGGAAGAGGGCTTAATAATTCTATGTTGCCATCTTTGGATACAGAGGTATTCGTAAATATATATGATAATGGAAAAGATAAATCAAATGGAGTACCCTTATTTATTTTCAATTATTTAGATTATAGAATATGGAAATTGTATTCTATTAAAATTAAGGGACAAAAATTAAATAAATCAAGTCAAGAGCGTATTGATTTTTTTAATTTATTGGGGTGTAATGATTTTGGATTGAACATATTTGACCAGTTCTATTTTTCACGTACCAGAAGAAGTCTTGAGCATTATTATCCTCAGGCGATGGCTACGGGTGCGAACGATAAGTTGAATGAGAATCAAATAAATTGTTTTGGAAATTATGCAATGATTGGTAGTGCTGCAAATAGTTCTGGATCTAACTGGAGTCCTAAAACAAAACTGAATTATTATTTAGATTCTTCCAGAAAGATTAGTCAGATAAGTGTTGCGTCGTTGAAGTTTATGATAATGATGCAGAAATGTCAAGATGAGAAACAATGGGAATTTAAGGAAATTGTTGAACACCAAAAGAAAATGATAGAGATACTTATAAAAATTTATTGAGGAAATGTTTTTTTAGATTCTGATTGATACCAGCGTATCTCATCTAGTTTGCGTACTACAATTTGATACAATGCACTCAAGCATGAGTTTGGGCGTAAATTTTAACTATAGCATTTCAGCGGACTCTTTGGTAAAAGCCGATTGTTTTGCCAAAGAGTGTGCAAATAAAGCGGTAAAAAGATAATAGGAAAATGACAAGGGATGTAAAGGCTGTTTTATTTTGAAAATGTATGTGTTATAATATATATGGCTCTTGACTAGTTACATCCTATTTGGTTTGATTTAACTAGTCAAAAGCCTTATGGAAGATATTGATAGAGCCGAAAATACCGTTGTCTTTTTTTGTTAGCAAAAGGATGCGGAATACATGATTGCAGGACTTGATGAAACGGATATGATCACAGAATAAAACGAAGGAATTAGAGCGTACCCGTTGTTTTTCTTTGACACAATACGGATGTGAAAACCTTTTATATTGAGTTTGACGCAAGCGTGGATCATAGTTCGCTTCCCCTGTAATAATATGTATTTATTTGTGCAGGGGACACTGGAAATGGAATAGGTGGGACTGAAGTGCTAGTGCAGGAAAAGCAGTCTATACGTCCATACGGTTTGGAGCTGATATTTCTTACGCATACCACAATGTTTCAGATAAAGTCTGCGCCGTTGATAATGTGATATTTTATCCAGCCCATTTAAGGAGGGAACAAAAAATGTATGAATTGGTACAGGTCAGCGAAAAATGCTATTACATAAACTGTCCGGCAAAAATCGGTGTCTATGTCCCGGACAAAGAAAATGTCTATTTGATTGACAGCGGGAACGACAAGGATGCGGGGCGGAAAGTTCGGCAGATTTTGGAAAAGAACGGCTGGCATTTGGCCGCCATTTTGAACACGCATTCCAACGCGGATCACATTGGCGGCAACCGCTATTTGCAGGCGCAGACGGGATGCAAAATTTATTCCGGCGGCATTGAGGCGGCGTTCACAACATATCCAATGCTCGAACCGTCCTTTCTTTACGGCGGCTATCCGTGCAAGGATTTGCGGCACAAATTCCTTTTGGCGCAGGAAAGCGACGTGACGGATTTTTCGGACGCGAGTTTCCCGAAAGAAATTGAGATTATTCCCTTGCCCGGGCATTTCTTTGCTATGGTCGGTTTCCGAATGCCTGACGGCGTGGTGTTTCTTGCGGACTGCATCAGCAGCCGGGCGACGTTGGAAAAATACGCCGTCTCGTTCATCTATGACGTGGGCGCGTATCTTAAAACGCTCGACACGGTGGAGAAAATGGAAGCCGTCATGTTCGTCCCCGCCCACGCGGAAGCGTCCGCCGATATAAAGGAGCTTGTGCGCTTCAACAGAGCTAAAGTGCACGAAGTGGCGGAGCGGATTTTATCTATCTGCAAAGAGCCGACATGCTTTGAGCGGATTTTGCAGGAAGTGTTCAAAGGTTATGGGCTTTCCATGAATTTTGAGCAATACGTTTTGGTGGGCAGCACAGTGCGCTCTTATCTTTCTTGGCTGAAAGATGATGGAAAAATGGCGGCTGTGTTTAAGGACAGTATGCTGCTGTGGCAGAGCGTGTCGTGTTGATAATTAGTCAATAATTTGTTTTAAGGAGATGAGGCGTGAAATACAAATACATGAGAATACAAGGAAGAGAAAATTCCTACATTACAAAATATCCCAAAGGCATATTCAGCCTTTGCTGGAATCTGATAAAGGAGGATAAATTTACTGATGAAGAAAAAGANCTNTTTATCAATATAGATAACTGGTTTAAAGACAATCTTCCCGAACCGACACCATGCAAAAACCATGAAAAGGTCATTACATTTTTTAAATGTGAAAGCACATCAGAAATGCTTGNGAAATTAAANCCTGCNATTGCACTNTTGGATAAATATCAAANNCCNTATGATGTAGTGTATACAAATTTTGTAGGAAGCATTGTTTATGAAGATAACTGGCAGGTTGCTGTTCAAGTTGAAGATGGAAAAATAATATAAAATGAGCAATTTAGTAAAGTCGTCGGCATTTGANATAAAGAAGACAAATCATTTTGANNAANCGCGTCTTCNTCCGAATGGNGAATGAAAGCGAAAGGATTATCTGCCTATGAAAATGCGGACAGAATATACCTGCCCTTTGGAACTTGTGCATGACATGATCAAGGGAAAATGGAAACCGATCATCTTATGGCGGCTGCGTTTAGGTCCTACATCNTTGGCNAANCTGGAACGGGACATAGACGGCATCACACAAAAGATGCTGCTGGAGCAGTTAAAGGAACTTGCGGACTATGGATTTGTGAAAAAGAAATCCTTTGAAGGATACCCTCTTCGGGTGGAATATTCCCTGACAGATGATATGGGAATGAAAATACTGGAAGCGTTAAGGATTATGCAGCATNTAGGGATTGANTACCTGAAAGCAAACGGCATGGAANATATCTTGNAGNAAAAGGGAGTAGTCCCGGATTAGTACCCACNAAAAAGTGGGTAATTTACTTTTCNGAANCCGCCGCTTATAATATCAAACGGAACTAAAGTTCCGCGAAAATCAGATTGGAGGATATCNAAGATGAATGTTACAAGCAGCGGTATTATNAACGGAATTATCCAGCCCCAATATGGCGGGCATGGGACGCAGTTCAATGAAAACGGCATCCCTACTTACTCNNTGCCTTTTNCGGTGNAAGATGCGCCGCAGGGAACTGTGTCNNTTGCCATTGTCTTNGAGGACAAGGACGCGTANCCGGTGACNGGGGGATTNGCATGGATACACTGGNTGGCGGCAAATATAACCCGTTTTGANNTCAAAGAGAATGAGAGCCAGACGGCGGATGACTTTGTGCAGGGAAGGAATAGCTGGACGAGTATACAGGGCGGAGAGCAATCNACGGANCTTTCCTCNTATTATGGNGGGATGACTCCGCCCGANAAGNCGCATATATATGAACTTCATGTNTATGCCTTGGATAAGATGCTGGANTTGGAGCGNGGCTTCNTNCTGAACGAACTTTACCGGGAAATGGACGGGCATATNTTAGATCAGTNTACCCTGAAAGGGATGTATGAGAAGGTATAGAGGCANAGNCNTGCAAATTGCCGAGTTTTNTACGCAAGTCCTTGTCTTGCTATCAAAACTCGCGGATATTAGTTTCTTGTGCGCNAAATTCATACTTCCCGANTTGCGNNGNCACNTCAACCGCCGCTCAAAATGCTCCGCTTTGTTGCGCTACANNCCCAANCCNGCGNNCCACTTGTCCACTTCGGNCTGCGCCTGGCTNCGCTTGTTCTGCGCGACCGTTCCGCGCAGGNCGAGCGGCTTTTTCACGGTGGNGGTCTTGAACAGNCNCTNGATGTTGCCGTCCGTNCCGCTTGCGCCGCTTCCTTCGTGCGTGCAGAACGGAACGAGCGTCTTTCCGCCCAAATCGTGCGCCTCAAGGAANGTGTAGACNACCATCGGAAGGTCGCCCCACCANATCGGNTAGCCGATGAACACGGTGTCGTACTGCGCCGTGTCGATGTCGCCCTTGTAGGCNGGGCGCGCCTTGGCGTTCAGNTCCTTTTTCGCAAGGTCGGTGCAGGGGCGGTANTCCTTGGGATAGGCGTTNTCNGGCACNATCTCGAACNTGTCCGCGCCCGCTTTTGCCGCAATCATCTTGGCGATAATGGCGGTGTTGCCCTCGGTGATGTTCCCCACGCCGTACTGCTCGCCCGTGTGCGAAAANTNGACGACGAGCGACTTCGCGCTCACGTTCCCTGCCAGCAGCGCGAACGCCCCGGCCACAAACAATGCTTTTTTCATCGTTTTCTCCCATAAAAAGTCAAGAATAAAGTTTCAACTTTCTTCTTGACTTTTTACGCACATTCGCAACGCAGTGCCTCGCAACGAGCGCGTCGCGCGAAGTTTCAAGCGGAATGTGCATTAAATATGCAAGTTTCCATACGGAAACTTGACATGATAAAAGTGCCGCGCAAGTTTTTGCGCGTAGCGAAAAAACTTGGTAGCAAGCATTCGATTTACAATGTAAATAAAAAGCTTGCGTTCCATTTTGCGGGCTTTTATCATAACTCCTTGCCAAATCGGTTTGGCTGCGTTCAGTTATATGCGGACGCAGAATCACCTTACCTGCGTAACCGAGCAATCCACGTGGAAAAAGGGGTTTGTGAACAATGTTTCCGTAACGGTCTCGGCACTGCTGGCGTTGATGAGGTCTTCCGCAAAGACGAGCGACGCGTTTGCGAGGACGGCATTGCCTTCGCCTTTAGTGAACGTGACGAGGACGGGGTACGAACTCTTGAACACGTAGAGGTAGGTAGTGTCGGCTTGTAGCTCGGTCGAATCAAACAAGGCGGTCGCCGTAAGAACCGCGCCAAGGGCGACGTAGGTTGCGCCGCGGACGTTCATGTTATAATTAAAGAAGCTACTGAAAAGATTCTGCTCGGCGCGCTTTCTTACGCCAGAAGGAAGAGATTTGTACCAATCCTCCTCTTCTGTCGCTAATGCTATGAAAGATTCGTAATCGGGGCGCAGCTCGTAGCAGGCGGTCGGTTCGGACTTTTTGACTGCCTCGCCTTCGTTTTGGATGGCCTCCCGTCCGTAGCCGCTCATCATAATGTCCAGCAGCTCTTTGGAAGCGGCACACTCGTATACTTCGGAGGCAAGCCCAAGCCCGCGCTCGTACAGCGACTGCTCCGCCGCCATGAGAGTGTCTGTCTTGTCCGCTTTCTTGCACGACACTGCCATCGCGCACAGTGCGAGCGCGGCAAAACAGAGCTTCATTCGTTTCATGGAAATCTCCTTGTTTGGTATTTGATTAAAGTCAAACATCCGCCCCGCATTATTTCGCCGCGTTCTCCACGCAGGTAATCGCGTTGAGCGTGCGCGGGTAGCCGTTGTAGGGGACGCACAGGTAGAGCGTCTGCAAGAGGAATTCCTTGGAGTTCCCGCAGGCGATATTTGCCGCCGCGTGTGCCGTGAGCTGCGGTTCTACGCCGCCGAATGCCGCGAGGTAGCAAAACGTCATCAGCTCGCGCTCGGCATTTGTAAAGCCGGTGCGCGTGTAGTAGTCGCCAAAGCAGTTGTCCGCGAGCATCTCGCGCACCGGGCTTTCGTGCGCGACGGAGCGCATTTGCGGGCCGAACAGTTCCGCCTGCTTTTCCACGCCCGCCTCAAAGCGCGTCTCCGCCGTTGTCGTTGAGCGGCTTTCAAGTGGAAGCGTTATTTTGTTCGCACGGAAATAGTCGTTCGCACGGTCAAGGAACGGCGTTACGCGCGGAATGCCGAGGTACGCCGCCGCCTGATAGATGATTTCCTTCACGTCCCCGGCGGAAATCTGTTCCAGAATCTGCGGAAGCCGCGCCTCAAACGCATCCGCGCCGCCCGTGCCGAGCAACGTCGCCGTCACCGCAATCGCCCGCGCCCTGCCGTCAAGAAGCGGTGCGTAGCCGGGGGCTTCCGTTTCGGTCATGTTCGCGGCAATCGCGGCGAATTCGGGGTCGAGTTTTTCGTCAATCATTTTCTTCTCCTTTGGTTTTGCGGACACGAGCGCGGCACACGCCACGGCAAGCAGAACGCAAACGATTTTCTTCATGTTCATAGTTCCTCCGTTTGATTTTTATTTTAGTCAAGGGAAATATGTTATGTCAAATACTTTGTTTGTATTCAAAAATATGCATTTTGGGCATAGGTGCGGGAACGGGGAGTTTATGCAAGCATATTGATTTTTCTCCTAAAACAGTGTATAGTAATTTCCGTGAAACCGTTGCTAAAATACCGTGGCGGGAAGTCAAAGGAAATCCCGATTATTGAAAAGCACATTCCTCACTTTAACGGCAAATACATAGAACCGTTTTTCGGCGGCGGTGCGCTCTATTTTCATTTAGAGCCGAAGCAGGCAGTCATCAACGACGTGAACGCGAAACTCATGGATTTTTACAGCGGTGTCAAAGCATACTATCCCAAACTGCGCGCGGAACTTGATGCCGTCCAAACGCAGTACGAAGCAAACCGCCGCGATTTTGACGCGCTCAAGGCACAGCATCCCGCCGAGCGCGTCGAGGATAAAAACGAAGTCCTGTACTACGAAATCCGCGACATGTTCAACGGAATTGCGGACAAAAAATATACTGACGCACTCCTGTATTTTTTCATCAATAAAACTGCTTATTCTGGCATGATACGCTACAACGCAAAGGGTGAATTCAACGTGCCGTTCGGACGCTATCCGCATTTGAACACCGCCCTTGTTACAAAGGCGCACAACGAACTGCTGAATGCGACGGAAATTTACAATGAGGATTATGCGCAGATTTTCAGCCGGGCGCAGAGCGATGACTTTATGTTCCTTGACCCGCCGTATGACTGCATTTTTTCCGACTACGGCAACGAGGAGTACAAGGACGGATTTAACGATGCGGCGCATGAGAAACTGGCGCAGGACTTCAAGAATCTTTCCTGCAAAGCACTGCTTGTCATCGGAAAAACGCCGCTCACCGAAAAGTTGTACGGCAACATGGTTATCGCCGAATATCCCAAGACTTACGCCGTTAATATCCGCAACCGTTTCAAGGCGGCGGCAAACCATATCCTTGTAGCAAATTACAAGGAATAACCACGGGGAACTGCCATGGCAAAATCAATCGACAGCAAAGTCTTGTTTATCACGACCTCGCCCCGAACGCCCGAAAAGATGATTCCCGAAATCGACCTTTTGACAAAACACTTTTCCGGCCGAAAGTGGAATACCGAAACGCAAGTCGCGTTCATGGAACTGCTGCGAAACGAAAATTTTTTTAACGGCTTCGGAAACAACGACCCCGCATTCAGCGCACGAGACCGAATCAACCGCGCGCCAAAAGCACTCGGCTTCGTTCAACTTGAGCCGACCGTACAACTCACCGCCGCAGGAAACGCCCTCATCACTGCCCGGCGCAAAGAGGAAGTCTTTTTGCGGCAGCTGCTCAAATTTCAAATACCGTCGCCGTACCACAAGACGAGCGAAAAGGCGGCTTCTTTTTATGTGAAACCGTACCTTGAAATCCTGCGCCTGATTTTCACGCTCGGCACATTAAAATTCGATGAGCTGATGATATTCGGCTTGCAGCTGACCGACTTCCGCAACTTTGACGCAATCGTCAAGAAAATCGAGAATTTCAGGATTGAGCGGGAAAAAACGGCAAAAACATACCGCGAATTCAGGCATTACTGCCAGCAGAACGAGCTGAAAGAAATCTACCGGGCGGAGCTTGCCAAAGGCGACACGGCAACGCGCGAAAGTTCCGTGGCGACGGCAAAAAAATTCTTGCAGACAAAGGCATCCAATATGCACGACTATGCGGATGCCTGTATCCGCTACCTGCGGGCAACAGGGCTGGTCTCAATCTCGCACATCGGGCGTTCCCTTTCAATTCTCCCCGAAAAGAAACAGGATGTCGCGTTCATTTTGCGGACTGTTCCGCGCGAGCCAATTGCGGCGGAGGACAAAAAAGCGTATACGGACTATCTGTGCGACCCCGCCCAGCCCCCGTTGCTTACCGACGACAGAGCGGCACTGATTCAGAAAATCACGGCCGAAAGCCCGCAGATTGAAATTCCCGACACGATGCCGATTTCGCGGCTCAAAGAAATGCTTGACGATGTGCTGCTTGCGAAGAAAGAGCAGATTATTCAGACGCAGGTCGCCCATATCAAGGACTACAAGGCATACGACGACATTCAGGACACTTTCGCGCAGATTGAAGAGCGCGATATGTACGATCCGTCGCTGATGCTGGAATGGAACGTATGGCGCGGAATGACCATGCTTGACGGCGGAACGATAAAAGCCAACTTGAAGTTCGATGACTTCGGAAAGCCGATGTCCACCGCGCAGGGAAACATGGCGGACATCGCCTGCGATTATGGCGGCTTCGGCGTGACCGTCGAAGTGACGATGGCAAGCGGACAAAAGCAGTATGAAATGGAAGGCGAGAGCGTATGCCGGCATCTGGCGAAACTCAAGAAAGAAAGCGGAAAAGAAGCCTACTGCCTTTTTGTCGCGCCGACAATCAACGAAGCATGCGTCGCGCATTTTTACGGACTCTATCATCTGAACATTTCCTATTACGGCGGAAAATCGGTAATCGTGCCGCTGCCGCTCCATGTGTTCAGGAAAATGCTGGAAGATTCTTTTAGGGCAGACTCCACGCCGGACGCAGGGCGGGTGCAGGCATTCTTTGAATACTCACGGTCAGTCGCGGCGAAAAGTGCCAGCGAGCAGGAATGGTATGGCAAGGTCATTGAAAAAGCATTGCACTGGCTGGAATAAGGACAGGTATATTTCAACGGTGTGAAAAATTTTTGTTTGCTGTCCGTTTTTGTGTTTGGGCAAGCAAAATACATTTGCTTGTTGCTCGCTTTTGGGTCAGCGGGCGAATTCGGCTCGCCGAAATGCTCGCCTTTGGGTCAGCGGAGGAATTCGGCTTGTCGAACTGCTTGCTTTTCAGTCAGCGGACGAATTCGGCTTGCCGAACTGCTCGCTTTTGGGTCAGCGGGCGAATTCGATTCGCCGAAATGCTCGCTTTTAGGTCAGCGGGTGAATTCAGTTCGCCGAAATGCTCGCTTTTTGCCCAGCGGACGAATTCGGCTTGCCGAAATGCTCGCTTTTTAGTCAGCGGAGGAATTCGGCTCGCCGAAATGCTCGCTTTTGGGTCAGCGGACGTTCGCGCCGTACCTACCACTGTTTCTTTTCGCTAGACGCATCGCGCTTTCCCTTTCGCTCCTCCACCATCCGCACGAACCACTCAACCATTGCGGGATCTTGGTGCGAAAAGAACGAACTTGCCTTTTTGTCGAGCGTGGCGATTTGCGCCATGTCATCGGCAGAAAGCTCAAATCCGAACACGTCAAGGTTTTCCGCCATGCGCTCCTTGTGGGTGGACTTGGGGATGACCACGATTCCGCGCTGAATCTGCCAGCGGAGCATGACCTGCGCCGCAGTCTTTCCGTGCTTCGCGCCGATTTCCGCGAGCGTCGCGTCGGTGAACAGTCCGTTCCTGCCTTCGCCGAACGGTGCCCAGGATTCGTGTTGCACGCCGTACTTTTTCATCCATTCCGCCGCCTCAACCTGCTGGTTGTGCGGGTGCGTCTCAACCTGATTGACCATCGGGCGAATCCGCGCGAACGAGGCAATGTCCACCAGTCGGTCAGGGGAGAAATTCGACACGCCGATTGCCTTGAGTTTGCCCTCGTCGTACAAGTCCTCAAGCGCGCGCCATGCGCCGTAGTAGTCGGCAAAGGGCTGGTGCAACAGCATGAGGTCGATGTAGTCCGTCTTGAGCTTGCGAAGCGATTCCAGCACCGATTTTTTGCACTCGTCATAGCCATAATGCTCAATCCAAACTTTGGTGGTGAGGAAGATTTCCCCGCGCGGCACGCCTGATTTTTCCACCGCGCTTCCGACCTGCTCCTCGTTGAAGTAACTCTGCGCCGTGTCAAGGTGGCGGTAACCGAGCGAGAGCGCGTCAATCACGCACCGTTCGCATTCTTCCGGCGATACCTGATACACGCCGTAGCCGAGCTGTGGCATCTTGATTCCGTTTGACAATGTTACGTATTCCATAGTTTTCTCCTTCTATTTTGTTGCGCCTGAAAGCGACTCATATTCTTCTTCTGAAATCGGCTCAAACCACTGAACGCCTTGCTCAGTAGGGTCGGAATTCGCGGCAATGTGGGCAAACACCGAATCCTTGCTTCCGCCGTGCCAATGCTTGATTCCAGGCGGACAAATTGCCACATCGCCGGGATGCATGACCTGCACTTTTCCGCCTTCAATCTGATGGTAGCCGATTCCGTCCGTTGCAATCAGCACTTGTCCACCTTCGTGCAAATGCCAGTTGTTGATGACTCCCGGCTCGAACACGACGTAATGCAGTCCCGGGCATTTCGCTGCGTTTTCCGCTTTCAAAAGGTCGTTTACGAACGCCACGCCCGTAAACGTTGGAAGCTGAACGCCCTTTTCCGCACGGCTGAACATTTGATTTCCGAATCGCTTTTTTCCGCGTCCTGCATATTCTTCTTCGGCAAGCCGCTCATATTCTTCGTCAGGAACAAATTCAATTGTTCCGTCGCCGTGTGCGCCGTTCCAATGCGAATCATAAATGACAATCTGCGAAAACCAGCTGTCTTTTGTCGCTCCGTGCCAGTGGCGGACTCCTTCAGGAATCTCAACAATGTCGCCTTTTCTGAGAATTTGGGCGGGCTTTCCTTCTTCCTGATAGTAACCAATTCCGTCCGTAATCAGAAGAATCATTCCGCCGTGAGTGTGCCATGCGGACCGGGCTTTCGGCTCAAACACAATCAGGTTTGTGACAGGAAATGCGCCGGCTTCGCCGTCTTTGATAAGATTTTTGCTGTAAACGTCGCCGAGAAAACGCGGAGCGTCAACTTTATCTCCCGGAACAAGCGAAAGTTGTTCAATGGATGTGATTCTCCCGTTTTCTGATGCCGTCTTTTTTGTGCTTGTACAGCCAAAGAGAAACAGCAGCATGCCGAGAAACAGCGTTAAAGAATGTGAAATTTTCATAAACTCCTCAAAAATTGTTTAATACCCGCATGCCTTTGATGCGGGTATCATTTGTTTTGTGCAACTTCCGAAAACGCAAAGTTCTTCAAGATTCAGTTCTTACAGTTTTTTCTTAAAGAAATCAGAAAGTTTTCCAGTTTCCTTTTCAACATATTCCTTGACGTGATATGTTTCGATGTGCTGTGCGCCTGGAATCAAGAAAAGTTCCTTGTCCGCCGTTCCCGTTGCTTTTGCAAACGCATCGTCCGTCATATAGCGCGTGTCGGCAACATCTCCGCAGATCATCAGAAGTGGCTGCGTAATAAGATTCATTCGGTCTTCAGCATCCCACATCATAAGTTTCATCAGGCTGTTTTCCGTGTAACTGAATGTGGAATTCGGATGGGCATGAGAGCGCAAATAATACACAAAACCATCACGGTACAAGGCGAACGGCAGTTTTGCCGCTTCCTCGTCGCTCATTCCGCTCATATCGCCGATGTAGACAATTTCTCCTCCTGACGCTTCCTGCGCCCTGCTTTCTGCCGCATGAGAAAGCCGCTGGATAATAGTGTCCATTCCCGAATCCTGAAAGCCGTTGCGCCGGACTCTTCCTGAATTGAACATGCTGAGCGTTGCGACAGCCTTGATTCTTTTGTCACTCTGCGCCGCACCCAACGTATAACCGCCACCTCCGCAAATTCCAAGTGCGCCAATCCGTGAAGCATCCACTCCGGGATAATTTGAAATAAAATCGACCATCCCGCTGATGTCATTGATTCTGTTTGCCGGATAGTCTGTCCCGCGGGGAACGCCGCCACTTGCGCCTTGATACGAAGCGTCTGCCGCAATGGTGACAAATCCCGCTTCTGCAAGCTTCTGTGCCATAAGTCCTGCAACCTGCTCTTTTACGCCGCCGTTCGGATGTGCAACGACAATTGCCGGGTAGAGCCTGTCGGACTTTGCATCATAATCTGCTGGCGTGTATATATTTGCCGCAATTTCAATTCCATTCACAATATATGTTGTGGGAATCAGATGCACTTTTCCAGGCTCGTTTTTTTCGATTGCGCCCTCGTACACAAGCCCCCACGGATTCGCCATTCCTTTAGGAATTTTCGTGTTTGCGCGGTTTTCTTTTGGAAGCGATGCTGCAAAGCAACATGTCGCCCCAGCCATAACACATACAGACGCAAAAATTGTTTTTGCCAGTTTTTTCATCATCAACTCCTTGAAATAATCAAATAAGTTCGCTGGAAATCCCCATTTCCGAGAAACTTAATTTCGTCTGCGTTGACAACTTGTTGCAACGCGGACAAGTAAAATAAGTGAGTTTCGTAAAAAACTCGTTGTTCAGAATTATTGCGCGCTATTGATTTCTGCCAGCCAATCGCGCACGTCGTTTTCGGTGGTGCTCGTTTTGAAGCCTCTGCCAGAAAGCCACGTTCCTTTGCTCTGTGCGAGGTCTTTCAGCAGTTCGCCGCTCCTGCCGATGCCGGAACTCATCGCCGTGCTGAACGGAATAACGGTCTTGCCAGAAAAATCGTTTTGCGCGGCGAATGCGTTTGCAGGCCATGCCGCAATTCCCCACCATATCGGATAGCCGATGAACACGGTGTCGTAGCGGGCAAAGTCTGGAGCGGCGGATTTAAGCATGACGGGGAGCTTGTCCACGTCTGCGGCGGTCGCCGTGCCGTTCGCCTTGCTGCCGAAAATGGTGTCGTGTTCTTTACAGACGCGGCTGCTCTTGTTCGTCCAGTCAAGGTCGCCGCTTGAATACGGGTCGCTCGGCTCGATTGCGAACAAATCCGCGCCCAGCAAACCCGCGATTTTTTCGGCGACTGCCTTTGTCGTGCCGGTTGCCGAATAGTACGCGACGAGTACTTTGCGCCCCTGCCAGCCGTCCGGCTGCTTCTGCGTGTCGGCACAACTCGTACCAATAATTGCGGAGAAAAATATCGCAATGCCAATCAGTTTTTTCATAGTGTCCTCCTTTTGTTTTTGTCCGTCTGCTTTCCTGCTGCTTTACTGCGCAAGTCCACGTGCTTTGAGCCATGCTTCCATGTGATCGGCTATTTGGGCGTTGTTCATTTCCTGAAAAAGGAAGTGGCTGTTTCCCGTAATGCCGATTGCAGGAAGATCAATCACCGTGGCATCGCCGCCATCGGCGTTGTAATGCTCGGCAAAATCCCGTGCCGTATCGCGCACGTTCTTCCAAAAGCCAGTGGACATGATGTCGGCAGGACCGTTGTCGATGTAGTCGCCAAAGTAAATCAGCATCGGGATTTTTGCGGAGAGAAACTTGTTGTACTCTTCTGAACCGACTGCGGGAGTTCCGCCAGGCTCAACTGCGACAATTGCCGCTATGTTTTCCGCCGCCGTCTGCCAGCCAACGCGACTGCCCTGTGAGTGCGTGACGTAGACCGCTTTTTTGCCCGTCATGCTCCGCACGTCCTTGAGGACTTCACTCAGCGCATTGCCGAAAAGTTTTTCATCGTAGTCGCCAGTGTTCGGAGTCATCTGGCGGAAGAACTGATTCTGCGCCGCCTCCCCTGCGGGGAATGCCGAACCTTCGTAGCGTTCGGGCGCGACAAGCCCGATTCTGAAATGCGTGTACCATGCCTGATCGCCGGGCATATAGTCCTTGCCGTCCGCGCCCCATGCGTCAATTCCGCCCGCGCTCGCCATCCGCGATGTCGCGCCTGCACTCGCCCGCCGTGGCTGGTCAACAAGGAACGCGGCGTGTCCTTTGCGCAGGAAAATATCGCTCCAGCCCTCGCGTCCGTCGGGCGTGGACTGCCAACCGACGCGGCTTTGTCCGTAGCCGTGCAGGTAGACAATGGGTGCGCCTTTCTCCACGGCGGGAATTTGGAAGAACGTGCTGGCATGGTCGATGTGCGCCGTGTTCCCCGCACGCGTCTGGTCGAGCCAGCTTTTTTCGGGCGCGTATTCCCCAGCAACAGGCTGCGTTACCGTGCCACCGCTCGCAAAAACGCCCTGCCGCACGATGACAAGTGCGCCATCCGTTCCTGCCTTTTTTGCGCAGCCCGCGAATGTGAGTGCGGCGACTGCGGCACAACACAGTTTCATTCGTTTCATGGAAGTCTCCTTGTTTGGTATTTGATTGCGATGTACTTGTCAGTATTATACGAAAAAGCACCGCCGTTTGTACAATAAAACTTTCGCAACACGCTATGCGTTCGGGATATGACAAACATCGGAAAATATGTTACCATCAAGCCAAGGAGAAAGTGAAGCAATGGAACTCTATCAAATCAGGCAGTTTTTGGCGTTCGCGCGGTGTGGAAGCGTAACGCAGGCGGCGGAGGAAACGCACACCTCGCAGCCTGCGGTCAGCCGTTCGATGAAGCGGCTTGAGGAAGAACTCGGCGTGCCGCTGTTCACGCGCACGAAAAACACCATTGCGCTCAACGAATACGGGATTCTTGCCGCAGACCTTGCCCGCAAAATCGATGCGGACGTGGAGGCCATGAGAACGGAACTTTCAGAGCGTTATCAGAACGAAAAGTCGCTTGCGATTGCCTCCTGTGCGCCCACCCCGGTACAGATTTTGAAATCGATTGCCGACCGCGTGTTTCCCCATGTCACGGTCACGATAGAAACAAAGGGCATGGCGGAAATCCTCGCCGACCTTGATCGCGGCGATGTGCAGGTGGGCATCCTCACGGAGGCAGCGGACGGCGGCACGTATGTCTGCAAGAAATTCACGTCCGAGCAGCTGCTTTTTTCCGCTCCCAAAAATCATCCGCTCGCGGGAAAAAAGAGCATCTCATTCCGCAATATTGACGGCGAGACCATGCTCCTGATGCGTGACATCGGCTTCTGGCGCGAACTGGTCGTCCGTCTCATCCCGAACACCCGCTTTGTCGTCCAAAGCGAGCGCAAGGACTTCCTGACGCTCGTCGATACGTCTATCCTGCCGTCGTTCACCTCCAACCTCGTGATCGAGCGCGAAGGCGTTCCGTCTGGGCGCGTTCCTATTCCCATCTCAGATGACGAAGCGCATGTCACTTTCTACGCCGTGTGCCGCAAAAGCGACTTCGGACGGCTGAAACCGCTGTTCGATGCGATGTAGGGAATGCGGCGGCATTTTGCTCAGCGGAGGAATTCGGCTTGCCGAAATGCTCGCTTTTGGGTCAGCGGACGAATTCGGCTCGCCGAAATGCTCGCCTTTGGGTCAGCGGGCAAATTCGACTTGCCGAACTGCCCGCTTTTAGGTCAGCGGGTGAATTCGGCTCGCCGAAATGCTTGCTTTTGGGTCAGCGGGCGAATTCGGCTTGTCGAAATGTTCGCTTTTGGGTCAGCGGACGAATTCGGCTTGCCGAACGGCTCGCTTTTAGGTCAGCGGACGAATTCGGCTCGCCGAACTGCTCGCTTTTGGGTCAGCGGGTGAATTCGGCTCGCCGAACGGCTCGCTTTTAGGTCAGCGGACGAATTCGGTTCGCCGAACGACTCGCTTTTCGCGCGGCGCATGGCGTTCAGCCTGTCATTTTAGCGCGGATTCAAGGAATCGCTTCACTTCGGCGGCGGTGGCGGACGCAGGAAAATACGAGCCGTTCCGCCAGTCGGCATTCGGGGCAAGTCGCCTGAAGTCCGCGAGGGCGCGTTCAGGTCCTGCTCCGCCCGACGTGCAGATGGGGACGACTTTTTTTCCTGCGAGGCCGCCACTTTCCACGAATGTCCAGACGATTTTGGGCGCGTTATACCACCAAATCGGAAACGCCAAAACAATCTCATCATAGCCGCTCGTGTCAATCTGCCCGGCAAGCTCCGGCCGTGCGGACGCGTCGTTGCATTCGCGCGCGCTGCGGCTCTTCGGGTCGTAGCCGTCAAGGTCGGCCGTCGAGTACGGCACTTTCGGCACGATTTCCGCGATGTCCGCTCCAAGTGCCTGAGCCGCCGTCTGCGCAAGCCGCCGCGTGTTTCCCGTCGCGCTGAAATACACGACGAGCGTTTTTGCGTTCGCGCCCGCCACCATCGCTCCTGCAACAATCAGTGAAAGCAGTGCTTTTTTCATCATCATTCCTCCTAAAAAATGATTTTGATGTATTTACCGTGCGGCATGTTTTGTGCCGCGGGCTTCTGGAACAGAAGATTCGTCCCAACGATGGATGCCGCTATTCCGCAGAATCCGGCTTGTTACGTTGAAGAACTGGTGCGTGGGGCGACCGCCAATCGGATCGTCCCATGCGACATCGACGCAGTACCATTCGCCGTCCAGACGCACCTGATTCCACGAGTGGCGCATTCCGTTTCCGCCCGGCAGTCCGAAAACGGTGAGGCATTCGATGTCCAGCATATCCATGAACAGCTGGAATGTGGACGAGTAGCCGTGGCACATGGCGCGTTTTTCAACGAAAAATCCGAACGGCGTGTCGCTGTCCTTGCGGATTTCTGCGTTCCGTCCGAACACGCTTGAGTCGAACGTCGCCCAGTCGGTCATCCAGTCGTGAACTGCGCGTTCTTTTTCGGCATCGCTCATGTCATCGCGAACAATGCGCGAAATCGCATCGACCGCGCCGTCAAGAATCCGTCGGTTTTTGCTGTCGAGCGATGAGCGGTCTCCGGATTTCCATGCCGCAAGCACGGCCTTCGCATCGTAGCCCGAAACCGTTTGTTGCGCGTGCGCCGAATTTCCTCCCGGTTCGGGCAGAAAGCAGTTCCTGAACAGCGTGCGTGCGTCTTGCGCGGACGGGCAGATGAGCAACGCGACATAACGACCGCACCCATCGACGATTCCGTCGCGCACGAGAGCCGCCTGCGCGGGTGCGTATCCATCAAAGACCTGTGCGCGGGAATCTTTATAGGAAGAAAGCGCATGCATCGATTTTTTTGCCGCCGCCTCATCTGAAAACGCGAGTACAGCGACTTCAAACGCTTCCGCTCCATCCGCGTAGCAGATTGCGCCGTCCAAAACTTCCGCCGAATCGAGCTGGTAGTAGTCTACAACAAACCGGGCAAAGTCTCCGTCTTCTGGTGTCAGCACGGAAATTGGGAGAGAGCCACCATGCTCCGAGATGATTCGCTCCGCCATAACGCGAGGGGAGACAGACGGTTCTCCGGGCTTGCGGGCAAGGCATGATGCCGCAACAAGGACGAGCATCATTATGCCGATTTTAAGTATCCGTATCATAATTCCTCCATGGTTTTATATGTAAGCCGCAATAAAATTGCAGTTCAATGCAAAAGCCGTTCAATGCTCTCATCTGCGGCGAAACCTGCCGCATTGTACAGAACGATTACATCTGTCCATTCGCCGCCGTCAATTAGGCTGCGCACGGATTGCCGCGCATAGCGCATGTCAAGTATGCCGATTTCTGAAAAATTGTTCGTAAGAAACGGAACAAAGCAATTGGCATACGAATCTTTTATGACAAGCATTCGTCTTTCATGTTCCGAGTCCGTCCGAATCTGCGCGAACGAATAGTTTCCGCCGAGAAAGTATGCATAGTTATCTTTTTCTTTTTCCGAACATTTTTTCGTATCAAACAATTCGTACCAGCCGTCCATGCCGTCAACATGCATTCGAGCCGTTTCCGCCGACATAGGAACAATGGCTTCTATATAATCGGGCTTTGGAGAAATGCCGACTTTCGATGAAACAGTTCCTTCAAATCCATCTGCCGCGACAGAGACGGTACAGTCCGAAAACTCTGTGGCGGAAAGCCCTGTCTGCCGTGCAAAAGCGCGGTACGCATAGAATGTCGCCCGCATCGTCCAATGATGGTCAGTGCGGAAATACAGGTATTCTTCGTCACGCGCTCTCAATTCAGGCAAAACATCGCAGAATGTGCCTGGGGGAAGCCGAGACGCAATGGCATCGCGGTAGGAATTTCCTTTTGCCGCTGGCGCGGAACGGGGGAGTTTTTCTGAAAGCACGTCAACGGCATTCGGCGCAATCATCACGGTGAACCGTCCCTGCTCAAAGCGCGGCGCATATTCGGCGACAAATTTGACAAGCGTTTCCACATTCTGCGCGGCAAGATCAGTGTCAAATGTTCCCGCATGCGATTCAATCAAATAATCGTCCTTGGCAAAATACACGCCCTTGCTTTCCTCCCGAAGCAACAGCAGTCTCTCCGTCAAGGTCTTGAAGGCAATCCAGCCGTCACGGAAAAAGAACTGGTCGCTCACAAACGATTCATAATCATTCATAAATTTTCCGTCCATCACCGATTGAAGCGAAATGCGAGGACGCTGCGAAAGCATTCTGTTTTCCGTCGGGGAAAATTCCCTGTCCGGCATGATCACCGACATCACCGATGCCGCCGCAATAATCAAGACGAACAGCGCGATCGTTGCCGTGCAGTCGTTCAGTTTTGTTTTCTTACTCATCTACACTCCTTAAAATTGAAAATACAGGAACGGGTTGAACGACGAATCCACAAGATACGCCACTGAAAGCAAAAGCACCGCAACAAAAAATCCGTTTTGCATGATAAAACGGAGCGCAGGATTTTTGCACCGATCACACAGTCTGTTGCCGATGTGCATGGGAATGTGCGTGCTTCCGAACAGGCACAGCAAAAACAAAACGGCATTGTTACGCAGGAAAAAGACTGCCTGCGCATCAAGCGGCACACCGTCCGCGCCGAACAAGGTCTTCACCAATGTCGTGCATTCGGAAGCAGAACCACATGCGAAAAACGCCCAACCGAGCATTATGCAGAACATGCAATATGCATGCCGAAGCAAAGCCGGAATTTTTTCGAGTGCGCGATGCAAAACGAATTTCTCAAGCAGCAGAAGCGCGCCGTAGTACAAGCCCCAAAATACGAAATTCCAACGTGCGCCATGCCAAATGCCCGTGAGCATCCACACTACAAGAATGTTCCACACCGTTTTTGTCGTGCCGCCACGATTTCCGCCGAGCGGAATGTAGACATATTCGCGAAACCATGTACCCAGCGAAATGTGCCAACGCCGCCAGAATTCCGTGACGCTTTTTGAACAGTAGGGAAAATCAAAATTTTTTGGAAAGGAAAAACCAAACATTCTTCCAAGTCCCACTGCCATATCTGAATAGCCTGAAAAGTCAAAGTAAATCTGAAATGTGTACGCCGCAAGCGCAATCCATGCCGTTGCCGCCGATTTTTCCGCCAGTGCCTGCGCCGACTCCCACAGCAAGCCAATATTGTTCGCAAGCAGCACTTTCTTTCCAAGACCAATGACAAAGCACCTGATTCCTTCTGCCACATCGGTCACCGTTTCCGTCCGCATGGAAAGCTGGCGTTCTACTTTTGAATACCGCACTATCGGACCTGCGACAAGCTGCGGAAAAAGAGCGATGTATGTGCAGAAGTCGAAAGGATTTTTCTGGACGCAAACCTCGCCGCGATAGACATCGACGAGATATGACACCGCTTGAAACGAATAGAACGAAATGCCTGCGGGAAGCGGAATAGGTATGGACGGAGACGGAAGTCCAAAAAGTGCGCAGAATGATTCTGCGACGAACGCAAAATACTTGAAGAATACAAGCGGAAGCAACGTAACAACGACAGACACCGCAAGACCAGTCCGAGCCGCCTTTTCACGTCCGCCCTGCAAAGAGAATGCAATGCATTTTCCGCCTGCAAATGCCGCCGCCGCACAAAAAAGCATGATCGGCACATACTGCGGGCCGCCCCATGCATAAAAGACGAGACTTGCCGCAAGCAGCACCGCATTACGAAATCGCTTCGGCGCAAGCCAATATGCCGCCAGCACAGTTGGCAGAAAACAGAACAAGAAAATGAGACTGCTGAAAACCATACGCAAATGATAAACTTGAGAGTAAACTCTCAGTCAAGTCCTTTTTTATTTTTTTCAAAGCACTAAAAAATTCGGTATTCACAGCATGGACTGCAAACCATGCTGCCAAATTCCGCGCCGCGCTTCGTTTTATCGAGAAATTGTGCGGACGGCGAGCGCATGCAAGTTCGTGAAATCCTTGGGACATTCGCCAGCATAGCCGTTCACGAAGTGGACAAACCATGCGTGTTCCGCGCGGGATGGTGATTGCGACGATGACCAATACCAATTTGTGCCGAGACCGTCCATGGCGAGCGCGGCATCGAGGCGGTGCAAATTACGGAGCGCATCGTTGATGGCGTGACGGTTTTTATATATCAGACAAAGCTCCGAGACGTTCGGAAGATGCCAGCCCGTCAAATATTCGCCAGAAAGCGAGAATTGCGCACCATAATTTTGTGCAAACGAAAACGCGGGATAGGTATGCGCCGCGTTTTGAACGGACGTTCCAGATGTGTCGCGGGCGCAGATTTCCTGCCACGTTTTGCTTCCGTCCGTCGCCCCGCTGAATTCTGCGTGTTCCGCAGAGCCGCCGCCCGAACTGTTCCGTTTGCCTTTCAGGTCGCAGGCAACCGCGCTGAATTTCGTGCCATGCCCCGTACTACCCTCAATCGCCCATGCGATAGAATCCGAACTACGCCTCGTTCCGACAATGAGCGCAGATCCGTCCGCATTCACGCCAGCGACAACACCAATCGGAAATTGTTCCTTATTTTTCAGCGAACGCCACGACACGACAGAGCCGTCTGAAAGCACCACATCGCCCGCCACAAATTTTTGCGCCGACAGAAAACCCACACAGCACAACGCGGCTACTACACACGCAACTTTTTTCATCATCTTCATCATCATTCCTCCTAAAAAATGATTTCGGCAGGGATTTTCCCCGCTTGATAAAAGCGTAAACCTTGGAGTATACTCTCAGTCAAGAGGAATTTTTCAAATGAATGTAAAAAAAGACAGGGCGGCAACATATACCGTGTGCGAAATTGCAGAGCGAATGGGGCTTTCCGCGCACACGATCCGCTTTTACGGAAAGGAAGGGCTGCTCGACTTTGTGGCTCGCGACAAAAACGGAAACCGGGCGTTCAAGGAAAGCGACTTTGAGCGGCTGTTCATCATCGCATCGCTCAAGCGGTCGGGCATGACAATCCGCCAAATATGCGCATTCCAGCAGCTCTGTGACGAGGGCGACAAGTCGATTCCGGCACGGCTTGCAATGATCAGGGAGCAGCGCGAGAAAGTCGAAGAGCAGATTACGGAATTGCAGGACGCGCTCGACGTGCTTGTCTACAAGTGCTGGCTGTACGAGACTGCGCAGGAGGCGGGCACGACGAAAATCCACGACACCCTGCCGCCGTCCGCCATGCCGCCGCGAATCCGCAAAGTCAAGGAGCGGATCAAAGCCCTCACTCACGACATGGAAAAGCGATACCGGCGAAGAAGTGAATAGTAATTTCGCCGCCTACAGCACGCGGATATACGGACAAATGTCGCGGTAGCCGCCGTCTAGCGCACGGAAGCCGCCGGGAATCGTGCCCAGCTGAACGAAACCGAGCCGTTCGTACAGGCGGCGCGCGGCGATGTTGTCGGCAACGACCGCATTGAATTGCATTATGCGGAAGCCGCATTCCTTTGCCTGCGCAAGGCAGTGGCGCACAAGTCGCTCGCCAACTCCATGCCCGCGCGCTTCCGGGGAGACGGCAAAGCTTGCGTTGCAGATATGGGCGCACCGTCCCACGTTGTTCGGGTGCAGGATGTACAACCCCAGCACATCATGCGAGCCGCGCGACTCGGCCACCGCGCAGAATGTCTGCGAGCCGAAGAACGCCGCGCCAGATTCCGCTGTCAGCGTCTCTTCCTGCGGGAACGCATCTCCCGCCGCCACAATACCGTTCCAAACTTCGATCATACGCGCCAAGTGACGCGGCTCGTATACCTTGATTTCAATGCCATCATCGTTTTGCGTCATTTTTCGTTTCCCCCAATTACATACAAGTTCTTCAATTTCAGGTCTATCGGAAAACTTTGCCAAATCCCTTACCGAATAGCCGTCTCTTGATTTTTTGTCGGGATCGGCTCCCGCTTCTAATAACAGTTTTATTACTTCATAGCTTCGTTCGGGCGCATAGTTTTTGCAACGAACAACAGCTAATTGCAAACTTGACGCTCCCAATAACGTTTCTGCATTTGCATTTGCGCCATTTTCCAAAAGAGCCTTGACAATTATCGGATTTTCAAATTGCGCCGCAAAATGAAGATAAGTAAAGCCCATACCATCNGCTTGTTCAAGGTCTATANCNGAACGTATTAGTTCAAGTGCTTTGCTTTCGGATTCTTTCGTTCCGTCCGATATGTACTGTACCAATACAGTTCTTTTGTGAGAGTCAACCTCTAATTTCCTTTTCATCTTAAAATGTTCCTTATGCCTTAAAAAGCGATTCAAATATTTCCTGCGTTTCTTCGCTCATACNGCGAACATTGCTCAAAGACGTAGTTGTAGGGATACCTTTACTATTTAGAATTAACGGTTTTTGTTGTTTACTTGTATTTCCGAACCTTAAACTCGGCAATATGTCCAAAGGCAAACTACGCAACTCTATCGTAGAACCGTGTTCGCCCCAAGCGGCAAGTTCTGCACAACACGTTTTAGGCTTTTGATGATACTTGTGCGGCAACTCTTTCAAGTCGCTTAAATATATAACTTTCGTATTTTCCGGCAAAGCCTTTACGCTATTGTAGGCGTGTCCTTCACAAAAGAAAAAAATGTTGCCATTGTGATTTATTACTTCTTCCGCATAACCGTCGGGCTTAATTGCTTTGTGGATTTCGCCCGTTTCACGCAAGACGTAGTGGAAAGCGATTTCCTTGTTTTCAACAGGCANTCTTGCCAANACNCATAACGTGTTNTTCGCTATCGTAACCGGATAAATTATATCGCCCACTTCAACNCTCTCTATTGACGGCATTGTGCTATGCGGGCCGCCNTAAATAACTTTTATCGGGCCGCTATCGCCTGCCGNTTTTAATTCTTTTACATAGTCTTTCGACCAATATACCATAAAGCNTGACAAAGTTGCACCTCCAAACTAATTAAAAACNTATGCGACTTCCTTTAATCGTATCCTAAATTGAAATAAGGGATTGTCTTCACGAATTTTTCGCAGTAATCCCCAAAAGAATATTCGATATCTATATGGCGATCGATTATAGGAGTATCGCCGCATTCAAACACATCTACTCAATATACAATTTCAGATACATCTTCGCTTAGATTATCATCCGATATACCTTTTTCCAAAGATAATTTCGATATTATTTGTTTAACATCATTTATAGTAATCATAATATTTATCCTCCCAAAAATTGAAATTTAACTTATAATCTCGGCTTTTACAAAAACCTGCGCTTCATCCGCCGAAACACCGCCGTTTATGCCCGCGCCGTACTTTGTTTCTTCCTGTCTGATTTCCTCTAATCGTTCTTTCCACATTTTTATTGTTTCTCCTATTTTTGCCAGCGGAGGAATTCGGCTTGNCGAANNGCTCGCTTTTGGGTCAGCNGANGAATTCGGCTNGCCGAACNGCTNNCTTTTAGGTCAGCGGACGAATTCGNCNTGNNGAACNGCTCGCTTTTAGGTCAGCGGNNGAATTCGGCTTGNCGAAATGCTNGCTTTTNGGTCAGCGGAGGAATTCGGCTTGTCGAAATGCTCACTTTTCGCTCGGCGGGCGAATTCGACTTGCCGAANGGCTNGCTTTTNNCCCAGCNGACGTTTTCGGCTTGCCCCGCGNCCGCGCTACTTTACGCTCGCGTTCGCCTTGGCGATTTCNACGTCCGCCTTTGCGCCGAATTCCGCGTACTCCGCATTCAGCGCGCCCATCGCCGTGATGTACGGCACGAGCTTTTCGTTTANCACGGAAAGCAGCGGCTTTTTGAGCGCAGTGGCCGACTCGCCCTTTGCGGTGAGCGCGGCGGTCGCGCTGTCGTTGGCGGCGTTGAACTCGTCCTGCGCCGAGCGGAGCGATGCAATCAAGTCGCCAACGCCCTCAAGCAGCTTGACGGAATCCGAAAGGCTTTCCGCCGCAAGGTCCTCCAGCATCGACTCAACCAGCGAGGATTCGCGCGCATAGGCCTCGTTCGCAATGCCCTTGTACTTGCCCGTGACCGCAAGCAGCCGCTCCGCCGCCGCCTTCTTCTTCGCCACCGGAATCGCGCCATAGCCCGCAATCAGCGTGAAAAGCGAACTGATGATGCCGTCACGCTTTGAGTCCGCGTCCTCAAGCGAAGCGGAGGGCTTGCCGCTTTTTATCGCCGTGGTAATCTGCGCCGAGCGCGTCTCCACCTCGC
>JAAVAP010000013.1 GCA_014804005.1 Treponema sp. | reverse complement strand
GCGCTTCCGCCGTAAAGCGAGACGTATACTTTTTCGGTTATGCCAGGCGCGGTCTGCAAAATGGAAGTGCTCGAATAGATGTATGGCTCGACAGTCTCCTCGTAGTTGTCGGCGAAGCCGGACACCGTTATTATGCAAGTCGAATCATATCCGCTGTAGGAACAACGCAACGAAGTCTGCCCCTCCTTGAGTGCGGTTATCGTTACGCCCCATGCCGAATCCACGTCACACTGTATTATGGACTTGTCATAACTCCAGCTCAAGTTTATGTTCTTTTGCTCGTTTGCGGGCTTCACTGATACGGAAATATAATCCATGCTGCCCACTTTCATCGACAGGCTTGCTTTCGCGAGGGAAAGCGATGTTATGGAAACGGCGTTGTCCGATGGCTCGGACGTGGCGAACATTCTGCATGCCGAAAACAACGCCACGCATACCAGTGCCATAAAGGCGAAAGCCGATTTTCTGAAGTTTTTGTCAGTCATTTTTTTCTCCTGTAACTGTAAAAATTTTCTTTTGCCCACAAAACATAATTATTCAGAAAACCTTAAACTTTACCTTGGACAAACATTAATAATGAAATTGAAACTGCGATGCTTCAAAAGATTGTCGTCAGTTTGACCTGACGTATTTCCTTGTTACTGGATTCACCTTGACTGGCGGAAGATCCAGCGCGACATTTGTTATGAGCTTGATTTCTGTGCCCTGCCTTATGGTTATGGTAGGCTTGATGTCCAACGCCCTGTCCACGATTTTTGCGCCGAGTTTCGACACTTCCGAATACGTGTCGTTCATCATGTTCTGCGCATAGATGTTGTCGGCAGTCT
This sequence comes from Treponema sp., assembly GCA_014804005.1. Taxonomy (GTDB): domain Bacteria; phylum Spirochaetota; class Spirochaetia; order Treponematales; family Treponemataceae; genus Treponema_D. Next base: position 478,811 of record JAAVAP010000013.1, on the reverse strand, counting down.
TTACCTCTTCATTCATCTCCGTCTGGATTATCGAATAAAGCGCGACGAGTCCCAAAGCCTTTAGCGTCTCGAACGGATGACTGTTTGCGAATCCCTTGTAGCCGCTTGCGCCCTGTGCGCTCACGCCGTTCATGTTTCCCAGTCGCACCCTGTATCCGTCTGGCCGGATGAGCAGGTTCCAAGCCACCTGCACCCTTTTCTGCCCATAGCTGACAGAGGAGTTGTATGTGGCGTAAAGAAGCGTTCCCTCCGGAATCAGCAGAAACGACGAGTCATAACTCGAATATACGTTTTCTGTTACCCGCGCTATTACAAGCCCTGGATTGTCGGTGTTTATCGCGGTCTGCAATGCTCCTGAAATCACAGTTCCTTCCCAAAGAGAGCCATATGAAAGATATTCGCCGCTTCCAGCATTTCCACCGATGCCATTGTTGAAGAACGCTTCCTTGTCGGACTGGTTTTGTTGCGAGAGAGTCCTGGCTGTGTCGCTGTAATTTCCGTAAGATTGTCTTCCTGCCAGTGCCATGCTCCGTGACAAAACCTGTTCAGCATACTCTTCCTTTGAAAAGCCGTTTCCGTTCATCATCGCGGACACTATGTTTTGATTGTTGTTCGATTGCGCCGCATAGTCCTGACCTGCGATTCCCTCGACCTTTCTCGGCGACTTGGAGTTCCTTGTGTCGGGACGATCGTGACGAGACGAGGACGATGTCCTTCCCGAACTCACTGGCGCAACGGGGGCGGGAGAGGGATCCGGCTGAGGCCTGAATGTGGGAGGAAGCGTTTCTAGAATGTCCTCGACAGTTTTCTCATCTTGAACTTCATGGTTTATCGAGTCAATTTCCTCAAACGTCCTGTCCTGTTTGATAGTCAGCTCTGGAACATACTTTTTTCCCGCTTTGTCCAATTCAGAGTAATCGGACTTACGTTTCTTGACGGACTTGGAAAAAATTACTATTGTGCCCATTATTATCAGGACGGCGAGCGCAATTACGGCGACGATGTTTCCGATGTTCAGCTGCCGGGCTTCCTGTTCCTCCGGAACTCCGAGTTCCAGCTCTCCATCGTCAAGATTTGTGCTGGCCGCATCTTCAAGTCCGTTCGTAATTGTATCGTCGAATCCTTCCGTCTCCATCTTCTTGTCTTCGTCCATAATTTATCCCTGTTCTTCTTCCGAGACGGATTTTTGCCCCGATCTCTTTTTATAGATGATGACCTTCTGTTTTCCCAGTCTCAGAGTCGTCTTGTTTATAAGGCGCGGAACGATCAGCGTATTCTTGTGAACGCTGTAGTTCACGATTTCGTTGCGCTCGTTGAACAGGACGGGAAGTTTTTTGTTCAGCACTATGTCGTCGAGTACTATATAAGTCTTTCGTCCATCGTCGTAAACGCGACGCGGAAGGAATTCAGGTTTCCTGAATCCATACTTCATCTTGTAGTCAAACGAAAGGAATTCGGGATTCGTGACGGTTATGTATTCGTTTTCAACGCTAACGCCTTCCGCCGCCTCCCTGTCGTTTGCCCTCGTAGCCCAAACACTTCTTGTCTGCGGATACTTGAATTTGACCATCGCCATGTGCGTGTCGGAAAAAGACTTTATGCGGAAATGATAGACGCGCCTGTCGGTTATCACCACCATGCTTGAATCCAGTTTCGAATATGCGGGCTTCAAAAAAAGATGCTGTATGTTGTCGCCCGTGTATGGATTTTTCGCCACGTTCGCCGTGAGTTCCCAAACTTCCTCATCTTCCGAAATTAAGACGCTACCTTGCACGAGTTCTCCAGGTTCGAGCATTATGTCTGTGATGTGGTACGGTTGCGCGTAGACCTCATACACCAAATTTTCATTGTAGTCGTAGAAGAATGTTCCGTCCTTGTAATGCTCTGGTCTTCTTATCGCCCTTTCTTCGCTCGCTTTTGTTGCGTCTGTTCCAGAGAGTCGTTTTATGTCTGTTGCGGATTCCTTTTCCGCAGGGACATATACTGGCCTTTCCACGAATACCACGGTAGATTCAATATCCTGAACTTTCATTTCTTCCGCGATCAGCAGTCCGTGAAGTTCTTCCTCATTTTTTTCCGCCTCTTCTGCGGCGGAGGAAATCGTTCCGTCACCCTCTGCGTCAGTCTCTGTAAAAGCCTCCAAATCGACTGTCTTGCATGACAAAATCGCGAGCGAGGAAAAAATCAATCCTGCCGTAAAAAAATTGTTTTTCATTTCAATACAACTCCTTAATGTCAAAATTCGTTATGTAAATTCCAAGAGGATTGTCCTTTATGTCCTCTTGAACCGGATCAAGCGTAGCTACCGTTATGACAGCCCTGTATCGCACCGTGTTCTCAATTTGTCCCGAAAGCGAACGCGTTACCACCTTGTAGTCAAGCTGGTAGGTATCCTTGGAAATCTTCATTGGCTCGGTCTCGAATTCAACCTCTCGAGTGCGTGTTCCAAATTCCTCGTAAGGTCTGCTTTCCTTGAGCAATGTGGATAATTTTGAGGCTGTTGTGGATGTGAGCAGATGATACGCCTTTTCCACATTTCTACGCACGACAGCCCTGTCGGTGGAAAGGGAATGGATGCATTCGACAAACTCGCGGATGTCGTAGGAAACGGAGACTTCGGGAACTTGGAAATTCTGCCAGTTTTTCCGCGACACTTCGCCAATGTATCGAGTCTCGCCGAAGTCGTTCATCGTGACGAGCACAGGGATGGAGTCCGGACGGTTTATCGCGAACACCGTGATTCCGATTGAAAGGAAGAACGCGAGACATGAAACCACAACGACGAATTTCAAAATTCGATTCTCATTTATGACCTGTCCGCATATGAAGTCAAAATGTTCAAGTTGCGGGTTGAATTGAGTTGAATTCGTTCCTTTCGGTAAATAATTCTTTGACGGCAAATGCATCTCCTTTTGGGCAGGCGGACACACTCATTATTTTAATGTCAAAATCTTAATTTGTCAATATTGTTATAAAAACAATCTTAATATTGTTTATAAAACTTAGCTTATGAAAATATCCTTGTCGCTGACCTGCCGCGCAATTCTGCCGACGCCATTTTTGTGCGTGTCGCGAATTGAGATTCTTTTCCCCTTCAAATTTTCCTTATGCAGTTGCCACACTGGAACATAGACCCTTTTTCCGCCAGTGCTTATCACCAGCGCATCGTTCCAAGCTTCGTCCTTGTCGAATGTTATGACCTTTTCCACTTTGCCTTTCAACGCTCCTCCCGCATAAAGTTCAAGCGGTTCTCCATCTTTTAGGTATTCCTCAAGATATGTGTTGTATCTTCCTGACGCGCGCAAGGTGTCCTTCCATTCTTTCGACAGAGTATATGTGTCGCTTTTTTTATCGGCAACTGCAAGTTTTATTTCTGTGAGATAAGCGAGGCGATTCAGGACTTCCGTAGAAAGACCACTTCTAGAAACTTTCAACTCCGCAGCAGCAAGCGATTCAATTTCTCCGTCTGTCTTTGTCCATCTGTTCGCCTTGTGCGCGTTTGTCCTCGCCCGTTCGATTTCGGCATTCGTTCTCTCGCCGAGCATCGTTGTCGCGGCGTTCATGCACATAAGTCGCATCAAAGTGATTGTCTCTCTATTGAAAAATACATTTTTTCCATCATTGTCCTTGCCGTTTATGACGACATGGGCGTGACGATGCCCTGTATCGGAATGTATCGCGCCACGCCAAACTAGCGAATAGCCAGTTTGTTTTTCGAGTCGCCTGACGAATGACTTCACGAGTTCTTCCAAGTTCGCGTTCTGATTTTCCGGCGATATTATGCACTTAAAATTCAAGGGAACTTTCTTCTCGTCATATTCTTCTTCGCGCATTCCAAAAAGAACGGACTTTTCCACAACTTGTCCCTTGTCTTCCTGCGGCATGTAGTACCGAACGTATCTGTCGTGGCTCGCCATTGAATTGGAATACGACATCTTGAACGTAACGCGTTGGCTTTGTTCAGGAAACACGAAAACATGTCCGCGTCCGCCACACCATCCAGCGCGGAAATCTTTACAATTGTTCTGCTTTACGCCGCGCCCTTTTATCAGACGGTTGAACGTTTCGAGGTCGTCCTTCACGTAGACCGGCTTTCTCCATTTAAAGATGCTGTCCTCCGTGTGCGTGTTTTTCCGCGGAGAACGGTCAAAGATGTTTTTAATTGTGCGCATTGGAATTTACCTTATCTCTCCATGTCGTTGCGATGCTCCATGCTTTTTACGGAAACGATTCCAGATCTTGAGCAAAGCCGCTTGTGGTATTGGTATAAATTCAAGAGTTCCTCCAGTTCTGCGTTCGGCTTTGTCACGCGGACGCAAGGTAGCATGAGTTCGTCAAGAACCCTGTCCATACATTCTTCAGGAATACGCTCCACCACGACTGGCTGCGAAATCTGTACAGATTTCGTAGCCCTTATCCACGAAAAGAACGCCAAATATCTTATTCTTTCCTTTTCCGCCCGCGCATTCCTTTTGTCCGCGAAACACAAAAGTTGCAGATACGGCTCGCAAATTTCTCCTCTCACTTCAATGACAAGTTCCCTTACCAATCCCAAAAATGATGTGAATAAAAATCCGCGCCTGTTGTGGACTATCTTGTCCCACCTTTCAAGCAGAAAATCACAGACGGCAACTACATTGCCTATATCGCATTTTCCAATGGAAAACTTTATCCGATAAAGTTCCAAGTTCATTTTTTTCGCGAGCCGCTTTATTCTCTCTTTTTCCTTCCTGAGGAATGTCTTGCGCATGATTTTCTCCAAAACACAGCAACGTGTGTTCAAAGTTTAAATCACAATATATCCTGTGTCAATATATAAATATTATTTTTTACACAATCTTCCTGTCCTACCGTCATACTAGAGAAGAAAAATGCGAGTGTACAACAAAACAACTGACCGTCCTACGCGCAATTCTTGGAAAATTATGGAATTGCGTACACTCGTAGGACGCTCTTTTATCTTGCCGAATAGGTCAGTTGTTTTTTTTCTTGCATTGTTTTGTTTCTCGCGATTTTCTGAAGAAGCAAATTTTTCTTGTAATTTGCTTTAAAGCATAAGTTAGCGTTTTTTTACGCATTTTACTGAAAAGTCACTTGATTTAAATTGTGTTTTTTGCAAAATGATTATTGTGTTTGCCTGCCCAAAAGGAGACACAATGCTTATACTTACTGAAAAACCGAGCGTTGCGAAGGACTTTGCTGTCGCGCTTGGTTGCAAGTTTCGGAACGGATTCTATTCGAGCGAAACAATCGAAATCACGAACTGCGTCGGACACCTGTTCAGACTGGATAATCCAGAATCCTACGACGCGAAGTTCAAGTCGTGGAGCGAGATTCCGATAATTCCCGATGAATTCAAATACGTGAAAAATGCAGGTATGGAGAAACAGGCGGATCTCGTAAAAAGATTGCTAATAAAGCACCGTCTAGACTCCATCCTGATTGCGACGGATGCCGACCGCGAGGGCGAAATAATCGCCCGCGAATGTCTCTTGGAAAGCGGAATCACCGATTTTTCGCGGATACGGCGCTTTTGGGTTTCACAGGCGCTCACACCCGAAGTGGTTCGCAACGGAATCAGAAACGCTAGGCCACTTTCGGAATACGATTCCCTCGCGAAAAAAGGATTCGCTCGTCAGCATTCCGACTGGCTTGTCGGGATAAATTTTACGCGGTACATCACCGTGGCGGCAAACAGGAGACTCACAGTCGGACGCGTTCAGACAGCCGTCCTGTCGGCTATCGAGGAAAGGTGCGCAAGGATTGCCGACTTCAAAAGCGAAAAATATTTCGAGCATTATGCGAGTTTCACGCTAGAGAACAATGGCACAAAGCGCAATCTATGCCAAGGAATCTATTTCGAGGACGAAGGCGGAGATTCCTTTCCTGACGATTCCCGTGAAGCGTTGCTGAAATCCGATGTAGGAATACAGGCCGTAATTTCGGAAGAAAAATCCGAGAAGAGGGAAATCCCGGCTCCGCAGCTGTATAATCTCAATGCCGTCCAAAAAGAAACGTTCAAGCTTTATGGCTTCTCTGCGGACAAGACCTTGAAGGTCATCCAAAGTCTATATGAGGAGCACAAGTGCGTGTCATATCCAAGAACGCCGTCGCGTGTAATGGGAAGCGATAACGTGGAGCTATGCAAAAAAATTTGGCGGGAACTTTCAGCCGCTCATACAGAGATGTCCGCAATAGAGTCGATTTCAGACATCTCGCTTTCAAATAAGCGCGTATTCAACGACGCGAAGCTTGAGGCGCATCACGCCCTCATTCCGCTCAAGGAAATTTCCGCGTCAGCGAACGATGACGAAAGGAAAATCTACGAGCTGATTCTGAACCGCTTCATGCTGGCCTTTGCCGCTCCTTGCGTTTACAACATTCGGACTGCAATACTTTCCGTGAATGGTCACAAGTACAGAATTTCTGGGAAGCGGACGATTGACAATGGATGGAAGACGTTCGAGGAAAGCGATGCAACAAGGCGGAATTCTAAAGATGAGCAGGAAGAAGAGGAGCAAGACCTTTCAGGAATCGACCTAAACAAACTTCGGCTTTCAAATATCGAGACGAAAGAAAAATGGACAAGGCCTCCGAAGCATTTTGATGAGGCGAGTATGCTCGGTTTCATGGAGAATCCAAAGTCAGAAAGAGAAGACGCAGGAAAATTGGTCGGGCTTGGAACGCAAGCCACACGACACAGTTTCCTTCCGAAACTTAAAGCATGTGGCTACATCGAAATTGAGAATAAAAGCATTTTGATAACATCGCTAGGAAAGGCGGTGTTGAACGCAGTCCGAGCCTCGCCGATAAAAAGCATAGCGGATGTTTCGGAAACCACGAACTGGGAAAAAAGCCTGGAGGAAAACCCGTCCAATTTCGAACGAAAAATTCGCGAATTTGTACGGCAGGCAGTCGCAAAAAAGATGTCCCTCGAAATTTCTCGCGGAGGAGATGAAGCCGTCTGTCCAAAATGCGGAAAGCCAATGCGAAAGGGAAACAGAAATTGGTATTGCGCCGGCTACAAGGACGGGTGTGATTTTAAGATTTGGGAAACCATTGCAGGAACAAAGATTTCCAAAAAGGACATATTCGAGTTGTGTTCGGGCAAGAAAACTGCAACAAAAAAATTTACGGGCAAGGGAGGAAAGGAATTCAAGGCGAGGCTGTTTCTGAACGAGAGTCTTGAAGTGAAATTTAATTTCGACAAATAAAAAAAGGTGGCAACGTTGCCACCTTTTTGAAACACTATGTTTGCCGGCAAAAAAGCTGCCGACTTTTTTCGAGTAAGGTTCGCCATGTGGTGCGCCGTTCACGAATCTGAATCATTAGGATATGAAAATGAAAATCAAACTCAACCAAATGCAAATGCGAAGAAAATGCGTTTTGAAAAAACTGCTTGCTGGAAAATGCACGAACAAGGAAGCGGCTATGGAATTGGACTTGTGCAAGGATTACATAAGGACATTAAAACGCAAGTACAAGAAATATGGCGACAGCATCCTTGTGCACGGAAACACGGGAAGAAAGCCCTCTACAATGCTGAGACAATCCGAAGTTGACAGAATCCTTGAAATAAAGGAATTGGTAAATGCGGGCGGCAAGAAAGTTTACGACAGGATAACGTTCGCGCACTTCACTAGGAAGCTCGCCGAGAATTACGGAATCAGGCACGACCACCACACCATCGGGAAAATTCTTAAAGCGCATGGATACAAGTCCATTCAAAGCCGGCGAGCAAAAAAAGTGGCGAGAGTCCATGAAAGCCGTCCGCGAAAGGAAAAGATGGGAACACTCCTTCAGGGCGACGGAACCCCGTTCGACTGGTTCGGCGACGGAAAGCAGTACTGTCTGCATGGCTTCATTGACGACGCGACAAAAATTCCGACAGGACTTTATATGACAAAAAATGAGTGCGCATTCGGCTATTATGAATCTTTGCGTCAGACGCTCATAAAATATGGGAAGCCCAAAGTGCTTTATGTTGACGGACTGAGCGTTTTCTTTGAAACTCGCGAGCCGACAATCGCCGAGCAGCTTGCGGGAACAGAAGCGAAGACTCAGTTCGCAAAAGCTATGGACGAACTTGGCGTGGAAATGATTCGGGCAAACACTCCGCAGGCGAAAGGCAGAATTGAGAGGTTTTGGACTACGGTGCAGCAGATACTGCCCGTTGAATTGAAGGAGCATAACATAACCACCATCGAGGAGGCGAACGCGTTTCTTCCAGAGTTCATCGAGTATTATTCAAGACATTTTTCCGAAAGCGCACAAGGCTTTGACTGGCGACCTCTTGCGGACTATGAGAAGACCTGTCTTGCGAAAATACTGAGCGTCAAAGTGGAGCGAACCACTGACAACGGATGTGTTTTTTCCTTGAAAAATTATCTGTTCAAAGCGCATGGTGCTCCAAGACAAAAAATCGTGATACATCTTTCGGTTCAAGACGGAATTTATGGTATTACAAAAAAAGGAAAGCGGGTGGAAATCGAAATCTTCGATGAAGATTCCTCGGGAAATTTGATGCCTCAAGTTTGGAAGGATTTGATTGATGAATACTTCTTCAAAGACGCGAAAATGAAGTACCGCGCTCCGTATCGAAAGGCGGGATAATGTCCTGTCTTTCATGAGTTTCAACAATACAAACAGTTAATTTTCTCATTATAAAAAACTACGGGATAACTATGTCCTTGCACGATAAAAGAAATGCAAAATTCTAGTGATTGATAAGAAATTTCAGTCAGCATGCATACAAGATGTCAATATTTTTCCCACAAAAGCCACATTTTTTCATAATCCTTTGACTCAAATAAAAATTCTTGGCGAATTTTATCATTTCCTCTTGACAGTGCCTTGAAAAAGAATTTTATTTTATGGCACTTGTTTCTGATAGGAAATTGTTTTAATCTGCGCGTGCCGCGCAGTGCGAATCAAGCGTTTTAGAAAAGAATTTTATTTTCGTGCACTTGTTGCGTGAGTGGAAATTATTTTACCTTGTGCTCTCGCACATTGGCATCAAGCGTTTAAAAAAATAATTTTGTTTTGGGTGGTTTTTGCGTAATATGAAAATCTTATTTACGGCATTCCAGCGCGTTTTCGATTTCGTCGTCGAGTTGCCAAAAAAAGTCGATTCCAGTTCGCGCTTCAATTTCGTCCACCGTTGTCTGGAAATGCCAAATTTCTTCTTTACTCTGCTCGTTCGGAACGATGAACGCGAACATTTTGAACTCGCCGTTTTTTACCGCGAGAATTGCCTTGTAGAAAAATTCTGGAATTGCCACGCGATTTACGCCGATTGTTTCGTATGAATCTTTTTCGAGAATCGGACCTGTGACGACGAAAATTTTTTCGCTTTCGCCTGCGAGCGTCCTCACGTATTGTTCGAGGCGAAGCCAAATTCCCGCGTTGAATGCGTGGACTTGCGGCGAAATGTTGCTCATCAAAAACGATTCACTCATCGCGCTTTCGCTGTACGCCATGTCCGCCGCCGGCGCCAAATGCCCTCGGTCGTAGCCGCCGTGCCTGTAGTCTTCCAACTGCGCGGAAAAAGTCCGCACGTCGGGATCTTCGCGAAAATTGTTTTTGCGCGATGCGGTCTTTTGCAATTTTTCCGCGTCGAGAGTGTACGCCACCCATTCTGCCTGCTCGAATTTTTCGCGGTAGCAAAGAGTGTAGCCTTCGTGCCGGACGATTTGATGCGTGTCGCGCCTTTCGGAATTTTTTTCCGCCGCCTTGCAAAGCGGAATTTCCAATTGAATTGAATCCGCGTTTTGAAAAATATCGTCGTAAAAATTTTCGCCGCGCATTGAAGAGACGCACGAAAAGCTCAAAATGAAAATTAGCGCGGAAAAAAAGGCTCGCGAAAAAATTCTTTTCATAATTCATTGTATCACATCTTGCGGATTTTTTGAAGAAGTTGTATAATGGAAAAATATTCTTTGCGATCGGGCGAGTTTTTTTTCTTGTCGAATTTTTCGATTTGAAATTTTTGAAATTCGCACGAGTTGCGATTTTCCACGAGGATTTTTATGAAGAAAAATGCGATTCCCGCGCACTACAAGCCGATTCTCGACGAAACACAAACCGAGCACGGCATTGTCCTTTTGAAGGATTTTTTTCAAACCGCGCTTTCCACCGAATTGAATTTGACGCGAGTGACCGCGCCGCTTTTTGTGCAAAGCGGAATCGGCGTGAACGATGATTTGAACGGCACGGAACGTCCCGTGCGTTTTCCCGTGAAGTCGCTCGGCGAGCAGAATTTGGAAATCGTGCAGTCGCTCGCAAAATGGAAGCGGCTCAAAGTTACGGAAATGGCGCTTCCTCGCGGATTCGGAATCTACACGGATATGAACGCGATTCGCCCCGACGAGGATTTGGACGCAGTTCACTCGCTTTATGTTGACCAATGGGATTGGGAAATGGCGATTGACGATGTGGACAGGACGGTTTTCTTTTTGCACGAAATCGTGAAAAAAGTCTATCGCTGCATAAAGCGCGCGGAATTTTACGTCTACGATTTTTATTCGCAGATAAAGCCCACGCTCCCGGACGAAATCAAGCTTTTGTTCAGCGACGATTTGGCGCGCGAATATCCGAATCTTTCGCCGAAAGAACGCGAGGCGAAAGTTGCGAAAAAATACGGCGCGGTTTTCATAACTGGAATCGGCGCGCCGCTTTTGGACGGAATCCCGCATGATGGACGCGCGCCCGATTACGACGACTGGATTACGGAAACTGGCGACGGACACAAAGGCTTGAACGGCGATATCGTCGTTTGGAATGAAGTTCTCGAAGAGCCGTTCGAACTTTCTTCGATGGGAATCCGGGTTTCGCCAGCTTCGCTCAAGGCGCAGCTGGAAGAACGCGGCTGCGAGGAGCGCGAAAAATTGATGTTCCATTCTAGGCTTTTGCGTGGCGAACTTGCGCAGACTTTGGGCGGCGGAATCGGGCAGTCGCGGCTTTGCATGCTTCTTTTCAAAAAGGCGCACATCGGCGAAACGCAGGTGAGCATTTGGCCGCCGCAAATCATCGCCGACTGCAAGAGGCGCGGCATCAAACTTTTGTAGCTGATTTATTTTGAAAGACGAATACAATTTTGACTTGACGGATTTGGATTCTCAGCTCGCGTCGTTTTCGCAAAAAGGCATAACGCGATTTTCTTTGCACGAAGGCGTTTTTTCGCGCGACAGGAATTCGCTGAAAAATTTTCTTTCGAAAGCAAAAAAATATATTCCCGAAGTTTTCATTTCAATTCCTGTCGAAGCGGAAGTGATTGACTGTGAAATTGTCGCGCTTTGCAAGGATTTGTTTTGCTCGCTCGACATTTTTTTTCGCGCTGACGAAATTGCAAAAAAAATTGATGAAAAAAATTCGGAAAAATTTGCGGACGAAAAAAATTCAAAAAAATTCTGCGCAATGAAATTTGATTCGAAGAAAAATTTTTCGCCGAAAAGCGCGACTTTTTTCGACAAAAAACTTTTTTCAAAAAAGGCCGCGCTTTTGAACGATGCCGATCTCGTCTTTGGATTTTTGGCGGACTTCGCAATTTCGCCGCGCGACTCGATAAAATTTTTCCGCGAGCGGCTTGACTTCGCCATGACGCTTTATCCGAATCACGTTGAGTTTCCGCAAATTTATTCCGACGAACGCGAGGAAAAATGCACGGCGACTTTTTCAAGCCATGACATTTCATACGCGCAGCGTTTGGCATTTGCTGCGGAAATTTTTTATTCGTGCGGAAGGGCAGTGCCGTGGTTCAATTCGGTTTTGAAGCCGCTGAAAATTTCACCTTCGAATTTTTTTTCGGATTTTGCCGAATGGCAGATTTGCAACAACTGCGGTTTTAAATCGCGCGAAAAAGTCGCGGCACTTTCCCACAAGGAAATCGAAAAAATGCAGCTGCTTTTTTTGGAAGAAAAATATGACGAGAAAAATCTGCGCCATGTTTTTCCTGCCGTGCGCGATGTCGTTTTGCTGAACGGGGCGTTTTCGCGTTTGGCAGGGGAGGGGGAGGAATGCTCGCTTGAGCTTTCGTTCAATCCTGACAATTTGCTTTCGCCCGCCGCAATGGATTTGTCTGCGTTTTGCGAAAACATTTGCATGGAAAAATGCCGCGTGAAAATTTTCGCAGGCGATGAAGGGCCGGATTACAAAATATTTTGAAGCGTACGATTTTCCTTGACGTGAAAAAAAATTCTCGGCTTGATGATTTTCTGCGCGAAAATTTGCCGTCCGCGCTCGATGAATTTGATTCGGAAAAAAATAAATTTTTGAGCAATTCGAAAATCCGTCGTCTCATTTTCAGCGGAAATGTTTTTTGCGAAAATCGCGCTGTGAAAAATCCCGCGTTTATTTTGAAAAATTCCTCGCGCGTGAAAATCATGCTCGACTTCGAAAAACTTTTTTATGAAAAACAAAATGGCGACATCGAATTTTCGCTTTGTGAAAAAGACATAATTTTCGAGGACGATTTTTTGCTCGCCGTGAACAAGCCGTGCGGAATTCCGAGCGAAAAAACTTTTTTGGAAAGTCGCGCATCGCTTTTCGACGCGGTGCAAAAATATCTTTGCGAAAAAAATCCCGGCTCGGAAAATTATTGTTCCGCCGTGCACAGACTCGACAAGGGCACTTCGGGCGTGATTTTGTTTTCCAAGAAAAAATCCGTGAATGCCGCCTTGCACGAAATGTTCGGGGGAGGTGGCGATGCGGAACGCGCGGTGAAAAAAATCTATCTTGCCGTTTGCACGAAAAGCACGGCAGGGAGCGCGAGCGCGTTTTTGCGAGACGCGAAAAATTCTGAAAATGAAATCGATTTTGAAAACGAAGAATTTTCCGTGAGCAATTTTCTTGGACGCGTTTCAAAAAAATCCGAGGAAGCGAAATTCGGCGAACTCTCGGAATCTTGCGGCGGAAAATTCGCAAGGACCGATTTTCGCATTTTGGAAAGGTGCGCGGAAAAGATTCTCGTTCAGGCGAGACTTTTTACGGGACGCACGCATCAGATACGCGCGCACCTTTCGCAATGCCGCATGCCGATTTTGGGCGACACGCTTTATGGCGGCGAATGTGCGCAAAGAATTTTTTTGCACGCGCGAAGTTTAGAATTGCCTCATCCTTGCACTGGCGAAATTTTAAAATTGATTTCGCCAGTTCCGAAAGAATTTGAAAAATATTTCACCAACTTCGCTGAATGTAAGTAGTTCGTGGATGCAGCTCGATTTCCACGCGACGGTTTTCGGCGCGTCCTTCGGGCGTTTCGTTGTTTCCGATCGGAACGGTTTCGCCGTAGCCGTGGTAAGTGAAAAGTTTCGGATCGATTCCTTGTTCAATCAAAAGGTTTATCACGGTTTGCGTCCTTTCGACCGAAAGCAGCATTTGGTTTTCATGCTGGCCGATGTCGGCGGTGTGTCCTCCAACAAAAATCGTGAATGAGTTTTCCGAAAGCGCCTTCTTCAAAAGCTCTGCTAGTTCCGCGATGCGCGGAAGTTCGTCGGGGAGGAGCGCGGGCGAATCAGGAACGAAATTGAGTTTGTAAGTGAATCGAATCACGTTTCCCGTGTCCTCGATTGTGTCCGCGCCGGGATGCTTTAGCGGATAGAGTTTCATTTCGCGGAACACCGTGTAATAAGGCTCGTCCTTTATCGGGGCTGCCACGTCGTGCTCAAGGACATCGCGGTCGAGGAGAATTACGATTTTTCCTTTTTTCAAAAGCTCCGCGTTTTGCGGAACGGAAAAAATTCGCAGAGTGTCGTCTTCGCTTATGATCAAATCCGTTCGGTTCCTGCCGTAGACTTTTTGAGCCGAAATGTGGATTGGATCGCTTCCGACGCGGTCTTTGTAGCGGCTCAAGTCTCCGCTCCAGTCGTAGGCGCATTCTCCGATTTTCTTTTCCAAGTCGCTTTCCATCATTCCGCGCTCGTATACGACTTCCATTTTTTCGTTCCAAATTTTCGGGAAGAAACACGGGTTCACGCGCTCTTCGACAAAATCTCCGTGAACAGGAAGTTTTCCGCGCGCGTCGATTATGATTCCTGTGTACGCTCGCGAAGAAATCGTATCGATGGATTTTCTGCGCGAATACGGCTCGTTGTGGCGCACGAAAAGGCTTGAGATGTCGTTCAAGTTCAAATTTTTCTTTGTCTTAAAAAGGAAACTTTCGTTGTCAAAATAACCGAGCGATTTTTCTCCCGAAACGACGATTTTCATTATGTCGTCGAGACTGACTCTGTGTTCCAAAATGTAGTCGCCGAGCGAATGGTTCGAGTCCACGTAAAGCGTCAAAAGCGGATCTTTGATAAGATTCGGAAGGCGCGAATTGATTATTGTAATCGCGGAATTTTTTCCGCTCGGCATCGGAATGTTCGCCTTTTCCATGTCAAACGAAATCATGGAGGTGAATTTTTTTCCCATCCAGTTCACGGAACTCGTGGAAGAAAGCGGCGCGTTGGAATCATAAGTTTTTCCGCTTTGCGCCGCTGCGCTGAAAATTGTCGCGAAGAAAAAAATTGCGAGCGCGCATTTTTTTAAAAAATCCTTTTTCATCTTATTCAGTATCGGAATTTTTCCTTTTTGACTTAAGGGTAAAAAGCGCGTCGCGCGCGGCTTCTTTCATTCCCGCAGGAAGGCGGATTTCATAAGTTTCATTTGGCGGCGTGATTCCATGCAAAAGCGCGGGATTCAGGTAAAGCAAAATTTTTTCGTCCATGCGCATTTCCATCGCGAGCCGCTTCAATGAAATTTGCGAAGAAACTTCCACATATTCAAAATCTTCGAATGGCGAATAAGTTTCGCGCTCGAAAGAAAATTCCGGCAAGTCCGCCCCGTAGAATTTTTCGTTCGCCGCGATGTCGCTTATGGCGAGCAGGCGCGGAACGTAATTTATGGCGTGGTCGGGAATAAGTTTTTTTTCGCAGAGTGCCCAGAAATTTTTTTCGCTTGATTTTTCGAGCGCGCGCTTCACCGTTCCCGCCCCGCAGTTGTAGGCGGCAATTGCCAAAAGCCAGTCGCCGAATGTGTCGTAGTTCGCCTTGAGTTTTTTCAATGCGGCATCGGTGCTTTTCCACGGATCGAGCCGCTCGTCAAGCCATTCGGTTTTTCGCAAATATCCTGCGATGCTGTTTTCCAAAAATTGCCAAAGCCCCACGGAGCGTCCGTCTTTCGGTGCGGCGTTCGCCTTGTAACTTGATTCAATCACCGGAATGTATTCCAGCGCGAGCGGCATGTTTTCTTCGAGAAGCCTTCGGCGCACATAATGCCTGTATTGCTCGCCGTTTTGCAAGATAACGAAAAGTTCCGCGCTGCGTTCAGGCGAAAGATATGATTTTCTGAAACGTTCCACTTCGGCGCGTTCCCAACCCGGCAAATCCGGCGGAATGTGGCGGACGTTCTGCGCGCGCGAATATTTTTTTTCGTCTTCCAAATCAGGAATGATTTCCTCATAAAGAATCTCGTCGTGGAGTGCAGAACGAATTTCTTGCGGGAAAATTCCATTCCGCGAAAAAATCAAAATCGCGAAAAGATATTTTCCCGCCTGCGAAAGAATCTTTTTCATTTTTCCGTCATCTTTTCGATTGGAAAGGATCGCCCATGTAGATGCCTGCCCATTCCCAAGTTCCGTGGACTTTCGGCTCGGCGGGAAAATTCACTTTCCGAAAATAAAAATACCATTCCGGAGATATTTCCTTCCATCCGCTTGTGCGGAGATACGCCTCGTTCGCGCTTTCGCCCGCGAGAAGTTCGTCGGAAAAATTGATTCGGTTTCCATGCATGTAGTTTTGAATGCTAAAACTCGCTTGGCTGTTCCGAGTTCCTTCGCCGCTTCTTCCTGACACCGTGAAGAAATTCGCTTTGGAACGAATCGCGTCGAGCCTCGGACCTTGGTTGCGAGAGATCGCGCTTTTTACGGCATCGGAAAGTTCGTCCAAAGTTTTGAACATCCAGTTTTTCGGCGAGTTGTCGAAAATTATGAGCGCGCGCGCGTGGTTGTAGATGTCGCGCATGTCCATGATTTGGATCGAGCCGGCATCGCGCTGCGCGAGGAATGTCTGGTACATTCTTAGCGCGCGTGTCCAGTCGCCGAGCCGCTCATATTCGTTCGCAAGCCGGGCGTACATTTCCGTGAGGCTCACTTTTTCAGGAAAGCGGCTCATCAGCGTGTTGAAGTAGCCTATGCGGTTTTCGGGATTTTCTGAAATTTGGACGAGCCGTTCAAGGCACAAAAAATGAATCGACTGGCCTTTCACAACGAGATCGTCGTAGCAACGCAGGATTCGCTCGAAGTAATATTCCGCCACTTTTTCTTGTCCCATTTCGGTGTAAAAGTACGCGCACATCAAAAGCCAGTACGAATTGTATTTGTCGCGCGGATTTCTTTCCACGAATTCCGTGAGCAAAAGCAAAAGTTCGTCGGTCGCGCCTTCTTCGAGCATTTTCGAAGCGAGCCGGTTCATGATCGCGTAGCGGCTTTTTTCGGAAAGCTCGTCGCCGCGCTCGAGCATTTTTTTCAGTTCAATGGTCGATTCAAGTTCGATTTTTTTTCCTGAAATTTTCTTGGAGCATGAAAAATTCAGCATGCAAAAAAATATTGAAATCGTCGCCGCGAGAATCTTTTTCGCGGGAAATTTTTTATGAGATTTTTGTTTGATTTTCATATTTTTTACAATATATTATGATTTGATTATTGTCAAGATTGGGCAAAATGTAATATAATGGCATTATGGAAAAATACAACAAGAAAGCGCAAGACATCATGCTCGCGTTCGGGATAATTTTTTTTCTTGCCGGAATAGTCCTGTTTTTCCTTCCGCCGATCGGCGAGCGCGAGATTTATTACTTGGTGCTGAACTCGGTTTTCCTCCTGATAACGGCGTTCCTCGTTTATTTTTCTATTTTGGCGCGAAAATCGGTTTCGTTTTACATTTCGCTCAACCTGTGCATAATTTCGCTGATTTCCCTGATTCTTACGGCGCGAGATGTTCCGCTCGCTTTCCGCGAACATTGGCCGATTCTCGTGATAACATTCGGCGTGACGCTTTTGCCTGTGGGACGGATTCATTACAAGAAATTTCGCACGGCGTATGTTTTTCCTTCGGCGGCGATGACGGTGCTGGGCGCGTTTTTTTTCCTTTTCAAGCTGAAAATCATAAAAGTCCCGATGCGAGTGTTCCTCGGAAAGTCAATGCCGGTTTTCCTTGTTTTTTGCGGAGCGTTCCTGATCGCGCTTTATTACGTGAGGCAGAACGCCAAGGAAAAATTCCCTATCATAAAGGACGACGAGGAAAAGTACGCCGAAGAATACGACGGCGAGGACTACGACTAGATGAAAAGGCCTTTTTGCCTTTTGACATTTTTCATTCTCGCTTTTTCAAATGCCGATTTCGCGGCCGAGAATTTTTCGCTTGGAAATTTCGGCGGAGAGAATTTCACGCTTGAAAAGATGGCGAAAAAATCCAAGGAAAAGAATTCCAAGAAAGATTCTTCCGAGGTCGTTCCAGAAGAGGAAAGGCCGGTCACGAAAATCAACGTGGACAAGTCAAAGAAAAAAAACGACGCAGGATATTTTTCGGGAATCCCGGATGAAATCTTGCGTGACGTGGAAATTGGCTCGCCGGAGGCTTTGCGTTCCGCCTATGCCAAACTGAAAAAGCCTTCCGTGGAATACGCGGAAAATGAAAACGTGCTTTTGTTCTGCATCGAGGAAATCGCGAGGGTTGTTTGGCCAAGCATGGATTTTTCCGCAGGCGAGCCGCGCATTTCGCAGCGAAACGCCTATGTCGGCGCGATTGAGTCGGCGCGGAACGGAATCTACGACACTTCCATGAGCGGATCGGACTTTTTGTCGCGCGCGCTTCCTTCGCTTGTGCTCTGCGGAAATTCGGGGCGCAGCGACTACTTTGAGCGCGCGAAACAGGATTTGCTTGCCGCCCTCGAAATCAATTCAAAGAGCGTCCTCGCGAATTATCTTTTGGGAATCCTTTTCGTGAACATGAAAAAAGAAGAGGAAGCCGTGGAACATTTCAAGGCGGCGGCCGAAGGCACTTCCGCATTCGAAGTGGATTTCCGCCTTGCATCCGCGCTGAACGCGCTTTCGCGCTACGGTGAAAGTCAGACGATAATCGACCGCCTTATCGTGGCTCAGCCTTCGAATTTGCGGCTTTTGAAATTGGCGGCGCAGAATTCTTTCGACCGAGGAAACTACGCTTCCGCCGAACGCTACGCTATGCTGATTCTCACGCAGAATCCGGCCGACTTGGAAATGGTGCTTTTTAGGGCGAAGGTTTTCGTTCAGACGGGCGAATATTTGAAGGCCGCTTCGCTTTTGGACGTTTATGCGAAATCGAATCCGAATTCAAAAGAATATCTTGTGCTTCGCGCGCGGATTCAAAAAGAATGGAACAGGAATTCCACCGCCGCAATAGCCACGATGGAAAAGGCACTCGCGCTTTATCCGAACGACAGCGAGGTTGTGCTCTATGCGGCGAGCCTCGCGGGCGAGACCGGAAAAAATATTGGCGGAAGAAGCGGCGCGCAGCTTTCTTCGCAAATCCTTTCGGACGATCCCGAAAATCCCGAGGCGCTTTCGTTCCTGATTCAGAATTTGGCGGACGAAGAAAAATGGGCGGATGCCTATGCTGCGAGCAAAAAGCTCATTGAAAAAAATTCTTCCGTGCAGACAATTTCGACGCACGTGAAAATCTGCCTCGCGCTCGGATATCTTGACGAGGCTTGGAAGTCCGCGAGTTCCCTCTACGAAAAAAATCCTAACGACGAAACTGCGATTCAATCTTATGTCGATGCGATGGTGCGAACTGGCCGCACGGCGCAGGCCTCGCGTTTCATCAATTCGATGCTGGATTCCGCCCAGTCTGCGATGAAAAGTTTTCTTTATTATCAGCGCAGTTTTTTGGTTTCGGGGGAAGTCGCGCAGCTTTCGGACTTGCGTTCCGCCGTAATCGCGAACCCGCGCAATTTCGACGCGCTTTTTCGGATGTACGAAATTTATTTCCAGAAAAAAGATTACCGCAAGGCGCAATATTATCTGCGCCAAGTGATTGCGCTCAATCCAGGAAACGAAAATTTCGCAAGGCTGAATTCCGAGCTCGACAAATTGATAAAATGACAAAAAATGCTGGCGGGCGTTGCCCGCCAGCATAAAAGAGTTATGTTGCTTCTTTGCAAAAAGCCTTTTTTATTTTCCTGCATCGCGAAAAAAAATTCGTGAATGCCGAAAAGTCGTTTTGCGCTGAAACGAAAACGACTTGAAATGTTTCGTGAACTCGTCAGCCTTTGACCGCTCCCGAAATCACGCCCTTGATTATGTACTTCTGCGCCGAAATGTAGAAAATCACGATCGGAATTATTGCGAGAACGAGCATCGCCATGAACCCGCCGTAGTCGGTCGCGCCGTACGCGCCTTGCATCGCGATTTGAATCGCCACCGGAACTGTCTTGTTGTCCGTGCCGAGCACGAGGTAGGGCAGAAGGTAGTCGTTCCAAATCCACATCGAATTCAAAATTGCGACTGTGATCGCCGTGGGCTTCAAGACCGGAAATACGACGAGGAAAAAAGTTTGGAGCGGATTGCATCCGTCGATTTCCGCAGCCTCCTCAAGTTCAAGCGGAATCGCCTTGACGAATCCCGTGAACATGAAAACCGAAAGTCCCGCGCCGAATCCGAGGTACACGAACACGACTCCGAAAATGTTGTCGAAATTCATTCTGTTTACAACGAAAGTCATCGTGTACATTACCATTTGGAACGGAACGATCATGCTGAACGCGAAAAGATAGTAGAGCGCGCCCGTGAATTTGTTTTTCACGCGCACCATAAACCACGATGTCATCGAAGTGCAGACGATTATAATGACCGTGGAAAATACGGTTATGAAAAGCGAGCGCAGGAACGCCGCGAAAAATCCTGCCGTGGAAAGCCCTGCGATGTAGTTTTGAAATCCGACGAATGTCTCTTCGTTCGGAAGCGAAAAAGGCGAGCTTGAGATGTATAGCCGCGATTTGAACGAGTTCACGAGCACGAGAAGAATCGGCACGAGAAAAATCGCCGTGAGCACGACCATCGCGAAAAAAGCGATTTGCCTTGTCGCCTGTTTTTGCCTGTAGAGATTGTGTGTCATTGTTCTGTCTCCTTTCGCGTGGTCGCCTTGAGCTGCGCGAACGCAATGATTGCGACTATTACGAAGAACACCACCGCCTTTGCCTGGCCCACGCCCTGCCAGCCTGTCCTTCCGTAGAATGTGTTGTATATGTTGAGCGCGAGCATTTCCGTAGAACGCGCGGGCGCGCCGGCTGTGAGCGCGAGGTTTTGGTCGAACATTTTGAAAGTGTTCGTTAGCGTAAGGAACATACAGATTGTGATCGAAGGCATCACCATCGGAATCTTTATCTTGAACAAAACCCGCATTGAGGACGCTCCGTCAATCGCCGCCGCCTCGATCAAGTCGCCCGGAATGTTCTGCAAGCCCGCGATGTAGATTATCATCATGTATCCGATGAGCTGCCAGTTCGTGAGGATTACGAGTCCCCAAAATCCGTATTCGGTTTTGAACGAAATGTCCACGCCGACAAGTTTTTGAAGCACGCCGTTTATCAGCAAATTCCAAATGTAGCCCAAGACGATTCCGCCGATAAGATTCGGCATGAAGAAAACCGAGCGGAAAAGATTCGTGCCCTTCAAGCCCATCGTGAGCGCAAGCGCGAGCGAAAATGCGAACACGTTCACGGTTATGATAGAAACAATCGTAAAAAGCGAAGTGAATCCGAGCGCGTGCAAAAATTCGCCGTCCGTCGTGAACGCCTTGACATAGTTTTCGATGCCGACCCATTTTGCGTTCGTGATTGTGGTGAATTTCGTGAACGAAAGTCCGATTCCCATCAGAAACGGCACGATGAAAAACAGCGCGAAGGCGAGCAGCGTGGGAAGCACGAAAACCGGAAAATACTTGCCAAGCGAGCCTCTTTTTTTTATGCTTTTTTCCATAAATTATTTTCTCCAAATAAGTGGCTTTTTGGTGTTGTGCGAGAGTCGCAAACTAAATTCAAGTTCGAGCAAAACTCGAACTTGAAAAAAAGAAAGCGACGCGACATTTTTGCGCCGCCTTCTTTTTTCTAAAATAATGGAAAAACCTCCGGAAATCCGGTGCCATTTACATATTGGATTCTTTTTTCCAATCCTCGACAACTTCGGAGCTCACCGCGTCCCAAGTCTTTTGGCCTTGCGCGTATTGCAAAAGCGCCGAGCCGAAATCGTCCTTGAATTTCTGCGAGGGGAAGAGCGTGAAGTTCCAAGAAACCGAAGTGATTCCGTCCTTTTCCATCCACGCGAAAATTTCCTTCGCAAGCGGATCGCTCGGACGCTCGGCAGGACTAAACGTGTCGAACGGCGCGATGAATCCAAGCTTGTTCGTGACATAGTTCTTTCCGAAGTCGCTTGAGTAGAGCCAGTACACGAAATCCGCGGCGGCTTTCTGCTCTTCGGCGGAACTCTTCGAATTGATGCTGTAGAAATTTTCCGTTCCGATGCAAAGTCCCTGGCTTTCTTCGCCCGGAACTCCCGTGTAAATCGGGAGATATTTTACGTTTTCGGGCAAAACTTTGTTTCCCGCAACGTCGGCGATCTGTCCCCAAGCCCAGTTTCCGTTTTGAACCATCACGCATTTTTCGAGCGCGAATTCGGCCATTGAATCCGTGACGGTTTTCGTGCCGACGTTCTTTCTGTCCACGGTAGAATCGTTCAAGTAAAGGTCGAAGATGTTGCGGAATTGATCGCCGTACTGGAATTTGATTTCTTTCGTGGCATCGGAAGCAAGATCAATGTTGTTCGTCTTGAATTCCCAGTAAACCGGGAGATTCGCCAAGTGCGTCTGCCATCGCCAGTCTTCGCCCGCCTTGAGAGAAGTGCTCGCGAAAACACCTTCGATTCCGAGCGCGGAAGCGTTCTTCTGCATGTCGTCGCAAATCGCCTTCAACTTTTGGAAATTGTCGATTTCGTCCATGCTGGAATACGGCGTCGCTTTTGAAGGAAGCGCAAAATATTTGTCGGTGAGCGCCTTGTTGTAGATGATTCCGTAGCCTTCAACGACATACGGAATTCCGTAGACTTTTCCGCCCTGCGTAACGGCGAGCGACTTGTCGGAAAGGTGCTTGTATATTTCAGTCTGTGAAAGGTCGGCGCAATAATCCGCCCAGTTCGCGTAGCCGCGCGGTCCGTTGATTTGGAAAAGCGTGGGTGCTTCTTTTGTCGCCATTTTTGAAGTGAGCGTGGATTCGTAGGCGTTGTTCGCCGCAGTTTCCACGATGACTTTTACGCCAGTCTGTTTTTCGTATTCGTCCGCCAATTCTTGATAATAGCCTGCGACTTCCGGCTTGAAATTGAGGTAGCGGATTTTTACCTGTCCTTTACCCCCCCCCTGTGCGCATGATGCCAACAAAATCGCGCCGGCCGCCGCCAGTGCAATTGTCGTTCTTTTCATTTTCTGCCTCCTGTTTTATGAAAAGTCAATTAGGCACGAAAATTCATGCCGTGAACTCATTTTAGGTTATTTTTATTTTGAATGTCAATGTTTTTCACTTTTTTGCGGCTCAATTTTTCGCGCGAAATTCGGTTTGGTGAAAAAGGAAACAAACCTCGTGGTTGACAAGCGGGAAAGTGCCTAGGCATTTTTTCCGATTTACAACGATAAATTTTCTCAAAAAAACTTGACAAATTTTTTTTTGCGGTGTTATACTGAAAAAATGAAAAACATTCGCTCTAGCGGGATTTTGCTTCATCCCACGTCATTTTCGGGAACGCCCGGAATCGGAACTTTCGGCGCGCCTTCTTACAGATTCGTTGACTGGCTTTCTTCGGCAGGCCAAACGCTTTGGCAGATTCTTCCGCTCGGACCTACGGGCTACGGCGATTCGCCTTACGCATCCTTTTCCACGTTCGCGGGAAATCCGCTTTTGATTGACCTTGAAATGCTCGCCGAAAAAGGCTGGGCGCAAAAGGATGAAATAGTTCCGCCAGAATACGTGAAGAATTCCGGCGCGGTGGATTTCGGCGCGGTCGTATATTGGAAAATGCCCGCGTTGCAAAAGGCGGCGGCGCATTTCCAAAAAAATTGCTCGGCGCAAGACTGCGTTCGCTACGAGGCGTTCAAAAACGACAATTCGGCTTGGCTCGACAATTTCGCCAATTTCATGAGCATAAAGTCGAAGTACGATGCCGAGGCGGAAAAGCAAAAGACGAGCGGAGTTTGGTTCAAATTTTGGCCGAAGCCGCTCGCTTCGTGCGATCCATCCGCCGTTTCCAAATGGAATTCCGAGCATGTCGAGGAAATCGAGCGCATAAAGACGATTCAATTCTTTTTCGCGGAACAATGGAGCGCGCTCAAAAAATACGCCAATTCCAAGGGTGTGAAAATCATCGGCGACATTCCGATTTTCGTAGCTCCCGATTCCGCCGATGTCTGGGCAAACCAAAGGCTTTTCCAGCTTCAAAAGGACGGCACGCCGATTTGCGTGGCTGGAGTTCCGCCGGACTATTTCAGCGCGACAGGGCAGCTTTGGGGAAATCCGCTTTTCGACTGGGACGCGATGGCGGCGGAAAATTACGATTGGTGGGTAAAGCGAATCCGCCGCTGCCAGGAACTCACCGACTTCGTGCGCATCGACCATTTCCGAGGATTTGAGGCGTATTGGTCCGTGCCCTATGGCGCGGAAAACGCCATCGGAGGAAAATGGGTCGCAGGCCCGCGCCACGCGCTTTTTTCCGAAATAAAAAAGAGGTTGGGCGAAATCCCGATCATCGCCGAAGATTTGGGCGTGATAACCGATGAAGTTCGCGCGCTCCGTGACGACTTCGAATTCCCCGGAATGAAAGTCCTGCAATTCGCGTTCGACGCTGGCGAAGCCGGAGCCGAGGGCATGACGAACGCCTTCCTTCCGCACATGTACGGAAGCAACTGCGTCGTCTACACCGGGACCCATGACAACGACACGATGCAAGGCTGGCTCGAAAACGCGCCCGATTCCTCCGTGCGGCTTGCGGCGGAATACGCCTTTGGAAAGGAACTTTCCGAAGCCGAGGCGAGAAAATTGTGCGATTCGGGCGAACTTTGCGCCGCGCTTGTAAGGTGCGCGCTCGCTTCCACCGCGGACATGGCTGTGATTCCGATTCAGGACATTCTCGGCGTTTCTAACGAAGGCAGAATGAACACTCCCAGCACGGTCGGCGCGAACTGGACTTGGCGTTTCGAAATGTCCGAGCTTACCGAAGAGCGCGCGGAAAAACTCGCGTTTCTCGGGCGGATTTACGGAAGAAACATAAAGATAGTGAATAGTTAATGGGGAATAGTGAATAGTGCGGGCGTGCGAGGGCGGGATGTGTTTCTTGCTCGCGCACGCCTTTTCTTTGTTTTCTGAAGCCCTTTATGGAAGCGAAACGGTGCAGATGCTAGTTTTTAAAGGCTTTTCGAGTTTTGTAACGATTTCTTCCGCGTTCAGGAGGGAATTTCACGAACGTGGCGGAAATTTCGTGAACGGAACATATTCTTGAATATTTATGCAGGGATTTCACGAATATGAATAAATATTCGGGAATGGACTTCGTTCGTGAATATTCCGGCGAAAAATTGAAGAATGAAGCGAAAATTTCACGAACGGAACGGAAATTTCGTGAATGAAGCGGAAAATTGAGGAACGTGGCGGAAATTTCGCGAATGAAACGGAAATTTGAGGAGCAGGGCGGAAATTTCAGGTTTACTATTTGCTTGCAAAACTCAACGTTACAAATTGTTGCGCGTCTTTCGTTTCTATTTGCGCGCGAATTGGCTTTCGCAGAGCCTTTTGTATTCGCCGCCCTTTGCGATGAGCGCGTCGTGCGTGCCGCTTTCTGTGATTCCGTGCTCGCCTATCACTGCGATGTTGTCGGCGTTGCGAATCGTGGAAAGTCTGTGCGCGATTACGATTGTCGTGCGTCCTTTCGAAAGAGCGTCGAACGCGCCTTGGATTTTCAATTCCGTGGCGGAGTCTAGCGCGCTCGTCGCTTCGTCCAAAATCAATATCGGGGGATTTTTCAAAAAGCACCTCGCGATGGAAACGCGCTGCTTTTGCCCGCCCGAAAGCGTGATTCCTCGCTCCCCGACGATCGTGTCGTAGCCCTGCGGCATTTTCATAATGTCCTCGTGGATTTCGGCGCGTTTTGCGGCCTTTACGATTTCATCGAGGCTCGCTCCGACTTTTCCGTAGGCGATGTTCTCACGGATCGTTCCCGCGAAAAGAAAGACTTCCTGCTGAACGATTCCGATTTGCTTCCGCAGATTTTCCACCTTGAGTTTTTTGATGTCGATTCCGTCCAAAAGAATCCTGCCTTCGCTCGCTTCGTAGAATCTCGGAATCAAATTGCAGATCGTGGTTTTTCCGCCGCCCGAAGTTCCCACGAGAGCCTGCTTTTCTCCCGCGCGTATTTCGAGGTTCACGTTTTTCAGCACGGGGAAATTCTCGTTGTATGAGAATCCTACGTTTTCGAATCTTATGTTTCCGCGCGCGCCGATTATTTCCACGGCGTCGTCCGCTTCTTTTATCGAAGTGTCGGTGCGCATGATTTCAAGGAAACGCGAGAATCCCGCCATTCCGGTCGTAAAAAGTTCGGTAAAAAATGAAAGCTTTCCGATTGGCGCGGTGAACGCCGCCACGAACAGGTTTGCCGCGATCAAATCCGAGACTTTCATTTTCCCGCGCATGATGAAGAATCCGCCCGCCGCCAAAACCACGAGGTACAAAATATTGTTCGCGAATTCGATGTTGGATTGAAAAGTCGCCATCGCCTTGTACCGCCATTGTTTCGCGCGGACGAAATTGGCGTTTCCCGCATCGAATTTTTCCTGCTCGAATTTTTCGTTCGTAAATGCCTGCGTCGCCCTTATTCCCGAAATGCTCGACTCTATCGCGGAATTTATTTCAGCCGTAGTTTCCTTCACTTTTTTCGAAGAGCGCATCAGGCTTTTTCGCGAAAATATCACGAGCGCGATCGCGATTGGAAGAAACGCGAAGACGATTATTGCGAGTTCCATTCGGATTTTGAAAAGCAAAAAGCACGAGCCGAAAAGCGTCAAAAGCGAAGTCCATACGTCTTCAGGGCCGTGATGCGCCAATTCCGTTATGTCGAAAAGGTCGTTCGTCACGCGGCTCATCAGCGCGCCAGTGCGGTTTTTGTCGAAAAACGAAAACGACTGGCGTTCGATTTGCGCGAAAATGTCGCGCCGCATGTCCGCCTCGACAAGGTTTCCGAAAACGTGTCCCCAATAAGTCACGCAATACGAGCACAATTTGCGGAAAATGTACGCCGCAAAAATCGCGAAAATCAGAGTGAAGAACGCGCGAAAATTTTTTTCGGGAATCACCGCGTCTATCGCCCAGCGGCTGAGCATCGGAAACGAAACGTCGATTGCCGCGATGAACGTGGCGCAAAGCAGGTCGAGCGCGAAAAGTTTTTTGTGCGGCGAAAAGTACGAAAGAAAAACCTTGATTGGTCGTGCAGAAAAATTTTTTTTCATAGGAACAAGAAAAAGAAAAATATTTTTTAAGGCGGATTTTGTCCGCCGAATTTTGCATCGAGTTTTTGCGCAAGCCTTTGGCTTGCGCAAAATTTAGTTTCGACTAGTCAAGCGCGTGTCCTGCCGAGCCGAGAACTTCGATGTTTTTGTGCATGTACATTTTCTTGAGTTCTTCGCGGGCAGGTCCCAAGTATTCGCGCGGGTCGAATTTGCCGGGGTTTTCTGCGAAGAATTTTCGAATCGCGGCCGTCATCGCAAGCCTTCCGTCTGAGTCGATGTTGATTTTGCAGACTGCGGATTTCGCCGCCTTTCTGAGCTGCTCTTCGGGAATTCCAACCGAATCAGGAATCTTTCCGCCGAACTGTTCGATTATGCGGACGTATTCCATCGGAACTGAAGAAGATCCGTGCAAAACGATCGGGAATCCGGGAAGCTTTTGCTCAACGCCTTCGAGAACGTCGAACGCGAGCGGCGGCGGAATCAAAACTCCGTCGGGACTGCGAGTGCACTGTTCGGGCGTGAATTTGCAGCGTCCGTGCGACGTGCCGATTGAAATTGCGAGCGAATCGACTCCCGTCTTTGAAACGAAATCCTGCACTTCTTCGGGCTTCGTGTAGTGGCTTTCCGCTGCCACGACGTCATCTTCCACGCCCGCCAAAACTCCGAGTTCGCCTTCGACCGTAACGTCGAACTGGTGCGCGTAATCCACGACTTTTTTCGTGAGCGCGACATTCTCGTCATAAGGAAGAGCCGAGCCGTCAATCATCACTGAAGAAAAGCCATTGTCGATGCAGTCCTTCGCCACTTCGAAATTCGGGCCGTGATCCAAGTGAAGCACGATCGGAATCTTGCAGCCGAGTTCTTCGGCATATTCCACCGCGCCGCGCGCCATGTTGCGCAGGATGAATTTGTCGGCGTAAGCGCGCGCGCCTTTTGAAACCTGCAAGATTACTGGCGACTTCGTTTCGACGCAAGCCTGAATGATCGCCTGCATCTGTTCCATATTGTTGAAATTGTACGCGGGAATCGCGTATCCGCCTTTCATAGCCTTTGCGAACATGTCTTTTGTGTTCACGAGGCCGATGTCCTTGTAGCTGAACATAATTGCTCCTGTAAAATTCAATTTCGAAACGTCAATTTCGCGATTGAATTTTTAGCGCGTTCGCGGCAAAGCGTGGACGCGCCGTATGATGGTGAGTTTGCAACGCAAACTTTGTTGACAAGAAGTTGGCGGCATTTTTGCGAATGCCGTCATAGCTTCTGGTTTGGGAAATCGATAGAATATTTTACAGCGAATTCACTTTTAAATCAAGTGAAAAAATCGCCACCGCTTGCACTTCTTCAATTTATCGTTTATACTTGGAATTAACCGAGGAGCAAATGGGAAAAATAGACAAGGTGAAGAAAATTTTGAATCTCCGCGAAAGAAGGGAAGTCCTGCCCAAAAATTTGCCCCTTCTTTTCAAACGCCGCGCCGAGGAATGCGGAGACGTTGTTTTGCTGTCGTACAAGAACGAGCTTGGAACTTACGATGTGCAAAGATACGGCCTTGTTTATCTTCGCGTCTTGGACATGGCGTGCGTCCTTCGGGATTTCGGCGTTTCGCGCGGCGACCTTGTTGGGCTAATCAGCGACAACCGACGTGAATGGCTTTTGACCGACCTCGCGCTGCTTTCTTTGGGGGCTGCTGACGTTCCGCGCGGATGCGATTCTATGGGAAGCGAAATCCGCTTTATTCTGAATTTCACGAACTGCCGGATCTGCTTTTTCGAAAACGAGCGTCAGCTTGACAAAGTTCTCGAAAAAGTCGAGGAAGTGCCATGCTTGCAGGACGCGATTTTGTTCGATACGCCCACTGAATTGACTATGGAGCGGGCGGCGTTGCTCGGAATCCGCGTCCACAAATTCATCGACTTGGAGGACATGGCTCGCCGTTCCACCGCGGCGATGCGAAAGGCAGTGGAAGCCGAAATGGAAAAGACCGAGGGCGGCGACGTTGCGACCGTGATTTTCACGAGCGGCACGACCGGCACTCCGAAAGGCGTTATGCTTACGCACGACAATTTCATAGCGCAATGCGAAGTGGCGCGCGATGTCTTGGTCACGGCGCGCGAGGGCGACATGTGGCTTTCAGTTCTTCCCGTTTGGCATATCATGGAGCGCGCGCTCACTTATTTTGCGATCACGCTCAAAAGCGGAATCGCGTATTCAAAGCCCGCCATTTCGATCATGCAGGAAGACATTGATGCGATTCATCCGCAGTGGATTGCGGGCGTTCCTCGCCTTTGGGACGCGTTCGTGCAAAGTTTCTATCGTGCAAGAAAAAAGAAGAAAAATCGTCCGGCGTTGCTGCTTTTCAATTTTTCGATGAAAATCGGCGCGGCATGGACTTGGGCGCACGACAGATTTTTTTCGCTCGTCTGCCATTTTTCGCTCAAGACAAGCGTCATCGACAAAATCTACAGCATAATTCCTTTCGCAATCCTTTCGCCGTTTTATTGGCTTTGCTATTTGCTCGTGTTCCGAAGAATAAAAAAGCGGCTCGGCGGAAAGATTCGCGCGTTGCTTTGCGGCGGAGGCTCGCTTCAGCGCGAGGCGGACTTGTTCTTCAGGACGCTCGGCGTGAAGCTTTTGGACTGCTATGGAATGACGGAAACAGCGCCTTTCCTTGCGATGGGAAGTCCTGTCCGAAACCGTTCGGGTTGCGTCGGGAAAGTCTTTCCGAGCGCGGAAGTGAAAATCGTGCCGCAAAAAGACGGCATTCCTTTGAGCGGTACGCCGCTTAGTCCCGGAAAACGCGGTCTTCTTTTCGCGCGCGGACGACAAGTGATGAAAGGCTATTATCGCCGTCCCGACATTACGCAAAAGGTTTTGGACAAGGACGGCTGGATAAATACGGGCGACATCGCGATGCTTTCTTTTTGGAATGAAATCGCGATTACGGGACGCGCGAAAGACACGATAGTTCTTTTGGACGGGGAAAACATCGAGCCTCAAATGGTGGAAAACGCGATTTGCCGTTCCAAGTTCGTGGAATCCGCCGTGGTCGTCGGGCAGGACAAAAAATACATCGCCGCGCTCATCGTTCCGAACAAAGACGCAGCCTTGCAGTTCGCTGGAGAAAACCGGATTTATTACGATTCTTACGACACGCTTTTGGAAACGAGCGAATTCCGCAATTTGATTCGCGAGGAAATCGACAATCTCGTGGACGGCAAGAACGGATTCCGCACGTGCGAGCGCGTGGCGCGATTCGCGCTTCTTCCCGAAAGCTTTAAAATCGGCAGGGAAATAAACGCCAAGCAGACCGTGATGCGCCATCAAATCGAAAAAATCTACGCGAAGGAAATAAAGACGTTGTACACGAAATAGCGTTTCGCAAAGTGCGCCGGAAAATCACGTCGGAAGTTTCCGAAGTTTTCGTAATCCGCGCGCATTTTTGCAATCAACAAACTCCAACGCGCGATTCAAAAGGCTTTTTTCGCGTTTCCACATTTTTCGCGAAAGTGCTTGAAACACTGTTCGAAATCCTGTATAATGGGCAAATTATGGGAACACGATGTTTTGCAATGTTGAAGCCTGGCGTTTTGAATCGCAGGCTTGTAGGCGAAGTGATCCGCCGCCTTGAAAAAAAAGGGCTCAAGTTCGTCGGCCTCAAGATGATGAATGTTTCGCAGGAATTGGCTTCGCGTCATTATGCCGAGCACAAGGAAAAGCCTTTTTATGGCGAACTTGTGGATTACATAACTTCAGGACCCGTGGTGGCGATGTGCTTGCAGGGCGACGACTGCATTTCGATTGTGCGAAAATTGGTCGGCTCGACGCGCCCTTCGGAAGCCGCGCCCGGCACGATTCGCGGAGATTTTTGCCTTCACACTCAGTGCAACATAATCCATGCGTCCGACAGCGATGAAAGCGCGGAGCGCGAAATCAATTTGTTCTTCAAGCAAGAAGAGTTGATTGACTGGGAAGACAATTCTTCGGTTTGGTATTAAATTGGGACGTTGAAAATCATCGCTGAAATGTCGCGCGGTTTTCAACTCTAGTTTTGAGCTTCTTGCAAAACTCGATTATTTTAGAGGAATGCCGAAAACTGCCGCTAAAATATCGCGAAAGTTTTCGGCTCGAGTTTCGCGCTTCTCGCAAAACTCGATTATTGAAATACCTGCGCCGCAACAAGTTGCTGGCGCAGGCGAAACCAAGCATCTCGAAAACTGAAGTTTTCTTCGATGCTTGGTTTTAGAGGAATGTTATGGCTTCACAAAAGACTGTCGGAATTCTCGGAGCGGGCGCATGGGGAACGGCCTTCGCGCAGGCTTTGGCGCGCGGCGGGCACGATGTCACGCTTTGGGCAATGGAAGGCGACGTTGTTTCTTCCATAAATGACGAGCACGAAAACAAGCGATTTTTGGGCGGATTCAAGCTTGAAAAAAATCTTCGCGCCTCCAGCGACATAGAAGAAGTCGTGTCGGAAAAAAAATTCCTCGTCTTGGCAAGCCCTTCGCTTTATTTGGCTTCGACAATCAAAAAAATCCTCGGCGTAAAATGCATCGCAGAAGGAACTGCGAACATCGGCGTGCTCACGAAAGGCTTCGTTCCGAGCGAGCGCGTTCCGCGTCTCATTCTTGAGACGATGGAAAGCGTCCTTCCGCTTTCGTACAAAGGCTCGACTTGCTACATTTCAGGACCGAGCCATGCCGAGGAAGTGGCGATGGGAAAAATCACAGGGCTTGTGGCGGCGAGCGAAAATCCCAAGGTTTCGATAAAATTCCGCGAACTGATGCGTGTTCCTGGAATAATGCCTTATTCGAGCCTCGACGTTGTGGGCGTGCAGATTTGCGCGGCGGCGAAAAATGTGATCGCCGTGGTCTACGGCGCGCTCGACGCGCTTTCTGAAACTTCGGAAATTTTCGGTGACAACACGGAATCGCTTTTGATGGCCGCAGGATTGAACGAAATCCAGACGCTTGGATTCGCGATGGGCGCGACTCACGCCGAAACGTTCACTTCGATTTCGGGTGTGGGCGATCTCGACGTTACGTGCAAATCAAAGTACGGACGCAACCGGAGATTCGGCCAGGAAATCATCAAGACCGATTTGCTTTCGCGATTCAAAAATCTTGACGACTTGGTTGCGAACATAAACAAAATCGGATATTTGCCGGAAGGGGCTGTGGCGTGCAAATGCGTCCACGAAATCGCGCAGGCGAAAAACTTGAAGCTTTTGATTTGCGACGGGCTTTTCCGCATTTTGAACCGCGAGATTGAGCCGGAAGATTTTATGCTCGAACTGCTGATGAATTACAAGCAGTCCGAATAGAAACTCGCCGTTGTTTTGGTCGCCGAAACAGTCTAGAATGATGGAGAAATTTTATGCTTGAAAAAATTACCGGCGCGCTCGGAAATGTCGTGCGCGCGCTCAGCGGAAAATCCACAATTACCGAAAAGAACATCGAGGAAACCGTCGAGCAGATAAAGATGGCTTTGCTCGAAGCCGACGTGAATTTGCGCGTTGTGCGCAGGTTCGTCAACAGCACGATCGAAGAAGCCAAGGGTGAAAAAGTTCTCAAGGCCGTAGATCCCGGGCAGCAGTTCGTAAAAATAATCTACGACAAAATCACTTCGATGCTCGGAGACGAAAAGCGCGACTTGAAGCTCAAAGGCCCTGACACTCAGTCCGTGATTTTGATGCTCGGATTGCAGGGCGCGGGAAAAACCACGGCTTCGCACAAGTTGGCCGCGCGTCTCAAAAAAGAAGGCCGCCGTCCGCTCCTTGTCGCCTGCGACTTGGTGCGCCCCGCCGCCGTTGAGCAGCTCGAAGTTCTCGCGAAAAAAATCGAAGTCGCTTTTTACAAGGAAGAGGGCGCGCGCGATGCCGTGAAGGTCGCTCGCGAAGCCATCGGCTTTGCAAAGAAAAACGGACTTGACACGATAATTTTGGATACGGCCGGCCGCCTTCAAATCGACGACGCAATGATGGCGGAACTTGTCGAAATGAAAAAGGCAGTTTCGCCCGACGAAGTTTTGCTTGTCGCCGACGCGATGACCGGACAGAACGCCGTGGACATCGCGAAAACTTTCGACGAGCGGCTGGGCTTGACGGGCGTTATTCTTACGAAGTTTGATTCGGACGCGAGGGGCGGTGCCGCGCTTTCGCTCAAGTCAATCACGCAAAAGCCGATTCTTTTTATTGGCACTGGCGAAAAGACCGAAGATTTCGAAGTTTTTCATCCCGACAGAATCGCGAGCCGAATTCTTGGAATGGGCGATGTTGTTTCGCTCGTGGAGCGCGCGCAGGAAAAGATTGACGAGAAAGCCGCGCAGAAAATGCAGCGGAAAATGGCTCGCAACGAATTTACTTTGGAAGACATGCTCGAGCAGCTTCAGCAAGTGAAAAAGATGGGAAACGTGAACTCTCTTTTGGAAATGATTCCGGGCGCGGCGCAGGCGATGCAAGGACGCGACATTGATACGAGCGGAATGAAAAGGCAGGAAGCGATAATCCTTTCGATGACGAAAAAGGAGCGCGCGAATCACTTGATAATCGGACCTTCCCGCCGCAAGCGAATCGCCAAAGGCTCCGGCACAAGTGTCGCCGAAGTGAACAAGTTGATAAAGCAGTTCGAAAAAACGAAGCTCACGATGAAAAAACTTTCTCGCAACAAAGGAATGCAGGCAAAATTGATGAGCCAGTTCGGTTTGGGCTGATGTTCGCAAGGCTTGCGATTTACTTACAGTTTCGCTTCCGCTGGGGCTAACGGCTGGTCGTAGCGCGTGGCGCTACTTACCGAGTTTTTTGCTTGCACGTAAGGACTTGCAAAAACTCGCGAAGCGAATCATTCATAATGGGCTTCAAAAAAATCGCAATAAACTATTAACTAATAACTATTCATTAGTAACTATTATTTTGCTTACTGCTTTTCCGCCGTCTTTTATCGCTCGTTCGTGGTTCGTCAAGTCCGGAAATTCTTTCGTGCCGATGCAGTAGACATAATAGTACGTGCCTTCGTTCATCGGGAGCGTGAGCTCGTAGAATCCGCGCGAAGTTTCCGCAAGCCTGTAAATCCAGCTGTCCCAATTTGAAAAAGTTCCAGCCACGCGCACGTTTTGTCCGCTTTTTCCCTTGTAGACGAAATGTACGCTTTTTCCGTTCGAGCTGGTTTTCACGGAAGTCGCGATTTCGTATTCGCGTCTCACGTCGATTTGCGAAAGCCTGATTCCCGTCGTCTCGTCATAGTGTTGCTTCGGATTCATCGGGTCGGTGGTCCAAAGCCCGTCGATTATGAGGCGGTACAAAATTTTGTCCGTCTTTGGATATTCTTCGAGAATGTAGAAATACCAGGCGCGGTCTTTTTCGCCGTCTTCATCCAAAATGATGCGTTTTTGGAAGGGATGAATTTTTTGGAAATTTTCAAAGTCGAACGCGATGCCAACGTAATGAGGTCCTTCTTGCGCCGAAAAAACTATCAACCCGTCCTGTTCAAACGGTGCTTTGGGCTCGCGAAGTTTTTGCGCGGTTTCGCGGTACTCGAACGAATATTTTGATTCCACGAGCGGAACGTCTTTTTCCTTGGCGGCGAAGCTCGCGCCCGCGCAGAAAATCGCGCATGCCAAAAACAAATTCAGCTTTTTCATCACGATTTAACTATCGGAAAATATTTGAGAATTCTTAAAGTTTATATTGTAAATTTCCGTTAATTTGTGTATAATATTCAGAGGTGGGAAAATAAGTGCCTGGCTTCAGTCAGTTGAAAAAGTTAAGCGAACAAGTTCTCAAATTGGGCAACGAGATAAACGTGCGCGCGGCGCGCGGCGAAAAAGCAATGCCTTTTCCCGTTCCAGAATCCATTCCGGATGTGGATGACAGCGAGGACTTCGTAACTGGCATGCCGGAAAAACCAAAGACCCCTGAACAGATTGCGCAGGAAGAAGCCGAGGCGGCTGCGAAGGCGGAAGCCGAGCGAAAGGCGAGCGGAGATGACGATATTTTCGGAGGCGCAGGTTTTGGCGCGAGCCTTGGCGACATGCCCGACTTGAGCGCGTTCGAGTCTTCGTCGAGCGACGAGAAAAAAAAGAATTCCGTTCCGAGCGCGATGTCGTTTTTGGAAGAGGAAGAAGAGCCCGAACCCGAGCCTGAAAAGCCCAAAGGCATAGACGGAAGCGGGTATTCGGGATTCGGATTCGACGACGACGGCAATTTGGAAGACGCTTCGTCTTTCGGCGGCAATGAAAAATCCGCGGAAGCTGAATTTGCGGGCATCCCTGAACTTGACGAGCTTTTGAATTCCGGCGATACGGATTCTGTTCCTTCCGAGCAAAAATCCGCGCCGCCTTCGGAAAACACTTCGTCTGCGGAAAATGTTTCTGCGGCAGATGATTTGTTCGACCTTGGAGATTTGGGTGATCTTGACGCGTTTGAAAGTCCTGCGGAAAATTCCGCTTCGAATGAAAATGAAGTTTTGGAAAATTCTTCAGACGAAAATCAAGGCGCGCCCGAAGCGAGCGAGGAATCAGATCCCACTCCCGCCGAGGAGTCGGCACTTTTTGATTCTTTGCCTGATTTCGAGCAGGGCGACGCGCTTTCTTTTGACGGACAAAATTTTGACGATAATGCCGCGCCTGAAAACGCGCTTTCTTCCGAGGCGCAATCCGCAGATTCTGAAAATGCGGATTCAACTTCCGATTCAAATGACGGCTTCGATTTGGGCGACTTTGATGATCTCGGCGATTTTTCTTCGCAGGAAGATTCAGCCCAGAATGAAAGCGAGATTTCGGAAAATCCTTCGGAGGAAAATCAAGGCGCGCCCGCCGCAAGCGAAGAGCGGCCTGACGCTCCTGCCGAAAAGGCTGCTTCCGATGACGGTTTCGACTTGAGCGACTTGGGCATCGACGGAATAGAAATCGAGGATTATTCTCCTGCTTCGTCTACGGCGGATTCCGCTGAAATTAACGTGAATTCTATTTTGGGCGATGAAGTTGCTTCTGTGGATTCAGAAGACGAACTTCCTGAAAAAAAAGGCGGAAAAAAGGCCGCGCAAAAAATTCCTTTCAAGCCCAAGGAAATTGCCGACGACATTGCGATTCTAAAGCCCGATATTTTCACTGAAAATCCTGTGACGAGCGCGAATCCGCCTTATTATGTGACTGGCGAATTTGGAAAGCTTCCAAAGACCGAGGAAGATCTCGCGGAGGAAGCTGCGGCTCAGGAAGCGGTCCAAGAAGATTCTCAAGCGGAATATGTGCCGCAGGATGACGGAGACAGTTCGGGATTCGGTGACATCGATTTTGACGCGATGGAAAATGAGAACGCCGGCGAAGCGCAAGGCGGCGTTTCTGCGGAAATTCCTTCTGCGGCGGACGATGCGTCGTTTGAGGCGGAGGATTTCGTTCCTTCCGCGCCGGAAAATTCGGTCGGCGAGGATTCTGGGCTCGGATTTGACGTTTCGGAATACGATGCGCCCGCGTCTTCGGACAGCGATGACATTTTCAGCGCGGATTTTGACATCGGCTCTTTCGGACAGGATTCTGGAAATTCGGTCGGCGGGGAAAACGCGGACATCGACACGAGCGGCGGCATGCCCGATTTCGGCGATTTGGGCGGCGTGACGGATTTCAGCGGCGGAGATTCTCCGCTTTCTGATTTCAATCCGCCTGAAACAGGCTCGAATTTGAACGCTGCGGATGGCGACTTCGAGCTTGACATGAACGACGATTTCACGATTCCGGGATTTTCGGAGACGGACGCGGATCCTTATGCGAAAAAGCCGCCGAAGGGCGGATTGGACAACGTTGACTTTAGCGGCGCGATGCCCGACCCGAGACATAGAACTGGACTTACTCCCGAAGAGTACAAAAAATTCAAGAAAAATTTGAGCGAATATCCTCTGAACGTGCGCATTGCCGTGGAGGATATGATTGTCAAAAATGAATTCAAGGACGAAGTTGTTTTTGAACTCATAGACAAAATTTTGAACAAGGTTTCGGCGCGGCAACTGGCGGGATATTTGGAAAAAATTCTCGACATAACCTTGCATGTTCCACGCGACTTTGAAAAACGCACCGCGGAGGAATACGCCGCATACAAGGCTTCGTTCAAATATCAGCTCAAGGCGAAAATTCTTCCTGCCGCGCTCATTGGATTGCTCGCGGCGATGATTCTTTTCTGCGTCGGCTATCTCGGGCATCAGTACATCGTTCAGCCGCTTTGGGCGGAAAAACTTTACAAGGAAGGATACGCGCTTTTGGAGAGCGACAACTATCCGCAATCCGAGATGGTTTTTGACGAGGCACTCACCCACAAGCCGAAGAAAAAATGGTTCTACAAATACGCGCAAGGTTACCGCGCCCACAGGCAGTACGACCGTGCGGAAAAATTCTACAAGGCGATTTTGCAGCGTTTCGATCACGACAAGCAGGCCGGCTTGGAGTATGCCGACATGCAGCTTTCCGATTTGGGCGACTATGCCCGCGCCGAGGAGATTCTCAAGCGCGAGGTTCTCGACTACCATGTGAACGATCCCGACGGAATTCTCGCGCTGGGCGACACTTATTTGGAATGGGCCACGGAAGAAAATCCCGCGAAATTCCAGGACGCTTTCGACCAATATTCGCTTGCGATGCGGCTCTACGGCGCGAAAAACGCCGACGTATATCAATCGCGTTTCCTGCGGTACAACATTCGCACGGATCAGCTTCACAATGTCCTTGAACTCAAGGAATTTTTCTATCCTCGTGAAAAGTCGCTTGGCGCGGACGATTGGGTGGAAATGAGCGGATATCTTATGGACAAACTTTTCGGCGAGCTTCCGCGAGAGCAGGAATATTTGCGCGATAAAATCGAGGATTTGCGCGACATGATGCTTTTTGCGATTCGAGCCGATCCGCAGAATCCGATCGCCAGCTACAATTTCTCCCGCTATCTTGTGGAAGTGGGCGACCATTCCAAGGCTTTGGATTCGCTGAAGAACACAGAACGGCTTTTCAATGAATCCGCCTCGCTCAAAAATCGCGATGTCTACAAGCAGTTGAACAATTACAGACTTTTGGGCGAAGAATATCTTTATGACCGCGAATACATTTTGGCGCGCGAGGCGCTTACCGAAGGAATAAATTTGTTTGAAAAACGGCAACGCGCGCGAAAATTCGATGGCGACAAAAATGTGGGCGCGATGTATGCGGACATGGGAAACCTTGAGTATTTCATTTCCGGCGACTTGGACGGCGCGCGGCGAAATTACAACGCTGCGATTCAAAATTATATGGACACGCCTTCAATCAGATATCGCGTGGGATACATCGACTATTCCAACAACGACTACGCTTCCGCGCTTGGAAATTTCCTCAAGGCTTCGGAGGAAGGC
Organism: Treponema sp.; assembly: GCA_014804005.1. Lineage (GTDB taxonomy): Bacteria > Spirochaetota > Spirochaetia > Treponematales > Treponemataceae > Treponema_D. Next base: position 440,902 of record JAAVAP010000013.1, on the reverse strand, counting down.
GAGCAGGATTCCCACACGCTCCTTGCGCTCGGAAACACGCTTTCGCTTCGTGGCGACAATTTCACGGCGCAGAGTTATTACGGCAGGCTTCTTTCGTACCTTGACTTTCAGCGCGAGAAATATGGAATCGTCGTTCCGCAAATTGAGGCGAGCGCGGGCGACATGGTTGAAACATATATGAAAGGCGCGAACAATCTCGGCGTGAGCCAATTCCGAGTTTCCCGCCAGAGCGGAAACAGCTCGCTCAACGCGGCGGCTTTGGTGAATTTTCAGGATTCAATACGCTACTACGACGCGCTCACGAGAAATCAGGAAACGATGGTGCGACTTCCTGGAAGCAATCTCGCCGAGCAGAATTTGCGCTATGCGACGAATCCTTTCCCAGACTTTGAGCCTGCGATTTATACGGAAATTCCGCGCATACTCGACGGCGAAAAAGGGCTTGAGCAGTGAAAGTTTTTTGCCCCTACATCGGGCTTTTATGGAAAAAGCATCTCATCTCATTATACAAGGAAATTTTCCGAAAGTCAATCCATCTTTGCGCGGCGTTCGTTCCGTTTTTTTTGGCGCGATTTTACGGCGCGACTATGACGCTTTTGGTCTTGGCGGGCGTGGGCTACACGCTTTGCCAAATTCTTGCGCTGCGGGGAATTTCGATTCCGCTGGTTTCCGACATCACGGACATGGCGGCGCGCGCGCGCGATAAAGGGAAATTCGTGCTCGGCCCTTTGACGCTTGTCATTGGAATTTTTTTGAGCGCGTTGTTGTGGGAGCAGAAGGCGGCCGCAACGGGAATTCTCGCGCTCGCGTTCGGGGACGGACTTGCTAGCCTTGCTGGAAAAATTTTCGGAAACCTGCACATTCCATATACAGGCGGAAAGACTTGCGCCGGAAGCCTCGTGTGCTTTTTGGCGATTTTCATTTCTACGTTCTGCGTCCTGCAAAATGCAGAAGCCGCGCTGTGCCTCGCCGTTTCGGGAATGCTTATCGAAATTCTTCCGCTAAAAGATTTCGACAACATTTTGATTCCAGTCGCGCTTGGAGCGATCGTCCATTTTTTCTACATGTAAAGTTTGTGGAGAACGCCCAAATATCGGAAAGTCCCCGCCACAAGAATCACGGCGCCTATGATTGTCGGCACGAGAGTTTTTCCTGACACAAGGAGCATAAGTCCCGTTTCCATTATGATTGTGTCCGCCGCGAGGGAATAGTGCGCGTTGTTTTCGCTTTGCCATGCTTTCAGCGAATGCGTCGCTGCCGTGAGAATTGCCGCGAGCGCGCAGAAAAAAATCAAAAGCCATCTCGCTCCGTTTCCGAGCGAAAAGTTTTCCGCAAATTCCAAAGTGTTCACGGGAACAAATTTCGCCAAAGTGAGCGAGAAAATAAGCACGATGAAAATGTTGTGCTCGACGTTCACGCGCTGGTCCGGCATTCCCGCCACCGCCACCATAAAAAGCGAGGCGAAGCAAAGAAGCTGTCCCCAAAACGCCGTCCGTCCGAAAAAAACGTAGTATTCGGGAAACGTTCCCGATGCGGTTTCGAAAAGGGCGAAAAGCCGCACCAAGCCTGTCGAGCATCCGAGCAGAAAAAGCATGAAATATACGATTTCCATCGAAGGCGTCTTGATGAAATGCGAGTAGGCGAAAAACGCCGCCGCAGGGACGAACGCCATCAGGTAGAACGAAGAAAAAATCGTCGCCCATGCGTTCCGTCCGAAGACTTCCGAATTCGCTCCTTCAATCGCGCTTTGGGATTCCGCGTTCATTTTCAGGATGAAATATGCAAGGAAGAATATCGAAAGTCCAAGAAAAAAAGTCGAGAGAATGAAAGTGTATCGGTTCTTTCCTTTGAGCGTCATTGTTTTATTTTACCGTCAAAACAAAAAATAGTAAAGAGTAAATCCATTCGCGCCGAAAATAAAACAGGAACTTTGAATTCGCGCAAGCGATTTCAATTCTTTTCAATTTTTATGGAGAAGCAATGAAAAGGGCAATCATCGCAGGTTTGATTTTTTTTGTGGCTGGAATCTCTTTTGCCGGCGACGCGGCCGCGTTCAAGGACATCGGATTTTCGGACGATGGCAAAATCTATGTTTTCGGGCAGTATGGGATGACGGATGTGAAATTCCGTCCATACGCGGAAATCTACGCCGTGGACGTGGCAAAAAATGAATATATCCCCGGAGGCGTTTTCAAAAAGATCGAGGCGAAGTCTGAGAAAAACGGCAAGGAAGTTTACGACAACCTTTGCGCGCGGCATTCATCGGAAATCGCGAAGTACGGCTGCGCCAAGACTTCGAGCGACAACACGCTTTATGTAATGGAAAATGAAGCCAAGGATGGAGCGGAAACAATTTCGTTCAAGAATTATGGCGACGAAAATTCTCTGGAACAATGTGATTTCAGCGTGCGCCTTGTGCCCACTTTCGAAGGCTTCGGGCAGAACTGCAAATCCAGTTTCTACATCGACCTTTCGATAAAAAATTCTGAGACGGAAAAAAAATACAAAGTGGGTTCGCCCGAACGAAAGCGCGCTGGCGTTACGGGCTACAAGATTGTCCGTATATTCCGCGACGCGAAAAGCTCCTCCCTTGTTTTTGTGGTTGAGAAGACTGTCGAAGACCAAGTTGGTACCTCCATACGCTATATGGTCGAGACGGTCAAATTATAGGCGCGAAAAAAATCGTGCCAGTTGTTCCTCCATTTTGTTTTTCCAGTTCCTGTCGCGTGCGGCAGGAACTGGATTTTTTTTATGAGCCTATTTACGTGCGGAAAGTAAAGTAATAGAAAGCGGCGCGCGAAGCGCGCCGCTTTCTATTGCTTGCATTTGCAAGTGGAATTTATTTTGCAAGATTTTTGACTATTTCTGCCACGGCTTTCGCCAATTATTTTGTAGTAATATTGAGTTCTGCCGTGTCTAGAATGATCGGCTGACCCGCCTCATCCGTTGCCATGTAGCCGGCCGAGGTTTTTACTATCGGCGAATTCGGACTTACCGAAACGGGGCTTTTTTTGAGCAGATTCAAGTTGGCGTCATATTTTGCCGCGAAGCATTCGTTGCGCTCCTTTACTATGACGAGATAGTTGCTTCCGTCCTGAACCAAAACCGAATTGTCAGAAAGCGTTTCCTCGCTTTCCTTGGTGATTTCAAGCGACTTTTCGTCAATGAATACCAATTTGACCGCCCCGTTTCCGGAATTCGCGCCGGCCACGGCGAGGAATCCTCCTCCGATCGGGAACATCGTACGGTTTTTGATCACATCGACTTCCGACTTTTGAAGGATTGAGCCGTCTTTCGTGTTTACTTTTACGATTGCCGAATTCATGCTGTTTGCGCTTGCGAGGCTGAGACCGTAGACGCCCGGAGCGTTTGTCGCGGCTTCCTCTGCCTTTTCGACGGCTTCCTGATCCTGCGCTATCGTCCTGCGCTCTTCCTGCGCTTCGGCCTGCTTTTTGTCCGCCACGGCCTGCTGTTCGGAAGCGGTTTGTTTTGCTTCGTCGGCCTTTTTCTGTGTTTCATCGGCTTCCTGCTGTGCGTCGTCTTCGGCCTTTTTTGCTTGGTCCGCTTCTTTTTGAGCCTGCTGGGCTTCTTTCTGCGCTTGCTCATCATCTGGATTTTCGTCGGCCTTTTTCTGCGCCTCATCGGCTTTTTGCTGGGCTTTCTGCGCGTCTTCTTTCTTTTGGTCGGCTTGCTTTTGCGCCTCGTCCGCCTTGCGCTGTTCTTCGGTGGCGGCTTTCTGCGATTCCTGCGCCTTTTCGTTCGCGTTTTCCGCCTCGCGCTCCTTTATGTCAACCATATCTTTGCGGGCGTCGATGTTCTTGTCGTCGTCCTCCTGCATTGAGTTGATGACTTCGCGGTCGCTGATTACGCTTGTGTCCACCGTGGAAAGTCCGCCCGAAATGTCGCTGATTGGAATCACGATTTGCGAATTGCCCGGCCATTCGCTGTAGCGCGTGGAAAGTCCTGCGCGGCTTGCTGTGAGGTTGCTCGTCACGATGTCTTTGTACTTTGATCTGAACGCGTCCATGTTTTGGCGATAGACCGCGTTGTATACCGTTACGAACGTCGCGATTGTCTGCGCGTCGCTTTCGGAATAATTGTACGCGGCGGAAAGATAGCCGGCTATGATGTGGCGCAGGTTTCGGATGTGATCCACGGAGGCGTTCGTGCCGAGCACGAGTATGTCCGCGTCGAGCTTTTCGGCGACGGAACTGTCGATGGCGTGAATCACGTAATATTTTGCCGTGTTGCCGGCAGTTCTCTGCGAATCCAAGTCGGATGCGATTGCGCTTCCAAGCCCGCGCCCGATTTGCTTGATTTGATCCAAAGTGTCAACCGTTGCGTGCGGTCCTGTGTAGTTTTCGAATACGATCGTCTGGTTTACAGAACGGATTTCGTCCTCGTCAACGCCGATCGCGAAAATTGAAGTCGCGGCTAAAAACGCCGCGGCCATTGCGACTGAAATCTTTCTCATATTTCCCTCAGTTTGTTTTGATTATCACGTTTGTGATTTTCACGAAAGTGATTTAAATATTATATCATTATAGATTGATCTCTGCAAGTTTTTCGTAGACTTTTCTCGCGCTTTTTTTTGTGGACTGGCTGTATTGCGGAAGGAACAGATTCGATATGATCGCACGTCCTTTTTTGTAAAGGGCGGGGCGACCCATAAAGCGGCATATTGAATATAGGCTTTCGCAACATTCTGCAATGAGTTTTTCCTGCTTGGGATTTGATTTTTTTATCAGTTGCTCGATTGCGCCGATTACAAGAAAGTCGGGGTCATAGCCGAATTCCTGCACGGATTTGAGCGCGGCTCGGAGGACAGTCTCGTCCTTTTCCAAGCCAAGCACTCGCGCAAGATAATTCGCCGCGTCCCGCGTTCCGAATGCGCCGAGCATTGAGATGACCGCCATCTGTTCGTCAAGGCCGAATTCCGCGGGCGTTTCTTCCGAAGTTCGAGGCATTGTCGCGCTCAGGCTTGTTCTCTGCGTGAAATATTCTTCCATAACGAATTGCGCATCCTTCCAAAATTTTTTTTCTTCCGAAGCGTAGTCGCCTGAAAGAAGCGCATTTTTCCGTGAGATTTTCGGAGCGTCATGCATTCTTGAAAAATCGTTCGGGACTTCGCTGTAGAAAGTTTCGTAGCCCGTCTGCGTTTTTTGCGCGGAGTCGGCCGTGCCGCCCCTGACGATTTTCCAGCCCGTGATTTTCCATGATTTTGAGACGAGGACTGCGACTCCGTTTTGTCCGAAAAGCACGAAGTCGAATGCGTCACGCCCAGAATTTTTTGGAAAGCGCACGGCTCGGATTTTTTTTCCGGCGATGCTGTAGAGTGCGCCCGATGCCGAATCGGCGACGAAAATTCCGTTCGATGTGTATTCGACATAATTTGCGGACTTGATTTCGGGAATGTCGAACGAGCGAATTGTTCGCGCCGCGTTTGTGTTCACGATGTGGATTTTTGTTCCGGAAGGCGAAGGGCTTGCCGCAGCCACGAGCACTTGTGAGCCGAGGTTTTCGAAAATTGTTCCTGCAGAAAGGGCAAGGTCGTTTATGACCCATTTCGACATTACCGAGCGGCTTACCTTGTCAACTGCGCAGAGTCCGAGCGTTCCGTCCGCGAAAGAAAGGAGCGCGCCGTCTGGCACGGAAAATGTTCCTCGAATTTGGTCTGCGAAAACTATCCGCTCGAGCATTTCCCCGAATGGCGAAATCCTTGTCCCGACAGTTTTTCCGTTTTCCAAGGCTTCTGCGAAAATTATCACGCTTCCGTCGTTCAGTTCAACTGGAGGAAGTTCCCGATTCATCGCTGGAATTTTCGCAGTCCACTTTCGGATTCCATTCGCTCCGAAACACGCCGCCGAATCCGATGCGAAAACGAAGATTCTTCCATCGCGCCCGAAAAGTGGTGCGGTCGCCGCCTGCAATTCTGTTTCCGCTGTCCAAAGCACAACGCCGCTTGGATTGAGCAAGGCGAGCTTTTTGTTTTTGAGAGTCGCCGCAAGGAAATCGTTTTTCGAAGCCGAAATGAATTTTTCCGGCGCGGAAGGAATCGACTTCTGCCAAAGCACCGCGCCGTTTTCTGAAAACGCCGTTATCATTCGTCCGTCCGTAACGGCCGCCCATCCGTAGGAAGTGCGCACTGGCTCTATAAGTGCGCGCCCGCTTATCACGGAAAGCCATTCGTGCGGAGTTTTTTCCAAGTCGAGGTCGCCCATTATACTCCGCGATTCTTCCTGCGAAATCGACAAATCCGTTTCGGCAGAAAACGCAATGTTTTTTGAGACAAAAAACAAAATCAAGAAATATGCTAAAAATGTACAAAATTTCATAATTATTGCCTAATTTTTGACACAGATTAAGAAAGTTTCTATATGGCTCGTCTGCGGATAAAAATCCAAGAGCCACGCTTCCTCAACAATATAACCGCTTTCCGCCAATTTTGCAACATCTCGCGTTTGCGTCGCGGTGTCGCAGGAAAGGTACGCGATTTTCGGAACGCCGCTTTTGCAAAGCCATTCGCACACTTCCTTTTCCATTCCGCTGCGCGGCGGGTCGGCGAATACCAGGTCGAACGCGCCGCCTTGCTTCGCCGCGGATTCCGCGTGGTATTTTGCGAATTCCGCTCCGCTTACGGCGAAAGTCGAATGCGGAGCGCCCACAAGGTTCTGCTCGGCAAAGGCGACCGCGCCCCTGTTGTGCTCGACCATCGTAACGCGCGAAAAATTTTCTGCGAGGAAAGCTGAAAAAGTTCCGCAGCCTGAATATAAGTCGAGCGCGTGTTTTCCCGAAAGCCCTTGCATGATTTTCGGAATGGCAAGTTCAAGCATTCCTAAATTAGATTGGAAAAATCCCTTCGCGTCGAACGCAATTTTCTTTCCGCATAAATTCACTTCCACGGGATTTTGCGAAACTGGTTGCTGCGATTTTCGCGGCGTGCGGAATTTTTTTCCGCGCAGAATTTTTTCTTTGGAATCGGATTTTTTCGAATTTTTTTCCGAAGGAATTTCTGCGATCGTGAGGTTCGGCTCGGCGCGGTCGCTTCCGAAAACCATCGCGCGGCATTTCGGGCGAAGTTCGATCGGCGTGCTCGCGAGCCAGCCGTTTATTTCGGCGGAAGCGACAGGACATTGTTCGAACGCGATGACGCTGTTCGTGCCGCGCTCCTGCAATCCGCCTGCAAAAAATTCCATTCGGTTTCTGTAGCCGAGCGGATTTTTCGAAATGACTTTCATTGGCGGAATTGGCACGGATGCCCGCGCGAAAAGTTCTTCGGCGATTCGCTTTTTCATTTCCAGTTGGAATTCGTAGTCAGCGTGCATCAAGTTGCAGCCGCCGCATTTTTGGTAGAGCGGGCAGGGCGGCGCGATTCTTCGCGGGGAAGGCTCGAGGATTTCGACGATTCGCGCTTCGTCCCAGTCGCGAGTCGATTTTATTATTTCGACACGGAGTTTTTCTTCCGGAAGGGCGAACGGAGCGAATACGTTTTTTCCGTCAATTTTTCCAAAAGATTTTCCCCCAAAAGTCATTTTCTGTGTTATAATATTGTGAATAGCCATCAGGTTATCGTAACATTTTTTCCACGGAGTTTCAATTATGACGACGAACAATTTCTATCAGGCGATGAAGGACGGGACGGAAGTTAGCGTCATGCGGTGGATTCCGGACGGCGAGATAAAAGGTGTCGTTCAGATGAGCCACGGCATGGGAGAGCATGCCGCCCGATACGACAAGATGGGAACGATTTTCGCGGAGCACGGATTTGTTTTCTGCGCGCACGACCATCGCGGGCACGGAAGGACCGCACTCAAGGCGCAGGAAGCGGGCAAGGGCGGATTAGGGCATCTCGCGGACAAGGACGGATTCAGCAAGGTTGTGAGCGACCTTGAGGAGGTCCTTTTGAGTTTGAAAGCGGATTATCCGAACAAAAAAGCGTTTTTGATAGGGCACTCGTTCGGCTCTTTCGTTTCGCAGGGATTCATCGAAGAAAGCGGCGATTTGATTGACGGCGTTGTGCTTTGCGGCACGGCAGGACCTCGCATCGGGCTTATGCGTATGGCGAAATTCGTTTTCGGAATTTCAAAGTTTTTCGGAAAGCGGCATCACTCGAACTTCTGCAAATGGTGCGCGTTCGGCTCGTACAACAAGCGCGTAAAAAATCCCAAGACGGAAATGGACTGGCTTTCCCGCAACGAGTTCAACGTGGAAATGTACAACTCGGATATATGGTGCGGCACGCTTCCTACGGCGGGGTTCTTCCACGACCTCGCGAGCGGTCTCTTGCAGATTCACGCGCCGGCCGCGATGAAACGCATTCCGCAAAACCTTCCTGTGTATTTCATTTATGGCGAGGAAGATCCTGTGGGCGACTACGGCAAGACAATCGAGCAACTCGTTTCCGTTTACAAGTCCAACGGAATGAGCGATGTAGAAGTCAAGTCATGGCCAGAGGACAGACACGAAATTTTCAACGAAGTGGACGGAGACGCCGTCATAGAAGACACGATCAAGTGGCTTGAAAAACATCTTTGAATTCGGTATAATGAAACATCGTGTTAGTTCGCTACGGAAAAGACAATGACGGTCGTCCTGTAAAAAAGGCGGTCGTCTATACAAAAGACGAGCATCGGATTCCGATTGAAAGAATAGATTCTGACGCAATTAGGATAATAAGGCGGCTCAAGGAAAACGGACATTCCGCGTACTTTGTCGGAGGGGCCGTGCGCGACCTTTTGGTCGGAAACACGCCGAAAGATTTCGACATTGTAACCGACGCAACGCCATCAAGGATAAGGCGGCTTTTTCGCTCGGCTCGGATTATCGGCCGCCGCTTTCGCCTTGTCCACGTCGTTTTCGGCCCGAAGATTTTCGAAGTGAGCACGTTCCGTTCCACGGTCGAAGGCTCGGTGGGAAACGACTTCGGCACGATGGACGAGGACGTGATGAGGCGCGACTTCACGCTCAACGCGTTGTACTACGATCCGATTCAGGAGCATGTGATAGACTATGTGGGAGGCGTGCGCGACATAAGGAAGGGCGTGATTCGCCCCGTGATTCCTTTGGACAGAATATTCGTGGAAGATCCCGTGAGGATGCTTCGCGCCGTGAAATATTCGGTCACCACGCATTGCGCAATGCAGTGGCAGCTCAGGCACAAGATAAAAAAAAGCGCGAGCCTACTTTCGCCGGTTTCGCCAAGCCGCCTCACCGAAGAAATCTTCAAAATTGTAAATTCGGCTCATGCTTTCGACATAGTGCGAGAGGCTTTGGATGTGGACATCTATATGTACCTACAGCCGGCGGCCACCAATCTTATTTTGAGCGACAGGGAATTCGAAAAGAATTACTTTGAGAATCTGAAAAGGCTCGACGTGCTCAGCACCGTGGAAAAGGAATCTCGCCTCGGAAAAAAGCTTGTTTTCCTTGTCAAGGATTTCATTCTTTCGCTCACGGACTGGAAAAAGGAAATCGCGGAAAACAGCGCGGTTGGAGAACTCTACGAAAAGACTTGGAACGAAACGCGCCGATTCGTTTTACCGATGAATCCTCCGAGGGTGGAACTCGAATACGCGATAAGAAGCGTTCTGCGTGAAATCGGCGTCAACATCCGCATTCCAAAGCCGCCGCGTCCCGAAAGCGGAGAGCCGAACGCCGCGCCGAAAAGACGAAGGCGCAGGCGGAGAAAGCCCGCCTCGAAAGGCGACGCTTCCGAATAAATGGCTTTCTTTTCAGTTTTTTTGCATCGTAATCTTGTCGATTATTATGCTCACTTCCTCGATTAGAATTCCAGTGTACTTTTCGATGTTCTCGATTATGTACTGTTGGAGTTTGTAGACTTCGCCCGTGAGCTGCCTTCCGAACGGAACGTCCACTGTGATGACGATGCGGTAACCCCGAGAATTCGTCTTGATCGTGATTTTTCGCACGCGGATTTTCTCATCGAACTCCTGCACGCAGTGCATGGTCATCTGCGTGAGCGCGGCCTCGGAAATCGCCACGCGGCCTTTCTTCGAGAATTCGGGCGTCACCACTGACTTTTCGAACACTTCCTTTTTGCCGCCACGGAAAATTTTTGAAAGCGGACCGCCTTTCCTGAAAAACACTTTTATCGAATCGTTGAAAATGTGCGAGTAATTTCGCTTTATTTCGATCGCGGGCACGGGAATGACGTGCTTTCCTTCGATTTGCCGCGAGCGAATCGCCTTGTCGATTTCTTCGCGCGTGGCGATGTCCTCGATTTTTATCACAGTGGAAGGCGCGGGCAGGAAAAGGCGAGAGGCGATTTTCGAAACCATTTTTTCCGAAGTGCCGATTAGAAGGATTTTCTTGAATTTCATTTCGCGGATTTTTCCGGCGATTTCGTCACGGTGCTCCTTGTCGTCGAACACTGCCACGCGAACCGCGCCCATGTACGTCTTTTCGGTCTTCGCGGAGCGGCCTCCAAGAATCTTGTCGTCCTGAATCAAAAGCCCGTCGTCGATTATCGCTTCGATTCCGTATTTTTGCGCGAGAAGCTTCGCCTTAAAGCTTTTTCCGGTGCCGCTTTCTCCCACGAGCGCGTAGACAGAGACAGTCTTGAATTTGTTCAACAAATTTGCTAATGGCATAGGCGCGTCAATCAAGGAAAGTTACTTCTCCGCTGTCGATATGGTAAATCGCGCCGCGAACTTCAAGCAAGCCTTTTTCCACAAGTTCTTTCAGACTTTCCTTAATGACGGACACGCTCCTTTGCACGTTGAGGCAACAGGCTTTGTACGCGTCTTTTTCTGCGCCAATGGCTTTTTTGATTTCATCGGTTATGTAGTGGACGAAGCCTCCGGGATTTCCGCTGAGCGCAGCACCCACTGCGCCGCAATTTGTGTGTCCGAGGACGAGCGCGAGTTTTGTGCCGAGATGTTCAGCCGCATATTCCACGCTTCCGATTTGGTGCGAATCCATCACGTTTCCAGCCACGCGAATCGTGAAAATCTCTCCGATTCCCGCAGAAAATATTCCCTCCGGAATCACCCTTGAATCCGAGCATGTTACGACGATCGCGTAAGGACTTTGCCCGTTTTCGAAAGTGCTCCGCCTGATTTGCGGCGAGATGTCTCCGGGATTGGCCTCCGCCGTCAAATAACGCTTGTTTCCTTCTTTGAGTTTCGCGAGCGATTCCGCCGCAGAAAGATTTTTGCCTTCCATGTTTTCCTCCATAATTTTCGCATTGCGCTTCGAATAGGTCGTGCCAAACGCTCCGCGCTTTTAGTATAAGGCATATCGGCTTTTAAAGCAAGCAGATTTTCGCGCGACGAAAAGAATATGCAGGAAAAATTTTGTGCCGACGAGAATGCTTCGAAAAAAAACTTTGAAAAGGTGTGAAATTTGTATCAATTTGAATACTTTTTAATAAAATTTATGATAAAAAACGTTCAAACTGATGCGTTTTCTAGATAGAAGTCTTGGGAATTTCCTCGGAATTTTCCGAATCCCTCGGCGATTGCGACGCGGAATTCTTCGGGGATTTCTGCGCGCAACTTGAAAGGAACTCCGAGGCTGTTTTCGGGAAATTTCATTTCAAGCGCGTGCAAAAAGAAATTTTCTTTGCGTTTCGCTTTATCGCTTTCTTCCGAATTTTTTGACGCGCCGAATTTTCCTCCGTGCGCCGTGTCGCCTGCGAGCGGATGTCCGTGCGCCTCGGAATGGATGCGGATTTGATGCTTTCGTCCCGTTGAAATTTCGTATCGCGCGAGCGTCGCTTCGCGTCCGAAAATTTCTCCGTATTCGATTGGAGAGACCTTTGTCCGCGCTTCTTTTCCGTCGATTTTTTCAAGCCATTCTTCTTCGTGCGCGATTTTGCCTTCCGCGATTCCGACGTAAATTTTCCGTATGGAATGCGACTTGATTTCTTCGCTGAACCATTGTGCTCCCGCTAGGGATTTTGAGAACGCGATTATTCCGGTCGTTCCTTTGTCGAGACGGTGAAGAGGTCCCGGGCGGAACGATATGGATTTTTCGGGCGAATTTTTTTCAAGTGGTTGGCTTGCGATTTCGTCCGAACTGGAATGCAAATGATGAAAATATTGCGGGGATTCAAGCAGAATTTGCGCGAGCGAGTTTTCGCCGTGGACTGGAATTCCCTTCGGCTTGTTCACGAAAAGAAGGTGGCGGTTTTGGAATATCACTTGGATTTTTTCGGACGGATTTTTTTTTGCCGCGCTGGATTCTCCGTTTTGCCCCGATGACGCGCCGTCAAAATGTTTTCGCTCGTCTTGAAGCAGGAACGCCGCCACAGAAAGCGTTTCGCCTGCGCGCGTGATTTGCCCAGGCGATGCCTTGCGTCCTTCAAGTTTTACAAGTCCTTTTCGGATGGCGGAATATATTTGGCTTTGCGTCCTGTGCGGAAGAAGCCTGAGCGCGAGGCGATCCAATCTGCGCCCCGCGTCGTTTTCTCCCAGCGTGAATTCTTTCCATTCCATGACGGACATTTTACAGCGAATCGCGCGAAAATTCCAGTGGTTTTGTGCGTAAGTTCAGGGCGGGCGAGGTTTGGAAAATTTTTATGCATACGGGCGCGAAGGTTTTTGTGAGCACGGAATTTTCTGCGAATTATATTTTTGCAATTTTGCCGTGCTCGTCCGCATTGCGTTTTTTTTCATTGATATCGTCATCAAATCGCGTTTTGCTACTAGACAAAAGTTTGAGAGTGAGTAAAATAGTATCGTGCTTTATGTCGTAAAATCTCGGCTTCTCGAATTGTTCTCAAATCCTGTGTTTCAGGCGTGCATTTTCAGCTGGTTTTGCGCGCAGTTCATCAAGACGATAATAAGCCTTTTTTCCGGAAAGATTCACAGCATTAAAGCGCTTTTCGAATCGCTCGTTTGGCGAACGGGCGGTTTTCCTTCGAGCCACTCTTCGCTCGTCGCGACGCTTTCAACGTGCGTGGCGTTCCGCTCTGGGCTTTCGAGCGACGTTTTCATGCTTTCGTTCTGCTTTTTGATGGTCACGGTTCGGGACGCGCTCGGAGTGAGACGCGCAAGCGGAATGCAGGCAAGGAGGCTCAACGAACTCGGCATGGAGCTTCAGGAAAAAGGAGTCGCGAGCTACAGGCCTGTGAAGGAAGTCATGGGGCACAGTCCAATGGAAGTGATTTTCGGCGTGATTTTCGGTTTTTTCATAGGTCTCGGGTTCGCTGTGCTTTAGTCGGTGGTTTGAAATGGTCGATTTTGTGAAAAGATATTTTGCCCCCGTTTTTGTCGCGCTTTTCGTGACGGTCTTGTTCATTGTTCTGCGGACGCATCCTTCGTACAAGTTGTGGAAGGGGTACACAGTCTTGAGCGTTCCTTGCGATTCAGACGACAGCGCGGTTTCGAACGCGCTTTTGGAAGCGGGCTGTTCTGACGTGATTTCGCTTTCTGCCCAGCGCGGCGGCGCGTCCTCTGCGCTTGAATCGATTCTTTTGCAGGATGCGGGCGGCGTTGATTCTTACGAGAAAGGAAAGTCGCTTTATTTTTTCGACAGGGACGGAAAGGCGCGTCTTTATTATGTTCCGGACGCGCACAAGGACGGAATTAAGGCGGCGACGGAATTGCTCGAACACAACTACAGGATAAGCGCGATTCTTGACGCTGGAACGGTCTTTCCATGGCTTGTTCCGGCAGTGGTTTTGGCGGTGTTCGCGGCGTTCCTGTGGCTTTCGGAAAATCGCGCGGTTTTTGTGGCGGCGGCGGTGTTTCCAGTGGCGTTTTGTTTTTGCAATCCGCTCTATGTGGCTGCCGCTGCGGCTTCAATCGAAATCTACGCGATTTTTTTGGCGCAGAAAGTTTGGAGAAGGCGCGGCGGAACGGAGTTCATATTGAAAAATTGGTGCGTGTGGATTTTCTGCGCGGCTTCCTTGCTCGCTTCGTTCGCGATGGGATTTGTCGGCGGAATCCTTTTCATTTTGAATTTCGTCGCTTCGGCTTCGGCTTTGTTTTTGCTCCTCAACTTGGAGGAGGACTACGAGAGACGATTTCCGTTCGTGCCGGTTTTGATTCGCGACGCGAAAATGGTCGGCAAAATGAATCGCCGCTCTGTGAAGGGAATGGCGATCTGCTCGTGTGGCGCGTTCTTACTTTTGGTTTTGTTCCTCACGGGTGCGAATTTTTCATCGGGAAACGGCGGAGGGGACTTGTATTTTCCAGCCCCGAAGGATTATAATGGAAACTCTTCGGAATTCGCCTCGCTGGACGATTTTTTTGTTCAGAGGTGGAACGCGGTCGCGCTTGAATACCGTTCGCTTGGAGAGCTTTCTTCGGCAACGGCTTTCGTCCGTCCTTCCGAAGGCGATGTCGTAAAGCAGACTCGCTATGAAAAAAGAGGCGGCGAAATTCGCGCGAGCGAGCAGGTAGTCTGCACTTACGACGAGGCGTTCAGGAAAAAAGAGGCGGCTTCGGTGCTGAATGCTGACTATCCCGCGCTGGAAAAACTTTGGTTTGCGCAAGGCAGAAAATTTTCCACCGAATACGCTTCGGGAGAAAGCGGCGCGGACGGCGGAGAAGCCGGGGCGGCGGTTCTTTTAATGGCGATGTTCCTTCCGCTTGCCGTGGCGTTCTATTTTATTTTGATTTGGAGAAAGGGTCGCAATGTCTTATAGTTTTGCTGGAAATAACTCCCTCGTAAAAAGCGTTACGACGGCGTTTTTGCCGGCTCGTGTCTTCGTTCCGCTTTGTCAGGAAAATGGCGTTTCGTGCGAAAGCGTCGTGGTGGACGGAGCGCGGGTGGAGGAAGGACAGGTGATTGCCGAGCCACAATCATCGTCGGATTCGTTTTATGGCGCGAGAATACATTCTCCGATTCCAGGGCGTGTGCTTGGAATGAAAAGCTGCACTTTTCCTAACGGAAAATGCGGTGTCGCGCTGGAAATCGCTTTGGCGGGAGAATTCTCGCACATCGGAAAAAAGCCGCAGGAAATCGACTGGAAGACTTTCGGAAAAAATTCCCTGCTGAACAGGATTGGCGCGCACGGCGTGATAAACACTTTCAGCATGCGCGAGCCGACTTCGCTTGCGGAAGACATACACGCGATTATGGAAACCACCCGTCCGCGCGACAGGCAGGCATTGTCCGGCGCAAAAATTTTTGTCCGTCTCTACGATGAGGATTTTTCGTGTCAGACCGATCGCGTCCTTGCGAATTCTCAGTTCGATAAAATAATTTCTGCGGTGCAGATTCTATGCGAAATAATTTCTCCGAAAGAAGTTGTGTTCGCCTATGCGAAAAACGGCGGCGCGCTCATCGAAAGGCTTTCCGGCCTAAAGGACGAGGATGACGAGCGCTTCCGTTTCGTTGCGATGAATCACAGGAAATTTCCGTGCGGAACGAAGCACGACATCGTCGAACGATACAAGAAAAACATGAGGCTTTCGGATTCGGAACGCGAGATTTGCGAGGAATCGCTTTTCGTGGACTGCGAGACACTTTCGGCATTGTATGACGCCGTGGTTTACAACATTCCTGTAACGCGCGTCAACGTGAGCGTTTCGGGCGACTGCCTCAAGTCGAGCGCGGTTCTGAAAGTTTGCGTCGGAACGAGTTTTAAAAGCATCGCGGAAGAATTGGGATTGGCGAAGGAAAATATCGGAAAAATCATAGTGAACGGAAACAAGAACGGTTTCGCGGTTTCGTCGCTGGAAACTCCGGTTACGAAATACGTCAAGTCCGTGGAATTCGTTTCGCATCACGACACGGCGGATTTTTCCGTGGCGTACTGCACGGGTTGCGGAAAATGCCGCGCTTCGTGCCCGGCGCAAATCTGCCCTGACATGATTTTGTCGCATATTTCGGGAGTGGAAGTTTCCGCAGAATTCGTTCGCGCGGCGGCGTTGTGCGTGGAATGCGGGCTTTGCAACTGCGTGTGTCCTGTAAAGCTTCCGCTGTTCCAAAGCGTGAAAATCCTCAAGGAAAGGCAAAATGGGAACAAATAGAAAATTCTACCGAATTGTTTCGACAGGTCCGTACAGACGCTTTTCGAAATCCTCGACGTTTTATATGGTCTGCTTTTGGGCGGCGTTGTGTCCGCAGATTTTGGCGCTGGTTACGACGAAAAGCTATTCTTCTCTCGCGATAATTTTGTGCACGATAATCGGCGCGCTTCTTTCCGAATTTCAGGAATTCCTCGAGGGCGGGCGTTCCTTGTTTTCCGCCGCATACGCTTTGCTTTCAGGAACTCTCATCGGATTTTATTTTCCTGCTGGATTTCCTCCAGTTGCCGCGCTTTTGCTTACGTTCGTCATGATGTTCTCGGCGAAATGCGTTTTCGGCAGGCAGGGAATTTCCTGGCTGAATCCCGTCGCGTTCACTTTGGCGGGAGCGTGGTTCGTGGGACATTTTTATTTCCCTGGATTTCTGATTTCCAAGACTGAACTTGTTTTGAAAAATCCTTCGCTTTTTTTGGTGGAAGGGCTTCCTTCCAGAATTCCGCTCGACGACGGAATCACGGATTTCCTGAATGCCGCAGTGTTTGACAAATTTGGCGCGTCTGTTCCGGGCGGATTCGTCTCGCTGCTTTGGGATGCCCAGTGCGCTATTCCCGCGTTCCGATTCAACGCTCTCACTTTGCTCGCCTCGATTTTTCTCATCGCGTTCGACATTGAGGGCGGGCTCGTTCCTTGCGTCTTTCTCGCGTCGTATTCTTTGCTCGTCAAATTCCTTTCGCCGGCTTTGCTTGGCGGCGCGCCTTTTTCTGGCGACATCGCGCTCGCGCTTTTTTCGGGCGGAACGATTTTCACCGCGTTCTTTTTGCTTCAATGGCAGGGAACTCTTCCGCGTTCGCTCGCCGGAAAGATTGTCTACGCGGTTTTGGGCGGGGTCGTCGCGTTCGCGTTCTGCGGAACTGGAACTTCCCCGATCGGGTCTGCGATGACGGTGCTTTTCCTCGACATCGTTTCTCCCGCCATCGTTCACTATGAGGATTCTTCGCGGCGCAAGAAAATCGCGTCGCTTTTGGAAAGGGAGGGTGCGCGATGAACTACGGATCGAAGAAAAGATTGGTTCAGTTCGGCGAATTCATTGGAATTGTCTGCGCGTTCTTCCTTGTCCTCAGCCTTTTTATCGTGCTTTCACGCGGCAATTGGGAGCGTGGACTTCGCATCGCCGTGCAGAACGTCATTCCTTCTTCCGAATATTCGGTGGGAAAAATGCTGCGCCCTGAAGAGGGCGGCGGAAATTTTGCGTGCTTTGAGATTTCCCGAAATTCGGACGGAACTTTGCGGGAATTTTCGGAAGGGCTTGCGCTCGTGATGCGCGTCACGACATATTATGGTCCGCTTCCTGCGGTTTTCGTTCGCGAGGAAGGGGAGACGCGCTTTGCGGGAATCGCGTATTTGAAGAGTTCCGTCGCCGAGGAATTTTCGGATGCGGATCGCTCGCGTTCGATGGATTTTTGGATTGAACAGGCGGATGAAATTTTCGACGCTGCGGCGCGTCTTCGGGAGAAAAGATGAACAAGAGGATTTATTTCATATTCATTGCGGCGTCGTTCGCGCTTTTGGTTTCGGCTTCCGGCCGTCTCGCATACGGTTTGGTTCTCATTGTCGAGATGAATCTGCTCGTGCTGGCTTCGGCGTCGTTCGCCGCTTTCGTTAGACGTTTCGAATTCGGAAACCTGCGCAAAGTAGTCATGCTTTTGTTCGTGATTTTCGCGACCGTGCTTTTCAGGCAGATTCTGATCCTTTTTTCGCCTGTCATCGCGCTGACGCTCGGCTTTGTGATTTTCCTGCCGCCAGTTTCGGTTTTTCTTTTCGGAAATGTATTCGCGGAAAGAACGCCATATCCATCCGACGCGCTCAGGCAAAGCCTTGTTTTTTCGGCGTTCGCGCTCGTGTTTTTTTTCCTCCGCGACTTGCTCGGATTCGGGACGATTTCCTTTCCCATGCCGAACGGAATCGGCGAGGCGAGGTTTTTCGACGCGCGTTCCACGGCGTTCTGCTCGCTCTTCGCATCTGTTCCGGGCGCGCTGCTTTTGGTCGTGCTTTGCATGGCGGCTTTGCTCACGGTGCAACGCAAGATGAACATCATCGAAAAGTCGGAGGGCGAATATGAGATTGGTTGACACTTTGTTTTTCTACATTATTTTTTCCTCGGCGGCCTTGATATACGGGGTTGGAATTTTGCCCGTGCTCGAGACGAGCGTTTCTCAGGGGAAATTGTTTTTGCGCGCGCTCAAAATGTACTGCGTGGTCGTCGCCACTGTCGCGCTCACGTTCTTGATGAAGCGTTTTTTGCTCGCGCCTCTTGAGCTGGACGATCTCTATCCTTTGGTCGCGCTTTTGATTTTCGTGACGTTCGCGGTTTTCTTCGAAATCATCGTGCAGCTTACGGCGCGGAAGACATGCGCGGAATTCGCGCTTCCATACCTTGCGATAATCCTCGCGCTTGACGAGGGAAACGGGCTCGTTGGCTCGATAATGACAAGCATCGCGGCTCTCACTTCGTATTACGCGCTGATTCCTGTGCTTCGGACGCTCGGCGGAAGGATCGCCCTTTTTCGGAACACAGATTCGTACGGACAGAAAATCGGCTTTCTTCTTTGCATGTTTGTCCTCATGCTCGCGCTTTATTCGCTCGACTCCTCGTGGCTGAATTTCGCCGTCGGAAAATAACGGGAGGGCTTATGTTGTTTTTGGAAATATTTCTTTTGATCGTTCTCCTCGCGGCAATCGCGCTGTTCCTGTTCTTCGTGATGAACATTCTTTTGCCCACGGTGAAAAAGCTCATTTTGGATAACATCGACCCGATTTTCGCGCCGTTCGAACTTGACTATACTCAGCGTTCGGTTGACAACAGCGTTGTGCCCACGGAAAACCGCGCCGTGGTGCTCGCGTCGCCTCGCGGAAGCGAACAGGCGAAAGAAGCGCGCCTTGTTTACAACGGAATTAGGAACTGCGCCATTTTCGAGCACACTTATGGAACGGCGAGTTCGGACAACATGGACTGCATTGGCTTCGGCGACTGCGTTTCGGCGTGTCCGCAGGAAGCTATTGACATCACGCAAGGATGCGCCATAGTGACCGAAAATTGTTGCGGTTGCGGCGCGTGCGTTGAAGCTTGTCCAAAGCGGCTCATCGAACTTTTTCCGAAAGGACGGAACGCGTTCGAATTCAAGAACGGCGAAAAGCCCACGCGCGTTGTCGAAATTCCGGAAAAAAAGGGCTTTAAACTTTGGAAGGATTGCTATATAATGCTAAAATAGGGGCGAATTGGGTGGGAAAGGAAGTGTACGCTTTATGATTTCATTGCGCATTTGCCCAGTGTTCGCTGGCAAAATCTCACAGTTTCAGGATATCTCTTCGTACAAGGAAGCCTATGAAAAAGCCTACAAGCCTCTCGGCGTGCTGCTGTTCGGAAATCCGGATTTTAAATTCTCGTTCCATTTCAGCGGACCGCAGCTTGAGCTTTTCAGAAAGCACAATCCCGAATTTGTGGAACTGCTGAAAACTCTTCTCGTGCGCAAGCAAATCGAAATCATAGGCGGAGGATACTACAATCCGCTTTTTCCGCTGTTGTTTCCGACGGATCGTTCTGCGCAAATCGAAAAACTTTCGCTCGCGATAAGGCAGAATTTCGGCCGAAGGCCGCGCGGAATGCGGCTGTTCGCGGACAGTTGGGATTCGTCGCTGGTTCTCACGCTCGACGAATGCAATATGGAATATGTCTTGCTTGAGAATGCTTTGCTGCCGCCGTCAAAGCGGCTGCTTTTGCCGCTCGTGATGAGCTACAGGGGCAAGACTGTCAAGGTTTTGCCTGTGTGTTCTCGGTTTGCTCCTCGGAAAAATGAAAGTCCACGCGAATGCCTTTCGCGCATTGTTTCGGAAGTGAACGAAATAGTATCGACTTGCGCTTGCGATGTCGAAAATTCGGAACGCGAAAATCCTTTGATAAGAGTGTTCGCAGTGCCTTTTGACGAAGAAAGCGTCGCCCAACTTTTGGAAAAATCATGGTTCGAGGAATTTTCCGCCTTGGCTGGCGAGCGCGAAGATGTCCGCGTGGAATTTTCCCTTCCGAATGTCTGCGCCAAGTCCAGCGAGGCTTTCGCCCAAGGCTACATCAATGCGGGAATCAGTCCCGACATCGCGAAATGGTGTTCCGTTCCATATCAAAAAGTTGAAAATTCATGCGGTCATCCCGTCAATATCTATGACTACATCCAGACTTACGACGCGAGCCGCTTTCTTTACAACAGGATGGTATACATAAGCCTGCTCCTTAATCAATGTCGCGGCGACAAAATCAGGAAAAATGCCGCAAGGGAAAGGCTGATGGCGGCGCAGGCGGGAGAATCGTTCATCTGCCGTTCAAAAAGCGAACTTGAGGCGTTCGCGGCGCGCCAAATGTCATACAAGAATCTTACGGAGGCGGAAAAAATCCTCCGCGAGTGTTCCCCGTTCAAGGAATCTGTGACAAGCTACGACTATGACGGGGACGGCTTTTGCGAATATGTTTGCAGGCTTGAAAAATACGGCTTGTGCATAACGCAGGCCGGCGGCTCGATTTTCGAGCTGAATGTCATCAAGTCGGGAGTGAACTACGTTGACAATTTCAGCCGAATCCGCGCGTTCGACGGAATAGACGACAACTATTTTCGCGGCTTTTTCGTTGACCACATATTCGAAGAGAATGAGGCGGCCAAATATTGTCGAGGCGAGACTTGCCGGAACGGTCTTTTTTCGGCGCGCCGTTACCGTGAGATTTCGTTCTCAAGCCAAAAGCAGGAAATCCTTCTTGAGGCGAGAACGAAATTTTCCACCATGGATCAGCCGATTCTTCTGCGCAAAAAATATTCCGTGAATTCGAACGGCATCCTAGTCCAGTACATAATACGGAACGAAGGCCCGATCGCGGTGAAGGCGAAATTCGCGGTGGAAATGAATCTCGCGGAACTCAATTTGCTTGGAAGCGACTACAAGCCGTACAACTTCGAGCTTGTTTCTGCGGGAAGCGTCATTGCCGGAACTTCCGATTCGGCATGCCATCTTGCGTTTGACGGCGGAATCGTGGACAAGGTTTCCGCGATGCAGATAAGCGACGCAAATTCGGGAGTTTCCTTTGTGTTCACGCCCAATGAGGAAGCGGGCGTGACATATTTCCCCGTGGCGTTCCGCAGGCGCAACATGGACGGGGACATCGTTCAAAACGAGTCGCGCACGTTCGTGAGCGCGTTCATTTGGGATTTGGATCTTTCCGCTGGAATGGAAGTGGAAAAAACGATAAGTTTCGCGCTTTCATACGCGCGCAAGCAGAGAAAAAAATAGCACTTAATGGTTTTGCCGTTTGGCACAGGGAGGAAATATGAAAAAAAGACTTGTTACTTCGGCTCTGCCGTACGTGAACAACATTCCGCATTTGGGAAATCTCATTCAAATGCTTTCGGCGGACGTTTTCGCGCGCTTTTGCCGAAGCCGAGGCTACGAGACGCTTTATGTCTGCGGAACGGACGAATATGGCACTGCGACGGAAACTAAGGCGCAGGAAGACGGAGTTTCTCCGCGCGAGCTTTGCGACCATTATTTTGAAGAGCACAGGAAAATCTACGAATGGTTCGCCATAGATTTCGACATTTTCGGGCGCACTTCAAACGAAGAATGCACCGAAATCACGCAGATGCTGTATCGCCGCTTGGAGGAAAACAATCTCATAAAAGAAAAGACCGGAAAGCAGCTTTTCTGCCCGAAATGCCAGAGATTTTTGGCGGATCGCTATGTGAGCGGAGTGTGCCCGAAATGCGGAAGCGACAAGGCTCGCGGCGACCAATGCGACGCTTGCGGCGCGTTGATTGATCCTACGGAATTGAAGGGCGCGAAATGCACGATTTGCGGCGCGGAGCCCGAAGTGCGCGAAACGAAACACCTTTACATCGACCTTCCCGCGCTCGCAGGAAGGCTTGAAAAATGGATGGAAGATGCGAGCGTGCGCGGACGCTGGAGCGAGAACGCCATAAACATCACCAAGGCTTGGATACGCGACGGCCTTGCGGAACGCGCCATCACTCGCGACCTCAAGTGGGGCATTCCAGTTCCTCGCGCGGGCTACGAGGACAAAGTTTTCTATGTTTGGTTCAACGCGCCCATCGGATACATTTCGATAACGAAACAGCTTGCGGATGAGCTTTCTGCATCGGGACGCAAAAGCTTCGACTGGAAATCTTGGTGGCGTTCGGAAGCGAGCGGCGGAGAAGGAAATTCCGCGGCTTCAGGCGATGTCGAGCTTTTCCAATTCATCGGAAAGGACAACATTCCGTTCCACACCGTGATTTTTCCGTGCACTTTGCTTGGAAGCGAGACGCGCGAAGATTCGGAGGGCGGCTGGACGAAACTCTTCCACATGAGTTCCACCGAATATCTAAATTACGAGGACGGAAAATTCTCGAAAAGCCGCAACATCGGCGTGTTCGGAAGCGACGCTGTCGAAAGCGGAATTCCTGCCGACGCATGGCGATTCTACATTTTCTACAATCGGCCGGAACGCCAGGACTTCCAGTTCACTTGGAAGGACTTTCAGGAAAAGCTCAATTCTGAATTGGTGGGAAATCTCGGAAATTTGGTGAACCGCACGCTGCTTTTCGTGAACAAATATTATGGCGGAAAAATTCCTCATGGCGCGGAGGACAAGGCGCTTTGGGAGAAGGTGCGCGCTCTCGAGGCGAAGATAACCGAAAATCTGGAATGGGCGAATCTCAAGGACGCTTTCCATCAGATATTCGAAATTTCCGACATTTGCAACAAGGCGTTCCAGGCGGCGGAGCCGTGGAAAACCCGCGTTTCCGAGCCTGAAAAGGCGGAGCGTCTCATCTACAATCTTTGCTATGTCATCAAGGACATCATGATAATGCTCCAGCCGTATCTTCCGCAATACGCGCGGAAAGTCATGTCGTATTTCGGGAAAACCCTGCGTGAAAAGACGCTTTCGGGAAAGAATGTCGAAGGGCTTTCTTGGGAAGACTTGGGAAAACTTTCCGGATTGGAGAGCGTGGGCACGACGGAAGTTTATTTTACTCCGCTCGACAAAAAAACTTCCGACGCTTTCAAGGAAAAATTCTCCGGGAAAAAGGCTCATGCGGACGGCGGAAAGTCGAATTCCGCCAAGGATTCTTCTTCCGCGCAAGGCGGCGCGAAAAAGAAAGAAAGTGCCGAAGATTCGGGAATTCTTCCGTTTGAAGAGCAGGCGGCGTTTTTCGCGCGGACGATAAGGCTCAAGGTCGCGAAAATCGTGAGCATTGAGCGCAATCCGCAGGCGGAAAAACTTTACATCGAGCATCTCGACGACGGAAGTGGCACTGATCGCGTTATCCAAAGCGGCCTCGTTCCGTATTTGAGGGAAGACGAGCTTCTCGGAAAAACCGTCATCATCGCGGACAATCTCGCTCCGCGCAAGATGCGTGGCGTCGAAAGCCGTGGAATGCTTCTCGCGGCGGATTACAAAAAAGCCGACGGAAGCGACGGTGTGGAAGTCTTGGACGCTTCGCCCGCCGCGCCCGGCACGGAAGTTGTCTTGGAAGGCGATCAAATTCCTTCGTCAAAGCCTGATTCCATTTCCGCAGACGATTTCTTTAAGGTCGAAATAAACGTTGTTGAAAACTGCGTGCAAATCGGTGGAAAAAATCTTTCCTGCGCGGGGAATGTCGTAAAGACGGCTCTTACGCGAAACGGCTCGGTGCACTAGCAGGCTTCGTTTGGGAGACGCTATGACGAATGATTCTGCTTTGAAATCTGATTGCGCGGAAATCGAAATAAGGCTTTCTCGCAGTTCCGACGAGGCGCTTTTCATGGAAATGCGCCTTGAATGTCTTCGCGTGGTTTACGGCTTTTCGGAAGGTTTTTGTTTTGACGCGGACTTGGTTTCGAAAAGCAGGGAATATTTTCTTTGCGGCGACCATGCCACCGTGTTCGCGCTTGACGGAAACGGAAAGTGCATCGGCGTGGCATCGCTTTGCTTTATAGACGTTATGCCGACGTTCGAGCATCCCGCTGGAAAGCGCGCGCATTTGATGAATGTATATGTCCGCGCGGAGGCAAGGCGGCGCGGAATCGGCAAAAAAATGGTCGCGCGATTGATCGAAGAGGCGAGGGCGCGGGGTGCCACGGAAATCACGCTTGATGCCACGGAAGAAGGCAGGATTCTTTACGAATCGCTCGGGTTTGCGGAAAACAAAGAGGCGATGTCGCTTTCCTTGCGATGAGGCGCGACTTGTTTCGCTTCCGCTGGAGTAGCGTCTGCACCGTTCCGCTACCGTAAGGGGCTTCTGAAAAAAAAGGGCTTTGCCTTGCGATGAATTTGGAGGAAAAATGAAAAAGTGGTATGATGAGGAATACGAGTTCGAGATAGAGGTCGTGCGCCTTACCCGAAGCGAGCACACGGAAAATTATTGCCGCAACGGTGAAGAGCCTGGCGACAAGTATTTTTGCGGATACGGCTGTCCCGTGAACGCTGCGGGGCAGGGGATTTGCTCCAAAACGATGGTCGCGCTTTTCCCGATTATGGAAGCCGTGCGCAGCGGCGGAGATTTGACGAATGTCGGCGGCGACGGAAAATATACGAAATCCATAATTTGTCCTGACGGCTGCGTGGAATTCCGCTTGACGGCGCGACCTGCCGGCGGAAAAAATTTCTACAAGGGAAATTTTTTTGACATCGACAATTGGAACAGCCACGGAGAATGATTTGAACGCAATTTTTGAAGTGAATGCAAGAAAAACAAATTCCCCTGATTTTTTCGCTACGGACGAATTTCCCAATTTCCAGCAAACGCAATTTTGGGCGGAATTCAAGGCATCGCACGGCTGGAAAATGATTCCTTTGGACATTGAAATTTCGCGGATTCCTGACGCTCGCGCTGCGGACGAAATCGAAAAAGGTGGCGTTTCGCAAGATGCCGAAAATGGATTTTCTCGCGTCTTCGTGCTTGTGCGCTCGTTCGCGAAAGGACTTTTTTCCATCGCATACGTTCCGATGTATCCGCTTTTCCACTCGGATTCTGTGTCCGCCGAATTCTGCGAAGTGCTTGAAAAAGCTGCCTTTGCGATTCGGCCGCATCTTCCAAAAAATGCGATTTGCGTCCGCTTCGATCCCATGTTGGAATTTGATTCGGCTCAGGCTCGCGATGATTTTATTCGCGAGGTGAACGCTTTCGCTGGCAAGAACGGGCGTTCGCTCAAAAAAGCCCGCGTTGACATTCAGCCGCCCGACACTTCGCTCGTGAATCTTGAGCGTTCCGAAGAGGAAATCTTGTCTTCGATGAAAAGCAAGTGGCGTTACAATATCAATCTTGCTTCTCGCAAGGGTGTCGAGATTGAAAGGGTTGGCGCGGAATCAGCTTTGGCTAGCGTTTCAGATTCAAGTGATAATTCGCCCGATTCCAATTTGTCCGTTTCGGCGCGTGATGATCTTTTCGCGAATCTTTCAAAAAAAGTTGACGAATTTTATGAAGTGTATCGGATAACTTCCGCTCGCGACGGAATTGCGATTCATTCGAAGCAATATTATTTGGACTTGCTTGAAAAGGCGGCTCGCGAAAAAATCGACGGAATGGACGTTCCGCTTGTTTGGCTTTACATCGCGCGGCACGAAGGCGATGTTCTCGGCGCGATAATGACGCTTGTCACAAAGCGCGAGGGAGTCTATCTTTATGGAGCTTCGAGCAACACGAAGAGAAATCTCATGCCAAATTTTTTGCTGCAATGGACTGCGATGCGCGATGCGAGGAATGCCGGCGCGCGTTACTATGATTTGTACGGAATTCCTCCCACCGACGACGAGCGACATCCGATGCACGGCCTTTTTCTCTTTAAGACGGGCTTCGGAGGAAAGAACGTTCATCGCGTGGGCACGTTCGACGTTCCGCTGAAAGGTATCTATGCATTTTGCTCGCTTGCCGAGCGCGCGCGTGCATGGTGGCACAAGAAATTTTTGAAGAAAATCCGTGGGAGATGAAAATGAACATGGAAGCGTTTATACTTGGATGCGGAGGCATGATGCCGCTTCCTTACAGGCATCTTACCAGCGTTTTGCTGCGGCGAGACGGCGACCTTTTTTTGTTTGACGGCGGGGAGGGAACGCAAGTTTCGCTTCGCAGGCTCAATCTCAAGTGGAAAAAGATAAATGCAATTTTCGTCTCGCATACTCACGCAGACCACGTTACGGGGCTTCCCGGAATAATGATGCTTTCCGCGCAAGTAGAACGCAAAGAGCCGCTTTACATTTATGGTCCGCCGAAAATTGCCGAATATATCGAGACAAGCCGAAAAGTCCTGGACATGTACATAAATTATCCTGTGGTTGTAAAAGAGATTTCCACTCCGTGCGTCGTTCACGAGGAAAAGGAATTCCGTGTCCGCGCCTTTCCATTGCGTCACACAAAGACATGCGTGGGCTATGTCCTTGAAGAGTTCGACCGCCCGGGCGAGTTCAATCCTGATGCCGCAATTGAACTTGGCGTTCCGCGCGGACCGCTTTGGTCGAAGCTTCAGGGCGGGGAAGAAGTGCGCGCGAAAGACGGAAGCGTCGTGCGCCCGGAGCAAGTGATGGGCGCGAAAAGAAGCGGGCGCAAATTCGGCTACGTTACCGACACGCTTTATTTTCCCGAAATCGCGCAGGAAGTGAAAGGTTCGGATCTTTTGATTTGCGAGTCGATGTTCGAACATTCCCTTTTGGATCAGGCTCTCGAAAAAAAGCACATGACGGCAAGGCAGGCAGGAACAATCGCGCGCGATGCCTGCGTCAAAAAAATGGCGATGATTCATTACAGCCCGCGCTACACCGACAGGGAACTTCTCGCTTTGGAAGCCGACGCTCGCGAAGTCTTTCCCGAAGCGATTCTTTCTCGCGACAGAATGAAAATCGACATTCCCTATGTTGACTGAAAAAAATTCAAGGACTTTTCCGTGATCGAGGTGAAAGACTTTCGAAAATCATATTCCTCGAATAAGTTTGCGTGCGACGGAATTTCCTTCCGCGCGAAAAAAGGCGAAATCGTCGTGCTTTTGGGACCGAACGGTGCGGGAAAAACGACTCTCCTCAAGGCAATTGCGGGCGCACATTATGCTACGAGCGGAAACATTTTTATTACGGCGCAGGACGGAAGAACCTTCGACGTGGCGGAAAAAAGTTCCGATTCGAAGCGGATTACGGGCTTTGTCGGAGACGAGCCTTTTTTGTACGACAATTTCACGGTGGAAGAATTTCTTTTGAACGTGGCGAGATTGCGAATCCAGTCCTCGGAAAAATCCGAGATACAAAGCGCGATTCTGCGCGTGATAAAGCTTTGCGCGCTCGAAGATGTGCTTTTCCAAAAAGTCGCGTCATTGAGCCACGGCTACAAGCAGCGCGTGAATTTCGCGCAGGCCATCGTGCACGCCCCCGAAATCCTGATTTTGGACGAGCCGACGACAGGCCTCGACCCGAGCCAAATCCGCGAAATGCGCGTCCTCATAAAAAATCTGAAATCCTCGGCGGCGATAATTTTTTCCACGCACATAATCCAAGAGGCGGAAAATTTGGCGGATGAAATTCTCATAATAAACGGCGGAAAAATCGTCGCGAGCGGAACTGTTTCTGAACTCGTAAAAAACGCGCGTGCGAAAAATTTGGAAGAAGCGTATTTGTTTTTTACGGAAGACGCGAAAGGCCGAATCATGGAGAAAACTCATGAAAAATAAATTTTCCGCTCTCCTTAAAAAAGAAATTTTTTCCTACGCAATAAATCCGTTCTATTACATCGCAGCGATTGTTTTCTGCGTGTTTTGCGCAGCGGGATTTTTTTTCGCAGGACAATTTTTTGTCGAAGGAAAGGGCAGCGCGTCTTTGAGCCGATTTTTCCTTTTGATGCCGTACATCGCGAGCGTTTTTATTCCGTCGCTTTGCCTCGAGACGAAAGGACGCGCGCTTGACACGATGCTTCCTTATTCCGCGCGCGAGATGTTTTTTTCGCGCATCGTTTCGGCTTTGATTTTTTTCGCGCTCGCGATTTCGCCCACCGCGCTCGTTCCGATTTGCGTGAATTTTTTCGGCGACGTTGACTTCGGCGCGCTTTTCACGGCGTACCTCGGGATAATTTTTTTCGCGCTCTCTTCGATTTCGCTTTGCGTCTTTTTGTCGGAACTCGTACAAAATCGCGCGGCATATTTTTTCTTTTCCGCGCTCGCTTTGTCTGCGATAAATTTGGCGCATTTCCTTCCGACTCTCGCGCAGCTTTCGGACTTTTCGGCAGCGTTGGTGCGCTCCTTAAGTTTCGCATGGCATTTTGATTCGGCGGGAAAAGGCGTTTTGGACACGCGCGACTTTTTTTTCTATGTGATTTCCGCGATTCTTTTTTTGGAACTTGCGGTTTTCGCGGCGGAAACTCGCAAAGGAAAAAATTATTTTTCGAAGAAAAACGCGCTTTCGACTTTTACTTTTCTGTTGATTTTGATTTTCGCCAGCCTCGATTCAAGCCGCGTCTACAAGCGTTTTGATTTGAGCCGCTCGAAGCAATTTTCGATTTCGCCTTTTACGAAGAATTTGATTTCGTCCGCCCATGAAAAAATCCGCATAACTTATTACCGTTCTTCGGAACTGCTTTCGCTTTATCCTGAAGTGCGCGAAGTGGGATTTTTCCTGCAATCGCTCGCGCTCGAAAACAAAAACGTTTCCTGCACGGAGCTTGATCCTACGCGGCGCGGCGAAGAAAAAAATCTCAAGGATCTAGGCGTTCAGCCTTACCAAATCCAAAGCGTGAAAAACAACCGCGTCGAATTCATCGACACTTATTCCGCTATCGTGATTGAATATCTTGAGGGAATCGCGGTGATTCCGCTTGCGTTCTCCACGAACTCGCTTGAATTTGACTTGGCTTTGCGAATTGATTTTCTTTTGAACAAGACGAGCCGAAAGGCGTATGTTTTGAGCGGCGGCGACTTGGACTTGGAAAAAGATTGCAAGGTTTCACTTCAATGGCTCAATCTCGAAGGCTTTGAAACAATTCCAATTTTTGACGCGCGGATTTTGGCGGAAGCAGAAACTTCCTCGCCGCTTGTCCTTTACGGAACGAAAAATCTTTCGCAGGAAGATTCCGCCGCAATCGAGAATTTCATTTTGCGCGGCGGCGCGGCCCTGATAATGACTTCGCCTTACAGCGCGAACGTCGAGGACGACTGGGGAATCACAGAAAATTCGGGCGACACTTTCATTCCAGTTTTGGAAAAGTGGGGCGCGTCTTTCGAACTCGCGCTCGCGGCCGACATTTCGAACGTGCGCGCGAGCTTTTATTCCGCGCAGGACGCGCAGAATCCCCAAAACGAATACAAATACGTGAACTATCCGCTTTGGATAAATCTTTTGCCGCAAGAAAACGCGCCGGCTGGCCTTGAGTTTTTTTGGGCAAGCCCGATTCGGGTCGCAAGCGATTCCGCCGAGCCGATTTTTTTCACGAGCGGCTCATCGTGGATTTTTCTTCCTGACATGCGCGGAACTTTCGGAGCGTCGCTTTTTGAGACGAATCCGTTTACGATTCCGAAAGCCGCTCCCGAAAACGGCGAGTTTTCGCAAAAACGCGTTTCCGTCCTCGGCGCGAAAATCAACGGAAAAATTTCAGGAATTTACAATTCGCTTGAAAATGCCGCGCCTCGCGTGACTTTGATTTCGGGACAATATTTCGCAAGCGACATGCTTCTTGCGATGGCGGGCGGAGAAATGGGCGACTATCGCAACTTGAATTTTTTGGGAACGGAACTTTTGCGATTGAACGGCGATGACGATTTGGCGGAACTAAAGAATTCTTTCGGCGTATCCGACGCAGGGCTTTACAAAATCACGAGCGCGGAAGAAGCGGCGCGGGCAATCCAAAAAACGCTTGCGATAAACTTTTTGCTTATGCCGGCTGCGGTTCTTTTTGTAATGACTGCGTTTTTTATCGCAAGAAAAAAGCGTCGCGGAAAACTTGCGATTCTTTTGAAAAACGCTGGCGGACGTTGATTTGAAAATCGCGAATTATTGGGCGGGGCAATTATGGGAGAAAAAATGAAATTTATTTTTATCGCAAAAAAATTCTTTCCGCAAATCATCCTTGCAATTCTTGTCGCGATTTTCTTTATCGCAAGCCCTAAAAGCGAAAAATCTTTTGAAAGTGCGCTTGTGAATCCGAAATACGAAATCGATGAAATTTCCTTGCGATACGAAAAAGAGGGAAGCGCGACCATTTCAAAGCGCGGCGCGTTTTGGATTTACGATTACGTTTCGCCCGAAGGAAAGAACGCCGTTTTTCCTTGCGACAGTACAGTAGTCAAAAATCTACTTGACGATTCTCGAAACGTTATCAAAGTGTGTGAAATTTCAGATAATTTGAAGAATATTGATTCTTTTTCCTTGTCGCAAGGCGACGCCTTTTGCCTTGAATTTTCGCAGAATGGAAAAATCGTTTCGAAAATATTTTTCGGCGCGGCGGATTCAAGGCGCAGAATCGCGTTTTATGTTGACAAGCAGAAAAAAATATTCTGCACGGATTCTGCGATTTTGGCGTATCTTACGCTTTCGCCTGATTTTTGGTGCGATCCGAACATTTTTCCGGAAAGCGTT
Organism: Treponema sp.; assembly: GCA_014804005.1. Classification (GTDB taxonomy): domain Bacteria; phylum Spirochaetota; class Spirochaetia; order Treponematales; family Treponemataceae; genus Treponema_D. The sequence goes on along the minus strand of JAAVAP010000013.1, from coordinate 410,341 downwards.
TGCGATAAAATTGACGGAGGAACTCTTGCGATAAGTCCGCTTGCGATTGGAATTGAAAAGGATTTATCGCAAATCGCGCGTCTTCGCCATGGAAAGATTTTCTTGGACGAAATCCAGAATTTTTCGATTGAAAACTTGCGATATTCTCAAAACGGATTTTCGGCGGAATTGCCTTGCGCGAAAATCGACGACGGAAGGGGCAACATTTATCAAGCATTTTTCATGCCGACTGGAGGCGCGGAGGGCGACTATTTTTGCCGATTTGTCACGATTCCTTCCGCCGCGAGAAACGAAAGCGAGTCGCTTGCGATAAAGTCGCTTGATTACGTTACGACTGTGAGCGCGTGGACTTTCGGACGGATTTTCGGCGAGTGAGAATTTCCAAGATTTCCGCCGCCAAATAAAAAGAGCCAGTCGCAAGCAGCACGGCATTCTCTTTCGCGGCGAATTTCAACGCGCTTTCCAAGGCGTTTTCGATGTTCTCTTCGAGCGTGAACTCAATGCCTTCCTTTTCGAAGGCTTCGGCGCATTTTTTCGGATCGCTTTTTTTCGCGCCGTTCAATGACGTGAGCGTGATTTTCTGGAAGCAAGCCTTTTTCAAAAGCTTTGCGATGCGCTCTATGTCTTTGTCTGCGGCGCATGCGAAAAGCAGGTGGGCGGGAATCTTGCCTGATTTTTTTCCGCAAGCGTTCGCGATGCCGTTTTCGCCGAAAATTGAATCGAATGTTTCGAGCGTTCCGCGAATCGATTCCGCCGTGTGCGCGCCGTCCAAGACGAAAAATCTTTTCTCGCCGTTTTCTTCCAAATTTTCGCATTTCGGAAATGGCATCGTCTCAAAGCGCGCGCGCAACGCGGCTTTTTCCAAGCCGCGCTCGATTTGCGCTTCGCTTATTTTCGGGAACGCGATTCGAACCGCCGCCGCCGCCAAAAACGCATTCTTCGCCTGAACTTCGCCGAGCAGCCGCATTTTAGCCTTTATCGGGCGCGAGAAAATTTTCGAGGAAAATTCCGTCGTCATGAAAAATTTGCCTTCGCTTTGCTCGTATGAAAATTTCAGGCTTTCGAGCAAGTCATCGGAAAAGAAAATCGGCGCGTCCATTTCGCGCGCTTTTTTCTGGAAAACTTCGCGCACGGAATCTTTGCAGGATGCGCACAAGACGGGCGTTTTTTCCTTTATGATTCCCGCTTTTTCCGAGGCGATTTTTTCGATCGTGTCGCCGAGGAATTCCGTGTGCTCAAGCTCAATCGTGTTTATCACGCTTATTTCCGGCCGGACGATGTTCGTCGCGTCGAGCTTTCCTCCGAGTCCCACTTCAAGGACGCTCGCGTCAACTTTCGCCGCGCGGAAGCACAAAAACGCGTAAATCGTCACAATTTCAAACCACGTGACGCTTCGTCCTTTGGGAAGCGGAAATTCCGCGCCTTCCGCGCAATTCAACGCCGAATCGATTTTGTTCCGCAATTCGTCCGCGCATTTTTCATAGATTTCGTCAGGGAAAAAATTTCCGTTTTGCGTTATTCGCTCGTAGAAACTCAAAATGTGCGGGGAGGAGTAAAGCCCCGTCTTGAGGCCGGCTTCCGAAAGTATGCTTGAAATCATCCGCGAGACCGAGCCTTTTCCCTTTGAGCCTGCGACATGGACGCACGGCACGAAGCCTTCGGGATTTCCGAAAATTTGTGCGAGGCATTCCATCATGTCGAGCCAAAAAATATTCTTTTGCGGCAGTTTCTCGAAGTTGAGGAACGTGTCGAGCCATTGCTGAAAATTCATTTTCAAGATATTAACCCATCTTGAAAAAAAAATCTATATGTTGTAGGATAATTTTATGGCAGAAAATGAAATTCAATACACGGATCTCGGCGGCACTTACGAAGCCGCGCTGAAAAAAAGTCAGGAAATAGAGCGGGACATCGAAACGAATCCCAAGAAATACCGCATTCTTTCTGGCGACCGTCCCACGGGAAGGCTTCACATCGGGCATTATTTCGGCTCGCTGCAAAACCGCGTGCGCTTGCAGAATCTCGGCGTGCCCACGATGATTTTGGTGGCGGACTATCAGGTGCTCACGGACCACGAGGCGTTTTCGCAAATCGGCGAGAACACTTTCCAATTGGTGGTGGACTATTTGGCGGCGGGAATAAAGCCCGGCGCGGATATATGCATTTTTCCGCACAGCTATGTTCCCGAGGCGAACCAGCTCATGCTTCCGTTCCTCACTTTGGTGAGCAATTCGGAATTGGCGCGAAATCCCACGGTGAAGGACGAAATCCAAAAGGCGTGCGCGAACGGAAATTTCCGCCAGGGCGTGAATGAGGGAATGTACACATATCCCGTGCATCAGGCGTGCGACATACTTTTCTGCAAGGCGAATGTCGTGCCCGTCGGAAAGGACCAGCTTCCGCACTTGGAAATCACGCGGACGATTGCCCGCCGCTTCAACAACAAATACGCGAAAAAAAGCCCGATTTTTCCCGCGCCGCACGCGCTTCTTTCCAAAGCCCCGATGATAAAAGGACTTGACGGAAACGCGAAGATGAGCAAGTCTCTTGGAAACTGCGTTTTCCTCTACAATACCGAGGACGAAACCGCCGCGCTGATAAAAAAGGCGAAGACCGACTCCGAGCGTCTCATAACATACGAGCCTGAAAAGCGTCCGGAAGTGGCGAACCTTTTGCAGCTCATTTCGCTTTGCACGGGAGAAACGCCCGAAGCCGTGGCAAGCAGGCTGGGCGAGGGCGGAGGCGGCGCATTGAAGTCCGCGCTCACCGAGGCTTTGAACGAAACCCTGCGGCCGCATCGTGCCGAACGCGCGCGGCTTGAAAAGGACGGCGCGTATATCCGCCAAGTCTTGCTCGACGGAATAAAGCAGGCTCGTGAAATCGCGCAGGCAACTCTCGAAGAAGTGCGCGCCTCCATGGGCATGGCAATTTGAGCGCGGCTCGCAAAGCCGGCGTTTGCCCTCCGTCAAACGAGGAAATTTTATGAAAGGCTTGACAAACATACGGCGAATAAAATGCGGCAACGGAAATTGCTATATTCTTGAAGAAAACGGAAACGCTGTTCTCGTCGATACGGCGCGGACGAAATATCGCGAAAAGATTCTGTCCGCCTGCCGCAAGACTAACATCAGGCTGATTGTCCTGACGCACGCGCACATGGATCATTGCCAAAACGCGGCGTTCATTTCCGAAAAGCTGAACGTTCCCATCGCGATTTGCAAGGCGGACGAAGAGCTTATCAAAGACAATATGTTGCAGCCCTTGCATGCAAAGACTTTGGCAGGAAAGGCGGTTTTGTTTTTTTCCGTAAAATCTTTCTACCGCGATGAAATACCGCCTTTTGCGCCCGAAGTGTATTTGCAGGACGGCGATTCGCTGGAAGAATTCGGAATAAGCGCGAAGATTGTCGCTTTGCCGGGGCACACAAAAGGTTCAATCGGAATAGATTTGGGCAAAGACGGAATCATTGTGGGCGACGCGCTGATGAACATGTTTTATCCGACGGTTTCCATGCTTTACCATGATTACGAACAAATGCTGGAAAGCGCGAAAAAAATCAGCGGCATGGGAGAAAGAATCGTCTATTTCGGACACGGAAAGCCGAAGAAAAATCGCGATTGGGCAAGATAAGCAAGGCGGAGGCGCGAAATGAAGAAAAATGCCGCAATCATGTTTTTGGTATCCTGGTTGTCCGGCGCGCTTTTTTGCAATGATTTTGTCCTTGGCAGAAAAATGCAAATCAAATTGAAAAAACTCATAATTATATTAATTTTCTTATTTCCTTTTTTCAATTTATATGGTCAGAAAAATCTAAAACAAGATTATCCAGAGGCAGAAAGTCTTTTTACAAAATTTCAAAAAACATATTCAGATTACGATAAAGAGAGAAAGACTTTCCATGAAAAAGAAATAGTAAAATTAGCTTTATTAAATGGGAATATTTTTGAATCATTTCAACCTGATGATTACAATTTTATAATTGACTGTACGCCGGAACTCTGGCACTCAAAAAGAGTTATAGAATCTCCTTATAAAACATATCATGAAAACAGGGCGCCAATTTCATTGTTCAGCGGAACTGCCGAAGAAATTACGTATTTTCTTTTATACACAAAACTTCTACGGAAAACGAAAACATGTAAAATGCAAATATCAGATGAAGTAAGAAAGAATATAATTTCAATTTTACAGTATATAAACGATGCTTATTCGTATTTAGGAAATGGAGGAAAATACTATATTGACGAATCTATAAAAATTGAAGCGTATGCTGAGTACTATTTATATAAACTTTATGAAAAAGAAGAGAAAAAAATTTCAAAAACTCAAAAAGAACTAGTTTGCAGTAGTTTTTGGTTTGTAAGCCAATATTTGTTTGATTACAGTGAGGATGTTTTTGGAAATGGCAATACGCCAGAAATGATTTACAAGAAAATGAGTAAAATAAAAACTTGCATGGAAAGCATAGATATGCTAATAACCAATTCTTTTTATTTGGAAGCTACCTTGGAATACATCAATAGTAAAATGCAAGAATAAATGATATAATCTCATAAAAAATAGAAATCACAACGGAAATTGTATACACAATTTTCGGAGCATTGGTAAACTAAGAAGAAATCACGGAGGTAGAAAAATGCGAAACAAAATGAAAAAGACAATCCTTTTATTTTTTACGGCTCTTCTATTTGCTCAAGCCGTTTTCTCATTGCAAAACAGATATTCAGAAAAAGATATGACTTCTGTTACTTTAAGAGATGGAAATGAATATATTGTACGAGTTTATGGAGATTCCAAAAACCAAATACAAATAAAAGAAGGCGTTATTATAACGATAACAAATAAAATCTCAAATAAAGAAATTGCCAGAGCAAAACTTTTTGAAATAGATGAGAATGATCCATCTTGCGGATATTGCGGACTTACTTCGAATGCCGGCAATTTCACGCTTGAAGCCGTACTAAGTTTTAGACATATATATTTAACCTTTAGCAACATTGAAGAAAATACTTTTGTGCTGACAAAGTTTTTTGAATCTTATGTCGTGTCTCGTACTTCTGAAGAGATAGAAATGAAAGAAAGGGAACATATTATTACAAAGACAATTTCTTTTAGCGATATGAACGAAGATTTATTAAATAAATTGTTATTGGATGAAATATAAGATTTGTGAACCCCCATTTGACCATGAGGAGGTATATTGATTATGAAAAAGACAATAGGCATAGTTATATTGCTTTCCATTTTTTCTCAAGTCATGTTTTCAGAGACTTTTGAAGTCGTAGTCAATAAAGACACAAACTTTGTAGACAATATGGGCGAAGACATGGGAAAAGTCAGTCAAGGCACTGTATTGACAGTGAATTCAGAAAACGACCAAATTTGTCATTATTTTGAAGACAGGGAAGGAAAGGATGCGACTTTGTATCTTTCGGAGCTGGATAAATTTGTTTATATGAGGGACATAACAGTAAAAAACGCTTCCGACAGCCTTCCCGAAGACATAATCGGCTCCGTATATACGATGAACTATTACTTAAAAGACATTCTGAATGATTCCACCGACAATTTGTTTTTGAATGAGCCATATTTAAAGAATTTTTGGAATGAAAAATATGCGGATGGAGATGAGAATTTTTCTGACTATTACAAGCCTTTCTCCATAAAATTTTACAGCAATATTTATTTAGAAGACTATGATTCTTGCATATTGTATTCGCGGACACCTTTTTTTATTGAAAATATAAAGAAAGAAAACGACGGATTTTACCTAAAATTGATTTTATTGACACCTAGAAATGGCTACTCGCCAATTTTTGAAGGCATAAATGAGCCAAGGAAGAAAAGTCTGTATTTGAAATTTCAAATTGACGGCGACTATTTATTTGTATACAAAGACGGAACATTGATCTTTGAATTGATAAGAGCTGATCAAAGCATGTTGACAGAAATTCGAAGTTTTTATGTAAACCATGAGGTCGATTTTTCTCGTATCACCTTTCCGCGCCACGCGGACGGCAGCTGCGACTACGAGGACGAAAACGGCATAATGACAAAACCGGCGGTCGCGCTAGCAACGGAACAAGCAGAACCTGCGGAGGAAGAAGAACTCAAACTTCAAAATCTAGTCGAAACAAAAGACGAAAGCAAAGTGAATCGCGCTGTAAAGATGAATAAGAAAGAGGAGAATGACGATTTTGTCTTTCCATTTATTCAAGTGGGCTTCGGAATCATCCTCATGATTGTCTTGCTCCCAATTATTCTTGTGATTGCAAAGAAAAGGAAAGCTGGCAAGGAGTGAGGGGCATGCGGGCGACGTTTTCGGCGGACGCGCCCAAATCCTTCCGCGTCCGCGGCTGTGACATGCCCATGTCCGCGCGCCTAGTGCGTGAGAATGTCCCCGATGCGGACACGCTTTAGTCCCTGCCACAGACAAAACGCCGCTTTTTTCAAGCCCGCGCTAAATTTATTTGCGGAAATACGTAAAAATATTTGCGGAAATACGCACGCATATTTCCCGAAATACACGCACGTATTTGCGGAAATAAATTTGAAAAAAGTGCGGAAAAGTTCTCCATGTGGCACATTTTTCCATAATTTGTCACATCTTCCAACATTATACATTTAAGACACACTTTAATTGCGGTTGAAGACCATCTAAAACGTACGTTAAAGACTCCCTTTAATAGCAATTAAAGACGTTCCAAAACGTACGTTGAAGACACCCTTTAATAGCAATTGAAGACGTTCCAAAACTTATGTTAAAGACACTCCAAAATTTGCATTAAAGACCTTCTAACATTTAAATGAAAGAACCTCTGACACTTAAGTGAAAGAACATCTAACATTACAATGAAAGACCTTCTAACACATACGTGAAAGAACATCTTCCATAAATACAGGATAAATCGCCCGAAAATCAGCAATTAACATCAGCGACTGAAATTGCGTCGCTAATGTTAATGCCGAGTTTCTTGCAGAAACTCGCGTATTTATTGCGATTTTCGCTGGAAACTTCGCGCTACGCGCTTGTTGCGAAAACGCTTCGCTGCACCAATCGCGTTTTCAACAACTATCAAATCTGAAGATTTGGTCGTTGTTGAAAAATAAAGTACAAAAACGCAGGGCTTTGGCGGAGCGTCAATGCGCTGACCGAGGGAACAAAGTTGACATTAACATAGAAATAGTTTATTATGGAAATAGTAAAAGACCGAAAAGGTTTGATGTAAGAAGTACTACGATAGATAAAAATGGAAATAAACAAATAAAAGATTTTAAATTCTATAATAATTGATGGTAAACATTATGATGGATGTGTACAAATTAATTGCAGATATGATTTGCAATTCCATTGATGACAAATGGGAAAAAGCTGTTGTCGAGATTGAATCATCTCTCGGGAAAATGTTATCTACAAATGCCTATTATTTTTTTAAGGATGGGCATAAGAATGCATTTGGATTAATAAATGATAATCAAGATGAAGATTTAGGTGAGAATATTTTTGAACTTCAAGAAGCAATGTATCCAGAACACAAGTGGAATCGCGCCGTCTATACGCTGGAGAAGAATGGTCATTTCGACATGGAGTTTATATGGGATCAGGCACTTCAGGACGAATGGGACAAGGCATAGCATGTTTGGAATTTTTAAGAAGAAAACATTTGAAGATGAATTTTCCGCATTGCAGGCGGACATGGTGGACATCTGCAACGAGTATTCAAAAGGACTTGCCGACAAGATATATGTTTACGCGGCAAATGAAGGGATGATATTGGCGCAATATTTCTATTGTTTCAATAAGAATGTATATAAATGCAGCAAACTTAACGATGTAGGCTTAAAAACTCAGTTTGATGTTTCAATTGACTGTCAGAGACAAGTTTTAGATATCTTGAATGAAGATGTCTGCAAAATTCATAAAATCTGCGACAAATACAATCAGCCTATGCCAACAGAAATGCGCCTGACATACGAGCCGAAGACAAAAAAGTTCAACGCGGAATACAAATATGAAAATCGGACTTCGGATGATGTTTCAGTATTTGACAATCAGGAAGCATGGTTTGAAGAAGAAAAGGCAAAATTGGAAGGCGCAAGCGCATAATTGGCAAAATGAAATATTATTCTTTTAAACCTTGTGGAGTTGAAACGACAAAATTTTGCGAGCCTAGATTCTTTGGCGAATGGGAAGGAGAATTTTTATGGATGAATCTATGGGAAAACAGAGAATTGAAGCTGCCCGTAACGATGTACGTCAAAAACAAATACAATCCTGGGGACTACCCGTTGGCGGATTCAAAACTGGTATCGCAAAGGCTTTTTGACATAATAAAGCAACTGAACAAGGACTACGAGGCACTTCCGACTCAGCTGTACTACAAGGAAAAGGAGCAGATTTGGGACATCTATTACTCGATGATTTTCCCCGAGTACGAGGCGTTCAATTTTGAAAAGTCGGAGTATAGCACAGGAGTAGATGGAGAGAGGGTTTGTTTAATTGACAAGTTGGTTCTGTCAAAAGCAAAATTGTCTCTCATTGATACTGCAAACAACATATTCGTTATAAAAGAAACAAATCTGGATGTAGTTTGCACCGAGACCGCCAAGAACATGATAGAGGCAGTTGGCATAAAAGACATTCGTTTTACTGAACTTCCCGTCGAGTAATGTTTTGTTTGAAAAAGAAAAGGTAAGATTTTTTCATTATCCAAGAAACCTTTTCGCTTCTTCGAGCAGTTTTTCGCGCGTGTTCATTTCGGGGGATTCCGTAACGAATTCGAGAAGTTCTTTTAGCGCGGCTCCGATTTCCTTTCCGGGTTTTATCCCAATCGCAATCAAGTCGTTTCCGTCTATCGCAAGGTCCTTTATGCTGAGCGCGGAATTTTGCGATAGGACTTTTTCGATTCTGCCTTTCAATTCCGCAAGGCTTCCTTTTTCATCTGACGTCCGGCTTTTCGCACAAGATTCCGCGTCCGAAGAATTTTCGCCTCTCATTCCGTAAACGTCCGCCAATCGCAAGTCGAAAAGGTCGTCGATGTTTTCCGCGCCCACGCGCCGGACGAAACGGCGCACTGCCGCGTCGCTCCACGCGCTTTCGTAGAAAAACATGTGTTCGCGCACGAGATGGCTCACTTTTTGAACCGTGTCATTCGAGAATTTCAGGCGGCGCAGGATTCCTTGCGAAAGTTTTTCTCCCGCGCAGTCATGGTTGTAAAAATGGATTTCATCGCAATTCTGCGACACGGTTTTCGTGCGTGGCTTTGCAATATCGTGGAAGAGGGCGGCAAGCCGGACGTTGAGCTTATCGCAAGGCGCGCCATCGCAAGCGCGGAAATTGTGGTCGAGCACGTCGAATTCGTGGAAGCCGCGAGAATCGCGCTGAACGCAGCCGCGCCCTTCGAGAAGTTCGGGAATGAAGATTTTCAAGATTCCAGTTTGTTCAAGAAGCCGTAGTCCTGCGGACGGACGGTGCGAAAGCAGAATCTTGCAGAACTCGTCGCGGAAACGCTCCGCCGAAATGCTCGCGATTTTTTTAAGAGTTTCTTCTTCGAAAATATCTTCGAATGTGCGCTTTTCTATACTAAATTCAAGCTGAGATGCGAACCTTATCGCACGAATCGGACGCAAGCCGTCTTCCATGAAGCGTTCGTGCGCGTTTCCCACCGTTCGGATCGTCTTTGCTTCGATGTCGCTTCGCCCGCAAAAAGGGTCTACTATGCGCCCGTCGCGGAGTTTTGCCGCCATTGCGTTCATCGTAAAATCGCGGCGGCTCAAGTCCTCTTCGATGCTTGACGCGAATTCAACTTTGTCGGGGTGGCGGCCGTCAGAATATTCGCTTTCGGTGCGGAACGTCGTGACTTCGATTTGCCTTTTCATAAAATGGACGGTTACGGTTCCGTGCTTTATTCCGGTGGGAATCACGCGGCGGAAAATGCGCATCACGTCCTCAGGCTTCGCGTTTGTCGCGATGTCCCAGTCATGCGCCTCTTTTCCCATGATCGTGTCGCGCAACGCGCCGCCTACGAGATACGCCTCGAAGCCCGCCGCTTCGAAAATCGAATTCATTTTTTTGAGTTCTTGCGGAATGCTGATTTTTTCCATTTGCGATAAAATTATAAATCAAAATCGACTCAGCGTCAACTTGAGATAAAAAATTGCGATTGATTTTTGTGGAATTTCATGCTATGATTTTCGCAATGTCGGATTATGAAATTGAATCGCAAGGAAAAAATGCGCCGATTCACGCAGTCGTCTTCACGGGAGGCGAATTTCCCGCGCCTGAAAAGACGAAGGATTTTTGGGAAAGCCCGCTCGTTTTCGGCGAGGCGAGGCGGCTTGATTTTGTCGTGGCGGCGGATTCCGGAATAGACGCGCTTCGCGTTTATTGCGATTACTTTGACATTTCTGAATCGAATCCTCGCGCGGCGGAAACTTTCCGTCCTAGAATCGACTTTTCGCCCGACTTGATTTTGGGCGATTTCGATTCGATTTCCGACTTGAAAATCCTTGCGAAATATCCCGATGAAATCATAGAAAAGTCGCCTTCGTACAAGGACTTGACGGACACGGAGCTTGCGATAAATTCCGTGCGCGCTCGCTTCAAAAACGCTTTCATAACGCTCGTAGGCGGCGCGGGCGGACGCGCGGATCATTTTTTGGGAATATTCGACCTTTTCGGCGGAAGGCTTTCGCCCGACGCTTGGCTTTGCGGCGAGCAGGTTCTCTTGAACGCGCGAAAGCGCAAATTCTTCGTGAAAAACCTCGAAGCCGGAAGCCCGGTTTCTGTGGCGCGCGCCTCGAAGAAATTTCGCGGCGGAAAAATCACAACGCGCGGGCTTGAATGGGAAAGCGGAGTTTTCAGGAAGCGCGGAATGCCGAGCATCAGCAACACGATTTCGCTAGAATATTTCAAGGAAAAACGCCCCGTAGAATTCTGTTTCAAGCGCGGCGCGTTCGTCCTTATCCTGCCGATTTCTGCGAGAATTTTGATTGAGAAAATTTAAAGCGCGGAATGGCGCGCAATCTCGCGATGATTGAAATTCAATAGCTGGAAAAAGGCGTAATTAATGCAAGGATTCCTCGGGCGGCCATTCCACTTGCGGCGGCGAGCGCGATGCAAAAAACGCAGAAAATCAAAAACGCGGCTTTTTTCCACGAAAAGAATCTTGAAAATATGCTGTCCAAAATCACCGCGACGATCGACGCGAGCGAAAAGAAAAAGAGCGTCACGGCGACGAAAATTGTCTCGCGCAAAATGAACGTCTGGCTTGAATCCAAAAATCGCTGGAAATTTCCTGCGACGTAGAGCAGCGCGGACGAAATCAAAAGCAGGAACGTGAAAAGCGTCATGCGGAAAAGAATTTTCTGCATGAGGTACACGAAAGGCGCGAATCTCATTCTAAAAACTTTTGGCTTCATCGTATTGAAAACAATTCCTCTTTTCGTTAAAATATAGCAAAGGATTTTTTTTCTTTCAAGGGGAATTTCGTGAAAAAAAGCACTTCGTTTTTTATGTGCCTGATCATCTTGCTGGCGGCGGGCGGCTTCGCGTTTTATTTGGGCTGGTCACAGTTCAAGGTGAAGCCGGGAGATGTCGGAATCTTGGTTTCGAAGACTGGTGGAACGAATCCAAAGCTGATAACGCACGAGCGTTTTTCATGGAACTGGGAATTCCTCATTCCCACGAACGCTTCGCTTTTGACTTTTACGCCAAAGCCCTACGCTTTCGAAAAATCCGTGGGCGGAATCCTTCCGAGCGGAAAGGAATACGAAAAAGTTTACGGCGGCGCTGTGGACTTTTCGTATTCGTTCGTTTTTTCGGTGACGCTGAAATGCTCGGCGGAACAAATCGCAAGTCTCGTCGCCTCGAACGAAATTTCAAGCCAGGACGATTTGGAAAAATTCCTCGAACGCGCGGCTTCGGTAGCATGTGCCGCCGCCTCGAACGCCGCGATTTCCGCCTTGGAAAATGGAGAAGTGGCTTCCGTGGAAGGCGCGAAAAAAATCATGGAAGAGGCTGCGGAAGGCGGCTTGAAAAACTGTTCGCTTGAATCGCTTGAAATCATTTCGCATTCCGTTCCCGCCATCGCGCTTTACAAAAGCGCAATGGCTTCTTATGGCGATTTCATAAGAAAGCTGGAAGAATCTATTTCCGAAGAGGCGAGACTTTCGGCGGAGGAAAGCTCGCGCTTTTCTTCTGCGATAAAGAAAATGGAAATTCTCGGAGATACGCTCAAAAAATATCCCGAACTTTCCGACATTATGAAAAACTCCGACAATGTTTCCAAAATTTTGGAAGCGATAAATTCGATGCAATGATTCACTTGATTTTTTAGGAGAAAAAATTGGAAAAAAGGATTTTCGCGATTCGCGGCGCGACAAGGGCGGAAAATTCCCGGGAATCGATTTTGCAGAACGTCGAGTCGCTTTGCAAGGAAATTTTCGAAAAGAACAATGTGCTTTCCGAGGACATCGTTTCGATAATGTTCACGCAGACGCGCGACCTTGACGAGCTGAATCCATGCTACGCGCTTCGTCACGGAGATGTCGGAATCGACGTTTCTTCGATCGCGCTTTTTTCGACGAACGAGCTTGAGATAAAGGGAATGCTTTCGCGGACGATTCGCGTGATGGTCACGGCGTACCTTCCGCATGGTTCGAAAATTTCTCATGTCTACAAAAACGGCGCGGAATTCCTGCGCCCGGATTTCGCCAAATGAAAATATGGATGGCCGCCCGCGAATATTCGGGCATCGCGGAATCAGGCGGCGTGAAGAACGTCGTCCGCTCGCTTTCTGAAAGCCTCGTCAAACTGGGACACGAAGTCACATGCTTCGTTCCGTTCTATGGCTGCGCGGAAACGGAATGCATTTCGGATTTTTCGCGAGCGGAATCTTCCGCAAAAGTTTCTTGCGCCGGAAAAAAAATCCGCGTGGACTTTTCAAGCGGATTTCTCTGCGGCGTGAAAATCGTCTTGGTGGGCGCGGAATGTTTTTCCGAAAAGAAAAACGTCTACACTTATTGCCTTGCGGATTTGGAAAAATTTCCTGAAAAGAAAGTCGGGGAGGGCTACGCCGACAATCACCTTATGAACACGGTTTTCCAAAAGGCGATTTTGGCTTTCGGCGAAGAACTGTGCGCGGAGCGCGATTCGCCCGACGTGATTCATTGCCATGATGCGTGCGTCGCGGCTTTGCCTTCGATCATAAAGAATTTCCGAAAGAAGAATTTTTCCGCCACGAAATTCATCGTCTCGATTCACAACGCGGGCCCATATTATCACCACGAATTCGCGAGCGTTTCCGAGGCGAAATCATACACCGGCTTGCCCGAAAAAATTCTCGCGCGCGCGACAAATTCCGGCCGCGTCGAGCCGTACTTGCTTGCGGAGGAAAGCGCGGTTCTTTCCACGGTCTCGCCATGGTACGCCGACGAGCTTTTGGACGCGAGCAATTCTTGCACCGACGGGCTTTCGCAGATTTTCGCCGAGCGCAAGACTCGCATCGTCGGAATCACGAACGGTTTCGATTCGTCGCGCTACGCGCCCGAGGACACTTCGCTTTCCACTTTGCCGTTTCCTTTTTCGCCCGAAAAACTTGACTTGGAAGGAAAATGGAAGACGCGGGAATTTTTTTTGAAAAGCATCTATTCGGAATTTTCCGAGGAAAACCGGGACAAAAGAAAATCGCTTGAGCGCAGCGGATTTTTGGACGGCGAGGGGAAAATATATTTTTCCTATCACGGAAGGCTTGTCCGCCAGAAGGGAATTCTAGTCCTGCTTGACGCGGCGCGGGATGTTCTCCAAAAAAACAAGGACGCGCGTTTCATAATAAACGGGCAGGGCGAAGAATCGCTTCATGAAATGTGCCGCTCGTTCGCGCAGGAAAATCGGGGGCGCGTGGTGTTCTTCTACGGCTACGAAAAATCGTCGAGCAGGCTTTTCACGGCGAGCGCGGATTTCGCAGTTCTTCCGAGCGAGTTCGAGCCTTGCGGCACGGAAGACTACATAGCGCAAATTTTCGCCACGATTCCAGTGGCGCACGCGACAGGCGGACTGAACAAGATCATCGACGGAAAGACAGGATTCTTGTACGAAAAGAACGACGCGGAAAATTTGGCGGAAACGCTTCTGCGCCTCGCGCGGGAAAGTCTCGAGCATCCGGAAAAATTCCACGCGATAATCCAAGAAGCCGCGCGGCACGTCATGACGCGCTATTCATGGGATTCTGTGGCGGAAGAATATGAGAGGCTTTACGGGGAATGAAAGGCGAGCGATGCGGAACGGAATTTTTTTTGTTTCCACAAAGATCTTCTAAGAAAAACGTCTTGATTAAGTTTTCTCTTGTTGATAAAATTTTTGCGATTTCCGCTTGACTTTTTTTTGCGAAAATATTAGAATATTCCTCACGTCAAGCGTAGAATGTTTGCTGCTTTAGCTCAGTTGGTAGAGCACGTGATTTGTAATCTCGGGGTCGTGGGTCCAAGTCCTACAAGCAGCTATTGGGGAGTTTCCCGAGTGGTCAAAGGGGACAGACTGTAAATCTGCTGGCTATGCCTTCGTAGGTTCGAATCCTTCACTCCCCAAAAAACCGCACGAAAAGTGCGGTTTTCTTTTTTTTGAAAATCCAAATTTCCCGATAATTCTATTGACTAATTCAATTGTCTGGTTTACAATGTTATGGGCTTTTTTAAAGCCTGTAATTTCTTTGTATGAACTCTACTCCAAAACGAAGACTGTGTCTGCAAGGCAAGGCTTGCGTATGTATGGGGGGGGGGTATGGAATGGTAGTTTTTTTCGCCGCGTTTTTGCTGAGCTTGATATTGGTGCTGATTACAATCAGATACTGCGGCCGACACAATATTTACGACGAGGTGAACTCCCGAAAGGTTCACGACGGAAACATTCCCCGTTTGGGTGGAATCGGAATTTTCCTTTCGTTCGCCATTGTCTCTGCGGCATATGTCGTCTTTTTCCGGCGCGACAATTTCGTTTCGTTTTTGCCCGTGCTTGTCGCGTTTACGCTAGTTTTTGTGTTCGCGCTTTTGGACGACTTGATAAACCTCCGCGCGCTGCTGAAACTTCTTTTCCAAGTAATCGCCGCCCTTATGGTCGCCTTGAGCCAAATGTATTTCAAAAACTTTTTTGGCTTTACGATTGCGCCGTTGCTGGGAAGGACGATGACGTTTATATGGATTTTGCTTTGCGTAAACGCATTCAATTTGATTGACGGAATAGACTGGCTTTGCAGCGGAATTTCATTTTTGTCCCTGCTGACGCTCGGCATCGTGCAGCTTCTGCTTGGCGGCACGACTCATCCTTTCTATTTCATTTTGGCAGGCGCGGTGCTCGGCTTTATGGTCTGGAACAAGCCGCCCGCGAAAATATTTTTGGGAGACTGCGGAAGCCAGACGCTCGGTTTCGCGATAGCCGCATTTCCGCTTTTGGACAGCTCGAATCCGAAATTCGAATATTCAAAAATAATCGCGCTGTTCCTTTTGGCTTCGATTCCGGTTACGGACGTGACCGCGGCGATTTGGCGGCGCACGAGGGAGCATAGATTTTGGTTCGCGCCGGACAAGGCGCACATCCACCACAAGCTTTTGAACGTCGGTTTTTCAAAGACTTCGGCGGTGCTTTTTTTGCTGATGGTTCAGACAATCATAAGCATAATTGTAATCGGCTCGTATTTAATGTCGCAGCGTTCGGCGATAATCGTTTTACTTGTAGCGGTCGTATTCGTGGAAGTGATTTTCATAACGTTCCACTATCTCAATTATGCTGTGATTAGAAGAAATGAAGGACATCTGCAAAACTACACACAAGGATGACATGCCGCTTACTCTTGAACAATTTGCGGAAAAATGCTATGCTCGTGGCTAAATAAAAATTTGGAGAAAGATTTGGATAACGAAAATGTCGAAGAAGAAAGACGGGCGCAGAATCCCGAAGACGATGAGATAAGCCTGATAGACTTGCTCGCGGTATTGTTGCGGCACAAACGGCTCATAATAATAACGACCGTCCTTGCCATGATTTTCGCCGTGGCTTTTTCGGCGATTTCCATTGTCTTGCCGCCCGAAAAGAGCTACCTGCCCAATTTGTACACACCGAAGGCTTTGATGCTCATAAACAACGAGAATTCTTCATCGGGTTCGCTTTCTTCCATGCTTTCGTCGAGCGGGCTAGGCGGATTGGCAAGCCTCGCGGGAATAAGCGCGGGCGGAGGCTCTTCGTATAGTGGGCTTGCGACATTCTTTGTAGGCACGAATTCTTTTTTGGACGCGGTTGTAGACGAATTCGACTTGATTACGCGCTTTGAAATAGAAGAACATCCGCGCGCCGAAAGCCGCAAGGCCTTGCAAAAATTGATTTCGGCCGAATTTGACGACGAGTCATCGGTATTCTCCCTTTCGTTTACTGACAGAGATCCCGAATTCGCGAAAAATGTCGTGGACTTTTCCGTAAAGTTGATTGAAAACATGTTCTTGAATTTGGGCATAGACAAAAACCTTTTGGAAAAGAAAAATCTCGAGCAGAACATCGACAATTCCCACAAGGAAATCCTGAATTTGCAAAAGAAAATCCAAAGCCTTGAAAATTCAGTTTCCTATGGCTATGGTTCGACTCTTCCCGCCATAATGACAGAGGCGTCAATGATACGCCTTGAATTGGAAGCCCAAAAAGAAGTGTACACCCAGCTAAAAACGCAGTACGAACTTTTGAAGATAAAGATGGCGAGCGAAACGCCGGTTTTCCAAGTGATAGAAGAAGCGGAAGTGCCAGACAGAAAATCCAAGCCAAGTCGCGGAATGTTGTGTATAATCATAACGTTCGCAGCGTTTTTCATTTCCGTGTTCATTGCATTCGCATTGAACGCTGTCGAAAACATCAAAAAAGACCCCGAAGCGATGGAAAAATTGAGGAGCGGAAATAGAAAATGAGAAAATTTTTATTGGCATTGCTTTCTTTTTGTTTGGCAGCGCTTCCCGTATTTGCACAAAGTTTGTCTTTGTCCAATATGTCAACCGCATCCGCAAAAAACAAAAAAAACTCCTCGGATAATTTGTCGTTGGCTTCACAAAGTGGAAACGTTCAGATCGCAATGTCCGTTCCTGATTACCTCGTTACGGCGGGTGACATTTACACGCTGTCATTTGTCATAGGAACTGATGCCATTTCATACAGCTTGCCAGTCGATTCCACTTACAGAATAAGGGTCGCGAACCTCGGCGTAATAGACGCTTCGGGAAAAACGTTTGTCGAACTGAAACGCCAGGTGGAAAACCTTGTAACGAGAAACTATCCCATGAGCGGTGTTCAGTTTGTGCTCACAAGCGCGGCGGTATTCAAGGTAACAATAAAAGGCGAGGTTTTTTCCACTACCGAAAAAAATGTGTGGGCGCTCACGCGGTTGAGCGCGCTCCTTAAAGAAAGCGAATTGGAGACGAATGTAAACAATCTCGATCCATACGCCGATGAAAGCACATTGTTCGAAGAAAATGAACTGCTCACGAAGTATTCTTCAAAAAGAAACATCATGATAACTTCCGCAGACGGCAAGTCGAAAAACTACGACCTTTTCAAGGCGGAACGTTTCGGCGATATGACGCAAGATCCGTATCTGCGTCCCAACGATGTAATAACCATAAGCAGATTCCAGCGAATAGCGATGATAAACGGCACTGTGGAGCGTCCGGGAACTTACGAGCTTTTGGAAGGCGAAAACCTAAAGGATTTGGTCGAAGTTTACGGAGGAGGACTTGCGCCACGCGCCGACACGACAAGAATAGAATTGACCAAAATAAACACCGAAGCCGAAAAAACTGGCGGCAAGACTTATGTTTCGCAGAAGGACATCGATGAAAATTACAAGATAGAGTCTTACGACACGATTTACATTCCGTCTTACAAAGACTTGCGTCCCTCGATTTTCATTGAAGGCGCGGTCGTTATGCCGCAAGAAACGACTATTGGAGGCACGGAGCTTTCATCGTCAGACATAAAGAGCGAGGGTATGTCTCTCACGTCATCAGAAATAAAAACTGAAGAAATGCAAAGCACGAACAGGCTTACGATATCTTTTAACATGGGAGAAAAGTACACGTCTTTCGTGCGGGGACATAGCCAGTTTTTTTCTTCTCCAGTGGCGGACACGGCAAATTCATACATAATGCGCGACAATAACAAAATTCCCATAAGCATCTACAAAATCTTGTATGACAAGGATTTTGACTCCGATGAAATTCTTCAAAGCAATGACACTCTCATCGTTCCGTTCAAACAGTATTTTGTCAGTGTATCGGGCGCGGTGAAAGTTCCAGGTCGTTATCCGTATGTTCCAGACCGAGGCTGGGAATATTACGTCTCCCTCGCTGGCGGTTTTATCAAGACCGAAAACTCAAGGGAAAAAATCGTCATAACGGACATTAACGGAAAAAAAATTTCGAAAAGAGATCCGATAACCCCGGAAACAACCATAGAGGCGATGACGAATTCAGGTTTGTATCATTTTAACCTCTATGCGCCGATTATAACGACATTGATTAGCGCGGTGTCTACTTCGATTTCAATACTTGCGGTAACAGGTGTACTGTCTAAATAGTTTTTTCTTTTTTTGGGGAGGGGGTGAAATTTTGGCGGAAGACTCGTGTTTTTACAAGGACGGGCTTAAATTTGAGTGTCAACGATGCTCGGACTGCTGCCGCATTTCACCTGGCTACGTCTATCTTTCCAAAAAGGATTTGACAAATCTGTGCGATTGGTTTAGAATGAACGAGGACGATTTCATAGGAAAATATTGCCGTTGGGTTCAATACTACGGAACGCGCGAAGCGCTTTGCCTTTTGGAAAAAAGGAACTACGACTGCGTTCTTTGGGAAAACGGCTGCACGGCTTACGGAGCGCGTCCTGTGCAATGCTCGACATATCCGTTTTGGCCGTGGATTCTGAAAAGCCGCGAGTCGTGGGATGCCGAGGCAAAGGATTGCAAGGGAATGAATTGCGGCGCGCTGCGTTCTGCGCAGGAAATCGACGAGCAAAAATTTTTGTACGAGCACAATACGCCGATAACGCGCGAATTGTCTGTGAATTGAAGCGGGATTTTTGGAGAGGAAATTTTGGACGTAAAATTTTGGGGAGTACGAGGTTCTCTTGGTTCGCCGCTTTCGCCGGAGCAGATTCAGGCGAAGATAAACGCAGTGGTTCAGCTTGTTCAGCCCAAGGATTTGGAAAGCCAAGACGCGCGCCAAAAATTCCTTTCGTCGCTTCCGCCTTATGTTTATGGAACAATCGGAGGAAACACGCCGTGCGTTCAGGTAACTTCGTCTTCCAATGACGTGCTGATTTTTGACGCGGGCACAGGAATGCGCGCGCTTGGCTTGGATTCGCATCTTGCGGCGACCACTCGCTATTCGCTTTTCCTTTCGCACTTGCATTGGGATCACATCCAAGGATTTCCTTTTTTCGGGCCGCTGTACGATTCCAAAGTTGCGATCGACATTTATTCGCCAGTTGAGGACATCGCTGAAATGTTCGCAATGCAAATGCGCGCGCCTTTTTATCCGGTGGATTTCGGCGTGGTCAAGGACAGGATAAAATTCAACGTGATTTCGCCAGGCAAGGAATGCCGCGTTGGCGGCGTTTCCGTTTCCTGCTGCAAGATGAATCATCCCGGCGGCTCGTATTCGTATTCGGTGGAGGAAAATGGAAAGAAAGTCGTCTACGCCACGGATGTCGAGCTTTCGAATTTTGAATTGAACGACGACATCAAGAAAGTTTTCGGCTATGCGGACGTAGCGATTTTGGACTCGCAGTACACTCCGCAGGATGCGCTTGGAAAAAGCAATTGGGGGCACTCGGCGTTCAGTTATGCCTTGGATTTCGCCGTGGAAATGAAAGTCAAGAAAGCGTACCTTTTCCATTACGATCCTTCCTACGACGACAAGAAAGTCAATTCGATTTTTCAGTCGGCGAAAATGTATTCGAAATCCATATCCGCGCAGAATTTTGAAGTCGAGCTTGCGATTGAAGGGAAAAGTTTCAGTCTATGACGCAAGCGAATTTTTCCTATGAATTTTCGGGCGAAGAACTGAAATCGCTCGCGCATTTTTTGCGGACTCGGCAGGACAAGCTTCCGCGCGAACTTTTCGCTTTTTCCCGCGCAGTGCAGGACGAATTGTACGGACGGCTTTCAATCGACGAAGTGGAGAAATTCTGTAAAAATGAAATTTGCTAAAAAAATCCTTGTCGCGCTTTTCGTGCTGGCGGCTTTTTGCATGGCGGCGGCGTTCGCGGCTTTCTTTTACGTCAAAGATGCGACTTCCGCGCTCGACGAAATCCAAAACGAAAAAATCATGCGCCTCAAAATCGAACGCGGAACTACGGCGCGTGAAGTGGCCGCAAGACTCAGCCAAAACGGCATCATAAAAAACGAGCGCGTCTTTTATTTGCTCGCGCGTTTTCCGAACCTTGCATACTTGATTTTCCCGAACGCGCACCCTGGCATTTTTACTGTGAAATCAGGCGTTTGCGAGATTTCAAGCGCGATGGACGCTGCGAGAATCTACAGCGTAATTTCTGCGGGACTTGACGAGCAGACGAAAATTTCGATTCCGGAAGGACTCACGATTTCAAAAATCGCAGAACGCTTCGAAGCGGCGGGAATCTGCTCGGCGAAGGAATTTTCCTCTGCCTGCCGCGACGAAAATTTTTTGAAGGAAATCGGGATTCCATTTAAAAGCGCGGAAGGCTATCTTTTTCCAGACACTTATTATTTTGTTTCGGATTCGAATGCGAAAAATTGCGTCCGCGCAATGGTGAAAAATTTTTTCGAGAAAACTTCGGGAATAAAGAATTTCGCGGACGCTTCCGAAGAAAGGCGCAATCAAATCGTGATCCTCGCTTCCGTGGTCGAGCGCGAATATCGCGCGGCGGAAGAAGCCCTGATGATTGCGAGCGTTTTTTCAAACCGAATCAAAAACCACATCGGGCTTTATTCGTGCGCCACTGTGGAATACGTCATCACAGAAATTTTGGGGCGGCCGCATCCCGACATCATCACGTTCGACGATCTCAAAATCGAAAGCCCTTACAACACTTATTTGAACGCAGGGCTTCCGCCCGCGCCCATTTCAAATCCAGGACTTGTCGCGCTTTCGGCGGCGGCGAATCCCGCGCAAAGCGACTTTTTCTATTTCCGCCTTATGGACGAAGAAGAAGGGCGGCACGTTTTCACGAAGACGCTCGAAGAGCACGAAATGCAGAATTTGATTTTCAAGACGAAAAAAATGTCGCGCTAGGCGAGGCCTCGAAAAATGGCGGGTTTCATTTCAAAAGACACAATCGAAAAAGTGCGCGAGAGCGTGGACATCGTTTCGCTCATCGGCGACTACACGAATCTCACGCGGCGAGGCTCGCAGTATTGGGGCTGCTGTCCGTTCCACAACGAAAAAACTCCTTCATTCACCGTTGATTCGGTGAAAAAATTCTATCACTGTTTCGGCTGCGGAGTTGGCGGCGACGCGATAAAATTCGTGATGGAAATGGAAAGCCTTTCCTATCCCGACGCGATTTCGGAACTCGCGAAAAAAAACAACATCGAAGTCACTTACGAATCTGGAAGCGGAAACGTGAAAATCGAGCGCGATGCCGACTTGGACACGGTTCGCGAAGTGTACGACAGGATAGCATCGACGTTCCATTTTTTTCTCACGCAAAACCAAATGGGGCGCGAGGCTTTGGAATACATCAAAGGCAGGGGACTTTCCGAAGAAACGATTTCCAAGTTCAAATTGGGATACGCGCCTTCCGACCGCACTTGGCTGAAAAAATTCCTGCTTCAAAAAAATTATTCCGCGGAATTCCTTTCAAAGACCGGGCTTTTCAGCAAGAACTATCCCGACATCGCGCTTTTTTCAGGCCGCCTGATTTTTCCGATTTTCGACAGGAAGGGCGAGGCGGTCGCGTTCGGCGGAAGGATTTTGGGAGACGCGGACGGACCGAAATATCTCAATTCTCCCGAACTTCCTCACTACAAAAAGCGCGAGACATTGTATGCGTTCAATTTCGCGAAAAAGTCGATTCAGCAGAAAAAAACGGTGATTCTCTGCGAAGGCTATATGGACGTGATCGCCTACCATCAATGCGGAATCGACAACGCCGTCGCGCCGCTTGGAACTAGCCTCACCGAGCAGCAGCTGAAAATTCTGCAAGGCTTCGCGGACACTGTGCTCCTTTCGTTCGATTCGGACGGGGCGGGGCAGAATGCCACCAAGCGCGCGATTTTAATGTGCCGCGAATTCAACTTTACGACGAAAATAATTCGGCTTTCTGGCGCGAAAGATCCTGCGGAAATTATGATAAAATTCGGCCCTGAAACCTTGACAAAATCCGTGGAAAATGCTATGTTAGATAGCGATTTTCTATTGTCCAAACTGAAGGAATCGTATCCGTCGGATTCGCCCGACGACAAGACCAAGGCCGCGCTTGCCTTCTTCTCGTACGTGGATTCGCTTCGCTCGGACATTCAAAAGGAATCGAGCCTTGAGCAGTTGGCTCAAAGTTTCAATCTTGCGCCGGAGGCTGTAAAAAGGGACTTCAACAATCGCAGTGGCGCGCGCGGACGCTTGAACGCCAAGACCGAGCACGGACAGGACGGAACAAAGCAGGTAAAGCCCAACGCCGAACTTCGCGCCGTGCTCGCCGTCATATCCAATCCTGATGAGTATCAGAAAATGCGCCGCGAACTCACTTCCGATGACTTTGAAGATCCTATGGCGAGAGAACTGTTTTTGAATCTGGAGGAATGTTACAGAAAAGGCGAAGTGTCGTTATCGGCAATGCTTGTCCAATCACAAGACGAGGAAATTCAGCGGCAAATAACAGGCGCATCCGCATCGGACGAATTTCACGGCGATATGGCCAAATACATTGACGACAGCATCGCGCTGATAAAACGGAAGTCGCTCAAACGGAAAAGCGAAAAGCTTTCCGAGCGCATAAAGGAATTGCGTCCGGTCACTTCCGACGACGAAACGCTTTTGCAGGAACTCATCCTTGAAAAAACGCAGATAGACAAACATTTGAGGCAGCGTTAAATTGCCTTGAAAAAAGGAAACGAAATGGAAAAAGAAGAGCTTGACTCTTTGGTTTCAAAAATTTTAGAAAAAGATAAAAAAGTTTTCAATTGGGACGAAATCGCCGAAGCCGTGGGCGCGGAAATCGTGAGCAGCCAGGAAAAAAGCGAGATCCTTATGACGGAACTCGAGCGGCGCGGAATTTCGATTCAGGAAGTGATTCCCGACCTGCCCGAGGAAGACGAGGAAAATCTTGTCGTTGACAATGACGAGGACGACATTGCCGAGGACGTGGAGTCCAAGATCGTCGAGCAGGCCGAAAAGGAAGCGGCCATTCCGCCGAAAAAGCGTCTCGTTGGATTCGACAAGGAAGCGGCTCCTTCCGACGATCCAATCCGCCTGTACCTTCGCGAAATCGGCAAGGAAGCGCTCCTTTCCGCCGATCAGGAAGTCGTGCTTTCCAAGCAGATGGAGGACGGCGAGAACATAATAAAGAACGTTATAAAGAATTCCGGAAAGATGATTCCAGAATTTTTCGTCGTGGCGCAGAAGGCGTTCTCGCGAATCGACTTGCATGAGCCGGGCCGCGCGCGCAAGGAAATCACCGAGGAGATGGCGGAAAAACGCCGCCTCAAGAACGCTTATTCCGAGCATCTCAAGCCGATCCTTCCGGAACTAAAGCAGTACATTTTGCTGAAGCGTCAGCTTTTCGACTTGGATTCGAACGCGAAAATTCAGGACAACAAGGAAATCCTCGCCCTTCAGAAAAAAATCGTTCCGCAGCTTCAGAAAATCGATATGCAGTCCGAGGAAATTGACAAGTTCAGCAACGATTTCATAGATGTGAAGGACAAGATTGAAGAGTATCGGCACAAGCAGGAAAAGCGGATGAAAGAGCTTCGGATTTCCGACCCGACTGATTTGCGCCGCCTTGGTCGCCGCCTTGCGATTAGGCATGAAGCCGCGAAGCTCGAGCAGGATTTGGGAATGTCCGCCGATCAAATCCGCGATGTCTACACGCAAATCCAAAAAATCGACCGCAAGCTTCAGCGGCTGGAATTCGAATTCGAAAATTCTATCGACGACATTCTTCAAATGGAAAAGGAAATCGAGCGCGGCCGCCACATGATGGAAGTGGCGAAAAACCATCTCATCAACGCAAACCTGCGCCTTGTCGTTGCCATCGCGAAAAAATACACGAACCGTGGCTTGCAGTTCTTCGACCTTGTTCAGGAAGGAAACATCGGGCTTATAAAGGCCGTGGAAAAATTCGAATATCGCAAGGGCTACAAATTTTCCACTTACGCCACGTGGTGGATTCGGCAGGCGATCACGCGAAGCATTTCCGACCAGGCGCGCACGATTCGCGTTCCTGTCCACATGATCGAGCAGATAAACAAAGTTGTTCGCGAGATTCGCAATCTCATGCAAAAACTCGGGCGCGAGCCGACCGACGAGGAAATCGCGCAGCAACTTGGCTGGCCGGTTTCACGCGTCAAACAGGTGAAGAACGTCGCGCGCGAGCCAATTTCGCTCGAAACCCCGATTGGCGAGGAAGAGGATTCTTTGCTTGTTGATTTCATCGAGGACAAGGAAGTGGAAAATCCCGCGTCCAAGACTGCGTACACTTTGCTGCAAGAGCATTTGGGCGAAGTGCTCAAAACGCTTCCTTTGCGCGAGCAGGAAGTCTTGAAAATGCGCTTCGGGCTGGACGACGGATATTCGCTCACGCTTGAGGAGGTCGGACTTTATTTCAACGTCACGCGCGAACGAATCCGCCAAATCGAAGCGAAGGCTTTGCGCCGCCTGCGACATCCTCGACGCGCCACAGGACTTCGCGACTACATCGAGATATAGTGCTTGCAATTTATTTCGATTTTTGGTAAAATATTTGGAATTGAATTGATTTTTTTTAGGGGAAATAAATGGAAAAAACACTTGAAATGAACGAAGTTCTCGAAAGCCTCAAAAAGCTTCAGGACATCCTCGCGCAAAAATACGCGCTGAAACGCAAAATCGAGGAAGCTCCGAAACAGCTCGGTTCGCAGGAAGAACTTTTGTCCCGTCTCAAAAAAGAATACATCGAAAAGAATTCAAAGTACGAGGCTCTCAAGGAAAGAATTTCCGAGATAAAAGATCATCTTGAAGAAGCCGTGAAATCGCGCGAGGCGGGCGAAAAGGGAATGGACAGCATTTCCACCCATCGCGAATACGAAATTTTGGACAAGCAGATTGCCGAAGCCACCGAACGCGAGAGCGCGCTCCGCCGCGAGCTACAAAAAGTGGACGGCAATTTCGCCGAGCTCAATGAGAATATCAAGGCGGATGAAAATTGGATTGAGTTGCAGGAAAAAGAATTGAACGAGGCGCGCGCGTCGCTCGACAAGGAAACGAACAGCCTCAGGAAGGAACTTTCCGCGCTCGAAAAAAAGGAAGCCGCCATCGCTCCCGGTCTTGACCAGGAAATCGTCTACAAATTCCAAAGAATAATCCAGCGCAACAGCGAAGGAATTGTCGCGGTGAAAGGCGGCGTGTGCGGCGGATGCCACATGATTTTGCCGGCGCAGTTCGCCAACGAAGTCCATGACGGCGAGAAGATTTTATTCTGCCCATATTGCAGCCGAATTCTGTTTTATCAGGAAACGAAGGAAGACGAGGAAGAATACTTCGCGATGAATGACGCGGGAAGCCTCCTTGATCTTGACGATGAATTCGACGAGGATGACGAAAAAGAGGACGAAATCGAAGACGACGAATTCGAAAAATCGGAATACGACGAGGAAGAAGAGGAAGAGGAAAGCGAGGAAGAAGATTAGCTTGAAATTCGCGGAAAAGAAACATGGCCGTGCCGCAGGTTGATGATGAAATCGTCTTGCGGCGAGGAAAAGTCCGGGCTCCGCCGGAAAGAATGCCGGGCAATAACCGGGGGATTTCAAGAGAATCGCTTTGCGAAAATTTTGAAATTCACAGAGAGCGCAACAGAAAACATACTGCCCGTTTCGGCGGGCGATGGTGAAAAGGCGTGGTAAGAGCACACCGGCCGCTCGGCAACGTGCGGTGCATTGCAAGCCTCATTTGGAGCAAGGTCAAGAAGCGGCGGCATTTCCGGGTCTTGCCGCGGGTAGACCGCTAAAATTTTCGGGCGACCGAAAATTCAGATAGATGGCCATTGGCGGAATTCCGCCAGCCAGAACCCGGCTTACCGTTTCTTTTCCGTTTTTATATATTGGGTGGGGAAATGAAAAGGGCGCAAAAGGCGTACAGGACGGTTGGAAAGAACAGGAACAGGCTTCTCCCATTTTTGCTCGGCGGAATGTTCGCGCTGGCAGTTTTGTCCGTCGGCTCGCTTTTTTTGTACCGTTCGATATCAAAGCGCATCCACACGAATCCTTCGATCGCGATGCTCAAGGACAATTGGAAGGTCTACGACTACGAGGCCGTCTACAATATTTCGGGCGCGCTTTTGGAAAAAAATCCGTTCGACAACAACACCGCGCTCACTTATCGCGGATATGCGGCGTTCTATCTTGCGCTGGCGGCGACAGTTCCAGCGCAGGCTCAGAGCTTTATCGACGAGGCGGTGCGCGCGCTCCGTCTTGCGGCGATGCACGCCAAGGAAAGGACGCTTCCACAAATCTATTATATGCTCGGCAAGTCTTATTTTTACAAGAATTCGATTTTTTCGTATCATTATTACGCGGACATGGCGGTGCGATATCTTTTGCTTGCGAAGGATTCGGGCTACGAGTCTGACGATATTTCGGAATATTTGGGGCTTTGCTACGCGCAGTTGGGAATGACGACGCAAAGCATCGCGGCGTTCAGCGAGGCACTTTTGGTGCGGGAAAGCGACACGCTTCTTCTTGCTATCGCCGAACAATATTTCAAGGGCGAGCAGCCCGCCACGGCGAAGCAATATCTTTTCAGGATAATCCAGCGTTCGGACGACGACTTCCTCGTGATGAGAAGCCGCGCGCTTTTGGGAAACATTCTGCTTGGCGAAGACGATTTCGACGGAGCGGAAAAAGAATTCGAGGCGATCATCGAAAAGAACGACAATTCGGCGGATGCCCATTACGGGCTTGGGCTTGTGTACGAGTCTCGCGGAAATTTGGCGAAGGCTCGCGCCGAATGGAGAAAAACTTTGAGAATCCAGGTGAATCATGCCGACGCGCTCGGCAAAATTCAATATTATCGGTAGTCAATGGAGGCTGAGATTGGGTCATTTTGTAACTGATATAGGAATCGACTTGGGAACTTGCAACACGCTCATATACGTGCGCGGAAAGGGAATCGTAATCGACGAGCCTTCGGTGGTGGCCGTGGAAAAAGGCACGAGCCGGGTAGTGGCGGTCGGCGCGGAAGCGAAGAGGATGCTTTGGAAAACTCCGAACAACATCATCGCTACGCGTCCGCTCGCAGACGGCGTTATCGCGGACATCGACAGCTGCGAAAAAATGATAAAATATTTCATCGCAAAAATAATTCCGCGCCACAGGTTTTTCACTTCTACACGAATGAAAATAGGAATCCCTTCGTGCATCACGGAAGTGGAAAAACGCGCTGTAATCGAGGCCGCTCTCAAGGCGGGCGCTCGCGAAGTGGAAGTGATTCCGGAAAGCCTCGCGGCGGCAATCGGCGCGAAAATTCCGATTTACGAGCCGGCCGGCCACATGGTTTGCGACATCGGCGGCGGAACGGCTGAAATTTCTGTAATTTCGCTCGGCGGCATGGTAATAACGTCATCGATTCGTGTGGGCGGAAACAAATTCGACGAGGCGATTGTAAAGCATATTCAGCAGAAATTCGGGCTTGTAATCGGCCAGCAGACGGCTGAACGGCTCAAAATTGAAATCGGCAACGCTTCTTCCGACCGAAGCATCGAAAAGATGGAAATAAAGGGCGCGGACGCTTCGAACGGACTTCCTCGAAGGCTTGAGATTGACAGCGTGGAAGTGCGCGAGGCTCTCAAAGGTCCTGTGAACATGATTGTCGAGGAAATCAAGAACACGCTCGGGCACACTCCGCCGGAACTCGCTGCGGACATAATCGAGCGGGGAATCGTTATGACGGGTGGCGGCTCGATGCTGAAAGGGCTTCCAAAGCTCATTTCCAAGGAAACGAACGTTCCCGTCATTTTGGTGGAAAAGCCTTTGGAATGTGTCGCTTTGGGCGCGGGCGAGGCGTTCGAGCTTTTCAAGGACATGTCGAGCGATCGTTCGGTTTACGACAACCTAAACATATAGCATGCAAAAAAAGCCGTTTTTCGTTTCCTATTTTTCGGAATTCCTCCTTGCGATATTGCTCGCAATCTCGTGCGCGATGACCGCTTTTTCCACCGGCGGTTTCATCCTGAATTTCAGGGAAATCGGATTCAACGTGCTTTCCGCGGCGCAAAAGGGAATCGGGGTGGTGGTTAGCGCGGCGAAGAATTCCGTGGCGGCGGTGAGCGAACTTTCGAAGCTTCACAAGGAATATGACTTGCTCGTGGAAAAGCTCAAGGACTACGAGTATATGCAGCGCACTAACATGGAAATCCGCAAGGAAAACGCGCGGCTAAAGGAGCAGCTGGAATTCTCGCGCAGTCTTGAGAATAAGAACTATCCCGCGAACATAATTTCGCGCGGCGCGGACAATCTATATACCGTGCTCGTCGTGGACAAGGGAAGCCGACATGGAATAAAAAAGAATATGCCGGCAATCGCCATTCAGAACGGAAGCGTCGGAATAGTTGGAAAAGTCGTTTCTGTCGGATACACGACGGCGCAGATAATGCCGCTTTTCGATTTCAACTGCACGATTTCGGCGCGAATCCAAAACACGCGAGACATAGGCTTGGTTTCGGGAAACGGCTCTGACATGCTTCCTCTTGATTTGGACTACATAAAAAAGCACGTGATCGACGAGCTGCATTTCGGCGATGTGGTGGTGACGAGCGGCGAGAACGAAAACTATCCTGCGGACATTCCGATCGGGACAATTTCCAGTACGCGCGTTCTTGAATATGACAATTCTCTTGCGATCGAGATTTCTCCGATAATTGACTTTTCGAGGCTCGAGACTGTGATTGTCGTGGATCAAGGGCGTTTCAACGACAAATTCAAAGGGGAGGGCGGCGATGATTAGGTCGTATGTTTCCGGCATCCTCTGTCTGATTTTTTTTGTGCTTTTGGAAAGCGCTCTGCTCGCGAACATTTCTTTTTTCCCCGCGTTTCCCGATTTCGTGATGATGTTCGTGCTTTACTTTTCTGTTCGGAACGGAAAAGTGGCGGGGCAGACGATGGGCTTCGCAGGCGGACTTTTGCTGGATTTGCTTTCGGGTGCGCCGTTTGGAATGTCGTGCGTCGTGCGGACAATACTTGGCTACGCAGGCGGAATTTTTCACAACTTGATGAACTACCAGAGTTTTTTCGTGAACATGGTGGCGGGATTTCTTGCGACGCTCGCGAAGGCCGCGTTGATATACGGAATCTCTTTGCTTTTTCCTCGGCACGTAAATCATTACCACATTTTTTCTTCGGTTTTCGTGCTGGAACTTGCGCTGAACACGGTTTTCACGCCGATAGTCTTCAGGCTTTTGCGTCCGTTTGATTCGTTCATTGTCGCACCTGACAGGAGGCTTCCGTAGCATGGCGGAAAAGTCCAAAATCCGTAGCAAGACCGTCGTCGTCGTGGTTTTTTCCGCGTTGCTTTTGTGCGTGTTCGCGATTTACACTTTGCGGCTTTTTTCGATGCAGGTGGTGCACGGAGATTCGTACAGGACGCAGTCGCGCGTTATTTCTACGAGGAACACCGTAATCACGGCGCAGCGGGGCGAAATCTACGACCGCAACAACAATGCCGCGCTTGTAATAAACACGGATTCATTTTCGGTGGAAGTCGTTCCTGGCGAAATTCCTGCGGGCGAATACGACACTGTTATTTCAAAGCTTGCGGGATTTCTCGACGTGCAGAAGTCCGAAATCGATTCCGCGATTCCGGAAAACGTGCGGCGTTCTTTTTCCAGGATCACGGTGAAAAACAGTGTTCCGTTCAACATCATCTCGAACATCGCCGAAAACATCTACGATTTGCCTGGAGTGAGCTACACTTCAAAGCCTATGCGGAATTATATCGAGACAGGATCTTTTTCGCACATCCTTGGCTACACCGGAAACATCACGCGCGAAGAATATTCAGTTTTGTACAACCACGGATATACGCGCACGAGCGTCATCGGCAAGGCTGGAATCGAAAGGCAGTACGATTCGCTTCTTCAGGGAACGGACGGCTTGGAGCAACGCACGGTGGACGCTCGCGGCCGCATTCTTTCTGAGCCTCCGACAATCCGCGAGCCAAAAATGGGAAAAAAGCTTGTTCTCACGATTGATACGGAAATCCAAAAATTGGCGGAAAAGGCTCTTGGCAACCGAATTGGCTCGGTGGTCGTCCTAAAGCCCGCGACAGGCGAAGTTCTCGCGATGGTTTCTTATCCATATTTTGACTCGAACCTTTTCAATTCGGAAAACGCGGCGCAGGAATATGCCAAGCTCACCGAAGATCGATACAATCCTCTTCTGAACCGCGCGGTGAACGCCACGTATCCTCCAGCTTCCACGTTCAAAATCGTGATGTCCGCCGCGATTTTGGCAGAAAAGGCTTTTCCGGTAAACGAGAGAATTCAGTGCAAGGGCGAAGTTGAATACGGCGGCCGCGTTTGG
Organism: Treponema sp.; assembly: GCA_014804005.1. Classification (GTDB taxonomy): domain Bacteria; phylum Spirochaetota; class Spirochaetia; order Treponematales; family Treponemataceae; genus Treponema_D. Next base: position 379,565 of record JAAVAP010000013.1, on the reverse strand, counting down.
CACTGCTGGATTCTGCGTCCGGGACACGGCTGGCTCGACTTGAAAAACGCGCTCGCGCAGTCGTGCGACATTTATTATTGGCAAGTTGGGCTTGAAAAACTTGGCGTTTCAAAAATCCGCCAATATGCCATGATGTTCGGCTACGGGCAGAGCACAGAAATCGACCTTCCTAGCCATTCCGAGGGTTTCTTCCCGTCGATGGAATGGAAGGAAAGACGCTACCATGAGCGTTGGCTCGGCGGCGACACGATGAACATTTCGATCGGACAGGGCTACACTCGCGCCACTCCGCTTCAAGTAGCGGACGTGATGGCGATGGTGGCGAATTCAGGCGTGATATACAAGCCGCACATTTTGAAGGAAGTTCGAGATCCAGTCACGGACGAAGTGATTCAAAGCGTGGAAAGGGAAGTGCTTCATGAAAGCGATTTGGATGACGCGATTTGGAAGAAAGTCCAGGACGACTTGCGATATACTGTTACGGACGGAGCCACGCGTTTCGGACTTATGAACAACGCCGTGAAAATGGCGGCCAAGACTGGCACCGCCGAATTGAACGGCTACAAGGACAGCTGGCACTCGTGGCTTTTGGCTTACGCGCCGTGGGACGGACCGCCCGAAGACAGGGTAGTTGTGGCGACAATCGTCGAGGCGGCGAACGTTTGGGAATCCTGGGCCACCTACGCCACGAACATAATCATGCAGGGAATCTTCGCGGGACAAAACTACGATGAAGCCGTGGATGCCCTCGGCTGGCGGTGGTGGGTGAACAACCACAGGACTGGCGGCGCAAGGGTGGAGTAGGGAAGCTCTTCAAAATTTCTTTGGAGGATTTTCAATGAAAATCAAGATTTTCAGCCTCATAGATTGGATTATGCTTTTGTGCGTGCTGTTGCTTGCGGCGCTCGGAATCGTGTTCATCTATTCAAGCGCGATAAACCAGCAGGGCGTTTTGGTCACGAACGAATATGTTAAGCAAATCATCTGGACAAGCCTTGGGATCGTACTGCTTTTTTTTGCCGCGGTTTGCGACTATCGCAACTATGAACGCTACATAGTCTATATTTTCGGCTTTTTGATTTTCCTTTTGGTGATAACTCGGCTTTTCGGAAAGACCGTGAACGGCGCGAAAAGCTGGATTGGAATCGGCGACTTCGGAATTCAGCCCGCGGAATTCGGCAAAGTTGTCTACATACTTTTTTTGGGATGGTATTTCCACAAAAGCGAGGCGTTCGAAAAGCGGAATCGGTTTTTCATCGGACTTGCGATAATGCTCTTTACGATGGGACTGATTTTGATTCAGCCGGACTTGGGCACTTCGAGCGTATATATCCCGATTTTTTTCTTCATGTGCTTCTCGGCGGGAATCCCGCTGACATACATAATTTGGACGCTTTCGTTCGGAATGCTCACGATTTTTATCGCGATTCTTCCGGTTTGGCAGGATCAAATCGCATCCCACACTTATGCCATTTTGAGCGTGCTCACGGATTCACGCCTGCGCGTGCTTTTTACGGCGGGGCTCGGGGCGATAACTCTGATTGGATTTTTGGGAAAACTTTTTTTTAAGCACAACCAATATTATTATTGGATAACTTATGTCAGCTCGATTCTGTTCTTTGCGATGGTTTGCTCGCTCGGCGTGGCGAAAGTCCTAAAGCCGTACCAAATCCAGCGACTCATAATTTTCCTTGATCCATACACCGACCGTCAAGGCGCGGGCTGGAACATAATCCAGTCGAAGACGGCCATAGGAGCCGGCGGACTTTTCGGCAAAGGATTTTTGCGCGGAACGCAAAGCCACTTGCGATTCCTTCCCGAACAAAGCACGGACTTCATTTTCAGCATTCTTTCCGAAGAGGCCGGCTTTTTGGGAGGACTTGGTGTTTTTGTGTTATATTTTGTGCTCATGTTCAGAATGATTCTGATAATTCGCCGCACAACGAACCGTTTCGGGTATTATGTCGCGTGCGGAATCCTTGGAATGTTTTTCTTTCATTTTACCGTGAACATCGGAATGGTGATGGGAATAATGCCGATTACAGGAATTCCGCTGCTTTTTATTTCTTATGGCGGCTCTTCGATGTGGACTGCAATGTTCTGCGTGGGGCTTATGATGAGCATAAATTACCGCCACTTCGCGTTCATGAATCAGGAGTCTGTATGGGGGGGGTAGCAGCGCCGTAGCCTTTGGGCTTTGAGTTTTGCCATTGTTCCTTTTTGCGCGATTGCGATCGCAATCAAATTGCCGATGTTTTTTACGCTTTTTTTAATTTTGTTTTTGCGTTCGAAAAAAGTTCAGTGTGGGCACTTGCAACTTTTTTTCAAATGTGATATTATTATTCCAATAACGGGCTATAGCGCAGCTGGTTAGCGTGCTTGTCTGGGGGGCAAGAGGTCTCGGATTCGAATTCCGATAGCCCGACGAACGTTTAAGGAACCTGCGGTTTGAAAACCGCAGGTTTTTTTATTTTGGGGAATTTTTTAGTGAAAGAAAGGCGTGAAAAACCATGTGTTTTGGTAGACAGAATGCGCGTTATAGGAAGTGTAAAATGATTTCTTTTATTTTTCGTGTTTATACTCCTTGTTTTCCAGTTTCTCAAGTTTTTGAGATTCCTGCGGAAAGTTATGATTCTGCTTGTAGTCTTCTCAAACATCATCTTTCTGATGATTTGGGATATTTTGATTATGATTTTTATGCTGTTGAAAAAAAAGCAAATAAGAATGGTGGTTTTTTTTATGAATAAAAAAATAATAAAAAAGAAGCGTAAGTTTCGTATTCGCAAGTGTGTCAAACCTGTTGCTTATAAAGTTCCTTTTGGCTTTGTGTATTTTTCTTGCGGTCGTTGTGCCGCATGTCTTTCTAACGCTCCTTTTGTTGATGTTGTATATGGCAAAAAGACAAATTAACTGTTCGGTTGATTCTACGGATTACATTTCTTTTCAGGCTATGTACCCGCAGATGCTTACAAGGTTTGTTTCCCGCGCGCTTCGCCGCGCCTTGGAAGACAAAGATTTTTTTTCTGATATTTGCTTTTCGCCTCTGAAAAGTGAAATAGATTTGCGCTTTGAATTGTTGAAAGACAAGTCAAAGGAATTTCCTGTTGAGCAGGAAATATTTTAAGTGAGGTTTTGAAAATGCCTATTGGATCTGTTATTAGTGCAGCTAATGATGTCAAGCAAGGTTATTGGCAGAATGCCTTTAATCTTATTAACACTACCCAGTCTATTCGGCAGAATAAATTACAACGTGAAGCTTTTGAATGGCAAAAGTACTATGATTTGAATCAAACGCAGATTCGCGTTGACGACATGGCGAAAGCTGGTTTGAATCCCATTCTTGCCGCTGGTTCTGCTGGTGCTACTGGCGTTAGCGGAGTTTCCGCTCAAAATGCCAGTACTGACGTTGCTTTTGGTCAGTTGAACGCGTTGAAAGAACTTGATTTGCAGAAAACTCAACTCAAGTCCGAAAATGAGATTGCCAAGGAATCCAACGAGACTGCCAAGGAAGTTGCCGAGACTAACGCCAAGGCTTCCAAGGAAGTCGCCGAGATTCAGGCGGATACTGCCAAGGCTAATGCCCAGTTGAATGCCGATACGCAGTCTGCTATTGCGACTGCGAATAATGATGCTCTTAAAGATGTTCGTAGTGCTCAAAGCCGTTATGATAATGCTATGTCTGACAAGCAGGAATTCGAAAATGAGTTCGTTCGACAGTATAACAAACTCACTGGACGTTTGCATTCTTCTAAATCTGTTATTGAATTTCTTGACAACGGTGCTACTTCTGTTGCCGCTTGGCTTGGCACTTCTGTTGAGTTTGCCAAAAAGTTTATTAAGAATGCTAAAAAGATGGCAAAAAAAGGTATTACAGATTTAAGTCAAATTGATTTGTCAAAAGTCGAATGGGAGTGATCTCAATGAACAAGGCGATTAAGAAGAAAGACAAGGAAGTTGAGCAGTTTCTCAAGGACGTTGATTATTCTTCCACCCCCCTATTGATTGATTTGTTGGATAAGCATTGTTTGTTTTTTGACAGTGAGTTGAAAACCGTCATGAAGTCCGTCAAGATTCTCAACGACATTTGCAAGCGTGTCTATAAGCGTTTTGAACGCCGCGAGACTATTCAAATTGCGCCCTCTGTTGCGCGCTACGTTGAGTTTGATAATGAGATTAATCGATTTCCTCACCTGCTTTTCAATTTTACTGCTAAAAAGGTTCGCATTTGCATTTGCAAGATTCGTAATTCGGTTCATATCCTTTGTATTAACTTTGTTCCTAAAACTAGCGCGATGCGCCGCGCTATGGAACGCTCGTGGACTGACGAACGCTTGTATGGCGAATGGTCGAAAGTTGAGAAAGAGACTATTGAATGTTGGCTTGATGTTGTTTTTGAGTATTGTTCTCAAGATTTAGAGGTGTTGTTTTAATGGCTTGTTCGAATCCCACATTTTTTCCGCACGTTCTCGACTGGAAAAAGCGACCCGTTCCGATTCCCTGCGGCAAGTGCATGTGTTGCCGCGCTTCAAAGGTCTCCATGATGGAACAGCGCGCCAAGTGGGAATACAACAACCATCGTACCGCCGCATTTGTTACTTTCACTTATGACGACAACCATTTGCCCTTTGAGAATGGTTTTTACAAGCCTACTCTACGGCGAAACCATTTGCATAGGTATATTGACACTATCCGCCATAATCTTAAAAATTCCCGCGTCATTTTTCCCAAGGACGTTGATAAGAATTTTACTTTTGTCGCGAGCGGCGAGTATGGCGATAAGTTCAAGCGTCCCCATTACCACGTGATATTTTTCGGTCTTTCTCCGAGTGTAACTCGTTCTATGCTCTTGAAGTCTTGGCGTAACGGTTCGGTCTCTGTCCTCCCTGTAAAGCAGGGCTGTATCCGTTACGTCATTAAATATCTTTCCAAGCAGGAATTTGGTAAGCATGCGGATGCCGCTTATTTTGATACTGGTCGCGAAAGTCCTTTTGTGATGATTTCCAAAGGTTTTGGCTCTGGTCTTTTCCGTGCCCAGCAATGGAATATCGCCAAGTTTGGCATGATGAAGTTCGGTCAGAAAATGCTTCCAGTTCCGCAATATTACAAGAACAAGTATTTCAACCTTGACAAAGATGTCATCGTTCGCCTTGACGAAGAGCGTATTGATCGCGAGCGTAACATTTATGAGACTGTCGCGAAGCCTCAAGGCTATAAGTCCTATGATGATTATCATTGGCGTACGATCCGTAACCGTGAAGAGAATGAATATTGGAAAGCCGTCTCGCGCCGTGAGACTGTTTTTCACGATTATAGTTTCCCTGTGAACACAGTTGTTCGGAAGAATAACGCTGTCAGCGTTTCCGGACTTGTTAATATATTGTTGGAGGTTTCTTAAATGAAAACCAATCTTTATGCGCTCGTCAACAAGGTTGACGGCGGTTCTGTCAATGCCGTGTCTATGGCGGCTAATGATGGCATTCTTATCCGTGACAATATGCCATCTCTCAAGCGGATATTCCCTTTCGTTGTTGACGACATGGAATATGTCTTTCTTGGCACTGTTGAAGATGGCGCGTTTTTCACTCCTTGTGAAAAGCGTACTGTCGATTGGAATGCTTACAAGTTCCCTGAAAACAAAGTCGACCCGCTCACGCCTGAACAGCAGGCGAAATTGAGGAATCAGTAGTCTTATAGCCGCTCGTTGAGCGGCTTTTTTATTAAAGTTTTTGTATTATGAGGTATTAAAATGCCGCAAACACAACTTTCTACACGTCTTGGAACGAACAACACGATCTTTGACGTTGACGAAAAGCCCCGTGTGCCCCGTTCTAAGTTTGATTTGTCTCGTAAAAATATGACGACAATCGACCTTGGCGGAATCTATCCCGTGGACTTTTTTCCCGTTTTCCCGAGCGACCACATTTCTTTGTCGGTTCGCTATCTTCTTGACACCCTGCCGCTTGCAGTTCCTCCGATGAACAATTATCGTGTTCGTACTCACTGGTATTTCTGCAAGATGTCCGCTCTCTGGAAAGGTTGGGAATCTTTTGTTACCAAGGGGCGCAGTGGAAGCATTGAAATGCAGATTCCGACCGTTTCCGCCGCCGATTTGGACGCTCCGCGCGATGGCGAGCGCAAGACCGTTCCTATGGGTCTTGCCTCGTTCCTCGGAATTAAGGCGAAGTTCGTTTCAGACCAGACTTCTGCTTCTGACGCGATTTTCTTGCCTTATTGTAAGAATGGTGTCGCTACCGTTCCCAACGTCAACCGCCTTACGACTGGCTATAACGTCCTGCCGTTCATGATGTATCAGAAGATTTATCGCGACAACTATGCGCCCGTGAATCTTCTCACTGACAATCATGTTTGGTTTCCCGACGATTTGGCTGACGAATGGCGCATTGACTACGCCGCCAGTAATGTTGGACATACGAACAATCAGCAAGGATTGTTCTTCGTTCCTACTGGCTCTGTCGCTTCCGTCTCGCAGGTAAAGGCGAACTATGTTCCGAAAGTCGATGACACTGTCGTCGATTTGCTCCAGTTGCGCTACGCTTGCTACGAGAATGACTATTTCACTTCCGCGAAGCCTTGGCTTGTCCGTGGCGGTCAGCCCGCTTCCGCCGACATTGAATTCTTGGTCAAGGAATTGGAAAATTTTCTTACTTTCTCTGGCGAGGAAGCGGAATATCAGGTTTCCCGTGCTTCGAAAGACTCTAAGCCCTATCCTGTTGGTTCTTCTAATCCTGCTACCGATTCAGATCCCGTTTCACAGGTTGCTTGGTGGAATATTCCGAATGCTCCAAACGCTCCTCCTACTGATACTTCGCATCCTGCTCTTCTTGTTCAGCATATTTCCCAAGCCAGCGGAGTTTCTTATTTGAATAATTGGTATACTTTGTTTACCAAGGTTCTTCCGAAAGGTTCTATCAAGGTAAACAACGCCACTGGCAAGATTCATGCTTCTTTGACGGCTAACACTTTGCGCAATATGCTTGCTCTTTCTGTTTGGCAGGAACGCAACGCCGTCGCCAGCGGCAACTATAACGCTTTGATTCGCGCCCATTTCAATTCAAGTCCTAAGTCTCCCGAATGGGAGCCTGTCTATCTTGGCGGAACTTCCGATGTCGTGTCTTTTGGTCAGGTCTTGCAGACCTCGCAAGGCGATTCCTCTTCGCCGCTTGGAACACAGGCAGGAATGGGAAGCGCGAGCGGACAAGGACATGTCTTTGAGTTCGATTCTCGCGATTACGGCTATATCATGGGCTTAATGATTATCTCTCCCGAGGTTGTTTATACGCAGGGAATTGACCGCGTTTGGACTGACACGCACCAAAGCGAGATTTTCTACCCCGAATATGCTAACCTTGGTTATGAGCCTATTCTCAACCGTGAATTGTTCGTTACTGGTAACGAAGCGACCGACAAAGGACTTGCAGGCTATCAGACGCGATTGGCTTACCTCAAGCAACGCCGTAACGTTGCAGGTGGTTTGTTCTCTCTTCCTGCTGGTACGGACAAGCTTTTTTCCGCTTATGTTCAGGCTCGTGAGTTTACCTCACTTCCTAAACTTTCCGCGGAGTTCGTCTCAATGAGCCCTGCGAACGTGCGCCGCGATTTTTTGGCTTTTACGAAGCAACCTGCGTTCAAGTTGCAGTTTGCTAGCGATGTTTCTTGTGTCCGCGCCCTGCCGTTCCAGTCAACACCAAATACGTTTGGATTCTAGGAGGTTTTATATGAGTTTCAAACTTACTGATTCACAATGGAAGGCTCTTCAAATCTGCATTCAGAGCATTATCACGGCTCTTTTGCTCTTTGTCCAGTCTTTTCTCACTGGTTGCGTTTCCGCCGACAACGGCGCGAATGTCTATGTTGACAAGAATACTGAAATCACCGTTCCTGTCAACATTCCCAAATTGGAGGATTTGTATGTCCCTGTTCAAGAATGAAGAAAATGAAGTTGAGCGCAAGTCTTATCCTGTTGTTCACCGTTGCGACGATTTGCCTAAGTTTGAGCAGACTTATTCCGACATTGTTCGCGATGACGACTTCAAGCGGATTCAGTCCGAGATCGAGGCAGGTGATTTGAATCAGGACATGGGCAATACCAAAAACGCCTATGATTATGCCGATGGCGTTGTTCCTGACGATGACCCTGTAACTCCTTTGATTGTTCAGCTTCGTGGTGGCAAGCTTGACAAAGCGGACGTTCAGAAGATTCAAGAGCAGTTGAAGCAGATTGCCGAGGATGAGACAAGGAAGTACAACGCGGAGCAGAAAGCGTTCGCGGAACGCGCTCTTGCGGAGCAACGTCAGTCTTACCTTGACAAGCAGACTGGTTTTGCTTCTGATAAGTTGGATTAGGTTGCTGAAGAGGGGTGGTACTAGGGGAGTTAAACCGCCGGAGTGTCGCCCCTTTTTTTAAATTACGTGCGAAAGCACGTATGAGTTGAATTCTTAATTTTCCCCTTGTCGGGGGGGGGTGCGGGGGGGGTCTTAGCCCCCCTGCGGCTCTCAAAACATTTCACGATAACTTCCCTTGACGCACGTAAAAAACGCGCGCGTATAAAATTAAAATTACGTGTGCGATAAATACGTGCGATTTAATGTTTCGTTTTATAACCCTTATCCAGTCTTCCTTTTCCACATGGTGGTAAAACGCGGCGCTCCAAACGCCAGCGTTTTTCCACCTTGTGGGAAAGTCCAAAGTGATTAAAATCTTGCGACAAGGATAAACATAATGTATGAAATAATACTATACAAATGCACGTAAAAAATTTCTTGTTGACTTCTTACTAATGCATTCCTTGATATGCATTAGTAAGAAGTCGAAAAGTATAAAAACATTTGTATTAGGTGTTGACAATCGGCGCAAGCCGATTTATAATCGAATTATGAATAATCCAAGCGTTACTGGTTCGTTTATGAGTTTGATTGTTACTGTTTTTATGATTGTGGTTATTTTGTTTGTTTTAAAAAAATTTTTAAAATTTTTTCAAAAACTACTTGACAAGTTTTTCAAGTAGTGTATAATAGTATTTGTAAACAGTACAAAATATTTTGTTTACAGAATGCGCGTTATAGGAAGTAAAGCCAATCCGGGAACTTTCCTCCCTTTTTCGCATTTCGCTTCATTCACAAATCCTTTTAGTTCGCGAGCCTTTCCAATTTTTCGGAAATGAACGCGCTCTTTTCCTTGAGGCCGATTTTCCCGGTCTGCATTATTATCATGTTCGGGTGCGCCGCGTCCAGCCGTATCGTGCCCGGATTTTCCTTTATGAGCGACATCAGGCGGTCGATGTTGATGTTGCCCACCTTGCCGAATTCGATTTTCGTAACGCCGCCTTTTTCCTTTATCGAAGTGATGAAAAGAGAATCCGCGATTATGCGCACTTCCGAAAGCGTCAAAAGGCTCATGACCTCGTCGGGAACGCCGCCGAATCTGTCCAAAAGTTCACCGTAAACCGCGTCGATTTCCGCGCGGCTCGTGATTCCCGCGATCTTCTTGTATATTTCCATTTTTTCCTCGGGATTTTGGACGTATGAATCCGGAATGAATCCCGTGTACTCAAGTTCCATAAGCACTTCGCTTTGCGGAATGTATTCCGAAGTCGAAAGTCGCTCGACAGCCTCGTTCAAAAGCCGCAGGTACATGTCGAAGCCCACGGAATAGACGTTGCCGCTTTGGTCGCGCCCGAGCAAATTTCCGGCTCCGCGGATTTCCATGTCCTTCATCGCGATTTTAAATCCCGATCCGAGTTCAGTAAAATCCGAAATTACTTGAAGCCGCTTCATCGCGATTTCGCTCAGAACCTTGTGCTCGGGATAAAAAAGATATGCGTATGCCTTTCGGTCGCTCCGTCCGACGCGCCCGCGAAGCTGGTAGAGCTGCGAGACTCCGTACATGTCGGCGCGGTCGATTATGATTGTGTTGACGTTCGGAATGTCGATTCCATTTTCGATTATCGTCGTGGAAACGAGCACATGGAATCCGCCAAGCTTGAACCTGCGGAAAATGTCGTCAAGCTCGTCGCTCGACATTTGTCCATGCGCGATGTCCACGGTCATTTCAGGGACAACCTGCTCGAGATGCCGGCGCGTTTCCTCAAGCGTTTCCACGCGGTTGTGCAAAAAGAAAACCTGCCCTCCCCGTTCCACTTCAAGCCGAATCGCCTTCGCCACGCGCTCGTCGTCGTAAGGATCGATTACGGTTTCGATCGCCTGGCGATTTTGAGGAGGCGTTGTAAGGAGGCTCATGTCGCGGATTTTCAAAAAGCTCATGTGGAGCGTGCGCGGAATCGGAGTCGCGCTCATCGCAAGGCAGTCGATGTTGTTTTTCATCACCTTGAGCCGCTCCTTGTCCTTCACGCCGAATCTCTGCTCCTCATCAATTATCATAAGGCCGAGATTTTTGAACTGCACGTCCTTTTGAATTATCCTGTGCGTGCCAACGAGAATGTCAACGCCGCCGCTTTTAAGACTTTCGAGCGTTTTCTTTTGTTCCGATGCGGAAACGAAGCGCGAGAGAACTTTTATCGTGACTGGAAAATTCTTAAAACGCTCAAGGCAAGTTTCGTAGTGCTGCTCCGCCAAAATCGTCGTGGGAGCCATGAACGCCACCTGCTTTCCGCCGAGCACCGCCTTGAACGCCGCCCGCATCGCAATTTCGGTCTTGCCGTAGCCCACGTCGCCACAAATCAGGCGGTCCATAGGAACGTCGCGCTCCATGTCTTCCTTAATTTCCTGCGTTACGGTGATTTGGTCGGCGGTGTCCTCGTAAGGAAACGCCGCCTCGAACGCCGCTTGCCATTCGTTGTCCTTGGGAAACGCGAATCCGCGCGAAGCCTTTCTGCGCGAATACAAGTCGATGAGCTTTTGCGCAAGCTCTTCCACCGCCTGCTTTACGCGGTTCTTTCGGTTTTCCCACGCCTTGCTTCCAATCCTGTCGAGCCTCGGCTTTTCGCCCTCGTTGCCGATGTAACGTTGCACCAAATTCGCCTGCTCGATTGGAACGAACGCGATGTCCTCGTCGGCATATTCCAATTTTATATAGTCGCGCTCCTGCCCTGCCGACTTCACGCGCTCAATTCCCTTGAAAAGCCCGATGCCGTAATTCGCATGCACAACGTAGTCGCCGGGATTCAGTTCAACGAACGTGTCGATGGCGCGGCTTTTCGCGCTGTGAATTGACTTCGGAACACGCTTTCGCCTGCCGAAAATCTCGTTTTCCTGTATTACGAGAATCTTTTCACTTGCGATAGAAAAGCCTTGCGAAATCGCCTGCGGAATGAGAATTATTTCGCCAGAATTTTCTGCGCCTTTTTCTTGCGATAGAATTTCATCGCCCAAAATTTGCGATATTCTTTGCGCCTGATTTTCGTTATCGCAAAAAATGAAAATCGCGTAGCCCTCGCCTTTCAGCCTTGAAAGCTGCTCTTTAAGATAATTTATGTTTCCAAAAAAACTCTGCGAATTTTGCGATTGGAAGGAAAGCCGCACTTGGCTTTTTTGAAAGGCGGATTTTCCGCCTTCAGCATTTTCATTCGAATCGCTTGCGATAAGATTTTCCCCGGCTTCATCCAAATTTTCGCTGTGAAGCGTCCTGAAAAAAATCGAGCTTTCGTGTTGCGATAAAATTTCATCGAAATCGAAAAGCGTCATAAAAGGCGGAAAAACTGGCTCTTCCACCCTCGCCTTTTTGTATGTCGCGTCGAACTCCCTTTGCAACGCGCCCATCGCATTTTTTTGCCTGTCGTAGTCGTAATAAAAAACCGTCGAATTTTTTCCGATGTAATCCAAAAGCGAATATTTTTCGTCGAACAAAACAGGATAAAAAAGTTCCTCGCCCGCCGCGCTTCCCGAGATTTCAAGTTCGCAAAGCCTTTCTTCAAGGACTTCACGCGCTTTTTCCGTAAAAGACAAAAAAACTTTTTTCTCTCCGCTGTCTTTCTTAAAACTTTCTAAAGATGTGCCATTTTTTGCACTTTTAGTATCTTTTTGCAGACAGTTTGATGTATTTTCTAGGTTTTCGCCACCGATGGCGTTTCGTTCGTATTCTTCGATTTTTTTTCTCAAACGCGCGACGGTACTTTCGTCAAACAAAACTTCCTTCATCGGCGGAACGAGGATTTTTTCGACGCTTGAAATCGTGGACTGAGTTTCCGCGGAAAAAGTCTTTATTTTTTCGATTTTGTCGAAATCGAGCGTGATTCGGAAAGCGTCGTTCTCGGACGGCGCGAAAATGTCGAGCACTTCGCCGCGCAATGCGAATTCGCCTGGAACGCTCACTTTTGGAACTCGCGTGTAGCCGATTTGCGATAGGCGCGCGCTCAATGTTTCTGTTTCGATGCTCTGCCCTTTTTTCAAAGCTATCGCAAGGCGCGCCACGCTTTCAGGGTTTGGAAGCGGCGAAAGAAACGCTCTTTGGCTTGCGATAAAAATTCGAGGCGCTTTATTTGCGAAAGAATTTTCCGCCTGCGATAACTTTGCAAGGAACGCCGCGCGCTCGCCGAAAACCGCGCTTCCTTTTCCCATCGCGCGATATGGAATCGTTCCCCACCACGGCATTTGAAAAATCCGCGCGTCGGGAATCGCGCTTTTCAAATCTTGCGATATTTCAAGCACGTCTTTTTCGCTCGGGGCAATCGCAAGGAAATCGAGGCTTCGCGCCAAGTCCTCGCTTGAGCCGTATTGGGTTGCGATAATTTTTTGCGATATTTTTTTTGCGACAAATTGCGATACAAAAAACGAAGGCAGCGCGCCGCACAGCCCTTCAACTTGCGCTGGAAGAGAAATTTTTTTATCGCAAATATCTTGCGCGGCAGAATTCATTTCCTGCCATTTTTTTAACTTTTGGTTCAGAAAATTTGCGTCTAATGTATTCATGGCTTTTTTCCGATAATAAGAATGCAAACTTCTTTTCGGGGGTCAAAGTTGAAACGTTCCATTATCGCAAGCATTGTAGCATTTTTATGCATTTTTTCCAATAGCCTTTCGGCACAAAATTCAGAAGGTGCGCCGCAAAAAGCGCAAGACTATTCGGCGGCGGACGTTTCTGTCCGTTTTTACGACAGAACGATTTATTATCCAAATAACGTCGAGGGAAATCCGATAGATGTCCACATAACGATAAAAAATTCCGGACCTGAAACTCTGCGCTTTAAGCTTGCCGACGACCGAATGTTCAGCGTGGATTTTTCGGCTTTCACCGTCCGAAACACTCAGCTTGAGCAGACGGACGAAATAATCGAACGGCGCACGAAAAACTGCACTGTCTATTTTCGCGAAATCGCGCTCGAGCCGGGAGAAGAATATTCGTTCGTGGAAAACGCCAAGGAGTATCTTAAATTCGACGATCCTGGCGTGTACTATTTGGAAATGCGTTTTTATCCCGAACTTTACAAGTCGAAATATTTGGAACTGAAATCAAACCGTCTGATGCTTGAACTGCGCCCCGCTCCTTCGGCGGCGTCTTCCGCGATGATTCCTGTCAAGGAAAGCACTGTGGAAATTCTGCGCCCCGAGCCTATTTCGCCCGACAAAGTTGTGGAACAGACAATCGTTGCGCGGCAAAAGTCGCTTTGGGACCAGTTTTTCCTATACGTTGACCTTGAGTCGATGTTCAGAGCGGACTCTCAGCGAAATCGCCGATTCGTGGCCGCCTCGGCGGAAGAAGGTGAGAGAATGCTCGCGGACTACAAGGCGGAACTTATGTCCGACAGGATTGACTCCGACATCGTGGCCGTTCCCGAACGCTTCGAAATAAAGCGCACGAACTATTCGCAGACGGAAGGAACTGTGACAGTCTATGAATGGTTCAAATATCAGAATTTCAGCGAGAAAAAAGAATATGTCTACTATGTGCGCCAGCGCGACGGAATTTGGAGAATCTACCGCTACTATGTGAACAACATGGGAACCGAGTGATGCAGAAAAAGCAGGCTAAATTCTTTTGCGAAAATTGCGGCGCGGAAGTCTTGCAAAACGCGCGTTTTTGCAAAAAATGCGGACGCTTCTTTTCCTCGGTGCGATGCCCAGTCTGCGGAAAGACAGGCTCGTCCAACGCCTTTGTGAACGGCTGCCCTTCTTGCGGATACGCCGGCAAAGACAAAGGTGGCATTGCATCCTTTTCCACAATCGAGCAGGCGCGGAACGTCTCCGAAAAAAAAGGCCATTTTTTCTTTCACAAAAAACATTCTTCCCAGAGCGCGTCCGGCTCGAAAAACCGTGTTGACGGAAGTCTGCCCGCTTGGATTTATGCCGTAACGCTTTGCGCCCTGCTCGGAATAATAGCAGGGCTTATGAAATGCGTTTTGAATTGACAAGCAACGCTCCAATTCGAAAAGGCACTTGACCAAAATCGCAAATTTTGATAGAATTGTTTTGCTTAAAAGCCCGGATGGCGGAATTGGTAGACGCGCTAGGTTCAGGTCCTAGTGGGAGCAATCCTGTGAGAGTTCGAGTCTCTCTTCGGGTAACTATTGCAAACGCGCGAAAAATGGTTTAAAATGAAATAGTAATAGAGGTGTTATGCACTCTCCGTTTTTGGACAGTCTTTCAAAAGAAGAAAGATACAATCTCGTAAAACGTCTTTTTGAACAACAACAAGGAAAATGTTTCATTTGTCAGAAAGCGATTGACTTGGAACTTCACAATGAAAGTCTCGATATCGACCATATAGTTCCGCTTGCAAGCAACGGAAAAGACACTGAAACGAACTTCGCCCTTGCTCATAAATCTTGCAACTGTTCAAAAGGTGCTTCAAATCTAAATGTGGCAAGGGCAATTTACAAAATTAGAGATTTGCAGGATGAATTTAAAACAAAGTATTCCGAACACCCTGAAAACTATTCCCCTACCCATACCAATGCAAATTTGGGCGACTTGCTTGAAAAAATAGGTGGTTCGAAACATTCGTTGAAATATAAAATCGAAGGAGATGTGTTCAAGTATTCTCTCGCGGAATTGAACGACAATAGAATTTACGAGCTTCCTATATTTACAGACAAATTGAGTGGCGTTAAGAGCGTTTTCATTGAAGTTCCTGTTGAATATTGCTATCACGATGACTTTATAAATCCTCGTTCCATCAATTCTTCGGTCGAAAAATTGATAAAAGAATTTTATGAGCGCAGACCTCAACTGCAAATTTCTCTTGCAAGAATAAATGCCGATGAAAACAAGGTTTACATTTTTGATGGACAGCATAAATCAGCGGCTCAAATAGCACTTGGCGCAAACAAACTTTTTATGCGACTCTTCATTGATTACGATAAAAACGAACTGCTGCTGACAAATCAAAGGGCTGGAAAAGAACTGAAACAGATTGAGTTCGATAAAAATATTCTCATACAGTTGAACAGCCGCGTTTATCAGGATATGGTTGAAAAATATCAAAACGCGCACAATCTTAAAGCCGATGAGTTTAAATTCAGTGAAACAGATTTATTGAATTACTTTGCAAATGATTCAAAATTAAAGGCGTGCATAATCGACAACCAAAGAAACCTTGTAGCCAAAAACGCCGACAACAAACTTTTGCAGTTTATCGATTTTGACGGACGAGGAAAAAATTTGCCTATTTCATACGATGCTTATAATTCAACTTTTTTGTCTTTCTTTATCGATACAAAACGTTTTGTATCAGAGACTTTGGAAAATGAGAATAATCCTAGATTTATAGAACTACGTCAGCTTACAAGATTACAGAACATCATTGCAGACAATATGTATATCGGGAAATTCGATTCTTCAATGGAAACGGCGCAGATTGAAAGCAAAATTGCGAATGGTAAAGGAAACAATATTTCTGATGCCCATCTTGCTTGTTTCAGATACAGCAAGAGAGAGGTTATGTATTGCTGGCTTGCTGTTCTCAAGGATATTGTGAATTATTATTTTACTATCATTGGAAAACGCAAAGATGAGATGGTCAAAAACTATTTCAAGATTGAATTCGACGAGCAGTTATGGGAACATATAACAAATTATGTCAAAAGGATTGCAGGACTTCCTTTGTGGATAGACAGAAATCTTTCCGAAACTATATTTGCCACCAAGCAGAGCCTTGAATTTTGGAAGTCGGTGTTTGAAACAGGAAAATCCCCAGACGGACAGCAGGTTTTGGCAGTACCGCTAACTTATATAACAATATTTGATAAATAACTAATTTCTTATAATACAAGACAATACTTCGAACACACGAAGTTGAAAAAAGATGCAAGAAAATTATGGTCAGCCAAGTGCATCCCGAGGGTCCATCGCGTCCTGCCATTTATCGCAAATTTCCTCCCAAAAAGCGCATTGGTCGTTCGGCTCACCTAATACGAAACCGTAGTCTAGGCATGCGTCCTGCAACGCCTCTTCGATGTCTACGATTTCATCGTCGGAATAATCCTTGGACAAGTCCAATGCTTCAGGAATCTTCACCTTCCATCTCCTTTATAAGTTTTAAAACGTGTAAGCAGATATATCCATTTCAAACTTAAACACTTTCCGCGAATGCAAGTCGGGGAATTCAAGTCCTGCCGCGAAAAAGCGCATTTGCCCTTCCTTTCCGCGCGAGCGAAAATCATGGTTGTAAATCGCGTCGCCCACGACCGGAAAGCCGAGCCATGCCAAATGGCATCGAACTTGATGGCGGAATCCTTTTTCAATCCTGCATTTTATTTTCGCGGATTTTTTATCACAACTTAAAATTTCGATTTTTGTGGAATAAGTCTCTTTCGCGCCAAGTTTTTTTATCGCAAATTTCGAGCCACCTTCAAGCACAGGGCGCACTTCCCTTCTGCCCTCGCCGTAAAATCTGAAGTACGACGAAACTGTTTGCGATTGCCCGAAATTCGTATCGCAAATTTCTGGCATGAAAGGAAAGCCGCCGAGTTTCGCAGCGTTTTCCTTATCGCAAGCGCATTCGGCAAAATATGTCTTTACGAACTCGCCGCGCTCTTGCGATAAAATAATATGGTCGTAGAATTCCTGGCTTGCGGCGAGCAAAAGAAGCCCGCGCGTCTGCGTGTCGATTCTGTGTAAAAGCCCCGCTTCGATTTCCTTTTTTCCGTGAACGGAACGAATCTGCGGAAAAAGCGTTTCCGCCTCGAAAAGCGCGTTTTGC
This sequence comes from Treponema sp., assembly GCA_014804005.1. Lineage (GTDB taxonomy): Bacteria > Spirochaetota > Spirochaetia > Treponematales > Treponemataceae > Treponema_D. Next base: position 362,452 of record JAAVAP010000013.1, on the reverse strand, counting down.
GTGTCGCCTGCGAAAAGCGGCGCGCTCGGAACGCCTGCGGGCTTTTCCAAAACCAAAAAAGGCTCGAGCGCATTCGGCTCATGAATTATTTTTACGTGCGTCATTGGCTTTCCTCGTAAAAAAAATCGCGTCAGATTCCATTGCGATAAAACCTAAAAGCTGTATAAACTTGAGCACTTTTTCGCACAAAATTTACACAAAAGCGCACAGGTTTACGATTTTTCTAGATTTTCTTCTTTGATTTTTATTCCCCTTGAACAATATTCGCGCGGAAATTTTTCCCTTAAAATCGCAATCATTTTTTTAAAGCGTTCGGGAATCGCGGCCTTGAATATCGCAAAATTTTCTTCGCCCGGCAGACGGATTTTCAAAAGCCGCGAATGAAGCATCATCTGCGCGTCGGGAAAAAGGCTGTCTTTTTTCGAATAAATCGGGTCGCCCAAAACCGGGCATCCCAAATATTTCATGTGGACGCGAATTTGGTGCGTGCGTCCCGTGAGAAGCCTAGCGCGAATCAAAGTGTAGTTCGAATAAATCGCAACGACGTGATAAAGCGTTACCGCTCTTTTTCCTTGCGGCAGGTTTCGGCGTTCAAAGCGTTCAACGTCCTCGCCGAATCGCAAATTTTTCGCCGCGTTTTCGTCCACGGCCTTGAAACGTTTTCTGTCCGCGCCGTCGCGCACGATTAGCGTGTCGATTACGCCGTCGCGTTTTGGCGGGCAGCCTCGCACGATCAAAGCATATTCTTTTTGCACGTTGCGATTTTTGAATTCTTGCGATAAATATTCTTCTGCGGCGCGGTGCTTCGCCGTGATGATGACTCCGCTCGTGTCCTTGTCGAGACGGTGCACGATTCCCGGGCGACGGCGTTCTTGGATTTCCTGCTCGCTTCCTTCGTTCGCCTGCTTGATTGCGGCCATTCCGAAATGGAAAAGCAGCGCGTTTACGAGAGTTCCGCTCCAGTTTCCCGCCGCAGGATGAGTTACCATTCCCTGCTCTTTGTTCACTACGCACACATCGTCATTTTCAAAAATTATTCGCAGCGGAATGTTTTCAGGCTCGATGTTGTCAGGAATGTTGTCTTCCCATTGGATTTCAATTTGGTCGCCGGCGCGAATTTTTCCAGAAAGTTTGGATTTGTTTCCGTTCACGAGAATTTCCTGAATTCCGCTTTTTAATTTCGAGCGGTTGAATCCGTTCGGAAGCGAGGCTATGTATTTGTCGATTCGTTCCGTTCCCGTAAAATCGTCTGGAACTTTTTGGCTAAAAGACGGCACTTTCCAAATTCCCGAAAATTATTTCTGAATCTTTTTCCTGAAGAATAAAATTTCTTCCTCCCTCGAGCGGAATTATCGTGATGTTGTCCACTTGTTGCGAGTCGTTTTTTTTTCCGGCCTTTTTTCGCCGCACGATGTTCACCACCAAGTCCGCAACGCCCACGCCCACGCTCACGCCGAGCGACGTAAGCAGGATTCGGGTTGTTTCGGAACGGCTGTAGTCGCTGCCTGACAGCACGAACGGATTCTTTATGTAAGATGAATCGAAATTGTGTGAAAAGCATTCCCCGAGCGAAAATCCGAACGCGGTCAAAAGCAGCGTGAAAGGCCATGAGCCGAGCGTTATGATTTCTCCGCGACGCATGTCCTTTAGCCATTGCGGTGTGGCTTTTGTGTCGTAAGGTTCTGCGCCTTCCACGGTAAAATCGTCGGCCGCGAGCGGAAAGAGCGAGACGCATGAAAAAATCAAAACAAGCAAGGCGATTTTTCTCATTGGTAGTTCCCAGTATTCCTTTCGCCGAAAATCGCAGTTCCCACCCTTACCATCGTAGAGCCTTCCTCGATCGCGATTTTAAAGTCGCCGCTCATTCCCATGGAAAGTTCTTTCAAGTCGAATTGCGGAAATTCGCTTTGCATTGAAATGGAAAGTTCGCGCAGTTTTTTGAACGAAGCGCGGATTGCGCTTTCGTCTTCGGTGAACGGAGCCATCGTCATAAAGCCGCGCACTTTTATGTGCGGATATTTTCCGTCGGAAAATTTTCCAAGCGCGGCGCGAATTTCATCATCGCTTTCAAATCCCGATTTCGACTCTTCTCCCGTATGATATTCGAAAAGGATTTCGATTTCCTTTCCTATTTCGGCGCAGCGTTTTTCAATTTCGTCAATGATTTCCGCGCGATCTACGCTTTGAATGCAGGACGCGATCCGAACGGCTTCCTTCACTTTGTTTCGCTGAAGATGCCCGATTATGTGAAGCCGGACGGCTGGAAATTTTTTCGCAACCTCGTCGAATTTTTCCGAGGCTTCCTGAACGCGGTTTTCGCCGAAGAGAATTTGCCCCGCCTCTGCCGCTTCGAGCACGCTGGATGCCGGATGAAATTTACTCACGGCGACAAGCTTCACTTTTCCTTCGCGTCCGCATTGCTTTGAAATCGAGTCAATTTCGCTTTTTATTTTCGCAAGATTTTCTTGTACGCCCATAAAATTATATTATAGCATCATTGGCGAAGTCTGACAAGTGCAGAAGTTCTTCGACGCAAAGTTCTTCCGCGCGCGCGCTTTCCTTCACTTTCGCGGCAAGAAGAATTTCCTCGGCGTTCCCATTGGAATTGCAGGAGCGAAGGAACGACTGGAGATTGTTTTTCACGGTTTTTCGCCTGTTCGAAAAAAGCGCGCGCTGGAATTTCACGAAAAAATCAGGATTCTTGCAGCGTGGAAAATCGGCCTTTTTTGTGAACAAAACCGAGCGAGAATCGACGTTCGGACGCGGCCAAAAATTCGCGCGACCAAGATCGCAGATTGTCTTTACGTCGTAAGCCCATTGGCACAAGACCGAAAACGACGAATAGGCTTTTTCCGAAGGCTTCGCTTCCATCCTTTGCGCAACTTCCTTTTGCACGGTGAACGCGCATTTTTCAAAACGCGCACCGCGCTCGATTGTCTGCGCGATGAATGAAGCCGCGATGTTGTAAGGCAAATTTCCGAAAAGAAATTGCGGAGCGCATTCTTTGTAAGCCGAACGCCAATTTTTGAGAACGTCGCCTTCGCACAAAGTGAAACTTCCATTTTCGATTTCGTCGGAAAAAAAATCTTTCAACGCGGAAATAAAGCCGCGGTCGATTTCGAACGCAGTGACATTCGCGCCGCTTTCCAAAAGCTCCGCCGTCATGCAGCCAAGCCCAGGTCCTACTTCCCAGACGCGCGCGCCTTTTTCCAAGCCAAGAGCGGCGACGATTTTTTTTCGCACGCCTTCGTTTATGAGAAAATTCTGCCCGAATTTTTTTTGCATACCAAGCCCGTTTGCGAAAAGAAATTCCTTTAGCGCGGCAGGCGAATTGTATTCGAATTTTTGCACGGAAAAATTATAGCGAATTCCTGCGTTTTTTGCAATTGAACTTTCAAAGCAATTCAAATTTTAATTCTTGGAATCCGCGCGAATGCTATGACGAGCCTTTCGATTGCAAAATAGAACGCGCCGAGGACGCTTCCGAAAATCGGAGCCAAAAACGGGAAAACGAGGCTCAGCGAAATTGCCGCCAGCGCGAGATATACGAATGCTGTTATTATTGGTGAAACCACCGTGCTTGCGAGCACTCCGCCTGGAGCGAAAATCCCGAAATATTTCAGGCAGATTGGAATCGTGAAAAACTGCGCTCCCGCCGATTGCGACAACGAATCTCCTGCGCATCGAGGAAGCGCGCGGCACAAATGCTTCGCAAGAAATTCGTTGATGCAGATTATTCCTGCTAGTGCGCCGTATGAAAGTTTGAAGCCGAGTTCGAAAATGTCGTTAGGGAAAATCGATGCATGAATCAAAAAGTACAGCGCGAGCACGTTCAGGCTGCTTTTCACTTTTTTGTGAGTGAGCGCGCTTACAGTCGCGCAAATTGAAAAGAGCAACGCCCTGAAAAGAGACGGCGACTTTCCTGCGAACCAAAAGAAAAGAAGCACGGCGAATATTTCAAGGATTGGCGCGAATCTTTTACCGAGGGACTTCTTCCCAATGAAAAACGCTAGCCCTGAAAAAAGCGAAAGGTGCATTCCGCTCAACGCGAGGATGTGGCTCAAGCCTGCGTTGCGGAAAGCCTCGCATGCTTCGGGCGGAAGGTATTCACGCGAGCCTGAAAGAAGCGCGAGCACAAGACCGCCGGCGTTTCCCCAGGCGTACATAAGGCGCGAAAAGTGTAGTCTCGAAAGTGCGCGGATTTTTGCGGCTCGCGACAAAAATTTTTCGAATGCGCACTTCAATTTTTCGGCCGCCGAAATTTTCCCGAATGGAATTTCATTTGAAGAATTTTCATCGCATTTCCAGTCGCACTTTCTTATATCCGTCACATGGAATTCGGTTTTGTTGCCGCCGTCGCGGTCCTTATAATTTTTTACGATTTTTGGAACGACTTTGAATTCGACTTTCGCGCCGCAGTCAATGAGAAAGTCCTGCTTTTGTCCGCTCCATGCCGAATAGAGTTTTCCAGGGGAATGAATTTCGTAGAGCGATGTCGGAACATACGTCTCAACAATTCCGCTCGCGTATCCCTGCGCGCCGTCCGCCATTCCGACAGAATCAAGCCTGATTTTCACGCGATAGGCGTTTTTGTAGCCTGAAACTTTTGTCGGATTTTCAACGACCGTTCCAGAAATTGTGCTGATGCTTTCGCTCGAAAAAACCGCGCGGTATTGGTGCTGCGGCTTTATTCGGAAAAATCCTGAATATGCCGCCAATGCCAAGACTGCCGCAGGGATTACCAGCGGATTTTCCTTGAGGAAATTTGAAATGTGTTTTTTTACCATTTGAGTCTCGTAAGCGCGTTACGAGCCGCGGATGTTACTTCCTCGGGATAGTCGAGGTAAGTTACATACAGGAGACAGTCGAATGCGGACTTGTCGCCCAGCGAACCCAGCGCGTCTATGATGGCAAGAGCCACTGTCTTGCTGGGAAATTCCTTTTCTTCCTGCGCCTTGTTCATCTGCGTCATGTAGTCGGTGAAAATTTTCACGGACTTTCGCGAAGATATTCTTTCCACGCATTTGATCGCGTTGGCGAATTGGCTTTCGTCCAAAAAGCCTCTTTCAAACGATGTTTTCGCCGCGCCGAAATACTTTTCTCCCAGTTCCGCCGCACGTGTCCACTGGTTGTCCGCGAGAACTTTCGCGCACTCGAGCTGGAAGCTGGCAAGGTCGCGGGAATTTTGTGAATTTCCCATTATTATCATAGACCTTTCCAGCGTGTTTTCCGCGAGTTCCGAACGCAAGCTTGGAGAAATTTCGTTTTTTTGATAGATTTTGAAGAGAGTTTTCAGCGAATCCAAATCCGCACCTTCGATTTCCGCGATAATCTCGTTGAGCGACTTGTCGGCGATTTTCGCAAGCGAATTTTCCGCCAAAGGTCGGACTTCCGGCCAAATTCCGAGGCGCAGGACTGAATACAGCGGAGTGAACGACGAGCCGTTTCCAATCCGTCCGAGCGTTTCCACGGCTTTGCGCTCGCTTTCTCCCGCCGCGTTTCCCGAGGAAGTGGCATTGGAAAGGAATTCGTTTATGAATTCGACGCACGGCTCGAAGTTTTTTTTGACATAGAATGCCGCCATTTTGTCAAAGACGCTCACGCGAACATTGTCGTCGTCGAACGCGAAAAAAACGCCCTTGAGGATGTCAATCGTTTCTTTTTGGGCGCGCTCGTATTCCGCTTCAGGAAGCGAAAGAGTCGCCGCCACCGCAAGCCCTGCAAGGTCGCGGTCGTCCTTGAGAATCTCGGAATTTTCCACGACGAATTCCAGCGCGGTCATTGCGAGCGAGGAATTTTCGCCAGCGCGCTTTACCGCCGCAGTCTTTTCGGAAATGTCGCCCTTCAAGAATTGGACTAGCGGTTCTTGCGACGAATGGCTTTTTTGTGGGAACGCAAGTCCGAACGCCGATGCGAGAATTGTCGCGCAAAAAAGAAGTTTTTTCATAAGTACTCCAAAATCTTCAAGTTGAATTTGCTGGACGGACGCGCCGCCCTATTTTTCGTCTTTCTTCATTGAGGATTGTGCGGCATTGAAAAATTTTTCCGCCTCCTCCAAAGAAGAAAAACTGTTTTCCGAAGAGTCGGCAACATCGATGTCGTCCGATTTTGAATTGCCTCGCTCGGAATTCATTTTCTTGTAGATGGCCTCGGCATTGTCCGCGATGTCGTCGTCTTCCGAAGCGTCGTCTTCTCCCTCCTCGTTCCGAAGTTCGTTTATGGCGAGTTCCGCGTTCTTCTGCTCCTCGGGAATCACCTTATAAACGAACGTGAGAATCGCGTTGCGCATGTTTGGCTCGATGTGAGTACATTCGATGTGGAGGCGCGACTGGTTGCTCGCTTGGTTGAATTCGACGGAACGGACTGTTCCGTACATAACGACCAAAGTCTCGTCGAGTTCAAACTGAAGCTTCATCTGGACGTTCGGAACGCCTTTGCCGCCCACACGGATAAGCGCGCCGTCCGAACTTATGTCCTCGATGAGGCACTTGTAGCCGGGCGCGGTTTCGATTCTCAGGAAATCAGTGACGGTTTCCTTTATCAGGTAGAATTGCGCGTTTATGTTGCATTCGGTGCGGATTGAGCGGCGTTTTTGCATGCGCGTTATCTCTTCGGACTGCCTCAAAAACAACACCTGCCTTCCGAGGAAAACTCCGCTGCGCAGGACGCGCGTGTCGAATACGTAGGCGGCGTCGCCCTTTCGCCAAAGATATATGTTGATGTCCTTCCCGATCCATTCGTTCGCTGGAATGGCGATTCTGCCGTTTTGAACTGGCACCATTATCGCTATTTCGCTCGCGTTGTTCACGATCATCGACGAAAAAATTCCGCTTCCCTTGAGAATGATTCTCAATTTTTGCTTGCTGTCGAGCTGCCGCGTAGATTTGAGCCCTCGCCTGTTGTCGGCGGAAAGCTCGACCTTCGTCCGGAATTTGTAGAGTTTCGATAGAAATTGCTGCACTTTTGGCTCGTTTTCCGTGTGGTTTTTCTTTGCGTTCTCGACTATCATCGCGACGCATTTTGAAATCGCCTTGTCCGAAACATAGAGCGAAAGCGGCTCGTCGATTCCGGTTGATTTTGCGAGCTTCCAAAGCATCGCGATTTCCGAAAGCGTAAATTTGTTGTCAAGCCCGGTCGCGAAAAAATTCAGCATGTTCGAAGACGACTTGAAGAACCACACGCCCAAAACAAGGACGATTACTCCTGCCACGACTATCAATGCGTCCAAGAAAAGATTCAAATCAGTTTCTCCCCGCGCCACTTGAAAAACGGCGCAAAATCCTCTAACATCAATCATTATATGACAAAAACAAAATTTTATCTACAGTTTTTTTTCGTCTCGGCAATTTTTGTCCTGCCCCCGCTTTTCGCGCCATTTGTTTCAGGCGGAGAAAATGTCTTTGAATTTACGGGATTTACTTGGTGGAACGCGGCGTGCCTTTTGGTTGCCGCGCTGTTGAATTTTTTTTTCGGCGAATTTCAAGGAGAAATTTTCCGCTGGCGATTTTTCGGCGAACGCGGAAAATTGTTGGACGGAAATTTCGGAAACAAAAATTTTGGAAGCGAAGACTCGGACACTTTTTTCAATGCAATCGAAGCAAGCGAAAATTTCGGTAGCGAAGATTCAAGCGTTATTTCTGCGGAAAAAAGGGATTCCTTGAAAAATGCGGCTTCTCACCCGCGATTTTTTGATTCGCGCGGAGTATTCCTTGATTTTCTTTTCCGGGGGATTTTTTTTGTTTTTTCTCCCCCATGCACGGGAAAATTCCGCCGCGTCATAATGCTCGCGGAATTTTTCAAGACGTTCGGACTTTTGTGCGTGACTCAGGCTTTTTTCGAATTTCTCGGATTCGTGTTGAAAGTTCATCATGGCACGATAATTTATTTTCCATGCAACATCAATGTCGCTCAAATTTTTTCCTGGGCTGCCGCGCTCCTTTCGGCGGCATTCTACGAGGAAACCCTTTATCGCGCATACCTTCCGTTTTCGCTGAAGAAAATTTTTCGCAAAAAGCACCGTTCGCAAAATGGATTTTCGAATGCGGAAAATGAAATTAAGGCGGAAACAAATTCCGCGCAAGGCGGAAAGCGGACGCGATTTTTCGACGCGGCTTTTGAAATTATCGCAATCGCAATTTTCGGATTTTCGCATTTGCAAAACGGCGCGCTTGCCGTAGCGAACGCTTTGGTCGCAGGATTTTTTCTTAGACGGTGCGCGGTGAGGACGGGCGGAATCAAGGTCGGGTTTTTCGCGCATTTTTTGTACAACGCGCTCACGCTCGTGTTGATGATGGCAGTTGGCTTTGCCATAAATTAGAATTATTATAAAGTTGTACAGTTTTGTGTAAATTTTGTATGAAAAACCGTTCGAATTGAGCAAAAATCTAGATAAAAATTCGCTTTACGCGCTTTGAAATGCTTGTGAGGATTTCGTATGGAATCGTGCCTTGCGCGTCCGCCAAGTCCTGCGCCGTGCAAAGCGCGCCGCTTTCTTTTGGCCCGAAAATCACGACGCGATCGAAACGCTTTGCGTCGCTTTTCATGCCGATTTCCGCCATGCATTGATCCATGCAGATGCGTCCGCGCACTGGATATTTTTTTCCGTTTATCGCAACTTCAAGTCCTGGCGACGCTCGGCGCAAAAGTCCGTCGGCGTAGCCAATCGGCAGAACGGCGATTTTCGTTTCCCGCTCGCTTGTCCAAGTGCATCCGTATGAAACGCTCTGCCCTTTCGCAAAATGCCGAATCGCGCTCACGCTTGTTACGAGCGCCATCACGGGCTTTGGCTCGAAGCGGATTTTTTTTTGCGATAAATATTTTTGCGTGATTTTTCCGGCGCAATATCCGTACAAAATTATTCCCGGGCGAACCATGTCGAACTGCCATTCGGGGCGGTCGAGCAATGCCGCGCTGCTCGAGCAATGGACGATTCCCGCATCGACTTTTTCCGCGCGAATAGAATTTATCGCAAGCGAGAATTTCTCGTATTGACTTTGCGCGTAGTCGCGATATTTTTTGCTCGTTTCATCCGCGCTTGCGAAGTGCGTGCAAACTCCGCCGAGCGAAAGGTTTTGCGACAAGGCGATTTTTTTTGCCAAATCTTTTGCCTCGTGCGGAAGGCATCCGATTCTTCCCATTCCCGTATCGACTGCAAGATGCACGGCGAATTTTTCACATGTTTTGTTCGAAGTATTTTTTCTTTCTGCGGAAATTTCGTTCGCAGAATTTTTTTGAGACTTGAAAAATTTTTTCGCGGCGGCTTCAATCAAATCGATGTATTCCGCGTCTCCGACAAGCGGCGTGAGATTGTATTTTACGAGCGAGCGCATTTCGCTTTTATCGCAAAGGCTCAAAACCAAAATCGGCCGCGAGATTCCGGCCTTCCGAAGTTCGATTCCCTCGCCCACCGTGGCGACCGAAAGAAATTCCACGCCGCATTCTACGGCTTTTTTCGCGCAACGCACCGCGCCGTGTCCGTAGGCATCGGCTTTGACTGCGGCGCAGATTTTCACGCCCGGGCGCAGATTTTGCTTTATCTGCGCGATGTTGTGGGCGAGATTCTCAAGATATATTTCCGCGATTCTCATTTGAAAGAAAATGATACAACTTTTTTGCGCTTTGTTCAAGATTTGTTTTCAAACATTCGGAGCGCGGGATTTTAGGTGCGGCAATGTTTTGCAGAAAAATGAATTTCTCATGCAACCACTTGTCTTGTTTTTTGGAATTCGTTATAATTTAACTATTATGAAAATGTCATTTCCAAAAAGTATCAAACGTTTTTTAGTCATGGGGGCGCTTTTGCCGCTCGTTTTTCTTTCTTGCCTGTCAACTCCAAAGCAGGATTCGCCCGGTGATTCAAATGGAACAAAGCCTTCGGCGAATTCTTCGGAAGACGAAAAGTCAAGTCTCAAGGATGTAAACATCAGCGTGATTTCTTCTCCGAAAGAAACTTCGAAGGGAAAGGCATTTTCCGCGCCGTACAATATTCATGCGGCAAAATCGGACGGCACTCCGTGCGCAAGCCTTTCTGTAATCGTGGAATATCCTGCGTCGCGCGATGCGGATTCGATTTCATTCGAAAAGGAAACGCTCGTAACCGATGCGGACGGAAACGCGACTTTTTCCGCGCCCACTCCGCAGTTTTCCGCGAAATCGTTCGTTTCGTTCTATCCTGAATCTTCCCCTGCCTTGAAAAATTTGGCGGAGGCTTCCAAGGCGACTGCCGCTTGGAACGTGCGCACGAATGTCACGGCTCGCTCGGGCATTTTGGTTTCGGTCGTGGACTACAGCCAAGACGGAAAGATGATCGTGGGTGGCGGCGCGCAGCCTTCCACGCAGGCTTTGACTGCCGCCTTGTGGAAAGGCGGACTTATGGGTGCGCAGAACGCGGATTTCCATAATTCGGTGGATGCGGACGATTCTGCGAGAATTCAAGCCGACGCGAAAAGGCTCGTGAGCGGAAATACCACTTTCCGATATGTGGTCTACGGCCGCGTGAAGTACGCCGAAAAAATGAGCCAGGACGCGCAGGGAAATTGGATTGTCTCGCTTGAAGGCGACGCTGGCGCGCTCGAGCTTGCCACAGGAAAAGTTCTTCTCAAGACGAGAAAATCCGTTTCCGTGAAAGACAAATCGCAATGGAACGCGCTGAAAAATGCGCAGGAAGAAATGGCGCGGCAGTTCGCCGAAGAAATCGTCTACGGACTTTAAATTAAATTTTAAGGAATTAAAATGCTTTACCTTGACACTCGCGACAAAAGCGTAAAGGTCGATTTCAAGTCGGCCGTGATGGGCGGAATGAACGCCGCGACGGGCGGACTTTATGTTCCGGAGAATTTCCCGAAAATCGACTTGGAAAAAATTTCAGGCGAAAATTCCGATTTCCGAAAAATCGCATTCGAAATGATTTTGCCTTATGTCGAGGACGAAATTCCCGAAAGCGACTTGCGCGCGCTCATCGACGACGCGTATCCCTTCGATCCGCGCCTCGTGAAAATAGACGACGCTTCTTATGTGCTTGAGCTTTTCCACGGACCAACATGCGCGTTCAAGGATTTCGGAGCGCGTTTTATGGCGCGGGCGATGTCGTATTTCAACCGCGGCGAGGATGGGCGGCTTCACATTTTGGTGGCCACTTCGGGCGACACTGGAAGCGCGGTTGGCTCTGCGTTCCACAACGTGGAAGGCTTGGACGTTACGATTCTTTATCCCGACGGGAAAATCTCGCCGCTTCAGGAAAAGCAGCTTTCCACTTTTACGGGAAACGTGCGCGCGCTCAGGATAAAAGGCTCGTTCGACGACTGCCAAAAATTGGTGAAGACTGCTTTCACCGATTCTGTTTTGCGAAAAAAATTCCGCCTTTCTTCCGCAAATTCAATAAACATTTCGCGACTTTTGCCGCAGAGTTTTTACTATATGCACGCGGCGTTGCAGGCGAAGCGCGAGAATCCCGAAAAGAAAATCATAGTTGTCGTTCCGAGCGGGAATTTCGGAAACCTCACGAGCGGCCTTATCGCGCGAGAAATGGGCGCGCCAATCGAAGGTTTCGTTGCGGCGACGAATTCCAATCATACGATTCCCGATTGGATTGCCACGGGAAAATACGATGCGCGTCCTTCGGTGGAAACTTTCGCAAACGCGATGGACGTGGGCGCGCCTTCGAACTACGAGCGCATTTCGAACATGTATTCGCTTGACGAAGTGAGAAAGCTTTTCGCTTCTTTTTGGCTCGACAACAACGGAATAATCGAAGCGATTCGCGATTGCGAGGAAAAATGCTCCTACACGATAGATCCGCACGGCGCGGTAGCGTACAAGGCTTGGCAGGAAATAATGCGCGGTGGACTTTCGAAGGTTTCGCCCGAAGCGGACATTTCAAAGCCCGGCCTCACTCCGAACGTTCCTTCTTGGGCGGGCTGCGCGAAAGATTCCGTGGGAATAATTTTGGAAACCGCCTCCCCCGCGAAATTCGGGCAGACCGTAAAGCTTGCCACGGGAAAAGAGCCTGCTCTTCCCGAAAGGCTTGAGCGCGTCATGCATCTTCCCGACAATTCCGTTCCGATGGAAAACGACTACGCGAAATTCCGCGCATGGCTTGAAGAAAACTTGCGCTGACATCGCGCGATTTTTCTACATGTCTTTGTAAGTCTGCACACCGTCTTCCAAATGCTCGATTTTGATTTCGGCTTGCTTGAACATTTCAAGCGAGTCGGATTCATCGTGGTAATGCTTTTCGCAGACGACGCGCTTTATCCCGCAATTTATGATCAGCATCGCGCAAGTGCGGCACGGAGTCATCTTGCAATAAACAGTTCCGCCGTCAATCGAGATTCCGCGCTTGGCCGCCTGGCATATTGCGTTCTGCTCGGCGTGAACCGTGCGGACGCAATGCTGGGTCGTAGAGCCGTCGTCGTGAAGCATTTTCTTTAGAAGATGCCCCTTTTCGTCGCAATGCGGCAATCCGGCTGGACTTCCGACGTATCCTGTGACCAAAATTTGGTTTTCGCGAGCGATGACGCAGCCGCTCCGTCCGCGATCGCATGTTGCGCGCTTTGCAATCGTCTGCGCCACTTCCATGAAATATTCATCCCAAGTCGGTCGCACATATTTTTCTTCCGCCATATTTTACTCCCCGTTTTGATACAATTTTTACGAATGCGAAAATTGTATCAGAAAAAATGGATTTGGTCTAGCAACGCTAACAACGCTGATGAAGTTTTTCGGTATGTTGATGTCTATTCTAGCTATGATTTTTCCATATTGACAAACAATTTCATTTCGCTATAATTTTTTGAAAGCCGATTATGGAAAACACTTCCCGCTTACAAAAAAGCATTCTCGTATTCGCGGCGTTCTTGCCGCTCGCGCTCGCAGTGGCTTTCGTGGGATTTCTTTTTTTCCGCGAAGCGTCGATAAAAAGCGCGTCACCCGAGCCGCTTTCGAAAGATGAAATCTCCGAACTTCAGGGAATTCTTCGCGGACGCTATTCCGAGCAAATTTTGCGACCGCTTCCCTATCCTCTTCTTCCGCCCGAATTCGACACGAATGCAAAGTCCGCGATTTTGATAAACGCCGAAACTGGCGAAATCCTTTTTGAAAAAAACGCGGACGCGGAGATTCCTCCGGCATCGATGACAAAGCTTTTTTTGATTTACGGCGCGCTTCAAAAAGTGCGCGAAGGAAAAGTTTCGCTTGACGACATAATCCCGATTGACGAGCGAGCGATTGCCGCCGCGATGCCGCCGCGCTCTTCGCTTATGTTTTTGGGAATGGGACAAATTGTAACTTTGCGCGAACTTTTGCAAGGCTTGAGCGTTGCGAGCGGAAACGACGCGGCGCACCAAGTGGCGTTCGCGCTTTACGGCTCGATGGAAAATTTCATAGAGGAAACGAACGCTCTCATAAATTCGCTCGGCCTTCGAAAAACGCGCATCGTGGAATCGTCGGGCTATTCGGAAGAGAACATCACCACGGCGCGGGAAATGGCGGCTTTCTGCAAAATTTATCTGGAAGAATTTCCTTACTCATTGAACGAATTCCATTCGATGAAAAAGTTCACTTTTCCCAAAGAAAAAAACATTCCTCCCGAACAGCGCGGGCGCGGACGGCAAAATTTTTCGCACGGAATTCCAAGGGAAATTTGGACTTCGTTCACGCTTGAAAACACGAACAAACTTTTGGGCGCGCTCGAAGGCTGCGACGGAATCAAGACCGGCCACATTGACGAAAGCGGCTACAATCTCGCGCTTACGACGACGCGCGACGGCGCGCGATACATTTCAGTAACGATGAAAGGTCCGGGCGCGACTTTTGCAGAAGGAGACCGAATGCGTTGCGAAGACGGAACTCTTTTGCACGAATGGGCGCACGGCGCGTTTTGTGAAATCGAATTTCCTCAAAATGAAGAATTCAAAGTTCCGCTTTATGGCGCGAAAAAAAAGTCGGTGACTCTCCGTGCGGCGTTCGAAAGAAAATTCGTCGCGCCGAAAAATCCGATTCAAACGGAAAACGGAATCTTTGCCGCAGCGAAGCAGCCTGCGGACGGAGAAATTGAAGATGTGCGATTTGAATTCTTTGTGCCGGAATTCCTTTTCGGGAAAGTCGAATGCGGCGCGGCTTACGGAAAGATTGTCGCAAGCAAAAACGGAATCGCGCTTGCAGAAATTCCGCTCGTGGCGCAAAGGGGTGCAGACGAAGCGGGCGGATTTGTGAGACGCTGCGACGCGCTGCTGTTGCGATTTCGCGCTCGTCAGCCCTGCGCGAGCTCCAAATAAATTTGGTCTGCGATTCCAAATCCTGCGTTTTTCGTGAGCGCGGTCGTGTACTCGTCGTAGAGCATGTCCTCGTACATTTCCTTTGCGAAACTTGTCGTGCTGGACGCGCCGACGGTTTTTCGCATTGAGCTTACCATCATCTTCACGAAGAACGATTCGAGTTCAAGCGACTTTTCGTAAAGCTTTGAAGTCTTGTCGATTTTTTTCTGCGTTCCGTGTGGCGGCGCGGAATTGGCGGCGGCACCTCTCGCAGCGGACGCTTTGTCGGATTCGGAAGTGAACGCGCCGTCGAAGCCAGTCTTGATGTCGCCGTTGAGCCTGCCGTCCTTCGCGATTTGGCTGGACGAAATGTGCTCGGTGTTCGCGGCTTTTTTTTGCGCCGATTTGAGCAGGTCGGCGAATTTGCTGTCCTGCCCTTTCGAAAACGCGTTGTGAATCATCGCGGAACTTTGCGTCATCGATCCGAGTTTGTCAATTCCAGTCATAAAAATTCCTTGCCGCAAATCGCGGCTTTTCTATATCAAATTAAATTATCTTTTCAAATTCGCGGCCGTGGAAAGCATCGAATCGCTTGTCTGCACCGCCTTCGAATTGAACTCGTATGCGCGTTGCGCGACAATCATCTGTACCATTTCGTTCACCACGGAAACGTTCGACATTTCGAGGAACTTGTGCTTTATGATTCCCATTCCGTCCTGCCCGGGACGATTCGCGATCGGTCCTCCCGAAGCGTTCGTCACCTGATAAAGGCTGTCGCCCACCGCCTTGAGGCCCACTTCGTTCGGAAAGCGGTAAAGCTCGATTTGTCCCACTTCCGTGGGAGTCGTCTCGCCGTTCACTTTTACCGTGACGCGTCCCGTGTCGCTGATTGTGAGCGTGTTGAGCGCGAAGCCTTCAGGAAGGATGATTTCGGGCATCACGCGCAAGCCTTCGCTCGTGACAAGCTGCCCCGTCATGTCCACCTTGAGCGCGCCGTCCCGCGTGTACGCGTAGCTTCCGTCATATTGCTGGACGCGGATAAAGCCGTCGCCCACGATCGCAACGTCCGTGTCAACGCCGGTATTTTGAAGCGAGCCTTGGCTGAAAATGCGCTGTGTGGCGGCGACCTTCACGCCTGCGCCCTGCTCTATTCCAACGGGAGTCACAGTGTCCTCCGTGGCGGGCGTTCCCGCGAGCTTCAGTTTTTGGTAAATCAAATCCTCGAATTCCGCGCGCTGCTGCTTGTAGCCCGTCGTGTTCACGTTCGAAAGGTTGTGCGAAATCGCGTCGATGTTGGCCTGCTGCCCGTTCATTCCAGTGGCGGCCGTCCAAAGGCTTCTTACCATAATTTTCTCCAAAAAGTGTTATACTTCTATATTTCGGAATTTTGAAAGAATTTGTTAGGATTTTTTCAAAACAAAAAAAAGTCGGAGCCGCGCATTTTCACACAACTCCGACCAACTATTCACTATTCCGTCTTAACTATTAATTATTCACTACCTGTTTCTCGCGGCTACCCTGTTCCACAATGTGCTCATCATGGAATCCTGGCTTTGGATTGTCTTTTGGTTCGCTTCATACGCGCGGTTCACTTCGATCATTCGCACCATCTCGTTCACGACGTTCACGTTGGAAGTCTCGATGAAACTTTGGATGAACTCCGGCCGCTCCTCGCCTTCCGCGATGTGCGCCGGTCCTGAAATCTCGGTTTCCATGTAGAAGCTGTTTCCGGCCTTTTGCAAATAACGCTCGTTGTCGAATCGCACGGCAAGGAATCTGTCCACCACTTCGTTTTCGGAAGTGACGATCATTCCGTCCTCGTTCACTTTGAACTTGTTGTCAGGAAGGTGAATGATTCCGTTTTCGCCCAAGACCGGATAGCCGTCCTTCGTCTCGAGGATTCCTTCCTTTCCGAGGAAGAAGCTTCCGTTGCGCGTGTAGCGTTCGCCGTTCGGAGTTTGAATCACGAAGAATCCCTTGCCGTGAAGCGCGAAATCCGTGGAAAGTCCGCTGTTCTTTAGCGAGCCTTCCGCGAAGTCCGTATAGTTTTCGTTCGTCTCGACTCCAGTTCCGAGCTTTCCGATTATCGGCGCGGCGTCGGCCGAGCCTTCGGGCACTGTGTAAACTCCGTCGAAATCCTTGCGCCGCAAAAGCAGTTCCGAAAAGCTTTTGCTAACGGTTACGTCCCGCTTGAATCCCGTCGTATCGACGTTCGCCAAGTTGTTGGCAATCGTGTCGAGCCTGTTCTGCTGGGCGACCATTCCGCTCGCGCCCGTGTACCATCCGCGAATCATTTTCTTCTCCTTGTGCGACGATTTGCTTCTTAAAAAAGGCTTGCGCGAGAGTGCGCAGATGTTTTAATTTTCGGAAATGTTTTCGGAAATGTTAGCGGAAAAATTTTCTCGCGGAAATCTGCGGCAGGCGTTCGCTTCGCAATTCAATTCCTAAACACATTCCCCCGTTTTTCCGATAATCAAAGCGTGAAAAAGTTTTCGAAAATTATTTTTGCGTTCTCTCTGCTTGCGATATTCGGCGCGCTGCCTTGCTTTTCTTATATGGTAAAATACAAGGAAGATTTCTACCGCCTCTATCACGTCCATTACCAGCAGTTCCCAGACGACTGCATGGAAAACATTTATTGGCTTGAACAGGCGGTGCGCGCGGACTTCGTGAATCCGCTCTATGCGATGGCGAAAATCGAAAACGAAGAACAGTGGGAAAAATATCGCAACCTTTTCCAAATGCATTTGAACTTGAAATTGATCGAACAGCACCAGCGTCTCGCCCGCGTGTACGACAAACGCGCGATTTGCTTTTACGACGCTCCGTGGCGCGACGAATATCTGGCGAACCTTGACAAGGCGAAAAGCTGCTACGAGGCGGGCCTCTACTATTGGCGCGAGGCGAGGCTTTGGGCGGAAAAGGCGAACGAGACGAAATTCCGCTGGCTTCACATCACCGACTTGCAATATTGGGAAGACGAGCGCGAGCGAATCGCAAGCGCGGAACTCGACTACGAGAAAATCCTCCGCCGCGAGCTTGCGCGCGTGGACGCGGAAATCGCAAAACTCAAAACGATGGAGAAAAATTATTAGTTCCTTTTTGAAGCCCCTTACGGAAGCGAAACGAGGCATGTTTCCTTATTTTGAGGAAAGCCGACTTTTGCGGAAAACAGAAATCCTTACGATGAGGAACGCCGCTTTTACACGAAGCAAGATTCCTTATTTTAACGAAAGCCAAATCACCGTGAGGCACGAATCGTTATTTTAACGAAACGCGAATCACCGTGCGGAAGAAATCGTTATTTTAACGAAAAGCGAATCATCTTTGCGGCACGAATCGTCATTTTGACGAAACGCGAATCATCGTGCGGAAGAAATCGTTATAATAACGAAAGGCAAATCATCGTGCGGAAGAAATCGTCATAATAACGAAAGGCAAATCATCATGTGGCAAGAATCGTTATTTTGACTAAAGTTCAATCACGCTGAAGCGGGGTCTTGGGGCGGCAGCCCCAAGCGGTGCTGGGGAAAGTGGGTGGTTTGGAGGGAGGAAACCCCCGCTTCCGAGTAGAGGGGTTTCTTCCCTCCAAAAACCTTGTATAAAACGCGGAAATCCGCTAGAATGTTGCAATGCACGAAGATTCAATTTTCACGATAAAATACAGGCGGCAGTTCATCGCGACTCCCAAAACGCGCATTCATTTTTTCGGGGGAAATCCCTCGCTCACGGAAATCTTTCTTGAATCCGCGCCGAACGAGCGAAGGCTTTTTGTCACGGACACGAACGTCGCGAGGCTGGAAAGCGTTTCGGATTTTTTGAAGAATTTCGGATTCGACGCGAGCATGATTTCCGAGGACAAAGCCTGCGCGGTTTTTTCGGGACAAGGCGAATTCAAGGACGACGCGCTCATCGTGATTCCTGCGGGCGAAGCGTTCAAGACGATCGAGAGCGTCCTTGCGATCGTGCGGGCGGCTTTGGACAGGGCGTTCGGGCGCAAGGACATTTTCGTTGGAATCGGCGGCGGCGTTGTCACCGACATGACGGCGTTCGCGGCGGCTCTCTACAAGCGCGGCGCGCGCTGCGAGCTTGTTCCCACGACTTTGCTTTCGATGGTGGACGCGGCTTTGGGCGGAAAAAGCGGCTGCGATTTCGACGACTACAAGAACATGATTGGAGCGTTTTTTCCAGCCGAAAACCTTTTCGTATTTCCGCAGTTCGTGCAGAGCCTTTCCAAGGACGAGTACCGTTCGGGGTTCGCCGAGGCGTTCAAGCACGCGCTTTTGTTCGACAAAAAATTGTTCGCGGAAATTTCCGCGCAAAAGGAAAAAATCAAATTGCGCGAAAAGGATTTCGTCTTCAAGATGATTTCAAAGAGCGTCGAGGCGAAGGCGCGTGTCGTCCAAAAGGACATGACCGAAAAGAACGAGCGCATGCTTTTGAATCTCGGGCACACGTTTGCGCACGCGCTCGAAACTTGCGCGGGGCTTGGAAAGATTTCCCACGGCGACGCCGTGGGCTGGGGAATCGGACGCGCGCTTTGCGTGAGCCGCAATCTGGGACTTTGTTCGGAAGAATACAAAAACCAAGTTTTGGATTTGATTGAATTTTTCGGCTGGGAGCGGAACGCGAAGCACAAAGTTTTTTCGGGCGAAAATTCTGCAGAAAAACTTTTGGATGCGATGCGGCGCGACAAAAAAAATTCTTCGAAGAAAATCCGCCTCATCTTGCAGCGCGGGCTTTGTGAAAATCTGATTCGCGAAACTAGCGACGAGGAAATCTTGAAATGCCTTTAGAATCATTTTCAAAGGAAACGGCGGAACGATATTTTGACTGGGCAGCCACCGCGATTCCCGACGCGGAAATCCTGCGCGAGGCTTTGGAAGAAAGCCTTGAACTTTGGCAGAATCCTTCGAGCGCGCATTCGGGCGGAAAGCGGGCGAAGGCTGCCTTGGACGAGGCGCGGAAAAAATGCGCCGAGGCGTTGGGCGCGCGCGCGGAAAACATTTTCTTCACTTCGGGCGGAACGGAAGCGAACCACATTCCCCTGCTTTCGATTTTGAACCGGCCAGAGCGCGGCGAGATTTTGTTCAGCTCTGTCGAGCATCCTGCCGTCCGTGAAATGTCGCTTGAATTGAAGCATTGCGGATTTTCTGTGAGGCAGATTCCCTGCGACAAAAACGGAATCGTTACGGCGCAAAACGTCCGAGAATGCCTTACGGACGAAACGCTTTTCGTCGGCGTGATGGCAGTGAACAACGAGACAGGAGCTGTTCAGCCGGTTTGCGAAATCGCGGAAACTCTCGACGAATTCTACAAAGGACGAAGGCGGCCGAAATTCCATGTGGACTGCGTTCAGGCTTTGGGAAAGATTCCGCTTTCTCTGGCGCGATGCTCGATTGACAGCGCGGCGGCGAGCGCGCACAAAATTTGCGGGCCTCGCGGAATCGGAATCTTATATTTGAAAAATCCGCTCGAGCCGTTTTTGCGCGGCGGCGGACAGGAAGGCGGAATCCGAAGCGGAACGGAAAACATTTTCGGCGCGCTGGCTTTCGCAAAATGCATCGAACGCTACGCAGGAAATTCACTCGCAGAAAAAATCGAGGTGCAGAAAAATCTCACCGCCGAATTCATAAGCAAATTGAACGCGATCAAATCGTGCGCAATCATTCCCCCTGCTCGCGCGGAAAATCCCGGAAGCGAAGATTTTTCTCCGTGGATCGTGCAGGCGGCGTTCAAGGGAATTCCCGGAAACGTAATGCTCCGCGCGCTCGACGCGAAGGGATTTGCGATTTCGACGGGAAGCGCGTGCTCCTCAAAAAAGGCTTCGCGCCCTGTCCTTGAGGCGATGGGAATCGGAAAAGATTTGCGCGAAAGCGCGGTGCGATTCAGCTTCGGGCCTTCGACCACAGCGCGCGCGATGGATGCGCTTTTCGAGGAAGTGAAAGAAATTTGCGCGCAATTTTCTACTTGATTTTTTTTTCGCGATATGATACAATCCGCTAAAATCCACTGAAAATTCAGGGAAGGATATCGAGACAAAATCGTTTTCGGAATTTTGTGGATGCAAGTAAAATCAGGAGAGAAAAATGGGAATTCGAGGAGAACTCTACACGACGCAGACCACGCTTGCGAACCGCTCGTATTTTTTCAACGTGAAGGAAAACCGCACGGGCGACGTTTTCTTGCAGATTGTCGAAAGCAAGAACCGCGATGGCGCGGACTTCGACCGCCACCAAATCGCAGTTTTCGAAGAGGACTTGCAAAAATTTTTGAACGGGCTTGACGATTCGCTTCGTTTCATCCAAAAGAACAGGAAGGAGCAGGAAAGGCTTCGTGCAGAAAGAAAGGCGGCGAAGGAAGCGAAATACGGCGGAGCGTCTTCCGTCGAAAAAAAGAAAGTTTTTAGAAAAGGTTTTTCCGAGGACGATGACTTTCGCCCGCGCGATCCTGCCGCGCCCAAAAAGACAGGCCGCGTTCACGTGGTTTCGAAAATCCAAAAATGATTGAATGATTGCAGAAATCCAGCGCGATTTTTTGCAACCATTCGCATGCGGCAAAAAATCCGCGTTCATTTGCACGCGTCTATTGCCGCGCGGACGGCGTTGAAATAAACGGCGATGCTTCCCGTGTGGTTGCTCGCGAACGCCATCACGATTTTTTTCGAAGGAATTATGAAAATGAATTGTCCTGCCCAGCCCCATGCGAAGAACGTGTCCGCCCCGTTGAATTCGCGCACCCAAAATTGCCAGCCGTAGTTCGCAGTGCCCGCGTTCCGCTTTACGTGCGCGATTCCGGCCTCGCGCGTCCAATATTCTGGAACGACTTGCTCGCCCTGCCATTTTCCGCCGTTCAAGTAAAGCTGCCCGAATCGAAGCATGTCCTCGATAGTGAGCGTGTAGCCGTTTCCGCCGTCGCCGATTCCTTGCGCGTCGCTTGAAAGGCTCGCGCTTTTCATTCCGACTTTGTCGAAGAGATTTTTTTTCGCGTAGTCGAAAAGCTTTTCGCCCGTGGCTTTCTGCAAAATGTACGAAAGCAAATGCGTGTTCTGCGTGGCGTATGAAAAAACTTGCCCGGGATAATGCGGCGCGGGTCGGTTCAAAATCCATTCCACCCAATTCGCGCTGCTTCGCCATTCAGTCCAGTTCGGAGCGTCGCTCACGGCGATTCCCGAAGTGTTCGTAAGCAAATGCCGAATCGTTATGTTTTTGAGCGTCTCTTTTTGCGCGGCGGTCGCGTCGGGAAAAAAGTCCTGCGCAAGCTGGTCAAGCCCTTTGATTTTTCCCTGCGCGATCGCGATTGCGACGAGAGTTCCCGTGATGCTTTTCGAACACGAGTGAATCGCGAAGTTCGTTTCGGAATTGTACGGCGGACGATAAAAATCTTCGATAATCACGCCGTCTTTCGCGAACGCCCATGCGTGAATGTCTTCGGTTTTGTCGAGAATTTCGTGAAGCCTCTCGCCGATTTCCGGGGAAAGTCCGTGAAGCGTCGCCGCCTCGCGTTTCCATGTGAAATTCTCGCCGAATGCAAGGTTTGCGAAAATCTGCGTCGCGACGAAAATAATAAAAAAGTTTTTTTTCATTTTTTCTTTTTTCCTCCGAATCTAATTTTTCATTGCAAAATGCTTCCGCAATAATTTTGCATCAATTTCGCCGAAAAGTCAATAAATCAGCATGAGGGAAATCGTGTGGAAGAATAACGCGCGATTTCTGCGGCCTGCGAATTTCGCAAAAAAATCGAGTTTTTCATTTCAAGTGCTTGACTAAATTTTCAAATTATTATAGAATACAAAATCACAAGCCTTTTCGGCGGGTTCTGCATATCCAACGCGAGAGTGGTGAAATGGCAGACACGCTAGACTTAGGATCTAGTGCCCTAGGCGTGAGGGTTCAAGTCCCTCCTCTCGCAATTTCGGCTTGTAAATTTTTCTGCGGAAATAGCTCAGTGGTAGAGCGCCACCTTGCCAAGGTGGATGTCGCGGGTCCGACTCCCGTTTTCCGCTTTTTGAAATTGCTTTTGGTAGTGGTGCGACATTTTTTGTTGCTGCGAGCAAGTAAAAACTCGTTGTAAAAAAATTACCAATTGTAATTTTTTTTGCGGAAATAGCTCAGTGGTAGAGCGCCACCTTGCCAAGGTGGATGTCGCGGGTCCGACTCCCGTTTTCCGCTCTCCGAAAGGCGGTTCGACAGAACCGCTTTTTTTTCAATGAATACAAAATCGCCGCGAAAGCGGACATCAGGAGAAATCAAAGTGCAGTTGACAAAGCAATTCACGCCGCTCGAAAAATCCGCCGTAAAGCTTACGGTGACCGTCGCCAAGGATGATGTGGCAAAATCATACAAGGAAAACGTCGCGAAACTTTCCAAGCAGATTCAGGTTCCTGGATTCAGGAAAGGACACGTTCCTCTGAACGTGCTCGAGAAAAAATATGGCGACGCGCTCAAGGCGGACGTTTTGGGCGAAATCATCGACGATACTTTGAACGAAGTTTTCAAGGACGAGACCGAAAAGGAAAATCGCCCGCTTCCTTACTGCCAGCCGAAGCTCGAGGAAATGCCCGCGCTCGACTTGGAAAAGGATTTGGTCTACACGGTTTCATACGACATTTTCCCGAAAGTGAAAGTCGAGAATTTCAAGGGAATCGAAGTCAAGGAAGCGCAGGTGGAAATCGGCGAAAAGGAGTTGGCAGAGGAACTCAAGGCGATTCAGGAGCGCAACGCGACCATCGAGGACAAGGCTGACGGCGAGACCGTAAAAAAAGACGACATCGTTACTATAGATTATTGCGAGCTTGACGACGCGGGAAACATCGTTGAAGGCTCGAAGCGCGAAGGCTTAGTTTTCACTGTGGGCACTGGCGAGAACATCTACAAGATTGACGATGAAATCGTCGGAATGAAAAAGGATGAATCGAAGGAAATCACGAAGACTTACGCTGCGGACGATGCCGACAAGGATTTGGCAGGAAAGACAAAGAAAATCCGCGTCACTGTCAAGGCGATGAAGATTCGCCGCCTGCCTGCTTTGGACGACGACTTGGCGCAGGACGTAAGCGAAAAATTCAAGACGCTCGACGACCTCAAGAACGACCTCAAAATCAACATGGAAAGCGCGGCAGCCCGTCGCGTGAACGAACTCAAAAGCAACAGCCTGCTCGAGCAGCTCATCGAAAAGAATCCGTTCGAGATTCCTGCGAGCATGCTTGAAACCGAGTTGAACGGCCGCTGGGAAATGATGGCGAATCAATTCCGCACCACGCCCGAACAATTGGAAAAAATGATTGTTGCTTCGGGACAGACGAAGGAGCAGATGCTCGCGCAGTGGACAGGCGACAGCGAAAAAATGCTCAAGAGCCGAATCATCGTGGATAGCCTCATCCGCGCTCGCAACATCAGCGTCACTCCCGAAGAAATTGAGGAAAAATACAAGGAAATCGCCGCGCAGAGCAATTCCACCGTGGAAGAAGTGAAAAAGCACTACGAGGACGCGCGTTCGAAGGAATACTTGATCGACGACGCGAAGGAGCAGAAACTCTACGCCGAACTCTACAAGGAAGTGAAAGTTTCCAAGGGCGATAAAATCGCGTTCGCGGATTTGTTCAGACAGAACTAGGCACGAAAACGCCGCGATTTTTTGTTGCCGCTTGGGGCAAAAATCGCTATATTTGAAAATATGAAGAAAAGTATGAACGAAAAAATGAACACATTGGTTCCCTATGTCATCGAGCGCACTGGAAACGGCGAGCGTTCCTATGACATTTTCTCGCGCCTTCTCAAGGACAGGATTATTTTCGTTGACGGCGAAATCAACGACGCTACGGCGGATTTGGTCGTGGCGCAGATTCTTTTCCTTGAGTCCGAGAATCCGGACAAGGACATCAGCATATACATCAATTCTCCGGGCGGCTCGGTTACGGCGGGGCTTGCGATTTACGACACGATGCAATATGTCAAATGCCCAATTCAGACGATCTGTCTTGGGCAGGCGGCGAGCATGGCGGCGATTCTTCTTGCGGGCGGCTCGAAAGGAAAGCGTTTCGCGCTCCCTTCTTCCCGCGTGATGATTCATCAGCCGCGCGGCGGCGTTGGCGGTCAGGAAAGCGACATCGCGATTCAGGCCAAGGAAATCATCCGTCTCAAGGAACTTTCGGTAAAATATCTCGCTTCCCACACCGGGCAGAGCGAAGAGACGATTGCGAAGGACATCGAGCGCGATTTCTATATGACCGCGGACGACGCGAAAACATACGGCATTGTTGACACGGTTATGGAAAGCCGCAAGGCAAAATAAATTCTTTTGAAAATTCTATTGATGAATTGAGGAAAGCGAATCATGAGTTTGTTCAAGAACATAAACGCCAATTTCTGCGCGTTTTGCGGAAAACCGGGCGACGAAGAGCGAAAGCTCGTGATGTCGAAAATCGACAATATTTTCATCTGCAAGGACTGCGCTTTTTTGGCGCAGCGGACGCTCGAGGATTTGGAAGCCGGAGTCGAGCAGCTTGAATTGAGCCAAGTGCCGAGTCCAAAGGAATTCAAGTCTTATCTCGACCAGTATGTCGTGAGCCAGGACGATGCGAAAAAAGCCCTCAGCGTCGCGGTCTACAACCATTACAAGCGTCTTGCGGTTTTGGGCAAGGCGGAACAGGCGGACAATGAAGTCAAGATAGAAAAATCGAACATTCTCCTCATCGGGCCGACCGGAAGCGGAAAGACGCTTTTGGCGAGAACGCTCGCGCAGAAGCTCAAAGTGCCGTTCGCGATTGCGGACGCGACCACGCTCACCGAGGCGGGCTATGTCGGCGAGGACGTTGAAAACGTGCTTCTCAAGCTCATCAACGCTGCGGACGGAAACATAGCGCAAGCCGAGCGC
Source organism: Treponema sp. (assembly GCA_014804005.1). GTDB lineage: Bacteria > Spirochaetota > Spirochaetia > Treponematales > Treponemataceae > Treponema_D. The sequence goes on along the minus strand of JAAVAP010000013.1, from coordinate 337,325 downwards.
GGAATCATCTTCATCGACGAAATAGACAAGATTGCGCGAAAGAGCGAGAACACTTCGATTACCCGCGACGTTTCGGGCGAAGGTGTGCAGCAGGCTCTTTTGAAAATCATCGAGGGCACGAAAGCTTCCGTTCCTCCGCAGGGCGGACGAAAGCATCCAAACCAGGAACTCATCGACATTGATACGACGAACATCCTTTTCATTTTGGGCGGCGCGTTCGTAGGGCTTGAAAAAATCATCGAGCAGCGCACGGCGGAACATTCGCTCGGATTCGGCTCGAATGTCGCCACGATGACGGACGAGGAAAGAATGCAGCTTTTGAACCAAGTGACTCCGGACGACCTTGTGAAATTCGGTCTTATTCCCGAACTCATCGGACGAATGCCGATTACCGTCGCACTCAAGGATTTGACGCGAGACGATTTGGTCGAAATCCTCACGCAGCCCAAGAACGCCATCACGAAGCAGTTCAAGGCTTCGTTCGCGATGGACAACGTTGACTTGCAGTTCACTGACGACGCGATTGGCGCGATCGCCGACACCGCCATAAAGCAGAAAACCGGCGCGCGCGGACTTCGCGCGATCGTGGAAAAGCTGCTTTTGGATTCAATGTACGAGCTTCCGAGCGTGCCGGGCAAAAAGCGGCTTGAAATCACGAAGGACGTGGTGGAAATGAAGCGCAAGCCCGAGGCAGAAGCCCTGCTTCAATCGGCATAAGATTTTTGAACGGGGAGGCTTCGCGCCTCCTTGTTTTTTAATGACCTATGAAAAAAGCAAAGCGCGTTCTTCGCGCGGTTTCTTGTGTGTTTTTCGGTTTGCTCGTCCTTCTCTTTTACCTTTTCCCCGAGTATTTCGTTTTCGCGTTTTTCGGCGTGATAGACGAATTTGGATCGAGTTCCCATGACATCGTATGGAATGTTTTGGATGACGAATGCAACGGCAAAGAAATCGAGCTGAATTTTTGGACGCCGGTTTCGGCATCACGGGTGGAAACTGCGAAAAGGACTGTCACCATCGGAAAGACAAAACGGATTCGCCTTCCTCGAAAAATGTATTTCACACTTGATGACGCGAAAAATCCTGAAGATCTCTGCGTTTTTGTTGCGAACGAAAGTCGCTGGCATGAAAACAAGGAAAGTGGCGAATTGGAAAAGTCGCCGCATGAAATTGTCGTTTTTGCAAAGCCTTCAGTCGCCGAAGACGAGGAATGCTTTAGAATCAATTCCGCCGTAAAAGCCGCGCCCTGCTCGCTCTGCTATTTTGATTTCGAGCTTTATCAATTCGTGTGGATTGATTCAAGCGACGGCGTTTTTGTCAAGAAAGAAAAGTATGTCCGCGAAGAAAAGAAATTGCCCTGTCCCGACAAAGATGGGCTTTGTCTGTGCTTTTTTGTGAAAAGCCTGCTGTATGAAGACGAGTTGTATAATGTGCCGGTCATCTATAAGCGCGATGCGGAGTTTTCGCGGAACTAAATGCTTTGCAGAATTTCCGCCGTCTCGCGGGCGCATTTTTGCCATGTGAAGCTTTCGCTCCAAGCGAGGGCGTTTTTTATGAGGCGGTCGCGCTCTTCGCCTTGCGTGCAGACTTTTTCGATTGCAAGCGCGATTTCTTCCGCGCAGTCGCTGTCAAAAAGGATTGCGTTTCCGCCCGATGTTTCTGAAAGCGCGCCCGACTTCGAGCATGCCACGGGCACGCCGGAAGCCATCGCCTCGATGAGCGGAAGTCCTGCCCCTTCCTGAACCGACGGAAAGACGCAGGCATCCGCTCCGCCGTAAAGCTGCACCAAGCCTTCGCGCGGAAAGAATCCCGTAAGGAAAATGTCGCTTGCGTGTTTTGACGCGAACACCGCCTTGTGCACTTCTTCGGCGAAGTCGTCTTCCTGCCCGGCAAGTACGAGCCTGTGCGGGGCTTGCGTGCGCTCCTTGAAAATGTCGAACGCCTTTATCAGCTCGATGTGCTTTTTGCCCGCGCCCGAAATGCGCGAAGGATAGAGTATGTACGGCGGCTTTATCGCGAAAGGCTTTATGTCGATGATTTCGCGTTCTTCGGCGGGATGCTGGTAGAAGCGGCTGTGGTCGATGCCGTGCCGCACCACGGCGATTTTCTCGCCGTCAAGTCCGAGCGAAATCAAGTCGTTTCTAAGGAATTTCGTGGGCACGATTATTTTCTGCGCGCGCGAAAGATTTTTCAGCGTGGCTTTTTTTGGAATTACGGATTTCGCAATCATCATCGAAAGCGTGTCGTTTATTACCGCCGCTCCGGGAACTGAAAATTTGGAAGGAAGCATTCTCGATGCCGCAGGATATAGCACCGCGTCGAATTTCTGCGCCTTGTAGAATCTCTTCGAAAGGAATCTGTGCCATAGGATTTCCGCCTGTATGGAGTCCGGGACTTTCACTTCGACAAAAGGCATCGCGCTTTCCGCGCTGTAAGTGTAGCGGTCGATTCCCGAGCCGAAAAGCACGTACTCGTTTCCGCCGTTTTCTCCCAATGCGGATGCAAGGTAGTAAAGATATGTTCCGGTGCCGCTCCTTCCGTGGTCGCAGCAGAATGTGTCTATTCCGATTTTCATTCCTAAATTATAGCAAAATCGCGCTTGCGTTTCAAGTTTATTTTTGGTAGAATGTTCACATGGCGAAAACTTTTGCGGAACTCGGCGTGGAAGAAAGTTTCATTTCCCGCCTTGAAAATATCGGAATAAAAATTCCGACTTCTGTTCAGGAAAGCGTGATTCCTGTAATCTTGCGCGGCGAAGATTCCGTTTTCCAGTCCGAGACTGGAAGCGGAAAGACGTTCGCGTTTTTGATTCCGCTTTTGCAGAGAATCAAGGAAAATCCTTCTGCCGAAGTGAAGATTGTCATTGTCGCGCCCACTTTCGAACTCGCATCGCAGTTGAAGCAGGCGACGTCTTCGGTCACGGATTTGAAATGCGCGTTGCTCATAGGTGGCGCGCCTATAAAGCGGCAAATCGAGACGCTCAAGGAAAAGCCCGCGATTGTCGTGGGCACTCCGGCTCGGCTTTTGGAATTGCTTCGTCTTAAAAAGCTCAAAGTTTCACAAGCGTCCGCGCTCGTGCTCGACGAGGCGGACAGGCTTTTTTCCAAGGAAATCTCGGACGAGACTGTGGCGTTCGCGGAAAGTTTCACAAGCGCGGCGCAATTTATCGCATGCAGCGCGACAATTTCCGCGAAAGTCGAAAAAGAATTTTCTGCGATTTTGAAAAATGTTCGCGGCGAAAGCGCGGAAAATTTTTCAACAACGAAAATAAAAGAAAGCGTCCTTCGCGACAGGATCGAGCATTGGGCGTTTTTCTGCGAGAGGCGCGAAAAAATTGACTTTTTGCGAAGCCTCGTTTTCGCGCTCAAGGAAGGGCGCAAGAATGCCAAAAATGGCGGCGAGCGCATTTGCCCGAAGATTTTGGTTTTCACGAGCCGCGCCGACCAAGTGGAGAACATCGCGTCAAAGCTCAAATACAAGGGAGTGAACTGCGCCTTGCTTCACGCACGCACGAAAAATCAGGAGCGGCAAACAATGTTGGCGCATTTCAAAAGCGGCAAGACTCCGATTCTCGTAACGAGCGACCTTTCAAGCCGCGGCCTTGACATTCCTGACATCGAATTCGTTGTGCAGACGGACTTGCCGGGCGACGGGGACTTTTTCGTGCACAGGGCTGGAAGAACGGCTCGCGCGGGAAAGCGCGGCGTGAACATCGTGCTCGGCGATGCATACGAACTTCGCGCGCTTTCATCGCTTGAAAAAAAACTTGGGATTTCGATTCAGCCGAAAGAATTGCGCGGCGGAAAAATCACGACGATTTGGCAAGAAGCGCGTGGCGAGGATGCCGCCTTTCCTCAAAAGGCTCGGCGAAAAATGGCACGAGCAAAAAGCCGCGCCGAATAATGTCAGCGTATAAAACTAGAATTTCGCCCAATTGTATTCCGGCGCGCTGTCCGCGACTTTGAGCATGCCGTAATCTTCGTGTATCGCATATTCTGCGCGATTCGGCGCGGGCGCGGCGGCATCAAAATCGGTCAGGTTGTCCGTCCAAAGCTCGCACTGGCTGATGACGGTTTTGAGCGCGTATTCCTGACCTTCGGGCGGGTACTTGTACTTTTTGAGCAGCTTTTTTATGAGCATGCGCATTTTGGCGCGCGCCGATTCTTTTTTCTGCCAGTCGATCGTCTTGTTCTTGCGGAGCGTTTCGGCAAGTTCCTTCGTGAGGGCGATAAGCTCCTCGTTTGAATAGAAATCCTTTACCGCCTCGGGCTTTGTCAGCGCGTCGTAGAACGCGAGTTCCTCGTCGTTGAGTCCGAGTTTTTCTCCCTGCCCGTTCGCGCGGAGCATTTCCTGCGCGAGTTTGAGAAGCTCCTGAATGACTTCCTCGTTCGTCAGCATGCCGTTCAGGTAGCGGTTCAAGGTCTGCCGAATGCGCTCGCTGAATTCTTCCGACTTTACGAGGTTCGTGCGCTTGTAAACCTTTACCTGCTCGTTTATCAGTTTTTTGAGCAGTTCGACGGCGAGATTTTTTTCTTTCATCTTGGAAATGTTCTCAAGGAATGCCGCGTCGAACAGGCTTATCGTTTCGCCGATGTCGGAAAAAAGGTTTATCACGCCGTCTGATTTTATCGACTGTTTCAGAAGTTCGTTTATCCGCTCGTTGATTTCTTTGAGCGAGAATTTTTTGTCTTCCGAACTGTACAGAATGCGCATCACCATGACGCGGACCGCCTCAAAAAAGGCGGCTTCGAGCCTCATGTCCTGCTCCACCATGGAAGAGCAGAGCGAAAGGGCCTGTCTCAGCATCAGCGATTCTTTTATGAACGCCTGCTTTTTTTCTTCTTTGATCGGGGCGACGATAAAGCCCACCGCGCCGCTTATCGTTTCCCCGCGCTGCAAGTCGGAGCCGCCGTAAAAGTGCGAATAGTCGTAGCCGAAAAAGAGGTCGCGGCAGACTTCGAGCTTTTCAAGGAATTTGGGATACGCCTGTTTTGCGATGTCCATTTCGCCGTAATTCTTGCGGTCGCGGACGGTGTAGTCGTTCATCGCCTGTTTGAGCGCGCTCGCGATGCCGATATAATCGACGACAAGCCCGCCTTCCTTGTCCTCGAAAACGCGGTTGACGCGGGCGATCGCCTGCATGAGGTTCGCGCTTTCCATCGGCTTGTAGACGTACATCGTCGCAAGGGAGGGCACGTCGAATCCCGTGAGCCACATATCGACGACGATCGCAATCTTGAGCGGGCTTTTGTCGTCCTTGAATCGCTTTGCGAGTTCTTCCCTCTGCCGCCTGTTCCCGATGATTGCCCGCCATGCTTCGGGATCTTTGTTGCTTTCGGTCATCACGACGGCAACGCGCGCGTCCTCGCCGGGAACGGTGATTTGTTTTCCGTCGGCGGCAACCTGCGATGCACATCCCGCCCAGGACGGACGCAATTCAAGTATGCGGTCAAAGATTTTCATGGCGATGGCGCGGCTGTACGCGACTATCATCGCCTTTCCCGTGTACAGATGCTGACGCTCGTTTTCGTAATGGCTCAGAATGTCCTCGACAAGCGAATTGATTGTCTTTTCGTTGCCGAGGATTTCTTCCATCGTGCCAAGCTCGCGCTTGCTTTTTTCGATGGCTTCCTCGGCGGCGTTCTGCGCGAGCGCGCTGTATTCGGCATCGATCCGGGCGAGCACTTTGTCGTCCAAATTGAGCTTGATGACGCGGCTTTCGTAATAAACGGGGCGCGTCGCGCCGTCCTGCACTGCCTGCGTCATGTCGTAAATGTCGATGTAGTCGCCGAACACTTCGACCGTGCTGCGGTCCTCGCGCGAAATCGGCGTTCCCGTAAAGCCGATGTAGCTCGCGTTCGGGAGGCTGTCGCGGATAATCCGGGCAGTCCCGATCGCAAGGCGGTCGAATCTGTTTCCCTGCTCGTCGCGCAAAATTTTGGGTCTTTCGGCAAGCCCGTAATGCCCCCGGTGCGCCTCGTCCGCCATGACGATGACGTTCCGCCGTTCGCTCAACGCGCCGTCGCCTTCCTCGAATTTCTGCATCGTCGTAAAGATGATTCCGTTTGCCTTCCTGCCTTCGAGGAGCGATTTCAGGTGCGCGCGGCTTTCCGCCTGAACGGGCGACTGCCGCAGGAAATCCTTGCACCGCGCGAACTGTCCGTAAAGCTGATTGTCCAAATCGTTCCTGTCCGTGATGACGACTATGGTCGGGCTTTCGAGCGCGGACTGGAGCAGGTGCGCGTAGAACACCATGGAAAGCGACTTTCCGCTGCCCTGCGTGTGCCAGAACACGCCGATCTTTCCATCGCCGCCCACCGCGAGTTTCGTCCGCTCCACCGCCTTGCGGACGGCGAAATACTGATGGTAGCCCGCGAGGATTTTTTTGCCTGTTTTGCCGCCGTCGTTGTCAAAGCAGATGAAATTCTTTATGATGTCGAGCAGCCGTTCCTTTTGGAACATGCCCTCAAAGAACGTCGTGAAATCGGCGACGCTTTGCGATTCCGTGTTCCCGTCCTTCGTCTTCCACTCCATGAAGCGGTCCTCGCCCGAAGTGATCGTGCCCGCCTTGGAAGTCAGCTGGTCGCTCATCACGCAAATGCAGTTGTAGATGAACATCGAAGGAATTTCATGCATGTAGTTGCGGATCTGCGCGTAGGCTTCGCTCGCGTCCGTCTGCTCGCGGCTTGGGGACTTCAGCTCGAAAAGGCAGACCGGAAGCCCGTTCAGGAAAATGAGGATGTCGGGCCGCTTGTTCGAGTTCTCGATGAAAGTCCACTGGTTCGCGACGATGAACGAATTGTTTTCGGGGGCGGCATAGTCGGCAAGGTAGACGATTTCGGACTTCTGCTCGCCGTTTTGCGGATAGGAAACTTCGATGCCGTTCTGAAGATATTCCATGAAGAGCGCGTTTTTCTGCGCAAGCCCGGCGTTCTCGAATCGGCGGACTTTCTGCAACGCCTCGCCGATTGCCGCGCCGGAAGCCTTCGGATTTATGCGGCGGATCGAATCTTCCAGGACAGGCTCGTACAGCGGGGAATGCCAGTCGCGCTCGATGTCCGGCCCGTAGACGCGCTCATAGCCGAGCGCGGTGGCGAACAGTTCCATTATCGCGTTTTCGTAAGAGGCTTCTGAATATACCGACATAAAAATCTCCCCGCTTTACCAAAGTCTTATCAGGTTGTATAAAAAAGCGTTCTTGTATAATTTGTTTTTTCCGATTTTTTCTTCTATCAGAACGCCGGCGACTGACAGTTCATGAAGATATTTGCTTGCGGTGTTCCTTGAGATTCCGAGCTTTTCGCACAGATAATCGTTCTTCGTATAAAAGTCAAAAAACAAATGCTCGACCAATTCCTGCGAATGGATTTTCGGACACCGTTCTTTTATGATTCGCGAGGCTTCGTCCATTGTCCCGATGAAGGAATTGATGAATTTCAACGTAAAATCCGACATCTCGCATACGCCCCGAATCATGAACAGAAGGTACGCCTTGAAATTTTCAACACTTTCCTGAGCGGCGTTGAGCGTTTCATAATACCGGCTTCTGTTTTGGTTTATGTACTTGCTCAGATAGAGAATCGGAATGTCAAGTTTTTTGGCGAGCGTAAGATAAAGGATGTTGAGCATGCGCCCGGTGCGGCCGTTCCCGTCATAGAAAGGATGAATCGACTCGAACTGAAAATGAATGATCGCCATTTTCAGGACAGGATCGGTGTCCTCAAGTTCCGGATCGTTCATATATTTTTCCAGATTGGAAAGGTAGTCGATTATTTCCTCGTAATTCTGCGGCGGCGTGTGGACGATTTCGCCCGTCTTTGTGTTCATAATTACAGTGCCGGGAAGTTTTCTCACGTCTCCGGTTTCCGGCTCGACGATATGATGAATCTGAATGATGTGGTTTGCGGATATAAAGCCGTTTTCCCGCACAAGTTCATATCCTTTCAGCATTGCCTGGCGATAATTCAGGACTTCCTTTGACGCGGGATCAGTCTTTGAAAGGCTCATTTCCTTGAAAATCTCGTCGAACGTAGTGACGATGTTTTCGATCTCGGAAGACTCCTTCGCCTCCCCAAGCGTGATGGCATTGAAAATGACATACGGATTCGGCAAAAGATTGATAGCTCCGTTGAGCTGCCCCAACACATGGTTTGCCCTTACGAGCGCCTTGAGAACATCCGCATCGTCAAAATTGAAACTATAAGGAAGCTTCGTCATTTTTATCTAATTATCCGATTTTTTGTGCATATTGTCAAGACATGCACAAAAAATCGGATAATTTGTGCATATAGGGAAGTTGTGCGCACACCGAAACAGGTTTCCGCAGTCCATAAGTTTGGACACAAAAGATTTACACTCCGCACTCAACAAGGATTTTTTTAACCGCTATGTGGATAGACAAAGACGGATTTTTTGTGAACCATTCATATCCCGATGATTTAGTTGGCGAGCTTTCAGAAACGCGTTGCTTTGTAATTTTTTCGGCGCGCGCAATAGCTGTTTTCACGTCTTGCAATGAAATTTGTGAGAGAATCTGCGAAAAACAACGCGCTTCCTTGTATTCCTTTAGGCCGGCAAATTGTGTTCCGAAACTTTTATTTATATGAGACAGGTACTGTTTCTTGTTTCCGATAGAACCAAACAAATCCTTCTTATGCAGAATCAACCATAGTTCAAAGTCAATATTCGAATACCCCAGTTCGTATTTTATTGATTTGCCAGATTTTCCGGCGAGCTGCATTTCTTTTAGTATGTTTTCAAAATGCAGCCGATGTTCCGCGTCATCATCTTCTACATCATAAACAGCGGTAATTGTACACGGGCGAATCAAGGACAGCTTTTTTGCAAATCTCGAAGGCGAAAGTTTTTCCGCACGAATGACAGGATTTGAAATTCTTTTATTTTCTGCAAGAATCAGTTCTTTGAGACGTTGGAAGTACAAAAGTTCTGTTTCGCCTTCAACCGAAAAGAAATATTTTATGTTTCTTCTCTCGCTCATTTGCTTCCCTTGATAATTTCAGCGAACAAATCGCTAAAATCAATATCGCGAATTGCTCCATATTCGTCCATAAAATAATTATTCATGTAATCCTTCCCCTTTCGTGCGTTAGTTCCTTTTGTGCCAAAATCAGAGAGGGAATAATGGCGGCTGCATTTTGTTTTGTCATCCCTGTCTATGAATTTTATTTCGTCTCGGCGGAAAAGGTTGTTGTTCAAATAAAGAGGATTATGGGTATTGAAAATAAGCTGGGCATGATTGGTATTCACATCGTCATTGTGAAAAATGGTAATTATGTCCATAATCGCTCTGGGATGAATTGACGAATCAAATTCATCGACAATCAATGTCGCTCCTCTTTGCAAAGTGTCTGCAATAAGCGGAAACAAATTTACGAATCTTACCGTTCCATAGGATTCAAAAATTTCAGAAGGTATTGGAATCTTATTCGGCATAACAGAGCAAAGAATAGGAGGAGTTTCGCCTTTTTTATTTTTCACATAAACTAGTTTGTTGGAATTAACTCCAAATTTGGAAGCCGCTTCATTAAGATGTTCGTCGATTATAGTTTTGGAATCAAAAATAGGCGCGGTATACAACGTGTCTGCCCGATAGACGGTTTTCAGATAGTTGTCAAAATAGTCGGAGATGATTTCTGTCAATGCAGAACTGACGATTGTCCTGAATCCATTCATCAAAAACAACTCGTCTTTTTTTAGGCTCGTTTTTAAGAATGGCAGAAGCGTTTTAAAATCTTTCTTGAAGCCCGAAATGAAATAGGAATCAAAAAAAATTATATTTTCAATTTTCAATTCATTGTTAATTCGGCTAAACAATGTCTTTCCGTTTATTTCCAAAATCTCTTCCACAACGTTTCGGTCATAATCTTTTTCCAAAAATCTTCCTAAATCCAAGAGCATGGAATACTTTATAATCAATTCTCTGTGTACAAACCGTATTGAGAAGAAAACGTTTTTTTTGTCTTTCAACGAATTGTTCGGAATCAATTCCAATGCATAATCCGCGGCATTGGGAGAAACGCTTGAAAGAGAATTGCGTATGTTTCCCCGCAGGACAATATTCTTAAAAGTCTGCATTGCGCCGATAATATTTGTTTTGCCTGCCGCGTTCGGACCGTAGACAACCGCGCTTGACAATGCCTTGTATTCTTTTTTTTCTATTTTTTTATGAAGAATGCTAAAATCAAGCCCTTTCTGTTTTGGCGCGGGAATCATGGAAAATTTTATCCTGTCTTTTAATGATTTGTAATTTTCTGTTTCGAATTCTAATAACATGATTTTGCCCCTATCTGATATTTAATATATACAATATCGGCTAAAATGACAATAAGATTTAATAATTTTGCACAATTTTTGCAAAATTCGCTTGACTTTTTAAGGCAGTGTTATTATTTTCATAGTAGGTGGAAACACAGTGACTTTCACTAATGCCACCTACAACAAATAACCCCAAGCAACAGCTTGGGGTTATAAAAGAAACATCTGCTTGGCAGATATTTTCAAAAAGCGTAGAATAATTTTATCAGTTATTTCTTGAAAATACAATGCCATACAGATGTTTCCCGCTTCATGTATTAAGGAGGAAGGCTATGGCAACAAATCCGCCGGTTGGTGACAACCGTAGAAACGGAGCCGTGCGCAGACGTTCGCAGGTGCAGAATCCAAAGACTGGTCTGTATGTAAAACGTGATGCTGATACTGGTCGTTTTATGGATGTCAAGCAAGACGGAACGCCATTTAAAGGCGTTCGCAAGGAAAAGTAATTTTTCTTGTTCATCTGCCTACCTTGCTAGTAAGAAAAAAAGCAAGGTAGGAATTTGTATTTTTAAGGAGAATCAAAAATGGGAAAGAAAGCCCTGGTTATTGGAATAAATAATTATCCAAATTCGCCTTTACATGGTTGTGTAAATGACGCGAAAGAAATAGCTTCGTTATTAAAAAATAATGAAGATGATTCAAAGAATTTCGATGTTCGTACAGAATACGACATCCAGTCTAAAGATGAAGTGTCGGCTGCGATCAAAGATCTTTTTTCAGGCGATGATGAAGTTGCCTTGTTGTACTTTTCAGGTCACGGTACAAGCAGAGATGACGGAGAATATCTTTGTACGCCCGATTGTTCTGAGAATTTTCCTGGTATAAAACTCTCTGGCATTTCAACATGGATATCTAAGTCAAAATGCAAAAACAAGACAGTTATCTTAGACAGTTGTTTTTCCGGCGGGATGGGAAACAATCCGTTAATGGCAGATTGCGCAGAATTGGCAAAGGGTGTTACTATTCTTGCGGCAAGCAAGAGTAATGAATGTTCAGTTGAGTGCAATGGGCATGGTATTTTTACGTCATTGTTAATTGAGGCGCTGAAAGGCGGTGCGGCTGACCTTCTCGGAAATATAACGCTTGGTTCTGTTTATGCTTATATAGACAAAGCACTTGGGCGTTGGGAACAAAGACCTGTTTTCAAGACAAATGTTCAAGAATTTATTTCGCTTCGGAATGTAAAAGCACCCATTGAATGTAAAGATTTAAAAGCATTGAAGACGCTTTTTTCAAATTCAAAGGATTGCATTTTGCTTGATCCGTCCTTTGAATTCACAAATGACCCATCGGAAAAACATGCCTATAAAAAACCATATGCTATAAAAGAGAATGTAGACAAATTCAAACTTTTGCAGCGCTTAGAACGGGTCGGACTCGTTGAGCCGGTAGGTACTGAGCATATGTATTTTGCGGCAATGGAATCCAAATCTTGTCGGTTGACACCTTTGGGGCAGTATTATTTTATGCTTGCTCAAAAAGAAAGAATATAAGGAGGAAACAAAATATGAAAAAAAGAACATTTATAAGTTTTGATTATGACAACGACCATGATATAAAAGAATGTCTCGTCGGGCAGGCAAAAAATCCAGATTCTCCATTTGAGATTACTGATATGTCAATAAAAGAACCAATCAGTTATAACTGGAAAGAAAATGCAAGGCGCAGAATTAGAAGTTGTGATGTAGTTGTTGTTTTGTGCGGTGAACATACGGATACAGCATCTGGAGTTACAGCAGAATTGACAATTGCGCAAGAAGAAGGAATACCATATTTCTTACTTCGCGGACGTCCTGACAAAGCTTGTGCAAGGCCCAATCACGCCTGCTTTAGTGATAAAATGTATAATTGGACATGGGATAACTTAAAAGCGTTGTTTCAAGGAGCAAGGTAGTAATGAAGGTATTTATTTCACATCAAAAGAAAGATGCAGATATTGCTTATGCTATTCATAATGAATTGAATAATTATGGTATAAAAGCCTATTTAGACACTTTTGACAATTCATTATTATCTGACAGCAAAATTCTTACGGAACATCTTAAAGATATAGTAAGAAATAGCTCGGATATTCTTGTAGTAATGTCAGAAAATACAAAGAACTCATGGTGGGTTCCATTTGAAATCGGCATTGCGGCAAATCAGGATTTACCAACAGTAACATTCTTGCAAGATTTTGTGTCGTTGCCAGAATATCTTGATTACTGGCCTCGATTGAAATCTCTTGATGATATTGCAAAATATGTTCAAGTAAGAAAAAATCATATGCAAGAAGTTCGTAAAAATATAGATTCTTCTGTAGAAATGTTTAGTCATGGACTTTCGACAACAGAACAATTCTATAAAAGCTTAAAAGCTATTTTGTAGAGATACAAAGATTCTCTCCTACAAAATCAACAACCACGGTATTTTGTGGGAGAGATTTTTTAGTTGAGATAAGATAATTTTTTAAACCTGTCGGAAATTCCGACAGGTTGCGTTTTGCTTTGGCTCGCGCGCTTCGTTTAAAAGATACTATCTTTCCGTCCAAAAGACTGTATCTTTCGGTCCGAAACACTGTATGTTTTACCCCTAAAAGACTGTATCTTTCAGACCAAAAGACTGTATCTTTCGGACGAAAAGATACAGTCTTTTTAGCCGAAACCTCAAAGGATTTGAAGCGGATGCGGGGCGCACGGGCGCGAACGCCTGCCAAGCAGGAAGCGTTCCTGCCTAAATCTTCACTTCCGACACGTCGATTTCGCCGTTCATGAGTTTGGGGAGGAGCGTGTCGCGGAGGGCGGAAAGTTTTTCATTCTCTAACCCATTTGCAGAAATTTGTGATGAAAAAGCAGAAGTAAGTTCATTGAATTCATCTAACACATCCACTGAAGGAATGGTAATGGGTTCTGTTTCAATAAATCCAGATATATCAAGATTTTTTATTCCAGTAGTTCCATTTTCATAAGAAAAAAAGATTTTTCTATCATACAAGTATTGCCAATAGCGATAAATAAATTTGCTGTATTTTTGAATTGGTTTAATTGCCCGACAGAAATTTGTACAAATCATAGCCTTGTCATATCTGTCCAATAGTGATTGAGAAATAGCAACAACACGCCCCGTTGATTGCGTAGGACTTCCTCCTGATATTTCAACAACTATGTTATCAGCAACAAGTTGTTTATTCATTTTATTATTTGGCAAAATGTATCGAGTAGGCATTTTGCCTTTATTGCCAACTTTAACTTCTGTAATATCTGCGCCACGAATACAATAAACTTGTTCTGTATAATTGCCTGTAGGCTTTTCTTTTCCCCAATCCCCGCTAAGTGTTGATTCAATAATATCAGAAAATGTTCCTTGTCGCCAGTCATCAGGCATTTTGCCGCCGAACGGCTCGAAGTCCACGAACCATGACTTGAAAATCGCCTGCGCCTGCTGTTCAAGGTTTTCGTTTATCGCCGTGTTTAGGGCGATTTTGTCGTCAAGGGCGGAAAGAACGGCGGTAATTCGGCTTTGTGTTTTCAAATCGGGAATGCTGATTTTGAGATTTTTCAAAACATCTGTTTGAACCCGCTGTCTGCCCGATGAGCCAACCATAGATTTTACGGCTGGCTCACGCACAATAGGGCTGCAAACAAGATAATAAACATAATCCGCATCCGTAATACCGTCAATAGCCCTGAATACAATATATTCCGTAGAACCGAATCCTACCTCGTCATCCTCCAATATGTTTACTTTTGCGGTTTTTCCGTTTTCAAGACAAGGCGTAATTCTTGCCATTATTGTATCGCCGTTTCTGAATTTAGATCCGCCTTTATACTCCAAAATTTCAAATGACGGAACATCTCTTGTAAACGGCTGCAAAACAGACATATCTATTTTCTTTGCCAATTTTCCCTTTTTCATTGTTTCATGAGGATTGAAAAGAACAATGTCGCCAAGTCTTACAATATCATTCTTCATTTCCCATTCGCCTCCAGCTTTTATTTCACAATCCATTTTCCGCGCCGTTTCCGCCTGCCTTACGAAACGTCGGATTCCATGGAAGCCTTGTATTCTTGAATCTGCCGGCGCAGGTTTTCGGCGTGGTGGGTCGTCATAAAACCGATGAACTGCGCGGGATCGCCTTTCTCCTCGCTTTCGGCAAGGCTTCGGATGTATTCGGCCCGACTTTCTTTTTTCACGACTGAAAGGATGACGCCCGCCTTACGAATCAAGCCAGCGGCTGTCGATTTCATTTTTAAGCGTCTCAAACAAAGCGATATAATCAGTTTTCAGCTTTCTTATGACATACAACGCCTGTTCGTCGCTGTATATATGGGCAAGAATGTTTCTTGATTCTAGAAGTTCAAGCCAGCCCTCGCAGTCGTTTATCATTCCGCACTGATAGGCGATTTTGATAATCGCTTTGGGCGAGCCGATTCTTTCCTCGAACCTGCCGTGTTCTTCGAGAAGTTCTTTCATAAGCTTCCACGCCTGCTCAAAGCAGATTTCGAACAGCCCGACAATGCCCGTCTGTTCAACGACTGTATACGGCTCGGAAAGCTGCGAGCCGACGTTCAGGTTGGCAAGCGCCTTGCAGAAATTGTCATATTTCTTCATATAAAATCACTCCGTCTTTTTTTATTTCGGCTTGCAATGCTTCGGAAATCCCCTTGTCAAGATCTACGACATCGAACATGAGCAATGTATGCGCTTTTTCTTCGACATCGTAATAAAAGTCGAGCGCGTTTCCGCCGCTTATGGCAAGGTCAATGTCGCTTCTTTCGGAATTGGTGCCCCTTGCCCGCGAGCCGAACAGAATCACTTTCTTTATGTCGTTTTCCTTCGCGATTCTGACAATATCGTCTTCGACCCTTTTGTCAAGGTTATATGTCATACCCGATCGCTCCCAACTTTTCCCTGATTTCATCTTCCAGCGCGCGCGATTTCTTGAACATTCCCGAAAGCTCGGCGGTGAGGCGCGTCATTTTTTCTTCGAACGGCTCGCCGTCGTCTTCCTGCTCCTCTATGCCGACGTAGCGGCCGGGCGTGAGGATGTAGTCCTGCCTCGCGATTTCTTCCGTAGTCGCGGCGGCGCAGAAGCCTTTTTCGTCCTTGAGCGTGCCGTTCTGGAACGCCGAGAACGTGTCGGCAAGGCGCGCGATGTCGCTTTCGGAAAGGTCGCGGTGCTTGCGGTCCACCATGTGGCCCATCTTGCGCGCGTCGATGAAGAGCGTCATGCCTTTCTGTTTTTTGCCCTTGGTGATGAACCAGAGCGTCACGGGAATGGTGACGCTGTAGAAAAGCTGCGTGGGCATGGCGACGATGCCTTCGACCAAATCTTCTTTGATGATTCTCCTGCGGATTTCGCCTTCGCCGCCCGACTGCGTGGAAAGCGCGCCGTTCGCGAGCACCAGCCCGATTTTCCCGTTCGTCGCGAGGTGGTGGATCATGTGCTGAATCCATGCGTAGTTCGCGTTGCCCGCGGGCGGAAGTCCGAATTCCCAGCGTTCGTCGCCCCTGAGCTTGTCCTGCCCCCAGTTGGAAAGGTTGAACGGCGGGTTTGCCATGATGAAGTCCGCCCTCAATGTCGGGTGCAGGTCGTTGAAGAAAGTGTCCTCGTGGTGGTCGCCGAAGTTCGCGTCGATTCCGCGGATCGCCATGTTCATCTTCGCCATTTTCCAGGTATCGGCGTTGGCTTCCTGCCCGAACACGCTGACGTTGTTCCTGTTCCCAGCGTGCTCCTGGATGAACTTCACCGACTGGACGAACATGCCGCCCGAACCGCAGCACGGGTCGTACACGCGCTTTCCTTCGGCGGGCTTGAGTATGCCCACGATTGTCTTTACCACGCTTGCGGGCGTGTAGAATTCGCCTCCCTTTACGCCTTCGTAGCTTGCGAACTGCGCGATGCAGTATTCGTAGGTGCGGCCGAGCAGGTCCTTGCTCGCCTCCGTGTCGCTCATGTCCATGTTGGTGAACACGTCCACCACGTTGCCGAGCACACGCTTGTCCAGTTCCGGGCTTGCGTAGTTTTTGGGGAGGACCCCTTTGAGGCTTTTGTTGTCGGCTTCGATCGCCTGCATCGCGCCGTCGATGACCGCGCCGATTTCGGGCGTGTGGGCTGCCCTCGCGATGTGCTGCCAGCGGGCTTTTTGCGGGACGAAGAAGATGTTCTCCGCCGCGTATGCGTCGGGATCGTCCTCGAAGCCGTCGCCTTCTTCGACAAGCTCGGCGTGTTTCTTTTCGAACGCCGCCGAAATGTACTTGAGGAAAATGAGTCCCGTAAATATTTTGCGGTAGTCCGCCGCAGGAATGTGTCCCCACAGTTCGCAGGCGGCATTCCAAATCTGCTGCTCAAAACCGAGCGATGCGGAATTGGTCTGTTTTGGTTTGGGCATGTTTTTGCTCCGTTCTCACGATTTCACGCAGAGAGAAATTACGCGGCGCAAAAAGCCACGCTTGAAAAACGGCGCGCTTTGGCGCGAGGCGTGCCGTTCGCAGAAATCAGTTTCCGCCGTTGCGCGTGTATCGGGCAAGTCCGCCTTGCTTCAATATCGCGCGGCTTCGCTCGGAAAGGTCGTTCGTCGCAAGGAATGTCCTTCCGTTCAGCTCGATTTTGAATTCGCAGCCGGTGTCCAAGGCTTCCTCGACGTTCGAAAGGAAAAGCGTGTCGCCCTGCGAGATCTTGTCGTAGTCCGATGCGTCCGAAAAGCACAGCGGAATTATTCCGTAGTTCACCAAATTCGCCTTGTGGATTCGCGCGAAACTTTTCGTGAGCACTGCGCGGACTCCGAGGTACATCGGGCCGAGCGCGGCGTGCTCGCGGCTCGAGCCTTGTCCGTAGTTTTCCCCTCCCACGACAACGCAGTCGCAAAATCCGCTTTTTTCGCAGCGGGAATAGAAAGTTTCGTCCAAGCGCGAAAGCGTGTACTTCGAGATTTCAGGAATGTTCGAGCGAAGCGGAAGGATTTTCGCGCCGGCGGGCATTATGTCGTCGGTGGAAACATTGTCGCCTGCCTTGAGCATCACAGGGAGAGAAAGAGTCGGGCGGAATTCGCGGCATTCCGGGCACGGCTTGATGTTCGGCCCGCGCAGGATTTCGACTTTCTCGGCTTCCGCCAAAGCAAGAGGAGCTATCACCATAGCGCGGTCGCAAGCGGCTTCGAGGATTTCTTTTGAAGAAAGCCTCTCGTCGCGTCCTTCGAGGATGCTTTCGCGCGTGCCGTTTTTGTACGAGGCATCGTCATATTGAATGTTTTCCGCGCTTTCGAAAACGCCCGTAATCGCGCTCGCCGCCGCAGTCTCGGGCGAAACGAGATACACTTCCGCGTCCGCAGTTCCGCTTCTTCCTTTGAAATTTCGGTTGAACGTGCGGAGCGTAACTCCGTTCGAATTCGGAGCGAAGCCCTGCCCGATGCAAGGTCCGCACGCGCTTTCCAAAATCCGAAATCCAGCCCTTATGAGTTCGCCGAGGATTCCCGCCTTTTCCGCCATCATCAGCGTGGCGCGGCTTCCCGGCGCGATTCCCGCTTCCACGCCAATTGCCACGTGCTTTCCCTTTACGATCGCAGCCACCGCCGCAAGGTCGTCGAGCGAAGAATTCGTGCACGAGCCGATTACGACTTGCGTGATTTTCTTTCCGCGAAGATTTTTCAACGAATCGATCACGTCGGGATTGTGCGGGCATGCCGCGAGCGCGGAAAGCTCGTTCAAATTTATTTCGATCAGTTTGTCGTATTGCGCGCCGTCGTCCGCCTTGAGTTCCGTCCAGTCGCCGCCGCGTCCCATCGCTTCGAGGAATTTCTTTGTCTTTTCGTCGCTCGGAAAAATTGAAGTCGTCGCTCCGAGTTCCGCGCCCATGTTCGTAATCGTCGCGCGTTGCGGAACAGTGAGCGAAGAAACGCCTTCGCCGAAATATTCGTAGATTGCGAGAGTGCCGCCTTTCACCGTTTCGCGCCGCAGCACTTCCAAGATTATGTCTTTCGCACCCACACCTTTTTTGAGGCGGCCGGTCAATTTCACTCCGAAAATTTTCGGCATCGCGAGGTGGAACGCGCCCCCTCCCATCGCCACGGCAACGTCAAGTCCGCCAGAGCCTATCGCGATCATTCCGATTCCGCCGCCCGTGGGCGTGTGGCTGTCGCTTCCCAAAAGCGTCTTTCCTGGTTTTCCGAAACATTCGAGATGAACTTGATGGCAGATTCCGTTTCCGGGCCGGCTGAAATAAAGTCCGTACTTTTGTGCGACGCTCTGCAAATATCTGTGGTCGTCCATGTTCTTGAAGTCGGTTTGAAGCGTGTTGTGGTCAACGTAAGAAACCGAAAGTTCCGTGCGGACGCGAGGAATCCCGATTGTCTCGAACTGCAAATAAGTCATAGTTCCAGTCGCGTCCTGCGTGAGCGTCTGGTCGATTTTTATCGCGATGTCCGCCCCGCGCTCGATCGGCTGCCCTTTCGTGAATTTGGTTTGGGCGCAAGCATCGCCTACGATGTGCGCTTGAAGAATTTTTTCCGCAAGTGTGAGTGCCATTTTTTTCTCCTAATTGAAAGATGACGCGAAATGTCGCGACAGTTTTAATGCCAAGCAAATGCGAGCCTCGCATGCTCGCCGAGCAATCTTTTAATTTTTCACAGTTTCCGTGATTCCTGCCGCGAGCGCCGCAAGCCCTTGGATTTCCGACGGCACGATAATTTTTGTCGCCTTTCCGTCGGCGGCCTTTTCGAACGCCTCGATGCTTCTCAATTTGATTACGGCTTCATCGGCGGCGGCTTCGCGAAGCATGGCGATTCCCTGCGCCTTTGCCTTTTGCACTTCCCTGATAGCCTCGGCTTCGCCGCGCGCCTTTTGAACGGCGGCTTCTTTCTGCGCCTCGGCTTCCAAAATCATAGACTGCTTTTTTCCTTCCGCTACAAGAATCGCGCTTTGCTTTTGCCCTTCCGCAATCAGAATCGCCTCGCGACGCTCGCGTTCGGCGCGCATCTGCTTTTCCATAGCTTCCTTGATCGCTTCGGGCGGAATGATGTTCTTGACTTCCACGCGGTTCACTTTGATTCCCCATGGGTCGGTCGCTTCGTCGAGAATGCTGCGCATTTTTGTGTTGATGACATCGCGGCTTGTGAGCGTCTGGTCAAGCTCAAGGTCGCCTATGATGTTGCGCAGCGTCGTCGCCGAAAGGTTTTCAAGCGCGTTGATTGGCTTTTCCACGCCGTATGTGTACAGTTTGGGATCGGTAATTTGAAAGTACACAACCGTGTCAATCATCATCGTGACATTGTCTTTCGTGATGACAGGCTGCGGCGGAAAATCCAAAACTTTTTCCTTGAGCGACATCCTGTTTGCGATGCGGTCGATGAACGGAAGCTTTACGTGCAGCCCAACTTGCCACGTAGAACAATATGCGCCGAGCCGTTCGATGACCGCCGCCTGAGACTGCGAAATCATCCTGATGTTCGCGATGACGAACAACACCACTATAACAAGCAGCGCGACAACTACATATACCATATAAATCTCCTAAAAAAACTTGAGCGAAATATCAATACAACTTTAACCCTTTGGGATGACTTTAAGCGTGTTGCCTTCCACGCAAGATACGACGCATACTGTTCCCGCAGGAATTTCCGCATCGCCTTCCGCAGCCGCAGTCCAAATAACGCCGTTCTTCGCCTTTGCCTCACCCTTTTCGAACGGCTTGATGTCTCGGACGAGAAGGACTTCTTGCCCTGCAAGGCTTTCAACATTCGTGCGCAATCGTTTTGATTTTAGGGTTTTTACCGCGAGAGGTCGCGTGAAAAAAAGCAGCGCGATTGTCAAAACCATGAATATGAGCAGCTGCCATCGGAACGCAAGCGGCGTGAACGAAATGAAAATCATCGGAACGCAGGCCGCCGCAGCCCAAATCGTCGTCAAAGCCATCGTGCATGCCTCTATCACAAGGAACACGACAAGCAGAATTATCCAAAACCACGCGATGAAAAATAAATTCACGGGAAACATTCTATCAGCAATTGAATTTTTTGTCAATTCGTGCTACAATTTCCGCGTGGGAAAAGTTCCGAAAGAAAAGGCGAATCCTCAAAACCGCGCGATTCTTCCTGCGAAATTCGCGGCGGCAATTTGCGCCATGATTTTTTGCGCGGCATTTTCTTCCTGCAAAAAAAAGGCGCAGCGCACGCTCGAAAAACGCACGGAGCTTTCAAGGAAAATCGACGAGGCGCGAGAAAAGGCCGCCTGGTCGTATGAAATCGAAGGCGAGCGGCTTTCGAAAAAAATCTCTTCCGTGGACGCGATTGAAAAGAACATTCCGCTTGAGCCGCTTTCGATGATCGCGCTTGAAGGCGGAAGGCCTTTTCCCGCAATCTTTCCCGAACTCGAAGGCTTCGCCGTCCTCGACACGACGGACATTCAGGGCGAAGTGCTCGACACCGTAAGCGGATTTTGCCGCGCGCTCATCGAGCACACTTCCCCCTCGCGAAAAAGCGATTCGAAAAAAAATGAAAGCGAAGAAAAAAAAAGCGAATCTGAAGAAGAATCCGCGCAGGAGGATTCTTCCAAAATTGACGGATACTTTTCGGAAAACACGCTTTATTCGCTCGTGCTTTTTTTGGCGGACAGCGAAGAGGCTGGCGCGGTGAAATCGTTTTTGGTCGGAAAGCCTTTCGTGGACGACGAGAACATCGAAGTGCCTCTCCGCCTTTCATGCGAAAACGCGACGGTGTACGCCCTCGCCTACCCCGCGCCGCACGAAGAATCTTGGAAAATCCAGCAAATCGAAATCTACAAGGTGGAGGAAAAAAATGGAAAAACTCACGGGAATTGAGCGCGAGCTTGTCCTTCAATATTTGATCGACGGAAATGTTCCGATAACGGTAACGCCCATCGAAGATGGCGAGGCGGACGGCAAAGTGAAGCCCGCGTCGTCGTCGGTCTTTCCGATCGCGATAAAGGCCGAACAGCAAAAAGTCCTGCAACAGGGAATCATCCTCCTCACGAATCCGAGCGAAAACGTGCGGAATTTCATCGGGCGAAATGTCAAGGTGGAATTCTATTTCAACCGTCTCGGACTTTATTTCGAGACGCGGATGAAAGAAATCAGCGCGGGACTCGCGCTCGTAATTCCTTCGGCGATAAGCCGCATCGAGGAAACGCCAGTTTCGGGACGCGCCACGGAATTTTCCGCGACACTTTATTATTCTCTCAGCCGCGAAAGCGTCGAAAAGGACGCGGAAGGAAACATCCACATTGAATGCGTTCCTGCGCAAGGCTACGACATTTTCGCGAAGCCCGTTTGGAAGGACGTTGCGGAGAAAGCGCAGCAAAAGGCAAAATCCTACCTTGAAGAATTCATCGCGCACGCGCGCAAGCAAGGCGTGGCAGGAAACGGAGTGCAGCTGATTCCCGTGGTGAGATTCCTTGCGGAAGAAAGCCAAGGCGCGAAAGTGCAAAGCATCGAAGGAAGAGCCGAGCCTCTCGAAGTGCTTTTTGCGAACCACGAGCGAATCGTGTTCGGCACGAAAACGAACGCCGCGGAGACGTCGCTCAAGGAAGGCTGCGAGTACGCGCTAGAAATGCTTTTCCCGATGAAGCGTCCGCTCAACGACCGAAAGATTTTCACGACATGCCGCGTGGAAAGCATTTATTTCGACGACGAGAAAAAGGCTTCCTGCTCGGTCTGCCGCTACACTTCGATACAGGAAGAGGACTTGCGATTCTTGTACGAAAAATGCACGAACGAAAAATTGTTGTGAATAAAAGCAAAGAGCCGTCCACGCAGGACGGCTCTTGCTTTTATGAGTACTTGTACAGGCGCACGAACGTGTCGCTCAGCGTTTTAAACAAAATATTTAAAGTCCAATCTGGCGGAAATGGCTTTAAACATTTTGTTTAAATGCCAAAGTTTGCGTCGGCAGGTTTAAATATTTTGTTTAACGTCCACTACTCGTGTCGGCGAGTTTAAACAAAATATTTAAAGCCCACAACTCGCGTCGGCGAATTTAAACATTTTGTTTAAAGCTCGGAACTCGCGTCGGCGAGTTTTAAACTCTTCTTCGCTTGCGCGCGCCTTTTTTGTTGCCCAAAATTATCGCCACGGGATTCATCGAAGGGATGTTCTCGCAGAGGATTTTTATGAAGACCATGAAGGGCACTGCCAGAATCATTCCTACGAATCCCCAAATCCATCCCCAGATTGAAAGGCTCACCAAAATGAAAAACGGCGATATTCCCAAATTCTCGCCCTCGATTCTCGGCTCGACGATGTTGCCCAAAATGAAATTGACGGCGAGCATCAGAATCGCTACGGCGATGACGGGCGGCCATTTCGGGAAAAACTGCACGAACGCGAAGAACGTCGTGAGCACGAATGAAATCGTGCTTCCGAAAGTCGGGATGAAATTCAAAAGGAACGCGATGAACGCCCAAATCGCGGCGAAGTCCAGTCCGATTGCAAGCGCGCCCAAATAGACCAAGATTCCCGTCGCGAGCGAGACGATGAATTTTATCGAAAAAAAGCGCGTCGTGTCCACGATGACGTTCACGATTATCGACTTCACGCGATGGCGCATCTTTCCTTCGAACGCGAGCGAGATTTTCGTCTGGAAGTCGTTCGCCTCGATGAGCAAAAAAGTGTAGAGCAAAAAGACTATGAAAATGTTTTTGACGAATCCGATCGCCGAGCCCGAAAGCGACAGCGCGAAACGCTGCAAGTATTGCATTATCCTCAGCTGCGCGAAAATGTTCTCGATCAAGGTCTTTCCTTCGTCATAGCTCAAATTGAAGGTGGCGGAAAGCTGCCTGTAAATCGAAAGGAAGCGGGCTTCGTATTTCGGATACGCAGAAATTATCGCGCCGACGCTGCTTTGCAAAAGGCTCGCCATTCCCGCAATCAACGCCGCGAAAAAAATCAGCGTGCACGCGATTCCAAAGAACCACGGTACGCGAAACTTTTTGTGAATCTTCTGCAAAAGCGGAAGCACGACGAGCGAGAGGAAAATCGCAATCACGAGCGGAATCGAAAATGCCTGCGTGATTTTCAAGATGGCCACGAAAAGGACGCAACAGAGCACGATGAGCACGTTGTAGATGCCGCGCGTGTAGTCGCGCCTTTCTTCTTCCATGATTAGCTCCTGTTTTTTGGAGAGATTTGTTCAAATCCGCAGAAAGGCACGAGCACTTTCGGAACCGTAATCGATCCGTCGGCGTTTTGGAAATTCTCGATGATGGCGAGCATCGCGCGTCCCACCGCGATCGCAGTTCCGTTGAGCATGTGCACGAACTTGTTCTTTCCGTCGGAATCTTTGAAGCGCACTCCGAGCCTGCGCGCCTGATAGTCCGTGCAGTTCGATGTCGAAGTGACTTCGCCGTATTCGCCGCCGTTTCGTCCCGGCATCCAAGCTTCCAAATCCCATTTGCGATATGCGGGCGCGCCCAAGTCGCCTGTGCAAGTGTCCACGACGCGGAAAGGAATTTCAAGTCCCGTAAAGATTTCCTCTTCGATGCTCCGCAATTTTTCGTGGAGCGCGTCGCTTTGCTCGGGCAGGCAGTACACGAACATTTCCACTTTGTCAAACTGATGCACGCGGTAAAGTCCTTTGCTGAATTGCCCTGCCGCTCCGGCCTCGCGCCGGAAGCAATGCGAAAGTCCGCAATACATAAGCGGAAGATTTTCCTTGTTCAGGATTTCGCCTGAATGATAGCCGCCGAGCGTGATTTCCGCCGTCGCCACAAGGCACGTTCCCTCGTCCTCGATGCAATAGACGTTGCTTTCGTTTCCGCGCGGATTGAAGCCGATTCCCTGCAAGATTTCCTGCCTCGCCAAGTCAGGCGTGATGAAAGTCGTGAAGCCGTGCTTCCGCAAAATGCCGAGCGCGTACATTATCAGAGCCTGCTCCAAAAAAACCGCCTCGTTTTTGAGATAGTAGAATTTCTGTCCGGAAACTTTCGTTCCGCGCTCGAAGTCCACGAGGTCGAGCTCTTCCATAAGTTGGACATGATCGCGCGCCTCAAAATCGAATTTTCGCGGAACGCCGACTTTTTTCACTTCGAGATTTTCGGTGTCGAGCTTTCCCACAGGCGCGTCGGGATGCGCCATGTTCGGAATCTTCCGGGCGGCTTCTTCAAGTCGCGCCTCGATTTCCTCGCAGTCTTTTTCCACTTCGGAAATCGCGTCCTTTACGCGCTTTCCTTCTTCGATGAGTTTTTGGCGCGATTTGGCATCCATCTTGCCTTTCATCGCGGCGGCGTTTTCGTTTCGTTTTTGTTGGAGTTCCTGCCGTTTGGTCACGAGAGATGTCCGCCTGTTGTAAAGTTCCACGACGGCATCAGCGTCCGCGCTCATGTTGCGGTTTTTTATGTTTTCTTTTACTGCGTCGAGATTTTCTTTTATGAATCTGTAGTCAAGCATTTTCTTCTTCCTAATTTTAGTTTATTTAGTTCTATCTTTTATTGTATTTCATAAACGCACGAAACCGTGACGCTTACGATCTGCTTTCCGGGACTTACCATCGTGGATTCGCCTGCGGCAAGATCCATCGCCATTTTCGCGGAATTGTTCATAACGGATCTGAATCCGCTGTTGCGCTCTTCCGCGATCGAAACGATTTGCCCGAGTTCCGCGCCCGCCGTCTTCGCCATGAGGTTCGCCGCTTCATAGGCTCGCTTCACCGCCTGCGTCCTCGCCTCGCGTAGCGCGCCTTCCATGTCGTTCACCGAAAAATCAATAGAAGAAAATTCGTTCGCGCCAGCGTTCACGGCAATGTCAATCGCGTTTCCGATGTTGGAAATGTTTCGCACGACGATGTGCATCGAATTTGAGACGCGGTAGTCGCCACGAATCGGCAAGCCGTTTCTGTACGAGACATCCTGATTTATCGTATAGCCGTCCGTGACAATCGAATCGGCGGAATGCCCGGCCTCGATGAGATCGGCACGCACTTTTGCTACTGCTTCTGCGTTGAGGCGGCTCGCTTCCACCACAGAACGGTTTGAAGTTACGACCGCCATATTTATCGTAGCGATGTCGGCCTGCACGCCCACAGTCCCAGTTCCGCTCACCGAAACCGTTCGGGGCAACTTTGAATCTTCGTTCGGCTTTTGCAAGACGCACGAAGAAAAAATTGCCGCGAGGAAAATTGTTCCCGCCAAAAAATGCTTTTTCATAAAACCTCCGAAAAATTATCGTATGTTGATATAAAATCTTTTCAAATAAATTCCGCGCTCGTTCGCCCGCGTCCAAAATTTGCTTTGCGGAAAATTTTTCACGACGGTATCGTAAGAGACAATCGCGGACTTTATGTCGCGCACTTCGGACTTTGCTTCTAGAATTTGACCTTCAAGGAAAATGCCGGCGTCGATGTTTTCCGTAGCGATGTCAAGGAATTTCCGCACGAGGTCGAGGGCATCCGCAAATCGCTTTTCGTCGTAAGCCTTTTGCGCTTGCTCCAAAAGCGATGCCGCATTCGCCGCTGCCTGCGAATCTTTTTTAGGATTTTCGTTTCGCGCCGGAGAATTTTGCGTGGACGACGCTATCGATGTGCGCGACGCGCTTTCTTCCTGCGTTGGTGAAGTTTGTATCACGGTCTGGACTTTTTCTGACGCGGCCACTTCTTTCGCCGAGTTCCGCGCGATTTCATCGTTGGCATTTTGCTCTGCGCCATTTTTTCCGTCGGTATTGCTTGTAACCGTTTCGGAAGAATTTTTTTTGCTTTCCGAATTCGGCGCATCGTTTTCGGCTTGTGCAGGAATTTCGTCACCTTCTTCACTCGGATTTTTGCGCTCATATTTTTGCGGAACGGCTTGCGCGTATGAAGGCGCTTCCACATGCGCCGCATCCAACGCGGCTTCCTGCGTCACATTCAGTTCGATGTAGTCGTCAATGTATTTTCCCGTAAGCGCGTCGTTCTTGTAAAAATGCAACAATGCTTTGCCGGCTTTTTTCGAGCGAAGCGTGAACGTGCTTTCTCCCCCGCCTTGTTTTCGCCCGTAAAAAGTGAAATGATCGCCGCCATCTTCTCCAAGATAAATCCAGCCGCTTCCGGGATAAATTATGTCCACGAATTGATTGCGTTTCAACGTGAGCGAGCGCGAAGGAATCGGCTTTGGTTTTTCTTCCGACTCAATTTCGTTGGAATTTTCGCCGCTTTCGGAAAAGTCGTATTTCGAAGCGATTTCGTTTCCGTTTTCCGTGGAAGAATTTTCATTTTTGGAATTTTGCCTTGCGGAATTTCCAGTCGGGGGAACTTGGGTGGAATTCCCGTTCGAAGAATTCTGCCGCGCCCCGTTTCCTTGAGGAACAGGATTTCTTTGCGGAACGTTTTGCGCGGAATCCGCAGGCGCGTTCTGCCTTTGGTTTTGCCTTGACGCATCGTTTTGACGTTGGCGTGAATTTTGATTTTGACCTGCGGAATTATTGCCTGCGGATTGCGATTGCGTTTCAATTTCAGATTGGGCTGCGGGCGGCGTTTGTGAATCAGATTCGCTTTGCGCAGAATTCAATTCCGCAAATTCAGGATCGTGCGGAGTTGAAACATTCGCATCTTCGCCGCCGTTTTCCGCGACCGCATTTTCGCTTTCGACAAGTTCATCTTGAGATAAATTTTGTTCGGTTTGCGGAACGCGCTCGGCAAAAAGCTCTTCTTGCGGAATTTTTTCTTCGGATGAAATTTCTTCTTGCCGCGCGTTTTCGTCTTGAGCGAAATTTTCTGCGCTTTCAATTTCAGATGGATTTTCTTGCGGAGAAATTTCGCTTGAAGGAGAATCGTTTTTTTGGGCGTTTTCGTCCGTGAAATTTTCTTGCGCAAAAATATCTTCGCTTTCTTCTATTTCGTCAAATCCGTCTTGGATTTGCGCGTTTTCGTCCGGCGCAATTTTTTCGTCGGTGTTTTGCTCGTCTTGAATTTCATCAGAAGTTTGCGCGCTGTTTTCATTTGGTGCGGATTCTTGCACGGATTCTGAATCGGGAATTTCGTTTTCCGTGCTTTCATCGGTTTGGGAAATTTCGCTTTCGTCGGAAAAATTCTGCGCGGCGGCGTTCTCTGCGGAAGAATTCGTGGTCTTGCAAGAAGAGAAAAAAAATGCGCTTGCCAAAATCAGAAATGCGATTTTTTTCACGGCGCGGCTCCTGTTATTTCTGAAATCATCGCGTCGTTCGCGGACGAAAGTTTTTCCACTGCATCGGCATCGGGACGGGTGAGCCAGCGTTCGATTTCGTTTTCGTCCCAGCCTTCGGCATTTTGTCTGCCCACGGAATAACTTTGCGGAACGGAAGGTCCTTGCGGCAAAAGCAATTCTTGGTTGGCTATGAAAGGCTCGGCGCGATAAGGCTCAATTTCATTTTTTTTCGATTGGGGCGCGAACGAAAGCACGATGAGCGCGGCGCAAAAAAACAGCACGAGGATTGCGGAAATCAAAACCGCCTTTTTCCGCTCCGAGAGAAAGTCTTGGACATTTTCCGCGATTTGCGAAAAGTCGATCACTCGCTGCCCTCCGTAATATTTCCGCCCTCTTGCGCTGGCGTTTCGTCTGCGAGATTTTCGCCGCTTGCCTGCGCTTGCGTTTCTTCCTCGCGGGTTTCGGGCGCGTCATTTTGCGGCGAGGATTCTTTCGAATTTTGCGCGCCTTCGTTTTTCTTGCGGCGCGGCGGACGCGGCGGAATCACCACGCCTTCTTCGGACGGAACATCCTCTTCCACGAAAGGCTCGCTCGCGTATGCGTCGTCACTGTATTCGCTCTTTATTTTTTCGATGTCGTCGTCAAGGCGAAGCGCGATGACTTTGGAAACGCCCGACTCTTCCATCGTAACGCCGAGCGTCGTGCTCGCGCCAAGCACGGTTTTTTTGTTGTGCGTGATGACGATGTATTGGCTCACGTTCGCAAAACTCTTGAGCGTCGTGACAAAGCTCGAGACGTTCTTGTCGTCCAAAGCAGCGTCGATTTCGTCGAGCAGGCAGAACGGGCTTGGGCGCACTTGGTACGTCGCGAAAAGCAACGCAATCGCAGTCATCGTTTTTTCTCCGCCCGAAAGAAGCGCGATGTTTTCAAGCTTTTTTCCCGGCGGCTGCGCGAAAATGTCGATTCCAGTGGAAAGAACGTTCTCGGGATTTTCCAAGCGGAGTTCCGCGCGTCCTCCGTTGAAAAGGCGGCGGAACATATTGTGGAAATTGCGCTTTATCTTGTTGTAGGTGTCCAAAAAAAGTTCGCTGGACTTCGAGCGGATTTCTTCCGCCACGCGCTCCAAATCCTTTAGCGATTTCTGCGTGTCGTCGAAGTTCGCCTGCTGGCGTTCGTAGCGTTCTTTCACTTCCACGAATTCTTCTGGTGCCATCAAATTTATTCCGTGCGAAAGGCTTTCAAGCTCGGACTTTTTCTTGGAAAGCGAGTCGCGGATTTCGGCGGCCGGAGTCGTAATCGTGTACATGTGCTCTTCGTATTCCATGAGGTCGCGCGAATATTGGTCGAGGAAATTCTGCTTGACGTTGCGGATTTCGGTTTCCACTTGAATCATCGAATTCGAAAGCTGCTCGTACTGCGTCTGGAATCGATTCAAGGTTTCCTGCTTTTTGTTGAGATCGTTCGTCTTGCCAGAAACTTTGTTGTTGTAATCTTTGATTTCTTCGTCGAGCCTTTTCAGGTTTTCGGCGGTTTCCATTCCGCGCCGCTCGATTTCGGCAAGTTCCTCGGCGATGCCTTCGATTTGTTCCTGCAAGTCTTCCTTGCGTTTGCGCTCGGTGAAAAGCTCTTCCTCGTTTTGGCGGAGCGTGTTTTCCTCGGCGGAAATGCTTCGGCGCAAAAGCGACATCTGCGACTGCGCGGCGGAAATCTGCTCGTTCATTTTCGCTTCGTTCACTTGGAGCGCGGCGAGCGTCTGGCGATATTCATCGATTTTTTCCGAAAGCGAATCGTTCTCTTTTTTCAGTTCGTCGATGCGCGATTCAAGCGCGGAAATTTGGCTTATGTTGTCGTGAATCCTTTCGTCGATTCCGCGTTTTTTCGTGATGATTCCTTCCGGGCTCAAGAATTCGCCGATGAATTGCGGAGAAGACGAAATGTATGAAGAAAGCGCGTCCTCGAGATTTTGCAGCATCGAAAGCGTCTCGCCGAAAGCCGAAAGCGCGTCCTGCGCGACTTTCTGCGGATTCGCCTCGCCGCCCTGCGCGATGTCGCCGAAAATGTTTTTTCTTCCTTCCACGAAAATCTTGAGCCGCCCCAAAGTTTCTTCGAGCGCGCCCTTTGCGTTTTCCATCGCGCTCTGCGAATAGCCCGCGTCCTTGAGTTTCGCGTCAAGTTCGGTAACGATGTCCTCGGTTATGGCGGTGAGTTCTTTTTGCAAATCCGCGCGCGCCAAATTGAGGCTTTCGATCATTTCCTGCTTTTCTTCCGCCTGAATGTCGTTGTTCGTGATTGTGCCGGAAGCCGTGGCGATGTTCTCGTTGAACGAGGCGATGTTTTCTTTTATGCCCGAAAGCTGCTTTTGCTTTTCGTAGACGGATGCTTCCGCCTCGTCCAATTCTTCGCCGAGATCGTCGATGCGCGACTGGATTGTCTTTTTGTGCGCTTCGAGCGTGGAAATTTTTTCGTCGATTTCAGCGGCGCGCGAATTGAACTGCTTTTGCAATTCTTGCTTTCCGGTTTTTTCGCCTTGGATTTTTATGAGTTCCTGCGTGCCGAGCGCGACTTGGTCTTGGAGCGACTTTATCTTGTCGGTGTTTTCGGTGAGCGCGCTATTTATCGCGTCGATTTCCTCGCGAACCGCGGCGCGTTTTTGCTCGATTTCTTTTTTTGAAGCCTCGCCGCGCGTCTTTGTCTCGACGAAGCCTTTCAGTTTCAAAAGCTGCAAGTCAAGCTGCAAATTGAAAACTTCTTCTTTTACCGCGCGATATTTCGTGGTTTTTTCGGACTGGACTTTAAGCCGCTCGTAGTTCGTCTTTATTTCGGCAAGCGAGATTTCGATTTGCGAAAGGTTTGTCCGAGTCTTTTCAAGCTCGCGCTCGGCCTCCGCCACTTCCGCCTTTGAACGGCTGATTCCAGCGGCTTCCTCGAAAAGATAGCGGCGGTCTTCGGGCTTGCTCGAAAGAACCTGGTCGATTTTGCCCTGCTCCATCACAGAATACGCGGCCTTTCCAACGCCCGTGTCCATGAAAAGCTGCCGGATTTCGCGCGGGCCGACTTGCCGGTTGTTTATGAAATACGCCGATTCGCCCGAACGGAAAAGGCGGCGTTTTATCGCGATTTCCGCGTCCTCAAGCGGAAGCAATGAATTTTCGTTTAGAATCGTGAGCGTGACTTCCGCCACGTTGAGCGGCGGCCGGGTTTCCGTACCGTTGAAAATCACGTCTTCCATTTTGTCGGCGCGGAGATTCTTGGATTTGTTTTCCGCCAAAACCCATTTCATCGCGTCCACGACATTGCTTTTTCCGCAGCCGTTCGGTCCGAGAAGAGCTGTGATTCCGTCGGCGAAATCCACATGCGTGCGGTCGGCGAAACTTTTGAATCCGAAAATGTCCAAACTTTTTAAAAACACGGTTTTCCACCCAACAAAAAGTGTTTTCATTTTAATGGATTTCGGGAAAAATTGCAAGTGTAATTCTGCCCTTTATTTGGGGAAGGATTTGGTTTTGACGGATTGCTTCTCCACTCACACCTCCGTAATCTCCAACGCGGTGTCGAACCCGCCGACTTTGGTCTCATCGGCATGGCGGTTGATGCCTGTGTATGAAAGCGAACTGTCCTCATACCGCTTGAACTTGAACACCGCGTCGTTCATCAGCGGAGCGTTGAAAACATTCAGGCTAACAAGCAACTCAAAGTCCTTAATCTCAAGCCCAGTAACACGCTTGAACAGCCCCGGCTCCAATTGCGTGATGACTTCTTTCAAAGTCTGCTCGCGGAAGTCTGTCAGGTACATGAACACTGGTATGCGCGTCGCGAACTTAATCAGCTTCTCCTGAATCTGCTTGCGTTTGCTGCGGTACTCTTTTTCGTCCTCGGAAAGTTCCTTCTTTTCCGACTGTGTCAGTTCACGCTCGTTCGCATTTTCTTTGGCTTTCTTGATTTTCTCGGACTTGTTGATAATCGTCTCCAAGTCGGCGTTGAGCGAGCGGAAGCCCTCGATTTTCATGAGCGCGTCCATCGCCTGTTGATTGCTTAAAAGTCGCTTCAAGGTAGCGTTGTCCACGTTGACGAGCAAAGCCGACTCCCACCGCCGCGCAAGCAGCGTGGCAGTGGTTCCGCTCGTCGCGATGTCAAGGATGCCGGCCGCGTCAATCTGCTTCATGCTACTTCCGTCGTAGGCGAGCACGGGCAGAAACTTTATGAACTCCTCGACCTTGTGCTCGGGATTCACCTCGTCCACATTCAGACGACAGGCATAGTCGGAAATCTGCCTCAACGCTCTATCGGGCGCGAAGTCGAAGACATAGCATTCTTTTTTAATGATTTCTTCCTCATTCGGATTGCCGCCTGTCGGATTTTTTATCGTCCACGGCGACTGCACTCGGAACGCCGCCTGAAAATACGTTTCGGGACTGGTAAGATTGCGCAGCATAAAAATCCCCGTCCACGGCTTTACGGTAACGCCCGTCGTCAACTTGCCGCACGTGAGAGTGATGGACTTGCTTTCAAGCGGCTCTTCCATGGCCTTTTTTACAGGCGGCAAAGCGTCAATTCCGATACCTGCGCCCGCCCCTGCGCAGACGACTATATTGTAGTCGTGGTAAAATTTGTTGTTCGGTCTGAACAACAAATTTTTCATTGCGTGGCACGCGGCGACGTTTGGCAAGAACCACAGCGTATGTAAAAGAATATTTAAAAGCCGTCCAGAAGAAAAAGGCAGGGGCGGCTTTTTCGCGCCCAATTTCAAATTGTCAATGCTCGTCGCAAGATACGCGCCGCGGATTAGGTCGAGCCACTTCTGCACCTCGTCCTCGTACTTGAACCGCGCGTCCTCGCCCTCTCCCTCGGCGGAGAAAAACACGTTCAAATCAAACTCGTCATACTCGCCGCCTGACGCGATATCCTTTATACTGTCTGGTAGTTGATAGGTCATCAGCACCATGCGCGGCAGGGCTTCATAGGGGTTTTGTCCTTTTGATATGTCCCAGTTCAGTTTCTCGCGCTGCTCGTCAGAATACGTCCAGTTGTAAATCTGCTCTTCAATGAACTCGCCCGCAGCGATGGCGCGGAAAGGTGTGCCTGAAAGGTAGAGGTACGCTCGCGTGGATATAGGCATATAGTCCTCGTTGAAGAACTCCATGCCGCCGCTCTCTGCCCGACCGTCCTCAACTTCAAACAATTCCCTTGCCCGCTCGCGCCACGCTCCGTAGTGGTACTCGTCGAACACGACCATGTCCCAAAGAATTGTGTGCGCCCATTCGTTCTTAAGCTTGATTCCGCCCGCACTGTTCTTGCCGAGGAAGTCCTGAAATGAAGCGAAGCACACGAACGGCTTGTTTTTGTCCGCCTGCTCGTAGGTGAGACCGCCGCGCGCGATGAACTGCCAGCCCTCGAAGTCAACGTGATTATTCAAATCATCCTGCCACGCGCTCTGTACGGCGGGCTTGAACGTCAGCACAAGCACGTGCTTGAAGCCCATGCGCCTTGCAAGTTGATAAGTCGCGAACGTCTTTCCGAACCGCATCTTGCAGTTCCATAAAAAGTGAGGCGGCTTGTTCGATTCACTCGCCATATATTCAGTGAAATACGCCGAAGTTTTAGCTACGGCTTCCTCCTGCTCGGGACGCATCGCAAAGTCATATATCCGATTTTCAACACAGACAGCTCCGCGCTTCAATGCAAGTACCGCCGCCTTGACATCTTCAACATAACACTTGAACCATTCGCCCGCAGTGTTGGAAATGCCGGCCGCCTTTAGGACTTCGTGCACATCGTGGTCGGTGAATGTCGTGCCATCGTCGCGCATGGCAGATGCCTCGTACTCAATCCGATATGAGGTTTCGGGCGTGACCGTGGGATATTGTTCGGCAATGCGCTCGCGCACGTCTCGCACAGTGTATCCCACTTTAAGCTGGCCGGGGAAGCGAATGTCGCTGTACGCATATATTTTCGGTTGGCTGTCACCCCGTGCAGGGAAAAATTCCTGTGGCATATTTTACTCCCCTAATCCAAACAAGGCTTTATTATTTCTTTGCAATAGCAATGAAGTCTTTGAGATACTTCTGTTATTTCATATAAAAGCGGTTTTTGTTTACCATCCGTTAATCTTCCTGGTGTTCTATCTCTTCCAAATATATTTAAATTCTGTAGTTTATCGAGCACTATTCTATTTTCTTCAGTATATTCATATAATACTGACACCCCATCAATCACTGTACTATTATTCATAAAAGTATGAAAGAAAGTATCTAAGTCTGTATCATATAAATCATTTAAAGCAGATATCAAATATAAATCACAACAATCTAAATCTTCTTCTAGCATATATTTGCTTGTGATTAATGCTAATATTTTCACCGCAAACAAACCTTTAGAAAAACATAAGTTATCTAATATCGTGGACATGTATTGTTTTGAAGTACTGTTTCCAACTTCTTCCACTAAGCGATCGACTTCTTCCCTACTTAGATTTTTATTTCTCTTCATACTATCATATAATGATTCAAGAAACTGACAAAAATTTCTTTCCTTAATGTGATAAAAAATTTTTCTAAGAGGCACATATTTTCCCAAGGCATTTTCTATTGGTTCAACAATTATATCTTGAGCAGCGTTTTTCAATAATTGCTTTTTATACTTTTTCATCTATCCCTCCATTGGTCTAATCATAGACTCAATAAAATCCATTTCTTCTTGAGTTAAGTTGTACTTTTTATAGAGTTGTTTGTCAATGTCGGTTGCCGATTGCCCCACAATATATCTGAGTTTTCGGTAAAATCTTGCATAGGTACAAATTGATAAACTTGTTTCGTTCCATTTTGTGTGTTTTTTCTTAACATTACCATAAATCTAAAAAATTTAGTCTTTATGTAACTTATTACATTTTCAGTAATTTGTTTGTTAGGAAAAGGTCCGATTAACAAATAAGTTTCAGTGCAACAACTGTTTGGTTCGCCTAAAATTGGCTTGTTTATAATTTGATGTGGATATCCTTCCCCTGCGCCATACCCAAATGAAATGTAAATCTTATAATCATTAACCCATTGTTCGTTTTGCGGTATAACAATATCTTTTGACAAATATCCAACTGTTTTATTTGCATATATTTTTGTGTAATTACTATCGCCGAAATTTTGAAAGCTGCTAAATGTTGAAGCAAAGCCAAACGGCTTACGCGTACTTACAATATTTGCAAATGACTTTTCACCAAAATCTTTTACTTTGTTATAAATTGAAATTGCGGGATTAAATCTTATAAAGACATCAACATCTTTTTCCAGCAAGGGTCTATCCGCAATTGAAGAAATCTCATTGTTCTCGTGTGTATAAACTTTACAAAGTCCGCGATTATCCCTATCCCAAAGGAAATAGCAAACACCGCCTTTTATTTCAACACCGGGGAAACAGTCGCCCGCATTTAAAAAGTCGTGCATTACACGCAATCTGTCGTCGTGCAACATACTGTCCCTGAAATCGTCCAATCCTTTACCGCCAACAAACCAACGCGACGGAATAATCATAACTAAATAGCGCGGCTTTAATTTTTTAGCAGTATCTACAAATTTGTCATAAATGGGAATTGCGCTTGAACCTGTTCCGCCTCCGTCCGAAAGCTGATAGGGCGGATTGCCGATTATTACGTCAAACTTCATATTGAAAATTTCCTCTGCGTTTAAAGTGTGTATAAACTGATAGGCGTGGCTTTCTAAATTCACTCTTACCTTTTCGCCGTATTCGGTTTCCGCCGCGCCGCAAAATTCGCATCTGCCATTTTTGAAAGTGTGCTTAATTTCGTTGAAAATGATATTGCCGCTTTCGTCCGTGAACTTGGTACACACTGAATATTTGCCGTTTGCGTGTTTACTGCAATACACGCTGCGCCGCGAAAGCATACCCGTCATTTCGGTTATGGAAATTCCGAAAAGCTGATTTTTAAATATATGGTCTATGCGTTCCTGTTCATTTGGGATTTTGTCCTTTAAGCCGACGATAAGCCGCTTTGCAATTTCCCTTAAAAACACGCCCGACTTACAGCACGGGTCTAAAAAGGTTGCGTTCTCGTTCTGCCATATCTCTTTGGGAAGAGTGTCGAGCATTGCGTTTGCAAGCTCGGGCGGGGTGAACACCTCGTCGTTTGAAAGGTTTGCAAGGCAGGTCAGCACGTCTGGATTATGAATTTTTTGTATCATACTTTTTTATCTCCAAAAAATGTACAGCAGGGAATGTTCCCAATGCGACGGGCAACCGCAGTTCGGGGAATTGGCTGAAAAAATCGTCTTTACCCGATTTGCTTTCCAAAAGGTTGCTCATGGAAAAGTCGCGCCGCTGAACCTTGCCGCCCGAAACGAACGACCATTCGGAAAAAACTATCGGTTTGCCGTCCGCTGTAAGCAGCGTGAGCGCGTCGCCGCAGATGATGTTCTTTTGCAGCAAGAAATGAATGCTGTCCAAGAACTTTTGCCGCGTTTTGCCCTTGAATATCCGTGCGTAGCGACCTTTCAGGCAGGCTAACAGCCGCTCGCGGCATTCGGCGGTGTTGTCGGGCAAAAGCTCCACTCCGTATATACTGGACACAGCTAAAAATGCGTGCGTCTCCCAGTCGTACTGCGCGCGGCGGTACACCGCGTCAACTACGTCCAATTTGCGCTCAAGTATCTTTATGAGGAAATTGCCCGTGCCGCACGCCGGTTCCAAAAAGCGGCTCTCTATGCGCTCCGTCTCGTTCTTTACCAAGTCGAGCATCGCGTTCACCTCGCGCTCGGACGTGAACACCTCTCCGTGGTCGCGCACCCGCTCCTTTGATTTTGTCTGTCTGTCGGTTTGTTCCATAAGCAATTCCAGCGAACCTTTGCGAAATTTATTTTCGCATATAGCAATAGTATATATCAGCATATAGCAAAGTGTCAAGTTCGCCGAAAGCGTATATACTGATTGTAATGAATTCAGCGGAATTGCAAAAACTTTTTTCAAAAAACCTTAAGAACGCGCGCAACAGGCTGCATTTCAGCCAGATGAAGCTTGCGGAAAAATCGGATCTCTCAGTTGGCTATATCTGCGACTTGGAAAGCGGCAGACGGTGGGGAACTCCCGAAACATTTTCAAAACTCGCCGATGCCCTGAATATCAATCCGTTTGAACTGCTTCTTCCTGCCGACGAAAATATCCAAACATTTGCAGAAATTGGCAGAAAACGGAAAATGTTTGCCAAACTTAACGACTCCCTTTGCAATAGTGTAACGGCCGCCATCACAAAGACAATGGCGGACGCTTTTTCTGACGAAAATTTTTAATAATTCCGCCCTACACAACCCGCACATTCCCCTCATCGCCCGCCCCCAGTTTCAGCCGCTCAAATCCACTAGCTTCAACCGCTCAACCTAGCTAGGTTGGACAGTCTAACCTAGCAATGCACTATCATTCAACCTAACTAGGTTAGATGGTCTAACCTAGCAATGCGCGGCCGTTAAACCTTGCGCCCGCAAGAATTTTTTCAAAAATTTCGTTATTTTCCCATTGACACGAGTGGAAACTTGAGTTATACTCTTGGCAAGAAACAAATGGTAATTTTTGTTTCCAATTGTATTGGAGGAGTATATGGCAAAAGAACTGGGAGAAAAAATCCGCTGCCTTATGGCCGAGTTGGCGTTGAGCCAAAAGCAGCTTGCGGAGCTTGCAAACGTGACGGAAGTCTCTATGAGCCGCTACATCAGCGGGGAGCGAGACCCGTCAATCGAAACGCTCGCGAACATCGCTACCGCGCTGCACACGACCACGGACTTTCTTCTCGGAAAGGAGTCGGACAAGGAGTTTGAGTTCCGGAACGTGAAGACGCTGCTAGCCCGGAGCGCAAAACAACTTACAAATAAGCAAAAACGCGAGATTATCGACGCGCTTTTTGGAGATTGAATATGGAGGTTCTATATGAATGATTTTGTCTTGCCCGGATGGAGGCAAAGCGAAATAGCAAAAGAGGTATGCTTGACTTTTCTCGAAAACAGCGACATCAAGGCGGGAAAGATTTGCGCCTATCTTATTATAAAGCATCGTGTCTTTCCAGTTCCCTACAGTGTCTTGCCGGCGGGAAAGCGGCGACTCTTGTTCCGCGAGTACGGCAAATACGGGTTCATCCTGCCTCTGCCTGACGGAAGATTTCTGTTCATGTACAACAACAAGCAGAGCGGTAAAGAGTTGCGGAAAACGGCATGGCACGAGTTGGGGCATATCCGGCTTGGGCACAAGCAGGAAAGCCAGCTGGCGGAGGCCGAAGCCGATTTCTTCATGAAAGCGGCTATGGTCATGGAGACTATGCTTGAAAAATTGCAGGAGGGCTAGCCTTATGGATGCGTTGAAAAAAATAGCTTGAGAAAACCTGCTTTTCGCAAATCCGACCGTTGGTCGGCGGAAAAGCGGCAAGGCGGGCTTCTCAAGCTGGCGGCAAAGAATTTCTTCCTTGCGAAATCGTAGCTGGTTTCAGTGTAGAGAATTTTCTTTGTCTTGTCTACCCCCTAGCCCGGCCTTGGACAAAATTTTTTTGAGGTGAAACTATGAAAAGCCTTGAAAATGACAATTCATTCATCGATCTGCGCGAAAGCGCGCAGGGACGGGTCTCCGTGAAACTTCACGCGAGCAACCTTGTGAAGGATTCTGACTCCGAACAGTATTACGGAAAGGTGGCGCGGGTCACCTACACAAACCAAAACATTTTGGACATGATGGCGGACGAGCTGCCCGACATAAGCGTGGGAAAAATCACCGACGTGATGACCGCCTACACCACCATCATTCAGCGGATTCTTGCATCGGGCGGAGCGGCCCGGTTCGGCAACCTTGGCACTTTCTACATAGCCGCCAAGGGGCTTACCGACAGCCAGACGGGAAAGCCCGCCCTGACCGTCCGCTTCACCGCCGACGAGATGCTGCTCAACGCCGCCCAGAATGTCACTATTATGGAATCCTCGCTCTCGGAGCCGAAGGTCACCGTGGACAGGATCGCGGATGTAGTACGCAACGCCAGCGACGGAACACTCACAGGCGGCTCGTCCGTGGCGATTGAGGGCAGCGGGCTTAGGATTTTCGGGCAGGATTCCGGTGTGTGGTGCGCCCCGACAGACGGGGACGGAAACTGCACGACGGACACCGCCCAATGGAAGGAAGTGGATGGCTCGTTCTTCTACAATACTCCGTCCAAGCTGCTTTTCACGTTACCACAAGGGCTCGCTCCCGACGGCAGCTATTGCTTTGTGTTGAGGACGCGATGCCTGGGCTACTCCAAGCGCGAGCGCAAGTCTCTGATACAGACGGTAACGCAGAGCTTCAAGGTGACCGCGTGACAATGTGCCGTCCGCCCTCTCCACGGGCGGCGGCGCGACTTTGAAAAAAAAACTTGTGCAATTGCCGATCTTGTGCTATAATGGCAGACATGAAAGCCACGAACCTAATGGAACAATTTGTCAAAGAACAAGTCGATGACATGTACGCAAGAATAAAAGAAGAAAATCCGTCCTCGCCAATTTGCGACTGCGAAAACTGCCGGCTTGACGTAATTTGCTATGTGCTCAACAGAGTGCCTCCAAAATACACCGTTTCGTCTAGAGGAGTCAGCCACACGCAGCGTGAATTCGAAAACCTAAAGCAGATTTCCGCTGACGTGGGAAAAATCGTGATGGACGGAATACGCCTGATAAGTTCTTCCAAGCGTCCGAACCACAACTCTTCGCACATCGCTTACCTTGAAAAACTCAAGATTACGAAACAACGGCCGTTCTTTTTCTTTCCGATTTTGTCCGGCTACGTGTATGACGGACTCACGTTCGAATCTCTCGTTGACGCGCAAATATCGCTTTTCGTCGATGGAAAATTGGCGAAAATGCTCGACTCGACGTGGCAGAATCCGTGCAAGACTTTCAAGGCCACCGAAGGCGCGTACAATTTTTGCGTGCTTCCAAGGAAGGCGATGAAGGCGAATTTGACGCGCGATTTCAACATTCTTCTGAAAGTCGAGGCCGATGGCTACGAAAGCGTGAACTATTCGTTTACCGTGCCGATTTCAAGCATGATCGCGAAAGATTCCAGCGGATTTTCGAACTATTCGCTCAAAATACAGGATTTGTTTCTCTTTCCGAAAGGCTCGGAAAACACGATGGAAAGGTATATTGCCGAAGAATAGCGGTAAACGGGAGTCGAACCCGCCTGTCGGGCTTGGGAAGCCCGCATACTACCGATGTATTATTACCGCGGAATGACCCATGGCAGAATCGAACTGCCGACAACCTGCTTAGAAGGCAGGTGCTCTATCCAGCTGAGCTAAAGGGCCGTGTGAAATTATCCTATCATATTTTGAATTTTTGTTCAAGCGCGAATTCGCCTGAATGTGGGGATTTTTATTGAGCTATGATGGATTCGAACCATCGACCCACGCCTTAAAAGGGCGTTGCTCTACCTACTGAGCTAATAGCCCGCGCTACGGCTCTCGCCGAAAAGCGTATGAATATGATAGCACTTTTTCGCCAAAAGTGTCAAGTGGAAAACGCTGAAAAATTGAATTATTTTTCAAGAAATTTCGCCCCATGCTTCCCACTCCTCGCCCGCGATAATCCTCTCTTTTTGCGCCGCAAAGATTTTTACAAAAACTTCGCTTCCTTCTTTCGGCGCGGAAAAATTTTCGTCGCAAAGAATTTCCGTATGAATGAAATTGTCCGTCACGGCGCGCAGGATTTTCTTTCCGCTCGGAACTGCGATTTTTTTGCTTCGGACGCTTTCCAAAATCGCGCGCCGCGAGCTTTGCGCGAAAGATTCGACATAGCGGATTTTTTGCCGCGCGGAGAAATCTGCGAGAATTCTTGCGCGCGAATCCTTTGTCCTTTCGGGAATTTTCGGTTTCATGGAAAACGCGGGCGTGCCTTTTCTTGACGAAAACGGAAACGCGTGCACGTTCGTGAACGAGCAGCGTTCGAGCAAGTCAAGTGTCATCGAAAAATCTTCTTCGCTTTCGCCGGGAAAACCCGCGATTATGTCGCATGCCAAAAACGGATTTTCTTTCGCGGCGCGTAGCATTTCGCATGCGCGTAGAACGTCGTTTCTTGTATAACGCCGATTCATTTTCTTTAAAATCGAATCGCTTCCGCTTTGCACGGAAAGATGGAAGTGCGGACGCACCCGCTCGCTTTTTATGGCGGCGCAGAATTTTTCATCAACGATTTCGGGATGTATGCTCGAAAGGCGAATCGCGATTTTTTTTGTCCGCGAAAGAATCAGGGAAAGAAGTTCCGCGATGCCGATTTTTCTTTCACCGAAAGTTCCCGCGTACTGTCCGACATTCACGCCCGTGAGCACCACTTCGGCATGCCCTGCCTCTTCCAGCGCGTTCACGCGTTCCACCACGGCTTCGGCTTCGAGCGACACGGATTTTCCACGCGCAAGATGAATCGCGCAGTACGAGCAGGAATTGTCGCAGCCGTCCTGAATTTTGAGCGAGGCGCGAGAATGCGAGACAAATTCTTTCGAGAAAAAAATGAATGGATCAAGCGCAGGATTTTTCGCGTAGATGCCATGCGGAGTTTTTTTTGCGGAATCAGTTTCGCGAATTTCTTTTTGCTGTGGGAATTCACCATTCGAATTTTCGCTCAAGAATTTTTTTTCGCCTAAAATTTCTT
This sequence comes from Treponema sp., assembly GCA_014804005.1. GTDB lineage: Bacteria > Spirochaetota > Spirochaetia > Treponematales > Treponemataceae > Treponema_D. The sequence goes on along the minus strand of JAAVAP010000013.1, from coordinate 296,262 downwards.
CGATGAAATTTTTTGGAAAAGGATTTTGCGCGGAAGAATTATTTCTTGCGGCAAAAATTTTTTCAGGAATCTCGCGGAGCGAACTTTTCGCAAGCCCGGGCAATGCCACTACCCTTTCATCAATAGAACGAATTTCTTTTGGCGAAAGTTGGGCGTAACAACCAGTAACAATAATTGCGGCGTTGGGAAATTTTTTGAGAAGCAGGCGAATGATGCGCCGCGCCTTTTGCTCGGCTTTCGTAGTGACGGCGCAAGTGTTCAGCACACAGACGCAGATTTTTCCGTCCGTGGCATCGTTCGCGGAAACGCCGTTCATTTCCACGCGGAATCCGGCTTGAGAAAAAAAATCCGCCGCGCCTTCGCTTTCGATTTGATTGAGACGGCAGCCAAGCGTCTCGAAATGCGCGGAAAGGTGTGGCGAATTCTCGGATTTATCTGAGATGATCGGAAACACGCTTTTTTCCGTTCTCCGCATCCGTGCTTGTCGGGTCAAGTTTGAGCGACTCTTCGTAGGCGGCGAGCGCCTCGTAATAGTTTCCTGCCATTTCCCGCGCGTAACCAAGCCTCGTCCACCAAGTGCTCGCCTGAGTCCGTTTCCTTACGGCCGCGCTCAGCGCGATGTCGGCGTGCTGGAATTTCGCCTGGCGGATATAAATTTCGCCCATAAAATAATACGCCGTGTCAATCCGCGCGCCTGTCCTGTCGGGCGCGTTCGCGATGTAATCTTGAAACTGCTTCAAAGCGTCGCTGTTCTTGCCGAGATAGAATTTCGCCTCGCCAAGGATTTCAATTAGGCGGATGTCGTAGCGGCTGAGCTTGAGCCCGTCGTATGCCACTTGCTCGGCGCGGGCGTACTCGCGGTTTCCCACGAGCGACCAGCACATCACGACGTATGAATCAAGGTTCGCGGGATTCGACTTGATTTCGTCTTCGCAAATTTGAATCGATTCGGCATAATTTCCTGCTCGGTACAACGCCAGCGCGTCGCGTCCTTGCGCGAAAACCGAAAACGTCAACGTGAAGAAAACGGCGAAAAAAATTCTACTCATCGCTTTTCCCCAACATCGCGCATCTGCCGGAAAAATTTCCGCCCTGTTCAAGGACGACCTGCGCCGAGGAAATGTCCCCGTTTATCGAGCCCGTCGAAGTTACGAATATGAGCGAGCGTCCGTTTACGTTTCCGTTCACCGAGCCGCGCACCAAAACACGCTCCGCCTGAATGTCCGCGTCAACCCTCGCGCCCGAATCCACCACCAAATCGCTTTGCGCGGAAATCTTCCCGCTTACTTTTCCCTGAATCAAGAAAGGCTTTGCGAAGCGGATGTTTCCCGTGAAAGAAATGTCCGGCGCTATTATCGTGTCAAAATCCGATTCCTCGTAGTCGAGCAAATCGCTTCCTTTGCTATCGTACATTCTTAAATCCTATCAATTATTCGCAATTGTTTCAAGGGCTATTTTTATCATGTCGTTGAAAGTTTTCTGCCGTTCTTCCGCTGTGGTGATTTCATTCGTAATCAGATGATCGCTGACGGTGAGTATGCAAAGCGCCTTCCTTCCGAATTTCGCGGCGAGCGTGTACAATTCAGCGGCTTCCATTTCAAGGCCGAGCACGCCGTATTTCGCCCAAATCTTCCAATTTTCGTTTTCGTCATAAAAAGCGTCGCTCGAAGCGCACGGACCGACATGGAACGGAACGCCGAGTTTTTTCGCAGCCTCGTGCGCGCGCAAGAGAAGCTCAAAATCCGCAACGGGCGCGTAGTGCAGCGAGCCGAACCTTCCGTTTTGCATTGCCGACTCGCTCGAAGCCGCGTTCACGATTATCGTGTCGCGCACTTTCGTCTTTTCGGAAAGTCCTCCGCATGTGCCGACGCGAATCGCAGTCTGCACGCCGTAGGACGAAAAAAGCTCGTTCGCGTAAATCGAAATCGAAGGCTGTCCCATTCCAGTTCCCTGCACGGAAACAGGAATTCCCTTGTATTTTCCCGTGAAGCCGAACATTCCGCGAACTTCATTGTAGCATTTTGCGTCTTCCAAAAAATTCTCCGCGATGTATTTAGCGCGGAGCGGGTCGCCCGGCAAAAGCACTGTCGGAGCGATTGCGCCATCGGGCGCGTTTATGTGTATGCTCATTTTTTCATTATATCACGAAAAATAAAATTTGACAAGATTGAAATTCACTCGCCTCGGGAACATTGCAAAAAAAATTGACTTTGCTTTTTGCGCGAAAACGCGAACCGTGCGGGCATCGCGAACGCAATCGCTCGAACTTCAAACAGGAAAATCGGCCGGGCATAAAAAAAGTAGCGTCGCGAAACGCTACTTTGCCACCGGTTGGAATCGAACCAACGACATATGGATTTTCAGTCCACCGCTCTACCAACTGAGCTACAGCGGCATTTGTTCCGAAATATTATCGTTTTTTTGAAAATTTGTCAAGCCTTTTTTTTGAAAAAACATGATTTTTTTGAATTAAATCGCGTTTTTTTCTTTGTTTTAATTTTCGAAAAAAATTTTGAAAATCGCGGCTTTCTTTCGAATCGGTTTTCAGGAATTTTTTTACTCGCCAAAATTCAATCCCGCCATTGATTTTTTTTCCGCAATAATGTAGAATTGTTCTACACGATGACGATTGTTTTCCTGCGCTTTCGGAATTTTTTCGGAGAAATGCTGAAACTTTTTTGTCGCAGGAAAATTTATTTTATGGCAATAAAAATATAGTAAATAAAAAATCGGGAGGCACAATGAAAAAATTTTTCCTTTCACTTTTCGCAGCGGGCGCGCTTTTTTCGACTTTCGCGCAGGAACACGTTTTTGACGAAGTTGCTTTAGGTTTGGACGGATTCGCGTCATCGCTAGAAAAAACGCTTCCCAACGCGGCGGTTCAGCAGAATGTATACGCCGACGCTTGGATCGGAAAATTCTTTCCTTCCGCGCCGCCGCATTTCGGATTTGGAGCGGAATTCGGAGTGGCGAAGTTCGACCTTTCTCCCCTGAAAGATGTCGCGGGCATTTTCGGAATTTCGGCCATCCCCAAGACTTTCATTTTCCCGACTTTCACGGCGAACGCGAGGCTCGGCGGCGTGATTCTGCCGTTCGACTTGGGACTTTCGTTCATGTACATCGACCTTTCGAAACTGCGGCTTGTTGACGGAATCGGCGTAAATTATTTCAATGTCGGCGGCGATTTCCGCTGGGCGATTTTCAAGGGCGAAGGCGCGTTTCCGAAACTTTCGGTCGGCAGCGGATTCTACTATACCAAAGGCGGATTTTCGTTCGAAAAGGACGGATTCGACACTTCGCTGGACTACAGCGTGAAGACGGCCTTTTTCAGCGCGCAAATTTCCAAAAAGTTCATTTTCTTCACGCCTTACGCTGGATTCCGCGGAATTTTCTCGGATTCGGACATCAAATGGAATTGGAAAGTTACGTCCGAACTTGCGGACGCGTCGAAATACAATGGCACGCATTCGGCATCGGAAAAAAAGTCATCGGGATTTTTCGGCTCGTTCATGCCGCAGGTTTTCGGCGGATTCGGACTTGACATCTCGATGATGGCGCTCAATTTCGGCGCGTCGTGGGATTTCAAGAATTCTATTTGGGCGGCGGACGTGAGCGTCCGTTTTCAATTGTAGAAAATCGCGAACAGGACGCCGTGAAAAATGCGAAAAATTGAATCTTTGCCAAAGAAAGCGCATTTCGTCGGCGCGGAAAAATGCGATTTTTTTAAAGACGAACCGAATCTAAAATTGGCGCGTCATCTTGGAGGAAATCTTAGGCGCGCGATTTTTTTTGTCGCCGTGCTTTTATTTTCGGCATTTTCGTTCGCGCAGGAAATATATACCCAAGGCATTGAAAATCCGGAAGAAATCGCCCGAAAGGTGTTTTACAAAATAGACACCGTAAATTACGACGCGCAGGGCGTTACGAAAGAAAGCGCGCTTTCTCGCAATGTCAAAATCGAAGAAGGGAAAAAATTCGAAAGCCGCGAAGATATCGAAGCGTACATTCTCGACATCAAGCAAAAGCTTATAAACGCCCGCCTGTTTGAGACGGCAGAAGTTGAATACACGCTCGCCGGGGAAGCCGACGAAGACGGCGATATTCCCGTCGCGATAAATGTCGTTACCGTGGATTCGCGGCATTTCCTTCTTCTGCCATATCCCAAGTACGATTCCAACGAAGGTTTCGAGCTGAAGTTAAAATTCAAGGACGCCAATTTTTTGGGCACGATGAGCGAGATGGAGGCGGACGCGTTCTTCCGCTTCGAGCAAAAGGACGGGCAGGAAAATGATTTCGTTTTGGGTGGAACCTTCGACTACGACCTTCCGTTCACGCTGGGAAAAGTCGAAGCCTCCTGGAACAACGACCTTTCGTTCGAATACGCTTTCGTTCGGGGCGAGCCGGAATGGAATTTCCAAAGCGGCTTCACATTCGTCTTGCCGTTCGAAAACATCGCACTGCGTTTGGATTTGACGCAAGGCACGACACGCGACTTGGACTATAAGAAATTCAACGACGAGCTTTTCTTCACGGAGCGGGCGAAATTTTCCGTTCCGATTCGGCTCGACACAATTCCCGGAATCGGCGACATCGTTTACACTCCGGCGGCGGAAATCGTGTACAATTGGGATTCGGACGGAATCGACATTTTGGACGAAGACTTGGTTTCGCCAAACCTGACATTTTCGCACGGAATAAGCGCGGGTCGCGTGAACTGGTACGGAAATTTCCGCAAGGGATTTTCCGCCGGCATTTTCCAAAGCGCGGCATACAATTTCCAGCTCAACGAATTCCAGCCAGGAATCGAATTGCGGGCGGAAGCCTTCTTCGCATGGAATCGCGCCGCGCTCGCATCGCGCCTCACGCTTTTCGCCGAATTCGATTCGTACAAACGCTACGGTCATCTTTTGCGCGGAATTCCCGATGACCAATATTTTTCATCGCAGACCGGAATGGATGATGTTTACGCTTGCAAAAGCGCGTCCGCACTGATATTGAATCTCGATGTGCCGATAAAAATATTTTCCACGCGATTTGAAAAAGGATGGCTTAAAAATTTCAATTTCGAAGTGCAAATATCGCCGTTCATTGATGTCGCGCTGGCGCAAAACAGGATTACAGGAAGAGCCTTTTCTCCGCTCGACGGATTCTACACTTGCGGAGTGGAAATCCTTGTTTTTCCTGAAAAATGGAAAAGCGTCCAGCTCCGCGCAAGCGCGGGTTTCGACATGAGCCGAATTCTTCTGAAGAGCGCGGTGGACACGTCGTGGCGGGACGAAAAAGCGAGCAACAAAGAATTTTCCATAGGAATAGGACTTTTCTATTGATCCGTGCGGAGTTCAAAACCTTGTGCTCTGCGTCGGCGTATGTTGATTTTTCAAACTTTGTCTTCGAGCGCGAATTCTGCCGCCGTTCGCCAGTATGGATCGGGACAAGATTTCGAAAGCTTTTCCAAAAACGACGTGGCAAAATCATTCCAGCCGTTTTGGCGGGCGCGAATCGCCAAATTGAAAAAACCGCGCCACAATCCTTTTTCCTGCATCCAGGACATTATGTCATAGTTGCGGCCGCATTCCGCGAAGAAATATTCCATCGAACGCCTGTCGTTTTCGTCGAACGTGATTTCACCAAGCCTGTCATCAAGGATTTCCACCGCATGCGAGAATCCTACAATCACTCCGAACGCGGTCATCAAAAAACCTTCTTTCAGTTCGCCACGCTTTTCGTAGAGATCCGCCAGTTCGAAATACGCGCGCATGGAATTGATGGAGGGAGAGCGAAAAAGTTGCAGGAAATATTCCGCCAAATCCACGCCGCGCCGTTTGAGCTTGACGCTTTTTTCAATCGCGTTGCTGATTGTCGTGTTCTTGTAAAGTCCGTCGCCTTCAACCACCAAAAGCAAAGACTTTTCGTAAGCGATGTCGTCGCCAAGGACATTCGCCAAGTCCGCCATTTCATAGAGAATGTCGAATTTCACGGCCGGCACGTCGAGAATGTCGCTGTGGCTCCAGGCGCGTTCCAAATAGCGCATAGCCAAGTCGTATTCGCCCTCAAGCCGATAAATTTTCGCGATGAGAAAGTCGCTTTCGGGATAATTCTCGAGACTTTCAAGGTAGTCGTAAAGCCGCGAAAGCGAATTGCCAAAATAATCCGAGCCGTGACGTTCAAGCTGATTTTTGATGATTTCAATGGCGTCGTATTCTTCGCGTTCCCTCAAAATCGGCATGAGATCCGAAATTAAAGTTCCTGCCTTTTTTATGGCGGGCGCGCTGAGAACATTGCCGATTACAAAGCAACTCCAGCGCACTTCGTTCCTGCGGGCGAGCCGCGCCTCCTCGCAAAGAGTCATCGCCTCGGAATACAGCTCCGCGTCGAACGAATGCTGTGCCCGTGCGAAAATTCGGTCGCTTTGGACTGGATTTTCGGAACGAGCCAGATTTTGCGAAAAAACTTTCAGCGCGAGAAAAATTGTAAAAAGCGAAAAAAAAGCGATTTTCTTCAAAATGTCATTTCCCAAATTTTTTAAAGGGAATTGAATTCCTCTTCAAAGACATTATCGGCATTTTCTTCGGGAATTGTTCGGATTATTTTTCCTTTTTTGAAAATAATCGCCTTGCCGCCCGCGCCCGCTATTCCCAAGTCGGCGTGCTTCGCCTCCCCGGGTCCGTTCACGGCGCAGCCCATCACGGCTATCGTAACATCTTTCGGGCTTGAAAGAAGCCGCGCCTCCCACTTTTGCACAAAGGAATGCACGTCAAAGCCTTCGCGTCCGCATCTCGGGCACGAGACTATTCGCACGCCGCCGCTTCGTTTGCCACATTCGCGCAGGATTTCGCAGCCAGCAATTACTTCGTTTTGCGGCAAAGAAGAAAGGCTCACGCGGATTGTGTCGCCGATTCCCTTTGAAAGAAGAGTCGAAAAAGCGAGCGTACTTTTTACGATTCCGCCGATTAGAGGGCCTGCCTCCGTGACTCCGATGTGAAGCGGAATGTCGAATTTTTTTGAAAACGCCTCGTTCGCCTCGATTGTTTCGGCGACACTCGAAGCCTTCATGCTCACGACTACCTGCGAAAATCCGAGTTCGTCGAAAATTCGCGCTTCGCGCTCTGCGGAAATCGCCAAAGCCTCTCCACGGGAAATTTTTCCTTCCGCGACACTTTCCGCCAGATCCTTTTGAAGGCTTCCCGAATTCACGCCAATCCGAATCGCGACGTTCTTTTCGCGGCAGGCGTTCACCACGGCTTCCACGCGCTCGCGGTTTCCGATGTTGCCGGGATTTATACGGATTGCCGCGACATTTCCCTTGAGGCATTCCAAAGCCAAGCGGTAATCAAAATGGATGTCCGCCACAAGCGGCATTTGAGTGCGCTCGGCGATCGCGCGCAAAAATTTCGCGCTGGCTTCGTCGGGCACGGCAAAGCGCACTATGTCGCAACCCAATCCTTCCAATTCGGAAAGGGTGCGCAAAGTGCGCTCAAATTTTTGCGAGTCGTTTTCGATGCCGGCAATTCCTTCCTTCCACATTGTTTGGACGGAAATCGGACTGCCACCACCGATATTTATTTTTTTGGTCAAACCGCTCCCACCGATGGAAACAGTGCGTGTCATTTATTAAAGAGAGCCTGACGCGACCATGCCGAATACCATCGCGAACAAAGCGATAGTTTCGCAGAGACCTACGACCATGATGTAGTTGGTGAAGCCCTTTCCGGTTTCGCCAAGCGCGTCGCTGCCAGCAGCACCGGCTTTTCCCTGCGCCACGGCAGAAAGGCACATCGCCAAACCGCAAGCAAATCCCATTCCGAGCAAGAAACTCTGCGCCGCAGGACTTGCGTCGGGAGCAACGCCGAGCATCGTGTTCATCAGCAAAAATCCGTAGATTGTCTGAGTGAGCGGCGCACCCGCGAAGACGACCAGCAAGAACGGAGCGGGCTTGTTGTTCAAATAGCAACGTTTCCACGCGCCAATCGCGCCCTGTCCAGCGATTCCGATTCCGATTGCGCTTCCCAAAGCTGCAATTCCCATGACCACACCGGCTCCAATCATTCCCCAGTTCATAAATTACTCCTATTTGTCCGCAAAAAGCGGAAGATTTTTTATTCAAGCGGACTTGCGCCCGTTTTTCCGAAATCACAAGTTAATTGACATTAACTTCATTCTTAATTTAATTTGAAAACGGCTTGTATTTCGTGCCACTCCATGCCATTCCCAAATGCTGCGAGAATTCCAGCGTGTTAAGTCGCACGCCGTGAACGATTACCGAAAGCGCGTTCAGTATCATGTTCAGACCGTGTCCGAAACACAAAAGGATCACCACAACAATTATCATCGAAAGTTTCCCGAGCATAGGTCCTGCCATCTCGTTCACCGTATTGCTTATCGCTGCTCCCGCGAGAGCCACCGCCCAAAGTCGGATATAAGAAACGATGTCGCTGAACACGTTGACGATTCCGAGCAAAACGCTGATTATGTTCTTCAAACTTTCGAGAATCGACTTTCCGACGCTTCCCTCGTAGTTCGAGAAAATGAAATTCAGCAAAAAGCCGAATCCCAAGACCCCGAGCGCGGCCGTCGGAAAATAATGTGGCGCGGCGAACCCGAAAAGATTCACGCTTTGGCCGTTGTCCATAAGCGGGAACGTGTAATTCACGCCGTCCGCAACGACCATGCTCAGCACCACATAGAACGTGCCCCACAATTGCAGGAGCGCGCCGAAGTCGCCAGCCGCCTTGAGGCTTTTTTGCCGCGCGTTCGAAACGCAGCAAGTTATGTGCGCGATGCTCAGTTGAATCAATGCGAGTGTAAAGCAGAAAATCTGCTGGTTTTTGTCCGCAAGGCTTTTCGCCGCCTCCGCGCTCATTCCCTGCAAGACGAGTTTCGGCTGCGAGAAAAGCGAACTTGAAAGGCTCACCAATTGCGGCGGAAGCAAACTCGCGTTCACTCCGAAATACGAACAAGTGAGAACGCCCCAAACCATCGTACACGCGCCCAAAAGCACGACCAAAGCCGAAAGCGACTTTTTGCCTTTTTTCGCCTTTCCCGCGAGAATCAATCCCACAACCGCAATCAACGCGCCATATCCCGCGTCCGCGAAAATCATGGAAAAGAAAACGCAGAAGAAAAGCAAAAACCAAGCCGAAATGTCGAACTCGCGGTAGCCCGGCGTAACGTCGAGAAAATCCGTAAGCGGATAAATCAGGCTCACAAGCTTGTTGTTCTTGAGTTTCGTGGGAACGGGATCGTCATCCGAAGGATCTTCGCAAAGCAAAGCCCAGTTCGAACGCGCCGCCGTTTCCTTGAGCGCGGCAAGCGAATCCACGGGAACGAATCCCGAAATCCATGAAAGCGAAGTGTTCTTTTCCTCCGCGTCCCGCTCCATTCCAGAATAAACCGACTCGAATTCGATTTCCTTTTCAAGCGATTTTTCATAGTCCGAAAGCGACTTCGCAAAAACCGCGCTCTCCGTCAAATCCGCTTCGATTTTGGAAATTTCGTTTTTGGCGGAATCGATTTCCGCCGCGATTTCGTCGCTCGACTTTTCGGGCAAAACCACTTGGTACGCATCGGGAACAAGTCCCGCCGGCCGCTCGCCCTTTTCCGCTTCCGTTTCGGAAATGAGCAAAAATCGTTTCGTGGTTTTCGAAGAATTCACCAAAAGCGTCTTCACGTCCTCGCCGATCAAATTGTATTTATCGGAAGGAATTTCGTAGAGCGAAAGGTGAATGCCCTTTTGCGAAAGGAACGCCAAGTCGGAGGGATTTACGATTCCCCACGGAGAAAGGCGTTCGAGTTCCGCCGCGCTCTGCGCGATTTTGTCGAGCAAAGCCTTTTTGCGTTCCGCGAGCGCAACGATTTTTTCGGCGCGAAGCGCGGTCTCTTCGTTCGACGCGGAAACCATCTTCAAATTTTTCTGCGGAATTTTCATCTCCGCGAGAATCGCCTGAGCCGCGCGAAGCTTTGCCGAAACGTTTTTCAGTTCCGAAAGCCGCTCGCCCTTGCCCTCGACGTTCTGCAAATGAACCAGCCCCGACGCGCGAAGCGTTTTGAGGGCGGCTTCTTTTTCCCTGCTCAAAATCACAAGGGAAACTTTTTTCATCGGAACAATCATTCAGTTTCCTCCTGCGCCTTTTGTTGCAGCTTTTTCTTGGAAATTTTCGAGCGCACTACGGCTGCGACTTGCTCGTCGCCCAAGTACACCGTGATTTTCTTTATGTTCGCCTTCGTTTCGGGAATCTTGACCTTTTCGAAAAGGTTTACGCGCTGAGTCGTCACGCGCAATTCCCTTGCCAAAAGCCGCACCTGTTCGTCCAAAGTGTCGGCTTCCAAATCAAGCGAAAGCGCCTTTTCCATGCGGTCGGCGGCCAAATCGATCCAAAGCGGGGTCGAATAAAGGTCGTAGTCGCCGCGCGAAAAATCCGCGCCTTCGTATATTGGAATCGTAACGCCGGCGATGTTGCCAGTGCCCTTGCGGATGTTTTTCACCGTGACCATGCCTGGCTTGAAGGCTTCCTTTTCCCCGAAAACCGAAATCCACTCTTCGAATTCCTTTTCCAAGGCCTTGCGCTGCGCGCGAACTTCCTTGGCGCGGGCATCGATTGTGCGTATTTCAGTCTGAAGCTGCTGCTTTTTGAGCGTGAGCGTAGGAAGATAACGCCGAAACATTTTCAGCGCGTCTTTCTGCGTCTTAAGCTCGTTTTTTGTCAGCTTTATCTTCGCCATACAAATCCTCAATTTTTTTCAGCGTTCCAAATCCATTTAAATCCGAATGGAAATGAAAAACCGATGCCGAAATCAATACTAAAAAACGCCGCACGAGTTCCTGTCCTGCGAAAGACAAAAACTCGCACCTATTTTTTAACAGTAAAAAGGCTTCTATTTGACGGGCCAGTGCTCTTCAATCAAAGCGGACTTGATTCCCACTTCGTCCTTTTCAAAGCAGTCGGCGAGAATCTTCCAGCCCATGTCGAGAGCGTCTTCCAAAGCGATGTTCTTGGAAAGATCCATCATCTCGCTTTCAAAGAGCGCGCCGTATTTTATGAGCTTTTCGTCCCACGCACTCATCATAAAGCCCATCGACTTCTTTTCGAGCGTGTCCTTATATGAAGAATACAGGCGAATCATTCCGTCCATGAGCGCGCGATGGTCGTTGCGCGTCTTGTCGTTGACGTTCTGCTTGAGGCGCGAAAGGCTTCCGAAAGGCTCGATGCGTCCGCCTTTGAGATAATACTGTCCTTCGGTGATGTAGCCCGTGTTGTCAGGAACAGGGTGCGTAACGTCGTCGCCAGGCATCGTCGTCACGGCGAGAATCGTCACAGATCCCGCGTCGGCGAAGTCAACGGCCTTTTCATAGCGGCTCGCCAATTGCGAATACAAGTCTCCAGGATAGCCGCGGTTTGAAGGAACTTGCTCCTGCGTGATGGCGATTTCCTTCATTGAATCGGCGAAGTTCGTCATGTCTGTAAGGAGAACGAGAACGTCCTTTCCCTGCAAAGCGAATTGCTCCGCCACGGCAAGCGAAAGATCCGGAATCTTCTTGCATTCTACGGTCGGGTCTGCCGCCGTGTGAATGAACATCACAGTTCGGCTGAGCGCGCCGCCGTTTTCGAGCGTGTTCTTGAAATACAAGTAGTCGTCGTACTTGAGTCCCATTCCGCCGAGAACGATCACGTCAACTTCGGCCTGCATCGCGATTCGCGCGAGAAGCTGGTTGTACGGCTCGCCTGAAATTGAAAAAATCGGAAGTTTCTGCGAAACGACCAAAGTGTTGAACATGTCAATCATCGGAATTCCGGTGCGAATCATTCGCCGCGCCATGATGCGCTTTGAAGGATTGACCGAAGGTCCGCCGATTGCCACGAGATTTTCCGCGAGAGCAGGTCCTTTGTCGCGAGGCTCGGCAGAACCGTTGAAGATTCGTCCCAAAAGGTTTTCGCTGAAACTTACTTCCATTCGGTGTCCGAGGAATTTGATGTGGTCGCCGGTGGAAACGCCGCGTCCGCCCGCAAAAACTTGCAGCGAAACGTTCTCACCTTGAATCGCGCTCACTTCCGCAAGCGACTTGCCGAAACGTGTCTCGATTTCGGCAAGCTCGCCGTATGAAACGTCGGAGGCTTTTACCGTGATGACGCTTCCGTTTATCGATTCGATTTTGCTGTAAACTTTGTTCATTATTCACCGTCCTTGAGAAGTGCTTCGCCCGCCTTGGTGAGCGCGCCTTTTTTCTGTGAATAAATTTCGTCAATTTCCTTTTCGAGGGAATTGAACTGTTCCGTCTTGAATTCGACATAATTCCAGTCGCCGAAAACGCGGCGCAACTGGTTGAAGTAGGCTCGCGCGTCGTCCTTTGACTCAAGCCCGAATTCGCTCGCCAAAACCGACAAGACTTTCTTGAAAAGATATTGCTGGCGTTCGACGCTGCAAGCCGCGTCCACTTCGTCGAATGAATTCTGCTGGAAATAAACCGCGTCCAAGAATTCGCTCTTGAGATACGCGACGTAATCTTCCGTGGTCGTTCCTTCTTCGCCGACGACTTTCATCATCTGATTCACTTCCACGCCGCGCTTGAACGACGAGCGCGCGAAATCCACCCAATCCTTGCGGATTACGCTGGGATATTTTGACCAAGATGTAATCGGATCGATCGCGGGATATTTTCGCGCGTCGGAACGTTCCCTCGTAAGTCCGTGGAACGCGCCCACGACTTTGAGCGTGGCCTGCGTGACAGGCTCTTCGAAGTTTCCGCCCGCCGGAGAAACCGTTCCTCCAATCGTGACCGAGCCTTTGTTTCCGTCGCGAAGCCGAACCATTCCCGCGCGCTCGTAGAACGCCGCGATATATGATTCCAAATACGCGGGGAACGCTTCTTCGCCAGGAATCTCTTCAAGGCGACCTGACATTTCGCGCAAAGCCTGCGCCCAGCGGGACGTTGAGTCTGCGAGCAAAAGCACGTTCAATCCCATTTGTCGATAATATTCCGCCAAAGTTACGCTCGTGTAGACCGAAGCCTCGCGCGAAGCGACCGGCATTGAAGAAGTATTACAAATGATGACGGTGCGTTTCATCAAGCTTTCGCCCGTGCGCGGATCTTTGAGTTCCGGGAATTCTTTGATCGTTTCTACGACTTCGCCCGCGCGTTCGCCGCACGCCGCGATGATTACGATGTCAACGTCCGCATTGCGGCTTGTCGTATGCTGAATGACGGTTTTTCCCGCGCCGAAAGGTCCTGGAATACAGTAAGTTCCGCCCTTCGCCACTGGAAAGAACGTGTCGATGAGACGAGTTTTCGTGACCATTGTTTCAGTCGGCTCAAGGCGTTCGGCGTAGCAATCCACGGCGCGCTTTACCGGCCAATAGAACGACATTGAAAGATTTTTCTCATTGCCGCGCTCGTCCGTGACAACGCAAAGCGTATCGTCCAACTTGTATTTTCCAGCCTGAACAATCGACTTAACTTTGTATGTTCCGAGCATGTCGAACGGAACGAGAATCTTGTGCTTGAAAGGTCCTTCGGGAACTGAGCCGAAACTGTCGCCGCGATAGAGAGTGTCGCCTTCTTTCGCGCTCGGAGTGAATTCCCATTCCTTTTGGCTCGGAAGCGGCTCGACATAGACTCCGCGCTCCAAAAAGTAGCCCGCCTTTTCCGCGAGTTCGGGAAGCGGGTTTTGAAGTCCGTCGTAAACCTGCCCCAAAAGTCCAGGTCCGAGACGAACGGCGAGCATTTCGCCCGTGAATTCCACGTCACATCCGGATTTGATTCCTTCGGTCATTTCGTAAATCTGCATTTGGGCAGTGTTTCCGCGGATTCGGATTATCTCGCCTTTGAGCTTTTTGCCCTCGACAGCGACATAGCCGACCTCGTTCATGGTGACAGTGCCGTCAAATGCCACCGAAACCATGTTGCCGTTAATGCCGACTACTTTTCCTTTGGCATCCGTTTTTGTATATGTGTTGTTTTCTTGCGAACTCATATTACTTAGCGTCCTCCAGTATTTCATCGTAAATTTTATGATAGGAAACTTTTCCAGTCTCCACGTCAAACTTCTTCATGCGCTGGGCAAGCATCAGAGAAATGCCATAGGCGAAAACCGCATCCACGCTGAATGTGTCGAGCGGCGCGAGCGAGCGCAGCGTTTCCATTCTATATTTGTTGAGGAATTCCTCCGCGGCGAGCGGGCTTTCTATTCCCACCGCCGTGCGCGCGGCCTGAAGGATATCGGCGGTGCATCCGCCAGGAAGCGTGTCCGAATCCTTTTTCATCTTGAGCGCGCGCACTTGCGCCAATGCCATCCGCAAGCATCGTTCCCTGTCGTTCCAAGCGTCGAGAAAAGCCGAGCCAGTCTTGGTTTCTTTTTTCGGCGGCTCGAGGGAAAGATTTCGCACGATGTCAAGGCTTTTTTCGTCGAGAAATCTCTCGCACAAATCACGGTAGTATTTTTCGGTGATCGGCAATTGCTTGGAATCGACATTTTCGATTGCCGGCAACTGCGAAACCAAATAATACTGCGATGATTGGAACAAACTTGCCACTCTACGCCTCTTTCGCCGCGTCTTTCATTATCTGCGCGATTTTTGGATTGAGGTATGCGGAGAAAAGTTCCGCCACTGATTCTGCGGAATAGTCGTAATACGCGCTTCCGTCCTTGAGTCCCACGCGGAATCCACTTTCAAGCGTCTTGTCCGCCTTGATTTCAAGTCCTTTGGAAATCTCGTCTTTTAGCGCGCCCTTCAATCCGCTTTCCAACGCGTCGAGGTCGGATTTTGAAAGAAGCACGGAAAGGTCGCCCGCGTCCGATTTCACGCTCCATGCTTTCACAGTTTCCGGTACGAGTTTTGCGAGCAAATCCTTGGAATAAGCCTTTACTGTCTCATCCTCGACAATCGCGCGCAACTGTGCGCCGATTCCATCACGAAAGGATATGAGGAGATTGCGGGATGCCTGCTTGAGCGCATCCTCGCCCGCTTTCTGCTGACCGGCGGCCTTGGCCTTCGCTTCCTTTTCGAAGCTTTCAGCCTTCTGCTTGGCGTCGTCGATAATCGCTGCGGCTTTCTTTTCCGCCTCCGCGATTATTCCAGCGGCCGTCTCTTCGGCCGAAGCGACGCCGTCCTTTTTAATCTTGTCGATTAATTCTTGTAACTGAACGTCCATTACAGCTCCTATATCCTTAAATTATAGCACAAAAAAAAAATTTGCGCAAGGGAAAAATAAAAATTTGTTCGGCGCGGAAAAATCCATGGCGCCGCGCTTTTCCTCGGAATTTCCGATTCGCTTTCAAGAAAAAACTTCTTTCAAACGCGCGTTGAATTTCGCCGTGGAATTTTTGAGCGAATGCAAGAATTCGTTGTCGTTGAGCGAGCCGAGCACCGCCACCATTTCTTCGTCGTTTCCGTAAGTCATTTTCCTGAACGGATCGTCGTAGTCCTTTTTGCGCGAATAAATCGAAGCCTTGTACATTTCGTTCGAAAAAGTCGCGACGTCCGAAATTATGTCGTCGAAAATCTCTTGCGTGAATTCTTGGATTTTCCGCGAGTACAATTTTTCCAAAATGAAAATCGAATATCGCGCCTTGAACTCGGCGTAATGCGATTGGCAGCGGTCGTAGAATTCGTGGGCTTCGTCCCATGAATTTATTTTTTTGTTTTTCACGAGTTGCGAAAATTCGTCGAGCATTTCGCTCGGAAGAATTTGGCCGCCCGCGTTCGTCCATTTCGTGTGAAGTTTTATCGAAAGAATTTTTTCGAGTGCCGCGCCGTCAAGTTTTTTGCATTTTTCCAAGTCGCAGAATTCCACGAGCGAACGCGATGCGAAATATTTCAAAACCTTGCGATATTCTTTGTACGCCTTGACGGGCTTTAGAATTTTCGCTCCGTATTTTTTTTGGCATTCCGCGTCAAAAAGCGTGAATTCGCATTTCGGATTTTGATGGAGAAAATCCTTCGCCGCCTGCAATTTTTCTTCTTCGGTTTTTGCAGAAATCACGCTTTCAAGGCCGATGTCCTGAAAGTGGTTTTTCGAAAGTTCGACGAGCCTTCCGAGCGAAGAAAGAATTTGCTGCATCGAGTCGGGCGCAAGAGGATCAGTTTCAATGTGCTGGATTTTTTTAAGGCGGCGATCGCGCTTTTCGAATTTGTAGCGGTTTCGCGCGATGGCGAACATGTTGAACATAAACCAATACGCGGGAATTATTTGGACAGGCTCGTTCTCGCCCGATGCCAAAATCAGCGAAAACGGATATGTGATGTTCAGCTCGTGCTGATACGAGCCTTTCGCCGCGAGCACGAACGACGCGAATTTCGAATTGTGCTTGAAGTCGGAACAAAGCCCGGGCCAAAATCCGCGTCCCGCGATTATTTCTCCGTCAGGGCTTCGCGAATTGTGATTGCTTCCGACCGTTGCGCCTGCCGCGATGTTGCATTGTCCCATTACGGTGCTGGCGATGAGGAACGATGAATTGTGGTGCTGTTCATGGAACGGAAAAATGAGATTGTTCAAAAGTTCGCAGCATGAAACCGTGGAATTGTCGCCGAGCACGGAATTCAAAAGCCGCACGCCGTATTTCAGCTGGCAGTTCTGCCCGATGACGAAGCGCACCGCCACAGCCTGATAGAAAACGCGGCTTCCGTAGCCCATGATTCCGTTCACCATTTCCACTCCCTCGCCGATTTGACTTTCCGCCTCCGCCGAAGAGAGCACCGTTATATTTTTCAATTTGAACGCGCCTTTTATGTACGCGCCTTCGCCGATTTTCGCGTCCTTGAGAAGAGTCGTGTTTTTTATCACGGACGCATCGCCCACTGTGCCGAAAGTGTCGAGCGTTTTCGGATTTCCGTTTTCCGTGAGTTCGATGAGGCGTTCCATCAAGATTTTGTCGTCGCGCTTTCTCGACCAAATGTACGCATCCGCCGCGATCATGTTTTCGAACGGAAGGACTGCGCGTCCGTCATTTTCGTTCGCCACGCCAATCCAAACGCGAAGCGATTCGTCCTCGCCTTCTTTCAAGATTCCGTTTCCGAATTTGGAATGCTTGGTGCAAGACATTTCCTGAATGTTGAACAAAATCACGTTGCGACCGAGGCGGTAGTTGTCCAAGTATGCGACATTGTAAATCGCGTTTTCATCGCCAGTCACGACATCGCGCAATTTCGAGCGGCGGATTCCCACTTCCAGTTCCAAGTCGTGAAAACGAAGCTGCGCGCGATTGAGCGCACCCAAGACGACGAAGCCTGAAAATTCGCAGTCCGAAACAAGGCTCGCGTCGAACGCGTCTTCGGTGACGCGCACGCAGTTCCAGTCTTGGCAAACGTTGCGATTTTTTTCGAGCGCGGAAATCTCGTCCGAAGTTAGCGCGCGCTTTCCTTCCAAAACGCCGTCAGGGAATTCCATGGGGGATTTTTTTTGTTCGTAAGAAATTTGCACCATAAACTAAATTGTAGCATTTTTCGGGATTGATTTCAATGCGATTTTCATTTAAAATTAACGGCGGACATTTCAAAATATGCCCGCCGTGCATTTCGCCGCTTTTCGCAAAACTAGAAGTTGTACGTTCCAGTCGTGATTGAGCCTGCGCCGCTCGTAATCGTGAACTGGATTGACTTTGTTTTGTTGAGGTCAAGCGCGGCGTAGAACTCCGCCAAATTCTTGACTTTCGTTCCGTTCACCGCCGTGATGACATCCCCCTCCTGAAGTCTGAGCGAAGCAGCCGGAGATTTTGGCTGAACGCCGGTTACCGCCACGCCTTCCACCTTGGAATCGATTTCCAATTTTTTCCGCACGTCGTCCGTGAGAGGAATCGGAATGAAACCAGGCCAAAGCTTCGCGTTGCCCGAAGAAACTTCTTTCGTGCGCTCCGTGATTTTCACAGTGAGCGAGATTTCCTTTCCGCCGCGAATCACTTTGAACGAAGCGTCCTTGTTTGCGGGAAGGCTTCCCACGTCGCGGACAAGCTGATCCGTGTTGCGAACTTTCTTTCCGTTCAGCTCGATGATGTAGTCGCCCGCCTGCATTCCGCCTTTGAACGCCGGAGAATCAACGAAAATCTGCGAGGCGAACGCGCCGTCTTTGCCTTTCACTCCGAGCGAGTCTTTTACCTCATCGCCCACTTCGACAAGTGAAACGCCGAGCCAGCCGTATGTGACTTTTCCGTTCGAAATGAACTCGTCGATGGCGTGTTTGATATTGTTGATTGGAATCGCAAATCCAAGTCCCTGGCTTCCGCCTGACTGCGACGCAATCCACGTGTTGATTCCGATGACTTCGCCGTAGATGTTCAAAAGCGGACCGCCTGAGTTTCCTTGGTTTATCGCGGTGTCCGTCTGAATGAAATCGCTGATGCTGCCGATTTGTCCGCCTGAACGTCCGGTCGCGCTGACGATTCCTTCCGTGACGGACTGGCTGTAGCCGAGCGGCGCGCCCATTGCGAAACAAATGTCGCCGGTTTGAACGCTGTCCGAATCTCCGAGCGTCGCGATTGGAATTGAGCCGTCATCGCTTTCGAACGAAACGAGCGCGATGTCCATGCGCTCGTCCGCGCCTACGAGCTTTCCTTCGAAATTGCGGCCGTCATTCAGCTTTATGGAAATCTCGGTCGCTTTTCCTGCCACGTGATTGTTCGTGAGGACATAATATTTTTTTCCGTCGCGGCGGATTATTACGCCCGAACCAAGTCCTTGCTGCTCGTATTCGCGTTCCTCGCTTCCCTGCGGAATTCCGAAAAATCGGAACGGAAAATCACCGAAAGGATTCGCGGGCCGAGTTTTCTTTTCCGTGACATCCACTTCGACAACCGAAGGAAGAACCTGCGATGAAATCGAGCGGAAAGCGTTCTGCATCGCTTCGAGCACTTTGAGCGAGTCTTCGGGAACTTTCGCAGAAGGAACTGTGTCCGCGAACGCCGTGTTCGCCCCGCGCTGCGCGGAAGGCTTTGCCGCGCATGAGAATGAAATCAGCCCGAAAGAAAGGACTGCGGCTAATGCCGTGGTGATTACATTTTTTGTCGTAGTTTTCATAAATGCCCCCTGCCTAAAATATAACTATAAAAAGACGCATCGCATAGTTTTCTGCGCCTTTTACATAAAAAAACTGCGGCAGGCAAAAATGGTTACAGTGAGGAGGCGCGCCAGTCAAGCGCGGTGAGAATTTCCGTGTGGTCGGGAAAGACTGCTACGGTATGCTCTTCGTGCGCGCTGCAAAGTCCGTCCTCGGTGACCACCGTCCAACCGTTGTCCAAAAGTTCCACTTCATCGACACCGAGATTTATCATCGGCTCGATTGCGAGAACCATTCCAGGCTGAATCCGCGGATTCGAATCGCGCCCCTTCGGACTGTTTGGAATGGTTGGATCTTCGTGCACGTCAAGCCCCACACCGTGCCCGCAATATTCGTAGACCACGCCGTAGCCGTGCTTTTTGTGCGCGATTTCATAGACGGCTTTCGTTATGTCGCTGATGCGGTTTCCGGCCTTGCAAGCTTGGATTCCCGCTTCAAGGCATTCGCGCGTAACGTCGTCGAGCTTTTTCCATTCGGGACGGACATTTCCCACAAGGACCGTGTGGGTGGAGTCGCTTATGTAGCCGCAAATGTCGATTCCCACGTCGATGGAAACGAGGTCACCGTCGCGGATGATTTTTTTCTTTGAAGGAATTCCGTGAATCACTTCCTCGTTCACGGAAACGCATGCCGCGCCTGGAAAGTCCTCGCGATACCATGCGGGCTTTCCGCCATGGGAAGTGATGAAATTCTTGCAAAGGTCGTCGATGTCCTTCGTGGACATTCCGGCCTTCACTTGAGGAATCACTTCGTTGAACATGTCTGCGAGCAAGTGGCACGAGCGGCGGATGCCTTCGATTTGCTTTTCGTTTTTGATTCTTATCATAAAAGTCTCCAAATTTTTCGACAGCAGGAAATCGGAATTTCATCGCCGCGAAACGCAATCTTATGGCAAAGCGATAAATCGCGACTATCCTCCGCCAACTATCAACTAATTTCCATCAACTATTAATTATTAACTAATCACTATTAACTAAAATCCTGTCCGCCTCTTCATGGCAGATTTTGCTCGTGCGCCAGTCGCCAATCCTTGCGTAGATTTCTCCCATCTTGCGCAATATGAACGCGTCGTCCGCCTTGCCAAGCCGCAGTTCCAACGCGCTTTCGAAAAAGTCCAGCGCGAGCTCGTCGCTGATTTTTCCTTCGATGTGCCTTCGCATGACGTTCCGAAAAAGTTCTAGAACTTCGGGGAAAAAAAGCCTGAAATATTCGTACTTGCGCTCAAGCTCGATTATTTGGCACAAAAGCATCGCGGCGTCGTAATATTCCTCGCGCAAAATCATTTCTTCACACAGGATAAAAGAATAGTCCATGAATTCTTCTTTCGTGAACCATCTTCTAAGATTGAACGAAGTCCGTTCCGTGCGCATGCGCTTGTATTCCCTCACCGCCTCGCTTTCCCTCGCGTGGGTGAGGTCGAAAAAAATAAGCTTCGCGCGGCTCTCGTCATCTTCTCGCTCCAAAAGCCATTCGCGGTAGTCCCATGATTTGGGCGGACGGCGGCGGAAATGTTCGAGGAACGACGAGTCGAAGATTTTCCTCGTCTTCGCGTCCGTGAGGATTTCGTAGGCTCGCACGACGCGGCGGAATTCCTCGGAAGTTTCAGGATTTCCAGAAGCGTCGGGATGAAACTTCTTGACGCGCTTTCTGTACGCCCTGCGAATTTCTGTGAGCGTCGCGTCGCGCCTTATTCCGAGAACCTTCCAGCAGTCTTCCATAATTTTGCGCTTACGCTATTCTGAACAATTGTTCGATTTTCGGCTCGCGGACGACCATCACGGAGCAATGAGAGTTCATTATGATCTCCTTGTCCACCAGGGAAAAATGCCCTCCCGTGGAACCTGATGCCGCCGCGTGTACGGAAGTCCTCGTACCGCTTCCGCCAATGAGAATCAGCTCCGCCTTGAACTTGTCGGCCGCGCTTATGACTTCGCCCCAAACAGAACCTTCGAGAAGTTCCGCCTGCGCCTTCACGCCTTTTTTCTTTGCGAGCATCATCGCATAGTCCAAATATTTCTGTCCGTCGGCGCGGAGATTCTGCGCGAAACTGACGTTCTCTTCTTCCAGCAAAAAATGGCTTATCGTAAGTCGCTTGAGGGTGGCCGTGTCAACGACATAGACGAATTTCAAGTTGAGATGCTGCTGCTTTGCCATGAGAATTCCGTACATAGCCGCGCGCGACGAAGATTCGGAGCCATTTATGGACACCAGAACATTGTGAACCAAAGGTTTCAGCATTCGTTTTCCCCCCGTGAATTCTTTTTGTTCTTCAACGCCTTGAGCACGAACGTGTTGTCCCTTTCGCGCTCCTCGAGCTGGCTTTCGATATATTTTTTTGTCTCGCGCGTCTGGGGAATCACCATCTTGTCGAGGGCGTTCACCCTGCGCTGAGTTTTCTTCACTTCGCCCGCGAGCCGCCACACAATCGTCCTGATCGAAGCCATTTCCGTGAGCAAAGTGAGCAAGTCGAAAAAGTCGCAAATCACCTCGTCGCAAGAAGAAAACGTTCCGAGCGCGGAATAGAAAAGCTGCTTTTGGGGCGGATTCATCACGATTGAAGAAAATTTCATTCCGCCGATTGTTACGGGCTTTTCCTCGATGTGGAAATCGTACCTTACCGCGCGGGAAATCTGCTCGATGCGGTCGCCGCCGACTTTCATAAGAACCCGCTTGAGCGCGGCATAAGAAGTCTGCGTGGCCTTGTCGATTTTTGTCTCGAGGATTCGGACGCGCTCCGCCATGTGCATCAATTCCATTACGAGAATTTCGCGCTTTTGTTCAAGCAAATCGTAGCCGTTTTCCGCGCTGGAAAGCTGTTCTTTCATTGCGAGAAGATTCGACTTTGTTGGTGCGATGTTCAGCTTCATTCTATGTGTTGCTCGCCTCCTCGTTTTTCGGCAGATATTTTTCGATGAATTCGGGCTTTATGCGCAAAAGCTCTTCGCGCGGCAAAAGCGAAAGCATTTTCCAGCCAATGTCGAGGGTTTGCTCAATCGAACGATCCTCGTGCTCGTCCTGACCGAGGAATTCCTTTTCGAATCTGAGCCCGAAATTCAAATAACGCTTGTCGAGTTCGCCCAATTCCTCTTCGCCGATGATTGCCGCGAGATTGCGTATGGACTTCACTTTCGAATACGCCGCAAAAAGCTGCGATGAAACGTTCGCGTGATCCTCGCGCGTCATGACGCGGCCGTCCTTCGCAATTCCGATTCCGTCTTTCATAAGGCGCGAAAGCGACGGAAGCCCTGCCACTGGCGGATACATTCCGCGCTGGAAAAGTTCGCGGTCAAGAACGATCTGCCCTTCTGTGATGTAGCCGGTCAAGTCAGGAATCGGATTTGAAATGTCGTCGTTCGGCATCGTCAGAATCGGAATCTGCGTGATCGAGCCTTCGCTGCCCTTTATGCGGCCGGCGCGCTCGTAAAGTTCCGCCAAGTCCGAATAAAGGTAGCCTGGATAGCCTTTTCGTCCAGGTACTTCGCCGCGCGTCGTGGAAATTTCGCGCAACGCCTCGCAATAGTTCGTCATGTCGGTCATCACGACGAGGACGTGCATTCCCTTTTCATACGCCAAATATTCTGCCGCCGTGAGCGCGCAGCGCGGAGTGATCGTTCGCTCGATGCTTGGCGCGTCCGCGAGCGAAAGGAACATCACGACTTTCGAAAGCACGCCGCTTTCCTCGAAAGAGTCGGTAAAGAATCTCGCCACGTCGTACTTGATGCCCATTCCTGCAAAAACCATAACGAATTGGTCGCTGGAATTCTTGAGCTTCGCCTGCCTTATGATTTGCGCGGCGAGCTGGTTGTGAGGAAGTCCGTTTCCCGAAAAAATCGGAAGCTTCTGTCCGCGGATGAGCGTGTTCATTCCGTCGATTGCGGAAATTCCCGTTTGGATGAAATCGCGCGGATAGACGCGGGCATAGGGATTTATTGGAGCGCCGTTCACGTCGCGTTTTTCCGATGAGACGATTTGTCCGTAGCCGTCGATTGGCTCGCCTAGTCCGTTGAAGATTCTTCCGAGCAAGCCTTCGCCCACGCGAAGTTCCAAAGGCTCGCCGAGAAATTCCACCGAAGAAACGTCCAAGTCTATTCCGCTTGTCGCGCCGAAAATCTGCACGACCGCCGCATCCGCGTTCATGTCGATAATGCGGCCCGTGCGTTTCGCGCCGAATTTGTCGCGGACGCAGACGACCTCGTTGTACGCCACGTTTTCACTGCGCTTAACCACGACAATCGGTCCGTCAACAGAATTTATTCCACGATACTCTATGCCTTTCATATTGCCACCTTGCGCTCGCTTTCAAGCGACGAAATGTAGAGCCGCTCGATGTCTCCCATCTGGCTTTCAAGATGTCCTTCGACTTCCTTGATTTTTTCGAGCGCGGAATTTTCCACGCTGCCTTTTATTCGCATGATTTCCTCGCGCACGGGAAGAGCCGCCACTTTGGAAAGAGGCGCGCCAGCCTTGACGACGCGTTCCGCCTTGTCGTAGAATTTCATTATCAACGAAAGGATTTCAATCTGCTTTTCGGGAGCGCAGTACGAATCGATTTTGTCGAAGCCGTCCTGCTGCAAAAAGCCGCTTTTTATCATTTCCGAAACAGTGAGCACGAGACGCTCCACGTCGGGAAGCGCGTCCGGTCCAATGAGGCGCACGATTTGTTCGAGCCGCTGCTCAGCTTTGAGAAGGTCGAGCGCGCGCTGCCTTATCGAGAACATTTTCGGATTGTGCGTCTGCCACCATTCCTTGACTTCGTTGGCATATTCGGAATACGAGTCGATCCAGCCGATGGCGGGATAATGCCTCGCGTTCGCCAAATCGCGGTCGAGCGCCCAAAAGCATCGAATGAAGCGTTTCGTGTGCTGAGTGACAGGCTCGGAAAAGTCGCCGCCCGGAGGTGAAACCGCGCCGATTACGCTGACGCTTCCTTCTCCGCCGCAAAGCGGATTTACGCGACCCGCCCGCTCGTAGAATTCCGCAAGGCGCGTCGGCAAATACGCTGGAAATCCTTCTTCGGTGGGCATTTCTTCAAGGCGGCCCGAAAGTTCGCGCAGGGCTTCCGCCCAGCGGCTCGTGGAATCCGCCATGATTGCGACAGCCATTCCCATGTCGCGGTAATATTCTGCGAGCGTGATTCCCGAATAAAGCGAAACTTCGCGAGCCGCCACGGGCATGTTCGAAGTGTTCGCGATGAGAATCGTGCGTTCCATGAGCGAACGTCCTGTCCTCGGGTCGATGATTTCCGGAAATTCCGTGAGAACGTCCGTCATCTCATTTCCGCGCTCGCCGCATCCGATGTATATGATCAAATCCGCGTCGCACCATTTCGCAATCGAATGCTGAGTCATCGTTTTTCCAGTACCGAATCCGCCCGGAATCGCCGCCGTGCCGCCTTTCGAAAGCGGAAACAAAACGTCAATCACGCGAAGTCCCGTAATCAAAGGCTCGGTCACGCCGAGCTTTCGCGCATACGGACGCGCGCGGCGCACAGGCCAATATTGCGCGAGCTTTATTTCCTCGCCGAGTTCCGTCACGGCGATTTTTTCTTCCACAGTAAAAGAGCCGTTTCCAAAGAATTCTTTGAGGACGCGCCCGCGAGTCTGAGGCGGAACCATCACCTTGTGCAAGATCGAGGAAGTTTCCTGAACCGTTCCCAAAACCATTCCGGGAAAAATCGGCGCGCCTTCCGCGATTTCATTTCCATTTGAATCCTTCGCGGCGTGGAATTCCCATTTCTTTTCCAAATCAAGCGCGTCCGCGCGTTCTCCGGCCGTAAGGAACGAGCCTGAATTTTCGCACATCGTTTTAAGCGGACGCTGAATTCCGTCATAAATCGTGCCGACAAGTCCAGGTCCAAGATGAAGCGAAAGCGGCATCTCCACGCATTCGACATTTTCGCCGATGCGAAGCCCGGTGACATCCTCGTAGACTTGAATCGTGGCCTGTCCTTCGCTTTGGCGGATTATTTCGCCCATCAAGCGCTTTTCGCCAACGTTCACGACATCGTAAAGTCCGCAACCTTCAAGTCCTTCGGCAAACACAATCGGACCTGAAACGCGCGTAATTTTTCCAGTTATCATATTTTCCTCAATTCATCTCATCGCCAAAAAGTTTTTCCGCCAGCTCGCCGTAATGTTTGTCCTTGAGTTCACCCACGGCTTCTTCCAAAGTGAGGCGGCATTTCACGCCTTTGTCCTCGGATTCCAAAATCACGCCTTCGTGGAAATCGATTCCGCTTTGCGCCTCTTCGCCCGAAAGCGCGAAGTCGATTTTTTCGGCGGACAAAAGATTGTCCTTGAGATTTTTTTCGAGCGATGTTCGCGCCAAATCCAAGTCGAATCCATAGACTTTCGCGCGGAACTTTTTGCCTGAAAAAAATTCCTTTTTCGCCGAAATCGGCTTGAGCGAAATTTCAAGGCGTTCTTCCTGCGAAAGCTTTTTGAAATATTCGTTCAGAGCGGAATCCACGCCCTGCGAAACGAACGAAACCAAAAATCTCTGGCTTTCAAGCGGAACGGAGGCTTGCAGGACTTTCTCGCACTTTGTGACTTTTTCCTCGTAAAATTTTTCGCGCTCAGCTTTCGCGCCTTCCAACCGAGACCCGGTTTCCGAAAGAATTTTTTCCGCCTCGCGCTTCGCCGCCGAAAGAATTTTTTCCGCTTCCTTTTTGGATTCGGCTTGAATTTCCTTTTCGAGAATTTCAGTAGACCGCAGTTCTTCCATAATTATTCCAAATTTTCCTAAATGTGTATTCCCACCGCCTCGCGAATCGACTGCGTGAGAGTTTTTCGTCCCGCCAAATGTCCGCCGATTCCGGGGATTTCGACGATGAGCGGATATTTCGCGCCGCGCTGCCATTCCATGACTTCTTCTTCAAGTAGCATAGAAATTTCTTCCGTCAAAATCAGGACTTTCGGACGCTCCGCGCTCGCAGGCGCGGAAACGCCTTTTTCGAGAAAATTTTTTCCCGTAGCGCGGCTGAACGCTTCGAGGGCCTCGGCACGGTTCACCGCGACAGCCCCCTCCACGCCAACGAGCGCAAACACGAGGACGATTTCTCGTTCGCCGATGACAAAATACTGCATGGAAAGCCCGAGCCTATCCGAGAATTATTATGAGCAAAGCCACAAGGAATCCCCAAAGACAGATACCTTCGGCAAGTCCGACGAACGGCAAAGCCTTTCCAGAAAGTTCCGAATTTTCGCTCATCGCGCCCATCGCCGCCGCGCCGATCTTTCCGACCGCCATTCCGCCCGCAATGCACGAAAAGCCCACCGCGAGACAAGCCGCGATGTACTTGAAAGCCTTCGAGTTGTCCGTCTGCTCGATCGCCTGCTCTTCCGCGCCTTCGGAAGAAGACTGTGCGAAGATTCCTGCCATCGCGACGCAGAACAACGCCGCCGCCAAAACTAAAATTTTCTTGTTCATAAGAACACTCCTATAAAAAGTCAAGAGCGATTTTTGAAAATCGCGACTGTTTTTTTACTGCGCATTTGCAATGAAATGAAAACGCGCTGTAAATATCGAAGTTTGCAACGCAAACTTTGAAAACAGGAACGCTGCGCCATTTGTGCGGAGTTCCTGTTTAACACTCCTATATTAAAAAACAACTTCAATTCACGCCGAGCGAGAATTTTCGCCGCGCTTATTTCCGATAGACGAATTCATACGCCTTGAATTCCCTTCCCGTCTCGCCAAAGAATTTGGAAAAGAATTCATAATATTGCAGACGAATCGCCTGAATCGCGACAATCATTCCTTCAAGGACAATCACAATCGCGTTTCCGACGATTCCGATTGCCACCGCGCCCACGCCGCCGACCAAGCCCATCATCGTGCTGATGATGAATCCGAGCACGGCATGCGCCAATGCGAACGCGCCCACGCGCAAAAAGCTCACCGAGTTCGAAAGATAGGTGATGATTGTCTCCAAAAGTTCCACCACCGCCTCGATCACCGCCGCGCCAAAGCCGTTTTCCATTACAGGTCTTTCGCCTTCCACGAGCCGCGTGAAAACCTCGCCGAACGCGCAGAAGAAAAGCGTCGCGCCGATTACGATCCAGTCATAAGGCGCGACATTGTGGCCGAAAGCCGCCACGCGCACCGCCAACGCCACGACATACCAAAAGAAAATCGCGCCGGCAAGTCCGCCCTTTCCGAAAAACGCGCGGCCGATTTTTCCTCGCGCGAGCGAGTTCACGATGTTGATAATTATTCCGACCGAATTTATAACGAAGCCCACGGCGATCGAAAATCCGAAGAACATGAACATCCGCCTTATCGAATTCGGATCGGACTGCGGCATCATCGGCAAGATTTGATTTCGGCTTTCGCCGAAAAGCCCAGTCACGAAACGTTCGAACGGTTCCAAGACAGTCTCCGTCGCGAAAAACTCGCCTGTGAGCAAGCCCATCAAAGTGCTTGAAATTCCGATTCCGATGAAAATCGGCGCGAATTTGTTCCAGCCGCCGACTTTCACGACATTCCGCGCCATGAGGATTCCCGCTATGAGAAAAACGAGCCCTTGCCCCGCGTCGCCGAACATTATTCCGAAAAGCAGCGTGAAGAAAACCGCGACAAACGGCGTGGGATCGATCGTGCCGTAGACAGGCGAGCCGTAACTGAAAATCATCCTGTTGAACGCGCCCGCGAATTTCGAGCGAGTGAGCCTGACCGGAACTTTTTCGCTTCCCGAGACGACGCTCGGAACTTCCTCCGGTCTGTACTGGCGAACCGAAACGCGATGCGAAGTGAGCGAATCAATTTTCTTTATAAAATCGCTCGATTCGGAAATCGGAATCCAGCCCGTAAGCCGGTAAACCAATTGCGTGGATTCAAGCAGACTTTCCGTGTCGCCAAGTTGCGCACCGAGCGAAAACGAAGCCAAAAGGCGCAGGATTTTTTCCTTGTGAGTTTCAGTGAAATTGGCGCGCTCCGTCTCAAGCTCGCGAATCTTTATCCGTCCTTCGTCGCGCTGTTTTTTCAGCGAAGCCAAAACTTCGTCCGGGATTCCCTTGAAATCCTGCGGAATTTCCATTTGCACGAAGCCGAATTTTTTGAGTTCCGTGTCGAGTGCGAACCGACCTTTTTTGCTGGAAGCTGCGAGTATTCGCGTCTTGTCGTCGCCGAGCGGAACTACCACCGCGCGTTGTCCCACGGCAAATTTCAATTCGTCAAAAACGGCCGGATCAATTTTCCCGATTCGCAGCGAAAGGAAAGAAAGCCGCTCGAGTTCGCCATAAGATTGCTTGAGGTTGCTGAAAGCCGAAGCCTCTTTGTAGGATTCTTCAAGCCGCTTGTAATTTTCGCGCTCGGTTGCATCGCGCTTTATAAGGCTATCAAGCGAGGAAATTATTTTTTCTGCTTCCTCAAAATCCTTGCCGTCGGGCAAATTCGCATCTTTTATGGAAACTCCGCTGTCGTCGATTCCCAAAAAGGCGCGCGCCTGATCAAGACGGGCGAACATTTCGCGCTCGCGGTTTTCGTGTGCGGAGACGGTTGTTCGCAGGGAATTCTCCTCGCCTCCCAATTTATTTTGGAACTGAAAATTCCCGCTTTTTCCCAAAAACAAAAGCACATTCGAAATGTCTTCTTTGAGAACCATCAGCTCAACAAGGCACATTCGCGTCGTTCTTGCCATAACCCACCTATCTTATTCCCGCCGCTTCCATCGCGGATTCGGCTCCGACGTTCAAGCGCAGGGCTTCCACCGCCGCGCGTATATTATTGAGTTCGTGCAGCTTCATAAAAAACCACGAAACCAAAACGACTGGCTCAAAAGGCTTGGCATGGAAAAGCCTGTTCGCTTCCGCGACGAGTTCCTTTTGCGCCGCGTCCTCCACCCAGCCTGGATCAATACTCCATATCGAGCCCTCTTCGTGCGCGTTCAAAAATTTCGCATATTTCCACCCGATCCAATCTTCATAATGCTCGGGATTTTTTTCAAGAATTTCGATTGCGTCATGCGCGAGCAAATCATCCTTTTTCGCCGAAGGATTCAAAAAGGAAATGTGCTCCAAAATCTCGTCGCGCGACATTTTGTAAAAAACTTTGAGACGCAAAGCCCAAACCATGTTCCGCATTGCGTATTTTTTCAAAATCAATTCTTCGACGATTGCCCGTTCGAAAACGCCGAGACGGCTCGCGGCTTTCCACAAATCAAAAACGAACTGCCTGTCGATTTTAGCGTCCAAAAACTGCTGCTCCGAAATTTCCGGCTCCTTGTCGTACCAAGAAAGCGGCGAGCGTTCGGTGATTTTCTTTATCGAAGGCCAGCCGTCATAATTCAAAATATTGTACGGCGCGATGTTTCGAAGGCTCGGACGCTCTTTCTGTCCCATCGCGGCCGCCGCTCCAAGCGACTTCAAGTTGGAATAGTCGAAATAGCGCAAAAGAAGAACAGCCACTTCATCCGGTCTGTCGTACATGTCGAGCAACCTTTTGTATTCCAAAATCAGCTTCGCGCCCGCCTCTTCTTCGAAGCGTTTCGCCAAAAGCGTCTCGGGAACGGACGGAACTTCGGTTTTCAAGACAAGCGACCAAAGTTCAGGAATCGAGCGCGCATTGAAAAGCGACACGGCTCGCTGACCGATAAAAGACCGCGCCAAGATTCCGCTTGCTTTTGCGTAGACATAAGATTGAGCGCCCGAACGTTCCACCACACACCTTCTTACAAGACAGATTGCAAAAACTTGTCGAATGAGTCCGTATCCTTATTGATTTTGGAAATTTTTTCTTTGTATGATTCAAGGGCGGAAGAATGATTCGCGTTCAATTCCTGCATTCTTTTCTCACAATTCTCTTCCAGCGAGGAATCCATTTCCCTGAATTTCTTTTCGTAGTCCGAATCCGCTTGCGCCCGAGCCTGCGCCAAAATTTTGTCGGCTTCGGAACGAGCCTCGGCGATGAGCGCGCTCGCGCTTTCCTCCGCCTCAAGCAGATTCGCAATGAGATTTCGCTCTTCACCTTCCATCACAAAGACTCCTCCGCTTCGCAAATCATTTCAAAAAGCGAGCGCGCGTTTTCGGCCTTGAGAATTTTTTCGCGGATTTCGGCGTTGTCCAAAATGAGCGAAAGCTTGCGTATCACTTCCAAATGGTCGGAAGCATTGCCCTGCGCGAAAAGCAGCATAAAAACGATGTGCACGGGCTTTCCGTCAAGCGCGCCGTATTCCATTCCCGCAGGGCTTATGCCCACGGCGACCATATCTTTTTTCACTTCAGAACAAACGGCATGCGGAATGGCGACTCCGGAAACGACTCCCGTAGACATTTTTGCTTCGCGCTCGAAAAGCCGATCCAAGACCGCCGCGCGATCGAGAGCCTCGCCTCCCCGGACGAAAATCTCCACCATTTCCTCAAAAAGTTCGTCTTTGTCCACGCTCTCCAAATTCATGCTGATGAAATTCGGATTGAAAAACGTAGCCAACATTCTATCACCTTCTTTCAAAATTTCATTAAAAGAATTCGACGCAAAGCAGGCGAACCCATGCCGTGCGGACACCGCCGCCCAAAAAAAACTTCGCGCGAAATTATTTTTCGTCGGGCAAGGACTCGGCTTCCGAAGCCTCCGCTTCTGCCGCGCCTTCCGCTTCAAGGTCGTTCCACCAATTTTCAACGCCCGCGCCGCTCGTGTCCACGCTTTCTTGGACGGCAGGAGAGAGTGTCGATTTTACAGCGGGCTTTTTGTTGAGCCGCGCAATGGAAAAAGCCGTAACGATGAACAGCGCGACCAAAACGAACGTCGTCTTGTTTATCACGCTCGCCGAATGCGAGCCGAACGCCGCGCTCCCCGAACCGCTCATAAGTCCGCCAAGGCCGCCGCCCTCGTCGTTTTGAATCAAAACCAAAAGAACAAGCAGGACGCAAATTATTACAAACGCGACCATCAGAATAACTTTTATAGCACCCATAAAAAACTCCAATTCAAATCAATGAAACTAAATTATAATGAAAAAAATAAAATTATTCAAGAGAAAAAAAAATTTTTTTTCTTAATAAAAAAAATGCCGGCGGCACAAACTTTCCGCGCCTTTTAAAGAACGCGGAAAGTTCGAAATTAAAGTTTGCGTCAAAACATTGACGCAAACTTTAAACATTCACTTTGATTTTAGATTTCGCAAATCGGAACGAAAGTCTCCGCCTTGAGCGAAGCACCGCCGATGAGTCCGCCGTCAATGTCGGGCTGCGCGAGCAATTCTTTCGCGTTGGAAGCCTTCATCGAGCCGCCGTACTGGATTATCGTTTCCTCGGCGACTTTTTCATTGTAAAGTTTCGCGATGTAGCCTCGGATGAATTTGTGGATTGCCTGCGCGTCTTCGGGAGTGGCGGTCTTTCCAGTTCCAATCGCCCAAACCGGCTCGTAGGCAATCGTCACGCGCTTCATCTGCTCTTCGCTCACGCCTGCAAGCCCTGCCGAAAGCTGGAACGCGCAGACTTGCTCCGCCTCGCCCGCCTCGCGCTCACTCAAAAGCTCTCCGATGCACAAGTCCACTTCGAGGCCGGCGTTCAAGGCGCGGCGCACTTTTTTGTTGATGAGCTCGTCGCTTTCGCCGATTTCATGCCGTCTCTCGCTGTGTCCGAGAATGACGCAAGAGCATCCGATGTCCTTGAGCATTTCCGTGGAAACTTCGCCAGTGTGCGCGCCGTTCGCAGTGGCAGCGCAGTCCTGCGCCGCAAGGATTATATTCGAGCCTTTTACGACTTGCGCCACCGCGTCCAAATAAACGAATGGAACGCCAATCATGAACTTGTTCGTCTTGCCCTTGAGAGCCGCGACCAAGTCCTCCGCCAATTTTACCGCTTCCGCCTTCGACGTGTTCATTTTCCAGTTTCCAGCGATGTAATGTGTCCGTGCCATAATAACTCCTAAAAAAGCCATGAACGATTTTTCAAAATCGCGATTGGCTTTTTACGCACATTCGCAATGAAATGAGAATGTGCATTGAATATGCAAGTTTCCAACGGAAACTTGACATGAAAAAAGTTGACGCTATTTCAGGCAACTTTTTTCATAACTCCTATAAAAATTAAATTTATTTTGTCGCCAAAACCGCGATTCCAGGAAGCGTCTTTCCTTCGAGGAATTCAAGCGAAGCGCCGCCGCCCGTAGAAACATGGCTCATTTTGTCCGCAAGGTGGAATTTGTTCACGGCCGCAACAGAATCGCCGCCGCCAACGACAGTCATTGCTCCTCGGCCGGTCGCCTCGGCGACAAGTTTCGCGACAGTTTCAGTTCCTTTCGAGAACGCTTCGAATTCGAAAACGCCGACAGGTCCGTTCCATACAATCGACTTTGCAGAGCCGATGACTTCTTTATAAAGCTCGATTGTCTTAGACCCTACGTCCATCGCCATGAGATTTTCGGGAATGTCCGTTCCGTCAACGGCGACAGGCTTCGCGTCCGGGCTAAATTCTTCCGCGCCAACATGGTCAACAGGAAGAATGATTTT
The DNA here is from genome assembly GCA_014804005.1 of Treponema sp. Classification (GTDB taxonomy): domain Bacteria; phylum Spirochaetota; class Spirochaetia; order Treponematales; family Treponemataceae; genus Treponema_D. Next base: position 263,770 of record JAAVAP010000013.1, on the reverse strand, counting down.
CGCGCCTTTCGCCTCGGCATCGGCGAGCAATTTTTTCGCAGTGTCGATGAAATCATCTTCGACAAGCGACTTTCCGACAGAATGTCCTTGCGCCTTGAGGAACGTGTACGCCATTCCGCCGCCGATAACGAGCGCGCTCGCGTTTTTGAGAAGCGATTCGAGCACGGCGATTTTTGAAGAAACTTTCGCGCCGCCGATAATCGCGATCATCGGCTTTTCAGGATTCGTAACCATCGGCTGAATGTATTTCACTTCCTTTTCCATGAGGAATCCGCCAACGCTCGGCACTGGCATGAATTTCGCAATCGACGCTGTGGAAGCCTGATCGCGGTGCGCCGTTCCGAAAGCGTCGTTCACAAAAATGTCTCCGTAAGATGCGAGCTCTTTAGCCATCACATCGCGCTCGGCAGAATCCTTGGAAGTCTCTTTTTTATGGAAGCGAACATTTTCGAGCATCGCCACAGCCCCTTCGGGAAGCGCATCAATCGCGGCCTTCTGTCCGAGAGCGTCGGGAAGGAAAGTTACAGGCGAGCCGAGCTTTTGCGCGAAATATTCGACGACGGGCTTCATGCGGTTTTTGCCGTTGATGAATTTTTCAGAATCGGCATCAGTCCACGGCTTTCCCGCCTTCTCTGCTTTTTCCTGCGCCTTTTTCACGTCCTTTTTCGGATCACCCAAGTGGCTCATAAGCACGAGGCTGCGCGGCTTCTGCTCGATGATGTACTTGATGGTAGGAAGCGCCGCCATAATTCGCGTGTCGTCCTGAACTACGCCGTCTTTCATCGGCACATTGAAATCCACGCGCATGATGATGCGCTTACCCTTGAGGTCAACGTCTTTTACTGTCTTGATCATTTCGTTCTCCTTGAGAAGTTGAATTTGAATTCATTTGGATAATAATTATATCACAAGGTGCGATTTTTTTCAAGGGAAATTTCAAGCTCGAAAGGACAAAAAAAAGGAAACCGCAGATTTCCACGATTTCCTTTTGCGGAGAAGCCGACTTGAACGGCCACGGCTTTCACCACTAGCACCTCAAGCTAGCGCGTCTACCAATTCCGCCATCCCCGCAAGTGAAAATATACTAGCAGAAATCAAAAAAAATGTCAAGAAGAAAAGCGAAAAAATAAAGAAAAACTTTTTCGCCGCACAAGGCAAAAACCATCCATGCAAAACTTTTCGATTCTTCGTGCGGAATAATCGGAAACCGTCCAAAATCAGCCCTACTCAATATTAACTATTCATTCTTCACCATCAACTATAAAACCCGCCCGGCTTTTTTTGGAAATGGCTGAATTCCATCGTGAACGAGGCGCGGCCTTGCGTGGCGGAACGGAGCGTCGTGGAAAATCCGAACATCTTCGCCATAGGCGCTTCGCAGTGAATCACTTCGCCCGATTGCTTGGAATCCTGCCCGAGAATCATTCCGCCGCGCTGCGTCATGCAGCTCATCGCATCGCCGACGAATTCTTTAGGGCATGAAATTTCCACGTCCATCACAGGCTCGAGGATTTCAGGCGCGGCGTTTTTGCATGCCTTGTCGAACGCGGAAACCGCGCACGCTTCGAACGCGAACGGAGTTGACGTGAGCTCGTCGTATTCAATCGCAGTAACTTTTACGGCGGTGTCTGTGCAAGGATATCCGTATTCGATTCCGCTTGCGAGCGCGTTCATAAATCCGCTTTTTACGGCTTCGAGAATTTCGTCGGGAATGTTCGCAGTCCGCGCGGCGCACTCGTAGCTGTTTCCCAGCCCCGTCTCGCGCGGAGAAACTTCCACTGTGATTCCGGCAGTGTTTTCCTTTCCTGCAAGCACGCGGCTGTATTTTTCGGTCACCGCGCTCGTCGCCGAAACCGCCTCGCGATACGTGACCTGCGGCGCGCCCACCCTTGCCTTTACGCCGAAATCATCTTTCATTCTTGTGACGAGAACATCGAGGTGAAGTTCTCCCATTCCGCTGATGATGAGCTGCCCGGTCTCCGAATCTTCCTTGTGCGTGAACGTGGGATCTTCGCGCGAAAGGATTTCCAAAGTCTCGCCGAGTTTGTCTCGTTCCGAAATTGAATCAGGTTCGATGGCGACCGAAATCACAGGCTCCGGGAATTTTACGCTTTCGAGCAAGACGGGAAATCCCTCGCTTCCCAAAGTGTCGCCGGTCTGCGAAAGTTTCAGTCCGATGAACACGGCGATGTCGCCCGCCGAAACGCTTTCCATCGGCTCGCTTTTGTCGGCATGCATTCTCAAGATTCTGTTGACGCGCTCGCGCTTTTTTTTGGCGATGTTAGAAATCTGGCTTCCCGAAGAAATTTTTCCCGAATACATCCTGACGTAGCAAAGAGGTCCCATTTCGCGGTCGTACTGAATTTTGAACACGAGAGCGAGCGGCTGCCCTGATTCCTTGCACGGAATTTCGACTTTTTCCTCGCGGTCCTTTTTCGAATGAATTCCTTGCGCCGGAGGAACTTCGTCGGGCGCGGGCAAATATTCCACGATCGCGTCCAAAAGCGGCTGAACGCCCTGATTGTGCCGCGCGCTTCCCATCACAAAAGGGACGAACGCGCGAGAAATCGTGCCGCGCCTTATCGCAGCCTTAAGCTGCTCCGCAGAAATTTCCTTTCCTTCAAGATAAAGTTCCGCCAAATCGTCGTCGCTCGAGGCCACGGCGTCAACCATTTTTTCGCGCCATTCTTCGAACTCGGCTTTGCGTTCAGGCGCGATTTCGGAAAGCTCGAATTTTTCGCCTTCGCTTTCGGCATTCCAGCGGATTTCTTTTTGCGAAATCAAGTCAATCACGCCTTCGAATTCCGCGCCCTGCCCTATCGGAATCTGAAGCGCGACGCATTCCACGCCGAATTTTTCGTGGACATCTTCCATCGAGCCGAAAAAGTCCGCGCCGATTCTGTCCATCTTGTTCACAAAGCAAATTCGAGGCACGCCGAAAGTGTCCGCCTGTTTCCAAACGGTTTCCGTCTGCGGCTGAACTCCGTCCACGGCGCAAAGCACACAGACCGAGCCGTCGAGGACGCGGAGCGAACGCTCCACTTCCGCCGTAAAGTCAACGTGGCCGGGCGTGTCGATTATGTTGATTTGGAAGCTGTTCCAATATGTCGTGGTGGCCGCGCTTTGGATCGTGATTCCGCGTTCCTGTTCCTGCGCCATCCAGTCCATCGTAGCCTGCCCGTCGTCAATCTCGCCAATCTTGTGAATTTTTTTCGTATAGTAAAGGATTCGTTCCGTGGTCGTGGTCTTGCCAGCATCAATGTGCGCCATGATTCCGATATTGCGCATTTTTTCCAAAGCCATAATTTTCTCCTGCAAACAAAAAGCAGTATAGCAGAATCCGCCATTAAATGCAAGCAGTGAAATTTGAAGGGAAAGCAATATTGCAACACAAATTATTTCGCAGAATGCGGCTTGTTTTACGCAGATTTTTTCAAAATGAAAGAACTTGCGCTTTTTCCTATTGTAGTTTATAATAAACAAGCATTTTTTTTTTGACAGAATTTCGGACAAGGAGGAAAAGCCGATAATGAAAACAACCGCGCTGATTATGGCGGGCGGACGCGGCGAGCGTTTTTGGCCGAAAAGCCGAATGAATCTGCCCAAACAATTTTTGTCGCTCACAGAAGATTCCCGCACGATGATACAACTCACGGTGGAAAGAATTTCGCCGCTCGTCGCGATTGAAGATGTGTTCGTCGCCACGAACGAATCTTACAGGCAGCTCGTGCGAAAGCAGCTTCCCGATTTGCCCGAAGAAAATATTTTGTGCGAGCCTGTCGGAAGGAACACAGCCCCGTGCATCGGGCTTGGCGCGGCGCACGTCCAAAAAAAATACGGCGACGCAGTGATGGTCGTCCTTCCGTCCGATCATCTCATAAAAAACAATTCGCTTTTCGCGCAGACTTTGAAGGACGCGGTGAGCCTTGCGGAACAAGACGAAAATCTTGTCACAATCGGAATCACGCCCGAGCATCCCGAAACAGGATACGGCTACATCAAATTCGATTCGGGGAAAAAAGCGGGCGGCGCGTTCCGCGTGGAGCGTTTCGTCGAAAAGCCTGATTTGGAAAAGGCGAAAGAATACGTCGATTCGGGCGAATATCTTTGGAACAGCGGAATGTTCATTTGGAAAGCAAGCACGATTCTCGCTCGCATAAAAGAATTTTCGTGCGAAACGCATTCAGGCTTGATGAAAATAAAGGACGCAATCGGAAGCGGCGACTACGAAAAAATTCTTTTCGAAACTTTCAGCGCGTTCACTTCGGAATCAATCGACTACGCAGTGATGGAAAAGGCGACGAAGCCTTCCGCAAAAAGCGGAGCGGTGTTCACATTTCCCGGCGCGTTCGGCTGGGACGACGTTGGCTCGTGGCTCGCGCTCGAACGCCTCAAGCGAACCGACGAAAGCGGCTCTGTGATAGAAGGAAACGTCGTCACGGTGGATTCAAGCGAAAACATAATACAGGGCGGAAAAAAACTCATCGCCGCCGTTGGCTTGAAAGACATGGTCATCGTTGACACGGACGACGCGATTTTGATTTGCCAAAAGCAAAGCGCGGGGAAAATAAAAGGCGTTCTGGAAAAGCTCAAAAACGCCGCGCGCACGGAATATCTATGAGGCTTGCGATTGATTGCAGGATGAGCGGCAAAAGCGGAATCGGTGCGTACTTGGACAACACGCTTCCAACACTCATCGAAGAAGTTTGCCGCGATTCTGGCGGACGCGCGCTTTTGCTCGGGCTTCCGCAAAAAAAGTTCGACGAGTTCAAAGCGCGCAAAATCGCAGGCCTTGAAAAATGCGAGCTTGTTTCCTGCGCGACAAAAAATTTTTCCTTGAAGGAAACGTTTTTTTTTCCGCTTCGAATTTTGAAAAAAATAAATTCCTGCGACGCATATTTTTCGCCATACTGCAACATTCCAGGAAACATCCTTGGCGGAATAAAAATTCCTGTTTTCAGCACGATTCACGACATCGTTTTTTTGGACATTCCGCTCGCGGGAAGGCTCGGAACTTTTTTACGAAAAATGTTTTACATTCGCGCCATAAAAAAATCCGCTGAAATTTTCACAGTCTCGAATTTCAGCAAAACGCGAATCCAAGAAAAATTGCGCTGCAAAAAAAATATCACAGTCACATACAACGGCGTTCCGAATCTGGACGCGACGAAAGAAATGCCCGCGAAAAAAAGCGAAAAGGCTGACACAATAATTTTCGTGGGAAACATAAAAAAGCACAAAGGACTTGGAACGCTCGTCGAAGCGTTTTCGAAGTTTCGCGGAGAACTTTCGCGCGAAAAATTTTCTCCCCTGCCCCGGCTTTTAATCGTCGGCTCGAAAGAAAATTTCCGCACGAAGGACACCGCCCTCGAAAAGATGATTTCCAATGGCGAGGAAAATGGAATCGTTTTTACAGGATTCGTTCCAGACGCGGATCTCAAAAATCTGATTGAGCAGGCGCGGATTTTGGTGCAGCCCTCGCTTTACGAAGGCTTCGGCATTCCGCCGCTTCAGGCATTGTATTGCGGAACGAAGGCCGTGATTTCCGACATCGAAGCGTTCAAGGAAATTTACGCCACGTTGCCAGTGACTTTTTTCCATACGGGGGACGCGGACGACTTGGCGCGGAAAATGCGCGAAACTTATTTCGACGATTCGCCCATGCCAGATTTCGAGCGAATATATTCCTATGAAAAGTCCGCGAAAATAATTTTGCGCGCGATTCAAGAAAAAATAAAAGGCGGAAAAAATGAAAGTTGCGATCATTCATGATTGGCTTGTGAACTACGGCGGCGCGGAGCGCGTTGTGGAAGAAATTCTCAAAATCTATCCCGACGCGGACATTTTCACATTGGTGCACGACAAGAAAAAAATGCGCGGACATTTTTCGAACGTAAAAATCCGCACATCCTTCGTCCAAAAAATTCCGTTCGCCACGCGCCTCTACACGAAATTCCTTTCGCTGATGCCAAAGGCGTTCGAATCGTTCGACCTTTCGCAATACGACTTGGTGATAGCAAGCTCGTCTTCTTGCGCGAAAGGCGTGATCGTTCCGCCCGAAACTCCTTTCGTGGCGTACATCCACACGCCGATGCGATACGCTTGGGATTTGTTTTTCGACTACTACAAGCGGAGCGGCGCGCTCACGCGAATTTTCATGAAAGCGCAAATGCCGAAAATCCGACTTTGGGATTTCGTCTCGTCGCAGCGAATAGATTCGATTATATGCAATTCATCTTACATCGCGCGGAGAGTGAAACGTTTTTGGAATCGCGATTCGAAAGTAATTTTTCCGCCAGTCGGAACAGAGCGGCTTTTTCCGAACGGAAAGCCCGCCGAAAATTTCTACGTCGTTTTCAGTCGCCTCGTCGCGTACAAGAGAATTGACATCGCGATAGAAGCATGCGGCGCGCTCAAAAAAAATCTCGTCGTAATCGGAAGCGGAAACGAAGAAAAAAAATTGAAAAGCCTTGCAGAAAAATTTCCCGAAGCGAAAGTCGAATTCACAGGAAGAATCTCGGACGACGAAGTGCGCGACTATTTGCAAAGATGCCGCGCGCTCATCTTCTGCGCCGAAGAAGATTTCGGAATAATTCCCGTGGAAGCGCAGGCTTGCGGAAGGCCGGTCGTGGCGTACAAAAAAGGCGGCGCGACGGAAACCGTGCTCGAAGGCGAAAGCGGAATTTTCTTTGACGAGCAAAACGCCGAAAGCTGCGGAAAAGCGATTTTGCGCTTCGAAGAATTGGACTCCGAAAAAAAATTCGACAGCGAAAAAATCGCATCGCACGCAAAGAAATTCAGCGAAGAAAGATTCCGCGCAGAATTCAAAGCCGCGTGCGAAGAAGCGATGCTGAAAGTGCGCGGATAGGCGACTCACGTTTCGTAAAAGTGACGATTTACGTCGCACGAATCAATACGGCAAAAACGGCGCAAGCGCGTCGTAGATTCGTTCGGCAGTGTTCCGCAATGTGAATTTTTCCAAAATCGCGACGGGTGGCGCGACCGGCTTTTGCAAAAGCGCGTCCAAGTCCACGTTCGGCTCGTCGGGATCGATGTAGTAGGCGCAGTCGCCGTAGATTTCGGGAAGGCTCGTCCTTTCGGAAATCACGACTTTCGCGCCGACCGAAAGCGCCTCGAGCGGCGGAATCCCGAAGCCTTCGAAATACGACGGAAAGATGAACGCCTTGCATTTCCGCATGAGAGCCTTCACCTGCGCGTCGGACAAATATCCCGCCATGACAACGTTTTCGAGCGATCCCAGATTTTTCAGTTCGGGCGCGACGACGGAAGGAAGCGGCTTTCCGCTCACGACGAAAATCTCGTCCGGAAAAAGTTCCGCATGACGCGCGATCCATTTCAAATTTTTCCGCACGGAAAGGCTTCCGAGCGTAAAGTAAAATTCCTTGCCGCGCAGTTTTGGAAGCGAATCGAAAATCGAATCGTCGGCTGGAATGTCCTTGATTTCGCCCAAGCCCGCGTAGACCACCCTCACCCGCTCCGCGTCAATCTTGTACGATTCCACGATCGTCTTTTTCGTGTACTCCGAAACCGCAAAGACAATCTTCGATTTTTTCGCGATCCGCCTGTACATGATTTCGGAATAAAGCCGGATCAATTTGTCGCGCCAGCTTTGCGCGTAGTCGTCCTTGCAAAGATGCGCGTAGATGTCGTGGATGAAGTCGAATCCCGGCGCGAAGTACGGACAGCTGTTCGAAAAGTCGAGCGGAATCCTGCGATTTTTGAGGACATATTTTTGGAAATGAGTTTGATTCCATTTCGGAAAAAAATTCGCCTCGACTGGAAGCGTGACGATTTTTATGTTCGAAAGGCTCGGCAAGCCTCGCGCGTTTTTCGGAACGACGAGTTCCGCGCAGCCAGGCGAAATTTTTTCGTCGAGATATTTTACGGTCTCGAACGCGACGCGCTCAATTCCAGTGAGTTCCCTGCACCAGCTTTCGCCATTTATCGCGATGACTTTGTTTTTCATTTTGAACTTTCCGCAAACATCGCGCCTCCTCCTAAAATCTAGTCGCGGGAATAAATGTCTCTCGTGAAAACTTTTTCCTTCACGTCGGAAAGTTCATCCGAAAATCGGTTCGAAATTATGATGTCGCACGTTCTTTTGAATTCGTCCAAGTCGCGGATCACGCGCGAATTGAAAAAATTGTCGCCGATAAAATTCGGCTCGTAGACGACAACTTCGATTCCCTTCGCCTTGATTCTTTTCATCACGCCTTGAATCGAAGACGCGCGGAAATTGTCGGAATTCAATTTCATAGTAAGGCGGAAAACGCCCACGACCTTGGGATTCCGTTCGATGATTTTTTCGGCGATGAAATCCTTGCGGGTGCGGTTTGATTCAACGATCGCGCTGATGAGATTTTCGGGAACGTCCGAATAGTTCGCGCGAAGCTGCTTCGTGTCCTTCGGAAGGCAATAGCCGCCATATCCGAACGACGGATTGTTGTAGAAGTCTCCGATTCTCGGATCAAGCGAAACGCCCGCGATGATTTGGCTCGCATCGAGCGAGCGCGTGAGCGCGTAAGTGTCAAGCTCGTTGAAATACGCAACGCGCAGTGCAAGATACGTGTTCGCGAAAAGCTTTATCGCCTCGGCTTCGGTGAGATGCGGATGCAAGACCGCGACATCCTTTTTTATCGCGCCATCTTTCAAAATCGAAGCGAACTCTTTCGCTCGCTCCAAAAGGCTTTCGTCGTCCGCCGGAAACCCGACAACGATGCGGCTCGGGTGGAGATTGTCATAAAGCGCGTGCCCTTCGCGAAGAAATTCCGGCGAGAACAGGATTTTTCCGAAGCCCGTCTTTTCGCGCAAAGCCTGAGTGTAGCCCACGGGAACGGTGGACTTTATCACGACCGTAGTTTTTTCGGAGGAATGTTTTTTCACCAAGTCCAGCACCGCTTCAATTGAAGAAGTGTCGAAATAATTTTTCTTCGGATCGTAATCCGTCGGAGTGCAAACCACGACGAAATCCGCGCCCGAATACGCCTCGGAAGCCTCCGTGGTGGCGCGCAAGTTCAATTCGTGCGAAGAAAGGTACTCGCTGATTTCCTTGTCTTCGATCGGCGACTTTTTGCTATTTATGAGATCAACTTTCTTTTGAACAACGTCGAGCGCGACGACTTCGTTGCGCTGCGCCAAAAGCACGGCGAGCGAAAGCCCGACATAGCCCGTTCCTGCAACTGCGATTTTCATAGGAACATTCTAGCACGGTTCGCAGGAAAAATCAAGGCGCGACTGCGAGTTCCGCAAAGCGAAACTCGGTGAGCAGAGCGACTTGTGCATCGCGCTCAAAATTTTCCCCGCGCCCTCTTTACAAAAAGCGAAAATTGTTGTAGCATTTCAAAAGTTACCGATTTTTCGGCAGAATCGCTGCCGAATGGAATCGAAATCCGCGCGAAAAGCGCGTTCATCAGGAGAAAAATTATGGAAAAATCAGAAATTTCGGCGAAAATCAAGGACATCCTCACGCAGAATTTAGGAATCGACGCGGACATGCTCACCGACGAAGCCGAACTTTTCGGCGGCGACATCGGGCTGGATTCAATCGACTCGCTTGAAATCATCGCGGGAATCGACCGCGAATTCGGCGTTTCGATGACGGGCGTGGGCAAGGAGCACTTTTTCAACGTTGCGAGCCTCACCAAGTACGTCGAGGAACACCTCAAATAGCCAAAATTAGGCACATCATTCTACATTACAGGGGACTCTTATGACAGAAGACAAAAACCGTTGCGTGATTACCGGGCTGGGGCTTGTTTGCGCCATCGGAAACAGCGTGGAAGAATCTTGGGAAAACTGCCTCAAGGGAAAAAGCGGAATCAAGGTTACGTCCACAGTGGACACGGAAAAATGCTATGCGAAACTCGCCGCCGAAGTCGAATGCGCGGATTTGGATTCGCCCGAAAACGCGGATCGCGCCACGAAACTCTGCATGAAGGCCGTCAAAGAGGCCCTGAACGACGCGAAATTCCTTCCTGACGAAATACAGAAAGAAGGAAGCCGAGTTTCCGTCATCATCGGAAGCTGCGTCGGCGGCGGCGCGAGCGTCGAGCACTATTACAGGAACGAAAAGCCCAAAGAGGACATCCTCAAAATGCCGATAGGTCCTATCGCGAACGAAGTCGCGGCCTACACCGGAGCGCGCGGCATCGTCACGAACATAGGAAACGCATGCGCTGCAGGAACGATCAGCATCGCATACGCCGCGGACTTGATTCGCGCGGGAAAGGCGGACGCGGTAATCGCGGGCGGCTCGGATTCGTTCACGTCCGTTCCATACGCGGGATTCCTCTCTCTGCACGCGCTCTCCGAAAACGGATGCTCGCCTTTCAACCATTGCGACGGAATCACGCTCGGCGAAGGTAGCGGAGTCCTTGTGGTCGAGTCCTACGAGCACGCGAAGGAGCGCGGCGCGAAAATCTATTGCGAAGTCCTCGGAAGCGGAGTCACAAGCGACGCGTTCCACATCACAGCCCCTCGCGACGACGGCGAAGGCCAGATGAACGCAATCCGCCGCGCCCTCAAATCATCGGGAGCGAGCGAAGGCGAGATCGGCTACATAAACGGACACGGCACGGGCACTGCCAAAAACGACATGGCGGAATTCCTTTCCGTCCGCACGATTTTCGAAGGCAAAAACGACTCGCTTTCCGTGAGTTCAACCAAGGCGATGGTCGGTCACTGCCTCGGCGCGGCTGGCTCCATCGAAGCGGTCTTTTCGATAAAGGCACTCACGCAGAACAAAGTCCCTGCGACAATCGGATATTCCGAGGAAGACTTGCGGACGCTTTCCGAACGCGCGGGAAAAATCGACTTCATGCCGAACAATTCAAAGGAAAAGGCTCTCCAAACCGTAATGAGCAATTCTTTCGCGTTCGGCGGAAACAACGCGAGCATAATCTTTTCCGAAAAGGCGGGCGACGTCCGCGCGGAACGCGACGCCGGAAAAATCCACATCACGGGACTTGGGATTGTCTCGTCCTGCGGAAACGGAATCGAAAACTACGTGAAGAAATTCAACGATGAGATTCAGCCCGAAGGCGTTTCCACCCAGGCAAAAATCGAGATTCCCGAGTTCGACGAGCTTGGACTGAAGATGGCTTTTTATAGAAAACTAGACAAGTTCAGCCAAATCCAGGCAGTGAGCGGAATGAAAGCACTTCGGGATGCCGGGCTTGAAGTCAACGACGAGAACGCCGTGGACATCGGCCTCATCGTGGGAACTGCGGACGGTCCGCTTTCAACGATCTGCGAATTCCAGCAGACGATTGTCGAGCGCGGCAACTTCTACGGAAGCGCGTTCAAATTTCCGCACACAGTCTACAACGCGGCTGGCGGCTACCTTTCAATCTGCTCGGGAATAAAGGGCTACACCGCCACAATCACTAACGGAGCGCAGGCGGGTCTTCAAAGCGTGGCTTACGCGGCGGAGGAATTGCGGCAGAAAAAAAGCCGAATCATAATGGCCACGGGCAACGACGAGAATTCCGCCACGATGACCGAACTCTACGAAAAGCTCGGAATGATTTCGGAAAAACACGCGACTCCCTATTCAGGCATCGGCGGCGAATCGAAATCCTGCGGATTTTCGCTTGGCGACGGAAGCACTTCCATAATCCTCGAAACCGAAGAAAGCGCGAAGGCGCGCGGCGCGAAATCTTACGCGGTTCTCGCAGGCTATGGAATGGCGCACAAAAGCGTTCCCCTCGACACAATCGAAGGTTCGGGCGATGCCCTCATCGAGGCGGTGGAACGCGCGTTGCAGGACGGCGGAATTTCTGCGGACGAAATCGACGCGATAGTCGGATTCGGAAACGGATGCCGTTCAACGGACAGCCTTGAAATCAACGCGTATAGAAAACTGTTCGGCGAAAGGCTTTCGTCAATCCCGCTCTATTCGGTGAAAGACACGACGGGCGAAGGAAGGGCTGCAAGCGCGGCTCTTTCATGCGCACACGCGGCTCTGCTTCTTTCACAAAAGTACGAATTGCGCGGAAAAGCATATTTCTGCGATGGCGGCGCGGTGTCTAAAAAGGCTGCGGAAACCAAGGACTTGAGGAACATCCTCGTAACTTCCTACGGCTTCGGCGGCTCATACACGGCAGTCGTCGTCCAAAAAGCGTAGTTCCGAACGCGGATTTCAGAAAGAGCGCGAATGCAAAAATTTCGTTTTTCATATTGACATTTTTTTGCGATTTTGATATTCTAGGAAACACTTCGGGCGGTTAGCTCAGCTGGTACGAGCGTCTGGTTTACACCCAGAATGTCGGGAGTTCGATCCTCTCACCGCCCACAAACCGGACTTCGTTTGAAGTCCGGTTTTCTTTTTTGGGGAGCGCTATGAAACTGAACGGCCAAATTGAAATGACGAGCGGTCCGCTCGGCGGAAAAATATTGAAATACGCGCTTCTCCTCGCCGCCACGGGAATCCTGCAGCAGCTTTTCAACGCGGCGGACATCGCCGTCGTCGGCCAATATTGCGGAACGAACGCACAGGCAGCCGTGGGAGCGAACGGACCTGTCATCGGCCTCATGGTGAATTTCTTCGTCGGAATCTCGCTCGGAAGCAACGTTGTCATGGCGCGCCTGATCGGAAAAAAGGACGCGCAGGGCGTTTCAAGGGCGGTGCATTCCTCTGTGCTGGTTGCTTTGGCAGGCGGATTTTTGCTGCTCGCGCTCGGCGAGATTTTCGCAGGAAAGATAGTCCTCGCGCTTTCCGTTCCAAGCGAAATATCGGGCGCGGCGGAAAAATACCTGCGCATATACTTTCTCGGAATGCCCGTGATTCTGCTCTACAATTTCGAAGCCGCGATTTTCAGGAGCACTGGCGACACGCGCAAGCCTTTGGCGGCACTCACGATTTCCGGCGTGGTGAACGTTGCGCTGAATCTTTTTTTCGTGCGCGCGCTTGGAATGGACGTGGACGGAGTGGCGACGGCGACTGCGGTCTCGAACCTTGTGAGCGCGACAATCCTTTTCGTGGCGCTTTTGCGCGCGGATTCGCAAATCAAGATAACAGTAAAAAAGCTTAAATTCGACGCGAAAATCCTTTCGGAAATTCTGAGAATCGGAGTGCCGTCCGGCGTGCAAAGCATGATATTCTCGTTCGCGAACATAATAATCCAATCCGCGATGAACACGCTGGGCGCGGTCGTAATAGCAGGCTCTGCCTCCGCGTTCAATTTGGAAATCCTTTCGTACTATGTCATAAACTCGTTCGGGCAGGCATGCTCCACGTTCGTCGGGCAGAATTTCGGCGCGGGAAAAAACGAACGCTGCCTTTCCACGCTGAAGATTTGCCTTGCGCAATGCGCGGCAGCCATGGCAATTTCATGCTCGCTCATCCTGATTTTCTCGCGGACACTTTTGGCGATATTCAACCGCGACAGCGGCGTGATTGAAATCGGGCTAATCAGGCTGAAATTCCTTTTCACGGGATACATATTCAGTTTCGCGCAGGAAGTCCTTTCGGGATATTTGCGAGGCTGGGGAGCGTCGCTCGTGCCAGCTTTGTGCGCGATGGCAGGAATTTGCGGAGTGCGCCTCGCATGGATTTTCACAGTCTTCCAAAAGTCGCGGACTTTCATAACGATAATGACGGTATATCCGATAAGCCTCGCGATTACCGCGATCGCGATTCTGCTCGTGACGCTCATCATGCGCCCTTCCAAAAGATATTCGATCAAGGAAATCCGATAGCAAAGCCTTCTTTAAAAATTAAGTCCGCGAGTAATTGCAAAGCACTTGACCCGCCCATTTTTTCGCGTTCCGCAATTGACTAAAATCCGCCTTCGGGTTAAAATGAAACGAATCTTAACGCGAAATTTTTACAGGAGATTTGCATGGCGAAAATTGCTTTGGTAACCGGAGCCTCAAAGGGAATAGGACGCGCTTGCGCGATTCGGCTGGCTCGCGACGGAATGACGGTCGTCGTAAACTACAGCCGCTCGGACAAAGAGGCAATGTCCGTGGTCGAACAAATCAAGGGCGAAGGCGGCGATGCTTTCGCATGCAAGGCGGACGTTTCGGACTTGAACCAAGTGAAAGAAATGTTCCGCGTAATTTGCGAAAAATACAAGACCGTGGATGTCCTCGTAAACAACGCGGGAATCGTCCGCGACGAATATCTCATGATGCTCAATCCCGACACGCTCGACAAGTGCCTCGACCTCAACGTCAAGGGCTACTTCTACTGCGCGCAGCAGGCGGCGGTCAAAATGTTCTCGCAGAAATCGGGTGTTATAATAAATATGTCTTCGGTTTCAAGCAAAATGGCTTTGGCAGGTCAATGCGTCTACAGCGCGACAAAGGGCGCGGTGAACTCGCTCACTCAAACAATGGCCGTGGAGCTAGCGCGAAAGAACATCCGCGTGAACGCCGTCGCCCCGGGATTCGTGCTCACGGAAATGGTGGAACAGCTTCCGCCCGAAAAGCGCGAAGAATATTTGAAGAACGTTCCGCTAAAGCGTTTCGCGGATGTTGAGGAAGTCGCAAGCCTCGTTTCGTTTTTGGCGAGCGACGCCGCTTCCTACATAACCGGGCAGACAATCGTGCTCGACGGCGGATTGAGCCTTTGAAAATTTGCGTTTCAGCATTTCAATTTGACTTTTTTGCGATGGAGAAAATATGAACGTCTATGAAATCCAAAAGCGGATCGCGCAACGTCCGCCCTTCCAAATGATCGACAAGGTTCTTGAAGTAGTGCCGGGCGAAAGCGCGCGCGGAATAAAATGCGTGAGCGTGAACGAGCCGCACTTTGCGGGGCATTTTCCGGGAATGCCGATAATGCCAGGGGTACTCCTCATCGAAAGCGCGGCGCAGCTCTGCTCGCTCGTGGTGGACGATGACGGCGTGGACGAAAACTTTGTCCACATGCTGCTGAAAGTGAGCGAGTTCAAATTCCTCAAGCCCGTGATTCCCGGCGACGTCCTCGAAATCGAAGCGAAGAAGACCAAGTCGGGCGGCACGCTCACCTACTTCGACGCGACATTGAAATGCGACGGCGAAGTCAAGGCGAAAGGCTCGATGATTTTCACGAAGATTCCAAAAGAGCAAATCGGATAACTATGGAAAAAGAGCGCGAACTAAAAATCCTCGTCATAAGCGGAAGCCCCCAAAAAGAAAGGTCGAGCACCTCGCGTGTCACGAAAAAATTCCTCCAAGGCATCGAGGAAATCCGCCCGTGCCAAACCGAATGGCTCGACATCGACGACTGCAAAATCCTGCCGTGCAAAGGCTGCCTTTCATGCTGGGGGCGCACCGAAGGCGAATGCGTCATAAAGGGCGACGACATTCCGAGAATCAAGGAAAAAGTGAGCGCGGCAGACATCGTAATCGAAAGTTTTCCGCTTTACATTTTCGGGATGCCGGGAACGATGAAAGTCTTCACCGACCGCATGGTCTCGATGCTGTGCACTTATGAAGGCCAAGCCCCTGTCGTGGGAAAGCCTTTCCACGGAATCCGTGGCGGACTCACCGGAAAGAAATTCATCATAATTTCCACTTGCGGATACTCGCAGGCGGACTTGATCTACGACTCGCTGCTCTCGCAGTTCGACATGATCTGCGGAAGGGAAAACTACTATCCGCTTTTTTGTCCGCAAGGCCGCTCCTTCGCGAACGAACAGCTTTTCGAGCGGCTTGAAGAATTCCTCGAAAAATTCGTGGAGGCGGGACGCGAACTTGCCCGCACCGAAAAGATTTCCGAAGAGACAATCGCGAAACTTCGCGAAGGACCGTTCTCGCAGCGGCACTACAAGCTGCTCATGGACTTGTTTTGGAAGACCGAGCGCGCGGCGGGCAAAAAAAGTCCCGATGCCGAAACCGAAAAATAAAACGGCGCGGCTGTTCGGCGCGGCCGAATCCCGAACTTTAAAAACCTGATTTGCAAGGAGGACGGAAAGAAATGTACAAGCGCACAACCCGAATAAGGTTCAGCGAGGTGGACAAGTCCGGCTTCCTCACGATGGGCGGCCTCCTGCGCCTCTTCCAAGACTTGATTTTCGTCTACGTCGCCGACAAGAACCTCGGCGAAGAATACACGGCGAAAAGCGGCTGCACTTGGTTCCGCCTGAGCTGGCAGATAGACGTGATAAAAATGCCGCGCGTAACCCAGCGCGTCGAGCTTTCCACATACATCACCGAAGTGAGGCAGTCTCTCGTCTATATGGAAATCAAGATGTGCGACGAGGACGGAAACCTCCTCGCCATCGCGGAGGACATGCTCGCATACTACAACATCGAGGAATCCACCGTGGAAATTCAGGACGAAAGCATCTGGCCGCGCGAGGATTTCGGCGAAAAGAGCCGGCACGAATTCCGGGGAAGAAGGATAGCCGTCTCCAAGGCAAGCCCTTTTTCATTGGCGCAGACTTTCAGGATAAGCGAGCACCTGCTCGACCTGAACGGACACGCGAACAACGTCCGCCTGATAGAGAAAGCCCTTGAAATCTGCGGGCTAGAGAACTACGACGTGAAATCGCTCCGCGCCGAATTCAAAAACCAGATTCTGCCCGAATGGCAGGTGAGCGCGTTCGTGTGCGAGGCGGACGGCGTGGTCAAAGTCGAATTCAAAAACGAATACGGGCTTCTGTGCGACGTGTTCGAATTTTCGGTCTTGGACTACGTGGACTTCCTCTGATTCGTGCGTAGGTTTTCATACCCCGACGCACTGCGCGGAGTCTTGGGGCGACAGCCCCTATACAAAAATCTTTTAAAACCGTGCGTAAATTACTCAAGACAAGAAAATAACAAAGTGCTATAATTTTCCAATGCGGAAATGTGCGGAACTTAAAAACACGATAACGACTACCCCCCCCCTATACAATGATATAGCATTTCTACGCAGCGCGACACTTTCTGCATGTAGAAATCACGACTTTGGCACGCAAAATGCTAATCATGGCGAGTTTTGGCAGCAAGCCAAGAGCTTGCGTACAAAACTCGGTAAGCAGGGCTTTGTCCTGCGACACAAACATGCCTCAAACCGCAACTTGAACTCACTTCTGAAACTATTTGGACACTTCAAGTGCGACTTGAACTCACTTCTGAAACCGTTTGGACACTTCAACTGCGAGTTGAAGCCACTTCCGAAACCGTTTGGACACTTCAAGTGCCACTTGAACTCACTTCTGAAACTGTTTGGACACATCAAGTGCAACTTGAAGTCATTTCCGAAACCGTTTGGACGCTTCAAGTGCCACTTGAAGCCGCTTCCGAAACCGTTTGGACACTTCAAGTGCAACTTGAAGTCATTTCTGAAATCATTAGGAGGTTTGTATGAAGGAAATCCAGTCGATTTTCTTGGGGAACATGAACAATGCGGCGCATTTCATGTTCGTGTCCAACATGGCGGACAGGGCGGAGAAGGACGCGGCCGTCGCTGAAAAATGCGCGGCGCAGGTGAAGGCACTGCGGGACGCAGTACGGGCGGAGGACGAGAACTTGCAGACCTCGGCAAAAAGCCTGACCACGGACAAAATCGCGGCGGCGGATCGCTTGCGCGACCAGCTTTATGCCGGCTACAAGAAAGCCGTCGCGGGCTACGTGAATTTTCCCATGGAAAGCATGGCGGATGCCGCGAAAGTGCTGAATCAGCACATCAAGGACTACAAAATCGACGTGCAGGCGCAGCTGGACAAGGAAACGGGTTTGCTTGTCAATTTCATTCAGGACTTGGAAGGCAAATTCGCGGAGCAAGTGAAGGCACTTTCGCTCGGCGCGTTTGTGGAAAAGCTCAAGTCGGCGAATGAGGATGTGCGCGCGCTCACGGGACAGCGCACGGACGAACGCTCGGCAAAGACGGCGGGCGCGCTCAAGGCGGCGCGAGCGGCAAGCGACGAGTCGTACAAAATGCTCGTGCTTCACGTGAACGCACACGCCTTGCTTGAGGGCGAGGCGGAATACGCGGCATTTATTGACTATGCCAACACGGAAATCGAGCATTTCAAGCAGGAAGTCTTGGGTGGGTCAAAGAAAAAGGGCACGACTTCCGCAAACGTTGCGGAGTAAGCGCGAGTTTTTGTGCTTTTTGTCCGCAAAGCGGACAAAAATGCGGTAGCGAACGTAGTGAGCGTAGCAAACAAAACTCGTAAGCAGGGCTTTGCCCTGCGATAAAAACGCGTGGCGTATGCCGCGTGGAAATAAATCCAAACTTTTTCATCAAGGAAAAAAGCATGAAAAACAAAATGTATGCCGCGCTCGCGGCAATGGTACTTGCGACGGCGGCTTTCGCGGCGGACTTCCCATCGTATCTCAAGATGGAAGGCACGAAGATAACGGGCTGCGACAAGGACGACATTCCCGACAACCTCGTGATTTCCGAGGGAGTGACGGAAATAGGAGAGGGGGCATTCAGTCAGTGTATGTACCTTGAAAGCGTCGTGATTCCGGGCAGCGTAAAGTTAATCGGCAAAAGCGCGTTCAGCGGTTGCACGTCGCTCAAGAGCGTTACGCTTGCCGGGGGCGTGGAGACAATCGGCGATAGTATGTTCAAAGACTGCACATCGCTTGAGAGCATAACGATTCCTGTCAGCGTAAAGACAATCGGTAATAACACCTTCCGCGGCTGCAAGTCGCTTACGAGCGTGACGATTCCCGAAAACGTAAAGAAAATAGGCAATTACGCGTTCAGGGACTGCACATCGCTCAAGAGCGTTACGCTCTCCGAGGGTGTGGAGACAATCGGCGACAGTATGTTCGAAGACTGCACATCGCTTGAGAGCGTGACGATTCCGGGCAGCGTAAAGACAATCGGTAATTACGCGTTCAGCGGTTGCACGTCGCTCAAGAGCGTTACGATTTCCGAAGGCGTTACGAAAATCTGCAGAGGTGAGTTCGAAGGATGCACGTCACTTACGAGCGTGACGATTCCTGAAAGCGTTACAGAAATTGGCAATAGTGTGTTTAATGGTTGCACATCGCTTGCGAGCGTGACGATTCCTGAAAGCGTTACAGAAATTGGCGATAGTGCGTTCAAGGGCTGCAAATCACTTGCGAGCATAACGATTCCCGAAAGCGTAACGAAAATCGGCGATAGCGCGTTCAGAGGCTCTGGTCTTAAGACGGTGACGATTCCGAAAGGCGTAAAGAATATCAGCCAATACACGTTCATTAATTGCAAGTCACTTGAGAGCGTCACGCTTTCAAGAGGCGTTACAAAAATTGGCTATGACGCGTTCCAAGACTGCACGTCGCTCAAGAGCGTTACGATTCCACGGAGCGTTACGGAAATTGGCGGGTATGCGTTCTATAAATGCGACAATCTCACCGTCCAGTACGACGGCACAAAGGCGCAGTGGGAGGCAATAGAAAAAAGCAGTAGCGGCAATTATGCCGTCCGCTGTTCTGACGGCGAGTTCAACAAACAAAAGTAGTAGTAATTCACAGCGCACTCCGTCCGCCCCTGCTGGGGAGGGCGGAGTCTCCCTCCAAATTTACCCATTGCATTTTTCCGCGCGAAGTGCTATTATAATTTGCCATGGAAAAAGACGCGAAAAAAATCCAAATACTCGACTCCACTTTGCGCGACGGCGCGCAGGGCGAAGGAATCAGCTTTTCCGTTCAGGACAAAATCCACATCGTGCGCGCGCTCGACGAACTCGGCGTTGACTTCATCGAGGCCGGAAATCCGGGAAGCAATCCCAAGGACATAGAATTCTTTCAAGAGATGAAAAAAATCACGCTCAAAAACTCAAGGCTTTGCGCGTTCGGCTCGACAAGGCGCAAAGACATCAAGCCTTCCGAGGACGCGAACTTGCAGAGCATTTTGGGCGCAGGCACAAAACACGCCGTGATTTTCGGAAAGACGTGGCTTTTCCATGTCACGGAAATTCTTCGCACTACGCCTGAGGAAAATCTCGCGATGATAAAAGATTCCGTGGAATTCCTCGTTCAAAACGGAATGACGGTCCTCTACGACGCGGAGCATTTTTTCACGGGATTCAAGGACAATCCCAAATACGCGCTCGAAACCCTCCGCGCGGCGAAGGAAGGCGGCGCGAAAGTCCTTTCGCTTTGCGAGACGAAGGGCGGCGCGCTTTTGAACGAATGCCGCGAGGCCGTAAAAGCCGCGGTGGACGAATTCGGCGCGGAATGCACGATCGGAATCCACGCGCACAACGATTCGGGGCTTGCGGTGGCGAACTCGCTCGTAGCTGTGGAAGCCGGCGCGAGGCACGTGCAGGGCGTTCTGCTTGGATTCGGCGAGCGCACCGGCAACGCGAACCTTTCCACGATAATTCCCGACCTCCAGCTCAAGATGGGCTACGAATGCATCGACGGCGAAAACCTGAAAAGCCTCACGCCAATCTGCAAGCGGATCGCTTCAATCGCGAACGTTCCGCTCGGCTCTTCCATGCCTTATGTCGGCGCGAACGCTTTCGCCCACAAAGCCGGAATGCACATTGACGCTGTTCTCAAAAATCCCGAGGCATACGAGCATTCCGAGCCTGAGGCAGTCGGAAACGCGCGCGTCTTTTTGATGAGCGAAGTTGCAGGCCGCTCGATGGTGATCAAGAAAATCCAAAAGTTCATTCCGTCCATAACGAAGGACGATCCCGTGGTAAAGACAATCATGGAGCGAATGAAAGAGCTTGAGGCGCAGGGCTACCAGTTTGAAGGCGCGGAAGGCTCGTTCGAGCTTCTCATGCGGAAAATCATAGGAAAATATCAGCCGTTTTTCACGCTGCATTATTATCAGACAAGCGGAATAAATCCGCGTCCCGAAGAAGGCGTGAACGCAATCGCGCAAATCAAAGTGGAAGTTGACGGACAAATCGCAATCACGGCGGGCGAAGGAGACGGCCCTGTGAACGCGCTCGACAAGGCGATGCACCAAGCCCTCTCGCAATTCTATCCTGCCGTTGACCAAATCCGCCTCACGGACTACAAGGTGCGCGTCATCGACGGCAAGGACGGAACGGCGGCGAAAGTGCGCGTTCTCATCGAAAGTTCCGACGGAACGAATTCCTGGACGACGATCGGCGTTGGCCCTGACGTAATCGAAGCGTCATGGAAAGCGCTCGTGGATTCGTTCGAGTTCAAATTGATAAAAGACATCGAAAGACATTTCACGAAATTGATCTGAATTTCGGAAATTGAAATTTCTTGCGAATATAAATTTAAAGGAGCTAAAAAAAATGAAAAAGACAATCGCTTTGATTCCGGGCGACGGAATCGGACCTGACGTTGTGGCAGAAGCCGTGAACGTCCTCAACGCCGTGGCAAAAAAATTCGGCCACGAATTTTCCTACACGAACGTCATCGCGGGCGGAAACGCCATCGACAAATTCGGCGAGCCGCTCCCAGCGGAACAATTGAAAATCGCGCTCGATTCGGACGCGGCTTTGCTCGGAGCGGTGGGCGGTCCGAAATGGGACAACGTTGCCCCCGAAATCCGCCCTGAAAAAGCCCTGCTCGGCTTGCGCAGCGGAATGAAAGTCTTCGCCAATTTGCGCCCCGCCGTAATGTGGAAGCAGCTCAAGGACGCATGCCCGCTCAAGGACGAAATCACGGGCGACGGAATCGACGTTCTCGTCGTGCGCGAGCTTACGGGCGGAATCTATTTCGGCGAGCGCGGAACATCGCAGGACGGAAAGACCGCATGGGACACGGAAAAATACACTTGGGCGGAAATCGAGCGAATCGTCCGCATGGGATTTGAATTCGCCAAAAACCGAAAAAAGCATCTCACGGTCGTGGACAAAGCGAACATCCTCAATTCGAGCAGGCTTTGGCGCACCGTCGCGGAAAGCGTCCACAAAGAATACAGCGATATCACGCTTGACTTCATGTACATCGACAACGCGACAATGCAAATGGTAAAAAATCCGCGCCAGTTCGACGTGATCGCCACGAGCAACATGTTCGGCGACATTCTCACGGACGAGGCGGCGCAGGTAACAGGCTCGATCGGAATGCTCGCTTCGGCTTCAATCGGAGACGGAAGCGGCCCCGGCCTTTACGAGCCGATTCACGGAAGCGCGCCCGACATCGCGGGAAAGGACTTGGCGAATCCGCTCGCCACAATCTTGAGCGCGGCGATGCTTTTGCGCTTCGACTTCAAGCTCGAAGAAGAAGCAAAGGCGATTGAAAACGCCGTGGCGAAAGTGCTGGACGAAGGCTGGCGCACTGGCGACATCGCAGGCTCGCAAAGAGAAGCCTTGAGCGCGCAAGGAAAAATCGTCGGCACGAAAAAAATGGGCGAACTCGTAGTCGAAAGGATTTAGTGGAAAAGTGCGCGGTGGTTTCGACACGTTTGCAAAAGCAACCTGCTCAACCACCGCGAATTTCGCTTCCGTAAGGGACTCCCAAAAAAAATTCGCCACACTCTCACTAAACAACTGTTAAATATTACCTATTAACTATTCCGCGCCCCTGCCCTGCGCCCATTCGCGCAATTTTTTTTATTTCTGCGAATAATGCAATAAAAATTCCGCTCCTCGCTTGACAAAACGGCGTAAAACATAATACAATGACTGCAATTGCACAGCAATATTATACCACCACAAGGAAAACCAGATGAACGCCGAATTCGCCGCAAGAACTTCTTCGAAACATTCCGTTTCTTTCCACGAGCGGCATGCGGCTTTATGGATGCCATGCACCCCTTGTAAAACGACTACGGGGGGGGGTATAACCGACTAGCATTTTTTAATTTCCAAACAACGCAATTAACGAACGCGCACTCTGAAAGCACAAAGCCTCAGAGCGCGCGTTTTTTTTATCGTCACGCAAATTTCATAGCGCAATGCGCGTCCATGCGGAATTTCAGACGATTTTCGCGCGAAAAATCCATCAAAACAAAATTTCATTCAATTTTTTCAATGAAAAAGCCGGAAAACGGAATTTCAAGCCGTTTCACGGCAGAAAATTCTGCGCGCACACAAAATTTCAGCCTTTTTCATCATAAAAAAACGCGGCGACACTCGATTTCGCGGCGTTGCGCCGCAGCAACGGCATTCCAAACAAAATTCCACACAATTTCAAAACAATTTCAGGAGGAAAATACATGGCGATGACAAAACTTTACGCGAGAATCCGCGCAACGGAAGCGGATTCCGCAAGCGACGCGTTGCTGCGCCTTTACAAAGCGGCGGGTCTTGAAAACGACTCGTTCCTTTCGGGCGCGTTCAAGGAACTTGAGTCCTTGAGCGCGCGTCTCACCACCGCAATCAAAAAGGACGTGGCGAATTCACGTTTGGATGAGTGCGACGGCGCGCGCGACGAGGCGGTGCGCAATTTGGGAACGCTGATTCAAGGCTACGCCGTAATTCCCGTTCCCGAAAAAAAAGAAGCAGCGAAGCGGCTCGATGCGGCGTTCTCGAAATACGGAAAGAAAATCGTAAACGAAAGCTACGCATCCGAATCTTCGCTCATCGAAAGCCTCTTGGAAGACTTGGGCGCGTTCAAATCTGAAATGAAAATCCTTGAAGGCGTGGAAACCCTTGTGGAGCGGCTTCGCCACGCGCAGGACGAATTCAACGCCGCAAACGACGCGTACACCGTCGCGAAATCGGAAAAAGGCGAAAACGCCACCGAGATAAAGAAAACGCTTGTAGCGTTCGTAAACGAAAGGCTTGTGCCGTATTTGGGCGCGGTGAGACTCGCCGAGCCTTACGCGAAGTTCGCGTCACAAGTCGAAACGGAAATAAAGCGCGTCAACAACGCGGCCGACCGCCGCTCGAAAAAAGGCGCGGAAAACAATGACTTGACGGACGCAGAATAATGGAGGAAATTATGAAAAGAAATTTTTTGAATTGGACGAAACAATGCGTGGTCGCCGTGCTCTTGGCGGCGTTGTGCATTTCGGGATGCAACAACAGCAGCGATGGCATCGACATCGGCGGAAATCTTGAAAATAACGGAAATACTGACGATGGAAGTTCTGAAAATGGAAATTCTGACAACATACAAAACCCTGATTTAGATCCCGAACAAAAAACTTGCACGCTGTACTTTTATCCGAACGCCCCCGAAGGCACTCCCGAAGCGGAAACGCTCGAGCCGAAAACGGTAACGGTCAATGTGGGAAGTATATACACGCTTCCTCAAGAGCCTATTTTTAATATCAAGGGATATTCCTTTCTTGGATGGGAGGATCCTTATTATAATATATATTATACATATAAGCCTGGGGAAGAAATTTGGATTCCCACAGAATTGAATATCCCTGACACATATATATTGTATGCGAAATGGGCTGACATTACGACTGAAACCACATATACAAACGGACTTGAAATTTATCAAAATACGGTGGTGGGATATATCAAAGACGAACTTCCCGCCGACGTGGTGATTCCCGATGGCGTTACTGCCATAGGCTGGAAGGCGTTTTATGATAGCTGGGAATTATCTGGATGCGACATCATCAAAAGCATTACAATACCAGCAAGTGTGCAGAGCATTGGTGAGTATGCCTTTTGGTATTGTACGAATTTGGAAAAGGTCGTCATAAAAGGTCAACTGAGCGAAATAGGAATATGCACATTCGAGGAATGTGCGTCACTCAAAAGCATTGAACTGCCAGACAGCGTAAAAAGTATCGGCATGTATGCATTTTCAGGATGCACGAGCCTTGAATCCGTAATAATGAACGGAGTAGAAAGAATAGATCCTTATGCGTTTTCAGGTTGCACAAACCTTGCAACCGTATCGATGAACAGCGTTGAACGTATAGAACACAACGCATTCGGTGGTGGTCTCAAAAGTTTGCATTTACCTAATACCCTAAAATTCATCGGAGAAAGTGCCTTTTATAACTGTAATTTTGAAAACGTTGTAATTCCCGACAGCGTTGATGTGGAAAATATAGGCGACTTTGCATTTTGGTATTGCAAAAAACTTAAAACAGTGGTTTTGCCTGACAATTGGAATGAAATAAAGACTTACATGTTCGCGTATTGTGAAAATCTCACTGATATAAAATTTCCCTCCGACTTGAAAATTATTGGAGAATGTGTTTTTGCTGACTGCGGCTTGACAGAAGTCGTCATTCCCGACGGAGTGACAGAAATAAAGGATGGTGCGTTTTCTTATTGCAAAAATCTTTCCAAAGTAACAATTCCTGACAGCGTAGAAATTATAAGAAAAAAGGCGTTTTACTACTCGCCGCTTTCCGAAATAATAATTCCAGACAATGCGACTGTTGAAGATAATGCTTTTTCAATAACAACGAATCTCAGAACCATATCGCTTCCAGCGTCTGTACTTAACACTGGCGTAGAGTTTTTGAGAATATTTCGCAAGTATAGCCACAGTACTGGTGGTGATGAAGTTCCAGAATTAGAAATACCCAATCTCGATGATTATTACGACTGTCGCAACATAGACATAATATTGCGTGATGGTGCGACGCGCATTCCAAAAGAATTCTTTGATAACAATGGCTCCGATCCTTATATATATAAAAGCATAAGAATTCCTGACGGAGTAGAAACCATAGAAGAATATGCTTTTTATGGTGCGTATTTTGACAGCGGCATCGAACTTCCCGACAGCGTTAAGGTTATTAAAAAAAATGCCATGAGAGGATGCAGGTTTGCAGGAAAACTTCCGAGCAAGTTGGAATATATAGGTGATTTCGCTTTTGCTGGGTATTACGGCGAAAGCGTCACCATTCCTGGAAGCGTAAAATTTTTTGATGAATTTGCATTTTATGACAGCAATCTAAAATCCGTAGTAATAGAGCCTGGCGTAACAGAAATTCCAGGTGGCACATTCGCTGCATACAACAGCAAAGTTCCAGGAGTATTGGAAAAAATCGAAATCCCCAATACCGTAACAAAAATAGACGCTAGCGCATTTTTTTATCAGCCTAACCTCACGGACGTGAAAATACCTGACAGTGTAAAAACCATAGAATGGGATGCATTCGTAGGATGCAAGAATTTGAACGCTCAGGTTACTGGAGAATGGCGTCGTGTGAACAAAGATGATGAAACAGATGTAGTTGATCCCGCAGATCCGAATGGCGACAATTTATATATCTATTCTAACTGGAACTGGTATAGAAAATAGATGGGATTCAAGCGGCGCGATTTCACGCCGCTTACGTTCTTGCATAGCGCAGTTTTCGCCATGGATTCCCTAATTTCAATTTTCATATTGACTAACATTTCAAAATTGGATATAATGATTTTGTCGCCGAGAATCACGCGGCGATTTTAATTTCTAATGAATATTTTTTTTAAGGTGCGTTTAAAATGAAAAAAGGCGTTTACAGCATCGGCGGAATCATCATATTGTTGTTTGCGGCGTTCGTGTTTGTTCTTGTTCCAGCTCTCGCGGGTCAGTCGGATGCGAACAATCTGCCAGAATACGGCAGCTATGACGGCGTTCCAATCAAATTCGAGGAAGGCACGGAATTCTACCAGCTTGCGAACCAAGCCGTGCAGAGAATGCAGCAGCAGGGCTACGATTTCAGCGAAAATTACGCCCCGTTCAATTATTCCATCGCGTTCACGCAGGCGTTCAACCAAGTGGCGGGACAAATGGCGTTGCGCGACATGACGGCGAGCTCCGGCTACATCGTGGGCGAAAAATTGCTCGACCGCGCGCTCATCGAACGCTACTACAACGAGGCCGGAAATTATTCGCAGGCAATTTACAACGCCACTCCCGAAAACGTAAAGCGCGAAAATCAAATGCGCACCGAAAACGACCTTGAGGCGCAGAACAGCTACGAAGACTTGTTCGGAACGTTCGCCACGTTGGGCAAGACGAAATTCTACGGCCTAAAAAATTCTTCGGCCGAAATAGAATTTCTCCGCGAACTCGGCGCGAGTCTCCATGGCTTCGATTATGTCACGTTCGACATGCGCACTTATCCCGAAGAAAAGATTCGCGAATACGCCGAGGCGAACAAGGCGAAATTCGAAAAATTGGATTTGACTGTCATCACGCTCGACGACGAGGCGAAAGCGAAAGATGTCCTCAAGCGGCTTTCGAATTCCGAAATCACGTTCGACGACGCAATCACGAGCTATTCCACGAAAATTCTCGGAAATGACGAGACAGGAAAAATCACGCAGAATCGCCGCCATCAAATCGCGGAGCAGTTCAAGGACGATGCCGCGCTTGAAAAAGTGCTTTCGAATTCCATCGGAGATGCGAGCGAAGCAGTCGAACTTAACAACTGCTGGGCGATTTTCCGCCGAGACGGAGAAGCCGTTCCGTGCGACACGGAAGACGCGAACGAACTGAACGCCGTGAGCAACTACATTTTCTCGCATGAAAAAGGAATTGTGGAAGACTACTACACGGCAATCGCGAACGACTTCATCGCGGCGGCAGCCACGTCGGACTTCGACGAGGCTTGCCGAAAATTCGAAAAGACGAAAGGCTTTCTCGCTCCGTTCGCGCTCAACTACAACAAAACGTCGATCATCGGCCATTCCGCCTTTGAAGGAATTTCTGAATTCAACGGAGCGGATACGAACGAGAATTTCCTGAAAAGCGCGTTTGCCTTGAAGCAAGGCGAGTTTTCAACGCCGCTCGTGCTTTCTTCGTCGAACAACATCGTAGTCCTGCGCTGTTCCGAAATCGAACAGGGAGGAACTTCGGCGGAAGACGCGCCGAGGCTTATCGGCGATGAGATTACGAACGCGGACGCGACCATAGTCAATTCGGCGATTCTCGTTAGCCCGAAAATCAAGTCCAACTCAGGCGAATTTATGGCAGTTTTCACTGGGCGAAATTAAACAGTGCCAGAAAACGATTTTCAAAAAGACGCACACACGGAAAATCCGATTTTGACAAAGGCCGCCGTTTCCGCTGGCAACGACGAAAGCGCGGTCTACACTGTCCAATACAAAAATCGTTTTCTTTATTCGAAATACAATCCTGAAAAAAACATAATTTCCGCAATCGAAAAAACCGAGATTCTTCCGGGCACTTTGATAATGATTTTCTCGCCGTGTCTTTTTTACGGAATTGAAACGCTCGCAAAAAAATGCGGCGAGGAATTAGGAAAAAGCGTTTTCATAATAGCGGTCGAAGCCGAAGAAAAATTGAGGCGACTTTCGCTCGAACAAAATTCACGGCTTGAAGGGCTTCAAAAAGGCGCGCTGCAATTTTTTCCGAACGATGCCTTAAACGCGCGAGGAATAAATTCATTTTTGCAAGAACTTTCATCTTCATACAGAAAAAAAATCGCAGGTCTTTCTCTTCCCCCTCCCGGAATTCTTCGGCGCGCGATTCGATTTGATTTCAGCGGCGGCGTTTTTTTTCATGCGGATTTTTACGCGCAATTTTTCGCGCTTTCGCAAAACGCCATCGCGCAGTTTTGGAAAAACCGCCTCACGCTCGTAAAATTGGGAAGGCTTTTTTGCAAGAACATTTTCAAAAACCTGCCGCTCGCTTCAAGCGGAATTCTTTTTGAACGCTTGGAGAAAAAAATCGAAATGCCGATTTTGGTTTTGGGCGCGGGAGAAAGCCTTGAAAAAACGATTTTAAAATTGAAAGCGCTTGGCGAAAAAATCGAAGGCATTTTCATCATCGCGGTGGACGCGGCTCTCGCGCCTCTGCTTTCGGCGGGAATAAAAATCGATGCAGTCGTGGCGAACGAAGCGCAAATCGCAATCGAAAAGGCGTACATCGGAACAAAGGGCGCGGCGACATTTTTGCGAAAAAAGCCGATTCTTTTTTGCGACCTTGTTTCGCGCCACACGATTCCACGCATCACAGGATTTTCGCCGTGCTTTTTTTTCAGCGAATTTGACAAGAACGGATTTCTCGCGAATCTTGAACGGCGCGGAATCTTGCCTCGGAAGATTCCGCCGCTCGGCTCGGTTGGATTGAGCGCGACTTACATCGCGACACTTTTGCGGAAAAATGAAGGTGTGCCGATTTTCGTTTCCGGGCTGGACTTTTCGTTTTCGTGCGGAAAGACGCACGCGAACGGAACGATGGCGCACAAGGCAAGGCTCTTGCAAAGCGTCCGAACCGAGCCTTGCGAGAATTATGTGGCGGCATTTTCACAGGGCGCGGAAATGGTTTCCGAAAAAAACGGAAAGCGCGTTTTTACTACGAAAAATCTTTCGGGCTACGCCGCCCTCTTCAGGAATTTTTTTTCAGAAACAAAAAATATTTTTGATTGCGGCGAAGAAGGCTTAGACTTGGGAATCGCGCGCGGAAATTTAATCTCATTCTGCGAAAAAGAATTTAATCCATACTTTGAAAGAAAGAATTTCTGTAGCGAAGAAACCGAAACGCAAAAAATCAAGATTCAAAAAAATATGCTAGATTTTCTTCAAGATGAGAGGCGCGCGCTTTTAACTTTGGCGGACATTCTTTCAAATGGCGAAAACGCGCAAAGCCGCGACAACGACATTCCTTACGGCGAGCAAATCTTGCGGCTTTTGGAAAGCCGTGAATATTTGCACCTGCATTTTCCGGACGGCGAATCCCCGAAACTCGAAAAAAATTTCTTGAACAGAGTGCGCGCGCAAATCGATTTTTTTCTAAAGGAAATTGACTTGTCGGCAAGCCTATGAAACTCGCGAAATTTTTCGCGTCTCCATAATGCAAAAAATTGCGAAGGCGCAAAAAGTTCGCCCCAACTATTCACTCCTCACAATTCACTATTCATCATTAACTAATAACTACTCTTCGTCTTCGCCCGCTTTCAGCACCGCCAAGAACGCCGACTGCGGAAGTTCCACGTCGCCAATCATCTTCATCCGCTTTTTTCCTTCTTTCTGTTTTTCCAAAAGCTTGCGTTTTCGCGTGATGTCGCCGCCGTAGCATTTTGCTAGCACATCCTTGCGGACGGGATTCACGGTTTCACGCGCGATGATTTGGCTTCCGATCGCGCCTTGAATCGCCACTTTGAATTGCTGGCGCGCGATTTCGCCTTTGAGACGATGGCAGACTTTCCGCGCCTGAACCACCGCGCCTTGCCTGAAAACGAGTTGGCTCAACGCGTCCACGGCTTTTCCGTTTATCAAGATGTCCAGCCGAACCAAATCGGTGGGCTTGTAGCCAATCACATCGTAGTCGAACGAAGCGTAGCCGCGGCTGTAACTTTTTAGCCGATCGTAAAAATCGAAAAGCACTTCGGAAAGCGGCATTTCGTAAGTGAGTTCCGCGCGTTTTTCGTCAAGATACTGCATGTTCGTCTGAACGCCGCGCTTTTCGTTGCACAACGCCATAATCTGCCCAATGTATTCGCCGGGCGTGATTATCGAAGCCTTGATGTAAGGCTCTTCCGCGCTTTTTATCCTGCCTTCGGGATATTCGGTGGGATTGTCGATGAAGATTTCCTCGCCGTTCGAAAGCATGATTTTGTAGCGCACGCTCGGAGACGTAAAAATCACGGCTTGGCCAAAATCGCGATCGAGCCGCTCCTCCACGATTTCAAGGTGAAGCAAGCCCAAAAATCCCGAGCGGAAGCCGTTTCCAAGCGCAAGCGAATTATCCTTTTCATAAACCAAACTCGCGTCGTTGAGTTTGAGCTTTTCCATCGCGTCCTTGAGTTCCTCGTAGTCGTTGGAATCAAGCGGATAAATCGACGAAAACACGACGGGCTTCACTTCCTTGAAACCTGGCAGTGCTTCAGCGGCAGGATTTTCGGAAAGAGTGATTGTGTCGCCCACGCGAACATCGCTCACGGTTTTTATTCCGGCAATCACGTAGCCCACGTCGCCCGCTTCAAGCGCGCCGGTGTCCTCGT
Organism: Treponema sp.; assembly: GCA_014804005.1. Taxonomy (GTDB): domain Bacteria; phylum Spirochaetota; class Spirochaetia; order Treponematales; family Treponemataceae; genus Treponema_D. Next base: position 233,076 of record JAAVAP010000013.1, on the reverse strand, counting down.
ACTTTACCTTGAACACGCCGACATTTTCCACTTTGTACTGCGCGCCGCTGCTCATCATCCGAAGCGTGTCGCCCGACTTTATCCGTCCTTGCATAACGCGGATGTGGACGACGACTCCTCGATACGCATCGTAATGGCAATCGAAAATCAAAGCCTGAAGCGGAGCGTCCGCATCGCCATGCGGCGGGGGGAAGAATTTCACGATGGCCTCGAAAAGCGAATCAATACCCTCCCCTGTCTTCGCGGAAACAAGCTGCACCTCTTCCAGCAAAAGTCCGAGGTCATGGTCGATCTGCCGCTTCACGCCTTCGATGTCCGCGCTCGGCAAGTCAATCTTGTTTATCACGGGAACAATCGCAAGGTCGTGCTCCAACGCCATGTACATATTGCTCACGGTTTGGCTTTCCACGCCTTGCGAAGCGTCGATCAAAAGGAGCGCGCCTTCGCACGATGCAATCGCGCGGCTCACTTCATACGAAAAATCGACATGACCTGGAGTGTCCACAAAGTTCAGCTCATAGTCGTGCCCGTCATTCGCGCGGTAAGGAATTGTCACAGCCTGGCTTTTTATCGTGATTCCGCGCTCGCGCTCGATGTCCATATTGTCGAGGATTTTGTTTTTCATCTGGCGGTCGTCGATGATTTTGGCCTTTTGGATGAGGCGGTCTGCCAGCGTGGATTTTCCGTGGTCAATGTGCGCGACGATGCAAAAATTGCGCTTGTATTTCATTTCCATAAACTTCTCCCAAATTTTTAACAGCGGAAAAAGTTTCAACTTTTTTCGCTGTTAAAAAAGCGATTCTGTAGCGAAGCGAAGAATCGCAGTCAAATAAGCGAGTTTCTGAAAGAAACTCGGCATTAAAATTGACGACGCTTAATTAGTCGTCAATTTTAATTATTTTCTCCTAAAATCCTAAAAATAATACGGACTGTCCAAATAAGTTTGAAGAGCCACGCTCATGTCCAAATATCCCTTGCGCCGATTTTTCGTCACAAGCGGCACGAGCATCATTGTATTCTCGTCATTAAATTGAATTCGCCCGATTGTGACAGGATCGTTTTCCGAAAATCCGTTTTCGTCGGCCGCGCTTCCCGGAATGACTTTCGTTATCGTGAACGTGCGGCTGTTCGTGGTGGAAGAAGGCGTGAGTTCCATTCCGAAAAGCGGAACGAACGAACGCTGAATCGTGTCGCTCTGATAAATCGCGTAGCCGGGATTTTCAGGACGTTCCGAAAGATAAAGCAGGCAATTTTTTTTCTCGCCGTCGCGAAGATATTCGCAGCCGATGATTTTGTCGGGAACATGATCGCGCAAAACGTCCTGCATTTCTTCAAGCGTGGAAATCTTTTTTCCGTCGAGCGAAACGATCACATCGCCTGCGCGCATTCCGACGCGAGCCATTGGACTTCCCGGAAGAAAATATTGCACTTCAAGCCCGTATGAAGAACGCCCAGCGCGCGCGGTCTTGCCATACGCGCCAATCCATGGAAAACGCCTTTTTCCGCCTTGGAACAAAATCGGCAAATCCTGCTTGAGATATTCGACAGGAATCGCGAAGTTCAGTCCGCTGTATTGCAAGATTCCCGCGAAAACGATTCCCTGCACGCGCCCGCCTTCGTCGATGAAAGGTCCGCCCGAATTTCCCGAATTGATCGCAGCGTCAATTTGAATCACGCTTCCAGTGGAAAAAAGCTTTCGGTCGGTCGCGGAAACAACGCCGCTCGTCAAAGTGCGTTCCAAACCCAAAGGCGAGCCGATCGCGTAGATTTTGTCGCCCACGTGAAGTTCGCTCGAACTTCCCAAATTGAACGTGTACGGAACTTCCGCCTCGGTTTTCAAAAGCGCTAGGTCGTGAACTTTGTCGTAGCCCACGACGCGAGCGGGAATTCGCTGGTCGGAATCTTCCGCCATTTTTATGAAAACTTTTCCGTATCCCGGATTTTTCGGGCTGACGATTTCTTCTATCACATGATGATTCGTGACAATGTAGCCGCGCGGATCGATGAAAAATCCCGAGCCAATCACTCGGTCGGCATAGCCCATTCCGCGCTTCACCTTGATTCCCAAGTCAACCCAAACCGTGACAGTTCCCTGAATATAATCGGAAATGCGGGCAAGCCTCGGCTGCGGCGCGGTGGAAATTCCCGGAACGCTTTCAAAATAAAACGCGCTCATTTTCTTCGCGTCCATAATTCCTTGCGCCAAATCTCCGTAGCCCGCCGCAAAAAGCGAATTGTACATCGTGTACGCTTCAAGCCTGTCGTCCTGCTCGACATGCGCCGCGCAGACATCGCGCACATATTCCGCGCATTCTCGGCTCAAATCTTCGTCGCCCAAAACTTTCGCGCGCCACAATGCCTGCACGGGATTTTTTTCGAGCATTTCGTAAATGCGCTTGACTTCGGCATCGTGAACGTCCTTGTCGGTATAGTCGAGTTCCGCAGTTCCCTCTTCGGGCAATTTTTTTGCGGAAGAACATGCCGCAAAAGTTGCGAGAAAAAGCGCGAGGAAAATCAAATTTTTCAAAACCAATTTCATCATTTTAAAATTTTATTTTTATTTAATTTCAATTTTCAGAATCGAGCCGAATGATTCGCGCGAAAATATTTTTGTCAATTAAAATCGCCTGAATGTAGCATCCGTCATCTTCGAACTGTTCCACCACGCCCATTTGCGCGAACTTCATTCGACCTTTCACATTGCGCTCCTGGCTTCGCGTTCCAGTCTCGTCTATCCAATAAAAACAATTTTCCGCGCCTTTCGTAACAGGAACTAAATTTCCGTCGAACAAAATTTCGCGAGGCTCGCCGCCAAAAAAATTCAGCGAGACGAGTTTTCGCTCGCCGCTTGAATTCATCACAAAAATTTCGCTGCGTTCGTCGAAATCGCCTTCGCCTTTCGAAAAAATCGTGTGGCGGCTGTCCCATTCGCCATCGTAGTCCAAATCCCAAGTGGAAATGCGCCCGCCATTCGAAAAATATTCTTCGGAAAAATCCGCGCGCGTGTCGCCGTTTCTGTCAATCTGAATCATCCGCAAGAAAACCGAAGGATTCGGAACTGGGCTTCCCCAAATGTTCTGCGTCGCAGCGTCCAAATCTTCTTTTGAAATCACCATTCCTTTTTCAAGCGTCGCGTAGATTTCCGTCGTCTCGAAAATGCCGTCGCCGTCGCGGTCAACATTCCGCACCAAAGGAGAAGCGAATTGCGTGTGCGCGTACAATTTTCCGCCCAGCAAATAATCCGCGGCATAGTAAACACCGTTCAACATTGAAAAGCGAATCGTAGCTCCGTCGCGCTCCTTGCTCGGCCGCTCCACGCTGTTCACCGAAGCGATGAGCGCATCCACGTCGAAAATCCGATCTCCGCTCCACAAAGTTTTTTCGTCCACAATGAAAAATTCATCCGAAACATTCGCGCGCGAAATGAACTCGTCCGCGCGAATTCTGAATATCTGCGCGTCCACAGTTTCGTCCGCCAAATTGAAAATTGTCGCGCCTTGCTCACCGGGCACTTCCTCAAAAACCACGCGCACTGGGCTTGGATAAGTTCCGTATTGCACGCTGATTTTTTTGTCCAAAAAACGCGCCGTCCTCGGAACGCCAAAATCGCATTCGCAAATCCAGTCCGCGCCTCCGTCGTTGTCCGCGTCAAATTCGATTTTCTGCGGGCGACCTCGGCTGTAACTCACGGCGAGATTCGCTTCCAAAGAATTGTTCGTGTCGCAAAAAAGCGTTCCTGTATATGCGTTCAAAAACGTCGCGAGATTTTTTTTCGTCTCGGGATTTTTCAAAACCGAAGCGAAACGCTCAAGTTCGAAAACCGAAACATTTTGAAACGAATCCTGCTCCGCGCCGCTTTTTTCCATGAAATCCAAAAAATATTCCAAGGCGGCATCTTCGGAAATTATTCCGTCTTCCACCGCCGCCGCCGCGAAAAGCGGACTTTTAAATCCGCGCGCATCGAACGCCTGCAAAAGTCTCGTCTTCTGCTCGCCCTCGGCGAAAATCGCGGCGTAAATTTCAAGTTCCACGTCGTTTGAATCATATTCGGGAACTTTCGCGATGAAATAGTCGGCAATTTTCCGCGCCTCTCCCGAAAGCGGCATATAGTCGAAAACCGCCGCCGCAGGATTTTTCGCGTACATAATTTTGTATTCGTATGCAAAAAACAAATGCGCAAAACGCGGATCGTTCGGATAAATGCGGCGGCTCACGTTCACTTTTTCACGCGCGCGCGCGACATTTTCCGCATCTCCAATTGTATAGTAAGATTTCACGCGAACGCATTCCGCGTCCGCAGAATAAATGAAAGGCGCTTCGTCCAAAATCTCAAGCGCGGCGGAAGGCTTGCCCATTGCGCAAAGCAAGTCGGCAAGAAAAATCCGCGCGCCGCTTTTGTTGTAGTCCACCCATTCCGCGCCGGAAAGCGATTTTTCAAGCAAAGGCAAGACATCCTTCCTGCTCGCGCCGCAGTTGTATTTTCCCAACGCAATCAAATACCACAAATCCGCGACGCTATCGTCATATTCATTTCCTGATTTCGCAAAGGCGGCGCATTTTTCCCAATCCGCAGAAAGCGCGGAACTTTTCGCAAGCTTAAGGTATCGCAAGGCAGTCCTTCGGCTTGCGCCTTGCGCGCTGAAATTTTTTCCGCCTGCGGAATTTCCTTGGGAAAACAAATTCAGCGAAAAAACGAAAATCGCCAAAAGAACAAAAAATCGAACTTTCACCCGAAGCCTCCTAAAACGCCGCTATTAAGGTTACCTCTAAATACTGAAGTTTTTAGAGGTAACCTGATTTTGCGCCACAATCCAATTTTCATATCCCAAAACGCAGCCCAAAACCGCAAAGATTTTCGCAGGAAATCCGCATTCCAAAACGGGAATTTTCCAACGCTCGCGCTCGGGAATTTTCCAATCCGAAAAAATGTCCGCCACGGATTTTTCCAAGCCCGCCGCATTCAAAACCGCATCGCCAATCTCGCTCTTTCGCACCACGAACGGAAGCGTCATTTCCATGCGCGCGGAATTTTTCCCGCGCACAAAAATTTCACGCGAAGCGGAATCCGCGCGATTTTCCATTTTCCGAACTTCAATCGAAAATCCGTCAAAATCGAAAACGCCTTCTTCATTTATTATAGCAAAAAAACCCGATTCAGTCGCCTGTTTTTCGCAGATTTTAAAAAAAAGTTTTTCGCCTTCTGTCCGCGCAGAAATTTTCGAAAACGAGATTTTCTTGAAATCAATTTCAGGCCAAAGGCTCACGGTCCGCACAAAGCCGTAAGGCACGCGCCCTTCCGCGCCCAAACGCGCCATCGCTTCGAAAATCAATTCCTGTCGAATCGCGAGCGGAAGCCCTGAAAATTTTTCGGCGGAAAAACAAATTTCTTTTTGAAGAACTTTCGAAATTTCGGCAGGAAAAAAATCGTCCTTGCATTTCAAAGCGAAATCTTCGATTGCGGCATTTTGCAAAGAAAGCTTTTCACCGCCACGCAAAACCGCGTTTTCAAAGCCCGCGAAATTTTCTTTTAAAAACGGAATCAGTTTCAAACGGATTTTATTGCGCAGATATTTTTCGCAGGCGTTTGTAGAATCCGTGCGCCATGCGATTTTTTTTTCGCGCAAATATTCTTCTATTTTTTCGCGCTCGGTTTGCAAAAGCGGGCGCAAATATTTTCCCCGAACAGGCGAAATTCCTGCCGCCGCCGAGCCTTGCAAAAATCGCATCAAAAGCGTTTCAAGCGCGTCGTTTTTATTGTGCGCAAGGCAGACGAATTCCGCGCCAGAGTGCGCCGCCGCTTCCTCGAACGCCTCGTAGCGCAAAAAACGCGCCGCTTCCTCGATTCCGCGCGCGCGCGCCGCCGCCGCCTTGAAAACTTCGCCCTCGGGAATTTTTTTTGCCACGCAGCGAACGCCGATTTTTTCGCAGAAATCTTTCACGAAATCAGCGTCGGCGGCTCCTTCGTCATTCGGTCGAATCGAATGATCCACCGTGATGCAGACAAATTTTTTGGAAATGTCGCAGGAATTTTCAAAGCCGCTTGCGAGCGCGCTCAAAAGACAAATCGAATCCGCGCCACCAGAAACCGCCACGCCGATGCATTTTACATCGTCAAGACTTCGCGCGCATTGCATGAGAAGATTTTTTAAAGAATCGCAAACGGATTTTTCAAACGCCGCTACGTCGAAATTCATCAAACAAATTTATGCCGCGCATTCCAAAAATAAATTTTGCAAAACGCGCGGCACTTATATCAGCGATTATCTTGAAGGAACGACGCTCGCAAGTTTTGAGTCGGGGCTTTCGATAATCGCAACACCCTCGCCCAATTTCAAGTCTTTTACGCAGAAACTTTCGCCGATATTGATTGCGGAAATGTCCGCCTCGACACGCGCGGGGATTTTTTTTGCGACGGCCTTCACCGTAATTTGCGGAAGCCTCTTCAAAAGGAAGCCGCCTTTGAGAACGCCCGCAGGAGTTCCCACGCAATGCACGGGCAGCCTGAACACGACAGCCTTGTCCGCCGCCGGCTCGTAGAAGTCCGCGTGCAAAACCTTGTCATTGCGGATATTGTATTCAGTGTCTTTGATGAACACGTCATGGTTTGTGCCGTCCAAATTCAACGTGACGAGCGTGGAAGAAGTGATGCTTCGCCACACTTTGTTGAATTCGACTTCGTTCACTTGAACCATGAACGATTTTCCTTCAGAATTGTACAAAACAGCGGGCAAAATACCCTGTTTGCGCATCCTTTTCGCCTCCGCCTTTCCCGTCGTCGTGCGGGCTTTCGCGTTAATCACAAGCTGTTCCATTTTAGGCTCCTCTAAAAAAGATTCGTAGAATAACTTTAAACTACTTTATCCGCCGTCTTGGTAAAAAACGGCAAAACTGGGACACCAGGATTCGAACCTGGGGAATGACGGCACCAAAAGCCGTTGGCTTACCACTTGCCGATGTCCCAAAGAATTACAATTTTAATGTGACCGAAAATCGATCCGCAATGGAAACGCTCATTCCGCAGAAGAAGGAGCGGAATCCATTACATGCCCCGCGTTGAATTCATCCAAAATTCTTCTTTGGATTTCAGCGCGGAATTCGGGATTGATCGGGTGCGCGACATCTTTGTATTCGCCATTCGCAGTTTTTTTGCTTGGCATCGCCACAAACAGCCCGTCCTTTCCTTCGATAATTTTTACATTATGCACGACAAAGCAGTTATCGAATGTGATTGTTACATAGGCGCGAAGTTTTTCCTCGCCCATGACCTTTCGTATACGCAACTCCGTAATTTGCATAAGCTTTTTCCTACAAAGATACTGCTTTCCATTTGTCGGACAACCGCCGATTTGCCGCCTCAAGACACGACGCATCTTCGTACACGCCAAAAACCGTGGAGCCCGAGCCTGACATATCACAAAACAAAGCACCCGTAGACCTAACGTCGTCCAACGCCCGCCTTATTTCCTGACATTCTTCGGCCACTACAGAAGTAAAATCATTTGTAAAATTCCAGTCTTTGATAGGCCTCCTATAATTTTTTTCTAAATCACAAGCCGCAAATTTTATCGCATTTTTTTCGCGGGCACGTTTTTCATCGATTCGAGCGTAGGCTCGAGGCGTCGAAGAAAAAACTCCCGGAAAAACCAAAACCCAATGCAAATCATCGCGGGGCAAAATCGGATTTACGACTTCTCCCCTGCCCTGAACCAAAGCCGCGAAATTTTCGCGCCCTTCGCATTCCAAGAAAAAAAACACGTCGCTTCCGACTTTCGCCGCAATTCTGTACGCCGCATCTTTTGAAATTTTCACGCCGAACTTTTTCAGCGCGAAAATCAAAGCAGCCGCGTCCGAAGAGCCGCCTCCCAATCCGCCGCCAGACGGAATGCGCTTTTCAAGCGTCACTTCCACGCCGGGAATGTCCTCGCCCAAAATTTCCGCGCAAGCCGCATAAGCCGCGCTCAAGGTATTTTTCTTTGGAAGCGCCATCTGCGCGCAACTTATGCGGCAGACGTTTTTTTCAGAAAGCGGCGTTACGAAAAGCCCGTCGCACAAACCGACAGTCTGAAAAATGCTTTGGATGCCGTGGAAACCGTCGCGCCTTTTTTCAAGGACGCGCAAGCCCAAATTGATTTTGGCCGGCGCAGCAACAGAAATTCCATCCGACATACTCTTTTAATTATAAGTAGATTTCTTTTTTTTGTCAAGTGGTTTGAAAAAGATTTTGGCTCAAGATTGCCGACTCGCGGAAAATTGCAAATCGGCATCGCAATGAAACGAAAGCGGATTTTCGGCACTTGACCAAAACGCGAGTTTTCCTTAATATGGACGCATGGACACTCCGAAAATTTTTACCGACGAGGCGGACTTGGTGGGCGACATTTTCACAGACTTCGAGGACGACGAAAGCGTCGAAAGTTTCTCGGATTTTGAAATCAACATCGACGCGGAGGACTAGGGAGGATTTATGGAAAACACGGAAGAATTGGCGAGGAAAATCGCGCGACTCGTGCAGGACGGAAAGGGCGCGGACACCGTGCTCTTGGACGTTTCGGAACTTAACAGCTGGACGGATTATTTTGTGATTGCGACGGTGAACTCAAGCGCGCATTGGCAGGGAATTTTCAGGCAGGTGAATGAGTTCGCAAAGGAAAACGGGCTTGAGACACGCCAGTCGAACAAAAAGATGCCCTCGGGCGACGACTGGAATTTGATTGACTTGGGACCGATTGTCGTGCACCTTATGTCAAAAGAAGCGCGCGATTTCTACGATTTGGAAAAGCTTTGGAAGGCGGGACAGCAAATTCAGTTTTGAAACGCCTTTCTTTCGCGTCAGGGCGGCAAATTCCAGTTTTGTAACGCCTTCCTTTTGCATTCGGACGACTTTTTCAGTTTTGCAACGGCTTCCCTTGGCGTTGGGGAAGCGATTTCGGTTTTGAAACGCCTTTCTTTCGCGTCAGGGCGGCAAATTTCAGTTTTGTAATGCCCTTCTTTCGCATTCGGACGACTTTTTCAGTTTTGAAATTGCTTCCCTTGGCGTTGGAGAAAATTTTCGAAATCAATTCGCCTGAAAAATAATTCAATTCTTGCCGTGCACCCATCGGCCGTCGAAGTCGTTTCCCAAAATCAGTATGAAATCGTAATTGGGAACATCGACTTCATTCTCTTCTTGCGAAACGGAAATCTCTGTGATTTTCGTGCAGCGGATGAAATCGCCGATGGCTTTTGCCGCGTCGTGGTTTCCGACCAAATCCAAAATTTCCGTCTGCTCGTAATCGTCGCGCGGAGCGTTGGCCGTGTTGATCACGTCGAAGCCCGCGCCCTGCAGCAAAATCTGGGTGTTGTGGGCAAGCCCGCGCACGCGCGTTCCGTTCTGGATTTCGATGGCATAAGAACGATCGTTCGACCTGTCCGTTGACGAGATTATCGAAGTCGCCGCGCGGCGCACGACTTCCTTTATGAAGTCGCCGTTCCGAAACGGATAAAGAAGGATTTTTCCGTCAACATTCTGGTTCAGTCCCGTAACTTCAAGCTGTGTGATTCGCTCGTAGTCAATCGCGGTGATTATGTCGAAGAATTCCGCGAAATCCTTTCGATTCAGGTTCGTGGAAAGGCAAGTGGAAAATTCCGCGAAATTCCTTCTGTCAAGAACCACGGACTTGTTATCCTTGAGCGCGGAAAGCAGCGCGACGACCATCGTCTGCCGACGCTCGCGCACGGATGAATCGTTCTCGTCGGGAAGTCGATATGTCATATAGACGCGCGTCTTGTCGCCCAAAAGCCGCACAGAGCCGCTCGGCAAAAGCCACGCCTCGCCATTCTCGCCGCGCTCGTCGATCGGAGACGGAATGAAAACGGAAAGCCCGCCCAAAAGGTCCGCGAGCCGTTCCATATTCGAAAGGGAAATTTCCAGCACAAAACTGATTTTTTGGTCAACGAGCTTTTCGACTTCCGCCTTGAACGAAGCGAGACCATTTTCCGCATAAACTTCATCGATCCTGTCCACGCGACCGCGCGAGCCGTCCTCGTCTTTCAGCGAGGCGTAGATGCCGCCCGTGTTTTCAGGAATCGTGACAAAAGCCCCACGCCCCGATTCGGGATAGCAAAGGAACAGTCCGGAAAAAAGCAGCCGCCCTTCGTCCTCCACCATGACGAGCGATTTCACCACCGGGTCAACCTTGAGCCTGTCATGGATTGAATCTGCGCGCATATAAAAATAGAACGTCCCTATGAGCGAAAGGACGATCAAGATTATCAAAGCGAGGAAAATCATTCCTTTTTGTTCGCGTCTAAGTCTAAGTCGCATTTCTCTTCCCTTTTTTCTTGAGGCTTTTGTAAAACGCCTTTGTCTGTGCGCTCGCTTCCTTTCCCCTGCCCTTGAGGTATTCCATGCTTTCCTTGACCACGGCGCGCGTCATCGAATCAATGTCCATTTTCAAAAGCCGCTTCGTGTATTCTTCGGTCATGTGCTCGCGCCCAGGCTCGATCTTGTCGGACACATAGAGGATTTTCGCCAAGTCGCACATTCCGGCTTTTCCGAACGTATGGTTCGCAACGGCCTCAAGCACGCTTTCGTCGGTTACGCCCCAATCTTCGCGCAACTTAACGGCGGCGGCGCGTCCATGCAAAAGCGCGGGTCTTTCCATTTCAAACGCATCGATTTCGCATCCGTCGCGCGAAGCGATTTTCAAAAGAACGTCGCCTTCCATATTCTTGCAAATGTCGTGCGCGATCCCGCAAAAATAGCCGAGGCTCTCGTCAATGCCATGGCGTCGGCAAATTTTCGCGCAAGTCTCTGCGACACGGATGCTGTGCCTGTAGCGGCTTTCGCTAACGGCGGCCAAAGCGTACTTCCTGACACTTTCTGTGATTTCAGTCAAATCGCTTTTCTTGCTTGTATCCATAAAGCCTGTTCGAGACGATGTATTCGTAGACGGCGAGAGGCACCAAATACCTCCAGCCTTTTCCCGAAGCGATTCGCGCGCGCACTTCGCTTGAAGAAACCGGAACTATGAAATTGTCAAACAAAACGTGCGGCCATTTGAACGAATCGCCGACATCCATAAAATTTCCTCGGGCGTTCACTCCACCGACATATTCTCCGCGAGGCATGTTGAAATCGATCGAGCGGCGTTCTCCGAGAATCCTGCGCTTGGCGATGATTATGTCGCAGAGTTCCGCCACGCCGTCCGGATCTTTCCATTTTTCGAATTCCGCCGCGATTTCCTGTCCCAAAATCAAGCCGAATTTTCCTTCCAGTTTTCCCTTGTATTTTTTCATCAGGAATTTCACGGTGTCGATCGTATACGAAATTCCTCCGCGCTGAAATTCACATGGCTCGATTTCGAATTTGTCGTTGCCCGCGATCGCGGACTCCAGCATCGCCATGCGGCTCATAGGAGAAACGGAAGCCGAAAGCTGCTTGTGCGGCGGGATAAAAGTCGGCACGAAAAGGATTTTGTCGTAGTTCAAAGTCGTAGCGACGTCATCCGCCAAAGACAAATGCCCAACGTGAATCGGATTGAAACTTCCGCCATAAATCGCTATTCTCAATTTTCGCTCCCCGGATATTGAACATCCGCATCATCGTCAATTGACTCGCGCTCCGCCAAAAACGTGCTCGCCTTTTTCGCGGAAGGAGTTTCTCCCCTGTCCGCGAGGGCAATGATCGCGTCTTTCGCGCTTTTCATTCCATAATTTTCCTGCACGGAAACAGGAATCACTTGGATTTCGCTGTCTGCCGCGCGAAGCTTTTTCGCGATTTCATCGGCGCGAGCCTTTGCGCCTTCCACATCGATTTTGTTGCAAAGGACGAGACGCGGCTTTTTCGCAAGTTCCTCGGAATACGCGGAAACTTCGTTTACGAGCGTATCGTATGCATTGATGGAATTTTCGTCCGAAGCGTCAATCATAAAAAGAAGGCACTGTGTGCGCGAAATGTGTTTGAGGAATTTCGTGCCAAGCCCCACGCCTTCGCTCGCGCCCTCGATGATGCCCGGAATGTCGGCGATTATTATGTCGCGCTCGTCGTCCACGCGCAGCACTCCGAGATTCGGGATTTTCGTCGTAAAAGGATACGGCGCGATTTTCGGGCGCGCGTTCGTGAACGCAGTCAAAAGCGAAGATTTTCCGGCGTTCGGAAAACCGACCAAGCCGACATCCGCCATGATGCTCAGTTCGACGCGAAGCCTTCGCGTTTCGCCAGGCGCACCGCGATTCGCGATTCTAGGCGCTTGATTCGTCGGGGTCTTGAAATGCATGTTGCCCCAGCCGCCGTTTCCACCCTTCAAAAAAACGAAGCGTTCGTCTTCCGCCTGCGTAGTGAATTCAAAAATAAGCTCTTCGGTCTCCGCGTCGCGGATTTTCGTCCCGGGCGGCACAAAAACGACCAAATCCTCGCCGTTCTTGCCGTGCTTGTTCCAGCTCATTCCGTCCGAGCCGTTTTTCGCGCGTGAAATGGGATTGCGGCGCAATTTGAAAAGGGTGCGCATGTTCCGCTTCACAGCGAACACGACATCGCCGCCCTTGCCGCCGTCGCCGCCGGAAGGCCCGCCGAGAGGAATGTATTTTTCGCGCCTGAACGAAATGCAGCCGTTTCCGCCTTTGCCCGAGGAAACTTCGATCAACGCTTCGTCCGCAAACTGAATCATATCCGCTTCAAAAAAAACGCCCGGCAGAATTTACCGGGCATCAAAACTTTGAAAAACGAGACTACGCTTCCACGACAGAAATATACTTTCTGTTCTTGCGCTCGTGAAAAAGCACGTTTCCGTCCGCCACAGCGAAAATGCTGTCGTCGCCGGCGCGTTTTGTGTTTTTTCCCGGATGAAATTTCGTGCCGCGCTGCTTTACGATGATTGAGCCGGCAGTCACAAATTCACCGCCGAATTTCTTGATTCCCAAATTCTTCGGATTCGAGTCGCGGCCGTTTTTCGCGCCGCTTCCGCCTTTGCTTCTTCCCATTTTATTTCTCCCAATATTTTATATTCTGCGGAAATTCCTTGCGAAGGCTTTCAAAGCCAAGCGAAAGGTATTCCGCCAAAGATTCGATTTTTATTTTGGCAGAGGATTTTTCGTCCAAAGCCAAGCCGTCTTTCACACGCGCCGAAAACGCAAGTTCGCCGCGGGGAGCATCTTTTGAATCCGGCTCCGAACGCGCGGGAACAGAACTTTCGAACTCAATTTGAGCGTCGCCGCAAAGAACCTGCATCGCGGTGCGCAACAGAATCGTGACCGCCGCGCAAGCGATGTCCGAGCCTTTTTCCGCAAAGCCCGCGTGTCCGCTCGCCGAGCAACGCAATTCGCCTTCTTTTTTTACGAGAAGGATTTTCGTCATTTACGCGGTGATGATTTCGTCAACGCGGACGTTCGTATAGTGCTGGCGATGTCCGTGAAGGCGGTGATAGTCCTTCTTGCTCTTGTATTTGAAAACAAGAACTTTTTTGTCGCGGAAAGAATCTTCCACAGTGACATTGACTTTCGCGCCGCTGACATAAGGCGTTCCCACGCTGATTTTTTCGCCGTCGCTCACGAGCAGAACCTTGTCGATGGCGATTTTCGCGCCCTTTTCTTCTTCCAATTTATCGAACTGGAGAAGCGCGCCTTTTTCGGCCTTGTACTGCCTGCCCTTATATTCGAAAAGAACGTACATAATTAAACCTCGCTATTTTTTATACAATCGTAGAAAATATTTTAGCAGAAAAGGCGAAAGTTTGTCAACTATTTGGATAAAAAATTTGGATTTTTTATCCAAATAGTTGTTTCTGGTAGGAAATTATTTAAATCTGCGCTTGCGCGCAGGGCGAATCAAGCACTTTAAAAAAAATTTGAGTTTTTTGGCACTTGTTGCGTAAGTGGAAATTATTTCACTCTGTGCTCGCGCACATGGGCATCAACTATTTGGATAAAAAAATTTGGATTTTTTATAAATCTTTTAATGCAAAAACAATGCGACAATGACGCTGCTCACGATGCCCGTCAGAACGCCAAGCAAAAAGTTCGCAGAAAAACGGAAAAACGACTGCTTGCACGCCCAGTCCACTTTCGCAGAATCTAGGTATTCTTCCTCAAACTGATTTATCAATCTTGAAACCTCATACCATGCGTCAAATGCCGCTTCAAGTTCTTTTTTTCCTTCATGCAACCTCGCTTCGGTTGCCTTGACGACAATGCGCTTCTTATCTTCCAAAAGACGGGGAAGAAAAGTGCCGCTGTCAATTATGCGCAAGTCGGCCTTTTTCCCCAGCAACTTGGAGCAGTCATTGTTGAAATATTTTAGTTTCAGTTTGAACACATCCAAAAGCCCTCGCTTTAAATGCGAATAGGCTTTTTCGCAGGACAACAATTCGTCCTCTTCGCCGAGGTGAAATCGTTTAAGATGGTCAAAAGCAGAATTGATTTCAAAAAGCAACTCAACGGGAAGCGCGTTTCCTTTTGCCTCAATCTCGCTGTAACTCGTTTTTACATAGTCGTTGTAGAATCGATAGACATCGGCCTCAACCACATCGAACTCCGAGGATTTTGTCAATTTCTTTGTTGATGCGTTCTGTCGATGCAATGTTATCGCGAAGAACATTGCCCCTGCCAATGCTTGGGAATTCTGACACAAACGAGAATTTTTTTTCAGCACGACGCTCAAGATACTCGCGCAATCTTTCGGGAGAATACATTTTGATTTCAGGAATAGAAAGCCCTGTCATTTTTGAAATCTTGCCTTCTACAACATTCTTTGCAGTTGAAAAAGCCATTTTTCCTCCTAAACGAAACGCGCTTATTGCATTGCCCGCGCCACAACAAGTTGCCAACACGGACGAAATTAATTCGCAAAAAACAAATGTTTTTTACGAATTAATTTTTAAGTAACAATATCATTTTAACATGACGAATGAGGAAATGTCAAGCATGATTTTTCACACAAAAACAATCCGCGCAAGAATGCCGCGCGGATTTTCTGACAAGGAATGCTTTGCAATGCGCTTGTGCTAAACAAAACTTTTCGCTACGCAGGAAAAGCACTTTCTGTTGTTTTGAGCAATCTGTTTTGTGTCCTTATCACCTTCAAGCTGTTTTTTCTCTTTTTGTGGTAACTCTTCCAAATCGGTAGATGAATAAGATGAGTATGCAGACTTTTCAAATTTGTCATAATTTCCAAAATATTCAAATTCTTTTAATGTTCTAGGAATTCTTGAAGCTGCTGTATCGTCAGGATAACGATCATAATGATTTCCCTTATCTCTATTATCTCCTAAGTAAACATTTACGATGCCTGGTGAACTTTTAGATACAAACTTATAACAAAGTTTATTGATATCTTCTGTCTTATTTTTAAGATTACTGAAATAAATCGCATGAGTGCTTTCTCCTCTTGAAATTATTTCTTTATTAGTTGGATTATAGTTACTTAAAACACTTGCGTCAATCCCACTAACATCCAAAACACTATAAGAAGTAGAACCAAAACCAACTTTAAAATTGTTACTAGATACCCCTTCTAATTTATCTAATTTTAACATTCCTACAACACTTTGTCCATCTTGTCTGCTATTATTATAAGGTTTATTCTTAAAATATACAATACCATACAAACGTAAAGCTGACTCATTATCTGGATTTGTAAAATCATTTTTAAGATTACTCATATCACCTTCAAATATTATATTTGTAAGTTGCCAATTTACTGTATTTGTTTTTGCATTACCAGATATTATCATATTACGAATATCATAAATAGTTAATTGATTTGTCATTTGAGCCAATGCATCAGCGGAAAGTGATGTGATTGAAGTATTTGTTGATAATTTAGCTTTATTATCATCTGTGAATAAAGTGTAATCACTGTTATTACCACTTATTTCTTTACCATACTATTGTTTTCTTATATAAATCACCCTTTCAAGTAAGTTTATTTAAATTACTTGAATATGCTTTATATAAATTATAGATAGCTTTTGGAGATGAACTTGATGATATATTTGTAGATGATATTGTTGGTAAATACTCACCTCTTATACTATTAAGATTATCAATAGTTATATTATTACCCGTTAATGTTGCATTTGAGAAATCTCCTTGCGCGCCATCCGCTTTTATTATGTCAATTTCGTCGAGGTTGAACTCGCCTTCGAATGTAAAATTCTTTTTGTATGTGACGACATATTTCCTTTCAAAGTCATCTTCGTCAAAGAGAAAAGGATACTCTTCATACCCTTCAGGATATATAGTCTTGAACACGTCTTCCATTTCGCCCCGCGCCTGCGCGACGAATGCTTCCTTGTTTTGCCGAATTATTTCAGCGTTCTCCACGTCTTTTGCTTCCTTGCCGCTTTCCGCGTCCTTTTCAAGGGCGGGGAAAATGTCGCCCACCGCTTTTATCTTTTCTTCCGTCAATGTCATGTTTCCGGCCGCCACTTCCTCCGAAATCGCGTCGTACTTGTTTTCTCCGATGATTTCTTTCATCAGCTCAACAACAGTTTTACCAGATGGTTGCGGAGGATTTTGTTCATCACCTTCATCTCCGCCTTCATCGGGATTCTCGCCTTCATTGCCTGTGTTATCGCCGCCGCTGGGCTGTCCTTCGCCTTGGCTTCCGCCACTCGCACCCTGCTCGGGCGCAGGAGGCTGCTGGATTTCGCCGCCATCTTCAATATTCTTGCATGCCACAAACGCCAACGCCGCCGCGAAAAGCGCCGCCATAAACACAACTTCAATCCGTTTTCTCTTCATAAAAGACTCCTTGCGTTTTATATCCGCCGATGACAATATTTGCTCACTTTTCCGTCGCCAGGCGGCGCGCCACGGTGTTGTTCATCTTCTTGATGTTCTCCGCCACCGCGTCCGCGAAGTCCGCGTAGCCGTCCATCGCCGCCACGATGTTCAGGTACGGCACGATGCCGTCGTTAATCAGCGAGACAATCGGCTTTTTGAGCGACGTTGCCGACTCGCCCTTTCCGAGCTTCGCCTTGATGTAGCCGTCGTGCGCGGAGGCGAATCCGTCCTGCGCCGAGCGCAACTGTGCCAAGAGTTCCGCCACTCCCGAAAGAGCCTTCACGCCCTCCGAAACCGAAGATGCCGCCAAATCCTCCAGAAGCGACTCGGTGAGCGCGGTCTGCTCCGCGTAGCCCTTGCCAGTCATGCCGCGCCCGTATTTTTCGAGCACCGCGCACACAACCTGAGCCGCGGCCTTTACCTCCGCGAAAGGGCTTGCCGTGTAGCCGCCAGCGAGCGTGAAGAGGTCGCGCGTCACGGAATCCCGCGCCGAATCCGCCTCGTCCAGAGTGGACGTCACAGGCGACTGCTTGATTGCCGTGGTGTTCCGCGCGCTCAAGTCCTTAAGCTGCCCGAACTGCGCCTTAAGCACAGCGTCCTTCGCCACCGCCGTCTCGCCGCCCGCGCAAGCCGCCGCATACTCGCGCTCCAGCGCGTCCGAGAGCGCGTCAAGCTCCGTCACGAAAACCCTTGCGTTTACCTTTGCAACTTTTGCCATAAAACCCTCCTGATTTATGTTTTTTGCTAAATTTGAGCGAGTTTTCGTGCTTTTTGCCGCGAAGCGACAAAAATGCGAGCCTCGCGAGCAAACGAAAACTCGGAAGCAGGGCGAAGCCCTGCGACAAAACGCGCCCCGCGACGCAATGTGAGAAGAAATTTTGCATGGAAACGCTCCATGCGGAGCATGCGAGCACAAATTCTGCCCAGAAACACGCCATGCGAAACAATATGAGAATGAATTTGGTCGAAAACAACCCAAACGAGACTACATGAGAACAAATTTTGCCTGAAAACACGCCAAGTGGAGTAATGTGAGAATAAATTTTGCTTGAAAATGCGCCAAGCGACACAATGTGAGAAGCAAAGCGAAATAAAAAAGACGCGCAATTAGACATTTTGTCCTCATTGCGCGTCTTTTTATATGCGAACTGTGCTTTTCCGAAAAAACCTAGGCTGTTACACCCCCCCCCATACTTTTTCTAGCGAGCAGTTCTTTGTATTCAAGTTGTGGGGATATATGCATCATAAAAATATACTAGCATGAAATGCCGCGAAGTGTCAAGGACATAAGGGAAAAACGCCGCAGGGTTTGTTACAGGGCGAAAACCTTAAATGGACGCGGCTGTCTGTCAAAATATACTGGACAGGCGAAAAAAAGTCAGGCTCCGCAAAATCTCGCTGCGCCCTTGCCTTTATTGCGGATTTTCATTATACTAAAAGTATGGCGTTACTCGAAGTAAACAACATCGGCGTAAAAATAGATGAAAAGCAAGTCCTCGAAGGCTTGAGCCTCAGCGTGGGCGCGGGCGAAACTCATGTCATAATGGGGCCGAACGGCGCGGGAAAATCCACGCTCGGAAACGCGATAATGGGAAATCCGCTCTACACTCTTTCGGGCGGAAAAATATTTTTCGACGGCGAGGACATAACGGGCGACGACGCGGCGGCGCGCGCGAAAAAAGGCATTTTCATGTCGTTCCAAAATCCGCTCGAAGTTCCGGGAATCTCGCTCGAGAATTTCATCCGAAGCGCGATCGCGCAGAAAACCGGCGAGCGCGTCAAGCTTTTCCAATTCCAAAAGGAACTCAAGGCGCAGATGGAATTTTTGGCGATGGATTCGTCTTACGCCGCGCGCGATTTGAACGTGGGATTTTCGGGCGGCGAACGCAAAAAAAGCGAGATTCTCCAGCTTCTCATGCTCAAGCCTCGGCTCGCGATTTTGGACGAGACGGATTCAGGACTGGACGTGGACGCCGTGCGCACTGTCTCGCGCGGAATCGAAGAATACAAAAAGGCGAACAATGGCGCGCTTTTGATAATAACGCATTCGGCGAAAATTCTCGAAAGCCTCAAAGTGGACTACACGCACATTCTCGCGAAGGGAAAAATCGTGCGGACTGGCGGCGCGGAACTTGTCGATGAAATCGCAAGGAACGGATTCGCTTCAATAAATTAGCAAAAAGCGAACTTGAAATTATGGAAGAAATGAAGGCGATTTTGGAAAAATATTTTTCTCAAAAAGACGAAATCGACTTGGCGGATTTGTCGAAGGCGGAGGGCGTTTTTCTTTGCCAAATCATGCGCGGGACGAAAATCAAATTCACGCCTAAAGTTTTTATGAAATATCAGATGAAGGCACTTTTTTTGCGCGAGGATTTTCTTCCGATTTTGGAACGTTGCAGAAAAGAAAGATTGCGGAGATTTGCGAATGGAACGTGAAATAAACGACATAGACCGCTCGATGTACGACTTCCGCTACGAGGAAACCGACGAAAAATTTTTCCGAATCGAAAGCGGACTTTCCGAAGAAATCGTGCGGAAAATTTCAGAGGAAAAAGGCGATCCCGAATGGATGCGCGAATTCCGCCTCAAGTCGCTCGAGACATACAACAAGTTGCGCGTGCCGAATTGGGGACCGGACATTTCAGGGCTTGACATGGCGAACATTTCGTCCTACGTTCGTCCAAAGACAAAAATGAGCGGCGAATGGAAGGACGTTCCGGACGACATCAAGGACACGTTCGAAAAGCTCGGCATTCCGAAGGCGGAGCGCGAAAGCCTTGCCGGAGTGGGCGCGCAATACGATTCCGAATTGGTTTACCACAATGTCAAAAACGAAGTTTTGAAAGAAGGCGTGATTTACACGGATTTCGAATCGGCGTTGAAAAGCGAAGAATGGGGCGGAATGGTGCGCGAATATTTTATGACGCTCGTAAAGCCTTCCGACCATAAATTCGCGGCGTTGCACGGAGCGGCGTGGAGCGGCGGAAGTTTCGTCTACGTTCCGAAAGGCGTGCAACTTTCTTTTCCGCTGCAATCGTATTTCCGGCTGAACGCGAAGGGCGCGGGGCAGTTCGAGCACACGCTCATCATCGTGGACGAAGGCGCGAGCCTACATTTTATCGAAGGATGCTCGGCTCCGAAATACAACGTCGCTAATTTGCACGCGGGCTGCGTCGAACTTTTCGTAAAGCGCGGCGCGCACTTGCGATATTCCACGATTGAAAACTGGTCGAAAAACATGTACAATCTCAACACAAAGCGCGCGCGTGTTGAAGAATACGCGAGCATCGAATGGATTTCGGGAAGTTTCGGAAGCAATGTTTCATACCTTTATCCCGAAAGCGATTTGGTCGGGAAAAATTCCCGCGCTGAATTCACGGGAGTGACTTTCGCAGGCTCGGGACAAAATCTTGACACGGGCGCGAAAATGATTCACCTTGCGGAAAACACTTCGAGCGTCATAAACACGAAATCAATCTCGAAAGGCGGCGGCATTTCCACTTACCGAAGCGCGGTCTACATTTCGAAAAACGCCAAGGGCAGCAAGGCGAGCGTCTCGTGCCAAAGCCTGATGCTTGACAGCGAATCGCGCAGCGACACGATTCCCGCGATGACAGTCCTCACGGACAAAGCCGACATCGGGCACGAAGCCAAAATCGGGCGAATCAGTTCCGACGCGATTTTCTATTTGATGAGCCGAGGAATCGCGGAGGACGAAGCGCGAGCGATGATCGTTTCGGGCTTCGCAAATCCCGTGAGCAAAGAACTTCCGCTGGAATACGCCGTGGAAATGAACAACCTGATTCGCCTTGAAATGAAGGGAAGCCTATGACAGAAAAAATCGTAAACAAACTTCCTGCCCCCACTTGGAATTGGCTCAAGATGAACGCGGCGGAAATTTCCGTTCCGGAGCAGCTCAAAAAAATCGAGGGCGAAGCGAAAGACGGCGTTCTGCATTTTTCCGTGCGCCCGGGCGAAAACGTTTTTTTTGAAAACGAAATCCACGCGCGCGAAGGCGAAGAAAAGACAATCATAATGGACTACACTTCGCAGGACGCGGACGAAAGCGCGGCGGGATTTTTCAGAATAAAAACGCGCGTCATTTTGGAAAAAGGCTCGCGCGTCCATCTCGTGAAACTTCAAATGCTCGGAAAAAATTTCACGCGGCACGACCAAACTTTCGCAGAAATTTCCGACGGCGCGGAATTCCGCTTCACGCAAATCGAACTCGGCGGCGCGAAAAATTTCGTCGAGATGATTTCGGATTTGGACGGCGAAAACTCGCATTTGAAAAGCGACATTTCGTACTATTGCGCGGACGGTCAAGAACTCGACATCAATTTCGTCGCGAACCAGCGCGGAAAGAAATCTCGAAGCCTTATGAATTCGTTCGGCTCATTGGCGGGCGGCGCGAAAAAAACTTTCCGCGGCACGATCGACTTCAAGCGCGGCTCTTCGGCATCGAGCGGAAGCGAACTGGAAGAAGTGCTTTTGCTTTCCGAAAATGTCGTGAACAAATCAATTCCGCTGATTTTGTGCGGCGAAGAAGATGTTTCGGGCGACCACGGCGCGACAATCGGAAGCGTTTCGGACGAAATATTTTTCTACCTTAATTCGCGCGGAATAAAAAAAGCCGCCGCAGAAGAATTGATGGCGCGGGCAAAAGTCATGCGCACGGCGGCGTTGATTCCGAACGAATCTTGCGTGGAAAAAATCGAAAAATTTCTTGACAAAATTTTTTCAGGAAAAAAACGCGGAGGAAAATCCGTGAGCGAGCAGAACGAATACAAAAAGGACTTTCCGATTTTCTCGGCGGAAAAAAATCGCGGCATCGTCTACTTCGACAACGCGGCGACGACACAACGCCCGCAATGCGTGCTCGACGCGATGGACGAATTCTACAAAATTAACAACGCGAATCCGATGCGCGGCCTTTACGATTTGAGCGTTCGCGCGACTGCGGCATACGAGGACGCGCGGGCGACAATCGCGTGTTTTCTCGGCGCGGCGCAGAGTGCGGAAATAATTTTCATGCGCAACGCAACCGAAGCATTGAATCTCGTGGCATATTCCTACGCGCTCGAAAATTTGCGCGAAGGCGACGAAATCGCGCTTTCGATAATGGAGCACCATTCGAACATTCTTCCTTGGCAAATGGCGGCTCAAAAAACCGGAGCGAAATTGGTTTGGCTTGAATGCGAAAAGGATTCGGGAGAAATTCCGCAAAGCGAATACGATACGAAAATCGGCGAAAAAACAAAAATCGTCGCCATCTCGCAAGTGAGCAATGTCTTGGGCACGGAAAATCCCATAAAAGAAATTGCAGAGCGCGCGCATAAATTCGGAGCCGTCGTCGTGGTGGACGGAGCGCAGTCCGCGCCGCACAAAAAAATCGACGTGCAGAAAATGGGCGCGGATTTTTTCGCAATTTCAGGACACAAATTTTGCGGGCCGACCGGCTGCGGCGCGCTTTATGCGAGGCGCGAACTTCTCGAAGCCATGCCGCCCTTTTTGCGCGGCGGCGAAATGATCGAATATGTCACGAGAACTGGCGCAACTTGGGCAGAAGTTCCAGCAAAATTCGAAGCGGGCACGGTGAACGCGGCGAGCGCGGTGGGAATGGCGGCTGCGGCAAAGTACATCGAAAAAATCGGGCTTGAAAAAATCGCCGAACACGATGCCGCGCTCGGAAAACTTCTCACGCAAAAGATGCTTGAAATTCCGCACGTCAACATCATCGGAAACAAGGACGGCTCGAAGCGATGCGGAATCGTGACGTTCACGATTGACGGAGTTCATCCGCATGACATCGCGACAATATTGGACACCGAAAAAATCGCAATCCGCGCGGGGCATCACTGCGCCCAGCCTTTGGGCGAATTTTTGGGCGTTCAGTCCACGGCGCGGGCAAGCCTTTATTTTTACAACGACGAGCGCGAAGTGGAATTTTTCTGCGAGAAAATAAAAAACATTCGAAAATGGATGGGCTATGGAAACTAAAGAACTTTATCGAGAAATATTGAACGAGCACAACATCAACCCGCTTCACAAAAAGCCGCTCGAAGGCGCTACGCATTCTCACGACGGAATCAATCCAAGTTGCGGCGACAACATCACGCTCAACCTGAAAATTTCGGACGGAAAAATTTCCGACGCGAGCTTTACAGGAAGCGGCTGCGCGATAAGCCAGGCTTCGTGCGACATGATGATCGACCTCGTGCTCGGAAAAACCGAAGACGAGGCGAAAAAACTTTGCGGCACGTTCATGAAAATGATCACAGGCGAAGTGTCGCAAGAGGAACTCGAATCGCTCGACGAAGCCGCCGCATTGCAGGACATTGCGAGAATGCCGGCTCGCGTAAAATGCGCGGAACTCGGCTGGAAGACGATGAAAACAATTCTCGAAAAAAGCGGCGCGGACAGAGACGCGACAAGTTCGGGCACGAACAATTCGCATTGCTAGAAAAAGCAAATTTCGCACTGTAATCACAGCACCGACACCCCGTCCTTGTCGCGCCAAACTTCGCCGTCGGAAAAAATTATTTCCGAAGCGAAAAGCGTTTCCACAAAATAATTTTCGATTTCGCCGTCAAATTCGAATTCTCCAAGCGGAATGAAAATTCTCTCGGAATCGCCGGGCGCAAATTCCGCGTCAAGGATGAATTCCTTTTCCATCGAATCGTCAGAAAAATCATCTTCGGAATCGCCCGTTTCCTGAACGCGCGCAAAAAATTCCACGCGGGCGATCGTTCTTTCGCCCAAATTCGAAAACGTGAATTCAATTCCAGTTTCATCGCGCTCTGCAATCTGCGAATCGAAAATCGCATAAGGCGCGGCCAATCCTGAAAGCATTTTTTCAATTGAAGCGCACGAAAAAATCGCGCAAGCGCAGAAAACGCACAAAAACGCGCCCAACGCCAAGGCAAGCGTCCTGCAAAAAACAAGGACTTTTTTTTCAATCTCGCTCATTTTTCGACCCCCACCTTTCAAACGCCGCCTGCCGCGCAAAAAGAGTTTTCATCCGCCCGTACGACGAAAATTCATGCAGTGTCCGAAAATGCGCTCCGCCACTAAAGGGCTTT
Source organism: Treponema sp. (assembly GCA_014804005.1). Taxonomy (GTDB): domain Bacteria; phylum Spirochaetota; class Spirochaetia; order Treponematales; family Treponemataceae; genus Treponema_D. The sequence continues at coordinate 209,230 of JAAVAP010000013.1, read as the reverse complement.
ACGACAAAAAGAGAGCCTGTCTTTTTTCGGACGCGGCGCGGAGGCGAAACACGCCCGCAATTCGATGCCCTGCGTTCAGGCAAAAGTTCAAAATCCGATTTTTCCATAATAAAAACTCCTGTGAAAAACAAATCGCAAATTCCCAATCCCAAATATAACATAGGCTTTTTTTCGAATTTTTCCTCGCCAAAAGAATTTTTTTTTCGCCGATTTTGCCTTAGAAACAAAAACAATTTCTTTGAAAATGAATCGCGACGAAATTCATTCGGAATGTGAGCGCAACGGCAGCCCGCCAAGAGCACTTGAACAAAAAAGTTTTTCGTGGTAAAATCATCTGTCTGAAATTCCACGCGAAGGGGGGTCGGCGATGATAACCTACTGGCAGCAAATTGACGGAAAATTCGTCAGCATGGAAAAGGAAAGCCTCAACGCCGACGCACACGCCTGGGTGGACGCGCGAAACGTTACCCGCGAGGACATCACCGTCCTTGAAAACGAATTTCAAATCGAACAGGAACACATAATCGACATTCTCGACCCGGACGAACTTTCGCGAATCGAGGACGCGGACGGCTACATTCTTACAATCATTCGTCTTCCGATTTTTTCTTCTTCCGCCGAAGTCTCATATTTTTCGATTCCGCTCGGCGTAATTTTGCAAAAAAATTTCATAATAACGATTTGCTGGACGGACTGCGAAGTCCTGAAAGATTTTTCCGCGAACCGCGTGAAGAACATCAGCCTTTCGGATTTTCCCGCGTTTTTGATACGGATACTCAGCCGCGCGGACATCACATATTTGCGCTACTTGAAAGAAATCAACCGTCGCGCCTTGGGAATCCAGGACGAGCTTCAATATTCCGTGGAAAACAAGGAAATCCTCCAGCTTTTGAATTTGGAAAAGTCCACGGTGTTCTTCACCACGTCAATCAAGTCAAACCAGCTTTTGCTTGAAAAACTCCGCAAAACGAAGCTTCTCAAATTCGACGCGGACGACATCGACTGGCTTGACGACGTGGAAATCGACAACCGCCAGGCCTTGGAAATGGCGGACACGTACAGCCAAACTTTTTCGCGGATGAGCGAATCGTTCGGCTCAATCATCTCAAACAACATGAACGGCATAATGAAAACCCTCACGGTTTTTACAGTCGTAGTCAGCATGCCGACATTCATAACGAGCTTTTTCGGAATGAACGTGGATCTTCCATTTGTCGGCTACGGAATAATAGGCTGCGGAATAATTTCCGCAATTTGCATAACGGCGGCGGCGGTCGTCTGGATTTTGGTGAACAGAAAAAAGCCGCGCGGCACGGACCGCGAAAAAAAGAAGAAAAACCGCGCGAAGCGTTCGGAAGTGCGAAGGCTAAAGAAAGTGATCGAAGCGCAGGAATTGAATTTGGAGAAAATGGAATGAAAAGGTTTTTAATCGTGGCAGCGTTTTTTTGCCTCGCCCAAAATATTTTTTGCGTCCCAAAACAATTTTCCGACATCGATTTGATAAGGCTCGGTCCCGCCCAGCCCGACGCGGAATTCGACACTTTCATAATCGGGGAAAACGCGCAGTCGTACACGGCACGAAGATTCGTCGCGCCATTTTATATGAACGCATACGAAACCACTTACAATTTGTGGTACATCGTCCGCGTCTACGCAGAGCAAAACGGATATGTATTCGCGAATCCAGGGCAGGAAGGCTCGGCCGGAAAACGCGGCGCGCCCCCCACTTCGTCCTCAAAATCAATTTCAGCGTTCGAGCCTGTCACGATGATAAGCTGGTACGACGCTGTGGTTTGGTGCAACGCTCTCAGCGAGATGCGGCAGAGAACGCCATGCTACACTTACAAAGGAAAGCCGATTCGCAATTCCACAGACACCGCGGCGCTCGACAAATGCGAATGCGACTGGAACGCCGACGGATTCAGGCTGCCAAGCGAATCAGAATGGGAATACGCCGCGAGAGTTTTGAAAAGCAAAAAGCCCCCGTTCTTCCAAAGCGGCGCACTCGCTTCGGGACAATACAACGACGAAATGAAAGAAGGCGACGTTGCTTGGTTCGACGCGAATTGCGCTTCCACAAAAACAGTCGGCACGGCAGGCACGATTTGGGAAAACGATGCTCCGCCCGCGCCAGGAAGCGGCAACGCCAACGCCGCAGGCATTTTCGACATGAGCGGAAACGCGATGGAATTCTGCTGGGATTGGTTTGCGGACTACGAGGAAACGGAAGTCGGCGCGCGCTCGACAGGTCCTGCGCTCGGAAACACGCGGGTGTGCCGGGGCGGCTCATGGTCGCCGTACACGGGCTTCATCTATGCGGGCGATCGCTATTCCTACGACCCAAACGAAGCGTACAACTTTTTGGGATTCAGGATTTGCTGCTCGTCAGGCGAATAGATTTTTCAGCTCGACGTTCGCGACTTTCCATTCTTCTCCGACTTTTTCCGCTTCCAAAATCGCGTAGTGGCCTTCGGCGAGCGAGCCGGGATTTACGACCACGGTTTCGCCGATTTTGTCGATGGCGCGTCCTTCGTGAATGTGCCCGCAAACGAGCGCGAGAGGCTTTGTTGCCACGATGAAATCATAAAGCAGCGCAGAGCCAACGTGGACATTCGGGGCGCATTCGTCGCAAAGAATTCCTTTGGGCGGATTGTGCGAAATCAAAATCAAATTTCCCCACTGCCCTTGCGCGTCCAGCGCGGCGTTTTTCACAACGTCGAAATCCGAAAGCAAATCTTCTTCCGCGCGCTCGTTCGGAGTCGTGCCGGTGAATTTCGAGCCGCCGCCGCTTCCCGCAAAAGCAAGTCCTTCAAAATAGACGATGCCGCGCTCGCAACACATGTCCTGCTTTTCGAGAGCCTCGAGCAATTCGGGCTTGTCGCAGTTTCCGAGGACGCAAAAAATGTCCTCGTGCATCTCGCGGAGTTTTTTCACGGCGGGAAGCGAAGCATCGTATTTTTCGAATTCGGTGAAGTCGCCCGCGAAAACAACGGCATCCGAAGATTCGAATTCATTTCGAAGCTTTTCCAAATTTTCAATTTTTCCGTGCAAGTCAGAAATCAAAAGCAATCTCATTTTTCCTCCAAAAAAAAAATTGTAAAATATCAATTTTGCAATTTTTTTTTCGTGCGTTTGCAATGAAATGAAAACGCACAATTTGAATATGCAAGTTTCCAACGGAAACTTGTCAAGCAGAAAGTTCGCGCCATTTGTGCGGACTTTCTGATTTTTCTTCTTGAAAAAATTCGCGCGGCGATTTTCATCGTCATAAAATGTTCAGAATTACGCTCATTCAATCTCCAAAATATATGTTTCGTTTTCCGATTCCACTTTCCAGACAAATTTCTTGTCCTCCGCGGGATCTATTTTCCAGCAGCGCACATCGACGAAGCTTTCTCCGCTGTAGACGCGCTCGCTGTCAAAGTTTACTGTTTCGCGCCCGTCAATATGCGCAATCTTGCATTCCGGCAATGAGACGGAATCCAGCGTAACAAGATACATTTCTCCGGAGCAAAAATTTTTGCAAACCGAATACGGCTCGCGAAACAACTTCCGCTCGTTCAGGCAAATCGTTCCGAAATATTCGACGAATTTCGTTTCCGCGCAGCGTTCCCGAATGGCGTTCCGCTCCTCGAACAAAATTGACGAAATTGAAAAATTGATTTCATATCGCATTTCTTCTTCGGGTGAAATTATTTTCACCTCAAGAAAATTGTCGGGCAGTTTGTCGTGAAGGCCTTCCGCAAAAGCAACGTAATTTCGCACAGCAAAAACAAGCGCGGTGAGAATAAAAAAAATTTTTGCAAACTTTCGCATTTTCATTTTAGATTCAAATTCGCGATTGAAAAAAGCCGCGCGGCGATTTTCATTTTTCATCAAAAATCCAATTTTTCCATTGTGCGTTTCAATGCCGACATCTGCCCTTCCGTGCCGACCGTGATCCGAAGAAATTCCTCAATTCCTTCGGTGTCGAATCTTCGCACCAAAATTCCTTCTTTTTTGAGCGACTCGTACATCGCCTTTCCAGAGCGTCCGTCTTTTTTCGTAAAAAGGAAATTCGTGCTCGAAGGAAGAACGAAAAATCCGCGCGAGCGCAAGAAGTCCGAAAAACCATCTCGCTGCACAACAATTTTTTTCGCGCATTCGGCATAATACGGAATGTTCTCGCAAACCGCGCTTCCGAAAGCTTGCGCAAAAGCGTCAATCGGGAAATGATTCACCGAATTTTTCACTGTGAGAACGGCGTTCACCATTTTCGGATTCGCGACCAAATATCCGAGGCGCATTCCCGCCGCGCAAAGGCTTTTGCTGAACGTCCGGACAATAACGAGATTTTCAAAATCGCGCAAAAGCGGAAGGCACGATTCGCCGTCGAAATCCACATAAGCCTCGTCCACCACGAACGCCCTATCGCGCGGACATTCTTCGAGCATTCGGCGAACTTGCGCGCGCGAAAGGCAAAGGGAAGTGGGCGCGTTCGGATTCGCGAGAATTGTCGGCGCGTGGAATTTCTTCGCGCGCGAAATCATTTCGTCCACATCGATTTGCCAGTCCTTCAAAAGCGTAACTTTTTCCATTTGAATCGAATGAAATTCGCAGTACACAGGATAAAAGCTGTACGAAAATTCCGGCGAAATCAATTTTTCCGCCGAATCGAAAAACGCGTAAAAAAGAAAAGAGAGCACCTCGTCGCTTCCGTTTCCGGCGTAAATCATTTCGCTAGTGATTTCAAATCCAATCCTGTCGCGTTCGCAAGGCGAAATTTTTTCTCCCGAAATTTGAGCGCGCGAAAGAACTCCGCCAGTTGCGTTCAGCATCGCGGCGATTTTTTCTCGCAGCGAAAGCGAATCGGGGTCGGCATAAAGCGCGAGGCTTTGCGGCGAAGATTTTGCCCATTCAAGCGCGCGTTCCAAGGCAGCGGGACTCGGCGGATACGGATTTTCGTTTGCGTTAAGCTTTATGTATTCCCTGTCGCGCGGCTGTTCGCCAGGCACATAGGGATGAAGGTTTTCCATTCTCGACGAAAGCATTTTTCCTCCCAAGAAATTCCGATTTTTATTTTAGCAAAAAAACGCATCCTTTGCAAGATAACACTTGATTATTTGAGCGTTTCGTACTATAATAAAAAAATGGCCGCAACAAGTGATGTCGGGGTTCTGCTTCGGTTCTACGCCACAAAACAGAACTCCCCTTTCGTATTGTATTCTGATTTCGCCGACTATCTCAAACGCTACGCACAGCACAACCTTGAGCAGCTTCCCGATTTGGCGGTATATTTGGGAAATCCCGTGCCGCAGATGGAAAAGGCTTTGGAGCCGCTCGTAAATTCGCGGCAGGTGGCGATTTTGGATTCCAATCCGTCCAAAAAGGAAATTTTCGTCACCGGCTATTTCAACTCGCTTTTCGGAAAACGCTACGCCGACCTTCAGAAAAATCCAAAGAACACTTTTCCCACGGTTCAGGATTTGCCGAAGCGCATTCCCGAAAACGTGCTCGTCAAGGCCGAACACAGCGACCTGCTTTTCGAACTGCTCAAAAAACAGGACGGCGGCGACAGCAATCTCTATGCGATAGTCGTCCCGACCGGGCTTCCGTCGGTGGTGTTTCCGGGCGACACGCCGATTTCGATTCTCGTGAATGTCAGCTTTCAAAAGATACACATAATGCTTTCCAAGGCCGAGTCGCACGACTACTATTTGAAAAAGCTTTCGATTTCGAATCCGGGAAAGGAAATGTCCGTAAAGAATTTCTTCAACCAGTTCATAAAAAATCCCGAGGAGACAATGCAATCGCTGCGGACTTCGAGCGACTGCTATTATTTTTGGGAGCAGCTCTGCTACTTCATAAAGAAGGACTACGAAAAGGTCCAGGATTTCACGCAGGAAGACGTGAGCATACTTCAGGCCGTGGCCATCGCGGAAATCGTCGCGACTTTCTACAAGAACGAGTCCGCGAAGACAATGCAGCAGGAGCTCGCGCTAAAGTCGGTGCAAAGCCAGATGAAAAAGCCGCCGTTCTATTTTACAATGGACGCGATCCTGAAATTCACTGACGCAAAAGGCGTTCCTCTCCAAGGTCAATATTCAGACGAGGCGCTCAAGCATTTTTTGGAAAAGGAAACTACTGACGCGCTCAAGAACAGGCTTCCGAACTTGCTCGTGTTCAAGACGGCGAGCGGAAGCCGCTACTTCATCTACAAGGAAAAAGTTTTTCCCCTTGTGCTCCGAATGTGCGACGAGCTTCACGACACGATTCACGACGAGCTCAAACAGGAATGGCACGACATTCTCAAGAAATACGAGACGCTTCCCGAAATGAACGACGACATGGCGTTCAACGCGCGGCTGGAAAAGGAAGTGGAAAAACTCTCTCCGATACTTTACTCGCTTTTGAACGCGACGTTCCTCAGCGTGCTGAACATGGAAATGACGAGCGCGCAGCAGAACGAGAACTCGCACGCCAACATTTTCTACGGCGACGAACTTCTTCCGTACGCCACGCTCCTTATGCTCAGCCGGCGGACAATTCTCTACGACGCGAAAATCCTGCTGCCTTTCTGGTACACGATTCCGTTTTTTAGCTGGATTGCGAAATTGTTCGGCAAAAAAAAGAAGGCGGACAAAAAGTCGAATAACGATGCCGCCGAGGAATCCGAAGCGCAGGAAGAATCATCCTCCAAATCAAAGTCAAAGTCCAAAAAGGCGGATCTGATTTCGGCCGCCGCGAAACTCGAGGCAAGCCTCGTACCCGAAGGCTCGACAATCGAGCGCGAACTGAACCTGTACCGAAAGCAGTGGAACATAATGATAACGAAGGAAGCCTCGCTCAACCTCACGAACGACGTGAATTCGCTCATACGCGACTACACGAGAAAAATCGTGCGCTCCATCAACTCGAAAAGCTTCACTATTGACAGGATTCAAAATCTCGCCGAAACGTTCTGCAAGTCGCCGAACATGCAGCAAATCCACGACCAAAGCTCGCTTTATATGTACGTGCAGCTCTATATGGTCCACCTCGTGAAAAACATGTGAGCGCAAATTCGGCATAAGAAATTTAAATTGGATTTTCGCCCCTCGCTCAACTGACGCGATCATTCGCGCAGCCGAAAACCGCGCGACGCGAGAGATTTTCATTTGCGCGAAACAAAAGCGTTTCGCCACGACCGCGAAAATTTCCGCCAAAGTTCGCGAATTTTTTCCTTGAAAAAAAATCAAAAATTTTTAGTTTTCGCGCGGAATTCGTTCGAAAAATTCCTACATTATAAGTGCGGGTCTCTTCCGCGTTTGCGTTGCAAACTTATGAAAATTCGAATCGAAGCAATTCGAGGATTTTCAAGCCGAGTTTTTTTTGCGAAAGCTCGTAATCAATTTATCGCGCACTTTCATTTCAACGAAAGCGCGCGTCAAAAAGTCGGACGCGATTTTTTTTGCCGGCAACGAAGTTTCTTGTCAAAATCGCGCGTGGCTTTTACAGGAGTCTTTATGAACAACATCAACTGCCTCATCGTCGAAGGGAACATTACGCGCCAGCCGGAATTCCGCACCACGCCGCACGGATTTCCCGTGTGCAAAATCCCCATCGCGGTGAATCATTTCTACAAGAAAAGCGCGAGCGGCGAATACGAAAAGGAAGTCTCGTATTTCGACGTCGAGACGTTCGGAAAGCTCGCGGAAATCTGCGCGAAGCACAGCCACAAGGGGCGCGGAATGAGCGTGATCGGACGAATCAAGCAAAACCGCTGGAAAACCGAGGAAGGAAGAAACGCGAGCCGCGTAACGATCATCGCGGAAAAGGTTGAATTCAAGCAACACTTCGCAAAGTCCGATGCAAGCGAAAACGAAGAACGCGCCGCCGAAAGCGAAAGCGCAGCACAAGATGAAATCGCGCTCGCGCTCTCCGCACAAACGGCGGAAGCGGATTTGAGCGAGGATTTTGCCTTCTAGTCATTCCGAAAGGCGCGAAATTATTTTCGGCGGGAAGGCCTTTTGCCACGAGCATTTTTGGTTTTCTCGCCGAATTTCGCCTTGTATTCTTCCGGCGAAATGCTGTAGAAGCCTTCTTTCCAGTTGAAAAGCGACGCGCCTTCGAGCGGGATTTTTTTCAAATATGACTGCATGACTTGACGGAACTCGGCTTTTTTGAGGCGTGTCTTCGAAAAGTCCAGCAGGAATCTTTTGAAGCCCGCGCCTTCAAGGGTCGAGGTTTTGTCGGCGATCGAAAAAGGAATTTCTGGCATGACGAATGAGCCGTCGTCCGTGGAATTCACTTTGAAATTCATCTCGGACTTGTCGGAAAAATAAGTGAAGTCGTAGTGTTCGGGAAGGCGGAATCGCAGGCGGAAAAGCGCGGGATACGCGAAGACCGGAATCAATACGCGCGCGCGGAAGCTTTCCTCGAAAACCGCCTCAAGGTTTTTTCGCGAATTCTCGTAAGGCGAAACGAACGCGGAAACGCCGCGATTCTCAAGCCACGAGACCGCCCACCTGTTGAACGTGTAAAGGTACGGGCCCGCTATATAGGCCGCGCCTTTTTTTCGAAGCATCGAAATGTGCGCCAAATTGTTCGCGACGAAAGTCTTGTATCCAATGCCGACGAGTTCGTCAATCTGCGCGGAAAGACTTTCTTCGATTCCCTGCGGACAAAACGGATCAAGCGAAAAAATCACCTGCGCTTTAGAAAAAGGCAGAACCGTCTTTTTTACGAGCAAGTCGCCGAGCGTCTCGGAATTCACTTCGATGATGATGCGCACGGGATGTGCGGATTGCGCAAGGAAAACGTCCTCGACCGAAGAAACCTGAATGTAAAGCCCTTCGGGGAAAAAATCAAGCTCATTTTTTTGCACGGGAGGCAAATCCATTATCGGGAGAGCCTCATCGCGCGGCTGCTTGTTGAAGCCTTTGAGTTCGTTCGGCAAAACGCGCTTGTATCTTTTCGTGCCGGCTTTGGTCTGCAAAAGGTACACTTCGTCGTACTGGCTTATTCCGCCAGGAACGTCGATCCATCGTCTGCCCTCGCCGTCTGTTTCCACGTGGCGCACCTTGTGGCTCACGCGCCCCGAGTCGTCGTTTTTGTGGATGCGAATCGAGTCTCCGGGATCGGCATCGTAAGTCCCGCCCCGCACGAGCGCGAGACTCACAGAGCGTTGGTTTTCCTGCGCGTTCGGGGAAAGCGATTCTTTGAGCGAAACTTTGAGTTCTTTGGGAATTGGCTTGATCGCGGCGATTTTTCCCAAATAGATTCCCGTTCCTCCGGCTTGATCGGGATTTAAAATCGCCTCGCCCGCATTTTTCACGCCTTCTTCCACGTTTTTGAATCCGTACCAATACGAAGTTTTCGCGCGCGCAAAATCCGTGGAAAGCATTCTTTTGGCGGCGGCCACCGCTTCTTTTCTATTTTCCTGATAATGATCGATGACATAGCGATAGGCGGAGACGACGCTTCCGACATACTCCGCGCTTTTCATCCGCCCTTCGATCTTGAACGAATCCACGCCCGCCTCGATGAGCTCCGGGATTTTTTCAATCAACTGCAAGTCGCACGGAGAAAAATAATAGCCGCCCCGCTCGCCCGACGAATCCTGCGCCGTGTAAAATCTTCGGCAAGCCTGAGTGCACATTCCTCGATTCGCGGATTTTCCGCCTAAAAAGCTTGAAAAAAGGCAAAGGCCAGATTCGCTCACGCAAAGCGCGCCGTGCACGAACACTTCGAGCGAACAATTTGTCTTGGATTTTATATCCCTGATTTCTTCGATTCCGAGTTCGCGCGCAAGTACAATCCGCTTGAATCCTTCCTTGCCCAAAAGGTTCACGGCGGAAGCACTTTCGGCGTTCATCTGCGTCGATGCGTGAAGGACAAGATTCGGAAAAAATTCGCGGCACATTCTGATGATGCCGTAGTCCTGCACGATGAGCGCGTCAGGTCCAACGCGATCGAGATACGCCAAAAACCTGTAGAGCCGCTCGCCCTCACGTTCGGTGAAGACGGTGTTCACGGCGACATAGATTTTCTTTCCCATTCGATGCAGAGCATAGACCGCCGCCTCGAATTCGCGGAAAGCAAAATTCGACGAGCGAAGCCGCGCGTTGAAACTTTTCAAGCCCAAATAAACCGCGTCCGCGCCTTCGCCGATTGCCGCGTCCAAAGATTCCAAATTTCCTGCCGGAGCGAGTAGTTCTGCCATAGGGCGGTATTATAGCATATCCGCGAAAAAAATGCTAGCACTTCCCGAGGCTTTAAAAAAAGAAATAAACATATCCCGACGCAAGCGTAGGGATATGAAAACCTTCCTCACGAATCAGCGCAAATTTTTCAAGGACGCGAGAATCCGTTTTTTCAAACCTTTCTTTTAAAATTCGAATCCGTAAACAGTGACGGCCTTGTACGTTTCGCCCGGTTGCAAAATGCACGAAGGGAATTCGGCTTTGTTCGGCGTATCTGGGAAACATTGCGTCTCAAGGCAGACGGCTTCGTGCTTTTTGTAGACGCGACCATTTTTTCCGACGACTCCGCCGACAGAGTTTGCGGTGTAGACTTGGATTCCTTCCAAATTCGTTTCGACCGTCATCTTGCGACCGCTTTTAATGTCACGAAGAACCGCAGCCACCACAAGCGGCTTCTCCTTGAGCGGAACAGCGGAATTTTCCTTGCCGTAAGCCGGAGTGACAAAGCAATGGTCGTAGCCCGAGCCTGTTTTGGCGATGTCGCGTCCGAGCGGCTTTTCTTTGGTAAAGTCAAATGCCGTGCCAGAGACAGGAATAATTTTTCCCGTCGGAATCAAATTCTTGTCCACTTCAAGATAGCCTTCGCAATCCGATTGCATCGTGTGCTCAAGAACAGTGCCGCCGCCCGCAAGATTGAAATAGGCGTGATTCGTGAAATTCACGGGCGTGGGCTTGTCGGTAGTGGCAGTGTATTTCAGCGTGAGGCGGTTGTCCTTTCCGAGCGTGTACGAAACGCAAACGTCGAGATTTCCAGGAAAGCCCTGCTCGCCGTCCACGCTGCGCCGCGTGAATTTTACGCCGCATCCTTCCTTTCCTTCAATCGGAGCGGACTTCCATACAAAATGGTCGAGGCGCGTGAATCCGCCGTGAAGCGTGTTTGCATCGTTGTCATTTTTGTCGAGCGAATATTCATTCTTTCCAATTGAAAATTTTGCGCCGCCGATGCGGTTGGCAAACCTTCCCACGATCGAGCCGAAGCAGCTCGACGAGGCGACATAAGAGTCAAGCGTTGAATGTCCCAAAAGGATGTCGGTTTTGCCGCCGCCGATTTTATTCGGCAGGAAAATTCCCGTGAGCGTACATCCATAGTCCATCGCGCAGAACGACATTTTTCCGTTCGAGACAGTGTAGAGAGAAACTTTTTGTCCGTCGCAAAGAGTTCCAAGAGCTTGTTTTTTTACCGTCATTTTTTTCTCCTATAAATTATGTAAGCATGGCCAAAACAAGATCCACTTCCGTAGTGGAGCGTCCTGTTTCCGCCGCGATTTCCTCGACATTCTTTCCAAGCGCGTTCAAGTCGCGAACCTGTCTCAAAAAATCTTTTTTGGGAACAATTTGATTTTCGCTGAACACGATTTCAGGCTTTACAAGCGGAATCTTTCCGTAAGAATCGCCATCGCTTGTTACGGTAACAGTTTGACCAGCGTCCTCGAAAAGCGATTTCTGAGCGTTTTCCTTGAAAAGCCCCGTGAGCGCGTAGACCGCATCCGCGCCTGGAACGGGAGTTTCTTTGAGCGGCGCGCTTTTCCTGTATTTTTCTACCGCGGCCTTCGCGGCTGGCTTTTTCTTGGAACGGGCTTTTTCAGGAATATCCGCATTCCTCCCTGAAATTTGGCTTTGAAGAAACGCGCCTTGTTCAAAAAGAGCGCGCTCGTTTTTGAGCGTGTCAAGCCTGCGCTCGGCAATGGCAATCTTGCGTTCGGCCTCCGCGCTCGCTTCCTTGAGCGCACGAATTTTTTCTTCAATGAGATTCACGGACGAAACCGTGTTGCGCTGGAGGTCGGACGAAAGCCTTTCCATTCCCGCGCGAAATTCCAGCATGATTTTTTCCGTGGTGAAAAGCTTTTTGAATTTTATAAGGAACACCGCCCACAAAAGCAGGTTCAACAGAATCAAAGCCGCCACTGCCTGCATTTTCACCCCACAAGATTGACGCGCTGTCCCAAAAGCGGGTCGCGGATTTCGTATTCCCTTTTTTTGGATTCTTCGGTCTCTTGCCGTCCGCCCTTCTTTTCCTGCGCATCGGCGTTCTGCGAATTTCCGCTTCCGTCCTTTTTTATTTTTCCAGCCTCGGACTGATTTTCCGCTGCACGTTGGACGGATTGAGATTGTCTCAGATTTTGGTTTACGATTCCCTGTTGCTGAATTTGCTGGGAAAGCAACGCGCCTTGTGTTTCGCCTGAAACGCGCTGGGCGACATTCGCCATCTGAGAATACATCGTCTGCAAGTCAATAGGCTGCAACGCCATTTCAACTCCTAGAACATCGAATAGCCTTCAGGCGCTTCGACACCTTCCATGTCAGGCTTTTCGTATTTTCCCGTGCGGACAAACCCACCTTCCATAAAGAACACGAGGCTTTTCATGTCATTGCGGACTTCCTGCAAAGTGTCGCGAATGTAAATCTTGCATCCAGAATAAACAGTGCCTTCCACCTTGACTTTTCCCACTTGCTTCATCTCGCGAAGTTTATCCTGAATCTGCGACATTTCGTCGTTGAGCTTTTCGGACTCCAACGTGATTTCTTCCTTGCGCGAACGGTTTTCGTTGAGACTTTGCTCCTTGTCCGGCGGAAGAACGCGGCGCTGCTTCTTTATGTTTTCGAGTGAAGTTATGTTGTTTTCCACGTCCTCAAGCTCCTTGACTATCACGTTCTGCCTGTTTTGGATTTCTTCCAGCCTATGCTTGAGACGCGGATCAAATCCGACTTCAAGGATGGTTTCAGTTCCACCGCCCGGCGAGCCGATGTTTTTGGCCGCGATTTCCTCCGTAGCAAAAAGATGACCTCCAGTAATTTGGGCTTTTTTTCCGTTGAGGATGATGCGTTTCATCGCGCTCACTTCGCTGTTCATTATGCTGTCCGAAACGATGCAGAATTCTTCCACTTCCACTTTCGCGCTTTGGATGAATTTCGCCCAAACGGACTTTCCGCTTTGAACCACGCCTTCGTCGTGCCCGAAAATGCCGCGCGCCACAACGATGTCCCCATGCTCGCTTTTGATGACGCTTTTTCCGACAGTGCCGCCGATTTCTATGTTTCCCGTGGCTTTCAGTTCATAACCGTCGTCCACGTTGCCTTTTACGATGACGCTTCCCAAGAAGTCGATGTTGCCGGTCTTGATTCCAATCGAATCCAGTTCAAGCACAGGATCGACGTTTATCCTGCCGTCATCGAACATTACGCGGCCAGCCACAGACGCAATGACAGTAACTCCGTCCTTGTCAAGTTCCGTGTTGCGCCCGAGCGGAATTTTTATGTCCTTGCCGTTCTTCGCTTCCATATAGCGGCCGCTCAAAGTCTTTCCCGCCTTGCCGCGCTCGGGAGCGATTTTCTGCGCGAGCGGCTGTCCCTGAACGACATTTTGAATTTGATTGAGTTCCTTGAAATTCACGTTGCCAGATTCAGTTTCTTTTGCGCGAAGTTTTGTGGAATCCGTCTCGAAATTATATTGAATGTATGCGTCCGCCCCGTCATGCGGCATGACAGCGTGCGCCACTTCGCAGGGCGTTCCGTAGACGGGATTGTCCACGAATTCGGATATTTTGTCTTCCTCGATTCCGACCACAACTCCCTGCGTGGCAAGTGCCTGAGTTATCATTTCGGCGGTAACTTCCGAGCCGCTCATTGCGGGCGCAGTGGCAGTAACCGTGGCAACAATGTCGTCCTTGGAAATGTCGATTATGATGGAAGCATCGCCAGCCTTGACATGCTTGTACTCGCCGATTTTCTCGTATTTCTCGTCCGTGCCGCCCTTCGCAAATTTTTTGATTTTTCCCTCGTCAAGGCTTACGGTGTCGGGACGGCGCGCGTCATTTATGATTTCCTTCGCGTCCACCAAATTTCCCTTTCCGACCGGAAGGACGACCTTGAGCATGATGTCCTCGCCAAAATGCCTGATGTAGTACAATCCATCCCTGTCGATAGACTGCTCTTCCTCGGCGAGATGAACTCCCAAAATCTCGGCTTCCTTCGCGACCTTTTTCTTTTTTTCCGCGACGGCGGCGGAATTCTGGTAAATCCTAACCTTCCATGGCTTTTTTCCCAATCCCAAAAATCCGTCCGAACCACGTTCAAGGACTTCGTATTCAAGATTGGCGACTTTCGTTTCAAGTTGAGTGGAAGCGTCGGCAAGGCATTCGTCCAAAGTGTCGGCGTTCACTTCCACTACGGAAAGCGAGCTGTCGAACTCCCACTGAGTCTTCATGTCCTTTCTGACTTCTTCCAACGTAATCATCACATAATTCCTTTTCGCAAACTTGTGAGCTTGGCGCGAAGGCGGAGGTTTGCCTTGGTGTGGAGCTGCGAGATTCGCGACTCGCTCACTTCCAAAACTTGTCCGATTTCCTTGAACGTCAAATCCTCATGATAATAAAGCACGATGACCATTTTTTCCTTTTCGGGAAGCTCGTTTATCGCCTCGATAATTATTTTCCGAATTTCCTCGCGCTCGACAATTACGTCGGGATTGAGGCTCGAAGGAGATTCGATGCTGTCGCCGATGGACATATGGTCGTTGTCATTGCCCGAATACCACACGTCGCTGAGAGAAAGCACGCTAGGTCCCGTGATTTTCATCACTGTCTGCTGATATTCATGTTCCGAAACGCCGAGTTTTTGCGCAATTTCAGCGTCGCTCGCGGTGCGTCCGAGTTTTGCCTCAAGGTCGCCGATGGTGTCCTCAATCTCGCGCGACTTCTGTCTCACCGAACGCGGGATCCAATCCAGCTGCCGCAATTCGTCGAAAATCGCGCCGCGGATTCTCGTAACGGCGTAAGTCTTGAATTTGACGCTTTTTCCGGGATCATATTTTTCTATCGCGTCCAAAAGCCCGAACTGTCCGAATCCCACAAGGTCGTCGAATTCAACGCTGCCAGGCATTCCCACGCCAACCTTGCCCGCCACATATTTTACCAGCGGCATATATTGGCGGATGAATTTGTCGCGGAGTTCCGGAGATTTGGTTTTCCGATACTCCTTCCAAAGTTCTTCTTCTGTCTTTTCATCGCTTAGCGTTGAATCCATATTTCCACACCCTAAAAATTATTCATCTTTTACAAGGACTGTTCGGATGGCTTCCGCCATTAGCGAAGCATCCTTCGAATCCGCGATAGTTCCGTCCGAAAATTCCGTGCGCCGAGGAATCGACGGAGAGCCACCCTCGGCAAAGTCGCTGTCCTCGATGACGGCATCGTCTTCCGAACTTTGCTTGTTTTCCGAATCGTCGCCGCTAAACGCGGGAAAGTCGTCCAATTCGGGAAGTTCGTCGCCGCCTGTCGAATTGGATTTCGCGCCATCGATTTTGGAAGAATCCGCCTGCGCGGAATTTTCACCCGACGATGCCGAATTATTTTCAGTCTCGGGCTTCGCAGGCAAATCTTGCCGGACAAAAGCCGCGCTTTCGTCGGAAACTTTTTCCGATGAAACGCCTTCATTGTTGGACGCTTCCGAATTTTTCGCGCTATCGGAAGCAGTCTCGCTCAGTTGCGCAGAGCGCGCGTTTTGCTCGGATGAATTTTCCCTCGCCGCAGAATCCTTTATTCCGACATCCGCCGCCGTCAAAACATGCCGGGTTGAATCCAGCGCGAAAGTCGGGGCGTTCTCCTCGTCCGGCAAATCCTCTTCGCTCACAACCAAATCAACTTTCGAACCAACGGCCTTTTGCTGAGGCGCGTTAGAATCTACTATTGGAGCATCGCCATCCGAAAGGAATTTGTCGTACACGACCTGAATTCCCACCGCGATTCCGCCGAACACCGCCGCAAAAATCGCGGCCTTCAAAAGCGAAATCGGAAGGCTGTTCCTTGAGAAAAGTGAAACGAAAAAAGACAAAGCGAGCGCGATTGACGCACATATTACGACGGGCTTTATTTTTATCACTTCGTTTCCCCTTCCGCAAAGTCAAAAATTCATTCGCTATATTATAAAGCAATTTTCAAAAAAAGTCTACAAAAAGTTGACAAAAAAACAAGTTTTAGCCGCGCTCCTTGAAGCCCAAGAATTTCTTGAGGAAATTCGAAACGCCCTCGCCGTGCGGAGCTTCGGTCTTTTCGATGCGCCCGACAATGTGCTTGATGCACATAGAACTTTTGGAATTCGGATTCACCACGATGAACGGCTTTTGGCGAATCACAGAATTCTGCACGGCCGAGTCTTCGTAGACGAAGCCAACGTAGTTCACCTTGAAATTGAGGAACTGTCCGACGATGCTGATGATTCGGTCGGCGATGCGCTTTCCTTCTTCGGCGGAATGGACGCGGTTCACCAAAAGATGCAAGTTGATTTCACGCCCTTCAATTTCCGTCGTGATAATTTTTATCATTCCGTAAGCGTCGGTGATTGCGGTGGGTTCGGGCGTCGTCACGACATAAACTTCGTCGCTCGCCGCCACGAACGAAAGCACGTTGTTTGAAATGCCCGCGCCCGTATCGATGATGATGATGTCGGCATTTTCAAGCGACGAAAATTGCTTGGCAAAATATTCAAGCTCTTCCTTGCCGAGATTCGCGATTTTCGAAAAGCCGTTCGCGCCCGCGATGAATTTTATGTTGAACTCCGTGTCGAGGATGATTTCCTGCATCGTCTTTTGCTTGTTCATCACTTGAAGCAAATTGTACTTCGGCACGACGTTCAGCAAGACGTTCACGTTCGCCATGCCAAGATCGCCGTCGATGAGAATCACTTTTTTTCCGAGGGCCGCGTAGGCGATCGCCATGTTCACAGAAATGTTCGTCTTTCCTACCCCGCCCTTTCCGCTCGTAACCGCGATAATCCGCGTGTTGTGCGGACGGCGTGTTTCTTGGCCGTGTGAATTCGCCTTCATAATTTCCCGAAGCTCGCTTAACTGATCTTCCATTTCATTCTCCAAATTTATCTTCGATATGAATCCGGTCCACAGTAAAACCGGAAAGCCTGATTAAAAAATCAACGACATTCGCTTTCTTGATGTGCCGCGCGACTTGCTGGCCGTCGGTTACATAGGAAAACGATTTGTGCCTTTCATTGAGCACGCTTATTATATTTCCGAAGCGCGTGGTTTCGTCGCACTTCGTTACTATCACAGAAGAGTAGCCGAACAGTTCGTAGTTCTGCATTATGTTTTTGAGGTCGCGCGATTTCGTGGAAGCAGCGACGGCAAGATGCACGTCTGGGCGAAGCCCGTCCACTCCAAGCGTGGTCTTGAGCTTTGCGATGTTTTCTGAATCGTTCGGACTGTATCCCGAAGTGTCGATGTAAATTATGTCGTTGTCCGCGCGGACGGAATCGAAAATAGTCTTGAGATCGGCGGCGTTTTCGGCCTTGAGCACGTTCAGGCTGAGCATGTCACCGAAAGTCCTGAGCTGCTCTTCCGCGCCCACGCGGGTTCTGTCAATCGTAATCATGCACATATTCAGCTTTTTCGCATTCTCGTCTTTTTGGCGCGCGAGAATATTCTGCGTGGCGAGTTTTGCGATCGTAGTTGTCTTTCCAACGCCCGTAGGTCCAACGATGACGACTACATGCGGCGGACGGTGCGCGCTTTCGGGCGCGATGGAAATCGCCTCGCCAATCCAGTCCACGACCTGCCGCTCCACGAGCGAAAAATTTCCGAGGTCATCGAGCGAAAAATCCTTGCGCAGACGGAGCGCGATTTCGTTTATGAATTCCTTGGTGAATTCGTTGTCGTCGAGCATTTCCTTGATTCGCTCGATGGATTCGATTTTTCCTTCTTCGGCGTTGGCGCGCGGCATAGTCTGAATTTGTGCGGTGAGGTTGTCGAGCTTGCTGTTGAGCTCATCAAGCCTGATTTCTTCCTTGGATTTTCCGCCCGAAGCCTCGCGCAGAATTTTTTCTTTCACGCGGCGCAGACTTTCCGCATCACTCACATCCACAAAAGGACGCTCTGCATGGCGATTCACGACATATTTCACTTCGGTGCGTTCCTTTTGGAAAAGTCCGAAAAGCCCATATTTTTTCATCACCTGGCGACGATCAATGATGTTGTAGGACTGTCCGTACATGTCGGCAAGTTTCGCGCGACAGTCGTTCATGTCCTCGCCTGTGAGAGTGAGAATTTCTCCTGCCTGATATTCGCTAACCATTCGCAAACTCCAATTTCTATTCCGCAAGCCGCGGACCTGACTGCTTTATTTCTCCGAGCACTTCGATGGAAATGCTGTTCTGCGCGGCCATAACTTCGTTCACCGAAAGCGCGACGATTCCTGGAAGCTCGCGTTCCGTGGACGATTTTACAAGCGCGCGAACTTCGCCCGGACACAAGACAATCGGCTGGTAGCCGCGTTCCTGCATCGCCGCGAACGACGCGCTCACGTCGCCAATCCATTTTCGTCCATCCACAGGATCAAGCGCGACAAACGGACGCGAGCCATCGGGCGGAATCTGTTGATGCGCGAGCAAAAGTTCCGCGTATTCCTGCGACAAATTCAACACGCGCAGACAATGATCGTCGTCGGCGTATTGCAGGCAGATTTGTTTGCCCAAAGCCTCGCGCACTTTTTCCGTGAGAATCCACGGACTCACTCCCGAGCCGTAATTCGCGAGCGTCTCCAAAATCAATTCTATATTTCGAATCGAAACTTTTTCGCGCAAAAGTCCCTGCAAAACTTTTTCGATTTGACCGTAATTGAATTTTCCAGATTCGAAAACTTCGTCCACGACCACTTTGTTCGTTTCGGAAATCTTGTCGATGATTTGCTTGACTTCCTTGCGCCCCAAAATTTCTGCGGCGTGAGAGCGAATTATTTCCGTCAAGTGCGTCGCGATTACCGTCGGCGGATCGACAACAGCATAGCCCGCGCGTTCCACTTCCGCGCGCTTGTCCTCGGGAATCCAAATGGCTGGCATTCCGAAAGCGGGATCTCGCGTCGGCTCGCCTTTCACTTCCTCGTTTATGTCGCCCGCGTTGATTGCCATATAATATCCCATTTTGAGTTTCGAGCGACCCGCTTCGATTCCGCGAATTTTAAAAGTGTACTCGCTAGGATCAAGCGTCATGTTGTCCATAATGCGAATGCTCGGAACGACAAGCCCCAAATCCAACGCGGCCTCGCGACGAATGCGAGTGACGCGCTCAAGAAGTTTCGCGCCCTTTTCCTTGTCCACGAGCGGAATCAAAGCGTAGCCGATTTCAAGCAAAAGCGGATCAAGCGGAACGACAGGCGAAACGTCCAAAGGATTCTGCCCCGTCTGTCCGCCGGCGGCGGCTTCGGCTTCTGCGGCCTGCTTTGCGGCTTCCTCCTTTGCACGATCTTTCAGCATCCGCAATCCGGCGAAAATGCATATACCCCCCAGGGGTATGAGAATATACCACGGCATTCCGGGCAAAATTCCAAGAACCGCCATCGACGCGCCCGCGATGACATAAGTTCTGCCCGAAGTGGTGAACTGATTTTTTATCGCCTCGCCAAGCTGTTCTTCCGTGTTGCTCGCCGTTACGAGCATGCCCGTGGAAAACGAAAGCAAGAGCGAAGGAATCTGGCTCAAAAGTCCGTCGCCAATCGTAAGGCGCGAATAAGTTTCGATCGCGCTCATAAAATTCTCGTGGCGAAGAACCATTCCTGTGATGAGGCCTGCGACCAAGTTCACGACCGTGATGAAAATTCCAGCCATCACGTTTCCGCTTACGAATTTCGAAGAACCGTCCATCGCGGAAAAAAAGTCGCTTTCGTTCCGGATTTCCGCGCGCTTTTGCCGCGCCTGCTCTTCCGTAATCGCGCCCGAATTGAGTTCCTGATCCACGGCGAAATTTTTCTGCGCCATCGAATCGAGCGCGAACCTCGCCGCCACTTCGGAAACTCGCGTCGCGCCTTTCGTAATCACGACAGTTTGAATCACAATCAAAATGATGAAAATCACCATTCCGACAACAAGGCCGTCCGTGCCCGAAGTGCTTCCGACGACGAAAGTGGAAAACGCGCGAACCATCCGCCCGTCAAACCTTTGACCTTGCGTGAGAATGAGGCGCGTTGACGAAACGTTTATTCCAAGCCCGAAAAGCGTCACGAGCAAAATCAGCTGCGGAAAAACCGTGAGACGCGAAGGCTTCGGCGTTGAAATCACGGTGAGCAAAAGTAAAATCGAAATCGCCAAATTCAACGCCATGAAAGTGTCGAGCAAAACCGAAGGGAGGGGAATGATGAGCATGAGGACGACAAGAATCGCGCCAACTGCCACCGCGTTGTTCTGAATGAGATTCGTAAAATTATTCTGTCGTTCGTTTGGCATAAGTCCCCACCCTGACCAAATAAATCAATAAATATAAAAAATAAATCGCGCAAGCGTCTCTGCAAAATCAACCTGCTTTACGCAAGCGTTTCATTTTTTACGCCGCGCCGGATTTCTTGTTGAATTTTTTCAAATGGCTGTACACCAGCGAAATCGCCTTGAAATAATCTTCAGGTATTATATCACCTAAATCCACGTCTGCATAGAGGGAACGCGCGAGCGGACGATTTTCCACGATGGGAACGTCGTTTTCCCGCGCGATCTGCTTTATGCGCTGCGCCATAAAATCCTCGCCTTTCGCGCTCACCATCGGCGCGGAACTTTGCGCGGTGTCGTACTTGAGTGCCACGGCGAAATGCGTCGGGTTCGTGATGACGACATCGCTTTCAGCCACGGCGCGCGGAATGTTCGAAGCGAGAAGCTGCTTTTGCGCCTGCTTGATTCTTCCCTTCACTTCGGGATCGCCTTCCATTTCCTTGAATTCCTGCTTCACTTCCTGCTTCGTCATTTTCAAAGATTCGATGAATTCCCTGCGCTGAACGAAATAGTCGGGAATCGAAATCACAAGAAAAAAAATCGCCGCGAAAAACAAAATCTGCATCGCGATCGAAGCGAGCTTTCCGATTGCGCCCGCGACATTTCCGTTTCCGTGAATTATGAAAAGCAAGTCGCCGATATTCGCGCGAATTATGCTGAACGAAGCGAAAACCAAAACCGCGACTTTTAAAATCGATTTCACGACATTGAACGCGCCTTGCCGCGAAAAAATCGTCTTTTTGAAATATTCTCCGAACTTCGGAAGAATCTTCGAAAAATTCATTTGAATCGGCTTCGTGCTGAAAAGCCAGCCTTTGTTCTGAATGAGATTTCCGATCACGCCCGCCAAAAGCGCGACGAATGCTATCGGCATGACGGTTTTCAAAAAATAATTGAAGAACACGACCGCGCTAGTTCCGCTCATCGCGTTGCCTTCCGCGCAGCGGCTGAAAAAAAACACGAGCACTTCGACGAACTGCTCCAAAATCCATTTTCCCAAAAGGAAAAGCGCGAGCGTCGAAAAAAGAAAAACAATCGCGCCGTTCACTTCCTGGCTTTTCGCGACGCGGCCTTCCTTTCGCGCCTTGTCGATTTTTATGTCGGAAGGCTCTTCCGTGCGCCCTTCGTCTTCCGCCGCAAACCACTGAAGGTCGATGTATTCAAAAAGATTTTCGCCTTTCAAATTCGTTTTCCTCCCAGTGCCAAAAACAATTGTTCGAGCCGCGAAAATCCCGCCTCGAATCCGCGCGTGAAAGCGTCGATCATGCTCGGCATCAACGCCGTTAAAATGAAGAACGCCGTCAAAATCATCACGGGAAATCCTTCGGAAAGAAGATTCATCTGCGGTGCGGCCTTGGAAAGGATTCCCACCGAAACCGTGATGAGCATCAGAGTGCCCATTATCGGAAGCGCGATCACAAGCGACGACGCGAAAAGTTCGCTCAAAGAGCGCATCATCGTCTGGACGAGAACGCCGCTTTGCATGTCGCGCACAATCGAAAACGCGCTGAGCGTCTTGAAGCTTGAAACGAGCGCGCCCAAAAACAATTTTTGAAACCACCGCGTCTGCATGAAAACGAGCATTGCGATCAAATTCAAATATTGTCCCATCAAAGGATTTTCCACTTGGCTCAAAGCATCGTAGACTTCGCTCGCAGAAAACCCCATTTGGAACGCGAAGAATTGTCCCGCCGTGCTGAACGCCGAAAAAATTATGCTCACGAAAAATCCAGTTATTATTCCGAGCAAAGCCTCGCCAGCCAAAAGCAGGAAAAAGCTCATCGTAAAAATCGCGCTTGCGTTCATCTCCGCGCCATACGACGAAAAGTCCACTTGCGGAAGGACGATGTAGGACATGTAAAGCGCGAGCGCAAGACGCGCGACCGTGGGAACGTTCCGCATCGAAAAAAGCGGAAGCGTCATCAAGAGAGCAAAACATCTTACGGTCGCCAGCAAAAACGCGGGCGCATTATTCAAAACATCGTCCAGCATCTATACCCCATACCGGTATACCCTATCGCGCGAGCGCGGGAATTTGTCCAAAAAGCGCGATCGTATAGTCGCGCAGCATTGCGAACATCCAGCCGCCCAAAAGCGCGAGCACCGCCAAAATCGTGAGCATTTTCGGCAAAAACGTGAGCGTCTGTTCCTGAATCGAAGTGGTCGCCTGGAAAATCGCGACGACAAGTCCGATTATCAAAGCCGCGCCCAAAACTGGAGCCACCAAAATCAAAACCTGCAAGATTCCCGATCGCATCAAATTCATGATTTGTCCCAAATCCATTTTTCACCTACCTCAATACCGAAATGAAAAGCTGCCGCGTCAAGATTCCCCAGCCGTCCACAAGCACGAAAAGCATCAGCTTGAACGGCATCGAAATCTGCACCGGCGGCAACATCATCATTCCCATCGACATCAAAATGCTCGCCACAACCATGTCGATTATGATGAACGGAATGTACAAATAAATTCCGATTTTGAACGCCACGGTCAGTTCGTGCAAAATGTACGACGGCACGAGAACATGCGTCGGAACATCTTCGAGCGTGTTCGGCCTTTCCATGTTTCCCATTCCCATGAACATCTCGATGTAACTTGTGTCGTCCGCCATCTGCGAATACATAAAATATCGAATCGGTTTTTGCGCGCTCTCGAACGCTTCTTGAATTCCGATTTCGCCGTCGCGCATCGGAACGAACGCGCTGTCGTAAATGTTCGTGAAAATCGACCACATCACGAAAAGCGTCATGAAAAACGCGATTCCGTTCAAGACGCTCGTGGGCGGAACTTGCTGCAAAGAAAGCGCGCGCTTTATGAAATCAAGCACGATCGAAAAACGCAAAAAGCAAGTGAGCAAAATCAAAAGGCTCGGCGCGAGCGTGAGCAGCGTGAGCAAAACCAAAAGCTGCACGCTGAACGCCACTTCCTCGCCACTTTCCGGCCGGGTTATGCTGATGTCGATGTTCGGAATTTGAACGGGATTCACATCGCCTTCCATTTGCATCGTTCCGCGCGAAGAGCCTTGCGGAAAATTCGGATCGTCTGCGGCGCGCATCGCGTTCTGCGGAAAAATCGGAGACGAGCAAATCAAAATGAAAAACGCGAAAGCAAAAAATCGGGAGAAGATTTTCCTTTGAAAAAAATTCGCCGCCACTCTCATTCCTCCGAGCCGAGTTTTTTGCGCTGCGCTTCGAAGAATTCCGAAATGTTTGCGTCAGATTTTTTTTGCCCCGCGGACTGCGCGTTTTTCGGATTCAAGAAAATCGAAAGTATGTCGCTGAAATTGCGCGCCCGAGCGTTGTTTTCGTTTCGGTCGGCGTTGAGATTCATCGCGTCCACAAGTTCCTTGTCCGTGATTTCGCCGAGCAAGTCAATCGAATTTTCCGTCACGCCGAGCAAGTACGCATGTTCCAAAAGCGTAACGATTTGCACGGATTTTCCGGGCGCGATCGAAATCGCCGCCACTTTTCGCAAAAAGATGTCGTCTTCCGTGATTCCGCCGCCCATCTTTTTTTTCATGAAATTCATCACGAAATAAATGCAAATGACGACGACAATCAAAACGAAGACCATTCTGAAGAAAACCCAAATCGTCGAGCCGCCGCGATTTTGTGACGCTCCTTCGGAAGAATAATTTTCCGACGACGCGCCGCCGATTCTGAGAGTGGATTCGTCCGGAATTGAAGGCGCGGAAATTTCATCGCCTTGAGTTTGCGCAGAAAGATTGGCTTCGCCCCGCGAATCTTGCGAAAACGCGAAAACGCATAAAAGCGAAAAAGCGCATAAAAGCGCGAACTTTTTTTTCGAGAAAATCAATTTTACCCCACCCATATAAAATCACGCGCAGGAATTCCTGCACGCGGAAAAATCATCGCAATTCCGAAACGCGCTCCTGCGGAGAAAGGATTTCGGTAATGCGGACACCGAAGTTTTCGTCGATGACTACAACTTCGCCTTTCGCAATCGGCTTGTGGTTTACGAGAATGTCCACAGGTTCGCCCGCGAGTTTGTCCAATTCGATGATCGTGCCTTCGCCGAAGCCGAGGATTTCTTTAATCGGCTTTTTCGTGCGACCGAGCTCTACGGTCATCTCCATGAAAACGTCCATCAAGAGACCGATATTGCCCTGATCGCCGCCCATTCCGCCGCCCATGAGCGAAGGATATTGAACGGGCTGAACGTTCGGCGCGGCTCCCATCGGCATTCCACCCATTTGCATGTTCGGCATTCCTTGCATCGGCATTCCTCCTCCCATTGACATGGCGGGCGCACCCTGCGGCATTCCTCCGCCCATCGGGGCTGCGGCTCCGGCAAGGCTAGCCATGTCCGCAGCGTTGAGCGCGCCGGCATTTCCCGGCATAGGCATCGCCGCGTTTCCGCCCAAAGCCATTCCAATCTGCCAAGCAGCCTCGCCCGAAATCGCCTCCCACATAGTGTATGCGTTTCCGTCGATAGTAATCGGGAACGTGAAGAGCGCGAAAGTGTTCTGCGGAGCGCGCACCATAGCCTTGGGCACGTTTATAGATTCCGCCGGATTACAGGCAAGCCCTGGCAACTTTCCGGTCTTGTCAATAGCTGTAAGCTCGTCATTTGTATGTGTCGAAAGGGTCTCGTTCACGACGGAAAGCGCCATGTCGTCAAGCGCGGCGTTTTCCTCCTTGTTGATGAGCCCCACCAATTTTTGGGCGCAATCTGTCGATATTATGTAAAGGTGATCGCCTTTAAGCCCTGCCGAATAGTCGGCCTGCGTTACGACGACCATTTCCGGAAGCTTCGCCAAAAGTTGGTCTCGAACTGCGGATTCCACGGTGGGAGTTCCCACGGTGACTTCCGCGCCAGTCATCTGCTTGAGGTTTTCCGCGAACGCATCCTTGGTATCGCCCGCGAATTTCGCCAAGGTTTCCGTGTCTATGTTCGTCATCGACGGAGATGCCGAGGCGACTTGACCCGAGGCGTTTAACCCGTCCATAGGAACGCCCGAAAGCAGCGCGTCGATTTCGTCCTGAGAAATTACACCATCGCTCATACTGATTCATCTCCTTCTACGGAAAGTTCTTCGAATTCTTCTTCATCGTCTTCTTCAAGTTTGCCCGTAACTTGAACCGCCATCTTCTTGCCCACAAGCCCGGGCTGGCAATAATATTTTTTCTTGTCGCCGATGTTGAGCGTAAGCTGATCGTTCACTTTCGTGTTGGAAAGTTTCACGACATCGCCAGCGCGCAACGAAAGCACGTCGCGAATCGGCACGTTTATCGAGCCGATTTCGGCAACGACATCCATATCGACCGTGGAAATCTTTTCCTTGAGCGTACCCAAATACTGCGTCGTGCTGCTTCGCCTCACGGAACTGAACCAAAACTGCGAAGAGAGCTTCGAAATTATCGGCTCAATCGTAAGGTATGGAATACAGAAATTGATCATTCCCTCTTCTTCAGAAACCTTCGTTTCCAATGTAACGAGAACGACCATTTCCGTCGGCGGAACAATCTGCGCGAACTGCGGATTCGTCTCAATTTGGCCAAGACGCGGCCGCAAGTCAATCACCTGCGTCCAAGCCTCGCGCATATTCGCCAAAATGCGCACGATGATTCCTTCCATTACCGACTGCTCGATGTCCGTAAGGTCGCGGCTCTTGTTTCCAGTGACCACGCCCGTGCCGCCAAAAAGCCTGTCAATCATGCTGAACGTTATGGCAGGATCGATTTCCAAAACCGCGTTGCCTTTTAGCGGATCCATGTTTATGACGGCGAGCGTCGTCGGCGTCGGAATCGATCGAATGAATTCCTCGTAAGTGAGCTGGTCTACGGTCGCAACATGGACATGAACCAGCGAACGCAACTGCGCCGAAAGGCTCGTCGTGGTAAGGCGCGCGAAAGTTTCGTGCATAATCTGCACGGTGCGAATCTGTTCCTTTGAAAATTTGTCGGGACGCTTAAAGTCGTAAATCTTGATCTTGCGGGTGTCGGAAACGGCCTTGTAATCGTCGTTGTCCGGCTGTCCCGTGTTGATCGCGTTGAGAAGCTGGTCTATTTCGTCCTGCGAAAGAACATCTGTCATCTAAAAGCCTCGCTTTTCGCCTATTGCTGCGTTACCACGTTCAGCTTGTCAAAGGAAATCCTGCGGATTTTTCCACGGCTCAAAATCGAATCGTTTATTTCGTTGCGAATTTCAATCTTAAGTTTTTCCTCGTTGCGCGGAGAAAGTGCTTCTGCCGTCTTTCCTGCAAAATAATTACGCAAAAAGTCGCGAATCGGGATTCTCTGCGCCGTGATTTCGGTGGAAGTAATCTTGTCTTCCTTTTTATATCCCAAGAAAATGTTCACGACAACGCTCGCAGGAATCGGATCGCTTGAGCGTGTCTGTATTTCGCCAATTCCCTGATACCAGTCCAATTCTTCGGCGATTTCCTTGTAGTCTTCGCTGATTGGAATGGCAGCCGCGGCGGGCTTGTTTCCGCCCATGACTTTCATCGTAATTATGACCACGGTAACAATCAGGATTATCGCGCCCAACGCGAGCGCGACATATTTGAGGAGGCTTGGCAAAAATCCGCCACCACCACTTTTTTTCTGAGAAGAACCGCCAGAAACCTCGTCATCGCCCAAGCCGTCGTCCATATCGTCGTCTGCCATATTCAAGCCCCCTTAAATTAAAAATGCCCCTCGTCAAGGATTATTATGTCAACCCTGCGGTTGTACGCGCGCCCTTCTTCCGTATCGTTGCTGAATTTCGGACGCTTGTCGGCGTAGCCGGCGATGGAAAATTTTTCCTCGTCCACCCCGAAATCGGCAAGATAATGAAGCACGTTCATCGCACGCGCCGCGGAAAGTTCCCAGTTGCTCGGATATATTTCCCGATCGCCGGAACCTTCCTCCGAACCGTTTTCCACGAAAAAGGCATCCACCGGCTCATTGTCGGTATGCCCTTCTATTCTAAATCTTCGGTTTTTTTCAATTAAATCTTTATCATTAAAAAATTCGGAAAGGCGCAAAAGTGTTTCGCGCGTGTTTTCGATATTGAGCCGCGCGCTTCCGCGGTCGAAAAACGCGTCGGCCGCAAGCGAAATCACAAGCCCGCGCTCGTCGCTCGTGACGGTAATTTTCGCGCTCTTGATGTCAGGCGCGAAAAGCGAGACGGCCTTTTTTTTGACCATGCCGAGCGAGCGCCCCTTTTCCAGCGAGGGAAGCGAACTTATAGTGTTTCCCAAATCGGCAAGTCTTCCCGCCGAAAGCGACAAGCCTCCCGTCACCGATTCAGTCTGATTCATCTGAAGCGCTTCCGTAATCGTAGCGAGCTGAGTAACGTCGATCTCAGTAGGATCGTAGAGCATGACGAAAAAGCACAGCATGAGCGTAATCATGTCGCCATAAGTGCCCTGCCATGCTGTAGAAGGTTTTTCAGGCTCTTTCTTCTTTCCCATCAGACTAATCCTTGAGGACTTCCGCGCCCACGGCTTTTCTGCTCACGGGATCAAGATAAGTCAAAAGTTTCTGCGCGATGACGCGCGAGTTTTCGCCAGCCTGAATCGCGAGGACACCCTCCACGACCATTTCCTTGACGCGCATTTCCGAAGAATTCTGATCCTGAAGATTCTGCCCAAGCGGAACGAGAATCCAGTTGGCGAGCATTGAACCGTAAAGCGTCGTAATAAGCGCAACGGCCATGTTCGGACCAAGCGAGCTTTTGTCTTCCAAGTTGTTCAACATACCGATAAGTCCGAGAACCGTTCCCATCATTCCGAAGCCCGGCGCGAAACCGCCCCACTGGTTGAACACGTTTATCCAGTCAAAGTGGCGCGCCTCGGTCTGGCTCATTTCGTTTTCCATAATTTTTCGCACAACCGCGCTGTCCGTGCCGTCAATCACGAGACGAAGCCCGCTCTTGAGGAACGGATCGTCCAAATCCTCCAAGCCGTCTTCAAGGATGAGGATTCCTTCGCGGCGAGCCTTGTCCGAAAGGTTTACCATGTTCTGCACCAACGATTTTTCGCCGAAATCGGGAATTTTGAAGCATTTTCCCATAATCTTGAAAATTCCCAAAGCCTTGCTCAGCGGACACATGATACAAATCGCGGCGTAAGAACCTCCGATCGTCATGAACACGGACGGAATGTCGATGATTCCGCCCAAAGTTCCTCCCGAAGTCAGAACCGACATTACGATACAGGCCGCGCCGCCCACAAAGCCGATTATAGACGCTATATCCATTCAACACCCCTCGCGCCAAAAAGCCTTTAACTTTCCTGGCCATTTATACCGATTCTGCTGCGGTACTCCACGATTTTATTAACGACATCTTCGGGGGAATTTCTTACTACGATTTTTTTGCCGGAAAGCATAGTGATCGTCAAGTCGGGAAGGCATTCCATGGATTCAATCATGTGCGGATTGATGAAATAGCTCGATCCGTTAAGACGCTCAACCTGAATCATACTTTATTATTTCCCCACTAATAAAGATATTCTATCATTATATATCATGCTCAAAAAAAAATCAAGTAGTATTTTCGCTATTTTCGCGCGCCAAGCGATTTTTATTCCGAATTCACTTGACTTTTCCGTGAAAAATGCTATTCTTTAAAGTAACTTTGAAAAATCCCAAAACAGGGAATTTCGAGATAAAAAGTTGCGCGGAACGTCGTCAATTTTTTATCTTAAAAAGTTTGCGTCGCAAACTTCGATATCAACATCAAATGTGCGTTTTCATTTCATTGCAAACGCATTCTAAAAAGCCGTCCGCGAAATTTACTTTTCGCCAAGGCTTTTTATGGGAGCAAAAAATGGCCTACACAATTTCTGACGCTTGCGTAAACTGCGGAGCATGCGAGGGCGAGTGCCCTGTAAGCGCGATTTCCGAAAAAGGCTCAAAGCGCGAAATCGATGCTGGAACATGCATCAGCTGCGGAACCTGCGCCGGTGTCTGCCCTGCGGAAGCTATTTCGGAAGCGTAAGGCTTCACGATTCCGTACAAAAAAGATGAATTTGAAAGGAAAATCCAAATTTGTCTCGTTTCTAAAGGCCGCGCTCTTTTTGGGCGCGTGTCTTGTCGTAAGTTTCGCGGTGGTTTTCCCGTTGTGGGCATTCGCGAAAAACGCGCCCCGAGCGTATTCCGCGGCGGTTGTAATTGTGGCGGCGCTTGTCGCGGCGTTGAAATTCGCGGCATGGGCGAAAAAGTCAGGCGCGCAAAACATGCTTCGCGTCTTGCTGAAATGCGCTGTGACTGCGGCAGGGATTTTTCTCGCGTTTTACTTCCTGCTTTCATTCAAGAGAATTCTCGCGCTCGTGGCGGCACTCTCGACAGTCGCGCTTTTCAAACTTGTGGACGCGGCGTTCAAGAAGGCGTAGGAGTTTCTGTGCGAAGCCTCGCAAAAAAATCCTTCTTTCTCATTTTGACGGCTTTCTCCGCGCGCGCCATGTTTTGCCAAAAGTCCGTCGTAAAAATTGATTTGGCGCAGCTCGCGGAAATTTCTTCAATCGAGACGGTGGAAGTCGAAAAGGAAGTCGTGATAAATGGACAAAAAGTCCGGCGCAAGGCTAAAGTCACCGACGCGGTTTTGGCGCAATACGACTCCGAACTTGAGCGCAACAACATCGCGATTCGGAGCGGAAAAACTCCACAAGTGAATTTTTTCGCATACAAGGCAAAAAAAGAAGATACAGTTTCGAAATTGGCGGCACGGCTTTGCGTGATTTCCGACTCTTTCGTGATTATAAATGAAATTTCGTCGCAAGACGAGGAAATCGAAGGGCGGACACTCATTTTTCCCACGGCGAAAGGGCTTTTCATTCCCGATCAAGAATCCCCAAGTGGGCGCGAAAGCCAGCTTGAGATTTTGCTCCAAAAAAACCGATTTCCGCTTGCGGACGCGGACGGCGCGATTTACTTTGAAATCCGTGGGCGGCGATACGTTTTTCTGCCCGACGAGAATTTTTCGCCGACTGAACGCGCCTTTTTCCTCGACCCCGCGATGATTGTGCCCGTGCAAAATTATTGGATTTCCAGCGCGTTCGGAAACCGCGAAGATCCTTTCGGAGGCGGAAGTTTGCAAATGCACAAGGGAATGGACATGGCAGTTCCCGAGGGCACGGAAGTTGTCGCATGCAAGGGCGGGCGCGTCGCGGCTAGCGGCGAAGATTCAGTCTACGGAAAATGGATTTTGCTCGAACATTCGGGCGGAATAAGCAGTTTCTACGCGCATCTTTCCGCCGTGGGCGCGAACGTGCGGAACGGTGCGCAAGTTCGTTCGGGCGAGCCAATTGCGAAAAGCGGAAGCACGGGGCAAGTTACAGGTCCGCATCTGCATTTCGAAGTGCGCAAGGACGGAAATTCGGTCGATCCGAAAAAATATATCAATTGATTATGTCGTTTACAAAAAGGCACATTTTCAATATTCTCATTTTCGTGGCCTTTTTCGCGCATTCCAACGCGGAAGTTTTCCGTACGCAAAGGACAGTCGTGCTCGTGGCGGACGAATACGCTTCGGAAATCAAAAATGTCGGCATAAACGAATGCGTTTCGATAAAACTGCCCGACGATTTGACGTTCATTCAAGGAATCGAAATAATCGTGAAAATTCCGAAGATTCTTGCGAATTTCCAAAACACAGTCATCTATTCGCTTTACGACAACATCGCGCCATTCCCGTCCGAAGGTAAAAATGACTATTCTGGAAAGGCGATTTATTCGGGCTTGTACCCCGGGCATCTTTCATGGTCGATTTTAGTTCCGCTCGTAAAAGGCAACACGATAGCCAAAAATCCTTACGCCGACAAGACTTTGATTCCGGATTCCGGCCGAGGATTCGTGTTTTTGAGAAACCAACTCGCGATGAAAGGCGTTCCGCAAAAAGTGCTTGACGCGGAATTCGAAATGAGCGCGAAAACGGTTTTCACGAATCTCGGCGCGATAAAAATCCGCGCGAATCACGACACGGGCGATTTTTCAATAATGGTTGACGACGCTGAGGCGAAGCCGAATTCGGCGGGACTCATTTTCCTGAAGCCCGGAAAGCACAGCGTAGCGGTCATTTCCGAGAAATTCCGCAACGAAGTTCGGACGGTCGCAGTGGAACAGGCGAAAACTACGGAAATCGGACTTGAACTGAAAAGCGTCGAGCCGACATTCAGTTTCAACGCGCCGCAGGGAACGCGGATTTTCGTGGACGGAAACGAAATCGCGAATGCGGGAAAAATGAAGCTTGAAGCCGGAAAGCACGCCTTCAAATTCGTGCTTGGCGGATATGAAGTTGTCCGAAGCGTCGAGATTCAAAACGGAAAGCATTACGACATTTCCGTGAATTTCGAGGCGAACATAAAGGAATCGGAATGATGCTGGTTTGAAAAAAACTTGAACTGAAATTCTGGCTTCCGTAAGGGGGCTTAAAAAAAATAAGGAGAAAAAGAGAATATGAAAAAGATCAGGAGCGGCAAAGTCCGCGAAGTTTACGACCTTGAGAACGGAAAAATGGTAATCGTCACGACGGACAGGATTTCCGCGTTCGACGTGATTTTGCCGACGGAAATTCCGGGAAAAGGCAAAGTGCTGAACGCGCTTTCGAATTTTTGGTTCGACTTTACGAAGGACATTTGCAAAAATCACATGATTTCCGCCGACACGCGCGAAATGCCCGCGGAATTCCAAGGCGCGGAATTCGAAGGGCGCACGATTCTCGTTGAAAAACTCAAGATGATTCCTTACGAAGTGATTGTCCGCGGCTACATGTTCGGCTCGATGTACGAGGCGTACAAAAAAGGCGAGCCGTTTTTGGGACACAGCTTCGAAAAAGAATACGCTTTGGCGGAAAAACTTTCCGAGCCGATCGTTACTCCTTCGACAAAAGCCGAGGAAGGACACGACATCAATGTCACGCTCGAGCAAATGAAGGCGAACATCGGCGAAAATTTGGGCGGAAAAATCGAACGCGCCGCGCTCGCAATATACAAAAAATGCTACGACCACGCGCTCAAAAACGGAATCATCATCGCCGACACGAAGTTCGAATTCGGGCTTGACAGCGAAGGCGCGCTTGTCTTGGCGGACGAAGTTCTCACGCCCGATTCCTCAAGGTTTTGGGACGAGGCGGCTTACGAAGTTGGAAAAAGTCCCGCCAGTTACGACAAGCAGTTCGTCCGCGACTGGCTTTCGAAAAACAATTTGGCTGGAGACGCGAGCATAAAATCCATTCCAGCAGAAATCGTGGAAAAAACCGCCGCTCTTTACCGCGACTGCGCGAAGAAAATTGCGGGAGTCGAGATTTAAAGGCAAAGGAAGGAATTGTAATATGGACGAAAAGGCAATGTACAAACTCACCTACGGCTTGTTCGTGCTCACGTCGAAGCGCGACGGCAGGGACAACGGCTGCATCGTGAACACGGCGGGTCAAGTTACGGCAAGCCCGAACAGAATTTCCGTCGCGGTGAACAAGCAGAATCTCACGCACGATTTCATTCGCGATTCGGGCGAATTCAACATTTCGATTTTGAGCGAAAAGGCGGAATTCGAGACGTTCAAACATTGGGGAATGCAAAGCGGGCGTGACACGGACAAAATGCTTTCCGTGGAATTCGAGCGTTCGGCGAACGGCATCGCGTACATCACGAACGGCGCGAACGCGTTCATTTCGGCAAAGGTCGTGCAGTCCGTGGACTTGGGAAGCCACACGCTTTTCATCGCGGACGTTACGGACGGAGCAGTTTTCAGCGAAGATGAATCTGCGACATATTCGTTCTACCAAAAGAACATAAAGCCGAAATCGCGCGAAAACGCCGAAAAGAAAAAAGGCTACATCTGCACGGTTTGCGGCTACATTTACGAAGGCGAGCCGCTTCCGGACGATTTCATTTGCCCAGTCTGCAAGCATCCTGCGAGCGATTTCGTTCCGCTTTGAACGCATTCAAGCCGAAGTTGACAATGGCTTCATTTTGATATATAATCAAAGCGATGCGAGCGCAAAAAAAAACACTCACTTTTCTCTGCTTGATTTTAATGGCAGCGCAAATTTCCGCGCGCAAAAAAACTGAGGAACAATTCGATTTCTACGAACTCGCAAAAAGCGGAAACGCGCGCGCGATTCAAAAAGCCCTGAAAAAGGAAAAGTCGGCCGCCGCCGCGCGATACGGCGCGAACAACGACACGCTTCTTATGGTCGCGATCGAGGCAGGGCGCGAAGAGAGTTTTTTAAGCGCACTCTTGGATTTTGGAGTTCCACCCGATGCTGCCAACGACAACGGCGACACTGCCCTAATCTATGCCGCGAAATTCGGCTACGGAAAGTCCGCGCTCAAAACGCTTCTTTCGTATGCCGCAAGCCCTGCGAAGAAAAAAGCTCGCGCGGCGCATCGCAACAATCTCGGAAAAAAAGCCGCCGATTTTTTGCAAGACGGCACGAAAGAAAAAAAATTCCTAGAACGCTACGCCGAAAAGGAAGGCAAGAAAAAAAAGCCGAAAGGAGCGGCGGAAAATCCGCAGAAGGAAATCGAAGAAAATTTTATCCAAGAAATTCCTGCCGAAGATTTTCCGCAGGCAGAATCAAACGCGCAGATTCAAGACGAAGTTTTTTCAGAAGATGAAAATCCGCTGGAAACAAATTCTTCCGAAGAAAACAGCGCCGAAGAATTTTCAAATGAAAATCCCGAGCCTGAATTAAATTCCTCCGAAGAAGAAATTTCGCAGGAAATAGAAAGCGCGCTCAAAGCCGAAAACATTTCCGATTCGGACGCGGACGCGAAAATTCCCGAACAAAAAAAATCCGCAGAGGCAGTTCCAAAAAAGCGGCGCGAAAACATGCGCACATACCTTTTTGAAGGCTTGGAATCGTTCGACACATATATCGTTACCGAACAAAAATTCGAGCCGATCAAAAATCCCGACGCGAAAGACGAAAACGGACGCACGCTTTTGCAAAACGCCGCAGCGCATGACGACATCGAACTTGTGACGCGGCTTTTGGCTTCGGGCGCGAACGTGAATTTGACGGACGGCGACGGCTGGAGTGCGCTTATGTACGCCGCGCGTTTTGCCCAAAAAAGCGAGACCACGAGCGCGCTCATAAAGGCCGGTGCGAACGTCAAGGCGAAGAACAAATTCAGCTCGAACGCGCTTGAAATCGCGGCGGTATACGGCACGAGCGCGGACGTGCTCGACGAGCTTGCGAGCCATTTCGGAAAAAAGGAAATCGTCCAGGCGTTCTTCGCGGCGGTGGGAATGGGAAGGCAAAGGCAAATCCTCGAAGTGTTTTTCGGGCACGGAATCACGGCGAACATCGTCCACAAAGGAAAGACTCCGCTCATGCTCGCAGCTCAGACCAACACCGACACGGACTGCATCGAATTCCTTTTGGAACGCGGCGCGGACAAGACATTCGTCACGGCGGACAGAAAGGATGCGTATTATTTTGCCAAGCGAAATCCGAACCTTCCGCGAAACGACGTTTTTTGGTCGCTGAACAATTCGGAGAAATGAAATGAGGATAACAGGCGGCCAACTGAAAGGCAGAATCATAAAATGTCCTGACGGCGTGATTCGCCCCGCGATGGACAAGATGCGCGAATCCGTATTCGCGATTCTCGGCGACTTGGACGGAAAGTCGTGGCTCGACCTTTTTTCTGGCTCTGGCACAGTCGCGATTGAAGCCGTTTCCCGGGGTGCGTCGAACGTGGAGCTTTGCGAAAAGGACAGGCTCAAAATCAAGACAGTCCTTGAAAACGTCTCGCTCACCGAAGGGGAAATGGGCGTGAAAATCCGATGCCATTTCATGGCGGTGGAACTTTTCGTAAAACGCTGCAAAAGCCGCTTCGACTACATTTTCCTAGACCCGCCCTTTCCATACAAATTCCATGAACAGCTCGTGGCGCAATGCGCTGAACGCTCCCTGCTCGCGGACGGCGGAATCCTGATGGTGCACCGCCCTTCCGAACGCGCGATGCCCGAAAAAATCGCGGGACTTTCGCTTTCCGACCGGCGAAATTACGGCCGCTCCGTCGTGGATTTCTACAAGATTGCGGAGTGATGGCGTTTCGGAGATTTTTTGAATCATGTAAAACTGAATGCAAGCTGATTAAAAAGCATGGACAACACTTGCAACACCACAAAATGCCGCAAGTATTCGTCAGGAGAAAATGCACAGTAACATATCACATTAGTTCTCATCACATTGTATAGCATAATACCCGTTTACTGAACTGGAATAGCCCTGCACTTCCATTATATAGTATCCGCTTCTTGTGCAATTAAACAGAAGAGGCGAATCGGTATCATGTCTATCGCCCTTGTCATCGCCAGCATAATACACATATAACACAATATCAGCTATTGGACTATAATATCCATCAAGACCAGTTTTATTGTCATTATCCGCCCAACTGACACGATATTTTCTTCCAGCTTCAAAGTACGCATAGTAATAATGAGCCTCTCCAGAATACAAATTTATATATCTGTTTCCTGTATTCAGAGACATTTCATATGCACCCGAAGGAACACTCGACCAGTTGTCTGCTGTCTGCACCATATATTCTACACTATGATCGCTCCATTCTCTCTTGTCGCTATCATACGCGATAACGGAAATTTTGTATGAAGACGAAGACGACAAACCACTGATTGTATAATAACTAGAATTATTTACAGGTGTACTGTAACTATTACCAAAACTATCGCTCCAATACAAATAGTAATTATTTGCAACCGGATGCGCGTCCCACTGCACATATATCTCCGAATCGGACAGCGCATATCCGTAAACGCCAGTCGGCGGAGAAATTTTAATCTTAGGATACAGATACTTGCTTTCAGTTATGACAAACGGAAATGAAACTTCAACATCCTCTTCATCTCCATTTTTCCAGTCATACCACCCAACAACAGAATAATCATTAGGCGCGTCTGCATAACGCTCTAAATCCGCCAGTGTAATTGTATTTCCATATTTGAAAGTTGTTTTATCATACATATCATCAGATGAATAATCATTGAAAAAGCTTATTTCAATATCAGGAACGGCAATAATTTTTGACGGATTTTTGGGCAGTGTCAAAAGCGTAGTTTCTGGAAGTTCTCCTAAAAGCCCTGAAGAAATTAAAAAAGAATGCATTGTAGTTTCATTATACAATTCAAAAATAAAGCCTATGTCAGATGGATGGCAGCTGTAAATTTCATATCCGTTCAAATCGGTGTATTTCTGTTCAAAAACAATTGATTTTGATTTTAAGTCATATTTAACTAAATACGGGTAACACTCTCTTTCACCCTCGCGATCCGTATATCCTACAAGAAGCAAAGCGTCATCTTCATATATAAAGGATTTGAAACAATTAGATAAAGACTTGTTCTCACATGAAAACAAGGTGGGAGCAGAATCAAGCTGACCACTGACAATATCTATAAATTGAAAGCAAGCCTCATCTTTACCTGTAATTGCACTTTTAAAAGAGCCACACACCAAAAGTTTGTCTCCAACCTTTGAACATTTTGCAAAATCATATTTATCGAAAATCAGTTCCTTCTGCTTGGAATTGCCGGAAGCTCCATCAATAAAATTAATATATGAATTTGACCATTCACCAGACTTATATTCAGCCCCTAAAACAATATATGTATCTGTCGCCTCGTCATACATTAAATCTTTTATATCTAAATCGCGTTCATCGCTACTTTCCCACAAGACATTTGTCGTCACAGATGTATAACCATCTATCGTAGTTTCAACTAAAACAGAACGATATCGTTCCGTTTTTTCTTCTTCAGCAATCAATGCGACACAAAACACATTACCTTTTTTATGAATAATATTACACGCGTGCGAAGCCACATACGAATCTGGCAACGGATACACATCCTTGTAAATATTGCATCCTTTGACGCTTGACACAAAAGCACTCCTACACCCATCGGCAGAGTCCTTTATTCCAGCTACAAGAATATAATCGCCATATTCAGCAACATCTCTAAATCTTGCAGATTTAGGATTGTCCGCAAAAGAAAATGACTGTTCTGTAGTAAGGTTGCCTTCCGATGATATAAAGGCATAATAAGGAATCGCTCCATTATTCATAACATCATCAGAATCTATAGCGGCATACACTTGCCGCCCAAACAACATATACCCGTTTTTTGGATTCTCCCTTGTTTTAAACACTCCTGCAAGAAGCGTTTTTCCTGTATCTTGGGACAGAGAAATCTTCCAAATCTTCTTGCTCATGTTTCTGTCGAGGAAACTTTTTGAACGCATATAGATTTTCGCGCCGTCGTACACAACGGTGTAGATATAACCGTTTTCAAAGTCAGCAACCGTAGAAAGTGGGACACGTTTCGATCCATCGACAACAGCGACGGCTTCAATATCATCACGCGCGTCCAGCAAATAAATGCCATAATCGCCGCTGTTGACGAGTGCAGAAGATTTTCCTTCGGGAATCTTTTCAATGTTTCCGTTGTACAACACAATGGCGGAAGTCGCCTCGTTTTTCAATAGTATAATCCGCTTGTTGGTATTTACAACCTGCGGCTCGGTGATTTTCACCGATGTGGCAGAACCGTCATCTAGCATAACTGTGTGCCCGTCCGTAACACCGTATGGAACGGACACTCCGTTCACGTCCATGAAATACGAAAAATAAAACACATTTCCAGTAGGAACGACATCGACATGGCTGGACACGCCTTTTTTTGCCGCCACATCCGCAACCAAAACGCTCCGCATAGAATCCGAATATACTTTCACCGCAAATTCAGTCTGATTGGAAAACACCACGTTATCTCCAGGATTAACCGTAACGGGCGGCTCATAATCGTCAGAAGCAGAAGAGTTATTGCACCCAAACGCACAAAGTGCGCAAGCAAGCAGGGCAGCACACATCATTTCATTCAATCGTTTCATGATAATTATCCTCTCTTTATGAATTAGCTAAGTGAAAGCGAAAGCGGCAGGACAGCTGTATGAAAATCAAACAACTGACCTGCCAAGATTAAAATCTTCCTTGCACGAATTTAATCTTCAAAATATGTTGACGCGTCTTCCGGCTCGGCAGAAACGACAGCTTTTCTGTCTTCCATGGAACCTGTCAACGTAATTGTATACACTTTTCCCGCTTCCATTACGATGTCATCTTCAACCCTCAAATTTCCAAGATTACTGTCTGTCCAGCCTACGTTTTCAAAATTGATGGTATTAAGGTTGTCACCAACTTCAAGTCCAACATAAATTTGACTGGTACCGGCAATGACAGGCAATCCTTCGACACTTGAAACACCGTTGTTCAGCTGGACATTGCTCTTGCGCACATAGACGGAACGATCGGTCGTATTGTTCTTTATCAAGATGCTCGGCTTCACATTGTTGGAAGGATTGAAGTCCGTTCCGACAAGAGTATTGTACTGATAATTGTTTGCGGAAGTCGCAACGGCGGTATTGGACAATGCAGGATCTGTTGTATCTACCGTAGCGATGACCTTCCCGTTGAACGAAATTTCTTTGGTAAAATACACTCTGTAATCATACGCCGTATCAGGCTGAATTGGAACGGCAACTCGAAGTGCTTTCGGTGCGACAACAGCATAGTTTTGCGCAGTGCCGCTTACACTTGCAAACCGAACCCAAAAATTTGTAGGATTGTTTATCATCCAAGTCGCAGTACCACTCGTGCCGTTCGCACTGACTTCGACTTGATACGGTGTGGTGTTCGAATAATATGTGAAATATGACGTTTGCGAAGCCTGCGCGGCTTTTTCCTCATAGTTCAATTTTTCGACAGCGACAATCGAATAAAACTTCTCCTCGTTCATTTTCAAAACCGTGCTGCTCAATGCGTTCACCGTACCAAGATAGCAGTCCTTTTCCACCTTGCCGTCAAACAACAAGACTTCCGTGTTGGAATTATTCTTTATTGTCAGCCGTCCGTTCTGATCAGTGCGCCCAATCGGATAGTTATAAAATCCATTGTAAACAGCAGGCGTTCCCCCGCCATTATCCTCATCCCCACCGCTGCCATTATCGCATCCAGCAAAGATGCCAAAAGAAAGTGCCGCCCCTGCAAGCAATGCAAGCGCGAAATTCCGTTTGATAAGTTTCATTATGTTACTCCTTGAAAAAATGTTCGTGCGCAAACGCACCTCGTGCAGCAGAATGGCGGAACGTCTTCCGCGCAATAAAATCTGCTGTAAACCGCTGTTTTTCGTCAAAAACAGCGGTTTACACTGTTGATTATACAGCGGATTAAACTTTTTTGTCAAGATAAAAATCACAAAACAGTAATTTACACTGTTATTATTTATGCCATTGCTCCTATAGTTAGGACATGACATTACAGGAAATCTTCATACAAAATCTGAAATTCTACCGGAAGCAGAAAGGGATGACGCAGAACGAGCTGACGCTCTGCATTGACAAGAGCTACAACTACATAAACGGAGTGGAGCAGAAAAAGTGCTTTCCGCCGCCGGATGTCATCGAACGAATTGCCAACGCGCTCGCCATAAAGGCGCACCAGCTGTTCATGGAGGACGGATGTCCGGAAAATGCCATGCAATTCAACGCAGATAAATACATAGAAAAAATCACCGCTGAACTGCACTCACGTCTCAAGGACGACATTCGACGCGAAGTGCAGGAAGTGTTCGGCAGGCAGACATAGTAGTCCACTCACAGTATCTTCGTCGAGCGGATTTTTACAAGATTACGTAGTTAAAAGATTTTTGGGAATTTTTTAGATAGAGAATAAAGTCGGACGAACACCATAGCGCACCCTTCATTTATTTTCGCAAGCATTCCAAATAGTAACAGATGACAGGGCTTGCGTCGTCCAAATCATGGATGAAAAACATATCCTATAAATATTTATAGAACACGATGCCGCCTGATGTTATGTCGCAGTATTGCACGAAATTTTCAGTGCGAGCGTGGCAACCACGATAAAGCCTTTCTTTTTCATGTTCATAAAGTGTTCCTTGCCGCTTAGTTGATGTGTTCCCGACGGTTTTCTTTGATGTGCGCGTCGTCCTACTCTTCCGCCCCCACCGCCTCGAGCAGCGCTATCACGTCTTTCGCGTCGCGTTCTTTTGCAATCATGAGCGCGGTCATGTCGTACATGTTCTCCCGTGTGTTCATGTCCGCGCCAGCTTGTATGAGCAGTTTCGCCGTGTCTGCCGCGTTGTCCGCTGCTGCAGCCATGAGCGCGGTTATGCCGTCAATGTCTTCCCGTGCGTTCACGTCCGCGCCCGCCTGAATGAGCAGTTTGGCAACGTCCGCTGCGTTATGCCATGCCGCCCATATCAGCGCGGTCTTGCCGTCGTTGTCCTTTTCGTTCACGTCCGCGCCAGCCGCTATGAGTAGTCGTGCCATGTCTGCGGCATTGAGCGATGCCGCAAATATGAGTGCGGTCGCGCCTTCATTGTCCTTTGCGTTCACGTCTGCGCCAGTCTCGATGAGCAGTTCCGCCATGTCTGCCGTGCCATTGACTGCACTCATGAGAGCAGTCATGCCGTCATCGTCTTCCCGTGCGTTCACGTCCGCGCCGGCCTGTATGAGCAGTCTTGCCGCGTCTACCGCATTGTTTACTGACGCATGTATGAGCACGGTTAAGCCGTGATCGTCCTTTGCATTTACATCCGCGCCCGACTCAATGAGCAGTCTCGCCGCGTCTACCGCGT
Source organism: Treponema sp. (assembly GCA_014804005.1). Lineage (GTDB taxonomy): Bacteria > Spirochaetota > Spirochaetia > Treponematales > Treponemataceae > Treponema_D. The sequence continues at coordinate 168,107 of JAAVAP010000013.1, read as the reverse complement.
TCCTATACGCCGCCCGCATGAGCGCGGTCTTGCCGTAGTCGTCCGTTGCGTTCAAATCTGCGCCCGCTTGTATGAGCCGCGCCACTTCTGCGGTGTCGTTGTTTTTCGCTGCTTCTATGAGCGCGTCCGACTTTGCGTCCGCATACGCGCATGCCATTACCATGCACAGCGCGGCGATGGCGATAATGGCTTTCTTCTTCATGTTCATATTTTCCTCCAAGTTTATTCTTTCGCGCCGGCGGATTTGAGCAATGCGATTACTTCTGCCGCGTCGTGTTCTTCTGCAAGCATGAGCGCAGTTTTGCCGTCTTCGTTCTTTGCGCTTACGTCCGCGCCGGCGGCAATGAGCAGTTCGACGACATCTTCCGCATCCCGCTCTGCCGCATACATGAGTGCGGTATGACCGGCATCGTCCTTCACGTTCACATCCGCATTCGCTTTGATGAGCTGCGCGGTGTATGAGGCATTGTACCCCGCTGCGTACATCAGCGCAGTATAGCCGTACTTGGTCTGTGCGTTCACGTCTGCGCCCGCTTTGATGAGCCTTCGCGTTTCTTCGATGTCTTCGTCCAACTGCACGGTGAGCCTCAGCTCCTGTTCCTTTGCTTCTTTCTCTGCCGCCTCGCTGTTTTTGCTCACGCAGCCGACATTCGCGAACGCCGCGAGCGCGGAAATTGCGATAATGGCTTTGCTTTTCATGGTCATGGCTTCCTCCCGTTTATTCCTTTGCGCCGGCGGCTTTGAGCAGCGCGGCAACGTCCGCCGCTTTGCGTTCTTCCGCCCACATGAGCGCGGTTCTGCCATCATCGTCCTTGGCGTTTATGTCCGCGCCCGCTTCCAAGAGCGCGTCCGCCACATCAATTGCGTTTTTCTCCGCCGCAATCATAAGCGTAGTCTTGTCGAAGCAGTCCTTTGCGTTCACGTCCGCGCCCGCTTTGATGAGCAGCCTCGCAACGTCCGGCGAATTGTGGTATGCCGCATATACGAGCGCGTTCCAGCCGCCGAATCTGTTCCGCGCGCGTATGTCCGCGCCCGCATTTATGAGCAGTTTCGCAACGTCCGGCGCGTTGTGATACGCCGCAAGCATCAGTGCCGTCACGCTGTAAACTTCCTTTGCGTTCACGTCCGCATTCGCCGCGAGAAGAAGCCGCGCCACATCCGCGGCATTCTCAAAAGCCACCCACATCAGCGCGGTATCGCCGTTATTGTTCGTAGCGTTCACGTCCACGCCTGCCTCTATGAGCGATTTGGCTACGCCTGACGCGTTCTTCAGCGCCGCAAACATCAGCGCAGTCTCGCCGCGCTGATTCCCTGCGTTCACGTCCGCGCCCGCCTCGATGAGCAGTCTCGCCACATCCGTCGAGCCGTTCTTTGCCGCAAATATCAGTGCTGTCGTGCCGTCATCGCTCTTTGCGTTCACGTCTGTGCCTGCTAGGATGAGCTGCCGCACTACGAAAATGTCGCCGTTCTTCACGGCTTCTCTAAGTGCGTATTCATTCGCTCCCGCGCTTTGCATGAGCGCGGCTGTCTTGTCCGCTTTCTTGCAGGACACGAACGCCGCGCACAGCGCGAGCGCAGAAATGGCGATAAATGCTTTCTTCATTGTCATATTTTCCTCCAAGTTTATTCTTTCGCGCCGGCGGATTTGAGCAATGCGATTACTTCTGCCGCGTCGTGTTCTTCTGCAAGCATGAGCGCGGTCTCGCCGAACTGGTTTTTCGCGTTCACATCCGCGCCAGCCTCGATAAGCAGTTTTGCTTCATACGAGCCGTTTCTCCTTGCCGCATACATGAGCGCGGTTCCGCCGTAATCGTTCCGTGCGTTCACGTCCGCGCCAGCTTGTATGAGCAGCCTCGCAACGCCTGCATCATACGAGTCTGACAAATTCTTCTCCGCCACCGCATACATGAGGGCTGTCCGACCATCTTCGTCCTGCGCGTCCACGTTAGCGCCGGCTTCAATAAGCAGTTCCGCCATGTCCGTAAAGTCATTATCCGCCGCATACATGAGGGCAGTCTCTGCAAATTTGTCCTTTGCGTTCACGTCTGCGCCTGCCTTTATGAGCAATCTCGCCGTGCCCACGGCGTTGGAAGATGCCGCATACATGAGCGCAGTCGTGCCAGAAAAATTCGTCGCGTTCACATCCACGCCTGATTCGATAAGAAGTTCGGCAATGTCCACCTTGTCGTTACGAGCCGCGAGCATCAGCGCGGTATTGCCGTCTTGCTCCCCTGTGTCTACGTTCGCCCCAGATTCGATGAGAAGCCGTGCAATGTCTTTCGCATTATTTTCTGCTGCGTACATCAGTGCTGTCTTGTCGTAAGCGTCCCTTGCGTCCATGTCCGCGCCGGCTTCGATGAGTATACTTGCAATGTATTTCGCGGTCTTTTCTGTTGCGTACATGAGGGCGGTCTTGCCATATTTGTTCTTCGCTTCCACATCCGCGCCAGCTTCTATGAGAAGTTTTGCAACGCCAGTAGAATTATTATTCGCCGCATACATGAGCGCGGTTATGTATGCATAATCCCTTGCGTTCACATCAGCGCCCGCTTCGATGAGAAGTTTCGCAACGTCCGCCGAATTATTTTCCGCCGCTTCTATGAGTGCGGAAAAGCCAAGGGGAGGAACATTTGTGTTCACGTCTGCGCCCGCCTCGATGAGAAGTTTCGCAACGCCAGCAGAATTGTTATGCGCCGCATACATAAGCGGTGTCGCCTCACCGCGGGACACGTATTTTATCGTTGCGTTCACGTCCGCTCCAGCATCTATGAGCAGTTTCACAACATCTGCCGCGTTGCTACGAGCCGCGCTAATCAGCGCAGTCCAGCCGTTGTTGGTCTTTGCGTTCACATTCGCGCCCGCTTCGATGAGAAGTTTCACAAGGTCTGCCGCGTTGCTATCCGCCGCATCATACAACATATCTTTCATATCATCATAGCTTTTCTTGTCCAAGTACGTGCCAGCATCTATGAGCAGACTTGCCACATCGATCGCTTTCTCACGCAACGCATGCATGAGCGCGACCCACTCGTAGTTGTCTTTTGCATTCACATCCGCACCGGATTCGATGAGCAGTTCAGCAATGTCAGCCGCGTTGTTACGGGCCGCGAACATCAGCGCAGTCCACCCGTAGTTGTCTTTTGTGTTCACGTCCGCGCCGACATTCACGAGCAGTCGTGCAATATCTTCCGCATTTTTTTCTGCCGCATACATCAGTGCTGTCATGCCTTTAGAGTCTTTCGCGTTCACGTCCGCGCCGGCTTGCATGAGCAGTTTTGCAACGTCTGTAGCGTTATTCGTCGTCGCATACATGAGCGCGGTTATGCCCTCATCGTCTTTTGTGTTTACGTCTGCACTTGCCCGTATGAGCCACCGCGCTTTGAAAGCGTCATTGTTTTTCACGGCCTTCATGAGGGCGGCTGTTCTGCTCTCTTTTGAGCACGACACTGCCATCGCGCACATCGCGAGCGCGGTAATGGTGATAAATGCTTTCTTCATGTTCATACATTGCTCCTTGATGTCATTCTCTCTGCGATATTATAGCGCATGCGGCGGCTGATTGTCAAAGCGTGGCCGCATGGACGAATTTTGCGTACCAAATTTGTAGCCGCAGTTTGGCGAGAATGAATCTTGCGCACAAAATTCGTTCACGCAGTTTTGCGGGAGGGAATCTTGAGCACCAAATTCGTTGCCGCCGATTTGCGGGAAGGAATTTCCGCAACAAATTCGTTGCCGCAGTTTGTCGGGGATGAATCTTGCGCGCCAAATTCGTTCACGCAGTTTGTCGGGAAGGAATTTGGCGTACCAAATTCCTTCCCGCTGTTTGGCGAGAAGGAATTTCCGGCGGTTTTGTTGTTCTCGCAACTTCGCGGGAACGAATTTCCTCTCGTTCCAAAGCCTTGTCGCACCAGCATTTGCGAGTTTTCGAAGAAAACTCGGAAGCAACACATTGCATTGCGACAATTTCCGGCGGTTGATGCATTCCCGACAATTGGAGGGAAGGAAATTTCATACGGTTTTCTTTAATGTGCGCTCCCGTTTACTCTTTCGCGCCGGCGGCCTTGAGCAGCGCAATCACGTCTTTTGCGTCGCACGCTTTCGCCACCATGAGCGCGGTCTTGCCGTTGTTGTCCGTTGCGTTCACGTCCGCACCCGCTTCGATGAGGGCCTTCGCCGTATCCGCAGTGCGATTGGATGCCGCCCGCATGAGCGCGGTCTTGCCGTCGTTGTTCCGTGCGTTCACGTCTGCCTTTGCCGCGAGCAGAAGCCGTACTGTTTTCACGTTATTGTTCCACGCTGCATATACCAGCGCGGTATCGCCGTAATCGTTCTTTGCGTCAACATGCGCGCCCGCCTCTATGAGCAGTTTTGCCGCGTCCGCTGCGTTCTGTCTTGCCGCATACATGAGCGCGGTGGCATTGTCGCAACCGCTGTTCACGTTCGCGCCGGCCTCTATCAGCACCTTCGCCACGTCCGCTGCGTTGTAGCTTGCCGCCCACATCAGCGCAGTTTTGCCCTCGTTGTCCGTTATGTCAACATGTGCGCCTGCCTCGATGAGCAGTTTCGCCGTGTCTGCCGCGTAATCCTTTGCCGCAATCATGAGCGCGGTGGCGTTGTACCAACCGCCCTTCGCGTTTACGTTCGCGCCCGCTTTAATGAACAGTTTCGCCATGTCCGCCGCGTTGTAGTGTGCCGCCCACATCAGCGCGGTCATGCCGTCGTTGTTCTGTGCGTTCACGTCTGCGCCCATTTTTATGAGCCGCGCCACTGCCTCGGCGTTGTTGTTCTTTGCCGCAATCATGAGCGCGGCTGTCTTGTTCTCATTCGAGCGCGCTACAGCCAACACGCACAGCGCAAAAATTGAGGCAAATGCGATAATGGATTTCTTGTTCATGGTTTTCTCTGATTTTTTTTGGACATAAAAAAGGCGCGGAAAGCAATGCTTTACGCGCCTGAAAGTTTCCTAGAACTTGCTGTCTGCGTAGCCTATCCAGCCTTCCTTTTCCACGAGGGCTTTTTCGAAGCCGTCCAGTTTGAAAGGATAGCTTTTCGAAAGCGAGCCGGCGATTAGCTTGACTTTCGCCGTGTCGTCGTCGTTGATGACGATCTTGCATTCGGTGTCCTTGTCGGCGAACGTGTGGAACATGTCCTCGATCGATTTTTTGTCCATTTCCACGGCGAGCATCCCGCAGTTGAACATGTTCTGCCGGAAAATGCGCGCGAAATTCGGCGCGACCACGACGTAGATTCCGTTCACTTCGAGCGCCCACGGAGCGTGCTCGCGGCTTGAGCCGCATCCGAAATTCTCGCGCGTGATTATGACTTTCTTCCCGACCACGTCGGTCTTCGAGTCGAATCCGTCGAGCTTCAAATCTTCGAGCAAGTAGGGCTTGAGAGCCTGCTTCGTGTTTTCCGTCAAATATTTCGCCGGGATGATTTCATCCGTATTGATGTCAGACCTGTCCAAAAAAAGAACCGGACCACCGAACTGTTTCATTTTTTCTTCTCCGTAAAAAAAAGTTAATTATGATTTTTGAAAATTGTTTGCAACGCAAACTTTGAGGCAAAGAAGCCGCGCCATTCGTGCGGAATCTTGCCTCGCATTTTTATAAATTTATTTTTTGAACAACTCGGAATTCGTGATTGTTCCCGCGATCGCCGTCGCCGCGGCCGTGGCAGGGCTCATCAAGTGCACCATTCCGCCTTTTCCCATGCGCCCGTTGAAATTGCGGTTCGTGGTGGACGCGCACACTTCGCCCGAGGCGAGCACTCCGTTCGACATTCCGAGGCACGCGCCGCAAGTCGGATTTGTGACGCAGAATCCCGCGTCCATGAAAATCGAAATGAGACCTTCGTCCAAAGCCTGCTTGTAGATTTTCGGCGTGGCAGGGCTTACGATGGCGCGGACGTTTTGCGCGATGTGCTTTCCTTTGAGAATCTCCGCCGCAATCCGCAGGTCGGAAATCCTTCCGTTCGTGCAAGAGCCGATATAGATTTGATCGACTTTCGTGCCTTGAAGCTCGGAAACCTTTTTCACTTGGTCGGGCTTGTAGCCCACGGTGGCGAGCGGCTCGAGGTCGGAAAGGTCGAGCGTGAGCGTCTTTTCGTACTGCGCGTCCGCGTCGCTCTTCCACTTGGAATATTCTGCGAGCGCGTCTTCCTTTGAAGAGAATTCGCCTTCGATGAAAGGCCAAAGGTATTCCACCGTGGTCATGTCGGGAAAACAGATTCCGCTTGTCGCGCCGGCTTCCACCGCCATGTTGCAAATCGTCATCCGCTCTTCCATGCTGAAATTGTCAACGACAGGACCTGTGAATTCCACGACGCAGTTTGTCGCGCCGTTCACGCCGATTTTCGAAATAAGGTAGAGAATAACGTCCTTCGCGAAAACGCCTTCGCGCAATTTTCCGTTCAAAATGAATTTTATAGACTTTGGTTCTTTGAACGAGCACACGCCCTTGAGGATTCCCACTTCCAAGTCCGTCGTGCCCACGCCCGCCGCGAACGCTCCGAACGCTCCGTGCGTGCAGGTGTGGCTGTCGCCCATGATGACCGTGAAGCCCGGGCGCACAAAGCCTTTTTCGGGGAAAATCGCGTGACACACTCCGTTCGCGCCGATGTCGAAGAAGTCCTTGATTCCGTTGCGCCGCGCCCAGTCGCGCAGGATTTTTTCCTGTTCGGCGGTCTTGCTGTCTTTCGCGGGCGTGACATGGTCGATCACCGCCTTGATTTTCTCGCAGTCGAAAACTCGGTCCATTCCGCGCTCCACCAAGTCGTTTATGGCGATCGGCGTTGTGATTTCATGGCAGAAAACCCTGTCCAATTTGAGAATGTATGTGTCCTTGAAAGGCTTTTCCAAAAGATGACTTTCGAAAATTTTTTGCGCTATGGTCTTTCCCATATTGTGCTCCTTTAAATTTTAAAATGAAAATTTTATGGATTTTTGTCTTTGCGATGCGACGAAATTGTCCTAGCCGAGAACCGTAACGCCTGCGGACGCTATCGCAGCGTCAATCGCGCCTTCATCCGCGCCGTCAAAGTCCACGAGAACCTGCGCTTTCATTGGATTTGCCTCGCAGTTCGTAACGCCCGCCACAGCCTTTACAGCCGCCGCGACTTTTTCCGCCGCGCCGTCGTCAAACATTCCGTCAACAAATATCTTTTTTTGCATTTTTTTAACTCCTTTTTGAAAGCAACTTTTAATTATTAATAATATTTTAAAACATAAGTCGAATTTTTGCAAGCAAAAATTACAAAAATTTCAGGCTTCCTGACGAAAATTCCCCGTGCTTCCGAGCTGGCCGCACGCGCCGCCGATTTTGCTTCCTCGCCGCCGACGCAATGTGGCGTTCACGCCAGAATCCCGCAGGATTTTCAAGAACGCGTCGCATTCTTCGCGGCTCGGGCTTGAAAAGGGCAGGCCTTCCACTTCGTTCCATGCGATGACGTTCACGTTGGCGGAAATCGCGCGCGCGAATTCCGCGACCTTTTCCGCGCTTTTTTCATCCGAATTTTTTCCCGCCAAAAGCGCGACTTCGAGCGTAGCGCGGAATCCTGTCTTTTCACAATGGTATGCGAGCGCATTTTTCAGTTCGGAAAGCGGATTAGCCTTTGCCGTGGGCATCAGCTCTTCGCGCAATTTTTGATCCGCCGTGGTGAGCGAAAGGGCGAGGCGGACTTTCGGGCCTTCGTCGGCAAGTTCGTAAATTCCTTTCGCGATTCCGCAGGTGGAAATCGTGATCCGCCTCGGCGAAAGCGCGCGTCCTTCCGCGCTTGAAAGGAGCGCGACGGCTTTTCGGATTTCGCCGAGATTCTGAGTTGGCTCGCCCATTCCCATGAAAACAATGTTCGAAAGAAGTCCGACTTCCTTTTCCAAAAACAAGAACTGCTCGACGATTTCCGCCGCCGTCAAATTCCGCGCAAGGCCGAGAGTTCCGGTCTTGCAGAACGCGCATCCCATCGCACATCCCGCCTGGCAGGAAACGCACGCGGTCTTGCGTCCTTCCTTGTCGATGAGGAGCACAGTTTCCACGGCGAGCGCGTCGGAAGTCTCGATTTGGAGCTTCACCGTGCCGTCGTCGTCGCGGAGGATTCTTTTCACCGAGGTCGAGCGGAGCGACGCGCTTTCCGAAAGTCGCGCGCGCAATTCCTTCGAGAGGTTCGTCATTTCGGAAAAATCTTCCGCGCCAGAATAGATCCATTTGAAGATTTGCCTTCCGCGAAAAGGCGCGTCGAGCAAGAGAACTTCGCAGATTTCTTCGGGAAAAAGCCCTGTGAGCGCGGTTTTTTGCATCATGAATTCTTCAGGCGTTCAAGGATTGCGCTTACCGCATGGCTTCGAATTCCCTGCCTCTGAAAATTCTCAAGGGTTTCGATTGCCTTTTGCTTTTTTCCCATCTTTTCGTAGCTGTCCGACAAGGCGATATAAAGCCTGTGGTTTTTCGGGTCGTTTTTGATGAGCGCCTCGAGCTGCTCGACGCTTTCTTCGTACCGACCTTGGCCTTTGCTCAAAAGCGCAAGTCCCAACGCGGCGTAGATGTCGAAGTCGATGCTCATAGCCTTTTTGTAATACTCTTCCGCCATCTTGTAGTTGCCGGAATTCCTGTAGGCGTCGCCCGCGCGCGTGAGAATCACTTTGTTTTCGGGATAGATTTCAAGGATTTTGTTCCAATATTCAATCGAGCGGAACTGCTGGTTCATTCCGCGATAGCAGTCGGCAAGCCCGTAGAGCGCGTAGAAATTTCCCGGGTCGTATCTCAGGGCGCGCTCGAAATATTGCAGCCCCTTGTCGAACGTCTTCAATTTTCGATGGCAGTTTCCTATGCTCGTGAGCACGCGGATGTCCGCGGAATTTTCGTTTTGGTCGAGCATCCGCGTCCAATAAAAAAGCGCGTCGGTATACTCCTTGAAATCATAGTGCAAATGCCCGAGCCCGATGAGCGCGTATGGATTGTTTTCTTCCATGTCGAGGACACGCAGGTAGATTTGCTTTGATTTCTTGAAGTCGCGGATTTTTCGGTACGCGTCCGCGACGCGCGTGAGCACCGTTATGTTGCGATCGTCATGCGTGAGATACTGCTCCCAGATTTCGATCGCCTTGTGAAGCTGATTCAACGCCTTGTAGCAGTCGGCAAGCCCGAAAAGCGCGTAGTTGTTCCCCGGATGGTATGAAAGGCATTCCGCGTAATACGCTATCGCATCGTGGAAATTGTTCTGCTTGCGCTCGCAGTCGCCGAGCCCCACCAAAGCGTAGTTGTTGTTTTCGTGCGCAAGTATCTTGCGGAATTCGGTCTTGGCCTCGTCGATGCGCCCTTCCTTGAGAAGCTGGTATCCGCGCTTGGAAAGAGTCGAAATCTCGCTGTCCTCGTGCTCCGCACCCTCGAAATCCGGGTATTCTTCGAACGAGGAGGGTGTCTGTTGTTCGAGCATTGCGGAATCTCCTTTTGTTTTTAAATTTCGCCGCCTTTGAGCAGCTCTCCGATGGTGGAGGCGATTTTCTCGTAAAGAGGCTCGGCCTTTGCCTGCTCGTGCGCGAGGACGTAAAGCTTGAGCGCGTCGAGCCCCCGTTTCTTCTTGGCGTAGACATCCGCCACGCGAATCAGCCCGTCGGAATATCCCGTTGTGAGGAAGATTCTGCGCGCGTCCTCGATCTTGCCCTCGTTGAAAAGGACGTTTCCCTTGCGGTTGAGCACGGCCTTCTGCTCCGAGGAAAGGTTCGCTAGCGGCCTGTCGGTAACCTTTATGAATCCGTCGGGAATTTCCTTTTCCTGCAGAACGTCCTTGAAATCCATTCTTGATAATTATAACACTTTCTGGCGTTTTGTCAATCTAAATTTTTTCGAAGGGGAAAGCCTTCCCCTCGCTCGCACTTCGTCGCTCGCTACCCCTTCTCCTAGGGCTGACGCCCTAAAACCCGCGCTCCGCCCTCCCCGCGCGAGCCTCATAGCGGGACTGCGCTCCCGCAGTGTGCGGGATTACGCATCCGTTGTGCGCGGGATTATGCTCCCGCACTGCGCGGGATTAGGCATCCGTGGTGTGCGGGACTACGCTCCCGCGTCGCGCGGCATCGCCTTTCCGAGCCGCACACGAACGCGCTTCATTGCCTCGCGGGATTCGCTCGCGCAAGACGCGGGAAAGCGTGTCTACCCCGCCCTGGAGCGCGCTTTCCTAGCCTGTTTTCTCGACAAGGTTGCGCCTTTCAAGTTCCGAAAGGATCATCCCGACGATTTCCTCGGGGCAGGCCTCGCTCACGTCAATCACGAGATCGGCGGCGGAGCGGAAGTCGTCGTTGTCTATGCCATAAAGCTTCTTGTAGCGTCGGGTGTCCTCGCCGTCGCGCATTCTCGTGAACGCCTCGATTTCCTCTAGCGCGCCGCCTTCGCGGGACTGGATTCTCTTCGCGCGGACATCGTCGCCCGTGACGAGATAGATTTTGGCGTCGGCCTCTTTCAGCATCCAAATCGCGAGGCGGCTTCCCAGTACGCACGAGTCCTCGCGGGCAAGTTCCACCTGCCGCGTGTCCACTTCGATGTCGAACTCGTCGCTTGTCTTAGCGGCTTCGATCACCTGCGCGAGCGTCATTCCCTTTTCCTCGGCTAGCTGGCGGAACGTGAAGTTGATCATGCGGATGCCGAGCCGCCTTGAAAGGAGCGCGCTGACGGTCGTGTTTCCGCAGCCCGACTTTCCGCTTATCGCGACGCGCAGTTTCTTTCCCGAAGGAATCTTATACTCCATAGTTTTCATCTCCGTTCAGTTTTCAGCGTCCGCTTTGCGCAGAAGCATCGTTTCCCACGAAAGCAAATCCCTTTCTTTTTGAGCGTCGCTTCCCTTTACGTCGCAGAGGATGCGGAAAACCGGCTCCGTTCCCGAAGGCCGCATCCAGATGAACGAGGATGGGACTTGCGAGCCGCTTTCGTAGAAAAGGACCTTCAGTCCGCCAGTGCCCGATTTCGAAAAGTCCTTCGCGTGGGAAACTTCTTTCGTGCCGTTCGTGAGCGACGCGCTCCATGAAGTGATCGAATATTTTCCTACGAAGCCTTCGCTGTCCGATGTGAACGAGCGTTCGAACTCGCTTTGGAAATTCTTTTTGAGAAGCGCGATGTCGCGCGAACGCACCTTGAGCAGGGCGCGGCTTTCGCTTACGCCCGTGGTCGTGTATTTCGGAAGCGAGTCGATTATGTCGTCGAGAGTGAAATCCTTTTTGTACGGAATGCCCGAGGCTTCGCACCACAAATGGAAAAGACCTTTTCTTTCCTCGCCGCCATCAGCGAGGCCGTCTCTGATTGCGAGCAGCTTTATTATTGCGAAAACCGTGTTGAGCGGATCGCGCACACACGAAGGATGCGTTATCGTTCCGCCGTTGCTTCCTTCGCCGAGGATTCGCACCGCAAGGCCTTGCAAGCGAAGCTCGCGCGCGAGGTTCACGACGTTCGCTTCGCCCACTTCCGCACGGAAAACTTTCGCGCCGAACGCCTGCGCAATTTCATCGATTCGCATCGACGTTGGACAGTTCACCGCCACCGCCATCTTTCCTTTGTCCGCGCCGCTTCCCAAAAGCCACGCCATGTACGAAAGTTCCGCCAGCACCGAAAGCGAAAAGACTTCCTGCGCCTTTAGGATTTTCGCGGCATTTTCGCGTTCGCTCCAATAGACCAAGTTTCCACGGTCGCCGTCGCAGTCGCACATGTATCCGAGAACGAATTTCTCGTTGCCGGATTTTGCGCGCGTTTCTTCCAAGAATTTCTGCACATGGACAAGGTTTTCCGGCTCGGGAATTATTTCGTGCGCGATTTTTCCCGAAACGTCGTTCATCGAAAGAAAATCCACATTGTGCTTTTTGAAAAAACTTTTGTCGATGCATTCAGTACGCGCGCTTCCGTTGAAGTCGCAGACAACGCCGATTTTGTTTTCGCCCAAAATCGAATCGAATTCGCCAAAAAATTTTTCGCGCCCGTCTTCGTCCGAAATTGCGGAAATCACTTCGGAAGAAAATGTTTCGTAGGCGGAAAGCGATTCGCCTTTGAAAAAATTCCGCCTTTCCAAAATGCCTCCGATTTCAATTTCGCGATATTCTTTCACAAATTCCGAAACGCTTTTCACGCCCGCGACTTTTCGCAGGAAAATTTCTTTTACCTGCGCGTTTTCGTTCGCGCTCAAAACGCCGCCATCGCAAAGCCCGAATTTTATTCCGTTGTGTCCTACGGGATTGTGGCTTGCGGAAACATAGATGAAGCCGTCCGCGCTTTTCGCATACGCCATTATTTCGGGCGCGGAAGCCACTCCGAGAAACCTCACGCTGATTTTTTCGAGGCTTTTCAAAGCCTGCAAAATCGCGCGGCAGATTTCGTCGCCCGTGGGGCGCGTGTCCTTCGCGACGACAATCGCAGGGCGCGCGATGCCTTTTTTTTCGCAAAGATATTCAGCGAACGCTTGCGCCGCAAGAACGGAAAGCGCGTAATTTTCGTCTCCGATTTCGCGCGAAAAATCCTGCTCGTTTCCGCTTTGCGCGAAAACCTTTCGCCAGCCGCTCGCCGAGAGAATCATGTTATGTTCGAAAGATGCCATTTTCAGTTTCCTTGGATGTTGTATGTCAGGGAGCGTTCCTTTTCAAGGTTGTTCCGCACCGTGATAGTCACCGTGTTGTTTCCATGGGGAATAACGATTCGTCCCAAAAATTCCCGCGACGAATCGGGATAAAAGACATTTGCGGAATACGCGCGTCTTCCCGAAATTGCAAGCAGCCCGTTTTCAATTCCGAGCGTGTCCTTCACGATGCGCTCAATTTCCGCGCCGTTGAGATAAAGCGTCGATGTGTATGCGGGATTCAAGTCGCGCCGGATTTTGTAGACATTGTAGGTTCCCGCCTGAAGCGAGCGCGTAGAAGAAATCTCGAAAACGCGGCCGAGGCGGTTTTCAAAAGTGATTCCGTCGAGCGCGACATCCTGAGTGCCCGAAACGCGCGGCATCAGCATGAGCGGATTCAACACACTTTTTTTTGAGGTGTCAAGGATTTGGAATTCAAGAGAGTTCGGCGTGTCGCTCCATGCGGAATCCCCTACTTTGCCGACCGAAGTTCCCGAAACGATGTTCCGCTTTTTCGAAAATGAAACCGCGCTTTTTTCGTCGAGATTTCCGTATACCGAAACGAGACTGTCCTCGTGCGCGATGATGGTGCAGTTTCCCAAAGTTGAGTCGAACCACGACGCGCCTTCCTGATGCTCAAAGATGACCATGACGAGCCTTCCGTCGTCCGTGGCAGTCACGTCGTCCACTTCGCGGAAAATCTGCGATGAGTTGAACCTTCCGTTCCTGTTCTGAGCGAACGTCGCATTCAAGTTTTCGCCGTTGAAATCCCGCGCCGGCCATTCGAACGCCCGCGAGAATTCCGCCGCTAAAAAAAACGCCGCGACCGCGAGGGCCGCCTTTTTGCATGCTTTCATCTTTTCATTCCTTTGAGATTTTGAGCCGCGAGATTTTTTCGTCGCGCCCGACATAGAGCGCATTCCCCTCGACGAGGATGAACGCGTTTTCCGCCTCAAACTTGAATCCGCCCGCGACTTCGTCGAAATTTTCCAAAACCGTAACCGCGTAATTTTTTCCGTCCCGGCTCAGGACAAAAACGCTGTTTGCGACTTCCGATTCCTGTATGTCCAAAACCGCCCCGCCAAGCGGAACGAGCTTCGCTTCAAGCCTTTCCGTGTCAATGATCATTAGGGAATCGGCGGTGTCGAAATAGACGAATCCGTCGTTTCTCGAAAAGTGGACGAAAGTCTGCCGCGCGAGGCTTTTTCCAAGATTCTGATGAAAGACAATTTTCTGGTAGTTTTCCTCGTCCCTGTAAAGGACAATGCGTTGAGGATCTTGCCCCGAAACGCATGCGAACATTTTTCCGCCGTTGGAAATCGCGCCGCCCAAAATCACGGGAAAATCGCTCGCGCCGGGATTGAGGGTGAATTTCAATTTTCCGTCGGGCGCGAAAACGAGGAAATCTCCGTTGGCGTAGCCCACCGCCGCGCCGCTTTTTGAAGAACAGAACGAAGTTATCGGGGCGGAGCTTTCGAAAATGCTCGCAAGAGTGCCGCCCTCGCTTTCTACGAACGCGAAAGAATTTCCGCCGGGAAGCATCAGGAAAATCCTTTCGTCCTGAATGAAAGGAAAGCCCGCGCCTTTAATTTCGCATTTTGGATTCCCCTCGGAATCGAACACTTGTATTCCACGAGCGTCCTGATCGTAAAGCGCGAAAAAATCCTTCGAAATCGTCGCCTTGTAGGGAATCCTCTTGAGCAACGAGATTTTTCCAGACGGAGAGAAATAGCCCAAATTCCGTCCCAGCCTGAAAGGAAGGCGTTCGCCGCCATCGGTTTCGGGAGTCTCGGAAATATCCGCCGTCCATTCGGGCGTGAGCTGGAGTTCCTTTTCGAGCGGGATGTAGTTCAGAAAAAAGTAGACGAGCGCGGCGACGCAGAGCAACGCGGGCACAAGCACCCTTTTGTTCACTTTCATAATTTTCAAGTCTAACGGAATAATCAAAAAAATTCAAGTGCGAAAGTGCCGCTACCACCAACAAGCGAACAAACGGTCAAGGCAATTTTCACAGTGGCTGTGCAAGCGCATTCTCAGCGCAAGGTGAGCCAGCCGAACCTTGACGCGCCCCATTTTTTGCTGTACACTGTCCAAATATGGACGATCACATTCCCGCCTATTACATGATATGCCTCAACAGCGCATGCCCGCAAGCCGAGAGCTGCCTCAGGCAGTTGTATGCAATGCACTATCCTGCGGACGCAGTGTCAGTCCGCGCGCTCAACCCGCGGCTCTATCCGAAGGAAAGCGGCGAATGCGAGCATTACCGCCCGATGAAGAAAATCCATCTTGCATGGGGGATAAAAGACATGCTGCGCGACATTCCTTACGATCGCGCGCGGAGCATAAGACGGGACATGATATCCCATTTCGGAAAAACCCGATACTACCGATTCTTTCGCGAGGAAATTCCGCTCACTCCCGCCGAGCAATCCGCGGTTCAAAACATTTTCCGCAATAACGGAGTGGACACCGCGCCGGCATACAACCGCCACTCCGAAGAGATTGACTGGGAATAGAAGACTTTCCTAGTGTGAAACACAATGTTTCCCTTGATGAAACACTTTGTTTCACACCAGGAAACTTTTAGTTTCGCCTTGAGAAACTTTTTGTTTCACTGCGTAAAACTTTCTGTTTCACGCTACAAAACTTTTTGTTTCGCCGTGGGAAACTTTGATGAAACTTTTTTTCCCTTGAGAAAACACTCTGTTTACATGGATGACCAATCCCTTGCAATAAGCCGCTTTTTCGTGTATACTGAATCGATGTCAGAAAAAACAATCCTTGGAAATTTGAAAAGTCTGCGCGGCGCGAAAATCCACCTTGTCGGAATAAAGGGCACGGGAATGGCGGCGTTCGCGGAAATTCTTGTTCGCGCGGGCGCGGAAATCAGCGGAAGCGACGTTTCCGAGCGTTTCTATACCGACGAGATTTTGGAAAAGCTCAAAATCGCACCTCTTGAATTCGGCGAGAAGAACGTCACGCGCGAAACTCAATTGGTGATTCACTCTTCGGCGTATGACGCGGAAAAAAATCCCGACCTTGTGGCGGCTTTCCGTCTCGGCATTCCGACGATGCTTTACACCGAGGCTTTGGGCGCGTATTCCTCCGCGGCGTTCAGCGCGGGAATCTGCGGCGTTCACGGAAAAACGAGCACCACGGCCCTCGCGGGAACGATCTTGCGCGAATTGGACTTGCCTTGCCAGGTTTTGGCGGGAAGCGTAGTCGATTCGTTCGGCGCAAAATGCACTTTCACTTCGCCTTATTTTGACTCCGCCGAAAATGCCGTTTCGCAAAAAAAATATTTCGTCGCGGAAACCTGCGAATACAAGCGGCACTTCATGTCGTTCTGCCCGAAAATCATCGTGCTCACGAGCGTCGAAAGCGACCATCAGGATTGCTTTCCCACTTTGGCGGACATTCAGGAAGCCTTCGTCGAATACATCTTGAAATTGCCGAAAGGCGGAAAGCTGATTTTCTGCGCGGACGACGATGGCGCAAGGCAATGCGTCGAAATGGTTCGGGAAAAGCGGAGCGACATAGTTCTCATTCCTTACGGCGAGAACGCTTCGGGCGAATTCCGCGTCGAATTCAAAAAGGCGGAAGAACTCAAGAACAATTTTTCCTTGGAATGCCTTGGCGATGCCTTTTTGCGCGTTCCGGGAAGGCACGAAATCTTGGACGCTGCGGCGGCGGTCGCGCTTTCGTTCGAGCTTTTGCGCGAGGACGGAAAGAATCCGCTTGACTATGCGCAAAAAATAAGGCTCGGCTTGGAAAAATTTTCAGGCGGAAAACGCCGCTCGGAAATCGTGGGGCGCGCGAAGAATCCGCACGGCGACGAGATAATTTTCATTGACGACTACGGCCATCATCCCACTGCGATCCGCACGACGCTCGCGGGATACAGGGAATTCTTTTCGGGAAGAAAAATCGTCGTCGATTTCATGAGCCACACTTACACGCGCACGGCGGCTTTGCTCGAGGATTTCGCGAAAAGTTTTGAAAGCGCGGACATAGTCCTGATAAACAAAATCTATGCGAGCGCGCGCGAGGCGGAAGGGACTGCGAACGTAAGCGGAGAGATTCTTGCGAGCCTCGCTTCGAAATATCACGCCGATGTCCGCTATGAAAAGGAATTTTCGGATGCCGCGCGCGAGGCGGAAAAGATTCTTTCGCAGAAAGCGGGCGAGGATTTCCCGAACGGCTATCTTTTCGTCACCATGGGCGCGGGCGACAATTGGAAGGTCGGAAAGTCGGTTTTGGAAAAGATGACGAAAGCGTAAGAAAAGTTTCATAAGGAGTGACTATGACCAGCATGACAGGATATGCGTACAACGAATGCGAGATTGACGGGGCGCAAATCAGCGTGGAATTCAAGGGCGTGAACAGCCGCTTCCTTGACCTGAACGTGAGCGTTCCGTATTTTTTGAATCCGCTTGAAATGGAAATCCGAAAGGCCGTCCAAAAGAAAATTTCTCGCGGCAAGGTTGATCTTACGATTCGCGTTCGCGACAATTTTTCAAAGACGAAAATCTTCGCCGACGTGAACGCCGCAAAATCATACCACACCGCGTTGTGCGAAATCGCGCGCGCGGTGGGAAAGGACGAAGGCGAGATCACGCTTTCTACTTTGGCGCAGCTTGAGGGCGTGTTGCAGTTTTCGCGCGAATGCGACGCTGAAAGCTACCGCGAGAAGATTTCCGGAATCTTCGAAAAGACTTTGGGCGAGTTCGTGCTTTCGCGCGAGAACGAGGGCGCGAACTTGAAGCGCGACCTGCTTTCGCAGCTTTCGATTCTCGAAAAAAGCGCGGCGTTTTTCAAGGAATGGCAGCCGCAGATGGAAAGAAAATTCCGCGAGGGAATCACGGCGCGTTTCAAGGAACTTTTGCAGGACGCGGTTGACGAAAACAAGATTATGAACGAAGTCGCGTCGATGATGATTCGCTACACGATAAACGAGGAAATCGTGCGCCTTCAAAGCCACATCGAGACTCTGCGCAAGGAATTCGAAAAGCCTTGTTCGGGCAAGCGAATCGACTTCATCTGCCAGGAAGCCGCGCGCGAAGTGAACACGATCGGAAGCAAGAACCAGTTCGTAGAAGTGGGCCGCGAAGTGGTGAACGCGAAGGACGCGCTCGAAAACATCCGCGAGCAGGCGAAGAACGTCGAGTGAATTGTCATTTTCGCGAATAAAACGAATGCTTTCAACGCACTTTTCAAAATCGCCAAACTTTCTTTTCCTCTAGACAATTTTTGCATTTTGATTTATTATAATTTTGAAATCAACAAAAGGAGGTGGCGGCAAATTTAGTCGCCTGAACCATAATGGAAAAGCAGGAAATCTTATCGCGAGCAAAAGAATACATCGCGCAGGAAAAGGACGAGAGATTCAGAAAGGAAGTCGAAGAGCTTGTCGCAAAAGAGAATTTCGCGGAACTCGAAGACCGCTTCTATCAGACGCTTGAATTCGGAACAGGCGGACTTCGCGGAATCATGGGCGGCGGCACGAACAGGATGAACACGCTCGAAATAAACCGCGCCACGCAAGGACTCGCAAACTATTTCATAAAGACGTTTCCCGAAAAGGCGAAAGAAGGAAAACTTTCGGCGGTAGTCGCCTACGACAGCCGCCTCAACAGCGACGTTTTCGCCGAAGCCACCGCGTTGATTTTCGCCGCGAACGGAATCAAGGCGTACCTTTTCAGCGGCGTGCGGCCAACTCCCGAACTTTCATATGCAATCCGAGAACTCGGCGCGGACACGGGAGTCGTAGTCACGGCAAGCCACAATCCGAGAATGTACAACGGCTACAAGGCCTATTGGAATGACGGAGCGCAGGTCATCGAGCCACACGACAAGGGAATCATCGTCGAAGTGAACGCGGTGAAAGAAGTGAAGACAATTTCCAAAGACGAGGCGTTGAAAAACGGCTCTCTCAAAATCATCGACAAGGAAATCGACGAGAAATTCTGGGAAATGTGCAAGGCGCAGCTTTTCCGCCCCGCGCTCATCAAGGAAAAGGCTTCGAGCGTAAAGATCGTCTACACTCCCCTGCACGGAACTGGCGCAATGCATGTGGAAAAAGTCCTCGGAGATTTGGGACTTAAAGTCATCACCGTTCCCGAGCAGAAAAAGCCCGACGGAAATTTCCCCACCGTGGAAAAGCCGAATCCCGAAGAAGCCCCCGCGATGAAAATGGCTTGCGATTTGGGCGAAAAGGAAAAGGCTGACTGCGTTATGGCGACCGATCCCGACGCGGACAGATTCGGAACGGCGTTCCCCGACAAGGACGGAAAATTCGTGCTCGTGAGCGGAAACCAAATGGGCGCGCTCCTTATGGAATACGTCCTCATTTCGCGAAAGGAATTGGGAACGATGCCGAAAAATCCCGCCGTCGTGCGCTCGATCGTAACATCGCCTTTCGGCGACGCGATTTGCAAGAAATTCGGCGTAAAGATGATCGAATGCTTGACGGGCTTCAAATGGATTGCCGCGGCGCAAGCAAAGATGGAAAAAGACGGCTCTGCGGAATACGTGTTCGGGCTTGAAGAAAGCTACGGCTACAAAGTTGAAAAAGAGACGATGGACAAGAACGGAATTTCCGCCGCCGCGCTCTGCGCCGAGATGACGCTTTACTGGGCAAGCAAGGGAAAAAGCGTGCTCGAGCATTTGGACGACATGTACGCGGAATACGGATATTTCCAGGACGGCGCGATCTCGAAGTATTTCGAAGGTCCTACAGGTCCTGCCATAATGGACGGAATCATGACGAAGCTCCGCACCGAAGGCTTGAAAACTTTGGGAGGAAAGCGCGTCGTGAAAATCCGCGACATCCGGGAAAGCGTCTCGTTCGATCCTGCGAATCCCGCGAAAAAGGAAACGCTTGATTTCCCGAAAAGCAACGTCCTGCAATTCTTCCTTGAAGGCGGAACAATCGTAAGCGCGCGTCCGAGCGGAACTGAGCCAAAAATCAAGTTCTACATCAACGCATGCCTTCCGCCCAAAGGAAAGGACGGACTTTCCGAATCGAAGAAGGAAGCCGCCGCGCTCTGCGACGCGATTTCTTCGGAAATAAATTCCGTGCTCGATGGCGCAAAATAGCGCGCGCGTATTCCGCGACTACAGAAAACTTCGCAGGCTTTTCGAAAGCGGCGAAGTTTTCTGCGCGTTCGACACGGAAACCACAGGCCTTTCCTCTTCGCGCGACAGCATCATAGAAATAGGCGCGGTCAAATTCGACAAGGGCGGAACTATTTCCCAATTCGATTCTTTTGTGAAAATCCCGTTTCCCCTGCCCGCGCTGATTACGAAAATCACGGGGATTTCAGACGAAATGCTTCGAGAAGCACCTGAAATCGAAAAAGTGATGGCGGACTTTTGCGAATTTTCGCGCGGCACGATTTTGGTGGCGCACAACGCGATGTTCGACTGGAATTTCTTGGAGCAGGAATTGGCGCGGATTTCGTTTCCGCAAATCAAGAACAAGATAATCGACACGCTCGAAGCCGCGCGGTGGGCGTATCCTCTCAACAAAAAACATTCGCTGCAATATCTCGCCGCCGGAATGAAAATCAAAGTGAACGAAGCGCACCGCGCCTATGACGACGCGCGAGTCTGCATGGAAGTTTTCTTGCGGATTCTGCGCGACACGGACTCGATACAAAAATAGTTAATGGTTATTAGTGAATATTTATTAGTTGTTCGATGCAATCTTTGCGGCAAGGAAATTATAGTTAATAGTTGCTAGTGAATAGTTAATAATTGTTTAATGAAAA
Organism: Treponema sp.; assembly: GCA_014804005.1. Lineage (GTDB taxonomy): Bacteria > Spirochaetota > Spirochaetia > Treponematales > Treponemataceae > Treponema_D. Next base: position 147,750 of record JAAVAP010000013.1, on the reverse strand, counting down.
CTTTGCGGCAAGGATTGTAGCACCTGCCGCAGGCAGTCCCGTAGGTAGCACGAAGTGCGAACGAAGGGATGAGCCGCGGTTAGTCGGCGAAGTGCGGAAAGCCTGATTTTTGTGGAGCGAAGCGTAACAAAAAGCCACCCAGCAAACTGTTCACCAACAACTCCCCATCAACTATTCCCTATTCATTATCAACTCTAAACCATCTCAGCCTCTCGGCGCTTTCGCGGGATCTATCGGACTTCCGTTGCTGAAAACCATTAGCGTGAGGCGCGGCTCTTTTGAAATTGCGTCCACGCCCGCAAGCCCGATGGTGTCGCCGTACACAACATAGTCGCCTTTTTTCACTTTGATTTCGCACATTCCGGTGTACGCGTACACAAGACCAGTCTTTGACTGCACGAACACGACTTCGCCGAATCCGCGATACGTGCCGCAATACATCACAGTTCCTGCCATGATGTTCATGACTTTTTCCTTGTTGGAAGCCGAAAGCTGCACTCCGGAAACCTTGCCGTTTACATAAGTCACGCGCGGACTTTTCACAGGCCACACAAGGCCGTCGTCCGAGCCTTTCGTGCCGGAATATTTTCGCGGGTCGGCTTCTTTCAAGTCGGGAAGATTTTCCGTGCCAGGCGAGCTTCTTGAAGGGACTTTCAATTTTTGTCCGGCTTTCAGAACATCGTTCTCGCCCAAATCGTTCATCGCGAAAAGTTCCGCGACCTTGATATTGTATTTTCGCGCGATTCCGTAGAAAGTGTCTCCTTTTTGAACGGCATAAACGTCAAGCGACGAGGAACTGTAGCTTTGCGAGCCATTGCCCGCGTTAGAATTGAGAATCGCGGCGTTCTCGATGTCGGGGCTTGGAATGTTGAGTTTTTGCCCGGCCTTGAGAACATCATTTTCGGAAAGGTTGTTCGCCGCGCGCAATTCGCTCAATGTGATTTGATATTTTCGTCCTATCGAATACAACGTCTCGCCCTTCTGCACTAAATGAACGGTATCGGCAAAGGCGGACAGGCACAATGCCGCAGAAAGCGCGAACGTTGTTTTCTTGAAAAATTTTCCGATTTTCATACTTTTTATTTATCGGCAGAATTCGCGCAAATAATTAACGGAATATTGGAATTTGGGAAAAGAATGGCGCATTCAATTTGCGACTTCCGTGCATTTTTCGAACAAAAGTCCCGAATCGATTCCGTTTATCATCTTTCCGCGCGGATGCGAAGAAAGCATGTTCTTGCGCCCGCTTTCAAGATGAGGCGAAGTGATTCCGTGCTTTATCGAAATGTCCGCTTCCAAAAGCGCGCTCAAATGGTCTGCGAGACGGACAAGCTTTCCGTCCACGGGCGAAAAACCGTCGGAATTGTAGCGTGAATTCAGTTCCTCAAAAGTCACCGAGCGCGCGCTTCCATCGCGCAAAATGCGGTTTTCAAATTCATCGTTCGTAAAATATAAAAGCTCGGGCGCGTAGAAATTTTCCATGAGCGGAACAAGTTCCTTCGCCACGATTTCGTCCTCGATTCGCTTTACGATTTCGGGAAGAGCGTCCGTCGCCTGCTTCACGGGAGAAATGATGTCGCGCGTCACGGCTTCGGGCAAATCGTGGAAAAGCGCGCTGAAAAAATTGTTGTAGGCGCGGCGGGCGCACATTTTTTCGCCTGAAGCGTTCTGCAAAAGCATCGTGATCACCGCGACAAAATAGCAGTGCCCGAGGACGCTCGTGTGAGGAACGCGCGGAGTTTGATTCCAGCGGCGTTGAAAACGCAGTTGCTCGATTTTGAGAAGGAATTCGAACGGACGCTGCTTCGTCATTAAAAGCTGCAAGCCGCGCAAATCCATAAAAGCCGAAAGCGTCTCGTTCAGTTCGCGCTCGATTTTTCCGAGCCGTACGCTTTCGTTCACAGGGAAAATCATCTGCAATTCGCGCATCGTGGAATACTTGTGCGCGGCGGCATAAATCCGGCTCGTAAGAACGTCGCCTTCAGGAATCGGAATTGACGACGCTTTTTGCCCAATGTAAATCGTGAACTTCGCGAAAAAATCGTCGTCCATGAACGGGCGATATTGGTTCAGCACCCATTCATTGAGCCTGAGATATTCGGAAGGATATTCGCTTTTTATCAAATCTTGGACGGGAGCCTTGATGTCGCAGAGCGCGATTTTTTTCAAAAGGTCGAAAAGCGAAGCGTTTATCATCCATTGCCAGTTGACTTTTTTTCCCGCGTTTTCCTCGAACTTTCCGATGATGTAGGCTAGCACCATTTTTTCCGCGGCCTTGTCCATTTCGATGAGGTCGAACGGACGGATAAGGTCGTTCCAGCGTTCGATGGAAAAAGCCTCGAACATTTTGAGAATCATCGGAACGCAGTTTTTTTCAAGATCCATGTCGCCTCACAAAATCAGAAATCACGACGCGCCCTTGACATAGGGCTTTCCGTCGGCGGCCGGCGCATAGTTCTTTCCGCTGAAAATCATTAGCGCGAGCAGCGTTATGAAATACGGCAGGATGTTGAAAACTTCGGAAGGAAGCGACTGCGAAATTTTCGGAAAGAAATTCCTTGAAAGGACGGCGAGCGCGCTCGCAAGCCCGAAAAGGAAAGTCGAGCCCGCAATTCCGAGCGGCTTCCACCGCCCGAACGCCACCGCCGCGAGCGCGATGAATCCCGCGCCGTTCACGGTGTTGCTCGTAAATTGGATTGACTGCGTGAGCACCATGCATCCGCCCGAAAGTCCAGCCAAAAATCCCGAAACGAGCGTCGCGAAATATCTCATTCCGAGCACGTTCACGCCGACACTCGCAGCCGCATCGGGATGCTCGCCGCAAGCGCGAAGGCGCAATCCGAACGCCGTGCGATAAAGCACAAACCATGCGACAATCAAAATGGCGAGCGCAATCCAAAGCGTCGGATAAAATCCGCTCGCGTCAGGCATCATTCCGATTTGGAAAGGCCGAGTCCTGTCCGCACGAAAAATTATCTGGCAGAAAAAAATCGTCACACCGCTCGAAAGCAAATTTATTCCAGTGCCAGAAATCGTCTGATCCGCGTTGAGAGAAATCGAAGCGTAGGCGTGAATCAGCGTGAAGACCGTGGCGAGAATCGCGCCCGCAAAAAGCGCCACGCACAAATCCCATCTGCCGAATCCAGCCGCCTCCATCAAAACATGGACGGTGGCCGCCGTGAACGCGCCAATCCCCATCAGCCCTTCGAGCGCGATGTTCACCACGCCGCTCCGCTCGCAAATCATTCCGCCGACGGCAGTAATGAGAATCGGCGCGACAATCATAAAAATCGAAGGCAAACTACTCAGCATTTTTCATTCTCCAAATTCGCGGCAGCATTTTTCTTCCTCAAGTTTTCAGACACAGCAGAATCTTTTTTGCGAAGTCGCCAGGAAAGGAAAATCCGCAATCCCGTCTTCAGCGCGATGAAAACCACGACAAGCCCCTGGATTATGAAAACGATTTCCTTCGGAATGTTGTTCGACTGCATCAAAGCCTGCGACGCTTGCAAAAGCCCGAAAAGAAGCCCAGCCAAAGCCGTGCCGAGCGCGGTGCAGTTTCCGACCAACGCAACAGCCATTCCCGTAAATCCGTAGTTGTCCATTCCCGTGATGACGCGGCCGTACCTGAATGAGCCGAGCGCGACAATGCTTCCGCCCAAAGCCGCGAACGCGCCCGAAATCGCCATGCTCGCAACGACGCTCGCAACGACGGGAATTCCCGAAGCCCGCGCCGCGTCCTTGTTGAAGCCAGTCGCGCGCATCGAAAAGCCGAGCGTCGTTTTTTCCATTATAATCCAATATGCGAAAATCGCGGCAATGCAAATGAAAATTCCAGCGTTCAAATTCGAATTGTTGAAAAGCCTCGAAAGAAAAGGAATCTTGAGGCTCGCGGTCTCTGGAAAATTCGGCGTCTTGTAAGTGTTGCTTCCGGGAATCGCAAGCGTTACGATCCGCGAAAGATAAAGCGCGATGTAATTCAGCATGATCGTGGATACGACTTCCGAAACTTCGAAGCGAGCCTTGAGAAAGCCTACGATTCCGCCCCACGCCGCGCCGCAAAGAAGTGCGAGCAACAACGCCGCCGCAGGATGCACAAACGGAATTCGCGGAAAGAAAAGCGCGACCAATTGCGCCACAGTCATTCCGACGATGTACTGCCCCTCGCCTCCCACGTTGAAAAGCCCTGTGCGCGAAGCGAACGCCATCGCGTAGCCGCAAAGCACGAACGGAATCGAATAGTTGAGCCATTCGCCCACATAGCGGATGTTCCATTTTCCGTTGTTCAAATTGAATCCTGTGCACGACTGAAAAATCGCCTTGTACATTCCGACAGGATTCCTTCCGACGAGCGCGATCAAAGCCGTAGCGAACAAAAATCCAAGCACGATTACAAGCACGGAAATCGCGCCATCGGACTTTATGAGAAATTCGTAAAGCGAAGAATATTTTTTTTTCTGAACCAAAACCACATCTCCCAAATAACGCCGAATTCTAGCTGCCCATCATCAAGCCGATTTCCCGCTCGCTCACTTCGCCAGCATTGTGCGTGCCGACAATCGCGCCTTTTGAAATCGTAGCAATCCTGTCGCAAAGATTCATAATCTCGTCAAGCTCAAAGCTCACCAAAAGCACGGCTTTGCCCGCATCTCGCTCCGCGACAATTCGGCGGCGAATGTATTCAATCGCGCCCACGTCAAGCCCGCGAGTCGGCTGCGCAAAAATCAAAAACGGGCCGTTCAATTCAATTTCACGAGCAATGATGACTTTCTGCTGGTTTCCGCCCGACATGCTTCCGGCAAGCGTCGCAGCTCCCTGTCCCGCCCGAATGTCGAACGCCGAAATCATTTTTTCACCATTTTCGTGCATGGCGGCTTTGTTCAAAAAGATTTTGTTTCGCGTGTAGCGCGCGTCATAGTAATTCTTCAGCGCGGAATTTTCGCCAACATCGAATTCGCTCACGAGCGCGAATCGCTTGCGATCTTCAGGAACGCAGCAGATTCCGCGTTCTATGCGATGCCGAATCGAAGAATTCGTGATGTCCTCGCCGTTAAGGAAAATTTTTCCGCTTTGAACTTTGGAAAGACCTGTCAGCGCATACAAAAGCTCGCTCTGCCCGTTTCCGTCCACGCCAGCAATTCCGAGGATTTCGCCCGAGCGCACTTCCATGTTCAAATTGTTTACGGCAAGAATTCCACGCGCGTTTTTCACGCAGAGATTTTCCACTTTGAGGACTACGCTTCCGATTTTCGCGGGCTTTTTTTCGATTTCAAAATTGACGGCGCGTCCCACCATGAGTTCCGCCAAACGTCCTTCGTCCGTATCGGCGACATTCACAGTGTCGATGAGTTTTCCGTGGCGCAAAACCGAGCAACGATCCGCCACCGCCTTTATTTCCTTGAGTTTGTGAGTGATGAGGACAATCGTCTTTCCCTGCGCCTTGAGGAGACGGATTGTTTCCAAAAGCTCGTCGATTTCCTGCGGAGTGAGAACCGCCGTCGGCTCGTCGAAAATGATGATGTCCGCGCGGCGATACAAAACCTTGAGGATTTCCACGCGCTGCTGCATTCCGACTGTTATGTCCTCGATTTTGTCGTCGGGATTCACCTTAAGCCCGTAGCGTTCACTCAATTCGAGGACTTCCTTCCGCGCGGCGGCAATGTCGAGCGTGCCGAATTTCGTCCGAGGCTCGCGCCCCAAGACTATGTTTTCAGCGACGGTATAGTTTTCCACCAACTTGAAATGCTGGTGAACCATGCCGATTCCAAGGTCGGTCGCGACATTCGGATTTTTTATGCGCACTTCCTTCGAGCGGATTCTGATAGTTCCCGAATCCGCGTCGTAAGAGCCGAAGAGAATCGACATCAGCGTGGACTTTCCCGCGCCGTTTTCGCCCAAAAGTGCGAGAACTTCGTTTTCCCGCACGCGGAGAGTGATGCCGTCGTTCGCGAGGACTCCAGGAAAACGCTTCGTTATGCCAATCATCTCAATGGCATAGTTCTCGGGCATAACATCCGCCTCCTAAATTAGCAGGCTTTCAAAAAAGAAAGCCCGCCTCGCGCCGCAACGCGCTAGTCATCGATCGCGCCAAGTCCAGCCGGAACCACTCCAGCCGCCAAAGCATCCTTGTATTTTCCGATAACCTTGATGTTGCCGACGGAAATCGAATTTTTCATATCGTCCACGGAAGCCGCCACCGAAGAATCCAGCGCGGCATTCGCCTTGGAATAGTCAACGCCGTCGTCCTTGAGCGAAAGATTCATCACGCCGCCCACAAAGCCGTCATATGACATTTCTGCCAACGCTATCATGGCGCATTTTTCCACGCGCTTGATCATAGAAGTGAGCACGGCGGATTGTCCTTCCGCATAGATTCCGTCCGCATATTGATCCGAATCCACGCCGATCGCCCAGACATTTTTTCCGGCAAGCCGCATTTCCTTGGCCTGCGCAATCGTTCCGTTTCCAGTTCCGCCCGCAGCCGAGAAAATCGCGTAAACTCCGTTGTCGTACCAAGCCTTCGCCTGCGTCTTCGCGAGTTCGGGCTTTCCCCAGTCGTTGGCGTAGTAGTCAACGATTTCCGCTCCGGGAATCACTTCTCGCAATCCCTGAATGTAGCCCATTTCAAATTTCGTAATTGTCGCTCCGGGCACTCCGCCAATGAAGCCGAATTTCGGATTTTGGATCCCGTCTTTTTTTGCCTGATACGCTGCCGCAAGCCCGACAAGGTAAGAGCCTTCTTCCTCGCGGAAAACGAATTCCTTTACGTTTGGCCTGTCCACCCAGTCAACGTCGATTATAACGTATTTCTGATTTGGATATTCATCCGCCACTTCGCCAATCGCGTCCGCGAACGTGAAGCCCGTGGCGCAGATGATGCTGTAGCCTTCGTCGGAAAGCTGTTTGAGCGTGGGAATGTATTGATCCTGAGTCTGGCAGGTAACGACATCATAGAGCGTTCCGCGGCCCGAAGGATTTTCCAACGTGTCGCCATAAAACTCAAGGATTCCGCGCCAAGCCGCCGCGTTGAACGACTTGTCATCGATGCCCGTAGCGTCCGTAACGAGGCGAATCGTGGGACGCGAATCATTTGATCCGAGCGGCAATTTTACTTTGCCGCCCTTTTTGGCGCAGGACGAAAGTACGACGACGCACAACGCCGCGCAAACCAAAAGCAACTTTTTCATTTAATTCCTCCGTAATTTAAATTTGCAAACGCAAACTCGGGAAAATATAGCACAAAACATAAAAAATTGCAACAAGTGGCAGAGGCAAAAGGACTGACAATTTGGACGAAGAATCTAGCTGTTTTTTCCCGACTTGCGGTCGGCCTTCATGCGTTCGTTCCAAGTGCCGGCCTTTTTTTTCAATTCCTCAGCGTCGTCGGATTCGTTCAAAGCGACGCACACTTGACGCAACGCCATGACAAAATTTATGGCCGCCTGCATATCGTCCATTCGTCTGCTGGAAAGTTCATATTTGTTGCGATAAGCGTCGGCGGATTTGTCCAGCAGCGTTTTTATCAAGCGAATGTAAAGTATCGCGTTTTCATTATCGGGAGAGCTTGGATCAAAATACGCCTTGACATAATTCTTGAAGTCGAACATATTCTTGGCGACTACGGCGAAACGCCCGTTGATTTCCACGAACGACCATTTCCACTTGGAATTGTCGCCGAACGCGTCGATCACCATCTGGATTGCGAGCCCCAGTTTGCGCACAAGAAAATACCTTTGCTCGAGGGAAATTTCCTCTATCGCTTCCATATTTTCCGTCAAATCGCTGGGAGATGAATCCACGATGTTCGTGACCATTTCTTCAAGGTAGATTAACGCCTTGTACAATATTTTGCGCGCGTCGTTGAGCGCGTCGTTGTTCTTGACATTGTCCATAATCCTCACGCTAGCGGTATTTATGGCGTTGTAAAGCGAGGCGATGTAGCACATCTGCTCAGCAAGCTCGAATTTTTTTCGTACCGCGCAGGACGGATCTTTTTTTATGGCCGCAAGAATCTCCTTTTCCTTTTTCAACTCGGAATTTATGATTTCCGTGTATTGCTTCGAGGAATTCTTGAATGTTTCCCTGTCTTCATTTGAAACCTTGCCCATACATCCTCCTATCTAGCTAGGAAATTCTCGCGCCGAATTTTTTGAGCATAGCCGACGCGTGCTCTAAGGATTCTCCGCTTTGGCTGTCGCCAGAAAGCATTCGCGCGATTTCCGCCACCCGCTCATTTCCGCAAACCACTTGCGCGGCGGTCTTGGTGCTTCCGTTTTCGGCGGACTTTCGTATCCTTATATGATTATCGGCATAAACTGCGATGCTCGCTAGGTGCGTTATGCACAAAATCTGCCTGTCAAGCGAAAGCGACTTGAGGTGCTCGCCGACCGCCACCGCCACTTCCCCGCCGATTCCAGTGTCGATTTCGTCGAAAATCAAAGTCTGCACTTTGTCGCTTTGCGCGAGCACAGTCTTGAGCGCGAGCATAACGCGGGAAAGTTCTCCTCCCGACGCGATTTTCGAAAGCGAGCCAAGCGGACTTCCAGGATTCGCGGAAATGAGGAATTCGATGTCGTCCATTCCGTAAGGGCCGCATTTTTGCTCGAGCGCGTCGCCAGCCTTTTGCCTTATGCTCACGCTGAATTTCGTTCCCGCCATTCCGAGAGTCTGCAAGATTTTTTCCACTTGCGCGGACATCGACTGCGATGCGGCGGAGCGTTTCTGCGAGATTCTTTTCGCCCGCTCGTAGACTTCCTTTTCAAGCGCGGAAATCTCCTTTGCAAGCCCTTCCCTGCTTTGGTCGGAAGATTCGAGGCGTTCCAATTCCGCGCGGCTTTTTTCCACATATTCGAAAAGCTCTGAAATCGGAGAATCGATTCCAGAAGCGTATTTCTTTTTGATCTTGAAAATCAGCTCGAGCCGCGACTGAACTTCTTCCAAATGCGCAGGATCAAATACGAGCGAATTTTCGTAGCTTTTGAATTCGCCGGCAAGATCCGAGATTTCGTAAAAAAGATTTTCCACGCGCGAATCCAAAGGCTCAAGGCTTTTGTCGAGCGCGGCCGCCCTTCCGCTCGCGCTCCGCGCCTGCTTTGCGAGCGTTTCAATTCCGCCGCCGTCTTCCGAAGAAAAAAGCGCGTTTATCGAATCGATTTCCGAATACAATTTTTCGAACGACGAAAGCCGCGATTCTTCGGCGGAAAGCGACTCGTCCTCATTGGGCTTTAAGTTCGCGCCTTCGATTTCTTCGATAGAATAAGAAAGATATTCCGCGCGCCGCCTGCGCTCGTTCTCGTCCGTTTCAAGCGAACGCAACTCCTCGCGCTTTGCAACGAGCAACGCATAAAGTCGCGTGAATTCCGAAACTTCTTCCGTGATTCCGCAATAGCCGTCAAGGAATTTTCTGTGTTCCGAAACACGCATCAGCGACTGATGCTCGTGCTGCCCGTGGATGTCAACAAGAAATTGAGAGAACGCCGCCAAGTCCGCTCGGGGAATCGCAGTTCCTCCAATCCACGCTCCGCTTTTTCCGTTCGCACGAATCACCCGCCGCAAAATTATGCGCCCGTCCTCGTCTTCAATGCCGCGTTGCGAAAGCCATTCCCGCGCCGAAAGCGGCTCTTCTTCCAAGTCGTCCGAAAGGTCGCGGTCGGAAGGAGATGCGGGTGGAAGCAAAAAAGTTCCCGTGACAGAAGCCTCGTTCTGCCCCGCACGAATCGATTCCGCGCCCGCCTTTCCTCCGAGCAAGAACGAAAGCGCGCCAATCAAAATCGACTTTCCCGCGCCGGTCTCGCCCGAAAGCACCGTAAAGCCGCGCGAGAATTCAATGTACGACGAGTCAATCAGCGCGAAGTCTTTTATCCGCAAATCTTCAAGCATGCTTTCCTCCGGCAGGTCCGCCCGACCAGTTTAGTTTGAAGCGAAGCGCGTCATAGAATTTTTCCACGGATGCGCCGGCCAAAAGCGCGTCGTGCCCGGATTTTTTAATTTCGATTTCATCGTCATCTTCCAACGCGAAAGGCTCTTGCCCGTCCACCGTTATGATCGCGCTGTGATTTCTCGAAGGAACAATCCGAATCCGAAGCATCGCCCGCTCGCCAAAAACAATCGGCCGCGCCGAAAGCGAAAATGGATTGAGCGGCGTAAGGACAAGCGCGTTTAGTTCGGGATCGACAATCGGGCCGCCCGCCGAAGCCGAATACGCCGTAGAACCCGTGGAACTTGCGACAATCACGCCGTCCGCCTTGAAATGCCCGAGCGGAGACGAGTTCGCGCTAATGTCAAGCGAAATCGTCTTCGCCGCGCTTTTCGCGCTCACGACGATGTCGTTCAAAGCCAAAAATTCGTGCGCGACTTTTCCCGAACGGACGACGCTCGCAAAAAGCATCGCGCGGCGCGTAATCAGCATTTTTCCTGCCAAAAATTTTTCAAGTTCCTCGCGCCAGTCGCACGGCCTTATTCCCGCAATGAAGCCGAATTCTCCGAGATTCACAGGAAAGACAGGAATTCCGCACGGAGCGCATCCGCGAGAAGCGAAAAGAACAGTGCCATCGCCTCCAAGCGTCACGACAAAATCAAAGTGCGAAAATTCGGCGTTTTGCTCGCGCCCGTTGAAATCAAGAAATTCGTATTCAATGCCTCGCTCCTTCAAGAAATTCGCGATGTCGATTCCGAGGATTTCAGACTGCGTCTTGTCCGTGTTCACGACGATAAGGCACTTTTTCATTTTTCCCCAATTTTATGGAAGCGTCAGCAAAACCTTCGAAATTTTCTCGACCTGAGTTCGGTTCAAGCGAGGATAAAGCGGAAAGACCGCCGTGCGCAAAAAAAGCGTCTTGGCGTTCTTGCAAGCCTTGTCGAATTCTTCAGGCCTGCGCGAAAAAACGCAGTCCTCAAACGCCGCGCAAATTTCGATTTCCTTTTTCTGTGCGTACTGCTTCACGTCCTTGAAGCCAGAATTCAGCACGAGCGGAAACGACCAAACCGTAGAAAGGTTTTCGATGTCTCGCGCAAAAGTCCGGTTTTTCCCCGACATCACCGAGCGCGAAAATAGCGCGTGGATTTCTTTGCGTTTTTGCTCGTTCTTGTAAAATTCTTTTATTTGAATGAGCGCGAGCGCCGCGTTTATGTCGGGAAGCATTTCAACAGGGAGAATGTTTTCCACGACAGATTTCAAGACAGGCCAATCGCGCCTTCCATGCGCGAAAAGCAACGCGCCGCCGCCGGCCGTAATCACGTCGTGCTCTTCGAGCGCGCAAATCGAATAGATTCCGAAAGAGCCGGCGCGTTTTCCCTTGATTTCGCCGAGCTTCACCTGCGCGGAATTTTCTTCCGATGAAGCATTTTTTCCGCTATCGCCTTCGGCGGAAGGCTCGGGAACGATGCCGCCCGCGCTTTGCGAAACGTCCTCGATTACAGGAATACCGAGTGCCAAAATGTTTTCGAAGTCTGGCAAGATTCCAAGCGATTCCGTCAAAACCAAAACGCGCCCGCCCGCCTTCATTCCTTCGGAAACAATTTCTGCGGAAACTTGCGCGCTTTCATTTTCCACGTCAAGGACGAGCGGCTTGAATCCGGCCTCTTCGATGGCGAAAATCTGCCATGACGGAGCGAGCGCGCTTATCATCACCGCGCTTCCCGTTTCCAAATTCAAAGCCTTGAGCGCGTACTTCAAAGCTACATCAGGACTGCGCAAAGCCACAGCTCCTGCGCATGAGAAAAATTCTTTTACCGTCTGAATCAGACGCGCGTTAATCTCGCCCGGACCGATTTTTTCATCGACCATGCAAGTGAGAACTGCGTCCATTTCCTTTCGGCGTATGGTTGAGCTGAAAGTTTGAATCATCTTTTTTGCACGTCTATGATTTTCTGCAACTCATTCGCGTTGAAAAGGCGGCGGATATCAAGCATGATGAGGTACGGAGAATCGGAATCCTTTTGGATTACACCGTTTATGTATTCCGTGCCAATTCCGCTGAGCATCTGAGGCGGTGCTTTGATGTCGATTCTTTCCACGGCGGTAACGCGGGCGATGCGGTCTATTATGATTCCGATGCGATTGCCCTCGATATTGAGAATCACAAATCCGCCCTCATCCCTCGCGTCATCGCCAAGATCGAGCGCCTTCAAGCGAAAACGCTTGTGCAGGTTTATGATCGGGATGATTTCCTTGCGGAGATTGAACACTCCCTCCACATAAAACGGCACGTTGGGAAGCGGTCGCACCGGCTGGATTTTCACGATTTCCTTTACATCCATAATGTCAACGCCGTAAAGCTCTTCGCCAAGTTGGAATGTTACAAGTTGAATCTGCGATTCTTCGTCAGCCATTAGTTCCTCCAAAGTTATTGAAATATTATAATGGTTAATCGAAAAAAAATCAATATAAAAAATGCTTTTTTCGCGCGAAGAGAACCAACACCCCCTCCGCACACATCACGCCTTGAAAAGCGCGATGCCGCTTACTTTCCGTACGCCCGCATCGCGCAAAATCCATGCGCATTTTTCCATCGTCGCGCCTGTGGTAACAATATCGTCAAGAAGAACGACCTCTTTTGGCAGAATTTCAAAAGCCTCCTTTGCTTGTGATGAAAGCGCGTAAACTGCGCCCAAAGTTCCGATCCGCTCGGCGCGGCCTAGTTTTTTTTGTTCCGTAGAAGTCTTTCGCTCCAAAATCGGAAGCACTCGCACGCCATGCCTTTCGGAAAGAATTCGCGAAAGCTCGTCGATTTGATCCCAGCCCTCGACTTTCAGTTTTCCCGGACGCGGAGGAACAGGAATCAAGGCCTTTTTTTCCAAACCGAGCGAGCGCAGCGCGTCGTAAAGAAGATTGGCGAACAAAGGAGAAAGCCTCCTCTGTCCTTCCATCTTCCAAGCGAACGCCAAATCCTTTTTCCACTGCAAATACGAATGAAGCGGATAAAGCGCGTCGAGAGAACCCAAGGAAGGATGCTCGCGACATTCAAGGCAAGTTCCGATTTCCGAAATCAAAACCTTTCCACATTTCGAGCATCGCGCCCCCGAATCAAACCCGACATAGCATTCCAATTTTTTCAGGCATTCCGCGCAGACAGGCACGTCATAAGAGATTTTGCCGCACGAAAGGCATTCTTCCGCACCGTAAATCAGCGAGAGGACGCACGAGAAAATTCCTGCCACTCCAAGCCGAAAAGATTCTCGCGCTCCGCCCAAAATTGGGAGACGCGCCTTGCCACGAAACTGATTTTTTGGAAAACCATTCACACATATAACATGCGAATTTTCAGAATAAAATTCACGTCACGGAGAAAAAAAATTGATTTTAAAAACGAATATTTTTTACGAAAAAAAAATTGCGGAGGGAAAAAATTGATTTTTACAATTTCCCTTGCGGAAAAATTTCGCATCGACCGAATGAAATTCGTCCAAAAATTCTTAGTTCTTCGAAAGCGTTTTTTTCCAGCGTTCGATTAACTGCAATGCGGAAATCGGAGTCATGTTGTCCGTGTCCGCGGAAAGGATTTCGCCAAGTATGATTTCCTCGTCGCTGAAAAGTCCTTTTGTCGCAGGCGGAATAGCGGAAACAGTTTTTCTGCCTTGAGGCGGATTTCTTTTGTCAGCCGAAATTTCGTCCTGAAATTTGGGTTCGCCACTAAAATCCGATTCCAAGGAATTGGCTCCATCGTGCGAAAGCACATTTCCGAAGCCCTGCGCCTGAATCCAAGAGAGAATTTCGCTCGCGCGCAAAATCACGCTTTGAGGAACGCCCGCGAGCTGCGCGACATGGATTCCATAGGAATTTCCGGCCGCACCCTCGCTCACCTTTCGAAGGAAAATTATCGTTCCGTCTTCCTCGCGCATGTCCATTCGCAAAAGTTTAAGCAACGGATGTTCAAGCCGAGTGAGTTCGTGATAATGCGTGGCGAACAGCGTGCGGCATTTTACGACATTCAAAAGATGCTCGCTCACCGCCCACGCAATCGAAAGCCCGTCCTCGGTGGAAGTGCCGCGTCCCACTTCGTCCATTATGACAAGAGAGCGCGATGTCGCGCCACGAAGAATTCTCGCAGTCTCAGTCATTTCCACCAAAAAAGTTGATTCTCCGCGCGAAAGATTGTCGCTCGCGCCCACGCGGCAAAAGATTTTGTCCACAAGCCCAATTTTCGCGAAAATCGCGGGAACGAAACTTCCTGCCTGCGCAAGCAGCGCGATCAGCGCGTTCTGCCTGAGGAACGTAGATTTTCCGGCCATGTTCGGGCCTGTAATCAGCGAGAACGCGGGCAAGCGAACGCCCTCATCTTCGACGCGTTCCAAGCCGGACGCAATTTCCAAGTCGTTTGGAACGAATTCGCCAGAGGGCAGATGTTTTTCCACGACAGGATGGCGGCCGCCTTCGACAATAAATTCCATTCCGTCATCAACTTGCGGACGAATCCAGCGGTTCACGCGGGCGGCCTTGGCGAACGAAGCCGTCGCGTCCGCATAGGCAATTTCTCGGGCAAGGCTCATCAAATACGGAACGAACTGCGCAAGGCGCGCGCGCAATTCCAAAAAAAGATTTTTTTCGGTTTCTACAATATTCGACGAAGCGTCAATAAGTTCGCGCTCCAATTCCCGAAGCCGCTCCGTGGTGTAGCGTTCCGAATTCGTGAGAGCACGCTTCATTATGAAATGTTCGGGAACGCTCGAAACTTTCCCTTTGGTCACTTCCAAAAAATATCCGAACGCGCCGTTGCTCTTTATGCGGAGATTCGCGATTCCAGTGGCTTCGATTTCCTCGTCCAAATAATCCGAAAGGATTTCGTTGAAGTTGCGCTCGATTTCCTTGTAGCGGTCAAGTTCGGCAGAATAGCCTTCGCGGATGATGCGCCCTTCGTTCAAAGCCGTGGAAGGATCGTCGCAAATCGCGCGCCATATAAGACTTGATATTTCCTCCGCAGTTTCCGTATCGCCTGCTTCAAATCCGCATGCAAAAAGTTTTTCCCGAAGCGAAATCCACGAATCAAGGCTTGCCGCCAGCGCGAGCAAATCTTTCGCGTGCGCCTTTTCCATGGAAATTCGCGAAGCAAGCCGCTCGACATCAAGGATTTTCGAAAGCCGCTCGCGCGCGAATTCCAAAAGTTCGTCGTTTTCAAAAAAGAACGAAACGTGCGCTTGCCGCGCTTTGATTTTTTTTATGTCAGTGAGCGGAGAGGAAAGCCATTCTCGAATCGTGCGATTTCCCATCGCGGTGAGCGTAAAGTTCACGGTTTCCAAAAGCGTGAAAGAGAAATTTCCATCGCGCAGGTTCGAAAGGATTTCCAAATTGCGCCGAGTGGAATCGTCCATCACGACGAATTCACTTTCGCGGAAAACCTTTATCGATTTCACATGGTCAATTTTTGAATTCGTGGTCTTGTCGATGTAGTCAAGCAAAAATCCCGCCGCCGCCACTTCCGCGGAATCTTCTTCAAGCGAAAAGGGCGCGAGGTTCTGCGTGCCGAATTGTCGCGTGAGCCGTTCAAACGAAGAGGGGCAGGAAAAATGCCAGTCGGGATAATACGAAACGAGCATCGCGGGGAACTGCGCTGAAGCAGAAATCACAGCGTCGTTGTCTTTCAGCGATGCGGGCAAAAGCAATTCTTTCGGAGAGGCGCGGAAAAGTTCCTTGGCGAAATTTTCCGCCATAAGAGAAGCCTGCCAACTTGTCGCAAAAAAATCCGCCGTGCTGATGTCGATGTAGGCGAATCCCGCGACACCTTTCGTCACGCAAAGGCTCGCAAGAAAATTGTTCGAGGATCGCTCAAGATAGTCGTCCTCCACCACCGTTCCCGGCGTGATGACTTCTATCACTTTGCGTTCGGTGAGACCACCTGCCGCCGCCACAGGCCCAACTTGCTCGCAAATCGCGATTTTTTTTCCCAAGCGCAAAAGACGCGCGATGTAGCTCCGCGATGCGTGATGAGGAATGCCGCACATCGGGGAAGAGCCGCGATGCGTAAGCGTCAGATTCAAAAGGCGCGAAACTTCCTGCGCGTCCGAATCGAACATTTCATAGAAATCGCCCAGACGGAACAAGAGCACTTCGTCCTTGTGCGCGCTTTTTATCCTGCCATACTGCTCCATCAAAGGAGTCTGCTCGCTCATAGTTCTCTTTTATTTTGACAGCGCGTCGATAACCTTGTCGGTAATGTCAACAGAAGGACTGTACCACAAAACAAACTGGTTCTTGTCCACATTTATGATCATAGAAAGACCTTCGTTTTCCGCGATTCGGCGAATCGTCGCGTTGAGCTTTTTGTAGAATTCATCGTTCTGCGAAAGCGACTGTTTCAAACCGGCAAGTTCCTTTTCCTTAGAATCCTTGTAAGTCTTGAGCGCGGCGGCCTTGGTGCGAAGCTCATTCTGATATTTTTTCACGTCGTCTTTGAGTTCGAGTTCCTGCGCTTCCTGAATTTTCGCCTGAATCGAACGGATTTCCTCCGTGCGCTTGTCAAGTTCCATCTGAACGTCGGCCTGCATTTTTTCGTAGTTTTTCATCTTGGTCGAATTGCGCGAAAAGCTCGCGTAGATTCGCTCCGTGTCAACCACGCCGAAATTCGTGATTTTCTGCTGCGCGAAAACCGAGGCGCACGCAATGAACGCCGCCACAAAAAAAACAGTTTTTTTGATCCTCATAACAAATCCTCCGATAAATGAATCGCGATTCTTCAAAATCCGCCACACAAGTACGCGAATTCTATTTATTAACCATATTAAACGAAAGCACGAAATTCCAAGTTTCGCCCCACTTCACCCTTCCGTCCTTCACGCGGAAACAGTTTGCGAAAAGCAGTCGCAACGGAAACTGCGGCATGAGGATGCGGATGTCAGGCCCGAAACTGAAATAAAAATCCTCGATTCCGACATTCGAAAAAAGATCCGATGGCTCTTCCTTTATGACCACCGCGTCGAAAAATCCGTCGATGGCGAGCATTCCCGGAACGACAGGAATTCGAATCTCGAGGTTGTTGCTCCACATCGCCCTTCCCTTGTCGGAATTGTAGATTTCAGTCCAGCCGCGTCCGTTGAACATTCCGTCGATGTAAAGCTTGTTCGTGTCGCTCACCTGCGAATTCGGAGTGGGCAACTGAACCGAATAGCTCATCAGCGCGGCGAAGATAACTTTGAACGCCCATTTTTCCGTGAACGGAATGTTGAGAAGCGTGTAGTAGCCCTCAAGCTTGGTGTCCATTCTCAGGAAGTAGTCCACTTCCACGGGCAGAAGTCCGTACCAAGCAATTCTTTCGCTGAAAAACCATCCGCGCGAAGGATCGTAGTTTATGTCGCGGCCGTCCATCGACCATTTCGCCCAAATCGAATTGGTAAAGCCCCAGCTGTTCGCGTAGCGCGTAATCGTCGGATCAAGCGGCGTGTAAAGCTCGTCGTCATAAATGAAATTCGTGAGCGCGTCCGTAATACCGCCCGAAAGCGTAAGAATCGCCCAGTTCGGCATCCATCGATAAGCGAGCGAATGATCCATGCTCATCTGCCATCTTTGGTATTGCATGTAATAGTCGTTGTAGACCGGACGGCCGCTGTGGTCGAATTCAAGCCTGTATGCCTTGGCGCGCGCATGCGAGAACGAAATCGATTCGCTCCAAGTAATCGGCAATCCCCAAAGCCAGTTCTGCGAATAGCCCAAATTTATCGACTGTTCGTCGGAAGAAATCGTCGCGCCGGCGGAAACGCGTTTTCCCAATCCCAAAAAATTCGAATTGGACCATTGGACGAAAAGCGCGAACGGTAAGTCTTCCGGGTCGGTTACGCCAGAAAATGTTATTCCGAATTCGATGCTGTTCGTCTGCTGCTCTTCCACGGAAATTATTATGTCAACCAAATTCGAATCGCTTCCAGGCTCGACGGTTGGAACGACGCTCGAAAAAAATTGGAGGTTGTACAGATTTCGAAGGCCGTTCGAAATTTTTGCCTTGGAAAAAACGTCGCCGCTTTCAATCGGAAGCTCGCGCGTTATGACGAAATCTTTTGTCTTGGAATTTCCCTTGACGATAATATTTTCAACATGGCTTCGGTCGCGCTCCACTATGTTCACGACGTAGGAAACTTTTCGTTCGACCGAATCCCTGTTTTCCGCAGGTTGAAATGAATTTTCGGTATAGCCGTTCTCGTAGTAAAGATCGCTCACGCGCATGAGGCTTTCGGAAAATTTCGTCGCGTTGAAAACGTCGCCTTTTTTGAGCGTCACCAACGAGGAAAGCCGCTCGGTGCTGAAAACTTTGTTTCCCGTAAACGACATTTCATCGAACGTATAGACAGATCCTTCGTAGACATAGTATGTAATCGTAAGCTCGTCGCGATCCTTTTCGTCGTTGCGCGAAACGTCCCGCGTTATGTCGATGATGTTGAAGTCAAGATAACCGCGATCCATATAGAAGCGCGTGATGGCAAGCCTGTCCTGCTCAAGCTGCGACTCCTGGAACGAGCCTTTGCGAATCGTGCCCGCAGTTTTCATCTTCATTTGGCTTCGAAGTTTTTTGTCCGAGAACGCGGAGTTGCCTTCGAAATTCACGGCGACTACAGAAGTCGTGTTGCCCTCGCTTATGTTGAACGTGATGACGATTCCGGCTTCCGTTTCCTGCGCTGTGTGCGAAACCTTGACATTCGTGAATCCCTTTTCAAGATAGACATCGCGCAGCGCGCGTTCTTCAGCGAACACCTCGGATTCCACGAAAACATTTCCGACTTTTATCGTGAGCGCCTCGCGAAGCGGCGGATTGCGGACTTTTTTGTTTCCACGGAATCTTATGGAAGAGATGACGGGCTTTTCTGTCACGGTGAGAACAAGAATCACTCCGTTTCCCGAATCGTGCGTCGCGCCCGGCTCGATATCGTCGAAATAGTTCAACGCCTCAAGTCTGTTCAAAAGATCGTAGAAGCAGTCGCCCACATTTCTTCCGATATAACTTGAGACCAAGCCCGAAAGTTCGGATTGCTTCACGCTTTGAAGGCCTTTGAAAGTTATCTTTGAAATCGGGCGATTCCAATACCAGTCGTCGTCCTCTTCCTGGGCGCAGACAAAATTCGCGGAAAACGCCGTGAAAATCAGACACAGCAAGAACGCCCTGATTTTTAAATGCATCTTTTTTTACAACTCCAAATTCAAATTAAAAGTTAAACTTCCATGACAACGTGAGCGCAGTATTCTGCACCAGCCGCAGGTTCACAAGGTCCTCGAAATCAGGCGCAATGCTCCATCGAACGTTGGCAAACGGAGATTCCAGCTCGAAGCCGATTTCCGGCCTGAACGAAAGCCCGTTTAGCGTGTACTTGTCGCCGGTGCGGTTCTCGTCGTAGTCCATGCGAAGCATCGCGTCGGCAAACACCGAATCACCCAAGTACTTTCCAATATAAACAGTCGTACCGTCCAAATAGTTACCGGCAGGATTGGAAAAAGTTCCCTGCCCGTCGCCCGAAGACGAACGTCCGATTCCCTGCTTTACGGCATTCTGGAAAACCATCGTCCTCAATGAAAATATATCAAAATTAAAGAAATCGCGCAAGGCGTTTTCCAATTTTCTTGTAAAAACCGTCTGAATCGTCTGGTCGCCATAGGCGAGCGCGAAGTCCGCGACATTGCTTGAATCGGCGGTGATTATCGTGCCCAATATTTCCATTATTTCGCGCTCGCTCTTCGCGGGGCTTGCCGAAAGTCGCGGAGAGAGTTCGCTCAAATGCTGGTTTTCCACGGAAAGCGAAACAGTAACATTGTCGCCGTTCTCGTCGCGCATCTTGGTTTCCGCGCGGACAGTTATGCGCGGGTCGAAGCTTTCGTCGTTGTCGCTGAAATGCACGACTCCTTCTTTTATGTAAAAATTCGTGTTGAGATAGCTCAATTCGCCGCTGCGTATCGGAACAATTCCGTCAAGCAAAAGCCTGTTTTGATCGCCGAAATAAGTCACTTCAATTTCGCTTCCCGGAACGACGACCGCCCGCAAATACGATGAATACGAAATCTGAACGCGGCTTTCTGTGCGGATGTTCAGGGCGACATCGGTATTCGAAGTTTCGTCATCATCGTTATGGAACGGCTGCGCGAATCCCGCGAAAATTTCGTTGAGGCGAGTCGCTCCGAATTCGGCGTTCGTGTCCCTTGCTACAAGTTCGCCTGAAACATTCGTCCTGCCGCCTTCGTACAATATGTCCAAGTTCGCAAGGAAATCGCCCTTGACGTGGATTTCAGAAAGGTTCATATTAAGCGGAACGAATCTTTCATCGATGGTCTGAACATGCACGCCGAGGCTTTCGAACGCGAAGCCGTTCATCTGGACATTCACAGTAACGTCCACCGGCTGCCGCCTGAGCATGCATCGCGTAGGCTCGGTATAGAATTCCTGCTCCGACATGAAAAGCGTGATTTTTTCGGTCGTGGCAGGACGGCGGAAAAAATCAGGGCAGGTGAATTCCGCCGGAACAATTTCAAGCGCGCCCGCGAAATACGGATTTCGGGGAGTGCCGGTTATTGAAAATCCGCCGGAAAGATTTCCTTTCCGCACTTTCACCACGTCAACATTCAGCCCGTCCAAAAGTTTCGGAAGGCTTACGAACATGTCGGAAAAAATCAAATTAATGTCATCGGGAGAAACGATTCCGTCCACGGAAAATTCCAGCGGAAGCGGATTTTTCACGCGCAGGCTTATGTCGCGCAACCGCGAGACGGTTCCCGAAAGTCCGATGTTCTCGCTCGATGAAATCAAAAGCTCGTCGCCAGCCTTCGTAACTTCGAGATGATACGGCGCGAATTTCCTGATTCCGTTTTTTACGATCGCGCCGGCATCCAATGAAAAATTCATCACGGCAGGAATTCCGTTTTCGATTTCGCTCAAGGCGCGAGCGCGCGCGGAAACTTCGGAGCTGAATTTCGCGCCAAGAATTTCGCTTTTGAAATCAAAATTCATTTCGCCTTCGAATTTATTGAAATCGAATTCCGCCGCAATTTTTTCGACTTGCGTCGCGCCGAAATCCACGGACGCGTCGCCAAGCGAAAGTTTTTTGTCCTCGAGCAGGCCTTGCGCCTTCACGACGAACGGCGTGTTCTGCACCGTGAAATTCGCGGCGGGAACGGAAAGCGAAACGCTCGGATTCAAAAGCATTCCGCGCACGGAAAGAGATGCGTTCACCGTGTCAGAATCGCGCGAAGATCGCACGAAACGCTGCGAGCGAAGCGAGGAAATTTCCAACGCCGCGTCCACAAAAAGATTTTCGAAAGTTCCGCCATTCTCGGTATTTTCCGAAGATTCGGGGGTTTCTTCAAGCGGCAAGATTTCCGTTTGCAGCGAAGATTCGGGAATACCTTCAAGCGACAAAGATTCAGAAGTTTCGGAATTTTCATCCGAAAAAATTTCCTGCGAGGATTCCGCGCCATTTTCCGAAGAGGCGTTTTTCAAAACGGTCCGCGCCAAATTCGAGATTTCTCCCGAAAGCGAAACTTGTTCCAGCCCAAGCAAATCCGAAAGTGAAAAAAGGAAAGAAGCCTCCTCGAATTTCCGATCCTGCGCGAGAACAAAAACGTTGCCATCGCCCGTCAAATTCGAAACGGAATCGGAATAGGAAATATTCCTGAAAATCGCGCCATTCGAATCGACACTCGCAGAAAAAGAAACGGCAGGACGAAGCGTGCTCTCGCTGTCGGTGAGACGCCCCTCAAAGCGCGGAATTATGACGTTCGGACCGTTGCTCAGCGCGTATGAAAAATTCGTCTCATTCGTGAGCGAAAATGAGTGCCTGCCGATTTGCAGCGGAAATTCGTCAACCGAAAAAAGACCCGTGAGCACGGCTTCCTCGCCCGAAGTGTCGGTGTTCATCGAAAACCTGAATCCATATTCGGAATCGATGCTAATCCAGTTTTCGGAAAGCTGCCCCGTAAAAATATACGGAATATCGTTCAGCTCAAGCCGCCCGACAATGGAGCGGTCGCCGCCTTCGCCCAAAAGCGCGCTCTGCGCGTCCATCAAAAGCCGCTGCTTCGCGAACGCCACTTCCAAACGCTCGAGGTTGATGATTTCGCGGTTGCCGTCCGCAGAAAGCATGAGCATCTGGTCGTCGCGAACCGTGTTGGCAATGAACGCATAGGGAACGTTGAACGAATACTCGCCTTCTTCGGACGAAGCGAACGCGTCGCAGCTGAAAACGAACGGAGTGAGCGCGACCGCCAAGCGTTCCAGCAAAGGTCGAATCGTGCGCTCGGCGAAAAAAGAATAAAGCATCGCCATGCTGTCAAGGTAAACCATGTCAAGCGAAGCCGAAGCCTGAAAAGCGTCCGCGTTCGGCGAAAAGCTTCCGTAAAGCGAAAAAAGTCCCGGTCTTTCCGCCGTCTCGTGCGAATAGTCCGAAACTTCGAAAGTAAAGTCCCACGAATCTTCCGACGGAATCACGTTGAGCATCGCCGCGGTCAAAGTTCTCTCGCCCAAATTCACCTGCGGAGAAAAGCACATGAAGCCTTCGGCCTGAGGCTCAAAATATACTTCCGTGGAAATCACGCCGCCGTTCGGAAGCATGAACGACTCAACGTAGAGATTTCCGAAAGGCTCGATTTTCTTGAAATTGAATCCGCCGCTGAAACTCAAATTATAGCGTTCGCCGCTCACGCGAAAATCAGGAACGGAAATTTTCTCCTCGTCGCCCGAAACCGAATAAGACACGAGCATGTCGGAAGAAAATTCCTCACGTGGAATCGCGCGCGCAGGAACGAAAATGTTTCCGCTGGAGCTGTACGAAAATTTCTTGGAATTTATGTTGAAATCAGTTTCCGCCGAAATCGAAAAATTCATCGCGAAGACGCTTTTCGCAACCTGCGATCGGCCGGAAGTCTGCACCATTCTCGCCATGTTGAAATTGTTGGCGAAGAATTTCGCGGACGCGTCGCCGCTTTCAAGCGAAACCAAGAGTTCCGCGTAAATGTCCTGCGGATTCGGAAGCATTTTCAGCGAGACAATCTTGTCGCGGTATTCCGCCAAAAATCCCAAATAGCGCACGCGGCATCCTTCGGCGGTAATGTTCGCGACGCGAAGAACGGCGTTGCTTCCGTCAAGCGAATTCGGAATCGACGCGGAAAAATCAAAGTCGCCAAGAATTTCCCTTCCCGAAATTTCAAAGTCAAAATTCCCTCTCAGGCTGGCATCCGTATGTCCGCCGTCGGCGTTCATAAAATTGGCGCGGCTCACCTCGCCCGAAAAAATCGAGCCGCCCTTTTCATAGCGAGCGCGCATTCGGTATATTCGCAAGTCGCGCAAAAACGAAACGTCGATTCCGTCGAGCGCCGCAGAAATTTTCTCCGAAGTCGAAACGCCTTGATCAAAATTTTCATGACTTTTTTCCGAAAAACCATCCGAAATCTCAAGAGAACCTTGCGCGTCAAAAGACGACTTTTTTTTCGCGAATTCCGAAATCCTTTCAATCCAAAAATCGTTTTTTCCTTCTGTAACCGAAATGTCAACGTCGCGCAGCGAGACGTTTTTCAGCGCGTGAGAAAAATCGCCCTTCAAAAGAGCGGGAATCGAATACGAGACTGACGCGCTTCTCACGCCCGCCACGGGAGCGCGAGTCTTTGAATCCGAAATCGAAATTCCCGCGACCCTTATTCCGCGCAAAATCGAAGGGGATACGCTTTCGTAGGAAATTTCAAGCCCGAATTCATCCCGAACTTTTTCGCCCAAAAATACGAGCGCGCCCTCGAAAGTTTTCCCGAGCCTTTCGTAGACAGGGCGAAAAAGCAGATTCGAAGCGCAAATCAAAGAGAAAAATATCAATATGCAAACGCCGACTTTTAAAAAACGCGACTTCACTACGGCGACCTCGCGTAAAAAAAGCGGATCCCGATTGAAAAATTCTTCATTTTATTATAATATATTACATTATCGGAAATAAATAAAGACAAATAAGGCAGAATATGATAGTTAAAAGATTCGTAGTGTTCGAAGGCATAGACGGCGCGGGAACTTCCACGCAAATCGAAATTCTTAAAAAAAATCCGCTCGCAAAAAATTTCTTCTTCACCGCAGAGCCGAGCGACGGCGCGACGGGAATTTTCCTTCGCAAGATTCTCGCCGGAAACGCCGAAGTCTCGCCCGAAAGCGCGGCCTACCTTTTCGCCGCCGACCGGGCCGAGCATCTTTGGGGCAAGGGCGGAATTTTGGAGCAGTCCGAAAGCGGAAAAATCGTCGTCTGCGACCGCTACATTTTTTCGAGCCTCGCGTATCAGGGCGCGACATGCGGCGAAAGCCTTCCGAAAACGATAAATTCCCCGTTTCCGTTGCCAGAAATGTTATTTTTTTTCGGAATCGGAGCGGACGATTCGATTTCCAGAATCGAGCGGCGCGGACAAAAGCGCGAAATCTACGAAAGCCGCGACATGCTCGCGAAAACCGCCGAGCGTTACAAGAAAATCGTTTCGGAATACAAGTCGCAGGATGAAATGAAAATCGTGGAACTCGACGCTACGCTTCCCAAAAAAAGAATCGCGGAGCAAATCTGGCTTTGCATCGAGCCGCTTTTGAGCGAAAAAAATTCTCCGCAAGTCGAAAAAAAAACTTGCCATAATTTTCAAACGGGTTTATAATTTCTGTAGACGATTTCTCTTTTTTCAGAAAGCGACAAATTAAAAACAATTCCTTGGAGGATTTTATGGCTGACACATCGCATGTGCTTTCGCTTATTTTGGGCGGCGGCAAGGGCACCCGCCTTTATCCGCTCACGCAGGAACGCTCGAAGCCCGCAGTTTCGTTCGGCGGAAAATACCGAATAGTGGACATTCCGCTTTCGAACAGCATCAATTCGGGCTTCAAGAAAATCTACCTTCTGACGCAGTTCAACTCGGCGTCGCTGCACAACCACATCGCAGATTCCTACACCTTCGACCGCTTTTCGGGCGGATTCGTGCAGATTCTCGCCGCCGAGCAGACGTTCGAGCATTCGGCCTCCTACGAAGGCACGGCCGACGCAGTTCGCAAGAATCTCGTCCACTTCAGGCCGCAGAATCCGAGCCACTACATAATCCTTTCGGGCGACCAGCTCTACCACATGGACTTGAAGGCTTTCTTTGACCAGCACGTGGCGAGCGGCGCGGACGTCACGATCGCGACCACGGCGGTGAACAGGCGCGACGCTAGCGGATTCGGAATCATGAAAATCGACGACAAAAGCCGTATCACCGAATTCATGGAAAAGCCGAAGCCGGATCTCAACATCGACGACTGGAAAATCCCCCAGGCGGCGCGCTCTCCAAGCCTTCCGGCGGAAAAGGAATACCTCGCCTCGATGGGAATCTACATTTTCAACGCCAAGACGATGGAAGAAATCCTCGACAACGACAAGACCGATTTCGGAAAGGAAATCATCCCGATGTCGATCAAGACGAAAAAAGTCAATTCTTACATTTTCAGCGGCTATTGGGAAGACATCGGAACGATCCGCTCGTTCTACGAGGCGACTCTTGACCTCACCACGTCGAATCCGCAGTTCAACCTTTTCGACGAGGCAAAGCCGATTTACTCGCATCCGAGCAACCTGCCGCCTTGCAAAATGAGCCAGGCAAACGTGACCGAATCGCTCACCTGCGAAGGCTCGATCATAAAGGATTCGATGATAACGAAATCGGTAATCGGAATGCGCTCGATAATCGAATCAGGCTCAATCATAAAGGGCGTGATTCTGATGGGCGCTGATTTCTACGAGTCGGACGAAGGTCGCGCGAACAACCAAAAGGCCGGCATCCCGAACATCGGAATCGGAAGGCACTGCCACATCGAAAAGACGATCATCGACAAGAACGCGCGAATCGGCGACAACTGCCAAATCAACGTCTCGGGCAAAAAATACGAGGACGGCGACCACGGCTTGTTCTACAGCGCGGAAGGCATCATAATCATCAGGAAGAACGCCGTGATTCCGGCAGGAACGATTATCTGATGACTGCCTGAAAAAATCGTGCATAAAACTGAAAGAGCGCAAGCCTTTGGCTTGCGCTCTTTTTTTACGCCATGCGACAAAGTTCACGCAAAACTTGTGAAAAACTCGCGCAATTTTTTCACTGCCATTCGCCGCCTTGAAACGAATCCAGCTTTCGCTGGAGAGTTTTCCTTCCAATGCCGAGGATTTCGGCTGCGCGGCTCTTGTTTCCCTTCGCGGAAGCGAGGGTCTGCGTTATCATGATTCTTTCCGCCTCGTCGAGAGTCGAGCCAAGCGGAATGCTGACGTTTTCCGCCGTGCCCGCGTTGCTTATCGAAGGCGGCAAGTCCTCAAGCGTGATTTCGTTTCCCGAGCACATCACCACCGCGCTCTCGATGCAGTTGCGAAGTTCGCGGATGTTGCCCGGCCAATCGTACTTGTAGAGCGCGTCGCGCGCGCGGTTGTCGATTCCTGTTATAGACTTTCCCAAATCGTTCGCCTCGCCTTCAAATTCCTTGAGAAAATGGTTCACCAAAAGCGGAATGTCGTCCTTGCGCTCGCGCAATGGCGGAACGTTTATCCGCACGACGTTCAGGCGGTAGTACAAATCCTCGCGAAAACGCCCCGCCTTGACTTCTTCCTCCAAGTTGCGGTTCGTGGCGGCGATCACGCGCACGTCAACTTCGATCGTGGATTGTCCTCCAACGCGCTCG
This sequence comes from Treponema sp., assembly GCA_014804005.1. Taxonomy (GTDB): domain Bacteria; phylum Spirochaetota; class Spirochaetia; order Treponematales; family Treponemataceae; genus Treponema_D. Next base: position 121,138 of record JAAVAP010000013.1, on the reverse strand, counting down.
AATTTCTTTTCTTGCAAGACGCGCAGCAATTTTATTTGCGTTGCCTGATTTATTTCGCCGATTTCGTCGAGGAAAATCGTTGAGCCATGTGCAAGCTCGAAGCGGCCTTTTACCATCGAATCCGCGCCAGTGAACGCGCCTTTTTCGTGTCCGAAAAGCTCGCTTTCCAAAAGCGTCTCGCTCAATGCGGCGCAATGGACTTTTATGCACTCGTGCGACGCTCGCGGGGAAAGCGCGTGAATCGCGTCCGCCACCACTTCCTTTCCGCTTCCGCTTTCGCCCGTAATGAGGACGCTCGCCTTGGACGGCGCGACTTTTTTTATCAACTCGGCGATTTTCTGCATTTCCGCGCTTTTTCCGACCATTTCTTCGAGCGTGCGCGAAGTCTGCACTTGGGCCTTCAGCTCCTTGTGACGGATCGCGAGTTCCCTTCCCTGCAACGCCCGCTTCACGATCATCGAAAGCTGATCCAAATTGAGCGGCTTCGTAAGAAAGTCATACGCGCCGTTCCGCATCGCTTCCACGGCGGAATCTATGCTTCCGTGCCCCGTGAGGACTATGACAGGAACGCCAGGATTTTTCGCCGTGACTTGGCGTAAAACTTCCTCGCCCGAAACTCCGTCCATCCGCAAATCGGTTATCACCAAATCGATGTCGCCCTTTGCGATTTGCTCGAGGCCTTCCTTTCCGCCCGAAGCAAGGCGCACCGAATATCCTTCGATTTCGAACGCCGCGCCCAATCCTTCGCGAATGTTCTTTTCGTCGTCTATTATGAGAATCGTGGATTTCATTTTTTCCCCTCCCCGCCGCTCGCCTTGTAAGGCAAAAGTCGCGTCTGAGTCTGCGGAATTGGCAACGTTATGATGAACGCAGTTCCCTCGCCCTCGTGCGACTTGACGCGGATGTCGCCTGAAAATTCCTTTATGATTTTATAGACCGTAGTCATTCCAAGTCCCGTGCCCGAAGCCTTCGTCGTGTAGTACGGCTCGAAAATGTGCTCCAAAGTTTTTTGGCTCATTCCGATTCCGTCGTCGTTTATCAGAATGAAAAACTTGTCGTTCTTTGTGGCGGTGCGGACGGCGAACACGCCGCGGAATTCTTTAGAATCGGAATTTTTTTCGTCGCAGACAATTCCGCCGTTCGCCTTTTCTTCGATTGCCGCGATGGAATTCTGCGCGATGTTGACGACGACTTCGCGGAAAAGTTTCGGGTCGAGCAGGACGCGCACTTCGTTCTCGCAAAATTCCGTCTTCACTTGAATTTTCTTTCCTTCGAATTCAGGCGTGAAAAATTCCAGGATTTTTTCCAAAAGCGCGTTCGGATTCGCAAGTTCCAAATTGGCCTTTACGGGGCGCACCGCGAAAAGGAAATTCACGACGATTTCATTCAAGTTGTCGATTTCCTCGTTCACGACGTCAAGATATTTTTCCACGAATTTTTCGTCCGGCAAAACTCCGTCGCCTTGACGCGCCGCGCGCACGGCTTTTTGCAAAAGCTGAATGTGGATGCTTATCGCTCCGAGGGGATTTTTTATTTCATGCGCCACGCCCGCCGCGAGGTTCGTGAGGCTCGAAAGGTTTTCCATCTGGCGCAGAAGGATTTCCTGATTGCGCTTTTCCGTGATGTCGCGCACCAAAATCACCGAGCCTGAAAGTTTTTCCGCGCTGACAAGCGGGCTCAAAGAAATCGTCATAAAGCGCACTGTGTCGTCGCCGGATCTCACGCTGAATTCGCCGCTGACGTTCGAAAGGTTGTTCTCGTGGCAGTTTCTCAAAAAAGACTTTATCTCAAAGTCGGCGATGTATTCATAAAGCCTTTTTCCGCCATCGCGAATTTCCTCGATGCGAGTGGAAATCGGCAGGCGACGCTTGAAGCCCTTGTTCGCGAAAAGCAGGCGGAAGTTCTTGTCAACGATCACAATTCCCGTGGGAACTGAATCGATGATCGAAAGAAGCAAGTCGTGCTCGGCGGCAAGGTTCGAAAAGACGCGCTGAATCTGCGCGGAAGAAAGCTTGTCAAGCCTTTGCGATACAGTCTTGTTGAACACCGACGTTCTTTGCATGGAAGCATTTTACACAAAAAAAGCGAAAATGTAAATATGAAGCGTGTATTTGGGAAAACGCCAAACTTTTTTACACACGGTCTTTGACATTTCACGCGCCCTCGCGACATCGCTTATCGCCTTGAGAAGCTCCTCCTGCGTTCCTTCCTTTGCGACAAGCTCAAGATAACCCTCTCGAAGTTCTTCCGTATCGAGATATTCAGCCATATCGAATTCTGTCAACTTTTCCATAGTCAAGCCTCCTTTGCCTGTCGAAATGCGCGCGGTCACCGAGCCTGTCGAGGTGACCAATTTGTAATATCAGCAGTCTACGAGTTTTGTACGCAAGCGACCGTGCCGAACGCCGCCGCCCGCCCATGCAGGGGCGGACGGTGTACGCCGTGAATTACCACCTTTGCCTGCTGAACTCGCCGTCAGAGCAACGGACGACAAAATAGCCGTCTATGCTATTATATTCTTTTTTTATTGCTTCCCACTGAGCCTTTGTGCCGGCGTACTTGACTTCCTTCAGGTTGTGGCAGTTTTGAAACGCACACCAGCCGATTGTCGTAACGCTGACAGGAATCGTTATGCTCGCAAGCGACTTGCAGTCACTGAACGCCCACCCGCCGATTTTCGTCACGCCCTCGGAAATCGTCACGCTCGCAAGCGACTTGCACCCCCAGAACGCATATCCGCCGATTTCTGTCACGCTGCCGGGAATGGTCACGCTCTCAAGCGATGTGCAGTTCAAGAACGCCTCATCCCTGATTACCTTTATGCCTTCGGCAATCGTAACGCGCTTGAGGTTATCGCATTCCTTAAACGCAGCCGCGCCGATTTCCGTCATGCTGCCAGGAATGGTCACGCTCTCAAGATACGTGCATTCCCTGAACGCAGCCGCGCCGATTTCCGTCACGCCCTCGGGAATCACGACGCTCTTGAGCGACGTGCAGCGAAAGAAGGCGTTATTGCCGATTTCCACCACTCCTTCGGGAATCACGAGGTTCGCAGGAATTTCTCCGGAATGCCCTGTCACTGCCATCCTGCTCATCCTGAGGTACGCGGGAATTTCTTCAACGCCTATATTGCCGTCGCTACAGCGGATGAACGAAACATATATACCGTTGCTTCCTACAAGTGACTGCCACTGCGCTCTCGTGCCTCCGAACCGTATTTCCTTGAGCGACGTGCAGCCCTCGAACGCATTCGGTACGATTGCCCTCACGCTTTCGGGAATGGTCACGCTCTCAAGCGACTTGCAGCCACTGAACGCCCACCCGCCGATTTCCGTAACGCCCTCGGGTATCTCTATGCTCTCAAGCGATTTGCAGCGATAGAACGCACTACTGCCAATTTCCGTAACGCTTGCGGGAATCGTCATGCTCGCAAGCGACTCGCAGTCGATGAACGCACTCTTGCCGATGCTCGTAACGCTTTCGGGAATCGTAACGCTCGCAAGCGACGTGCAGCCATCGAACATCCTATCGCCGATTTGCTCCACGCCTTCGGGAATTGTAACGCTCTTGAGCGACGTGCAGCCCTTGAACGCCTCGTCACCGATTGCCGCCACGCTGCCCGGAATGGTCACGCTCGCAAGCAACCAGCAGCCCTTGAACGCCCCATTGCCGATTGCCGTAACGCTTTCGGGAATCACAACGCTCTTGAGGTCGTCCTTGCACTCTTCGAACGCCCCCTTGCCGATTGCCGTCACTCCCTCGGGAATCACGAGGTTGTCGGGCAGGGCAAACTTTTTGCAGTACCTTATCTCTGTCCCGCTAATTCCGAGGCACTCGGGAAATTCTATGTAGCCGTCGGCGCAACGGGTGTTTATAGTTATCAAACCGACACTTGCTGCATTCCACTGCGCCATTGTGCCGCCGTATTGTATTTCCTTGAGCGATGAGCACCTAGAGAACGCATTCTTGCCGATGTACGTCACGCTTGCGGGGATTGTCACGCTCGTAAGATAGCAGTCCATGAACGCCCACTCTCCGATTGTCTCCACGCCCTCGGGAATCACGACGCTCCTGAGCGACGTGCAGTCGCTGAAGGCGTTATTACCGATTTTCGTCACGCCGTCGAGAATCACGACGCTCTTGAGCCCCTTGCACTCTTCGAACGCCCCCTCTCTGATTGCCGTAACGCCATTGGGAATCACGAAGTCTGCGAATACTCTGGTCTCGGTTTTGGCGAATATCCAAACACCGTCTTCATTGGTAACAGTACCAAGATATGAAGGGATTTTTGTTTTCTTCGCCGCGAACGCCGCCGCCGTCAGCACCATCGCCGCGAGAAGCGCGGCGAAAAATCTCTTATTCATAAAAAACTCCTTACGCATGAAAAATTTCTGCCATGTTTACACGCGGCATACGCCGCGGTGTTTACTTATTCGCCGTATTGTCGGACAGTTTTGCCCCAATAACGCCGACTATATATTTGCTTATGTCAGAAAAGGTGCTGAGGTTGAACTTATCGTGATCAGCCAATATGTCGAGCACGTCGCAAATCATATCTTTCCCGGTCTTTTTTGACTTCTTGAAAGTCTCAATGTACTGCTCGTCGGACTTGTCTTTGAGGAGAAGCGCGAGGATTTCGTCTTCGGTGATGTACTTCCTTTCAAGCGCGAAGGCAAGGAATCCCGCCGCCTTTACCCTGATAAGCTCGCTGTTAAAGCTGGTGTCCGTGTACAGCCCCGCCGCCTTCATGGCCTGCGCAAAGTCGCCCTCGACGACGGAGTCCTCCTCAATGAACACGAGCGTGTCTCCCTCCAGCGAAACGCCCGACCCGCCGCCGACAAGTCGTCCGAATATCTTCTTAACGCTTTCCTCAATGTCATGCGCCCCGCCGAACTTTGCGTCCGAATCCACAAGCAGGGACTTGTACTTGCTCTCGCTGATGCCGAGGCTGTACGCCCTGTCCCGGTTCATTTTTCCGGGAATCAGCCCGTGCTTTTTGAGCAGGAAAAATATGAGGCAGTCAAGGTCGCGCTTGGGCATGCCGCCGAACGGGTACTGGCTGATTTTTCCGATGAAGTCATCGAAAAACTGCTCTTTTGTCTTGGCGGTATATTTCTCTGTCAGTTTCATATTCCTTTCCTTGCGTTCCGACGTACGGTGCGCAACACCGAACATCGGAACAAATAAATTGACCGCCCGTGCCGAAATGACAGCGGGCAGCCCGATGAACGAACGTTTTGTGCCTGTCCGTTATAACCTGACAACGCCGTCCGCGCAGTTGACGATACCATAGAAATCGAGAGAGTTCTTCTTATCCTTTGATTTTTTCTCCCTACTAAGAGCGCTTGACCTGGCGTAGACAGTTGTTTCGATTTCGTCCCACTGTGCCTTTGTGCCGGCGTAGTTAATTTCCTTGAGGCTGTCGCAGTTCTCGAACGCGCCGCCGCCGATTAGCGTCACGCTTGCGGGGATTGTCACGCTCGTGAGGCTCGTGCAGTTCTTGAACGCCTCCTCCTTGCCGATTTCCGTCACGCCCTCGGCAATCGTCACGCTCTTGAGTTTCGTGCACCACACGAACGCGTTGTCACCTATGGTCTTCACGCTGCCGGGAATCGTCATCTCCGTGAGGCTAAAGCAACTATTGAACGCCAGCACGCCGATTTTTGTCACGCCCTCGGGGATGACGAGCTTTGCGGGCAGCCCCTCCTTGTAGCCCATCACCGTCGTTCCGTCCATAATGAGGTATCCGGCTGCCTTTTCGGCATCCTTTGCGGACACTTTTATCGCGCCGCTTCCCCCGGCGGACTCTTTCTTCTGACACGCGGTCAATCCCGCCGCCAGCGCCATTGCCGCGATAAGCGCGGCCGCTTTTGCTGTCTTTTTCATGTTTTACTCCTTGTATGAAAAAGTTTTATTTACACGCGGTATACGCCGCGGTGTTTCCAACCAACAGCGGGGTCTTGGGGCGGCTAGCCCCAAGCGGTGCTGGGGAAAGTGGGTGGCTTGGAGGGAGAAAACATCGCAGGACTTCGCCCTGCTTACGAGTTTTGTGCGCAAGCCCTTGGCTTGCTACCAAAACTCGCGACCACAAAGTAACTGCGAGTTTTCGAAGAAAACTCGTTAGCAGCGCGTCGCGCTGCGACGGGTGTCCTCCCTCAAATAAAGTTCCTCCGCTTTCAAGCGGAAAAAAGTTATTTGATCACCTCTTGCTTGAAATGCGCAATTTCCGTATTCGCATAGTCGATGAACGCCGCGTATTCCGCCTCGCCCTCGATGAGCGCGTGGGCGTTCACGTGCATCGTCAGCATTTTGTATGCTTCGTCGCTCGCCGTCCGCGCCGCTTTGAGCGCGCCGGCGGTCTTAGCAGAGCGTTCGTCCGTGCGCTGTCCTGTGAGCGAACGCACTTCCTCGTTCGCCGCCTTGAGCTTTTCCACGAACGCGCCGAGCGAAAGCGTTTTCACTTGCTCGGCGAACTTGCCCTCCAAATCTTGAATGAAGTTCACGAGCAAACCAGTTTCCTTGTCCAACTGCGCTTTCACGTCGATTTTGTAGTCCTTGATGTGCTGGTTCAGCACCTTCGCCGCCTCAGCAAGGCTTTCCACAGGGAAGTTCACGTAGCCCGCCACAGCCTTCTTGTAGCCGGCATACAATTGGTCGCGAAGCCTGTCGGCTTCCGCGATTTTGTCCGTAACGAGGCTTTTCGCGCTGATTTTGAGGTTCTCGTCCTCCGCAGTGACCGCCGCGCGGAACGCCTTCACCTGCGCCGCGCACTTTTCCGAAACGGCAGCGTCCTTTTCCGCGCGCTCCGCCATGTTCGACACGAACGTAAAGTGCGCCGCGTTGTTGATGTTCACGAGCGCGATTGACTGGATTTCTTTCATTGAATACTCCTATATTCTTTTGCTATTTTGTTCCGCCGCCACAACCGTGACGGCGTATTTCCGTGATGAAATTTCCCCGCGCAAAACCGCGCGAAGGGTTCAAACGCGATTTGATGCCACTTCCAAAACTGCGGGAACACTTCAAATGCCATTTGATGCCACTTCCAAAACCGCGCGGACACTTCAAATGTGATTTGAGGGCACTTCCAGAACTGCGCGGACAGTTCAAATGCGATTTGAGGGCACTTTCGTCGCAGCGCGATGCGCTGCTTAACGAGGTTTTGGTAGCAAGCCAAGGCTTGCACACAAAACTCGTAGAGATTGGTTTCTTGTGCTCCAAATTCGTGATTTCGATGTCCGAACGCGGGGTCTTGGGGTGCAACCCCAAGCCGTGCTGGGAAAAGGTGAGGGCTTGGGAGAGGAAAAACCCCGCTTCGGAAGTAGAGGGTTTTCCCTCTCCCAAATAAAGTTCCTCCGCTTTCAAGCGGAAAAATAATATAAAAAATGCTTGTGTGATTTTTATATGAGGAATGCGTCGCCAAGCGCAAAAACGCTATATTGCTGTATGGGGGGGGGTATTCACGGTTGAGGTTTTTATGTACGCGACATTATGCATGGGAAAATTATAGCAGGTTTTAATTTTCTTGTCGTGAGTAATTTACGCACGGTTTTGCATTTTTTTGGGGAATTTTGCAGAAAAATGCGGACATTTTGGTGAAAAAAAAGAAAAGCCGCCCCATTAATAGGCGGCTACCGTCGCAAGCCCCAAAAGGACTGCGACGCGATTTGAGCCTTCCGAAACTACCGCCCCACTTTTCCGATCCTGCCCTTCGGCCAAAAGCGGAAAACGGTCGTGCCCAAAATGCGGCTTTGGCTCACATATTGCGGCGCGATGTTCGTGTAGTACAAAACCGAAAATTTGTCGGCGGCGCAAAGTTTTTCCAGCCGCTCGTCGTAGGAATGGCGCATGTCGAGCGAATTGAAGCGGTTGTCGCCCATCATAAAATAGCAGCCCTCGGGAATGTAGCGCGCGCTTCCGTCCGGCGCGTTCGCGGGAAAAACCGGCATGTTGCGCCTGTCCAAATAAAGCGTGTAGTTGAAAATTTCTTCGGCCTCGCGCCAGCATTGCGAAAGGATTTCGTCGCGTGGAAATTCCGAAGTCGAGATTCCTGCGCGGATGAGCTGCGCGTTTCGGACGATGAATTTTCCGATCAAAATTTTCGCCATCAGATTCAGGCGGAAATTCGAATCGTCGTAAAGGTTGCCTCCGAAAAGGCCTTCGCGCATTTTTTCGTCGCACGATGAAATCCAGTCCGTCATGAACGCGTTGAACCAAAGGCAGCCTTCGTCCGAAGAAAGAAGCTTCGTCGTGAGCGTGTAATTTTCGCGGAAAACATTGTAGATGAAAAGCGAAGATTGCGAAACGAGATTTTCAAAATCGCTTCGCAAAAGCCTTTGATTTTCGCGCTCGCAAATCGAAAGGAAAGCCTTCGCCAAATCCTCGCATTCTTTTTTCGCGGAATCCACATCGAGCGAATTGCGCCGCGCTTCCAATTCTTCCATTTTAGAAAAGCCTTCTCCGCTTATCGGAAAATCGCGCACCTTTTCTTTCAAATTTTTCGGAAGTTCGTTCAAATTGTACGCCGCCCATTCCGCGTCCTCGGCGACGGGCGAAAATTGCGGAGAAGATTGCGTGCGCGAATACAGAATTCCGTCGAGCATCATAAGCTGTTCGCCGGGAATTCCCGTAATCCTTTTTACGAGAGGATCGGCCTTTACCTCCCCCTTTTCGTCAACGTTCAGATTCAGCATCGTGAAAGTGAGCATATAGACGAGTTCCGAAACCACGGACTTCACTTCCGCCTTGCGCCCGCTTTCGTAGTGCGGATTTCTGAAGACAACGATGTCGCCGCGATTGTACTTTTTAATCTGCGGAACGCCGATGTCGCTCAAAGGAAATTTCGGGCCGCTCGTGATTTTCGAAACCATGAGGCGGTCGCTTATCAAAAGGGAGGGGACCATCGATTCAGACGGAATCTTGTAGAACTGGAAGAAAAAAATCTGAAAAAGCAGCACCATGAAAACCGCCTGCACGAGCGCGTCCGCCCAGTCCAAAATCTCGAACGAAAGCCACGCAAATCCGCGCCGCTTTTTTTTCTTGGAAAATTCCTCCCACGAAGGATTTATTTTCGCGACGCGCTTTTCGGAAAAATAAAAAAGAGCCGCGAGAGAAAATGCGAAACTCAAAATCCAAAGCGCGACGCTCACCGCGTCAAAAGCGCGGCTCGTTCCGTTCTGCCCAGCACGCCTCAATATGAACGAAATCAAATGCACGAACGGCTGGTATTGAAGCAATTTTTTCGTCGCCACAAATCCCATGCGCGACTGATTTTTCAAAAGATGCGCGAGAACCACATAAAAAAGGATTCCGTTGAAAACCGCCGAAACGAAAAACGCCAACGCCGCGATGTCAGCATGGAACGAAACGTTCGCCACGGAAAAAAGCGCGGCCGAAACGAAGTCAAGCAAAATGAAAATTTTTAGAATCTGCATGGCCTCATTCTATCACAAAAAATCGATTCAGTCTACAGCGCGAAATCTTTGGAGGGAGAAAACATCGCAAGCAAACCCCTGCTTAACTTGGGGCTGCCGCCCTTGGCTTGCGCACAATGAAAAATCGCCGGCGATTTTCATTCACAATTTTGCGTTTTTTTTCGGCTCGACGCGAATTTCGCAACGAAAAATCGCATGTTATCTTTGAGGAAACTCAAGGAAGCAGGGAAAATCCTTGCGGCGCAAGCGTTCTGCTTGCGAAATTATTTTTCCAGGAGGAAAATATGAAAAGAAGAACGAACGAAAAAACCGAATTCGTCCGCCGCATTTTGTTTCGTGCGATGGCCGTGGCAATCACGACTTTCTGCATGAGCCACTCAAGCTGCAAAATCACGAGCGAGGGAATCAAAGTGCTGGACGAGGAGGAAAGCCCCGAAATCACAAGCGTGGGAACGCTCGATGCGAAATCGCTCGAAGTGCAGTTCAGCAAGGCGGTGAAAGCGAAAAACGCCACCGTCTCAAAACTGGAAGCGGGAGAAACGGCCTCGCTCGACCAAATCTCGCATGACGCGATGGAGGCGAGCGCGTCGGTTTCGGATGACGGAAAAACCGTGGTGTACGAATTCGCGCACGAGACCAAGGTCGGCGAACGCTACCAGCTTTTCGGCGAGGTCGCGGATTCTCGCGGAAACTCGCTCACTTTCGCGCTTCCGTTCGACGGCCACAATTCCCGCGTGCCGATTCTGATAATCGAAGAAGTCCAAGGCGCGTATTCAAAAGACAAGCATAGATGCGAATACATCATTTTGACCGCGCTCACCGACGGAAACATTGGCGGGCTGGAGCTTTACAGCGCGCAGTATCCGTCACTTCTTTCGAATTATCATTTTCCTCCATGCGAAGTAAAGGCGGGTGAAAAAATCATGTTCCATCTGCGCACTTTCGAAGATGTGGATTTCGAAAACGAAACGGACGAAGATCTCGCAAGGGACAAGGGCGAATGGAGCCAGGCGCAAGTTCGCGACCTGTTTTTCGAGAACAGCAAAAAATGCGTAGGAGAAAGCTACGACATCATATTGTTGAGGAACAAGTCCGACATGAAAATTTTGGACGCGCTCTTGTACACGACGGAAGCCGCGAAGGAAAATTTTTCGAAACTTTCGGAAAGCGCGGAACTTGCAACAACACAAGGCAAATGGAATTCGGATTCGCAAGGCAATCGCTCGCCGTTCATGCTCGAAGGCAAATTCAGCTACAGCACAAGATGCCTCCGCAGAAAAAATGCCGAAGGACTTCTAAAGCTCGCTATGGAAGGAAATCTTTCGCAAAACAAAATCTGCGGCTCGAAAAGCGATTGGTTCGAAGACAAAACCTTGTACAACAAAGACAGAAAATAGCTCGTTCCGATTTCGTGCTTCGCGCAAATTGTTGCGGTGCGAAAAAGAAAATCATCTTTGAAACAGGGCGGCGTGCCATGCGGTGGCGAAACTCTCCTCCGCACAACGACCGCGAAGGCAGGAAGTGCGCCGCCCTATTCGCCTTCGCCCGCAGGATTTGCGAATTTCGTGTACGAAGGAAGGTATGTCAATTCCACGTCGCCAGTAGGGCCGTTGCGCTGCTTTGCGACGATGAGTTTCGCCGCTTGCGTTGGTTCTTCGGAACGCGAACGCTCGCGGTGCAAGAACATCACAACGTCCGCGTCCTGCTCGATTGAACCCGAACCGCGCAATTGCGCCAGATTCGGCTCGCTGCCCTCGGCATCGCGCGCCACTTGGCACAACGCCACAATCGGAATGTCCAACTCCCGCGCGAGAGCCTTGAGCGAACGCGAAACTTCCGACTGCTGCTCGTAAACAGGGGCTGAAGAATTTTCGGTGGCGATAAGCCCGATGTAGTCGATGAAAACAATCTTGACTTTTTTGTCCACGACGAGCCTTCTTGCCATGGCACGTACGTCGAGAAGCTGCATGTTCGGCTGATCAACGATGTAAAGCGGAGCGCTGTATATCCTGCCCGCCGCGTCCTGAAGCTTTTGGAAATCCGCCATCGAAAGCATTCCGCTTCGAAGCTTTCCGCCCGCGACATTGCTTTCCATGCTCAAAAGACGCTGCCCTATCATACTGTGCGACATTTCGAGCGAAAAAAATCCGCAAGGAATTTTCTTTCCCACGCAGAGATTTTCCATCATTGTCAAAGCCATCGCCGTCTTTCCGATCGAAGGGCGCGCGCCGATTATGATGAATTCCGAATTCTGGAATCCGCTCGTCATCGTGTCGAGTTTTCCGATTCCGCTTTCAATTCCTGAAAAGCCCTGCTGGTTGAAGCGCGACTCAATCAGCCGAAGGCTTTCGTCCATCAGCGTTTTCGTGTCGTGGATTTTGACGGTCTCGTTGCGCTCGGAAAGGCCGAAAATCTTCTTTTCCGTATCTTCGATGATATGGCGGCTTTCGCGAGAATAGTCGGTGCTGTCCGCCTTGATTTCCTCGGAAATTTTTACGAGATCGCGCCGCATCGCCATGTCGAGCACGATTTTCGCGTAGTAGTCCACGTTCGCGCTCGTGGGAACAGTGTCCGTCAAAGCCGCGATGTAGGCAGCCCCGCCCGCGTCCTGAAGCTTTCCGATTTTCGTAAGCTCGCTTATCAAAGACAAGGCATCGCCGTGGATGTTCTGCCTGAAAAGCGAAACCATCGTTTCGTAAATGAGACGATTTTGATATGAATAGAAACGGTCGCCTTGGAGCGTCGGAATGTTGTCGCTGAGCGCGTCCCAATCAAGCAGGAACGCACCCAAGACTGCCTGTTCGGCCTCCAAGTTGTGCGGCAAAACCTTGTCTTTCAGCCCGAGGTATTCCACTTTCTAAAGCGCGAATTCCTTAGGCGTTCTGTTCGGCAGGAGCGGATTCCGCATTTTCGGCGGATTCAGCCGGCTTTTCGGAAACCTCTTCCTTTTTCGCACGAGGCTTTTTTTCCGTCTGGGCGGACTTTTGATCCACTTGACCGAGCACTTCAAGATGAAGCTCCGCGTTCACATTTTCGTAGAGCTTCACCGTAACCTTGTATTTGCCCGTCGTCTTGATCGCAACGCCAGGGATTTCGATGCGCTTTCGCTCGTACTCGAAGCCCTCCTTTGCAAGAAGATCGACGACTGTCTGCGTGCTCACCGCGCCGTAAAGCTTTCCAGTCGCGCTCGCAGGAACAGTGACAGAAAGGTTGAGCGCCTCGATCTTGTCCTTGTTGCTCGCGGCATCGGCGCGCTTTTGCGCCTTGCGCGCTTCGATTTCTGCCTTGCGTCCTTCGAAAAGTTTCACCACGGCCGGAGTGTACGGCAGAGCCAATTTGCGCGGAAACAAAAAGTTGCGCGCGTATCCATCGGCGACGACCTTTGTGTCGCCCTCTTCGCCCAAATGCTTTACGTCTTTGTTGAGAATTACTTTCATTTTAATCAAGCTCCTTTTTCAAGCCTTCCGAAAAATTCAATCAAGATTTTCGCAAGGCTACAATTTACAAAAACGTCGAAAAATTCGACGTTCCAAACAAACCGTCTTCGTCTCCAGGAGTTGGATCTCAGGCGGAATCTTTTAGTCGGCAACGAACGGCAAAAGGCAGATGTTGCGGGCGCGTTTGATAGCGCGGGCAAGCTCCCTTTGATGCTTGGCGCAAGTTCCCGTGTTGCGGCGAGGAAGAATCTTTCCGCGCTCCGTCGTGTAGTGGCGAAGCGTGTCCGCGTCCTTGTAGTCGATTTTCGACTTGTTGGAGCAGAAGCGGCAAACTTTTTTGTGGAACGCGAATTTTCCCTTCGCGCCGCCGCGCTGTCCTTTGTCCTCGCCTTCGCGACCAGTTTCGGCATTGGCCACGGGCTCTTTCACTTCGTTATTTTCTACTGTTTCGTCAGACATAAGTTTCTCCAAATAAAAAGTCAAGAGCAATTTTTCAAAATCGCGATTGGCTTTTTAGCGTGCGCTTGCAATGAAATGAAAACGCACAGTCAATTTTGAAGTTTGCAACGCAAACTTTGAAGAAAAAAGTGCCGCGCCATCAATGCGGTGCTTTTTTCTTACACTCCTTGAAATAAAATTAAAATGGGATGTCCTCGGGGAAGCCTTCGGAGGGCTCGGCGTAGGACGAATCCGCGCCTTGGCTTTGATAGCCCTGCGGCTGCGGTCTCGGCTGGAATCTGGGCGCGCCGGAATTCGGGGAATAGCCGCCGTCAGAAGACGACTCTCCCCTGCCGCCCAAAAGCTGGACGGAATCCGCCACGACGACGACCTTGCTGTTTTTCATGCCGTCTTTTTCCCAGCGATCCTGCTTGAGATAGCCGTCCACGGCAATCTGCTTGCCCTTCGTAAGATAAGGCTTGAGATTTTCCGCCGTCCTTCCCCAAATCGTTACGTCGAAATAGCTCACTTCGTCGATCCATTGATCTCCGCTCTTGCGGGTTCGGTTGACGGCGATGCTCACGTTCGCGCGAGCCGTTCCGTTCTGCGTGTATGCGAATGAACGTTCGTCAGTGCCCAAATCCCTTGTGAGGCGGCCAATCAATACGACATGATTCAAATCGGTCATTATTTCGAGCCTTCCAACAAGACGAACATCGACTTGAGCAAATCGCCGTTGAGGCGAAGCTGAGCTTCGATTTCAGAAATCTTGGCGGGATTCACCTTGAGATTGAAAAGGACGAAGCGTCCCTTTCTCTGCTTTTGGATTTCGTAAGCCAAATCACGATCGCCGAAAGGCTCTTCCTTTTCGATTTCCGCGCCGAACTGCGAAAGCGTCTGGCGCAGCGAATCAGAACCTTTCTTGTACCTATCCTCATCCATCGGGAAGATAGCCATGAACTCGTAGTTTCTCATAAAAACTCCTTTTGGTCTGTGGAATCCGGCGCGAGCGAAACGCGTCCGAACCCAAGGCGTAAATTTTTCCGCAAAATGCGGAGATTAATTTTAGCAAAAAAACGCGCCCTGTGTCAACAAGTTCGCAAAAAAAATTCGGGGAAAACGATTTCGGAAAAAGCGGCCGCGCTTCATTTTTCTCTCGATTTTTTCTCGCGCGATTTTTCCGTACACTCGAAATTTAATTCCAAAGCAGCTTAGCTGAAATTGAAAGCCCGCTAAAAAGATAATACATTGCGAAATTACGATTTCCATTTTGTGAAGCATTGGAGGACTCGCCTTTGCCAGAAACATTCAGAACGTTCGAATTGAAAAGAATGGGAATCAAAAAAATTTTTTTCGGCGACAATAAGAGCGTAGCTTTTTTTATCGGAATGAAAAAATCTGCGGAAACTGTCAAAAATGAAATTCCGTTTCCCGCAAGTCCTTTGAAGTCGCCGCGATAAGTTCCCTGAGAGCCATTGAAAAACAAATTCTTTTTGTACAGATATTCCGCGTCATAGCCGCCAGTTTGATGTATGCAAAGCAACGCCGTAAAATCTACGGAAATTTTATAAAAATTTTTTTTAAAGCTGACATTCGTTCCGAATACTAGGGCGTCGATTTTCGTGTTTGCCGACAAGTCGAAAAATTTGAACGGAAAAAGCAAGTATTTTTGATTGTTCGCATTCAAATTTCCCGATGCAATTAAATCAAAATGGAAAAATCCCAAAACTGGAGCAATGCTGAAATTTTTTGCGACGAATTCGTATTTCGAAAAAAATCCCAACGCCCAAATATCAGAGGCGACGAGTTCTTCAAAGCCGTTTTGCTCGTTGGCACAGAAATCCATATCGGCAGAAATATACATCATGTCGAATTTCAGTCTTTTCATTTCAAACTTCGTGCCCAAAGCATAGAAAAGCGGAATTTTCGGCTCAGAATAGAAATAATGCATGTCGCCATTTTGAGTGCGCAAATTGCCAAAAGAAAAAAAAGGAGCAACCGTAAAATGCGGAAATTTCAAGGGCAAAAGAAATGACATTCCAAAGCCTCTCGCCTTTTCAATTTTATAGTCTTCATTTAAATGAAAAAGTAAGTCATCGGCGTTCAAAAAAAACAAGCTCGTCTTAAAATCAACGAATTTGGTTTTTACAAAGGCAGCCGCCTCAAAGAAATTTGCCGCCACCGATATGTTTTCAAGCGATGAATAAACGCGACTGTAATTTCCGGCAACGCCCGCCGAAAAATTTGAAAATGACAACTCTCCGCTCGCATTGACATCACAAAAAAAAGACGTTCCGCTTGAATCCGAATAAATATGCGTAAAATTGGATAAAGCAGAAAAAGAATGGGAAAAAAGCGGAATGCAGGAAAATAAACACACGAAGACAAAGCATTTTTGCAATGTCTTCGTGCATTGGCTTGAGAAAACTATCATTTATAATTTATTCATAGTCATAGTTGTCAGAGTATTCATCCCAAACATACCAGAATGTTTCTCGTTCATTGTCCTCGATGCCATTTATAGTTATGAAGTCAGGAAGTTGTACTTTTATAAGAAGGTTTGTACAGCAGTTCCAATAAGGCCATGTTGCATTTTCAGGAATTTTAGTTCTTATTTCAGCCACATTTCTTTCATGCACAGAAGCAAATTTTTCTGCAAGCGGCGTTCCATCACTGTCATCAGATTCATCCCATTCATACTTTTCATCACTCAAATACCAATAGTACCAATCACAAGTCGTATAGAAATTAACTTTTCCGCTGGAATCTTTTTCGACGGCGTTGTCCAACACTCCATCTGAGAACAATTTTCCGCAGTCGATTTCCAAAAGCCAATCGCTGCCTTTGCTAGTCGGCCATTTATTCAATTCTAATATGTCTGCATCTGGCACATAAAAAGTTCCGCCTTTTTCCAAAGCTTCTTTGAATGCCTTTGCCGCCTCATAAAAAATATTGTATTCTTTGAGCGTATCTTTTATTTCAGTCGGATATACCTTATTGTTGCCGATGATGTAATCGTAAGACGACATGGCCAAATTCACGGCATCAAGGAAAGATTTTTTTGACGCGGCAAGCATGTCCTCGTTTGTCGTCGTCAAAAGTTTTGTTCCTGATTGAACCGCCGTTATAAAATCATCGACATTCATACCAGTTTTTATGGACGAAGTGTTGAACGTCCAGTCAAACGCGGAAATATACTCAAGGCCGCCTTTTACAAGGCCCATCGCCGCAATGACTACATCGAGTTCCGCCTTTCCCGCGAGAATGTCAGAATCGCCGAAAAGCTCTTCAAGTTCTAACGCCTCTATGAGTTTTTCAGGAAGCGTAACTGTAGACTGCTCCATGTCCTTTGAAATATCGACGACTTCATCATAAGTAGTCGTGAAGATTTTCAACAGTTCGTTCAACGCTTTGTTCAGACCTTGCGGATTTGCTTTTGCAACTTTTTCGACGAAACCGTCTTTCAAGCAATCTTCCCACCAATCTGTATCGATAAGAGAGTTCAACTTGTTCGGATAACTTTCAAATCCGCAAGTTTTTTTCATAAAGTTTACCGTATCGGCATTCGTGCTGATGAGGGCAAGTTTTGCGAGCGCATAGTACATTTTCGTCGTGTCGTTTTTCGTGTTCGCGTAGGCTTTATTGATTTGCTTGATTCCGCCGTCAATATCTAAATCCTCGAACAAGCGAACAGCATAGTCAAGCGTATCTTCATAATCTTCGGTCGTATCGTCCGAACCAGTTGGATTGTTCGGATCCGAAGTTTGCTCGCCTTTGTTGTCATCGCTAGATGTCGAGCCATTGTCGCAAGCATTGAATGACAGCAAAATAATCGCCACCAACCACAATATTCCCAATTTTTTCTTCATTGCATTCTCCTGCAAAAAATGATTTTCGCAATTTTAGCACACATAGGGGGGGGTATGTCAAGTGGGATTTAGAAAAAAATCCAATTTTTTTTCTAAATTTTATCCTAAAAAATAAAATTTCTCGCGCGATTTTATAATTGAGTTCCAACTTTTCTTTTTTTTGTAAATGTGATATAATTTTCTCGCCTGATTTCAGTAGAAATTCGGGATTTGTTTTTCAATGTCAGGAGAAAAAAAAATGCTCAACATAAACAACAACACCGCGAACATGAAGCGCGAAATCTTGGTGCGAATCGCGAAACTTCAGCTCGAAGGAAAGCTCGAAGAAGGCGTGCACTTCATTCCGCGCGAAATGGTTCCTCGCGACGCGAAGCCGATTCGCTGCTGCGTTTTCCACGACCGTGAAATAGTTCGAATGCGCACAATCGCGCGAATGGGAATTTCCGTGGAAAACATTGACGAAGAGCGGACGCTCGCATCGTTCGCCAAGGAAGCATTGGAGCGTCCCAAACCGACATGGCCCATGCTCACGGTTTTGCACGAAGCCTGTAATGCTTGCGTCAAGGCTCACTACATGGTGACGAACGCATGCCAAGGATGCGACGCGCGTCCATGCATGGTGAACTGTCCGAAAAATTGCATCCATGTGGAACACCATGCTCACATCGATGAAAGCGCGTGCATAAATTGCGGAAAATGCATGGAAAATTGTCCGTACCATGCAATCATAAAAATTCCTGTTCCGTGCGAAGAGGCGTGTCCTGTCGGCGCGATTTCAAAAGACGAAAGCGGCCGCGAAAAAATTGATTATCACAAATGCATATTTTGCGGAAACTGCATGCGCGAATGTCCGTTCGGCGCGATGATGGGAAAAAGCCAACTCGTTGATGTGATAAAACATTTGATGAAAAAGTCCGAAGCGAATTCTAAAATTGCAAATTCCGAAAATGCGAATTCGCAGGAAAAAAATTCGGCAAACGAAAATTCGATTTCGGAAAATCTTCCAAAAAAAATCGTCGCGCTTTATGCGCCGGCAATCGCTGCGCAATTCAAGGCGGCTCCTGGACAATTGGAAGCCGCGCTCAAAGCCGCAGGGTTCGACCGCGTGTGGGAAGTGGCCATCGGAGCGGACATCTGCGCCGACAACGAGGCAAGGGAATTCGAAGAGCGCATGGCGCGCGGCGACAAGATGATGACGTCTTCATGTTGCCCCGCCTATGTTCGAGCCGTGCGCCGCCATGTTCCTGCGTTGGCGGAATGCATTTCCGAAACGAAAACTCCAATGCATTACACGGCGGAGCTCGCAAAAAAAGCCGACCCCGGATGTATTACGGTTTTCATCGGACCTTGCCTCGCAAAACGCCGCGAAGGTTTCGACGATGAAATGGTTGACTACGTTTTGAGCACGCTTGATTTGGAATCGCTTTTCATCGCAAAAGAAATCGATGTTTCAAAAATGCAGCCGGAAGAAACTTCGATAATTCCCACGGCAAGCGGAAGGAATTTCGCAAAAAGTGGCGGAGTCGCAGAAGCTGTGGAAGTTCGCCTCAAAGACAAGTCGATTTTGCGCGCGGCGAAAATCAACGGCCTCACGAAAAGCGGCATGAAAATGCTCAACGCTTATGGAATGATAAATTCCGGAAAAATTCCTTTGAAGCCCGACACGCCGAATCTCATCGAAGTAATGGCATGCGAAGGCGGATGCATCGGAGGTCCGAGCATTATCAAAAATGTCAAGGAAGCCGAAATCCAATTGCAAAAATATGTCGAGGCGGGA
Source organism: Treponema sp. (assembly GCA_014804005.1). Lineage (GTDB taxonomy): Bacteria > Spirochaetota > Spirochaetia > Treponematales > Treponemataceae > Treponema_D. The sequence goes on along the minus strand of JAAVAP010000013.1, from coordinate 102,183 downwards.
GCCGCCAACACAACTAACGGAGGAACAAAATGAAAATCTTGATTTTAAACGGAAGTCCGCACAAAAACGGAACAACATATTCCGCAATCCGCGAAATGGAAAAAATCTTTTCCGAAAGCGGCGCGGAATTCGAAACAATTCACGTGGGCGCAAAAGACATTCGCGGATGCGTCGCGTGCTATTCATGCGGGAAAACCGGGCGTTGCGTGTTCGATGACGCAGTGAACGAAATCGCGCCGAAATTCCAAGAAGCGGACGCGCTCGTCGTGGCAAGTCCCGTCTACTACGCTTCGGCGAACGCCACGCTGATTGCGCTGCTCGACAGGCTTTTTTTCAGCACGCATTTTTCGAAAACGATGAAAGTCGGTTGTGCAGTCGTGGCGGCAAGGCGCGGCGGAATCACATCGACATTCGACGAACTCAACAAATATTTTTCCATCAGCGGAATGCCAATCGCTTCGGGACAATATTGGAACGGACTTCATTCGCCCGATTCCGAACTCGGCCAGCAGGACGAAGAAGGCTTGCAAATGATGCGGACGCTTGCGCGGAATTTGGTTTTTCTTGTGAAGTCGATCGCGCTGGGAAAAGAAAAATTTTCGCTTCCCGAACAAGAAGCAAAAATCGCGACGAACTTTTGCAGGAAAATTTAAAACGGAATTCCGCCAAAATTTTCAAACAAAATTCTCGCAAGCATTTTGTTACAAAAGCAAAACGCGGCTTGTTTCATAAAAAGAGGTACAAATGAAAAACACTATTTTTTCGGCGATGATTTTCGCGATGGCATTCGCATTTTTTTCGTGCGAATCAACTCAACAAAATGCAAACGGAATGAAAATGGAAAAAGACCAATCAATTTCATCATGCGGCGGCAACTGGAATCTCGTCCTCCTGATGAAAGGCGGCGAAGCGCAATTGCTCGCCAAAACCGACCTGACAATTACGCCCTCGTCGGACGGCACGGCAGAAATAAGCGGCTTTATGGGCGCGAACAGATTCATGGGGAAAATTTCCTCCGAATCAAAAGGTGTGATAAAAACAATGTCTTTCGCAAGCACAAAGCGCGGCGCGAGCGCGGAAGTAATGGAATTCGAAAAGTTTTTTTCGGAATTCATGAACGGTGTCGATTCCTATTCCATCGGAAAAATGAGCGGCGAGGCGTTCCAAACACTCGTCCTCAAAAACAGCAAGATGGACGCATACGCGCATTTCGCGAAAAACACGCCGTTCTACGCCACTTGGAAACTTTCGGCGGTGAACAGCGGCAATGCCGTAGAAAGCGTGAACTCGGACGCGACAATGACAATCGAAAAAAATTCGGCGGCAATTTTCACAGGAATCAACCGCGCGAACTTGGGCTTGAAAATCGTCGAAGAAAAATGTCTCATTGAATTTTCGGACGGACCTATGACGCGCGCGGCCGGAAGCGAAGAGGACATGCGCGTGGAAAGCCTTCTCATGCAGAACTTGCTCAAAGCGGAGAAATATGGAATTTCAGGCGACACGCTTTCGCTCTATTCGGGCGAGACTCTTCTTTTGGAATTCGCGCGACAAGAAGCGATGTAAATTTTCTCGAAAAAAATTAAAGATTCCGCCGTTCAATGACGATAATTTAAATGTCGGGGGCTTTTCCCCTCCCACCCATGCCCCCGATAATGCCTGATGGCATTGCCCGGCCCTGAAGGCCGGGCTTTTTTCTTGGCGTTCGTCCGCCTTGACACAAAATTAATTTTTCTATAAAATGCATATTTATGCCGATAAAAAAATCCATAAAAATAATGTCGCTCTTGCTGATTTTTTCCGCGCTCATAATCGGGGCGTGCCTTGGCTTGGCGTTGGCGCAAACCGCGCGCACTGTGAACACCGAAAATTTCACCGAATTTCGAACCGCCCTTCCGACGAAAATCCTCGACATTAACGGCGAGCTGATAACGGAATTCACCTCGGAGGAGCGGCGCGAACTTACGAGCCTCCTCGAAATTCCGCAGCACATGAAGGACGCGCTCATAGCGCGTGAGGACCGCATTTTTTTCGAGCACAACGGATTCAGCATAAAGGCAATCGCTCGCGCTTTTATCGGAGTTTTCACGCGCAAATCTCTCGGAGGCGGCTCGACGCTGACCCAGCAAATTGCAGGAACTCTTTATTGCGACCGCACTCAAATGAAATTTTCGCGGAAACTCAAAGAACTTTGGTGGGCGATTCAAATGGAGCGGCGATATTCAAAGAACGAAATCCTCGAACTCTACTTGAATCATGTATATTTCGGCGGAGGCACTTATGGACTCAACGCCGCAAGCAAATATTATTTCGGGCACGACGCGAAAAAAATAACTCCAGCGGAATCCGCCATTCTCGTAATCCAACTTTCAAATCCCTCGTACTACAATCCGTTCGAGCATCCAAACCGCGCCATGGAAAGGCAGAAGGACGTTCTCGACACAATGGTCGAAGAAGGCTACATAACAAAAAAAGAAGCCGACGAATCCTATGACAATTATTGGCTCGACTTCGACTATTCGCGCACGGACACACCGGCGTTCTTCATGCGCGAGGACAAAGCGCCATGGTTCAGCGAATACGTCCGACGCGAGCTGAGCGAAATGATTTACGGCGACGCGGACATCTACACGAGCGGCTTCACCGTGAACACGACGGGAAACCTTTTGCACTTGCAGACCGCGCAACTTATAATGGAAAAGCAAATCGCGAACGTGAACGCGAATTTCAAGGCGCAGATGGCTTCAAACCAGCGTGGAGCGTTCAGCACCTACATTCCGATGGCAGAGCTTGTGACGCTTCTCGGAAATTTCACGGGATTCAAGATGTCGAACAGGCTTTTGCTTTCGCGGGCGACGGACAGTTTCAACGAAAATCTAAATCCGATCGTTGACGCGATGAGTTTGATGTTCGGAATCGACAATCTCAAGGTGGGAATCATAAACCGCGCCAACACGAACAATCTGGAAAAGGCGAAGTCAACGACGATCGAAGGAACCATGGTCAACCTCGAGAACGACACGGGCTACATAACGGCGATAATCGGAGGAAGCAAATTCGACCAAGGAAACCAGTTCCTTCGCGCGTCGCAGGCAAGGGTGCAGCCAGGCTCTTCGTTCAAGCCGCTCTATTTTTCTGCGGCAATGGATTCCGGAAAATTCAACGCCGCCACTCCCCTGCTCGACGCTCCATACGAATTCGTCACGAGCACAGGCGAGCAATATCTTCCGAACAATTACGGCGGAGCATGGCATGGAAATGTCTTGCTGTGGCGCGCGCTCGCGCTTTCTCTGAACATTCCCGCGCTAAAGGTCTTGGAAGGAATCGGCTTTAAATCGGCGATCGACCGTTCCGTGGCATTGCTTGGAATTTCCGAAAAAGAACTTCCGCGCAGGGCGTTCGTGCCGGGATATCCGCTTGGACTCGGAACGGTTTCCGTGCGCCCGATTGAAATGGCGCGAGCATACGCCATATTCGCGAACGGAGGAAAGGCGATAACGCCGACCGCAATCCGCACCGTGGAAGATCGAAACGGAAACATCATCCTAAACATCGACCGCGACGTGCACAACAAAATGAAAAAGCCGCAACAGGTAATCACTCCGCAGAACGCTTTTTTGATGACAAAGATTCTCGAAGGCTCAAAGACAGTCGGAACGCTGCATTACGGCTCGGTCAACCGCTCAAGCATCATCAACCGCGACTACAGCGATCCTAACGGCTCGAAATTCATCTACACCGACAAAGCAGGAAAAAGATTCGAAATGCCGATCGCGGGAAAAACTGGAACTACGCAAAACTGGGCGGACGCCTGGGCAATCGGCTACAGCCCCTATTACACCGCGGCATTTTGGTTCGGATTCGACACGCCGGGAATGTCAATGGGAATGGGCGGAACAGGAGCATCAATGGCGGGTCCTCCCTGGGGCGACTTTTTCCGCGTGATCCACCAAGGGCTTCCATACAAAGATTTTCCGCAGCCTTCCGAAGGCGTGACAAAACGAACTGTCTGCCGTGAAAGCGGCGGAATTCCTTATGAAGGCTGTCCGCAAATCACGCTTTGGTTTTTGAACAACAATGTTCCGCATGACTATTGCGATGTCCACGGAAGCACGGCCGCAAACCGCGCCGAGCGCACAGCGCATGCTTTGGAAAACGCGCTCTACCAGTCGGAAAGCTATCTCAACGGCATTCTCGAAGACTCGGAAGAAATCAATCTGGACTTGGACGGTTTGGATTTGGACGCGCTCATCAACGGTAATTTTTCGGAAACTCAAGAAGAGCCCGACGACGCGAATACAAAAAATAAAAGCAAAAAACAGAAAAATGCGAGGACGGTAAATTTTAGCGAAACGGAAGCGGAATCAGAATTGAAATCGGAACTTGAATCCGAATCGGAAGCCGAGACCGCAGTCGAAATCCTGCAAGTCGAATCGGAACAGACGGAATAAAAAATGCTCGTAAACATAAAGGACATAAAAGTAAAGCGACGCGTAAGGAAGGATTTGGGCGATCTTGAGGATTTGAAAAACAGCCTCCGCCGCTACGGCCTTCTGAATCCAATCACGCTCAATGGCAAATATGAACTTGTGGCAGGCGAACGCAGACTGGAGGCGGCAAAGTCAATCGGCTGGACAAACATCAACGCGAACATCATCGACAACTTGAGCGAACTTTCACAGCTGGAAATGGAAATCGAAGAAAACAACCAGCGCAAGGAATTCACAGACGACGAACTACTCGAAGGCTACAAACGCCTCGAACGTCTGCGAAACCCGAGCATTTTCCGCCGTATATGGAACGCCATAAAATCTTTCTTCGCATGGATTGTTCGCGCCGTGAAAAACTGGCTCAAACGCTAGAAAATGTGCACTTCTCGGCGCGGATTTTCAACTCTGCTTCATTTGAAAACGATTCGAACGAATTTCTTTTTGCCCGCCCTCAAGACAAGCTCGCCGTCTCCGTCCAAGTCGCTCGCCGAAAGCACTCGCTTTACGTCCGAAAAAGTCCTTCCGTTCACAGCCGCGCCGTTCTGCAAAATAAGGCGGCGGACATCGCTTTTTGTCGCGCCCAAGCCCGCTTCGAAAAACAGGTCAATCGCGCCTTTTCCCGCATCGAGTTCCGCGCGCGAAGATTCAAAGGTCGGCATATTTTCCTTGCTTCCCTCTCCGCTGAAAGCGGCAAGCGCGCCCGAGACCGCCTTTTCCGCCTCCTCTGCGCCGTGAATGTCCTTCACGACTTCGAACGCGAGTGCCTTTTGCGCGATTCTCTTTTCGGGAGAATCTTTATGAAGCGATTCGATTTCCTCGATTTTTTCGCGCGGAAGAAAAGTGAGGACTTTCAGATATTCGAAAACCTTTTCGTCGTCCGAATTGTACAAGTATTGATAGATTTGATACGGCGAAGTTTTTTCTTTGTCGAGCCAAAGCGCGTTGCCTTCGCTCTTTCCGAATTTTTTTCCGGTCGAATCCACGACAAGCGGCATCGTAAATGCGTAGGCCGTCTTTCCGAGCATCTTTCGGATGAGATCGACTCCTGTGGTTATGTTGCCCCATTGGTCGCTTCCCGCCACTTGCATTATGCAATTTTTTTCGCGGAAAAGGTGAACGAAGTCGTAGCCCTGCATCAGCATGTACGAAAATTCCGCGAACGTGATTCCAGTGTCAAGCCTTCGGCGGATTATGTCCTTGTCGAGCATGTAGTTCACGTTGATGTATTTTCCCACATCGCGCAAAAATTCAATGAACGTAAAATCCCGAGTCCAGTCGTAATTGTCAACGAGTTCCGCATTGCCTTCCAAAAGCGAATCGACTTGCGCGCGTATTTTCTTTATGTTTTCCTCGAGGACTTTCGTGTCGATGATTTCGCGCTCCGCGCTCGGACGGGGATCGCCGATTCTTCCTGTCGCGCCTCCGCAAAGCAGAATCGGGTGATGCCCGGCCTCGGCAAGGCGTTTCGCCATGCAAAGAGACGTGTAGTGCCCCAAATGCAGGCTGTCAGCGGTGGGATCCGTGCCCCAGTAAAAAGTAAAAGGTTCGCCGTCAAGGATTCTTTTCAATTCGGACTCTTCGCCCGCCACGTCCTTTATGAGCGTGCGCCATTTCAAGTCTTCGTACAAACTCATTTTCTTCCTCGTGAATTTTTGAATAAAGTTATTGTAGCAAAAAGCGTTTCTTTGCGCAAGTGGAACGCCGCGCGGCAAGGGCGCGAAAGCATCCTTGCCCAATGCCGCAAAATGTGCTACAATGTGCTGAAGCACATACAACGAAAGTTTTATTTTAAGTATTATAATGAGATTGTAGTATATTTGTGTTGTATGGAATAAATGAAAACGCACGACTAAAAGGAAAAGGGGATGGACAAAATGGCAGGAAATTCAAATCTTACAGATTCAAAAAATGCAAAAGCCGATGAATTTTACACACCATTATCAATGATAGAAAAAGAATTAAAACACTATAAAGAATATTTTAAAAATAAGACTGTTCTCTGTAATTGTGACGATCCACGAGTAAGCAATTTTTTCAGATATTTTGTTATTTATTTTGAAGTATTAGGATTAAAAAAAGTGATAGCAACTTGCTATAAAAACAATAACCCAGATTTATTTTCGCAGGAAACAACAGAAAAAGCGGTTTATTTGGAATATGACGGTTCAATAAAATATTCAGGCGAACAGGATTTCGCAAAAATTCCATGTAAGGAATTAAAAGGAAATGGCGATTTTAGAAGTAATGAATGTTTAGCATTTTTGAAGGAAGCTGATATTGTGGTTACCAATCCGCCTTTTTCTCTTTTCAAGGAATACATTCCTTTCTTAGTTAAGCATGAAAAGAAATTTTTAGTTATTGGGAATATAAATAATATTACATATAATTCAATTATTCCTCTAATAAAAGATAATAAAATATGGTGTGGTTATACAGATGGACATTTTTGGTTCCAAGTTCCTGAATATTATGAAGAAAAAAAGACAGATTTCAAAATTGAAAATGGTATTAAATACAGAAGAATGGGCAATATTTGCTGGTATACAAATTTAGAAATTAGTAGAACTCATGATGTGTTAGATACAGGGAAAAGATACAGTCCAGAAAAATACAAGAAATATGAAAATTATAATGCTATTCATGTTGAATCTGTTACTGATATTCCAATGGATTATGATGGCGTAATGGGAGTACCTGTAACATTTTTTACAAAATACAATCCAGAACAGTACAAGGTTCTAGGGTTAACGGATAGTACCGATTTCAGTGAAGAAGTAGAAGCTGTAAGAATTCCAAACACTTTTAGAGGTCGTGGAATAATTGATGGTAAACAAAAATATGCGAGAATTCTCATTCAAAAAATAAAAGAGGGAGAAAAGTAAATGAATATTACTCAATTAGACATTACTGTAAGAGATTTAGTTGAAAGTTTTCAGGATAATTCAGAAAATGGTGTTGTTGCTTATGGCGGTAATTTGGATATAAGACCACCATATCAAAGAGAATTCATTTATAATGATGAACAACGGGAAAAAGTTATTGAAACTGTCATGTTTGGTTATCCGCTGAATACAATGTATTGGGCAAAAAGAAAGGACGGGACTTTTGAAATCATTGACGGACAGCAAAGAACTATGAGTATCTGTCAGTATGTAAACAACGATTTTTCTTACAAATTCAGAACTTTTCAGACACTCCAGTCAGATGAGAAAGAAAAAATTCTGAATTATAAATTGTTTGTTTATATCTGTGATGGTGATGACAGCGAAAAATTAAAATGGTTTGAAACTATCAACATTGCGGGTGCAGAACTTACAAAACAAGAATTAAGAAATGCTGTCTATTCTGGAAAATGGGTAACAAGCGCAAAAAGCTATTTCAGTAAAACTAACTGTGCTGCCTACAATATTGGAAGCAAATATCTGAATGGAGAAATGAAAAGGCAGTCATATCTGGAAACAGCTATAAGATGGATTTCTCAGGCAAAAAATGAAGATGATATAAAAAATTATATGTCAGAACATTGTGCAGACTCAGACGCACAGCCTTTATTCAGTTATTTCAGAAATGTAATAGAATGGGTGCAGGCAAAATTTCCAAAATACAGAAAGGAAATGAAAGGTGTTCAGTGGGGATTCCTTTATAATAAATATGGTCAAGATACAACATTAAATGCTGATGAGTTAGAGCCGAAAGTTTCAAAACTTATGATGGATAGCGATGTTCAGAAAAAAAGCGGTATTTATGAATATGTTTTAGATGGAGACGAGCACCATTTAGGAATTAGAACATTCGATGATAATACAAAGCGTGAGATCTACGAAATACAGAAAGGTGTTTGTAAGCTTTGCGGAAAACCTTTTGATATTGCAGTAATGGAGGCAGACCATATAACACCGTGGGTCGAGGGTGGCAGAACGATTGCAGAAAATTGTCAGATGCTGTGTCGCGATTGCAATAGACGTAAAAGTTCTAAATAAGAGTATACAATACGGCTTCTTGAAGTAATCCAGAGTTAAGTGAACTCAAGAAAAAAATCAGCCAAGAGGCGTAGGAGATTTCGTGAAATGAAAGTTGCCAAAAATATTTCAGAAGAGGAAACGATAAAGAAACTTTGCAAAATAAATAATTCAGAACTTTTAAAGGGCGAAATTTGGGACGATGGTGATTATGAAACATCCCCTTACAAGGAATATGAATTCTTTCAAAGAAAAAAAGGTAATTTGATATGGTGGATAGATTGCTTTGACGATAACAAAAGGATAATTGGTGATTTTCGGTTTTCGTTCGACAGAAAAAAGGTTTTCAATTTTTGGCGAGACTATCCTGAAAAACTGACCGACGAGCAGATAAAAATCTTTCAGAACGAAAACCCGACTTTGGCGGAATTAAAGACTACGAAATAGGAATGAGCGACAGATTTACATACACGGCAGACGATGCGGAAAGGCGCGAACCATCCTTGCCCAATGCCGCAAAATGTGCTACAATGTTTCTATGAACTATGGATATTTTCGAGCGGCGGCTGCGAGCGTGGAACTCAAGGTTTGCGACACGGCTTTCAATTCAGAAAAAATCATCACGGCGGTGCACGAGGCGGCATCGCAGAGCGCGGATCTTTTAGTCCTGCCGGAACTTTCCATAACGGGCTACACTTGCGGCGACCTTTTTTTTCAGGAAACGCTTTTGCAAAACGCGCTTTCAGTGCTCGCCTTCATCGCGAAGGAAACCTCTTCCCTTCAAACGATAATCGCCGTAGGGCTTCCAGTGAAAAAAAGCGGCTCGCTTTACAACGCGGCGGCGATTTTGCACAAGGGCGAAATCCTCGCTCTCGTTCCAAAAACGTACATTCCGAATCACGGCGAATTCTACGAGGCAAGGCATTTTGCTTCCGCGAAAAATTTGCGCGGAGCGAATGCGGGAGAAACGATTTTCATTTCGCAGAAATTTCCCGAAGTTCCTTTCGGAACTGACATTCTTGTCTGCGCCGAAAATTTTCCCGGCGCGAAAATCGCGTTCGAGATTTGCGAGGACTTGTGGACCGCGACTCCGCCTTCGACAAGCCACGCTTTGGCAGGAGCGACGATAATCGCGAACCTGTCCGCGAGCAACGAGACAATCGGCAAGGCGGAATACAGGCGGCTTTTGGTGAAAAGCACATCGGCGCGGAATTTCTGCGCGTACATCTATGCGAACAGCGGGCGCGACGAATCAACGCAGGACATGGTCTTCGCTGGACACAATTTGATTTCGGAAAACGGAAAGATTCTTGCGGAAAGCGCGCCGTTCGAAAGCCGAATGATTTTCGCCGACATCGACGTTTCGCTTCTCGAAGCCGAACGAATCAAGACTACGACTTTTTTGCAATGCGAATCCGATTCAAACGCGCACAAGGAAATTTTCGTGAATCTCAAAGAAAAGAAATCCGACGGAAATGCGAATTTCTTTCGCGAGGTGGAAAAGCGTCCTTTCGTTCCGCAGGAAAAAGACGCGCGTGACGAACGCTGCCTCGAAGTGATTACGCTTCAAGCGCAGTCGCTCGCAAAAAGGCTTCGGCACATAGGCGCGAAGAACGCGGTAATCGGACTTTCAGGAGGGCTTGACTCGACGCTCGCGCTTTTGGTGACTTGCCGCGCGTTCGACCTTTGCTCGCTCGACCGCATGGGAATCATAGCCGTAACGATGCCCGGCTTCGGCACGACAGGGCGCACTTACGAGAACGCATGCTCGCTCGCAAAAGAAACCGGAGCAACGCTCCGTGAAATCCCGATTTCGGATTCGGTGCGCCAGCATTTCAAGGACATCAGGCAAGACGAAAGCGTGCACGACGCGACCTATGAAAACGCACAGGCGCGAGAGCGCACGCAAATCCTGATGGACTTGGCGAACAAGGAAGGCGCGATCGTAATCGGCACGGGCGACCTTTCGGAACTCGCGCTCGGCTGGTGCACCTACAACGGCGACCACATGTCGATGTACGGCGTGAACTCGTCGATTCCAAAAACGCTTGTCCGCCACATCGTAGAACGCGAGGCGGCCGCTTTCGCGCAAGAGAAAACTGGCCAAGCGCAGAACAAGAAGCTGAGCGAAGTTTTGTTCGACATTCTGAACACGCCCGTAAGCCCTGAACTGCTTCCCCCCGAACAAGGCGGCATTTCGCAAAAGACCGAGGAAATCGTAGGCCCTTACGAACTGCACGATTTTTTTCTGTACAACATTCTGCGCTTCGGATTTTCGCCGAGGAAAATTTATTTTCTTGCGAAAAAAGCGTTCGCCGAAAACGAATATCCGCCCGCGACGATAAAGCATTGGATGAAGGTTTTCTACAAGAGATTTTTCTCGCAGCAATTCAAACGCTCGTGCATGCCGGACGGCGCGAAGGTCGGAAGCGTGAGCCTTTCGCCAAGAGGCGACTGGAGAATGCCAAGTGACGCAAGCGCGGACGCATGGCTTTCCGAAATCAACTCTCTCGAATAAAAGTAAAATCATGCTGAGCTATTTGCACGAATTCCATGCGGGAAACCACGCCGACATTCTCAAGCACATCGCGCTCGTTCAGATTCTGCGCCATCTGAACGCAAAGGATTCTCCATACACTTTTTTCGACACGCATGCGGGAAGCGCGCTTTATTCGCTTGAATGCGCGTCGGCAAAAAAAACTCTCGAAGCAGAAAAAGGAATCTTGGCACTGCGCGACTTTTTTGAAAAAAGCGGCGAAGGGCTTTCGCAAGGAGAAATTCCTGAATGCGTGAGATTTTATTTCGAACAAATCTCGCCGTACTTGAAAATATCGTGCTATCCTGGCTCGCCCTTGCTTGAGCGCAATTTGATACGACGCGGCTCGAGCCTTTTTCTTTGCGAGCTTCATCCCGCGGAAATCGAAAGACTTCGCGAAAACATTTTGGGAAAAAAATCGCTCGAAGAAAATTCGATTGAAAAAAATGAAAAAATCGGAAAAAACGATGCTTCGCAAAATGCGCAAAGCAAAAAACATTGCGCCGTGAAGATTTTCCATGCGGACGGCTTGAAAAACTTGTCCGCATCCACGCCTCCACAAATAAAGCGCGGCGCGGTCCTGATTGATCCCGCTTATGAAGACTTGGGCGAATTCGACGCGGTGACAAAGACCGTCCGCGCCGTCCACAAAAAATGGAGCGCGGGAATCATCGCGCTTTGGTATCCAATTTTGGAAGGCAAGAAGGAGCAAATCAAAGAAATGATTTTCCAAATCGAGGATGCGGCGAAAAGGAAAAACGCCCACGCGGAAATCCTGCGCGCGGAATTCTTCCCAGGAAGCGAGAGCAAGAAAAGCACCGCGAACCTTTTGGGAAGCGGAATGCTCGTCCTGAACGCGCCGTGGAAACTCGACTCGCAACTGCGCGAGGCTTTGGAATTCCTTTGCGGCGCGATTTACAAGGACGCGGCATTCTCAATACGAATCAGCAAGCCGACTAGCTGAATTTTATTTCTTCCCCTTGCGCGCTTGCCTTAATCGTGCTGCCATCGGAAAACGCGCCGCGCAGAATTTCCTTCGCAAGCGGATTTTCGACATAGGTCTGAATCGCGCGCTTTACAGGCCTCGCGCCGAACGCGGGGTCGTAGCCTTTCTCGCAAAGAAAGTCCAACGCGCTTTTTTCGAACTGAATCTTTATGCGATGCGATTCAAGGCGTTTCGCCACGCGCTCCAATTGGTAGCGAACAATTTCTGCGATGAACGACTTGTCGAGCCGAGTGAACATTACGATTTCGTCGATTCGGTTCAAGAATTCAGGCTTGAACGAGTCTTTTAGGATTTCGTTCAATTTTTCTTTTATCGCCTTAAGCTTTTCGTCCGTGTCGGCTTCCAAAATCAGCTCGCTCGCCAAATTGCTTGTCATTATTATAATCGCATTCTTAAAGTCAACGATTCGTCCTTGCCCGTCGGTCAAGCGTCCGTCATCCAGCACTTGCAAAAGCACGTTGAACACATCGGGATGAGCCTTTTCGATTTCGTCAAAAAGCACGACGCTGTACGGCCTTCTTCGGACGGCTTCCGTGAGCTGCCCGCCCTCGTCATAGCCGACATATCCCGGAGGCGCGCCGATAAGCCGGGTTACGGAAAACTTTTCCATGTATTCGCTCATGTCGATCCTTGTAAGCGCGCGCTCGTCGTTGAACAAGAAATCCGCCAAAGTCTTGGCGAGTTCAGTTTTTCCCACGCCCGTAGGCCCGATGAAAAGGAAACTTCCGAGCGGCTTGTTCGGGTCGGAAAGCCCGGAGCGGTTTCTTCTGATCGCGTCGCTCACAACCTGCACGGCCTCGTCCTGCCCGATGACGCGCTTGTGCAGCTCGCTTTCAAGGGCGATGTATTTTTCCTTTTCGCTTCCCATCATTTTCGCGACGGGAATTCCAGTCCACGAGGAAACGACGCGGGCGATGTCCTCTTCGGTGACGGTCTCGCGCAAAAGTTGCGCGCCATCCGTTTGTCCATCCCCGCTATCTTTTGAATCTGCGGACTTCAGTTTTTTTTCGAGTTCGGGAATTATCGAATATTTCAATTCCGCGGCGCGTTCAAGCTTTCCTTCTGCCGTGCACCTTTCAAGTTCGAATTTCGCGCTTTCCAATTTTTCCTTCGCCTCGCGCGAAGAGTCAATCGCGGCCTTTTCGTTCTGCCACTGCAATTTCATCGCGTCGCGCTTTTGCCCCAGTTCAGAAAGCTCGCCGTTGAGCTTTTCAAGGCGTTCCTTGCTGGCCTCGTCGCTTTCCTTTGCGAGCGACTGCTTTTCTATTTGAAGCTGCAAGATTTTCCGCTCTATCCTGTCGAGTTCGGTCGGCTCGCTCTCGATTTCCATCTTGAGGCGGCTCGCGGCTTCGTCAACCAAGTCGATTGCCTTGTCCGGCAAAAACCTGTTCGTGATATACCTGTCGGAAAGTGTCGCCGCCGAAACCAACGCCTCGTCCTCGATGCGCACACCGTGATGGATTTCGTATTTTTCGCGGAGACCGCGCAATATGGCAATCGTATTCTCGAGATTGGGTTCTGCGCAGAGGACTTGCTGAAAACGCCTTTCCAAAGCGGCGTCCTTTTCGATGTATTTCCGATACTCGTCAAGGGTGGTCGCGCCAATCGCGCGAAGCTCGCCTCGGGCGAGCGCGGGCTTGAGAAGGTTCGCCGCGCTTGTAGAGCCTTCGCCGCTTCCAGCCCCGACAATCGTATGAAGCTCGTCGATGAAAAGAATTATCTTGCCGTCGGATTTTTTCACTTCGTCAATAACGCCCTTCAGACGCTCTTCGAATTCGCCCTTGTATTTCGCGCCCGCCACAAGCGCGCCCATGTCAAGCGAAAGAAGCCTCTTGTTCTTGAGGCTTTCGGGCACGTCGCCTTTCGCAATCCGCAACGCAAGCCCTTCCACGACGGCGGTCTTTCCCACGCCCGGCTCGCCAATCAAGACAGGATTGTTTTTCGTGCGGCGGCTCAGCACTTGCATAACGCGCCTTATTTCCTCGTCGCGTCCGATTACAGGATCGATTTTGTCCTGGCGCGCGAGGCTCGTCAAATCCGCGCAATATTTTTCAAGCGAGCGCATTGAGCTTTCGGGATCTTGAGAATCTATCTTGGAATTGCCACGAATCGACTTGAGTGCCTGCAAAATCGAGTCTTTCGTGATCCCGTTTCCCTTTAGCAAGGACGAGACTTCATCCGAATTTTGCGTCATTGCCAAAAGAAAGTGCTCGGTAGAGACATACTCGTCTTTCAGGTGCGACATTTCCTTTTCGGCGTTCGCCAAAGTGCGTTGCGCCATGTTTGAAAGCAAGAGATTCGTGTTGCCGCTTACGCGCGGAATCTTTTCCCAAAGAAGCCGCACCTGCGAAGAAAGCGCGGCCGCGTTGATTCCGATCCTTTCCACGAGCGGAGGAATGATTCCGTCTTTCTGTTCGAGCATCGCCACAAGAATGTGCCCGTTTCCTATTTCCGCGTGATCGTTTTGTCTCGCCAAAGAAGATGCTTCCTGCAATACGTCGAACGCCTTTATAGTCATTTTGTCCTGATCCATATTTCACCCCCAAATCAAAACATTTCAAAGGAAGCGTCGAATCAAAAAAGTCCGAGACTTCCTTACTTTTCAAGATAATGAAATCAGAGAAGAAAGGCAAACTTTTGAAAAGGAATTTACGAAAGCGTTTGGACAGGAATCGCAGGCATTTGCCTTGCTCTACAAGGTAAATGCCTGCGGGTGTTTTGTCCGTTCGTTTAAACCAATTACGCCACCACTTTGAAGCTGGGCGTTGTGGTTTGCAAGATGCACTTTCGCTCGTGCTTGGAATATCCGATGCAACGTGTCTTGAGTACGAAGCAATATTTTGTTTCAGTTTCAAGGCCTTCGGGAAGCGTGAACATAAGGTTCTTGGAAGTGTTCATGAAGAATTCCTGCGTCACTTCCTTCCAATTCGAAGCATCGTCCGTGAATTTCCCTTCATCGTCCACTGGTGCGCACCAAATTCCGCTTTCCGTTCCGCCGATTCGCAGGTTGTTGCCGCGTATGCTTACCGATGTTCCCGACTTGAGCACGCCGTCCGATACGTTTCTTGTGATGTCCGTTATGCTGTCAATAGTAACCGTGGGCGCGGCATAGCTGGATTCCGCAATTTCGATTTTTTGCGCAGCATCATACAAGTTTTTTTCCGGCGTGAACTTTATAGTAAGTTCGGTCTTGCCGTTCGCGCTTTACGTAGTGCCTTTCGAGGCGATGTAGAAAGTGCCCAGCGTTCCAAATTTGCATGCGCATCCATTGGCAAGAGTCTTTTGCAACACGGCGGTATAGGCGGTCATCACATCGGTGATTTTTCCGATGGACATGTCCGGAAGTTCCTCCGCCACCATGTCGAGAAGGTTTTGGTTTGAATAAGTTACGCGCGTAACCCTTCCGTAATACTGTTCGGAATCAGACTTGTTGAGCGTGTTCGGCTGAAGTTTGACGGACACTCGCCCGTTAGCCTCTTCGCGCAGGTTGACAAATGAATTGTCGAATTTCTTTTCCATAGTTTCACCTCACTTATGAAAAAAAGTTTTTTAAGGGTCGTTTTTTTTGTAGACAAGGAAAAGAAAATCGCTTAAAATCTCTTTGCCTAATGCCAGTCAAGCGATTGACTTTATCCTGCAAGATTTGCGGCGCAAATCTCGCTCGGCTTGAGCACGACCACTTTGCTTTCTAAAAGAAAGTTTTGTTTCGCTCAAGCCGATTTTGTTTCGCGTATCATAGGCATCACCTCCTGTATTTTTTTATTGCCAAAATATAATCATGCTTTCCATATTATTCCTGTCGCGTTTTTTTTAGTTTTTTAGCCAATTTCTTACATATAAGGTATGAATTTTTTTAAAGAAAAATTGCATTCAGAAAAATATTTATGTATATTTTTTTGTTTTATTTAAGATGTTCTTTAATGTAAATTTTGGAGTGTCTTTAATTGCAATTAAAGGGAGTCTTTAACGTACGTTTTGGATGGTCTTTAACGGCAATTAAAGGGAGTCTTTAACGTACGTTTTGGATGGTCTTTAACGGCGGTTAAAGAGAGTCTTAAATTTAAATTTTGGAGCGTCTTTAATGTAAGAGTGTGTGACATTTAGAACATTGAAAACATAGCACTGAATTCTAAAATAGTATGAATTTTGCTTTCAAATTAAGCTTATTTTGAAGATGAAATGCTATTGATTTCATCTTCAAATGAGTAGAATTTTAACTTGAAATACAGTATGTATTTTGGATTGAAATAAATACTGTGTGGGGGGGCAGGTGATGCAGGGCATTTTGTGTTGAAATTTTTTGCGAATTTGTGGCATAATTGACGAAATGCAATATGAAGAAGACTAGCAGAGCAATATCCCCTTATACAGCATTTTATAATATAATGTAAAAATGCAAGGCAGTTTTTATGCTTTTTTTATTGAAAATTCTAAAAGTTTGCTATTTGAAACTACCACACCACCATTGCTATAACTGGTGCAAAAGAAAATAAATCAATAATAAATTAAGCATTTATTTTGTAAAATTATAAAAGATGTATATGAGAAAAATAAATTTCTTTTGTAATTCTTGCCATATCGCAAAAATAATTATTAACTACCAGTGGATTTCCATCGGGATTTTCATTTGCATTTCGAACCATACACATCGTACAAAATGATTTTTCAGGACATTTTATACATTTTGGAAAGTCTTTGTTTCGCAAGTTCCTTAAATACTGGAGTTTTTCAGAATTTTCCCAAATAAATTTAAGGGGCTTTTCCTTTATATTGCCAACAACATATGATTGCCAACCTATACAAGGATATACATTGCCATTTTCAGCAATACAAATTGAAGAATTACAAACACTGCATATTTTATCATTTGGCGCAATCGTTTCCTTTTTAATTACATCATGTTTTAATTGCCCTAGTTGATTTAAATCGTTTTTAATTTCGTTCTCTATTATTTCCCTAACTTCTGCAATTGTTAATCTATTTTCCAAATTTTGTGTCGTGCTATTATATTTGCCAATGAGTGCTGGGTCATAATTAACTTCGACATTGTTTTTCTTTGCCCATAATACAACATCAGCATAATAATCTTTGTTTTGCTTCATTATAGGACAACTTATCTGTAAGGGGATGTCATTTTCTATTAGCTGTAAAATCCCCTTCATTGTATTTTCAAAACTTCCTTGTACATTTGTTATTTTATCGTGGATATCTGCATTCATAGCGTATAAAGATGTTTGAATACATAATAAACTATTTGTTTTTAGTTCTTTTATAATTTTATCTTCAAGTATAGTCAAATTTGTCAGAATTCGTACAGAAAAATCATATTCTCTGCATTTTTTCAAAAACTCACAGAAATCTTTATGCAACATTGGCTCTCCACCACTAATAGTTATATGTAATAAATTCATATTTCTACATTGGTTTAAAATATCAAAAAATAAATTGGGAGGCATGTCTGTTATTTTATTTTCATGTGGAATATAACAATGAACGCATCGTTCATTACATTTAGACGTGATTTCTATGTGTATGCTTGTAAGTTGGGGAATTCCAGCAAAATACTCATTAAAAAAATCTTGCGTATACTGTTTATTAGTTATGGAGTAAGACGCGAATGTGTTGTTGCTTGCGTTTTTTATTGTTTTATAAGAGAACTTAAAATCATTTGACTCGCATTCTTGAAATGTATTGCCAAATATCACAAAACCATCTTTTTCAAGTTCATGATAAAATTTTATTGCATCTCTTCTTAAAACTTCAAAAGTTATATTAGGGAATTTCTTTTTTATTTCAGCGACAAGCTTATCAATCATCTGAGGCTCTTTATTTAAAACAGAAAAAAAGACAGTTCCGCTTTGAGACAAAATTCTATCACCTATAACATTTTCATTATTAACTAATTGTCTGTATCCAAAATTTCTGTCATCTGTTATATATCCAAAAGAGACATAATCTCTAAATAAAATATTAGATTTCCTTTTGTAAAACAATTTTAATCTCCCAAACACAATCAGTTAACAAAGTATTGTTGACTGATTGTGTTGTTTGTTAGCGACCACCTGGACCAGGCTTGTTACAAGGTCTGCCACTTGGCTTGCTATTAGGACGACACTCTGCCATATAAACAGTACTTTGTGCCAATACCACTGGCTTTTCGTAAACCATATTTCCACCTCCTTTGTAAAATCATGACATAAGAAATACTTTATAATTAAAATATAACAATAAAGCAAGCAAAATACAAGGGTTTTTAATATTTTATAAAAAAGTTGTTTTATTCCTTAAATACTCTAGAATCCGCGACCATAAGTGGCATTTCGTCTTGTATCTTGTATTCAACTTCCGCTATATGTTCGCTTCCAAGTTCCTTGTAATAATTTTTCAAATCTTCGTTCATTTGTTTTTCAATTTGCTCAAAATCCGCTTTATTCAATTTTGAAAACAATGCGTGATTCATTGAAATCATTCCCAAATCTTTTGAATAATACATGAAACGCTTTCTCTCGAATTTTTCGAACGGGTTGGTAAGCATGCTACGTTGAATTTCCTTGCGGTTTTCCAAAAGCGTCTTTGTATATGGGCAAGTACGTCTGTCTACAATCTGACCGCGCATAATTCGCAATTTATAAAACCTTATGTAGTAATCAAGGATGTCATCAATTTTTGCGTCACCTATTGAATTCAAATTTTTTATAAAGCCAAGCAGGAAGGGCATTTTGTATGAAAGGGAATAGTCTCGTTCCGCAAGAAATTCAAAAAAGTCATCGCGGATTGTATTGTCATTGTGTTCTTTTATTCCAAGTTCGATTTTCATTTTTTCAATATTTTCGGGAGTGAAAAGGAAAATAGTCTTGCTTCCGAACTGAAAACGTGCGTCCGCTTTTATCTTGCCTTTGTTCAACCAACTTGTAACAGTTCCCGTGCTTACAAAATATTCGCGAGCCACTTGTTCCTGGCTTAAATAGTTCCCGTATTTTTCTTCAAATGATGTTGTGTCAATTTGAATTATCCGCTCAATTCTTTCGACAAGCCCAGCCACTTCAATAAAATCGCCGACTTTATAATCATTCTTTATTATGCTTCCAAACGGCACATAATATTCGCAATGGAAAATCGAATGCATTGAACAAGGAACGATGGCGCATCCATATTCGTCAACGACATCTATTACAAACACGTCACTTTTTGAAGGAGTTTTTCTTAAGCCCCGTCCTATTTGTTGCAAGTACAGGACTTTTGAAAGCGTGGGGCGAGCCATTACAAGGATTCCAAGTTCGGGATAATCCCAGCCCTCGCTAATCATATTGCAACTGCACAAAAAGCGGATTTTCTTTTGCGTGAAATTCCGCATGATTTCTTCTGAATTGGAATTTCTGTTTGTATAAGGGGCGGCATTCAATCCGTGTTCGTTTAAGATTTTCGCCATTTCAATTGTGTGCTGAACGTTTACGCAAAAAATTACGCCTTGAAGTTTTTGCAGTCCGTTGCTTGAAAAATATCTTTTCAGAATTTGGGCAATAAGTTCGTTTCTAGAAGTGACGCGGATAGATTTTTCCAAGTCCGCGTTTACATAATCTTTGCCATTGATTCTCACTGTGCTTAAATTTATATTTGTCTCAATTCTAAAAACGCGGGCAGTGGCGATGATTTTTTGTTTCATTGCCTCTTCAAGCGACAATCCTGTTTCGTATGAGCCGAACACATCTTCAAGTTTCTTTTTGTCTGGTCGCTGGTCTGTCGCAGTAAGTCCGACTAAAAAATCAGGCGTATAATATTGAATAACTCGACGAAGCATCGTGGCGACTGCATGATGGGCTTCGTCAACGACGATGTAATTATAATGGTCGCTAGAATTCTCAGAATAGTGTCTCACCGCATAACTATATGTTTGAATTTCAATTTTCGACTTTAAGGTCTTGAGCGATTGTTCGATTCGGTTTATCCAGTCGCATTTCACAGCATTGTTCGGAACAAGTATAAGGGTTGAAAAGTTGTTTTTGTATTTTGCAAAATCTTTTATGTCCTCTTCAACAATTTTTGACTTTCCGCTTGCTGTTGGGAAAACAATTAAAAAACTTTTAAAGCCGCTTTTTCTTTTCTTCTGAATTTCTTTTAGCGTATTTTCTTGGTGTTCGTAAAGTTGGAATTGACGTTCGCTCAACAAACTGTTTTCAATAAATATATCTGATGTTGTCCCGAAAAATGAGCGAATGTCATCTTGTATCCGTTCAGTAAATTGACAATCTTCTGTCGAGAACCTAAAAAGCTTTATCCCCCACAGCGCACATACATTTTGTTTGTGAAGCTGTTTCTTATATTTTTCTGTTCCGATAAATTGCGGATGATGGTAATGAATTCCATTTTCTTCAACAGCCTTTGTCCAAGTCTTTGACTTTACGAGGTAATCAAGGAAAAAAAGAATTTCAGTTTGAATCGCATATCTCATATTCCTTAAAAAGATATTTCAAACTGTTTGAGCCATAAACCGCTGAAAAGTTGTCTTCAAATGAAAATTCCAAAGGCGAGGCGGAAGCATTTTCACGGACAGCATGACTAGATTTTTGAAAATATTTTTCCATATTGAAATTGTCTGATTCATTCAAGACATTGTTAATTTCAAGAATGTCATCGCTTAAAAATCGAAAGACGTTTGAATATCTGTTCATGTAGAAATTTTGCTTTTCGGTGATTAGAAAGTAATCGAAGGGCTTTTCGTTATGCAATGGCGGATTGCAAATTCCAAAATCAATTATTATGGCAGTTTCATCTTTTTCATAGAACTCCGTCCTGCCTCCATTGGAATAGGTCATTGTTTCTATGTGAATGAAATCGCCTGAGATTGTCTTTAATTTTTTCGCAAAAACACGTTCAGCCATTTTTCGTTCTCTCGATTTTTCCGAACATCGGGTGTTACAAGAGTTTCAATTATTCTATAATTGTTTTTAAAAGAATTAAAAAATTGCGAGAACCTTTTTTCAGTCATGTCAGTGAAAAAACGTCCGTCCACAATCCGATCGTTTTCACCATACTTAAATGATGCGTATAAAATACCGTTGCTTTTTAATGCTAATTCCAGTTTTTTGAGCACAATGGGCAAGTCTGTTGGGGGGAGGTGAAGGATGCTCGCGCACGCCCAAACGCCGTCAAAACAATTTTCCTCGCATTCAAAATCTGAGAACAATACATGTTCAATTTCGATACCTGTATTTTTATGGGCAATTTCACACATTTTTTCAGAGCCGTCAATAGCTTTTACTTTTAGATTCTTAGAAAGAAAGTATTTGGTGTCCCGCCCCGAACCGCAGCCGAAATCCAGTACGAAAGAATTTGCCGGCAGATATGAAATGAATTTATCTTGTAAAAACGTCATGTCGGCGGTGAGGGTGTCAGTTGTAAAAGATGTGGCGTTTTTGTTGTAATACTGTATGGTTGTGTTCATGTTTGATACTATTATAGCAGAAAGATTCTTTAAAAGTCAAATATGGTGGAAGAGATAATTCTAATGACGAATGGATAAAGTTTTCTTCGTCAAATGATGTTTTTTGTAATTTGCGTGATGTGGTGAATTCATTTTATGATGAATTTGGAGAAATCAGTGAGGATGAATTTTATGCGAAATGATTTTCTTGATTTTAACTGAATGAGGATTTCCGCCGTATTTTGGCAAGTTTCCAAATTATGATCCTGCGTCCGTTTCTATCCTTGAAAATTTATTATCAATATATTATAATCTGTGCTCATGGATAGGTTAAAAATCAGAAACTTCGGTCCAGTCTTATCCGGTTTTTCAGAATCTTCTGATGGATATTTTGACATAAACAATATGTCAATTTTTATTGGCAATCAGGGAACTGGAAAAAGCACGGTAGCTAAGATTTATTCAACTTTCGCATGGCTTGAAAAGGTTTTGGTTCAAGACAGGTATAAAAAGGCAGATTTTGATTTTGAAGAATTTCAGAAGTTGTGCGAAAATCAAAGGATTCCTAAATCATATTTTACCGATGAAACCGAATTGGGATATAAAGGAACCGCATACGAATTTTGGGTTAATGGAACTAAATTCAATATTCATTCTAATTTGAAAACTTCAAATTACATATGCCCAAAAATAATGTACGTTCCATCGGAAAGAAATTTGCTTTCTGTTTTAGAACATCCTGATCAAATAAAACAACTTCCCCAAATGGTAAAGGATTTCAGCATTGAGTTGAAAAATGCACATTTGTGGTTAAAAAAATATTCAAAGTTTTCATTTTTGGGATATGATATTAAATACAATGAAAATGAAGATGTAGATTATATAAAGCCAAAAGATTTTGATGAAAATAAAAAAGATGGAGACTCATTTACCTTCAAGGGCTTTTTTGAAAGCATTCCAATCACAAAGGCTTCAAGTGGTTTGCAATCTGCAATTCCATTGATTTCTGTAACAGATTATCTGGCGAACAAAATTGAAAAAGATATTTTGAAACGGATAAGGGATTTGGATGCCTCGCGTCAAAGATTTGTTGTTAAACATATAAATAATGCAAGTCTTGTGGAAAAGGTGGAGCTTTATTTGACATCAAATATCGATAAGAATTTTTCTGAAAAGGAAAAAAGCGAATTGACACAATGTCTTTCAAAGTATTTGAATTCCTGCTTTATAAATATTGTGGAAGAGCCAGAACAAAATTTATTTCCAGAGTCACAGATAGAGATTTTGGAATTTCTTTTAATCCACAAAAAACGAAAAGGCGACAAGTTGGTTGTTACAACTCATTCGCCATATATTTTGAGTAATTTGAATAACTATATTTATGCAAAAGAAATTTATTCAACATCAAAAAAAGCAATCAAAGAAATTCCTCAAAACTTGTTTGTGGACATAAATGAAGTTTCTGCTTATAAATTGGAAGATGGCAAAATATATAATATCATAGACGATGAATGCAAGTTGATTGATGCCTCGGCGATTGACAGTTGCTCGTCAAAGATAAATACAATTTATTCGAATTTAATGGAGTTGGATGGTAATGAATAAACAAGATTCTCTAGTTGCTGATAGATACGCAGAATTCCGAGTATTTTATGATAATAGAAAAGCAGCAGTGTTCAGAGAAAAAGGAAAAGAATACATTGCAAAAAATAGCGAAGGAAAATTGCTGGCTGGATTTCAAGTTGATGATGGCATTATACAATCAAAGGAAATGCAAAAATGCGACAAGGCTCTTCTTGTGAATGATGAAAGATTATATTTGATTGAATTTAAGGGGGCGGATATTGACACTGCTTGTGAACAATTGCTTTCAACTTATGAGTTTTTTCTCAAATGTTTCAAGCGATATGAGTATTGCTTTAGAGTTGTCTTAAGCAGAACTAATAGTAAACATTCTGCCTCAAATCTATGTCCAACCTCAAAAAGACGCTTGTTGAATAAAATTGGATATAAAAATGATGAAAATAAGTTCAAAGAAAAATGCATAAGAATGGAAGAGGATGTTTAACAGGTTTTATATTTAAAACTGATGGAAGTGCAAAGGAGTCTTGTTTGAAGACCACGGAACAACAGACGCTCGAATTCATAACGTTCTGCACGGAGATGTACGCGGGAAAAAAGAACATAAGCGACAACGAGTTTTTAATTCCGATGATTGACGAGTTTTTGGAAACGAGGTCAAAATCACCGTGAAAAATCTTTGTGATACGTGACTTTTTTGGGAACGAAAGATATACAGCAGAAATAACGCAGGACAATTTCAGAAGCCTCCTTCCGGTAAAAGAAGCGAAGGTGATATTGAAAATCGAAGAAACGAAACGATGGTGGTAGAGCGCGGAGCAGATTTTTGAAGACGGAAAATACAAGCATGCTTTCGGAAGATGCTTGTATGACTGATCGAAGATGAGACTAATTTTATATAGAAATATAATTCTTAAATCATTGTCTAAAACTGTTTTTTTGATGATGTCTGTTATTAACTATCGGACATATTTTAAGCAACAATTGTTGAATTGAAAAACTTTAATCATGTTTATATTATAATAGAAAAGCAAAATTTCCTTGACAAGTTTGCTTTTAAATGATATATTTGTAGAATAATTACAAATATAGGTGTTTCATGCTGTTAAAAATCGAACTTGAAAACTTTTTTTCGATAAAAGACAAAATCTGCATTGATTTTACGGCCGCAAACATAAATACTGCCGCGTCAAAAACGCTTGCTGATAATGTCATCGACTGGAACGGAACGAAGGTTTTAAAGACAATTGGTCTTTTTGGGCATAACGCCTCCGGAAAGTCTAATATAATAAAAGCGATACGATTTTGCTGCTCGCTGATTTTGGAATCGCACAATCACAATGCGGGTGTTGTGTTCAATTTTATGCCGTTCAAGTTTGACGGATGCGACAAAAAGCCAAGCCGCTTTCTAATTGATTTTGTCTGTGAAAACATAGAATACGAATATTCTTTTTCCTTGACCCGTACAGAAATTTTGGAAGAAGCTTTGTACTATTATCCAAATGACAGGCGGGCAAAAATCTTCATCCGCGACGAAAGTGCAGAACAAAAATATTCGTTTGCGGAAGGAATTGTGAATCGTCCGCTTGATGTCGCGGCAAATGTAAGCAGGAAAAATCTATATTTGAGCCGCGCCAGTTCAATGAACAGGCCGCTTTTCCAAAAACTGTATTTATATTTTTGGAACACTTTCTTGCTGGGACTTCTGAATCTGAACGAGAGGACAACCGAGGAATTGTTCAACAAATGCAAGCCTGTTGTCATGGAAGCATTTTCCATTTGCGACAGCGATATTTCTGATATAAAAATTATGAGGGAAAGGATTGCCATGCCGATGCAAAATCCATTCGCCCCAAATACAAGCAATGTCGTTGAGCATGAAATTACGAGGTTTGTAACGACGCATAAAAAATCTCCGAGCATTTCTTTTGACATGCAGACAGAGGAATCTTCGGGAACGATTCAGCTTTTCGGAATCTTGCTCAGGCTTCTTGATGTCGTGCAGAACGGAAAGTCCATCATGCTTGACGAATTCGACGCGAGCCTTCACACCCGTCTTGCGGATTTTGTCATCGACCTGGTGCATGCGTCGAAAAACGCCCAGATGCTTTTCACGTCGCACAACACGAACATAATCGACGTAAAGCGTCTCCGCCGCGACCAAATTGTTTTTGTGAACAAAAAAGAGGATTGCTCTACGGAAATTTATTCGCTTTATGATTACAAGGATTTCCGCGAAAATATGGACGCGGAGAAAGGCTACATTCAAGGACGGTTCGACGCCGTGCCATTCGTTGATTCCTCTGTCGGCAATTTAAAAAAACTGTTGGGGCAATAAATGGCAAGAAAACGAGAAGAGCGGCCTCCGCGAAAAATGAAGCCCGTTTACATTGTCTTTTGCGAAGGCGAAACTGAAGAAACGTATATAAATTTCCTGCGACAAAATTACAGGTCGCCAATAAAAATCATTACAAATATTACGGGGAATGAAATTTCTTCGGATTTTGTTCAAAAGAAAATCGATGACGTGAAAATTTTCACCGATGAGAATTTCACTACATTTTTGATGTACGATTTGGACGTGAGTTCGGTCAATTCAAAATTGGAGAAAATTGCCGCGACAAAACTTTTGAGCAATCCTTGCATTGAGCTTTGGTTTCTTCTCCATTCTTTGAAAAATCCAAATTCCTTAACATCGGCTGGATGCTTGCAAAAACTAAGGCAATGTGGCAATGAATGGAAAAACTATGAAAAAGGAAGGCTTACGGAAACTCAAAAGAAAATTTTATGGAACAGGCGGCTCGAAGCCGTTGCCAACGCTAAGTCATTGACAGAAAGCGCAAATCCTTCGTCTACAGTATTCCGCATTATTGAAAAACTGGAAGAAGGGCGATAATATCAAGTTTCATCTATAACGAACGAAGAAAAGATAAAAAAACAACGGTTTATGCTGATATTCCAATCTTTCATTATGGCATCCAGTTCGTTCCACGTCCAAAAGCGTTCTGCCTGTTTTCCCTCTCCGTCCATATTTTCGCCCTGCGGCAGTTTCTTACGCTCCTAAAATATATATGAAAACTATGTAATTGACTTTTTTTTCTTCCTTTGATATAATGTCCGAATGAGTAACTACAAAACATTTGTTATCGGTTTCCCCAGAATCGGGGCGAAAAGAGAATTGAAATTTGCGGAAGAAAAATATTTCGCAAAAGAAATTTTCTGCGAAGAATTGGAATCGTGCGCGAAGGCGCTTCGTGAATACGGCTGGAAAAAGCAGTCCGCCGCAAAGATTGATTTCATTCCGTCAAACGACTTCTCATATTACGACGCGATGCTTGACGTGGCGGTGATGCTCGGGGCGATTCCATCCCGCTACAAGTCGCTTGGCTTGAGCGCGCTCGACACTTATTTCGCCATGGCTCACGGCTATCAAGGCGAGCAAGGCGACGTGAAGGCGCTTCCGATGAAGAAATGGTTCAACACGAACTACCATTACATTGTTCCAGAGCTTGAGCAGGACGCGAAAATCTCGCTCAACGCGGAAAAGCTTCTCGCGGAATTTTCGGAAGCGAAAGCCATGGGAATTGAAACCGTTCCAAGCGTAATAGGCCCATACACATTCTTGCATTTCGCAACCTATGTGCAAGGAAAGAGCCGGGGCGACTATGCCGAAGACATTTGCGCCGCATACAAAAAGCTTTTGGATGAAACGAGCGCGGCGGGCGCGAAATGGATTTCAATCTGCGAGCCTGCTTTGGTGTTCGACACGGATTCTTCGGACGTGAAATTCTTTGAATCGCTTTACGAAAAGATTCTCAATGGCAAAAAAATCAAAGTCCTCCTGCAAACTTATTTCGGCGACATCCGCGACAGTTATGAAGCAGTTACAGCCCTTGCGTTCGACGGCTTCGGACTTGACTTTGTGGAAGGAAAGGAAACTCTTTCGCTCGTGAAAAGGTCGTTTCCGAAGAACGCGCTTTTGTTCGCGGGAATCGCGACGGGAAAGAACATTTGGCGCGCGAACTACGCGAAGGTCGCCTCTCTTTTGTCGGAAATAGAAAAATCCGTTCCGCGCGACAACATCGTGGCAGGATTTTCATGCTCGCTTTTGCACGTTCCGTACACCACGCGCAACGAGGAAAAGCTTTCCGCTGAAATCCTCAAGCACTTTTCGTTCGCGGAAGAAAAGCTTTCGGAACTTTCGGACATCGCTTGCGTCAAGACGAACTCTGAACTCTTCGAAAAAAATCGCGTCTCTCCGAACGGCGATGTTCAGAACGCGCTCAAGAATTTGCGCGACGCCGATTTCGTGCGAAAGCCCGACTTCGCCGAACGCGAAAAAATCCAAAAGAAAGAATTCAATTTGCCGCCGTTCCCTACGACCACAATCGGCTCGTTCCCGCAGACAAGGGAGGTGCGCAAAAACCGTGCCGATTTCAAAAAGGGCGTAATAACAAAAGAGCAGTATGTCGAATTCAACCGCAAGAAAATCGCCGAGTGCATTCGCTTGCAGGAAGAGCTTGACATAGACGTTTTGGTTCACGGCGAATTCGAACGCAACGACATGGTGGAATATTTCGGAAATAATCTGGAAGGATTCTTGTTCACGCAGAACGCATGGGTTCAGTCCTACGGAACTCGCTGCGTAAAGCCGCCTGTCATTTGGGGCGACGTGAGCCGAAAGAACGCCATCACTGTGGAATGGTCGGCTTACGCGCAGAGCCTTTCAAAGCGTCCTGTAAAAGGAATGCTCACAGGTCCTGTCACGATATTGAACTGGTCGTTCCCGCGCGAGGACATCCCGATAAAAGATCAGACATTGCAAATCGCGCTCGCAATCAGGGACGAAGTGCTTGACTTGGAAAAGAACGGAATCAGGATAATTCAGATTGACGAAGCCGCGCTGCGCGAAAAGCTTCCGCTTCGAAAAAGCGACTGGCATTCGCAATATTTGGATTGGGCGATTCCGGCGTTCCGTCTCGTGCATTCGGGTGTCAAGGCGGAAACGCAAATCCACACCCACATGTGCTACAGCGAATTCAACGACATCATCCGAGACATCGATGAAATGGATGCGGACGTGATCACGTTCGAAGCGAGCAGGAGCGACCTAAAGATTTTGGACGCGCTCAAAGAGGCGAATTTCCGCACGGAAGTAGGTCCTGGCGTTTACGACATCCACTCGCCGCGAATTCCTTCCAAAGAGGAAATCGTTTCCGCGCTTGAAAAGATGTTGCAAAAAGAGCCGGTGGAAAAACTTTGGGTGAATCCGGACTGCGGCCTTAAGACGCGCGGAGAAAGCGAGACAGTCGAAAGCCTCAAAAATCTTGTCGCCGCCGCAAAAGAAATGCGCAGCAAATACGACAAATGAAAAAAAAGGAAAGCGTCATTTTCCAAAACAAGGTTTCTCGTTTTGCCGCGGCAAGGGCGCGCTTGGGAAGCATGGCATGCCGAAAACTTTTCGGCGTTCAGCGCGAGGCGTTGGACTTGGTGGCAGTTCCCAAGGGCGAAGTCTACAGGAATTTCCATGTGCTCACCTTGGTGCGGCGAAGCGAGGCCGAATCTATGCTCGACGAAAATGGCGCGCCCATCAAAATGCGAGAAATCGAGCCGAACAATTCGCTTATCATCGGCACGATCAGGATGGGATTCGGGCATTGGCGGATTGCGATCGCACTTGCGAGCGCGGCCCACAGCATGGGAGTCCGCGCGTATCTTTTGGACTTGATGTCGTTTTCGGGAACTCCGATTGAAAAGTCCATAAAATTCCTCGAAGGAATCTACAATTCGCTTTCGCGCTTTTCGCAGAAATCGAAAATTTTCAACACGCTGATTTGGGAGCCAATCACAAGCGGAATGAACGCGCATCTTGACTCTGCGATCCAAAACCGCGAAATCTCGAAGCTTTTCAAGGCGGCGTTCGAAAAACTGCCGAAAGAAATTCCCGTTGTCGCAGCTCATCCTTGGGTGGGCTGGAGCGCGGTTTTGTGCGGAATGAAAAAAGTCGTCTCGATGATTCCCGACAATCTGCCGCTCGCGTTTTGGCTCGTGGAAGGAAGCGTCCACACGGTTCAGTCGCCAAGCGCGTATATGGGCTACCGCACGCTTCTCCACATGGAAAAGGGCGCGCCGATTTTGAACTGCCTTCCGCAGGAAGAAATCGCGCAGACGGGGCATTATGTTGACTACGAAATTCTCGCCTCGATAAAGTCGGACTGCGAAATGCGGCTTGAACGCGAAAAAAATCACGAGGCGCGGCGCTTCCTTTTGACGATGGGAGGGGCTGGAGCGCAGGCCGCGAAATTCGGCGAGATCGCGAATTATTGCAAGGCGTACATCGAGCAGGAAAAAGTCTGCCTTCTGATAAACATGGGCGACCACGAAGGTCGCTGGAATGAGCTCAAGCGCGAGCTTGAAAAAATATCGATTCCGTATCAAATGCACACGGACTGGGAAGAAACTCAAGCGTTTGCGGAAGGCGCGAAACAAAACAAGTTGGCTGGCGTGCACGTTTTCTTGCATTCTGATTTTTACGCGGCGGTATATTGCACGAATCTTTTGATGCATGTGAGCGACGTGATGATAACGAAGCCGAGCGAACTTTCGTTCTATCCGATTCCGAAGCTTTTCATTCAGCGCGTCGGGCGGCATGAGGCGTGGGGCGCGATTCGTTCTTCCGAAATCGGAGGCGGCACGAAGGAAGCCGACAATCCCCAAATCTTGAGACGCATTTTGAAGACGCTGATCGAAGAGGACGACCTTCTCAAACTTTACATCAAGAACATTTTGGACAACGACAAAATAAAAATATACGACGGCGCAATCAATGTTGTAAAAATCGCGATGAAGTGATATAATAAAAAAACTGCTTCAAGAACAAAAAGTCGCCCAAAGAAGTGATTGCATTCTGCAAAATGCGTTCGCTAGAACAAGGCGGCTTGCCTGTTTTTTTGAAGTGGCTTAAGGAGTTTAATTATGGATTTTGCTGAACAATTGAAGGAAAAGGCAAAGGCTGCGGGAAAGAAAATCGTCCTGTGCGAAGGCGAGGACAAGCGCGTTGTGGAAGCGGCGGCGAAAATCGTGCGCGAAGGCATCGCGAAAATCATCCTCATCGGAAACGCCGAAGAATGCAAGCGCGTCGCGCCCGAAGTGGACACAAGCGGAATCGAGCTAGTCGATCCTGCTACAAGCTCGAACATCGACAAGTACGCGGAAATTTTGTTCAAGGCGCGCGAAGGAAAAGTCAACAAGAAAACAGGCGCGCCCGAATACGCCACGGTGGAGGACGCGAAAGCTTATTTGCTGAAAGACCGAACGATGTTCGGCGCGCTCATTCTCAAGGCTGGCGATGCCGACGGCTTTGTCTCGGGTGCGTGCCATTCCACGGCGAACACGCTCCGCCCGGGACTTCAAGTCATAAAGACTGCGGCGGGAATCAAGACAGTTTCCTCAAGTTTCATCATGGTTGCTCCGCAGGGTGGCAACAAATACATTCCCGAAGGAGTGGCTCTTTTGGCGGACTGCGCGATAAACATCGAGCCTTCCGCCGAGGAACTTTCGGACATCGCGATTGCCACAGCCGACACCGCGAAAAAGATTGCTGGAATCGAGCCGCGTGTCGCGCTCCTTTCGTTCAGCACGAAGGGAAGCGGAAACGACGACAAATTTTTCAAGAGCGTTCCGAAAGTGCAGGAAGCCGTGCGGCTTGCGAAGGAAAAATCGCCCGCCCTCGCGCTTGACGGCGAGTTCCAGTTCGACGCGGCGGTGGCTCCGGAAGTGGGCGCACTCAAAGCTCCAGGAAGCGATGTTGCGGGACACGCGAACGTTTTCGTTTTCCCCAACATCAACGCGGGCAACATCGGCTACAAAATCGCGCAGAGAATGGGCGGCTGGATGGCAATCGGTCCTGTGTGCCAAGGATTCGCGAAGCCGCTAAACGACTTGAGCCGAGGCTGCAATGTCGATGACATAGTGGCGACCGTTGCGGTCACCGCGTTGCAGGCATAGTTCAGACAAAAAAAAACCGCCGAAAGGCGGATTTTTTTATAGACGATGTTGGAGTTGGACCAACGACCCCTTCCGTGTGAAGGAAGTGCTCTACCACTGAGCTAATCGTCCACGACAATGAAAATATTCTATCATAAAAAATATTTTTGCGCAAGAGGAAATCGCGGCAAATCGAAAAAAAGATTATCCAAAATCACCCTACCCTATCTACGCACGAATCAATCCGCAAAAACTCTATTCTTCCAATTCAGGAATGCGGCTCTTCAATCGGCGCAAGAATTCCTCGCCAGTAACGCCTTCGCGAAGGCACGCGAAAAGGCAGTTCTCGCCCGCCACAGTCCCGAGAACCTCGTCGAAATTCATGCTGTCGAGCGCGTTGCAGACTGGACTCGCGTGCCCGGGGAACGTCTTTATCACGGCGATGTTTCCCGAAGTTTCGATGCTGATGTATCCGCGCAAAAAGTCTTGCACGAAAATGTGCTCGCTTTCCTGCCGCTCCTCTTCGGTGGGAAGCGTGTAGGCGTAGCCGCCGTGTCCGTCCGCGATTTTTCCCACTTTCAAAAGCTTGAGGTCGCGCGAAAGCGTCGCCTGCGTCACTTCGAATCCTTCGTCATTCAAAAGTTTCAGAAGAGAATCCTGGCTTTCGATTCTGTTCGACTTGATTATTTTTCTGATTGCCTTAAGCCGTCCGTCGCGTTCTTTCAAAATCCGCCTCAATTCTATTTTTGAAAATAATAGCACGAAACGAAACTTTTTTCAAGGGCGTTTCTTCCGCGCATTTTAAGTGAATTTCATTCTAGTAAAGCTGGACGTAGGTTTTTCCAAAGCCGCCGTCATTCGCGTCCGCAAATTGGAATTCGCTCACGGCAGGGCTGTGCGAAAGATAGTCCTGCACGGCTTGCTGGAGTGCGCCAGTTCCTTTTCCGTGAATCACGCTAAAAGAAGGGAGCCCGTGAATGACGCACAAATCGATTTGTTTTTCGAGAACTTTCATTGCCTCGTCGCGCCGCATTCCCAAAATCCGCAGTTCGAAAAAAGGCTTGTTTTCAGGAAAAAAATCCAATTGCGGCGAATTGTCTTTTTTTTCGACAAAGTCGTAGATGATTGAAGGCGCGTCGTGCGAATGCGATTCCTGCGCATACCCCAACGGGGTATGGGTATCTTGAACAAGGCGCAATTTCTTTTGCTCCACTTCCATTTTTATCGCGCCGAATTGGACGCTCCACAAATCGCCTTTTTCCCTGTGCAAAAGCTGCCCTTCCATGCCGCCTAATTTTAGTTTCACTTTCGCGCCTTCGACAAATTGCGCGTGGAACTTCCGCGCAGGAAATTCCCTTTCGGGCAGCGTGGGCGTTGCGGAAAGCAATGCTTCGGCGTTTTTTTTGTGCGCCTTCTTTTTGTGCTTTGAAATTTGCGAATAAGGCTGCGAAGCGTTTTTTTGCGAATCAATTTTTTCCTGCAATTTTTCTTCGTCGCGCAAAAGATTTTCTTCTTCCGAATCGAGTTGCTCGCCATGGATTTTTTCCATTTGCTCAAGCTCGTTTATAAAATTGCGAACGCCCAAAGTTTTTTCGCGCGTGATTTCCCCCTCCCGCAATTCGCGCACGAGATTTTCGAGGCGGCGGCGAGTCTCGCGCAAAAATCGGCTTTCTTCTTTGCTCTGCGCGACTTTCAAATCGTGCTCGCGTCGGCGGAGTTTCATCTGCGTTTCTTGGCTTCTCATTTCGCGCGCGGCGATTTCTTCGCTTTTCGATTTTTGTTCGGCAAGAAGTGCGTCGAGCTCGGAATGCTTTTCGGAAAGCCCTTTTATGAGAGTGGAAACGTCAGCTTCTTGCGTGCGGATGTATTTTCGCGCGCCTTCCACGACTTTTTCGAACGAAGGCTTTCTTTTCGCTTCGGCGGACGCGATTTCTAGCGCGTGGCTTTCTCCCGGAATTCCCATCGCGATTTTGTACGAAGGCTTCATCGAAACAGAGTCAAATTCGACGCTCGCGTTTTCACACGAAGGATTCGTCCAGCCATAATTTTTGAGCGCGCCCTGATGCGTCGTGACGAGGATAAAACATTTTCGCTCAAGAAGTTCGTCGAGAACCGCCATCGCGATCGCAGCTCCTTCCTGCCCGTCAGTTCCGCTTCCAAGCTCGTCGAGAAGGACGAGGCTTTTTTCCGTGGCGTTTTCCACGGCGGCCGCGATGTTCTTGATGTGCGCGCTGAACGTAGAAAGCGAGTCGTCCAAAGATTGCTCGTCGCCGATGTCCGCGAAAATCGCGTCAAAAAAAGGAAGGCGAGTTTCTTCGCCCGCAGGAATCGGAAAGCCGCTTTGGTTTAAAAGAGAAAGGAGCGCGAAAGTTTTTATCGCGGCGGTTTTTCCGCCAGTGTTCGGGCCTGTGATTATTATAACTTTTTTTTCGCCGAGGAATTTCATGTCGATTGGAATCGTCGCATCGCGCCCCAAAGTCTGCATCAAAAGCGGATGTCGCGCCGCCTGCAAAAAGACGCTTTGCCCTTCGCAAAGTTCGTGGGCGTAGTGGCAGCCGCTCGCTTCTCCCCATTTCGCCGCCGCGCTAGTCGCGTCAAGCAAAACCATGATTTCAAGCGCGGAAATGAATTCTCCGTAAAACGCGGAAAGTTTTTCGGAAAAGGCGATGAGGATTTGCCGCACGGCTCGCTCGTATTCGAATTCCTTTTGGAGCAACTCGTTGTTGAGACGCACGACTTCTTCCGGCTCGACGAAAACCGTCCGCCCCGTGTTCGAAACTTCGTGAATGATTCCGCGCACTTTCGATCGTTCGGAACTTTTCACGGCGATCACTTCGCGCTGCGCGCGGACCACGGGAATGTTCGATTCGAGGATTTGCGCGAAGCTCGCGTCCGAAGTGATTTTTTTGAACGCGCCTTCGATTTCGCGGCGGATTTCCGAAATCGCGTTTTTTATTTCGCGCAATTCCTGCAAGTCTTTGAGCGCGCCGCTTTTTTTATCGATGATTTTGAAAATCTCGTTTTCGGCTTCTTCCAAATTCGGAAGGCTTTCCACGAGGCTCGGCAAATGTTTCAGTTTGAGTTCAATTTTGTTATTGAAAATTTCTTGGCGGATTGCGCGCGCTCTCATGCAAAAAAGTCCGATTGCGAAAAATTGATCGACTGGAAGAAACGCGCCTTGAGTTTTTATTATGGAAAAAAGCGGCTTCACTTCCGGCCAAGATTTGAGCGAAATGTTTTTTTGCGACGCGAAGCAAGTTTTCCATTCGCGGCTTAAATTTTTCAGCGGAACGAATTTTTCGGCAGAAGAAAAAGGCTCTCGCGAAAGAATTTCTTCGCGGCCTTCGCTGCTCGCGCAGAATTGCGCCACTTGGTTTCGCACCCTGTAATAGTCCAAAATTTCCAAAGTCTTTGAATCCATTTTCAGTCTTTCCAATTTCCAGTGCGGATTTCTTCGGTAATTCGTCTGTAACTTTCGTAGCGGTCACCGAGAATCGCGCCGCTTTCCACGGCTTCCAAAATCTTGCAGCCTGATTCGCAAGTGTGCGTGCACGAAGCGCCGAATTTGCATTTTCCCAAAAGCGGGCGGAATTCGCGGAAGTAAAGCGCGACGTCGTCCTGCGGAATTTCTGAAAGCATGAAGCGGCGGATTCCGGGCGTGTCGATGATGTCGGCGAGAACGCCTTTCATCCCGCCTGTGAACGCTTCGTTCAGCGTGAGATGGACGAGCGTGCCTTTCGTGGTTGTGTGTGCGCCGCGCCCGTATTTTTTTGAAAGGCTTCCTGTTTTGAGCACGACGCTGTTGTCGAGGCGATTCACGAGGCTCGACTTTCCCACGCCCGAATGTCCAACGAGCACGCTTCGCTTTCCTTGCAGCATTTCCGCCAAATCCATCAAGCCTTCGCCAGTCTTCGCTGAAATGCGCTTTACTTCGTAGCCCAAGCGTTCCCAATTTTCAAGCCGCGCTTCGAATTCTGATTTTTCTTCGGGCGGAAGTTCTTGCGCCAAATCGAATTTGTTCACGACGATGATCGGCGAAAGATTCTGCGCCTCGCCTTGAATCAGTTCCCTGTCCAAAAATCGCGGGCGGAACGGAGGCTCTGCGGGCGTTGTGACCAAAATCAAAAAATCCAAATTGGCGGCGAGAAGTTGCGGCTTTTGCCCTTTGACGTTCCAGCGCGAAAAAGAATTTTTCCTTTCGCAAAGTTCGAGGATTTGGCCTTTTTTTTCCGAAAGCGAATCTTCCTCCACTTGGACGCGGTCGCCGGGCGCGAGCGGATTGTAAAACTGCCTTTCGGTCTTGACTTTTTTTCCCTTGAGCGAGCACGCGCGCATTTTTCCGTCGTCGCATTCCACACAAAAGACATTGTTTGTGCCGTTGATAATCGTTCCGAACATTTTTATTAAGTATAGAAGTTTTCGCGAGAATTTTCAAGACATTTGTTCTGAGCCATTGTTTAAAATTTAGGGCGTTGAAAGAAGTCATAAAAAAACAAAGGAATGACCAGAAAATAATCATTCCTTTGGAAAAAAAGGAGGTTGCGAAGAATCGCAGTACGTTTGAAATTATCGCGACATTTCGGCGACAATTTCACTTGTTCGTTTCTGCAAGGAAACTAGATTTTCAACACTACCGAAGTGCTAAACACGGTGGGATAGCCCACTTCCACGTTCACGCCTAACATATTCGAGAACATCAGCGACGCGCCAATATGAGCATCGAACGCGAAACCGGCGCCTTTTGCCTTTACGGAATATGTTGCAGTGTCGTAAATAAGACTGCCAGTTCTAGAATCAATGTCTTTTACGTAGTCATATGAATATTCATATTTTTCGGACTGGTAAAAGAGCCCCATTTCCATTCCGGCGTAAAGGTCAAGCCATTTCGGACCCGGTGCCACGTGGTAGTTCGCGCCCGCCATGATTGCGAAGCCCGAAGCGCTGTATCCGCCAGCTTTTCCGAACAGCGGGCGGAACTGCGCCGTGATTCCAAGCGGAATCGCGCTCAAAAGGTATTCGCCCTGAATCGGAATGACGAAGCCCGCAGCCACGCTTTTGCCCTTGCCAAGATCGTAGGACTCGCCACCATAAGTACGGCCATAGCAAGTGAAAGTAGGGCTTGTGTAACTGCCGTAGCTCACTTTCGCCGACGACCAACCATATCCCACGCCCGCCTTTATGAGCCATTGAGATCCGTCCATGTTCTCGCAATAGGATGTCCAATCCCACGCGGAAACCATCGCGCCGGCAAGCGTCACCGCAAAAACCAGCACGAATTTTTTAAAATGCTTTTTCATAAAAAAAGCCTCCCAAGAGTTATGTTATCCGAAATTTATCACAGAGTTTTTTTTAGTGAAATAGAAATTGCACAACTCGTACTGGAAATGTCATAAAAAGCATTCGGACAATGTTCTTTACAGCGAAATCTGCAGCGCGAACTGGTTGTCCTTTACCGAAAAATTGTAGAGGCCGCCGTGTCTTTCCACGATGCAAATGATGCTTTTCGTGCCGAATCCGTGCCCCGCCTTTGACGTAATCGGAAGCCTGCCGCTGAAAGCGACATTGTCCTTGCATGTGTTGGATATTTTCAAGAAAAGGCGGCCGTTTTTTTCGAAGACCTTGACTTTTATTCTCTTCTCGATGTATGGCGGAAGCTCGTTGCAAGCGTTCATCGCGTTTTCAATCGCGTTGGAAAGGAGGACGCACAGGTCGCTGTCCGAAATTGGCAGCCTTTGCGTGAGCCTCGCGTCCACGTTGAATTGCGTTCCGTCTTTTTCGCAGGCGGCGGCAAACGTGGAAAGAATCAGGTTCGCGCTTTCGTTCTCGCAGAACACGCGGACTTTCTGCGCTTCGATTTCGCTTGAAATCTTCTTTATGTAACTTTTCGCCATGTCGAGCTTGCTGTTTTCGAGGCAGGACGCGACGTATTGCAAATGGTGGCGCAAATCGTGCCGGTATTGGCTTGCCAAATCCTGCGACTTTCGCATTGCCTCGATTTCGCTCACGGAATGCGACACCGCCATGTTCAGGCTGTTTTGCAGCTTTTCCAATTCAATCCTTTTCTTTTCCTCGTCCGAAAGCAAAAATAAAAACACGACGTATATTAGGCAGCAGACGAACGGCATGAACTCAAGGACGACTGGCGTTCTGCGGTAAAGCAAGTCGGTGTATATCACGAAAAAGTAGTCGTAGAGATAGTAGAAAATCGGCACTCCGCCGATGATCCACTGGGACGCGAGCGGACGCTTTTGGTACGACTTCATTATTGGCGCGAAAAAAATCAGCAGGAAAACCAAAAGCGGAAACGTGATTATAAGCTTCGTCCAGATGAAAACCGTGTTGCTTCCGCCGAAAATGTGCGCGACGAAAAGTCCGATCCAATTTCGGAACTGGCAGCAAAGGTATGCCGTCGCCACGGAAATCACGGAGCAGGAAAATTTCCGCGTCAGGCACACGAGGAAAATCACGAGCGGCACGTGAAGCACGAGCGGGCAGGCTTTCTTCCAAAAATCTTGGCTAAAAAACGGATAGCAGCAAAGAATCGCCGTGAGCAGGACGAACGGCGCGATGCCGATTATGATTTTGTTCTTGCGTGAACGCGCCACGTCGCAATAGGCCACGGAAAGCACCGTGCCGAACACGCACACGAAGACGTATTCGATTCGGGAAAGGAATTCCGTCATGCCTTATACCCCCCCCCTCAAACACGCCGCGTTCCTGAAACGCGAAATCCAAATATTGGTTTTTCACTTCGGCAAATTTACTGCGAGGAACGGGAATCCTTTCAAGGCTCGTGAGCGTGATACTGTTGGACGAGATATTTTGGATAAAATCCATGTTGACGATAAACGAGCGGTGCGGGCGCGCGAACTGTTTTTGCTCGCAAATCGACTGCCAAAGATTGTCCATGCGCCCGTTGCTTTGCAGGACTGTGCCGCCGTGCAAATGGAAATTCAAAGTGCGTCCCCTTACTTCGCAATATTCCAGGTCGCAGAGTTTTATTCGCGTTACGCCGTTCTTGCAATTCAAAAGCAGCGACGGATTTTCATTTTTCACGCATTCTTTCAAGACCGAATCCATCAGCGCGAAAAAGCTTTCTTCGAGAATCGGCTTCATCTGATAATAAAAAGCGTTGACCGTGTATGACTGCACGGCGAAATCCGACGACGACGTGAGGAAGATGATTTTTATTTTCTTGTTGCATTTGCGGATTTCCTTTGCAACGGAAATTCCGTTTTGTCCCGGCATGAGCACGTCCAAAAACAAAATGTCGAACGACCGTTCCTTGCGCCTGTCCAATTCGCAAGTCAAATCAAACGGCGAATTATAAACCGAGCATTCTATTTGGATTTTGGATTTTCGGCGATATTTTTCCAACAGAAAATTAAGTTCGCTCAAGACGGTTTTGTCGTCGTCGCAAAAAGCAATTCTATACATTTTGAAAACTCCCGTAAAAAGTCAAGAAGAAAGTTCGCTTGGAAATTTCGTCGCGCCAATTATATCACAAAAAATTGAAGTTGTGGAAGAGGCGGCCGCATTCGATCGCGTCGATTTCCGCGTCCTCAAAATTTCCGCCGTCCTATTGAAATTTCCTTTTGCTTTTGCTATACTATTCTAATATGATTATCGATAAGATTTTGACCGCGATTTTCGGCTCACAGAACGAACGCGAAGTAAAAAAGCTAAAGCCCATCGTTGCGCAGATAAACGCCCGCGAGGAATGGGCGGTTTCATTGAAAGACGAAGACTTTCCTTTGCAGACGAAAAAATTCAAAGAGCGGCTCGCGAACGGCGAAACGCTCGACGACATTTTGGTTGACGCCTTCGCTTTGGCGCGGGAGGCTTCGAAAAGGATTTTGGGCGAGCGTCCTTATGACGTTCAGCTCATGGGCTCGCTCGTTCTCCATTCGGGCCGCATCACGGAAATGAAAACCGGCGAAGGAAAGACTTTGATGTGCGTCGCCGCGGCCTACCTCAATTCGCTTTCGGGAAAAGGCGTCCACATCGTGACGGTAAACGACTATCTTGCCGAGCGCGACTCAAACTGGATGCGTCCTGTCTACGCGCTTTTGGGACAGACCGTGGGCGCGATTCTTTCGAACATGGACGGCGAAGCGCGACGCGCGGCGTACAATTGCGACATCACTTACGGAACGAACAACGAATTCGGATTCGACTATCTTCGCGACAACATGTGCATCGATTTGGAAAGGAAAGTCCAGCGCGGATTTTCGTTCTGCGTGGTTGACGAAATCGACTCGATTTTGATTGACGAGGCGCGAACTCCGCTCATCATCAGCGGGCAGGGCGAGGACGACACATACAAATATCACGAGGTGGACAAATACGTCGGGCTTCTCACGGAAGTGGAAAAAGACCCCGCCACGGGCGACTATCCCGACGAAGTGCAGATGACTCCTGAAGAACGCGCCGCGATGCAAGGCGACTACACGCTCGACGAAAAGTCCAAGCGAGTTTCGTTCACCGACAAAGGAATGAACAAGATCGACTCGATTTTGCATCAGCACAATCTCATCGCGGCGGGAACGACGGTTTTCGACGAAGAGAATTTCGAGTTCGTCCATTATTTTACGCAGGCCGTCCGAGCGCACAGGCTTTACAAAGTCGAAGTTGACTACCTTGTGAAAGACGGGCAAGTTCAGATTGTCGATGAATTCACTGGGCGCGTCTTGGAAGGCCGCCGCTACGGAGACGGGCTTCATCAGGCGATCGAGGCGAAAGAGCATTTGCGAATCGCGCAGCGAAACCGGACGATGGCGACAATCACTTTC
Source organism: Treponema sp. (assembly GCA_014804005.1). Taxonomy (GTDB): domain Bacteria; phylum Spirochaetota; class Spirochaetia; order Treponematales; family Treponemataceae; genus Treponema_D. Next base: position 62,412 of record JAAVAP010000013.1, on the reverse strand, counting down.
CAGAATTTTTTCCGAATGTACGACAAGCTTTCGGGAATGACCGGAACTGCCGCCACCGAAGCAATCGAATTCAACAAAATCTACAAGCTCGACGTGGTCGCGATTCCGACGAACAAGCCGGTCGCACGCAAGGACGAAAACGACGAAGTTTATCTGAACGAAAGCGACAAGTGGGAAGCGATTTGTGCGGAAATCAAAGAGGCTCACGCGAAAGGCCAGCCTGTTTTGGTGGGAACGATTTCCGTTGAAAAGTCCGAGCACCTTTCCGCCTTGCTCACGAGAAAAGGCGTGCGCCACGAAGTCTTGAACGCGAAGAACCACGCGCGCGAAGCTCTCATCATCGCGGAGGCCGGCGCGAAAGGCGCGGTCACGATCGCGACGAACATGGCGGGGCGCGGAACGGACATCAAGCTCGGCGGCAATCCCGAAATGCGCGCAAGAAAACGTGCGGGCGCACAAGCCACGCCCGAACAATATGAAGCCGCGCTCAAAGTCGAAAAAGAAAAATGGCTTTCCGATTATGAGGAAGTGAAATCTCTCGGCGGACTTTACGTCATAGGCTCGGAACGCCACGAAAGCCGCCGCATCGACAACCAGCTTCGCGGACGCTCCGGTCGACAAGGTGATCCAGGTCGCTCGAAATTCTTCATTTCAATGGACGACGACTTGATGCGACTTTTCGGCGGCGAGCGCATGAAAAACATAATGACAAGAATCGGAATGGAGCCGGGCGAGCCAATCGACCATCCGATGCTGAACCGCGGGATCGAGCGCGCCCAGCACAAGGTGGAAGAGCGCAACTTTGAAATCCGAAAACATTTGCTCGACTATGACGACGTTCTCAACGAGCAACGTTCCACGATTTACAGTCAGCGCGACGCGATTCTCAGCGACGAAAATCTTTCGGGGCGAGTCCTTCAAAACGCAAATGATTTCGTTGACGACATTTTCGAGCAATATGGAAAAAAGCGCGCCGACACAAAGGCCGTTTCAGAGGAAGTGAAATCCGCGTTCGGATTCGCGCTTCCTGCCGAGCGGCTCACGATTGAAGCAATCAAGGCCGAACTTCAGAATGACATCACGCAAAAGGAAACTTTGGTCGGAAAAGAAAATTTCAATATGTTCATCCGCTACCAATACGTCCAACTCATCGACAAAAAATGGCTCGACCAATTGGAAGCCTTGGAAGCACTGCGCGAGGCGGTTTCTCTGCGCACTTACGGCTCGAAAAATCCTCTCACCGAATACAAAATCGACGGCTTCAACATTTTCTACGACATGATGGATTCGATTCGAAACACGATCGTTTCCCGCGTGTTCAAAGTGAAAATCCAGCTTTCGCCCGAAGCCATCGCCGCAAGGCAACGCGCCGCCGAAAACGCGCGGCAAAACCAAATGAGCGCGCGCCATGACGAGGCTGGGCAAAATTTCGGAGCGCAGGGGACGCAAGGAATCAGCGCGGACGCGGCAAGAAGGCAGGCGGGATCAAGCGCGATGCAACGCGCCGCGCAAAGGCAAAACGTTACCGTCCGCCGCACGATGCCGAAAGTCGGCCGCAACGATCCGTGTCCATGCGGTTCAGGAAAAAAATACAAAAACTGCCATGGAAAAGTTTAAAACGGCGGCTTTGAAAAATTCTCGGCGACGTTTTTTTATGAAAAGCTTTGGAAAAACTTTTTTTGTTTTTGCGGCATTCTCAATTTTTTCTCTTTTGATTTTTTCGTGCGAAAAAAATTCCGAACTTTCAAATGTCCGGCGCGAAGAAAAATTCACGTTGAACTACGGAAGTCTTGAAAATCAAATCAGACTGTTCAACTTGAATTCCACGGAAGAAATCAACATGCACATCGCGATGCGGAACGGATTTTTTTTCATTTCGAACGGAGAGTCGCAAAAAATTTTGCAGATGAATTCGTTCGGCGAACTTCTCACGCTTTATCACAATCCCGAAACAAATCCCGCGCCGCTTTTTGACGAGACGGGCGGCAATTCAGATTCAGCGTACAGCACGAAGAAAACAGTCGCCTACCCTTTCAATTCTCCTTCGTTTTTGGCGGCGGATTCACATCAATATTTTTACGCAGTGGAAACGCTTCCCAAAGAACGCTATGAAATTTCCGACGAAAGAATTTTGCGCCAAATCGTGCTTCGCTTCAATTCGGATTCGTTCGTAGACTACATCGGCCAACAGGGAATCGGAGGAATGCCGTTTCCTTTCATTCGCAACATCTATACGACGCAGGCAAATGATCTTGTCGTCGTCTGCATTGTTGTCGAAGGATTTTTGATTTTTTGCTACGACAATTCGGGAACGCTTTTGTATGAAAAGCTGATAAAATATTCCGACGCGCCGGAATACGGGGAAAAGTCGCAGGACACAAGTTTTTCGGAAATCGAAAATGTCGTGCCCGACCCTTCCTCGCGGCGGCTTTTCGTCAAGGCGGATTATTACGAAAATTCAGATTTCGAAAATTTTTCCGAACCGCTTACAGTGATTTTTCCGTTCGATCCTTACAACGGCGAGTTCAAGGAAGGAATCGAAATTCCGCCTTACGAAGAATCAATCACGCAAGGTTTTGCAAAGCAGACTTACAAGCTGCCTTACAATTTTATCGGCGCGGCATCCGACTGGCTTTTCTTTATGATTTCGGTGGATTCCGGAAGCGTCGTCCAAATGGTCAATTTCCAAAACGGCCGCATCCTGCGAAGACATTTGGGCTACGACACCTCGGACACAGTTTACAGCGCGTTCTCGCTCAGCGAATCTGGAATAATAAGCGCGCTTCTCGCGGGGCGAGAAAATGCAAAAGTCGTTTGGTGGCGCACCGACGACCTTGCCCGCTCAATTGCGGAAGCCGCGCAGGAAAAATAGCGGAAAGGATTTTTTATGGTCGAAGGATATTCGGAAGAAGAAAAGGAAAGCGAGCTTCATTTTCACTACGACCGCAACGAGCGAATCAGCAACGCGCCGAAAATCGTGCAGGATTATTACGCCGGAAAAATGGAAATGCCGCGCGGCCTTTTTAAAATTTTGGTCGCCAACAAATTCAACCGCGTCATGCTTTTTACAGTCGCGTTTTTTTCGGTGGTCGTGCTCGGAGTGAATTTCCTGCAAAATCCGACGCTTGGAGTTTGCGCAGGATTCGAATGCGAGCTGAGCGCGTTTGCATACGGAGACGAAATTTTGGCGCAGATAAAGATTCATCCGCTTCAAAAAAGCCTGCGCGACAAAAATTTCCGCATTGAAGAATACGTCGCCAAAAATCTCGAGGCGGCGGCGGTTTTCGAATTTTTCGACACGGACGGCGAAACCGCGACCCGCTCGCAAAAAAGCGCGGCTTTGAAAAAAAACGAATTTTTTTTGCGGACAAGCGTTCCGAATTATGATATAATCGAAGCGAAGGCTTTCGTGGAGATTCTCGGCGAACGGCTCGAATTGAAGGCGAACATAAAACGATGAAATGAAAATGTCGCAAAGCAAACGAGTTTTGGCGAAACAAAATTCGGATAAAAAATCGCGCGCGATTTTTTTGCAAAAGAAATTCCATGCGCAATTCTAAAGATTGCGCAATTCTTCAATGCCAATTTCAGCGCAAATTTTCAGGCATTGAATTTTACAGTACGGAGGAAATATGGCGCAGTTTTATTTTTTGGCGGTATTGCTGAACATCATCTGCGGGCTAATTTGTGTCTACTCGCAGAATGATTCGGACGAATATTTCGAGGACGAATTTGACGAAAAGCCAAATTCGAAAATTCCCGGCGTGGACAAAATCAACGAAGGCATCATGGGAGAATCGCTTTTCGCAAACCCTATGTTCAACCTTGTTTCCGGCGCGCTTTGCCTGATAACTGGAATAGTGATTTTGTTCGCTCCGTACAAAGGACCTTCGGTAATCGGCGATCTTTTTCCGGCACTTTCGGCAATATTCGGAGGCGCGGCCACGCTCCTTTCATACCTTGAAAATCAAAGCGAGGAATTCGTAGCGCCGGAAATTTTGGACACGATTCTGAACGCGAACAAACTTTACATAGGAATCGCGTGCCTCCTTTTCGCAATCATTCACTTTGTCGCGCCGGGAGCTCCGCTTCTGTAATGGCAGATTCGGTGGCATGCATCGCGCTTCTTGATGGAAAAGTTCTCATCGCACACAGAAATCCCACGGGGCAGATGGGCGGACGCTGGGAATTTCCTGGCGGAAAAATCGACGGCGGCGAAAATTGCGAGCTGGCAATCGCGCGCGAAATGCGCGAGGAATTCGGAGTGCGCGCCGAAGTCGGCGAAAAAATCTGCGACGGCGAATTCTTCCACAACGGAAAAAAATGCGCGCTTCACGCCTACGAGATTTTTTTGGAGCACGACGGCATCGCGCGTCCGTTCACGCTCACCGAGCACACGGAATACAAATGGATTCCAATCGGCGAAATTCCTTCGGACAATTTCGTCGATTCGGATTTGGGCATTTACGAAAAGGTAAAAGATTTTGTCGAAACAAAAATCAAATCTTAGGAAAATATTTTTTATCGTTCTCGCCGCAATAAGTCTTTCGTCGCTTTTTTCTTGTTCAAAAAAAATCGACAATGGAATTGAGCTCGACACATCCGATCCGCTCGCGACCGCGCCAGACGTGCAATGGGCTTTGATCGTCGTTCCCTACGCCTCGTTCAAAAAAGAAACTTCTTGGGACGCGCAGACGACGGGCTATTGCAAGCAGGGCGAATGCTTTCCGATTTTGGCGCGCTCAGTTTTCACGGTTGATGGCGAGACGGAAAATTGGTATCGCTTCGAAGAAGGCTGGCTTCCCGAAAACATGGTAAAAATTTATGCGAACAAATTCCGCGCGGAAAAGGCCGCGAAAAGCCTGAAATAATTTTTCGCCGTTAGCAAAAACTGTGCAACGTTATTCGCACAAAAAATCACGCGCGACACTTATCAGCAAAAAATCTGCAACAAGAATCACGCGCAATGCTCACAAACGAAAAATCCACGAAAATTTACGCCTGACTTTTTATGATTTTTGCCGCTTCCTCTGCGCTCAAGTTTTCGCTTTGATCGCGCGTCGCCAAATTCTTCAAAGAAATCGAGCCGTTTTCTAAAACGAAAATTCCCCAAGGAATTTTTTTCGCCTCGCAAAGCGCGTATTGCTGCGCCATTTTTTTCGGCTCGGGAAAAACTTCGACGTTCACGCCAAGCGTACGCAAAGCAGTCGCCGCTTTTTGCATCGCGGGAAGACTTTCCAAAGAAGCGCAGAAAATTTCCGCATCGAGATACGAGCCTTTTTTTTGCGCAAGTCCGAGTTGCGAAAGTGCGGCAATCAGGCGGTCAAGCCCAATCGAGCCGCCCACGCCCGAAATTTTTTCTTTTGTATAAAGCCCTGCAAGATTGTCGTAGCGCCCACCCGAGCAAACCGAGCCTATCGAAGGAAGTTCGTCCAAAAAAGTTTCGAACACGATTCCCGTATAATAGTCAAGGCCGCGCGTTATGCTCGGATTCAAAACGAACGCGCCGCTGATTCCCGCCGCGTCGAACATAGCGCGGATTTCGCGCAAACGCTTTGTGTCCGAATCTTCGCCGCCCGCCATATTTTCGATGAGCGAAAGTGTCGCGTCAAAGTCCGCGCCGCCCGCGATGTATTTCAAAATCGAATCGGCTTTTTCTTCTCCGCCCGTAAGCGAAAGCAGTTCCGATTTCACTTCGTCCTTTCCCACTTTTGCAATCTTGTCAACGCAACGCAAGATGTCTTCGCTTTTTTCCGAAACGCCGAACGCGCCCAAAAATCTGTTGAAAACGCCACGATGGTTTATGTGGATTTTGAATTTTTGAATTCCGATAGCCTCGAGAGTCGCCTTGATCGCGCTCAAAATTTCAAAGTCGCTCGCCGCGCTGTCGCTTCCAACTGTGTCGATGTCGCATTGATAGAATTCGCGGTATCGTCCTGCCTGCGGCTTTTCGCCGCGCCAGACTTTCGCTATGTGATATCGTTTGAAAGGAAAATAAATTTCGCTTTTGTGCTCGGCGGTAAAACGCGCGAAAGGCACTGTCAAATCAAAGCGCATCGCGACATCGCGCCCGCCGTTGTCCGTAAAGCGAAAAACTTGCTTTTCGGTTTCGCCCTCGCTTTTTCGCAGAAGAATTTCCGTGTATTCCAAAACCGGCGTGTCAATCGGCACGAAGCCGAACGAGCGGTAAGTTTTCGTAATCGTCTCAATCAAATCCGCGCGAAGAATTTCCGCTTCAGGCAGAGAATCCCGAAAGCCCTTGAGAACGCGCGGCTGGATAATTTCGTTTGACATAGTGGAAAACATTCTAATGAAAAGCCGAAAAAAAATCAAGTGAGATTGGCGCGCATTAAGCGAAGCGTGATTTTTATTTACGCCCCCCACCGACGCGCAACTGAAAAATTTTCAATTCATAAAATCTTCCAAGAGAACTGGATCGCCTGATTCCACATTGCGGACAAGCCGCTTTCCGACTACGCGCTCCAAAAATTCCGGCGGAATTCCTGGCGTCAAAATTTTTTCCGTGCGCAAAACGCCGACATCGCTTTCTTGCAATACATGCGCACATGAACATGCGTTCAAATATCGCAATGAGCGGTTCGTGCGTCCATAATTTTTTTCTTCGCTCGCGGCAAGTTTTTTCACGCCGCTTCCCAAAACTTTTTCCACGCGCTCACTTCCGTATTGCATGGAAATCTGATTTATGATTTCTTGCCTTCCGCGCTCGCGCCCGTAATGGTTCAGTGCGGCCTCGCATTGGCGCAACGCCTGCGTCATCTGCGAAAATTGTTTCGGCTCAAGCGCGACAGGATCGTCAAGCCCTGAAGTTTTTTTGCTCAAAGTGATGTGCTTTTCAAAGCAGGCGGCTCCTTCGGCGGCGGCAAGGCATGGCACTAAAACCGCGTCCAGCGAATGATCGCTGATTCCGGTTTCCACTCCGAAAATCTCGTGCAACGTAGAAACAAGGCGCACGTTGTAATCATTCTCCGGAGCGGGGTACGCCGTGACGCAATGCAAAAGCGCGACATTCTCTTTTCCGAGAATTTCAAGCGCGGCCTCGATGTCCTTTAATTTCGAAACGCCGCTTGATACAATCACGCGAATTGGCTTTTCGCCGCAGGAAATTTGCCGCGTGCGGAATTGCGCGAGCTTTCGCAGCATTGGAAAATGATTCAATTCGGGAGAAGCGATTTTCACGGCATCGGGATTCAGTTCCAAAAGTTGCGCGAGGCTTTTTACTCCGAAAGGCGAGCAGACGAATTTCAAATTTTTCGAATGGGCGTATTCGAGCGCGGCCTTGTAAAATTCCTTCGGGCATTCCAATTGCTTGAAACGCTCGTAAAGCGGAATGCGTCCCGTGGGCAAATCCACGAAGCCCGTTTTCGGATGCAGAATTTCGTCGGCATAAACCCACTGGAATTTCGCGGCATCCGCGCCGCAATCCGCCGCCGCGTCGATGAGACGCTTTGCCTTTTCAAAAGAGCCTTCGTGCGAAGTTCCGATTTCCGCGATAATCATAAAATCATTTTAGCGCATTGAAAGAAAATTGTAAATCCGCAAATTGCCGTGCGGTCAATTTTTTTGAAACGCAAATTTGAAAAAATTGACCCAATTTTTGCGCGCAACTTTTCAGATAAAAATCTTCGCAAGTCAAATCAGGGCTTGACCAAAATGCGAAAATTTTGCTATAATATCTTACTATTTTCAAATGCTTTTTTAGGAGAAATTATGTCTGGACACAGTAAATGGGCAACCATAAAACATGCCAAGGGCATCGCCGACGCGAAGCGCGGTCAGCTCTTTACAAAATTCATCAAGGAAATTTCAATCGCGGCGAGAATGGGCGGCGGAGACCCGAATTCCAATCCTCGCCTTCGCACTGCCATCCTTAAGGCGCGCGCCTCAAACATGCCGAAAGACAACATTGAACGCGCCATCAAAAAAGGAACTGGCGAACTCGGCGGAAAGACTTTCGAAGAACTCACGTATGAAGGATACGCACCGGGCGGAGTGGCGGTCTTGGTGGAGGTTCTCACCGACAACAAAAACCGCGCCGCGGCAGACGTGCGCAACATCTTCAACAAGAACGGTGGAAACTTGGGAACGACTGGCTCTGTGAGCCGAATGTTCTCGCGCAAAGGCACGATCACTTACGATGCGGAAAAAGTCAATGAAGACGAGCTTATGGAAGCTGGACTTGAAGCTGGCGCGGACGACATCGTGAACGAAGACGGAATCATCACTGTGACAACTTCGCAGGAAAGTTTCGCCACGGTAATGGAAACATTGCAGGAAAAAGGATTCGAATCGCTTTCGGGCGAAGTCGGAATGGTTCCCGAAGCCTACCAGCCTGTGGACAAAGAAACCGCCGCGAAAATCCAAAAGATGGTCGATCGTCTCGAAGAAAATGACGACGTTCAGAACGTCTACACGACGGTGGAATATCCCGATGACTTCGATCCCGATGCCGAATAATTTGCTATGAATGCGAAGCGTGGCGGAGAAATCTCGAGAGCGCCGCGACGCAGTGCACTACGCGTAATCGGAATCGACCCTGGCCTTGCTTCGACGGGCTGGGGCGTGATTGATTACGCGCAGAACCGTTTTTCGCTCGTAAAATACGGTGTTATTGAAACGCCAGCCCGCGAAATCCACGGAGTCCGTCTCCTCAAGATTTTCAACAGTCTCAATTCGATTTTGGATGAATATTCCCCGAACGAATCCGCGATGGAAACTCTTTATTTTGCAAAGAACGTTACGAGCGCGATGGGAGTTTCCGAAGCGAGGGGCGTGGCGACGCTTTGTCTTGCGATCCGAGGAATTCCACTCGGCGAATACAAGCCAAACCAAATTAAGCAAGCCGTCACGGGAACAGCCGCCGCCGACAAAGCTTTGGTGGAACGGTGCGTCAAAATGCTTTTGGGGCTGGAGGCGGATCCAAAGCCCGACCACGCCGCAGACGCGCTTGCGGGAGCAATCACGCATGTGAATTTCAACTCGATTTCCTCAAGGCTGAAACTGAAATAAAACGGCATTTTTCCAAAAAGCATTGCGAAAAGACGCGGCATTCCTCACGCGATATTTTGCCCCTCACTCAAAACTGGAGAGGAAGACAAGCATTGGGGTATGAAACTCTTCGCACCAATCAAATGGATTTGACAAAAAGCTGGTCGGTCGTATCGTAAATTGTCTTGTACTCGCCAAGTTTCTCAAAGCCGTATTTTTCGTACAACCCGACCTCACCGCTCATAACATAAACCTTTCCGTAACCAATCGAGCGCGCATAGTCCGCAGCTATTTCTAGCATCTGGCCTGAAAGCCGATGTCCGCGGTAGTTCTCACCCACAAAAACGAATCCTATGAACGGCGAAAAATCGTAATGCGCGGGAAGTTCGTCTTTTTCAGACAGCGTGCAAAAACCCGCGATCTTGCCGTCCACGCAGGCAACAAAAACGCGCTCCCAGTCCGAAAAATTGCCGCGTCGCATTTTTTCGGCAAGGAACGGTCCTGCCTTCCACGAGCAGTTTTCGGAAAACAGAATCGTATCTTCCCAAAGTTCGTGTCCGCTCGTCATCGCAAAAATATCTGTCACAATTGTCCTCACGCAATTTTCAGCTGCTTCGCATGCCGCCTGTTCGTACCAGCAACATTCCGCACGAGTTCTTCAAGCGCGGCCTGAATTCCCTGATTGTATGTCGAAACATTATTGTAGCAGTTTTGCACGTGCTCTTTACATTCAAGCGCGGCTTGCGTTCCGCCTGCGCTTTCGAACGAAGCGCGGAGAAAATCCAAAATCGAATCCAAAAAAATCTTGAAGAGGATTCGCGGCTCGAACTTACCGCATTTTTTTATCGTCTCGGAAACATCGGGAATCGCACCCGAAAGAATTTCCGCAAGGAAATTCTTTGCAACTTGCGAAACCGATTCCGAAGTCACGGGCAAAAAAGTTTCAAGATAATTTTTGATTTCGCATTCCGCGCCGTCATGAAAAACGCGGTCGATGATTTCCTTGGACTGCTCCAAATTCCGCGAAGAAAAATTGTATGTGCGAACGCGCGAAAGAATCGTCGGCATTACGGCGTTTCGCGCCCGCGTGGTCAGAATGAAAAGCGTCTCTTCGGGCGGCTCTTCCAAGATTTTCAAAAGCGCGTTCCGCGCGCCTTCGGGCATTCGCTCGGCACGTTCAATGATGATGACTTTTTTTCCTTCGGCCGCGCCGATGTGCGCCCATTCGGAAAGATTTCGAATCTGCAAAATCGGAATTGAATCATACAAAAAATCGCCTTCAAGTTTTTGGCAAGCGTCGGAAATTTTCTGGGCGAGTTCATCAACTTTTTTCGCTTCGGGAAGTTCGTGCTCAACGTCAAGTTCTTCCATCAATTCATCGATTTCGCTTGTGAGCGCGGCGATTTTCGAAAGCTTGTCGCTTCCTGCAAAAAGTATCGGGCTGAATCGCGCCTCGAGTTTTCGAACCGAGCGCAAAAAAAGAAAGCGCGTCGCGTTCATGTGGCTGTCGCCGAGCGCGCATGAAGAAGCGAACGCTTTTTTCGCCGCTTTGATTTCAAGCGTGCAGTCTCGAGGTCCAAGCAGCATCAAGTTTTGGCTCACGAGTGCCCTGTGCTTTTGGCACGACGGGCAGGAACAATTCCATTGTCCGAAAGTCTTTCCCTGTGAACGCGCCGCGCAAGAAATCACTCGCGCGGTCTCAAGCGCGGTCGTGAGTTTTCCGCAGCATTCCCCGCCCGAAAACAAAATCGCGCGCGGAAGCCTTCCCGACTTTATGTCGCGCTCTAAAAGAGGAACTGCATTTTGAAACAAAACGTTTTCGTACATTTTTAACACTTCACATAAATTTCAGGATTTCCGAAAATGCTGAATGCATGCGAACTCCCGGAAAAAACCAACGCAAGAATCAAACAGGAATTCCGTTTATGAAATTCGAAAGCGCGCTTCCTCTTCTCAAAGATTCGGAATCAATCGTGCCGTTCAGTTCCGACATCACGAAAAGCACGAGCACCACCAAAGCCGCGCCTTCCAAAAACCCCAAAATCAAGCCGAGAGTCTTGTCAAGGCTTTTCAAAATAGGCCCTGAAAAAATCAGCTTTACGAGCATTTGAATCAATTTGATGATGATGAACGCCGCAACGAAAATCGCGAAAAACGCCACGACTTTTGCAAGCGTCGCGTTCATCGAATGCGCGAAAACTGCGCCGAGCGCGTCGCAAAAACAGAACGCGAAGAAAAGCGAAAAAATCAAAGTTCCGATTCCGAAAACCTCGTTGATGAATCCTCGCGCGAATCCCCGCACCGCGAAAATCAAAAGAAACGCGAAAAAAATGCAGTCTAAAATATTCATCATATTCCTCCCATAAAAACATTCCGCACGAATTATTTTTCGAAATTTTCCGTGAACAAAATTTCGGCAATTTTTTCGCCGGGCTTTTCGTTTTCAACGATTTTTTTGCACGCACAAGAAAATTCCTCGCGGACATTTTTTTTCAAAACGAGCGAAAGCGCGTCGCGCAATTTCTGCGAAGAAGCGTCCGCCTTTCTGATTACGATCGCCGCTCCCTGCCGCGAAAAAAATTCGGCGTTGTCCACTTGGTCACCGCGCGTCCCCTCCCCTTCAAGCGGAAGCAAAATCATCGGCTTTGCCAAAACAGCGGCTTCCCAAATCGAATTCGCGCCCGAGCGGGAAAGAACGGCATCCGCCGCCGCAAAGACATGCGGCATTTCTTCATAAATAAACGCGAAAGGATGATAATTGTTTTTTACGGCGACGCTCGCGCCTTGAGAAATTTCGGCATTACCATTTTGCCCGGTCTGATGAACCAGCACAAAATTCTCGCAAAGCCATTCAAGGTTTTCGCGAACGAGACTGTTTATCTGCGCCGCGCCGAGCGAGCCGCCCGTCACAAGCAGGATTGGCTTTTCGTTTTCAAGATTTGCGGAATTTTCCTTCCCTTGCGCATCCGAAAGATTTTCCTTTTCCAAATTTTCGTTCGCGTAATTGAAAATAAATTTCCTTCCAAATTCAGGATTCGCGTTGTAAAAAACTTCGCGCACAGGATTTCCCGTAACAACGAGCTTTTTTTGCGCGGCGGACGAAAAATATTTTTTCGTCTCTTCGTAAGAAAGAAAAATTTCGTGCGCAAATCGCGAGTTGATTTTCGTCGCAAGCCCCGGCGTAAAATCGCATTCGTGCGTGTAGACTTTTATTCCCAAAATCCGCGCGGCAAGGCAAGGCGGCACGCTCACAAATCCGCCCTTCGAAAAAAGGAACGACGGCCTTTCCTTGAGCAAAATGAAAAACGCCGCGAAAAATCCAAATCCAATTTTGAAAATGTCGAAGAAATTTTTTACGGAAAAATAACGCCGCAACTTTCCGCTCGGGATTCCATAAAAAGCATCGATAAGATTTGCTGAATTTTCGTCCGCAGAATTCGAGCCATTTTCACCAAAACTGCTTCGCGCGTTTTGAACGATTTTCCTGTCCATTTTTCCGCGCGAGCCGAGCCAAACGATTCGCAGGCGTTCTTCGCGCCCTGCGAATTTCTTACGCAGCAAATCCGCCACGGCAAGCCCGGGATAAATGTGCCCGCCCGTGCCGCCGCCCGTAAAAGCGACCACGCTTTTAGTTTTCATGATGATATTTTTCCAAAATCTGAACGATGTCGTCGCGCTTAAAAAGCTTCGCGTAGCCGTACGCGCTCATTCCCAAAGCGTCCGCCTTGTCGGGATTCGCTCCGGCTTCCGCCAAAAGTTCCACTATTTTCACGTTGCCTTCGCCCACCGCGAGCACGAGCGCGCTCTGTCCGTCCGTGGAAGTGAAGTCCAAATTCACGCCCTTTTCCACGAGGATTTTCGCGAGCTCCAAATTCTTTTTCCAAACGCAATCCATCAAAGCGGAATATCCGCGATCCTTTGAAACCGCGTCCAAATCGACTTCGTGCTGCAAAATCCATTTCACTTCGTCCACTTGCTCGGCGCGAATCGCAACGTTGAGCATAGGCGTTCCTAGCGAAGTTCGCTCGTTCAGCGACATTCCCGCGTCGATGTAAGTCTGCACGATTTCGCGGTTGTCCTTTTCCACGTGAATCGCAAACGAATCCGGCATAAAAGGATTTCCGCTTTCGAAAAGTTTTTTCCACGCGCGGCGTTTCACGTCCTCCTCGACTATTTTATCGATGTTCTTTTTGAAGAACGAATCCAATTCTTCAAACGTACCGAAACTGCGCAGATTCTTGAAGCCCTCGGAATTCTTTATCATTCCGGTTTTCAGCGCATAGACGCACATTCCGTTTCCAAGAGCGAAACCCAGCGCGAACGAAAAATTTTTTCCGAGCAGTTTTTTGTCCAAAATCGCGCAATGAGTAATTCCTTCCAATTTTGAAGGAACCGAATCCAGCTGCACCGGCGAATTTTCCGAAAGCAAAAACGCGCTCGAAGCGATTTCCTTTTCCGCAAGAAAATCGACAAGGGTGTTTTTTTGCGCCACATTTTCCGCGTCATAAATTATTAAGAAATTCATTCTTCTATTTTAATGTAAACCCGCATTTCTTGCAAGTGTTTTTCGGGAATTTGTCAAAAGCATTGGATTTGCCAGCCAAAGCATAGTTTCGCGAAAATCCGCATAAAAATAAAATCATAGAAAAAGGCGGCCGGCAGCATAAAGAAAATGACACGAACGCAGGCGCGAATTTTGACAAAGCGTCCAAAACCTCAAGGGAATTTGTTTAAAACCTCAAAGGTTTTCGTTTAAAACCTCAAGGTTTTTGACGAATTCCCTAACGGATTCGGAACAATTCCCTAATAATTTTTCACTTTCTGATAAAAATAGAAAAAAGTCTTTACATAAAAAAAAATCTGTGGTACAATGAATGGACTTTCAAAACAAACTGACATTTCCCACACGGAGGTTTAAAATGAACTTAAGAAAAGCGACATTCATATTCGCTCTTGTTGCCGCGCTCGCAATGCCGATTGTCGCGCAGGAAAATTCTGGCGGACACAGAAAATCCGAAATTTCCTATTACAGCACGCCAATCTACAAGATTTTGGATTCGCAGAACGCATACATCGTAATCTACGGAAAGCCGCACAACAAAATGGGCACTGTCACGATTCCAAAAAATTGGTCGCGTAATCGCCCCGGCGAAGTGAAAAAACTTTTGGTGCGAAAGCTTCCGCCGAACACGACCGCCTACATCACGGTTGTCAAAAAAAGCGGCGACTTTCTCAAAGTGCTTTTGACCGTTCCCACGAATCACTCAGATCCGATTTGGGGAATCGCCAACGAAAACAAGGTCGAGGACGTGAGCGGCACGGAATCGATCGAGTTGGAACTGTAATCCAAGGTCGAATTTCGCCCGTTCGTTCGAATGAAAATTCTTGGCTCTGAACAGATTTCCGCTTACGAGGAATTTTTGCGCTCGCACGACAATTTCATCGTGACCGGGCACAAAGATCCCGACGGCGACTGCATTTCAAGTATTTTGGTCGCCTCGGAAATCTTGAAATTCCTAAAAAAAGATTTTATCCTCTTGAATCAAGGACCTTTCAAGCGCGCGGAAATCCGCCAATACGAAGGGCTTTTCACGGATTCGCTTCCTTTTATGAGCAATGACGACAAGGCGGGCACGGGGCTTCTCATCGTGGACTGTTCGGAGCTTTCGCGGCTCGGCGACATCGGCCATGACTTGAAAGGCTTCGACACGTTCATCGTCGATCATCACAAGACAAGCGAAGGATGCGAGCTTGACAACGGCGCGCAAAGCATAATCGATTCAACAAGCCCTGCAGCCGTGTGCCTGATGCAGATGCTTTACGAGGGAATCGTGGGCGTTCCCGACGAGCGCGTGGCGAAAATAATGTTTTTCGGTCTTTCCACGGACACAGGATTCTTCAGGTTTCTTCATCAAAACAGCGCGGAAGTTTTCGAACTCGCGGCGCGGCTTGTTCGCGCGGGCGCGGATCCCGGAAAAACCTACGAGGAAATTTCGGGCGGAAAGCCATGGAACACGCGCAAACTTCTCGGAACGCTTTTGAGCCGCGCGGAACTTCATTGCGGCGGAAAGCTCGCGCTCACATACGAAACCATGGAAGACACAAAACTTTACGGACAGGAAGGCCGCGACAGCGACATGCTTTATTCCGCCCTTTTGAGCGCGGAAGGCGTCGAGGCCGCCGTATTCCTGCGGCAGGAAACGAGCGCGTCCTGCACGGGAGGATTCCGCAGCCGTGGCGAAATCGACGTGAGCGCGGTCGCTTCCAAATTCGGCGGCGGCGGGCACAAGAACGCCAGCGGAATGAACGTTGACGGAAAAATCGACACGTTGATTCCGCAGGTCATAAAAGAATTCTCGAAGATTTTCAATTCTTAATCTAGCAAAGAAAAATTCCCGAGGAAAAAAAATCCGAGGCGAGTTGGTTGCATTCGATTCAAGCAAAATTTGACTCGTCTTTAGGCGAACATCCGTCAATCTTTGTTTTTCCAAGAAAAATCAATTCGCTTGGCACAATTCTTGCATCAACAACTTCATCAAATGATAAGGAGCTGCGAATGCAAAAAAACGAATTGGACTCCCTGCCAGAACTGGTCGCGCTGGGAAAAATCGGCAAGAACCAGGCGGCGATGAAAGTGCTGGAAATCCTCTACACGAATCCCGCCAGATTCGGATTGCAGACGATGGACGAAGACGAAAGGAGCGATTTCCTGCTGCAAGCCCTTCCGAAATTCGAGACGATGATCGAACGCCACAACGAGCGGATAAGTCCGTTCGGCGCGTACCTTTTCTATTCAATTCCCGGAATGAAAATCACTTGGGCGAAAAAAAGAATCGAGGACGCGCGCGGCGAAAGAGCGATGAAAAATTCCATCGAAGAAGAGTTCAAAAACGGCGAGGAAGAGCCGCTGCTCGAAGTGGCGAATCCCTCAGGGCGCGTCGCGCAACGCCGCAGGATTCGCAAGGAAATTTTCCCGGACGCAAGCGCATTCGCAGCCCGCAAAAAAGAAGAATTCCGCGACATCGGGAAAATTTTCGCAAAACAAGGACGCGCCACAATCGCGCAAAACAGCCTTCACGAAAAACGCTCCGCGCTGGTGCTCGCGCTGAAATCCGCATGGTACATGGACGACGGTCAAATCGAAAAAATCAGCGACTTCTGCGGATGCCCGAAGGAAACTTTCATGGAAAAAATCCACGACGTTCGCAACACGCTAGTCGAAAAAAGCGAGCGGCACGACAGCCTCGTCCAAAAGCGGGACAAGGCGTGGTTTTTCATTTGCAAGTACAGGGAAGAAATCTCGCGGATGGAAAAAGGCGGCGCGGAATACGAAAAGCAAAAGCGCAAGCTGAACTATCAGCTGAACAATTGGAAGAGGAAAAACAGGCTTTTGCAAAAATGCAACTACAGGGTTTCCGCGGACAACGAAACTGTCGCAAAAGCCCTGAACGTGAGCGCGCACAAAGTTTCCACCTACTTGAACTACGCAAGGAGGATGGCTCAGGAAAAAGAAGCCGCGAGCTGAGACACCACGGCGCGAGAGGCCTTTCCGCGATGCGAAATGGAATTCTTTTCCTCGGGCGAAAGCTGCGCCACAGTCCTTCCGCCCATATAAGGAAGCTCCACAATCGGATCGTAGCCGAATCCGCCCTCCCCGCGAGCGAGCGCGAGACTTTCCACAAGCGCGCCCTCCATCGTTTCCTGCGCAATGAAAAAACGCTCGGGGCTGAACAAAAGCACCATCGAGCAGGCATAGCGGCACGAACGTGGCCCATTCGGAAAAAGCGATGCGTCGATTCCGCTTTTTATGGCGGCGGAAACCTGCTCAAGCAAGAGCCGGTTTTGCTCGTCCTGCGGAATCTTCTTTCCGTCGGGAAGCCCGCGCATGAAATCAGGACCCGCGTACCGAGAAGAAAAAATCCCAGGCGCGCCGCCCAGCGCGTCCACGCAAAGCCCTGAATCGTCTGCGATTACGGGCGCGCGCACTATTTTCCACAATTCGCGCGCCTTTATCATGGAATTCTCGTAGAAAGTTTCGCCCGTCTCCTCAGGCTCGAATTCGATTTTCTCGTCGCTCGGAATCACCACGTCAAAGCCGCGCAGTATTTCCTGAAACTCGCGCTTTTTGCCGATATTTCCCGTGGCCAAATAAATTTTCATGGCGAAATGATAGCAGTTTTTCAAATGAATTTCAAGGGGGACGAACTCCCTGCCAAAAGGCCGCCTCTTCAAAACCGTCGGCAAATGATTTTGTCCGTCAAATTTCTTGCCGCAAATCGTCGGGAACGAATCCTGCGCGCATTCTCGACTCTTTCCTTTCCCGGTGAACAAATTTTGTCCGCAAGATCCTTTGCCCAAAGCCGAGGGAATGATATTTTTGGAAAAACTGCGCTTTTCCCCTCGCCGTTTTTCTCTTTTTTGGCGAATTTCATCGAAAAATCCGAATTTTCTCAAGTTTTTTCAAAAAAAACGAAAAAAATTGCGAAAATTCGCTAAAGTTTTTTCGCCGCATTGCCGAAAATAAAATCGAAGAGTTATGAAGAAAAAAAGCCTCGTATGAGGCCGACTTCAGGCTGTTCAGTATAAAAATGCGTGGATGTAGCCTTGTTATGCGGAAACGCATTTTTATATTTTGGGCAAAAAGGATTTTGCCTTATGTCGGCGCGGAATTCTTCGCGGCGGCGCTACATATTTCCAAGGAGGAAATACCATGGTTATCAACCACAACATGTCGGCAATGTTTGCCAATCGTCAGCTCGGAGTCACGGGCTTGAGTCTCTCAAAGGACATGGAAAAACTCTCATCGGGCGAAAGAATCAACCGCGCAGGCGATGACGCTTCCGGACTTGCAGTTTCGGAAAAAATGCGCGCGCAAATCCGCGGATTGAATCAGGCCAGCCAAAACGCGCAGAACGGAATCAGCTTCATTCAGACGACTGAAGGCTACTTGCAGGAAACCACCGACATCATGCAGCGCATCAGGCAGCTCGCCGTTCAGTCTTCAAACGGAATCTATTCCGACGAGGACCGCATGCAGATTCAGGTGGAAGTGAGCGCGCTCGTTTCCGAAGTTGATCGCATCGCAAGCGCGGCTCAGTTCAACGGCATGAACATGCTCACAGGCCGATTCGCGCAGTCTACCGGCGAAAACGTCGTCACAGGCTCAATGTGGTTCCACATCGGTGCGAACATGGATCAGCGCATGCAGGTGTTCATCGGCACGATGACAGCCGAGGCTCTCGGAGTACGCGAACTCGGAACAGGAACAAAGATTTCTTTGGCCGCTCCGGATGACGCCAACCGCGCAATCGGCACGATCGACGCGGCGTTGACAAAAATCAACAAGCAGCGAGCGGATCTCGGCGCGTACCAGAACCGCATGGAATACGCCGTGAAAGGTTTGGACGTTTCCGCCGAAAACCTTCAGGCTTCCGAAAGCCGCATCCGCGACACGAACATGGCAACCCAGATGGTCGAGTTCACAAAGAATTCCGTCCTTCAGCAGGCTGGAACAGCGATGCTCGCGCAGGCGAACTCTCAAAGCCAGAACGTTCTCTCGCTTTTGAGATAGCCGACCTTTGGAACAGGATTGGGGCGAAGCATGACGCGAATCGCACAAAACGTGCATTCATGACCATGCTTCGCCGCGAATGCGCGAAAAGTTTTTTCAAGTCAAAACAGATGCCTTTCTTGGAAGAAAACTTGAAGCCGCGAAAATTCACAAGCCGAATCCGCGCATACAAACCAATCCTCTTCCACAAAAAGTCCGCCGCTTTAACAAGCGGCTGTTTTTGCAAAAAAAAGCGGAATTTTTGCCCTGCCCCACTTTACAAATCATCGAAATCCGCTTAAAATAAAGGGAAGAAAGCGTGTTTTCAGCGCGCTTTGATCTTTGACAGAAAGCCGAATCCATGGCCGCAAGGCGGCAGGAAAAAATGTTTCAGGCGCAACGTCAATGCGTGTGCTTGGAATGTTTTTTCCTGCCGAAAGGGACTGAAACCTGTGCCGGGGGCGCAAAAACCGGCCTCGCCCGCTTAAGGCAGAACGCATCGCACGAAGCGATGTCGTACAAAAATCATGGAGGGCTTAAAATGATTATCAATCACAACATGAGTGCTTTGTATGCCAACCGCACGCTGGGCGTTTCCAACGAAGCGATTATGGGCAACATCGAAAAACTTAGTTCTGGAGAAAAAATCAACCGCGCGGGCGACGACGCTTCCGGACTTGCAGTCTCGGAAAAAATGCGCGCGCAAATCCGCGGCTTGAACCAGGCGAACAGGAACATCCAAAACGGCGTTTCGTTCATCCAGACGACGGAAGGATATTTGCAGGAAACTACGGATGTCCTTCAGCGCGTGCGCGAGCTCGCCGTGCAGTCCGCGAACGGAATCTATTCCGACGAGGATCGCATGCAGATTCAGGTGGAAGTTTCACAGCTTGTCACCGAAGTCGATCGCATTGCAAGCCAGGCGCAATTCAACGGCATGAACATGCTTACGGGCAGTTTCGCCGCCGAATCCGACCGAGTGATGCAATTCCAGATTGGCGCAAACATGGATCAGAACGCCCGCGTATACATTGGCACGATGACGGCCGAAGCCCTTGGTCTCAAAGGAACACAGGGCGACGAACAGCAACTCAACATCGCCACGCCCGAAAGCGCCAACATGGCAATCGGAACCGTTGACGAAGCGCTCAAGAACATTTCAAAGCAGCGCGCGGATCTTGGTGCATACCAGAACCGCTTCGAGATGGCTTCCAATGGAATCGCCGTTGCTGCTGAGAACCTTCAGGCCGCCGAAAGCCGCATTCGCGACACGGACATGGCTTCTGAAATGGTCGAGTACACGAAAAACCAGATTCTCACACAGTCTGGCACTGCGATGCTCGCACAGGCAAACTCACAGTCTCAGAACGTACTCGCGCTCTTGAGATAGCATCTGTCCGAAGAGATCACTGGATGTCGTCTTTTCGGAAAAGAAAACGGAGGAAAGGATGGTGCGCCCCTTTCTTTCCTCCAACTTTGGAAATTACGGATTTTTCGAGCAAGGTGAAAAATTCGCGAGATATTGCCTTTCGGAACAAGGGCGGAAGGACAGCGCGGATTTCGCTTTAATGCGGATTCGCAAATAAGGAGGAACGCCTATGAACATCAATGGCATAGGTCAGTCTTTGGCAACGGATGGCCAGAAGTACTACAGTTCCGTCCCGCTAAAAACGGCTGGTACAGGAAGTGTGGAACAGCAGCTCAACATAGCGAACGGCTCAAGGGTCGTGCAAAATCTTGAGCAAGATATGGCACAAGCCCAAGCCAACGCCCAACAGCTTCAGCGGCTGTCGGATCAGGTGACGGGCCGCAAGCTTCAGTTTTCCGTAAACAAGGAACTGGGCAGCGTTGTCGTAAGAGTGGTAGAAAACGGCACCAACAAGGTGATCAAGGAAATACCATCGGAAGATATGCAGAGAATAAAAATCAACATGCGAAAGGCCATGGGGCTTTTGTTTGACAAGAAGATTTGAAATTGGGTGGGAGGCATATCGGTTTTTAAGACCATCGAGGTTGCATGGCAGGTATAAACATACCGGGGGTCAACGACAAGTACAAGACCAATGATCTCGTGGAAGGTCTGATGAAAGTAGAGCGCGTCCCGCTTACAAGGGAGCAGGATACGCTTGAATCTTACAAAACGCAGCAAAATGCGTGGCGTGACATAAATCAGAAAATGTCATCTTTGCGAGACAGCGTAAAAACACTTTATTCGTATGACAACCCTTTCAACAACAAACTGGCCTCATCAAGCGACGAATTCGCGATAACGGCGGACGCGACTCGCGACGCTTCGTATTCTTCTTTTAAAATTGACGTAATCTCTCCGGCCACGGCAGACAGAATTCTTTCCAAGGAAATCGAAAAAGGCGAAACCGTACCGGAAGGCACATATACATTCAAAGTCGGCGAAAAGAACATTTCATTCAAATGGCGCGGTGGCAAAGTCGAGGATTTCATAAACTCGCTCAACAAGCGCGGCGCGGATGTCATAAAGGCTTCTCTCATCGGCGTGAACAAAGGCAAAAACGCGCTCCTGATTGAATCGCTGAAAACCGGCTCTGAAAATCGCCTTGTTTTCGAGGACAACGCGCTCAAATTCGCGCTGGAAAAGGAAATGGTGCGAAAAGTCGCATCCAAATCCAGCACGTTCGGCACGCGCAATTCGGAATTTTCATCTCTCGCCGATTCGGACGAAAATTCGCAGGACGGAATGCCCGCGCTCAGCGCGAATGCCGTTCGCGCTTCATCAAACAAAATCGTAGTCTCTCCTCGGGGCGGCGCGCAAATCGAAATTCCCTCAAGCATAAAAGGCAACCAAAACTCGCGAATCGAATTCACTTTGAACGCGAAACAAGTGGACGACATCACCAAGGCAATCAACGAAGGAATTTCGGCAGAACCGGACATTCCCGACGCGGGCGGAATCACTTTCGGCGACGTTGTAGTGAAAAACGAGAAGTCCCAAACCGGCACGAACAGCGCGACCGCGCCGCAGATTCCGCGAAAGCCGCTTGACGCGATTCGCAACGATTCCGTGCTTTATGCGATTTTGGACGACGGAACGGAAAAAGAAATTCCGCTCGATCCTTCGGTTTGGAATTTTGACGGAGAGGAAAAAAAAGTTTCGATTGACGCGAAGGATTTTCCGGGAATCACGGCGATCGCAATAAAAAACAAAAACACTGGCGTGGAACTTTCGCTCGGCGAAATGACGGCGTTCGACGCGAAAAAAGATTTGGGTTTCGAACCGATTCACGCGGTGAGCGAGGCTGGCGACGCTGTGCTGAAATACGAGGGGATCACGATCACGCGGCCAGAAAACAAAATCGACGACATTGTTCCAGGCGTTACGCTCCATGTGAACCAAAAGACCGACCGCACCGCAACAATTACGATTGAGCCAGACATCGAAAGCGCGAAAAACGCGCTGATAAATTTCGTGGGCAAGTACAATCAAATCGTCGCGGAAATGAACGTGCTTTCGCAGAACAAGCCCGAAATCATAAACGAGCTTGACTATTTGAGCGCGGACGAACGAGCGGACTACGAAAAAAAACTGGGGCTTTTTTTCAATGATTTTACGATTTCCAGCGCGAAAGGCTCAATGCAGCAAATTCTTTCCTCGCAATACAAATTTTCCGACAACGCCGCAATTACGATGCTTTCGCAAATCGGAATAAGCACGAACGCCACGAATTTCTCCGGCTACAATCCTGGCAAGATGCGCGGCTACCTTGAAATCGACGAAAAAAAACTCGACGAAAATCTGCGCGACAATCTTGAAGACATACGGCGCATTTTCGGCTACGACACGGACGGCGACCTCATAATTGACGATGGAATCGGCTTTCTTATTGACAAGCAGCTCACAAGTTATGTGCAGACTGGCGGAATTCTTGCCAGCAAGACGAGCGTCCTCGACAGGCAAATCGACGCTACGCAGAAAAAAATCGCGCGGCTTGAGACGCAGCTCGATAAAAAGGAAGCCGACCTGCGCAACAAATACGGTCAAATGGAAGGCACGTTGAACAGCCTTGAAAGCCAGCAAGATTCTATCACGAATTTCACGCGGCAGCAACAGAACAACAGGAATTAGTCTGAATTTTCAGAAGAATATAAGTTGAAAGCATCGCAAAAGCGGCGCAACGATTTTGGCTTAACAAGTTTGCGCGTTGCTTTTCACAGCGCGAGTTTGGCTTAACAAGCTCAATGGGAGGACAAAATGGAATTTTATCTCAACGGCGAACGGCTCGACATAACGCTCGAAGGCGAAAAGACCGTGGGCGAAGTCTTGCGTTCGTTCGAAAAGACTGCGCAGGAAAACAATTGCGCCACAATCGCAATCAAAATTGACGGAAAGAAAATCGAAGCGGAAGATTTCGACAAGGCTGCGGCGCAGGAATTGCGCGGCGACACGCGAATCGAGCTTACGGCAGTCTCGCAGGATTCAGTAGCGCAGGCGTTCAAAAAATCATCGGAAGAAATCAGCAAGACAGTCGAACTTCTTTTGGAATTGCCCGCACTGCTTCAAAGCGGAAGCAATTCAAAGGCGAAAAACTCCATAACTCAGCTTGCGGACGTGGTTGACAATTTTTGCCATGTCACGGCACTTTCTTCGCTATTCCCCGAGAAATTTGGAAAAATCAATGTAGATGGAAAAAGCCTTTCGGAATTCTTCGCGGATTTCACGCCGATATTCAACGATTTGAACGGCGCGATGGAAAGCGGCGACACGGTGCTTTTAGGCGACCTTGCCGAATATGAAATCAGCCCGCGGCTCAAGGCTTTGGCGGAAGCCGTAAAGGATTTGTAAAATGGACGGATTTACCGGAACAGGCTCGCCAATCGAGGCGCGGCAATCACCACTCCCCTACACCGTACTCTTTGGGGCGATGGTCATAATAGGAATTTTTTTCGTCATTTGGATTCTTTTCAAGCTGATTCAAAAGTATAAAAAATCGCCGTCCTACATCGAAAAGCAAAAGCAGCGTCCAACCGCGCTCAGGGACGTTCAGGCGCTTGCGAAAAAAATCAACCTTTCGCGCGCGGAAGCAAACCTTCTTTTTAACATTTGCCGCCGCGAAAAAGCCAAGAACATTTTTTACAACTGGTCCGACAAGGACGCGCTTGACAAGACGTTCAAGGCGGAATACATTCGGCTTCAAAAAAAGGGCGTTCCCGACGAAGAACTCGAAGCGTTGTTCAAGCTGCGAAATCATTTGGAGCGCATAATCACATTGAAAAAGGCGATTTCGTCCTCGCATCATATTCCAATTGGCGAAACCTTGGAATTTTCCGCAGATCCGAGAAGAATCGCGCTGAAAATTGTCAAAAGCGAAAAAGACAATATGACGCTCGAAATTCCAGACGATTTCGAAAAGGCAGAATATTCTCCAAAGCCGCTCACGAAAATAATGCTTGCGTACCATTCGGCGCAAAAATTGAAGTACGTCATTTCCACGCGCGTCGTGCGCTACCAGACAGGTCTTGACGGAAAGAGGCAGATAGTCATCCAGCATTCGAACACGGTATCGATGCAAAGCCGCCGATTTTACAAACGAGCCGCGCTCGAAGTGGAATGCACTTTCAGCGCGGTGAGCGAGACCATCGGAAAGAGAGGCTCGATTTCGTATTCGCCCAAAGAAAACAAATACAAAGGAAAACTCGTGAACATTTCGCCGGGCGGATGCAAACTCGCCACAAAACTGCCAATCAAGCGCAATCAAAAAATTTGGATAGAAGTGAAAATTTCGGGATTCGAAAAAATTCAATGCTGCGGGCTCATAGTCGGAATGCGGCAAAAAAATGACGTGTTCATGCTGAACGTTTCTTTCCTTGACATTTCAGGAAAACAGCGCAACGAAATTTTCTCCTATGTCTACAATTATGCGCCAGGCACTTGATTTTTTTTGCAAGACATATTATACTGAAAAAACACGTTGCGGGTAAATACCAATGGAAGTACTTGAACTAAAAAACATTGAGCGCGCGCCAGGCGCGATTTATTACATAAGACGCTACAAGGCGATCGCCTCGCTCAAACTGCCCACTGAAATCATTGATTCTCCGATTGAATTCTGCATTGAAATGGGACCGTTCGGAAACAAGGAAATCGAGATTGACATTTTGAACCAGCCGAATTATCCTGCGCTTCCCATCACAAAGGCATTGAAAGAATTCATCCTAAAGATTGACGACAACGGAACTTTGCCGATATGATTTTCCGCACCGCTTCGGCGGAAGAGACCGTCGCGCTTGGAGAGCGGCTCGGCGCGTTTTTGCGTCCGGGCGACATCATCGCGCTTGAAGGAAATCTCGCCGCCGGAAAAACCACGATCACAAAGGGAATCGCGCGCGCGCTCGGCGTGAACGACACAATCACAAGCCCCACTTTCTGCATCGTCTCGGAATACGCGGGAAAAATGCCGCTCTATCATTTCGACGTGTATCGCTTGCAAGGCGCGGATGATTTTGCGAATTTGGGCGCGGATGAAATGCTTTACGGAAACGGAGTCTGCGTGATTGAATGGAGCGAAAAAATCATCGAAGAACTTCCTTCGCGCACGATAAGAATAAAAATTGAAAACGAAGCGCGCGAAGGCTCGAAAAACGTTGCGCATTCGGCAAGGAAAATCAGCGTGGAAAATTGGCCATACGAAAATTTCGGAGGCGCACAATGAACGCGCTCGCTTTGGACACTTCGATTTCAAAAATCACGGTGGCGGCAAAAAAAGGCGAAAACTTGGTTTCGCTCACGCTCGACCTTGGCATGCGGCAAAGCGAAAAGCTTCTTCCCGCAATCGACTATGTTTTGTCGCAAGCGAAAATCGCACCGAGCGAGCTGGACTACACCGCCTTGTGCTCAGGTCCCGGCTCTTTTACGGGATTACGGCTCGGTTTTGCCGCGCTAAAGGCAATCGAAGCCGCGCACGGAATTCCGATTTATGCCGTGAACTCGCTCGACTATTATGCCGCGCCTTTCATGGATTTCGGCGGCGCGATTCTTTCCGTAATCGACGCGCGAAAGGACAAATTTTTTGCGAAGGCGTTTTTTTCCGGAAAAGAAATAATTTCCTGCGACGATTTTGAACTTTCTGATTTGGCGCAAAAATTGGAAGGATTTTTCCAAGAAAAAAATTCGCAAGAAAAAGAATCAACTGGAAAAGAAAGCCGCGCAGAAATTTTTGTCGCGGGAGAAGCCAAGACTTTTGTGGAAGCCTGCGCGCGAAGAAATTTCCTGCAAGAAAAAAAGCTGCTTTGGGCGAAAGGCGGCACGGCGAATTTGAAAAGTCTTTTTGATTTGGCGGAAGAAAAAATCGCGCACAATGAGCCTCGCATTTTGGAATACGAAGGCCCGCAATATTTCCGCGCGAGCGAAGCCGAATTGAAAACTGCGACAAAATAAGCGTCGCAGTTTTCAATGCCGAGTTTTTACAAAATTCCAGCGAGCGGAAAACGCTCGCACGAATAAAATCGCGCCTCAAACTTTCAAAAGTTTTTTCAGGCGGTCGATGTTTTCCGCGCTCGGAATTTCCGCGGCCGACTTGTTTTCGTTCTTTATCGCGTTGAAAACTTCCTGGCGGAAAACTTTCACGTCCTTTGGCGCTTCCACGCCGACTTTCACTTGGTCGCCGCGCACTTCGATTATCGTGATTGTGATTTCGTCGCCGATCTTGATTTTCTCGTCGGTTTTCCTTGAAAGAATCAGCATCAGTTTCCTCCGTTTTTGACGGAGACGGATTTTTCTTCGCTCGCCTTCAGCGACTTGAGCACATCGAACTTCGTGCTCCACTTGTTGCCGTTCAAAATCACCTGCATGCATTTTTGGTTCGTGTGATTTATGACGAGCGGACCTTGCAAGTTCACGGTGATTGGCGAGCCGTCGGACGGAATCGTAACGATCACCATGACGTGAACTTGCGCGGGCGAAGTTACGGCGATTTTGGAAAGAGCCTTGTCATCGACATCAAGCTCGTATTCTGGCGCGACGACAAATGGATCGACTATGAGAAAAGCGAGCCGTTCTTCTTCAAGCGACTGCATCCACATGAAAGGCGAATATTCGCTTTCAAAAATGGCGTAATTCTTGTATTCTTCGAATCCGAAAAGTCCTTCAGGAAATTCCAAAAGACTTTCCTTTTCAACTTGAACCGTCGTTCCCAATTTCGTCTTGACATCCATTTTCGCCAAACTCCGTTATCGCATGTAATTCAAAAGCGTGCTCGAATACATTTTGCCCGCGACAGAAAGAGAAGCCTGATGCACATAGTCGAGCATCTTCATATCCGTCACAGCCTTGGTGAAATCGAGGTCGCCTTCGCTGGAAATCATTTTCGTGACATTGAGCGCGGTCTGAGAATTGCGAGTGACGTTGAGCATTGCGCGCTCGTAGTTAGAGCCATTTTCGGAAAGCCGCGTCACCAAATTCGACATTCCCGCATCGAGCGAACCGAGCACGCGGCCGCCGATTGCCTCGTGGTCGCCTCGGAGCATCGCATCGCGCAAGGCAATCACGCTGTCAAAAAGCGAGCCGCCCGAAACGCGCGCGCTGTTAGCAGCGTTGTACGGAGGACGCTGCTCCGCGCCGCTTATCACGCCCAAATCCGTGAGGACAGTTCCGCGCACGTCGGAAAGCCAAAGCTGCCTTGCGTCCGTCGTCTGAAGATGGATTCCCTGCGTGAGCGGATCGAGGCTCGCCTTTACCGCAGCATCCGAATTGTTGATTTTCGAAATCAGCGCGTAAACATTGTCACCTCGGGAAACCGAAATTTCTTTTCCGTCAACCGAAATAATTCCGTCTTCCTGCGCCTGCCATTGAGTCGCGTCCCGTCCGCTCGTCAACATCTGCGCTTCCGCCCAGAACGTTCGATTTCCGGAATTGTTCACTTCGAGATATTGGCCTTCGTCAACTTCGACATTGTTCGTTCCGACATTTCCGTTGTAGACGACCTGCGCGATCATCGGAACGCCCGAGCCTTCGACGTTGCCCATTTCCACTTCGAACGCAGTGGCCTTCGTGTTCGTGCCTGCGAAAAGCGCGTTTCCGTCCTGGTCAACCGCGTTGGCGTTTTGAATTATTTCGCGCAAAAGCTGATCCACTTCGCCAGCCATGTTGTGCAAGTCTTCGGCGGTGTAAGTTCCGTGCGCGCCTTGGACGGCAAGCTCGCGGATTCGATGCATGATTTGGAGAGAATCGTTGATGTAGCCTTCGCGAACGGTAAAGCGTTCTGTCAAAGTTTGCGCGTTCGCCTCGAACTGCTTTATGCGCCCCTCAAACGACTGGTAGCGCACCAAGTGTCCCGCTGCGATCGGATCGTCGCGCAATTCTTGGATACGACGCTGGCTTCCGAGCTGGTTGTTCGCCTTGTTCAGTTTGAATTCCTGAATGCGAAGTCGCGACTGAACGTCAGTGTCATTCATTCCAGAACTTATTCTTCTCATATTTTTTTCTCCCATTATATTTTCATTTTGCAAATCCGCGCGATGAAAAATCATCACACGCCAAGTCGATTTATAACCGTATCAATGAGCGAGTCGAACACGCTGATGAATTTCGCGGCGGCGTTGTAGCCGTGCTGGAATTTCATGATATCCGCAAGCTCCTCGTCGATGTTCACTCCGCTGATGGAATCGCGCAATCCGCGCAAGTCGTCCATCACGGCGTTTTGGCTGAGCATGTTCGTTTCCGCCTGCTCGCCCATAAGCCCGACGTTCGTAACCGTGTCGGCAAAGTAATCGTCGAGCGTGCGTTCCCGTCCGATCATCACTTTCGTGTTGCGAATCGAAGCGATTTCCGTGGCGGCGCGGCCGTCTCCATTCACTGCGCGGCCACTGTGGTCGGCATAAGCGGAGGCGACGCTCATAACGTCGTTTCGAATCGCGGCGTTTATGTCAACATAAGTCGAAGGATTCGTATATGGAGCGACGGCGAATTGCGCGCGCGCGCCCTCCCCGTCCATTCCTCGGAGCGCATTCACCGCGTTCGCAGTTCCGAAATCGTAGGCATTTTCCGCGCCAGTTCCCCGCAAGATTCCGGAATATCCCGCAAGGAAATATCCCGAGTCTTCGACATGGCGAATCACGAAATCAGGATTTTCGATTTCCTGCGCGGCCGTTGCCTTGAGCACCAAATTATTGTTGCGGTCAAGATACGCCTTCACTTCGCCGTTCGAATCGTTTATCCTGTTGATGACATCTTCAACGCGATCCGTGGGATAATACGGAACTTGGATATTTCCCGCATGACCTGAAAGCGTCATCACGCCCGCAATTCCGATTTGTTCCTGCGCGTCGAGCGAATTCGTTCCAGTAAAACGGAATGCGTAAGTTCGGTCTTCAACGCCGTCTCCGTTCGAATCGTAGTTGCCGTTGGTGTTTTCCACAAACGGACGCTGCACAAAAAAGTCAAGCCCTGTCGTGTTGTTCGCGCCCACAGAATTGCGGTGCACGTCGTTCACCAAGTCCGCGAAATTCATCGTCATCGTGTTGAGCGACTGGATTTCGTTGCGAACATCGACATCGCGAAGTTCGATCAACGCGCCGAGCGAGCCGCCCTTCACGACCGCCTCGTTTCGAGTGTCCGCCCAAACCACGCGGCTGTAGCCGTTGTTGTCCACGACGCTTTCCACGTCGAACTGGCGCGCAATTCCGCCTTGCACCAAAATGTGGCCTTCAAGGTGAACCATGAATTCGTCGCTGTCGCGCTGGTCGCTCGTGATGTTCGCAATCTTCGAAAGTTTTTCCACGAGCAAGTCGCGCCTGTCCATCAAGTCATTCGGATTGTCGCCCATCGCCTTGGAGCGAATGATTTCTTTTGAAAGAGCCGCGATTTGATTCGCGTAATCGTTGAGCTGTGCCACGTTCGACTCGATGTCGCTGTTCAAAAGATTTCCGATTCCAGTCAAAGCCTTGTCGCGATTTTGAATCGAATTGACGAGGGACTGTCCGCGAGAAACCACCGCCTCACGATGCGCCTGACTTTCAGGATAAAGCGAAAGTTCCTGCCATGATTCCCAAAATTTGTCCATCGTTGTGCGGATCGAAACGTCGTCCGGCTCGTTGTAAATCTGCTCGAGCATCATGTAATATTTGCTGCGCGTTTCCCAATACGTTTCCTGATTGCTCTGCTCCACGATTCGCTGGTCGAGCATTTCGTCACGAACGCGCTTTATGCTCTGCGCTTCCATTCCCTGCCCTATCTGTCCGGGAACTTCCGCCCGTGAAAGGTCGGGGCGATAAATCGGATCAAACGCGCGGAGCTGGACGCGCTGGCGCGAATAGCCTTCTGTGTTCGCGTTGGTGATGTTGTGACCCGCAGTCGTGATCGAGCTTTGGTGCGCGTTCAAACTGCGCTTTCCGATTTCTATTCCTGAAAATGTTGACATAGTTTCCTCCTACAAAATCTTATTGAGCACGACGCTCTGCGGCTCGGGCTTGAGAATCTTTCCTTCGCGCGAATACAAAACGTTGCGCCTTTGCGGAACAGCGTTTTCCAAAACGCCTCGCACGAAATTCTGCATCGTCTCGATGTAAGTGTTCAGCGCGAAATTCTGCACCTTCGATTTCAAAAGGCGCGAACGCAACTTCGCCAAAAGTTCGCGGGAATCTTCGCCTTCTTCGCCCTGCTTCGCGATCAAAGAATCGCGCTTTGCTTCCATCGCGGAAAACTGCGACGAAAGTTCGTTCAGGCAATCGATGTCGCGCTCGAGATTCACCCAATTTTTTTCCTTCACCGTGGAATACACGCTCGCCTGGCATTCAAGGATTTTTTCCACGAGCGCGATTTCCTGCTCCAAAAGCGCGGCGAGTTCGCCACTTGCCATAGAAGACCTCCGCCTACAATTATTCATTTAGATTATCGGAATCGCAGAAAAATTGTTTAGGAAAAATTTCTATTTTTTTGAAGCCCCTTACGGAAGCGAAACGGTGCAGAAGCTATTTCCAAAGGTAGCGAAAATTTATGTTCCTCATCGCGCAACCAAAAAATTGCAAAATCGCAACTTATGGGTGATTTCATTTCAAAAAGAAAAATGCTAAAATGTTTTTGAAAATTCACGTTGCAATTTTAATTAAAGACAGGAGAAAAAATGAATTTCAACGAAAAACTAAAAACATTGAGAGCGCAGCACAAAATTACGCAAGAAGAACTTTCACAAGCACTCGGGATTTCGCGCCAAGCGGTGGCAAGATGGGAAAGCGCGCAGGCGTTCCCCGACATTCAAAACCTTTGCGAATTGAGCCGCATTTTCGGCGTTTCGATAGACTATCTCGTGAAAAACAGCGAATGCGAAAAAAAGCTTGTTCACGCAAAAACAAGCGAAATGCACGAACTCGCGCTTTTCAGGACGAAGGCCGCGAAGAACACTTATGCGGCCGCGTCTGGCCAATGCGAGTCGAGCCGCCCCAAATCGCACGATTTTCGTTTCGAGGAAAACGGCTGGCTTTACATCGACACTTATCTTGGCGGAGAAAAATTCTCAGGCGAAGAGGCGGTTTGGAAAAGCGGCTCGCCTCTTTGGGCGATGAATTATTCGGGAAGAGTTTTAAACGAAAATTTTTCAGGCGACTTTTTGAAATCCGCTTTGCGAAACTGCACGGAACAGTTTCCGCGCGGGCCGCGCCATTTTTCCGCAGGCGAGTTTCTTTACAAAACCGAAATTCAAGGCGAAATGGAATGGTTTCAAGGCTTCGAAGAAATTTTCTTCCACGACGAAAAATGCTACGAATGCCATTATCATGGCGGCGTGGTAAAATGAAAATCGCGGATGTGGCGCTGGCAAACGACGCATTCCATCGCGAGGCAATTCTGTATGAAACGAATGCAGTTGCGAGGTCCGCCCTTTCTACGTGATTCATGTGTTGGGACAACTTGATTCGCGCGTCAAGATACATTGATTTTTTTTCAAAAATTTTCACGCTTTGCTATTGACAAAAACGCGCATTTTCTGATAGAATAAATTTTATCGATAACTTGGTGCCTGTAGTTCAGCGGTAGAGCGCCAGATTGTGGATCTGGTTGTCGTGGGTTCGATCCCCATCAGGCACCCGATTTTTCGCAAGAAAAATGTCCACGATTCGCGTTCGTAGCTCATCTGGATAGAGTCCCGGACTTCGAATCCGGTGGTAGCAGGTTCGAATCCTGTCGGACGCAAAGCAAAGTGATTCGCTTGCCGACACGATGCAATTTTTTATGGGCCATTAGCTCAGCTGGTAGAGCAACAGACTCTTAATCTGTGGGTCGCTGGTTCGAAGCCGGCATGGCTCAAAGCCTTTCGCAAAAGCGAAAGGCTTTTTTTATGCAAAAGCATTTCCAGTATTGATTCGTGCTTGCGTCGAAGTATGTTGATTTTTTTTCCGCAACGTGATATTCTGTAAAAATGATTTGGGTCATCGGTTCTACAGGAATGCTCGGCGCAGAAGTTTGCCACGCAGCACAAAAAGAAAAAATTCCGCTCGCCGCCACGGCAAGCGACGTTGACGCGCGCGACTACAATGCGCTCAAAGATTTTACCGAAAAATGCGAAACCCAAAATTATTTGGCGAGCCACAAAGCCCAAGGACAGCGCGCGAAAATCGAATGGATCGTAAACTGTTCCGGCTACACTGCGGTGGAAAAAGCCGAAAAAGAAAAGAACGCCGCCACCGCCCTCAACGTGGACGCAGTGAAAAACATCGCGCGAGTGGCGAGGGATTGCGGCGCAAAACTCATCCACATTTCAACCGACTACGTTTTCGACGTCGCGTCATCGCATCCTTACGACGAGGACGCAAAGAAAAATCCGCTTGGAATTTATGGCCTCACGAAATCTCTCGGCGAAGACGAAATCCAAAAAACGATGACGCAATTTTTCATTCTGCGCACTTCTTGGCTCTACGGATTCGGCCGCCCGAATTTCGTCACGACGATGGCTCGATTGATGGAATCAAAGCCGCAAATAGAAGTCGTTTCCGATCAGCGCGGAACGCCAACATTTGCCGCAGATTTGGCGGATGCCATTTTGAAAATCATAAAAATTTCGGACAAAGCGGGCACGGATATTTTCAGGAAAAAATCGATTCCCTACGGCATCTACAATTTTTCGAATTTAGGCGAAACTTCATGGTACGGATTCGCGCTTGAGATTCAGCGGCTTCTGAAAAAATACAGGCGCATCCAAAACGAATGCGTTTTGCAACCCTGCACTTCCGAGGAATTCGGCGCAAAAGTCGAACGGCCGGCGTACTCGGTTTTGAGCAAGGAAAAAATAATTTCCGCGATGAAAATAAAAATTCCCAAGTGGCAGGAAAGCCTCGAAAAATTCATAAAGGATTCGCGTTTCGAATTTTAACAAAAAATTGAGGCGGAAAAAAAATTCTTTTTCCAAAAAATTCGAAACACAAAAAAGGCCGCCTTTTTTCAGGCGACCTTTTCCATCGAATTTTATTTTGTAAAACTCACTGCTAGATTTTCATTCGATTATCGCTTGAGCGAAATCACAGTTTCAAGCAATGTGTCCGCCGTGCGAATCGTCGCCGCGTTCGACTGGAAGCCGCGCTGCGTCACGATCATTTCGGAGAACTGGTCGGTAAGGTCAACGTTCGACATTTCGAGCGCGCCGGCAAGAAGGCTTCCTTTGCCCGCGATGCCGCTTTCGCCGATGTTCGCCTGTCCCGAGTTGTTCGACTCGACGTAAGTGTTGTCGCCGGCTTTTTCCAAGCCGCCTTGATTTGTGAACGAAGCGAGCGCGATTTTTCCAATCGTTCTGTTCGTGCCGTTCGAATAAACGCCCGTGATGATTCCACTTGAATCAATTTTGAAATTGTCCAAATAGCCGAGCGTGTAGCCGTCCTGCGAGAACGCCTTTGTCGAGCTTTGCGACGCGCTTTGCGTCACCGTGTTTCTCATCGAGCCGATTTCGCCCAAATTGATATTGAACGTCTGGCGATAAGGATTTCCGTCCTCGTCGGGATTCGCGTCCGGAACTGCGAAAGAAGCCTGCAAAATTATTTCGCCTGTTTCGTTCGAGCCTGCCGCCGCGCTGTCCGTGACTGAGCGAAGCGTTCCCATGTTGTCAAAATTCACGATGAACTCGTTCGTCTGTCCGTCCGTTGTCTGAAGCCCGACGCGCGTCTGCGTGAACTCGGCGTTTTCGGGATCGATTTGAACCGTGGCGCGCCAACTGTTCGGGTCGCCCACAACTCGCGTGAACGCTATGCTCAAAATGTGCTCGTTTCCGAAGCTGTCATAAATTTTCTGCTCGGTCGCCCAAGTGCCTTTCGCTATGTCGGCGGGTGTCGCGCCCTCCGGCGGAATTTCGGGCGTGTTCTTGTTCAAGTTACAGGCGTAGTTCACGTTGAGCGTCGCCTTGGCAGGATCTTTCGAGCCGACAGGAATCGTCAAGTCGGTGGGACTCGCCGCAGTCTGCACGATCATCTCGCCGTTCAATTCGCGAGCCATCCAGCCCTGCACACGGTAGCCGTTCGCAGGATTGACCAAAGTTCCGTCCTTGTCCAGGCTGAACGCGCCGTTTCGAGTGAAGTATGTTTTTTCGCCGTTCTGCAAGACGAAGAATCCATTGCCTTGAATCGCGACATCGGTGGAAACTCCGGTGGACTGCAAGTTGCCCTGCGTGAAAATCGTGTGAATTGCAGCCGTCTGCACGCCAAGTCCGACTTCTTTCGGATTCACGCCGCCCACTTCCGTGGTGGGAGCCGCCGCGCCCGAAAGCTGCTGGCTTATCATGTCCTGAAAATCCGCGCGGCCTTTTTTGAAGCCGTTCGTGTTTACGTTGGCGATGTTGTTTCCAACAACGTCCATTTTCGTTTGGTGATTCTGCATTCCGGAAACGCCGGACCAAAGTGATCTCATCATATCGCTACCCTCGGTTTATCAATTAGCATAGACTGCTTTTACATAATTCATATCGTAGAAATTTCCGTTCACTTGGACTTGCGGTTTTTCGCCGCGAGTGAATCCGTCCACGACCCCAGTAACAGTTTGACCGTCTCCCATGTCAAGTTCGACGACCTTTCCGACAGTGCCGGCCGCTTCGCTCGTTCCCATCAACTGCGCCATCTTCGTAAAGCCGTTGCTCATGTTGTACATCTGTTCAAGGCTAGTGAACTGCGCCATCTGCGCGATGAACTGGCTGTTGTCCATTGGCGACATAGGATCTTGATGCGTCATCTGCGTCATCAAAAGCTTTAGAAAATCATCCTTGCCCAATTCCTGACTCGGCGCGCGTCCATTCGCGTTTTGCAATTTGTTGAACCTGTCCACTTCGGCGTTCACCTGAAGTTTTTCGGCAGGACTCATTGTAGCGTTGAATTCCATCTTCACCTCTTTATGCGACGACATCTATCGAATTGCTCGAAGACAAAACGTTGCCTATATTTTTATCGGCATTTTCAAATCCAACTGAAATGTTTTCTTCGACAAATTCGCCATAAATTTTTTTGCCCTGCCGCATGGAAGAATCGTCATCTTGTCCGCCGCGATTTTGCTGCGCGAATTGCATTTCGCTTCCGGCAAAACTCACGTCGAATTTCGCGTCCTCGAATCCGCTTTGAATGAAAGCGTTGCGCAAGACGTCCGCGCCGTCGCCGAATGCGTTGAACGCCTCGCGGCTAGCCACGACGATGTGTCCCATCACGGTCTTTCCCGAAAGCTCAAGTCCGATTTTCACGTTGCCCAAAGATTCAGGATGCAAAACCAAATTGATTGTGCCCGAATCATTGTCGCGAAGGACGATGTTTCCCGCGCGGACAAATTCGCCAGCGTTCTGCGTGATTTGATTTTTGAGCATCGCCTGGAAATTCGAGCCGTCGGCGGCCGCGCTTTGAGAATCGAGCGAAAGGATGTTCTTTTCGCCGTTCGCCGCCAAATCCATCGTAAGCTCAATTCCGCCGCCCTGCGAATCATTCTGCACCGCGCGCACAAAATCCTTTTTCAAACCTTTCGTTTCCGTCTGCGCGGATTCCGCGTTCGTGCGAAGATCCTTCACTTCGATTACGCCGATTTTCGCTTCCTTTTTCAATTTTGCGGAAATCGCATTTTCGGAAGAAAAATCCCTCGCGTTTTTCAAAGCAGGCTCGAAAGATTTTGAATCCGCGTTTTTGACAAGCGTCGCGGAAATCGGAAGTTCGGAAATAATTTCGGCATCGACATTTTCGTTGGGCGAATCGTTTTCACGCGCGGAATATGCCGCTTCGGAAAGAAAATTTTTCTTCGCAAGCCCGACGCGCAAGTTTTCCAAATCCGAAAAATTTTCGGCGGAAGCGCGCAAATCTTTTTCCGAATCAATGCCGGAATTCTTCTGCGATTTTTTTTCGTTTTCCGCGCGCGCGATTTTCTTTCCTTCAATATTTTCCGATTTTTTTGCGGAAGTTTTTTTCGCATCGCAGGCGTTCGCAAAAACCGCGCCCTGCAAAATTTCGTCCGTTTTCAGATTTTTTTCGCGCGAAACTTTTTCGCCTTCATCTTCGTTTTTTGAAGCAAGTTTTTTTTCGCCTTTCTTTTCGTCATGCGCGAGTTTTTTTTCGTCAGTTTCAGAAGATTTTTTTTCAGGAGAAACAGGCTTTTCGGAAATTTCCTTCGGCGAAGAATCGGAAGAATCTATGGATTTTTCCTCGCGGAATTTTTCGCGCTGAACTTGGGCGGAATTTTGCGTCTCAATTTCGGGAGATTTTTTTTCGCCGAGTTTGCTCAAGTTTTCGCTGAGCATCGAAAAAAAGTCTTTCGATGAATTTCCTTCTGCGGCGAAAGATTGCTCGGTCTTTTGCGCAGGAATTTGCGAAAAATCTTGAACTGAATTAAGGTTGACAGAAAGCATTTAACCTCCGTAAAACATCGTCCTGCGGCATCCGCAAAACTTGATTTACGGAAGTCGCTTCATTCGATCGCGGTGGGCTTGCTCGTCATCTTGCGCTGGACAAGGGCCGCGCGTTCTGCGGGCATGAGCGAAAGCCAATATGCCACCATCGAAGCAGTGCCGGATGCCTCCGCTCGTTCGGTAACTTTTCGCAGCACGTCGATGACGATTTGGTCGTCCATTGCCACGAGAATATCGACAGCAGCGCGTGGCGGCATTCCTTCAAGGTTCGCCGCAATTTGTTCGATGTTTACATTTCTATCATCGTACATTTTTACGAGATTGTTGAATGTTTTTTCGCGTTCTTCGAGATTTTTTTCGCGTTCGGCGATTTCTTCGGCGAGCCTTCGATTTTGATCCTCGGCAAGGCTCGAATCGCCCTCGCGCTTTTCAAGTTCCTCGCGGTAAATGTCCAAGGCTTCACGCTGCTTTGCAAGTCGATCCAAGTCCAAGTCTGCGGAAAGCGGCTTCGACGAAGTGGAAGTCGCAGAAGTCTGAGGCGTAAGTCCGAAAAGTTTGTAGACGGGCGCAAAAAGATTTTTCACGCGGATGACTCCCAAAAAGTCGAACCACAGAAGTCCGCCCAAAACGAGAATTATCAGAAGAAAGAGAAGAACTACGGTTTTCCCCAAAGAACTGCCTTTTGCCACTTTCCACCACCTGAACTCAAGTTATAGCCTAGCAATTTCAATATCGGAAGAAATCGCGCGGCTATTAACGATTACTTTTCAACCATTGCGGCTATCGCCGTGCCCATCGTTATGTCGTTTTCCACGCAGACGGTTTCCCAATAAAGTCCGCGCTGCTTCGAAAGGATTTCCTCGAGGTAACTTTGAACGCGCAATGCGATTTTGTGCGTCTTGTAATACGTCGTTCCGTTGCAGACGATGCAGACGGGCTTCGTGGGATCTTTGCCCTCTCCGCTTTTTACGACGTTCGCCACGAGAATCGCCGCCGCATGCCGCGCCGAGCGTTCCACGATCGCGTCCAAAATTTCGAAAACGCGCTCGTAATCCTGCGCCGAGCCGTTTTCCGCGAGCATCGCGCCCAATGTGGAATTCGTGTTGTACGGCGTGTGCAAGAACGTGTCAAGCTCAATCAGAGTGAGATTTTTCATTTCGAGGATTTTTTCCGCCAAATTTTTGCTGAAAAGTCCGTCTCGCGCCGCCGCCTGCAAAGCGTAAAACGAAATCGGCCCCAAATACGCGCCCGACGAAGATTTTTCCATGAAGAAAGTTCCGGGCTTCGCGCTGTTTTTGTCGAATTCAATGTCGAACGAGCTGCGCGGAATCTTGCAGAACTTCCCTACTTCGCAGACGATGATTTCGGATTTTTCGATCCCGATTTCGCTCGACGCGCCCTGAATGTAGGCGGCGTTCATTCCCGTTCCCAATATGAATCCGACATAGCTCGAATATTTTTTTCCGCCCGCAGAAGAAAAAACTCCCGCCAAAAGCGCGGCCTCAGTGTCGTTCAAAAGAGCGATCCGCTTCGGGCGTTTCCAGCCGTGCTCCACAAGCGCGTCCGAAAGGCATTTTCCGATGTGGCTTCCCACGACTTCCGGCGCCTTCACTTCCTTCGAAAAGCCAAGCAAAATTCCGTCGCCGTCCTCGGTGATTTCCATTGGATACGAAAAGCAAAATCCGATGCAGTCCGCCTTGTCCTTGAGATGCTCCAAATTCGAAGCAATTTGGTCGAAAAATTCCTTGCGCCCTAGCTCGCGCTCCACGCCCGGCATCCGGGTCTTTTCCATGAAACTGATTTCGCCCTTTCCCTCGCCGTCGAACGTCACGAGGCAAGAACGGAAATTCGTTCCGCCCGCGTCAATCACGATGACGCTTTTGTTCACGCAAGTCTTTTCGGGCTTGGAAAGCCAAGTGCGGATCATATCTTGGTCGGACTTGCGCCTGTGCAAGCCCTCGTCCATATCAAAAAGAATCGAATCGGCGACGGACGCGACATCTGCATGTTCGACGAACCCGTGGCTTCCCAAAAACGCGCTTACGGCATAAGACATAAAACACCTCGATAAAAAATATAAAACAGTTTACCACGAATCGGGAAAAAATGCAATAATTTTTCGTCATCGTGAAAACATCGGCAAACCCCGACGCATTCGCAGCGGAGCGTTGGCGTATCTCGCAGCAGACAAAAATGCGAGCGACGCGAGCAAGACAAAACTCGTTAAGCACTGCGACTCGGCAGTGTTGAAAATGATTTTTAATGTCCACTACCCGCGTCGGCGGGCTTGAAAATCATTTTTAACGTCCACCTCTCGCGTCGGCGACCTTGAAAATCATTTTTTAACTCCACCTCTCGCGTCGGCGAGTTTTTGCGCTTGTTGCTCGCAAAAATGCGAGCCTTGCGAACAAGCGAAAACTCGTAAGCAGGGCGCAAGCCCTGCGATGCGACAATCTACAAAATATATCGCGAAAGATCCTCGTTGCTGCTGATGTCCTTCAATTTTTCGTCAACGTAGGAAGCGTCAATCGTAATTGTCTCGCCCTTGTGCTCGTCGGCTTCGAACGAAATTTCTTCGAGCAATTTTTCCATGATCGTGTGAAGCCTGCGCGCTCCGATGTTTTCCGCCTTGGCGTTCACGTCCTCGGCAATCGTCGTCATCCTGTCGATCGCGTCATCGGCGAATTCTATTGAAACGCCTTCGGTGGCAAGCAAAGCCTTGTACTGCTTTACCAAGGCGTTTTTCGGCTCGAGCAAAATTCTGCGGAAATCATCTTTGTGAAGCGAATCCAATTCCACGCGCAAAGGAAATCTTCCCTGCAATTCGGGAATCAAGTCGCTCGGCTTTGAAAGGCTGAACGCGCCCGCCGCGATGAAAAGAATGTGCTTCGTGTCCACCACGCCAAAGCGCGTGTTCACGTGGCTTCCTTCCACAATCGGAAGAATGTCGCGCTGAACGCCTTCGCGCGAAACGGACTGCCCGTGAGTTTCGCCGTGCACCGCAATCTTGTCGATTTCGTCGATGAAAACGATTCCGCTTTGCTCCACGCGCTCCTTCGCGACTTCCGCGGCTTTGTCGGCATCGACCATGCTGTCAAGGATTTCTTCGGTGATGATGTTGCGAGCCTCGGCGATCGTGACCGTCCGCTGCTTTCGGCTTTTTCCGCTCATCATCGACTGAATGCTTTGCATCGCGCTTTCGATGTCGTCCATGTTGCCGCCCGAAA
This sequence comes from Treponema sp., assembly GCA_014804005.1. Taxonomy (GTDB): domain Bacteria; phylum Spirochaetota; class Spirochaetia; order Treponematales; family Treponemataceae; genus Treponema_D. The sequence continues at coordinate 22,816 of JAAVAP010000013.1, read as the reverse complement.
AAAATCCGATTCCCGTCGAAGGCTTAGGTCCTGCCGTCACGGTGAGTTCCACTTCGCGATTTTCGAGCTTTCCTTCGCGAAGCATTTGGCGGAATTTTTCCCGCGTGGATTTCATTTCCTCGTTCTTTTCGTTTTCGTCAGCACTCGGATTTTCCACAGGCGTTTCATTTTCGCCCTTGGGCTTGATTCCGAAAATATTTCCCAAAACGCCGCCCTCGCGCTTTTCCTTTTTTCCGCTTCCCGGCAAAAGCAAATCCAAAAGCCGCTCTTCCACTTTTTCCTTCGCCGCGCCGCGCATCGATTCTTCCATTTCGGCTTTGACGATGTTGAACGAAACCGCCATCAAGTCGCGAATCATCGATTCCACGTCGCGCCCGACATAGCCGATTTCGGAATATTTCGTCGCCTCAACTTTAATGAAAGGCGCGCCGCAAAGTTTCGCGAGTCTTCGCGCGATTTCAGTTTTACCAACGCCCGTAGGTCCAATCATCAAAATGTTTTTCGGAGCGACTTCATCGCGCATCTCTTCCGAAAGTTTCAGGCGGCGCACGCGATTTCGAAGCGCGATCGCCACGGAACGCTTGGCGTTTTTCTGCCCGATGATGTAGTTGTCAAGCCGCTCGACGATTTGCTTTGGCGTCAAGTCGATTTGATTATTTTTTTTCGTTTCCGCAGAAAGCGAATTCTCACTTTGCACGATTGATTTTTCTTCCATAATTTTTCTCCATAGAAAAGTTTTTAAATTTCTTCGAGCACGAAATTCGCATTCGTGTAAATGCAAATTTTCGAAGCGATGTCCATGCTTTTTAGCGCGATTTCCTTCGCCGAAAGCTGCGACGATTCCATAAAAGCGAGCGCGGCCGCGAACGCGTAGTTTCCGCCCGAGCCGATTGCCATCACGTCGCTTTCAGGCTCAATGACATTTCCGTCGCCTGAAATCAAAAGGATTTTGCTCGAATCCGCCACGAGAAGCTGCGCTTCAAGTTTTTGCAGCGAACGTTCGGTGCGCCACATTTTCGCAAGTTCCACGGAAGCGCGAAGAATGTCGCCGTTGCATTCTTTGAGCTTGCCTTCGAATTTGTCGAGCAAAGTGAAAGCGTCGGCGACGCTTCCCGCGAATCCCGTCAAAACTTTTCCGTCATAAATTTTCCGGACTTTGCGAGCGTTGCCTTTGGCGATAGTGTTTCCGGCGGTGACTTGGCCATCGCCCGCCATCGCGACATGACCGTTCCTTTTTACGGCGACAACCGTAGTGCTTCGTATTTTCATTTTTTCTCCCATTCAAAAATCCAATTTCAAAATGTCAATTTTCAAAAACGCCACGCTTTGACTATATCGCATGTGTCGCGGCACGGAAGCCGCGAGTAATGCCGTGCGCGTGAGCGCACCATTCTATAAAACCAAAGTGCAGGATGCACTTTGGTTACCTCGCATGTGGAAAAGAATTCCTATACACGTCAATCAACTGCTGCGTCGTTATGTGCGTGTAACGCTGCGTCGTGGAAATGCTTGAATGCCCGAGCATTTCCTGCACCACGCGAACGTCCGCGCCATTTCCCAACATCGCCGTGGCGAAAGTGTGCCGAAAAGCGTGCGGCGAAATGTGTCGCTTCGTTCCCTCCACGCCCGAATATCGCTCCACAATCCAGCGGATTCCGCGCGTAGAAAGCGCATTGCCGCTTTGATTTATGAACAAAGCATTTTGCGCGCGCGACATTTTATCCTCGCTTTTTTTCAAGCGCAAAAGCAAAGCGTCGCGTTCGGACAAATATTCTTTGAGCGCGCAAAGCGCCTCGTCCTCAAAAAAAACGTACCTGTCTTTTTTGCCCTTTCCCGTCACCACCGCGCGTGAAAATCCGTCGGAAAAATCGCCAATCTTGAGCGAAGCAAGTTCCGCCACGCGGCAGCCCGAAGAATAAAGCATTTCGAAAATCGCCTTGTCCCGTGCCGCCCAAAGAAGATCCTTTTTTTCCGGAACCGCGCAAAGCGCGTCAACTTCCGCTATCGTCATAAAAGGCGGCAGATGTTTCGGCATTTTCAGCGACTTCAATTCCAGCGCAGGATTGATTTGGACATGCTGAAATTTCCTGCAATACGCGAACAAAGTTTTGCAAGAAGCGATGAAACGATTTATCGAAGCGACGGCCTTTTTTTGCGCGGAAAGGCTTCCCACGCAAAACCGCAAATCGCGCAGAGTCACTTTTTGGATTTCAGTTTCCGCGCCAAGAAAATCTTTCAATTTTTCATAATCCTCGGAATACGCAGTAATCGTATTTTCGCTGTAGCCGCGCACCGAGGAAAGATAAACCAAAACTTCTTGCACGATTTGTTCAAGCGTCATAAACTAAATTTTTTCCTCGGCGGCAAGCGGCGCGGCATCTTTTTCCGCGTCTTCTGCCGAATGCAAATAGTCGCAATCCGGATTTATGCAGCTTTTGTACGCGCCGTTTTTCTTGTCATATTTTTCCACCAAAAACCATCCGCATTTCGGGCAATATTGATCGATCGGCTTGAAATGGCTGATGAACGTGCATTCCGGATAATTCGTGCATCCGTAGAATTCCTTTCCGCGTCCTTTTGTCTTTCGCGCGACGATTTCGCCGGAACAATTCGGCATCGGGCATTTTGCGAGCGGAACTGATTTCGTGTTGTGGCATTCGGGGAAGCCCGAGCACGCGAGGAAGAATCCAAAGCGTCCGAGTTTTTTTATCATCGGCTTTCCGCACTTGTCGCAAATCTTGTCGGTTTCTTCATCCAAAAATCCTTTGACGCTTTTCGTAGTTTCAGAAACTTCTTCAACATGCTTTTTGAACGGCGCGTAGAATCCGCCGATCATGTCTGTCCAAACCAAATTGTCCTGCTCAACTTTGTCCAAGTCGTTTTCAACTTGCGCGGTAAAACTTTCGTTTATGACATCGGGGAAAGATTCCACGAGAATTTTGGAAATCATCTTTCCGAGCTGAGTGGGAACAAGCTGCTTGTTCGAGCGCGTCACGTAGTAACGATCGAGAAGCACGGAAATTATCGGCGCGTAAGTGGAAGGCCGCCCGATTCCGCGCTCTTCCAAAGTTTTGACGATTGAAGCGTCGGTGTAACGCGCAGGACCTTGGGTGAAATGCTGCTCGGGATAAAATTTTCCGCTGGCAATTTTTTCGCCTTCTTTGAGCGCGGGAAGATTTCCGCTCGTCTCCTCTTTCGAAGAAAGCAAGTGAATAACTTTGTAAAAACCTTTTTCAACGATTTTGCTCGCGCTCACTCGGAACACCGCGTCGCCCGCAATGATTTCCGCGCTCGTCGTGCGAGTCTTCGCGTTGTTCATTTGGCTTGAAACGAGCCTTTCCCAAATTATCGTGTAAAGCCTGAGCTGGTCGCGCGTGAGGAATTCCTTCACGCTATCGGGCGTGTACGAAACATAAGTGGGACGGATTCCTTCGTGCGCGTCCTGCGCTCCTTTTCCCACAGAATATTCGATTGCCTCAGGCGGCAAATCCTCGGGATGATTTTTTCCAATCCATTCGCGGATTTCCGCAAGAGCCGTCTGCGAAATTCGAACAGAGTCCGTTCGCATGTAAGTGATGAGACCGACGCGGTTTTCGCCGATGTTCACGCCTTCATAAAGCTGCTGGGCAATCTGCATCGTCTTTCGCGAAGTGAAGCCCAAACGGTTTGCCGCAGCCTGTTGCAATTTCGACGTAGTGAAAGGCGGCTTTGGGCGCACAACTTTATCCGTGAATTTTATCGCGCCCACCTTGCATTCGGCGTTTTTTATCTGCTCGATGATTTCATTCACTTGAGATTCGCTTTTCAAATCGGGCTTTTCGCCTTTGTACGAAACGAGCTGCGCGGTGAATGTCGTCTTGCCTTTGGAAAAATCCGCCGCAAGCGACCAATATTCTTCGGGCAGAAAATTTTCCACTTCCACTTCGCGCTCGCAAATCAATCGCAACGCCACCGACTGGACGCGCCCCGCGCTCAATCCGTTTTTGACTTTCGCCCACAAAAGCGGACTCAAGTTGTAGCCGACGAGACGATCCAAAATGCGCCGCGCTTTCTGCGCGTTCACCTTGCTTTCGATGATCTCGCCGGGATGCTGGACGGCTTCTTTTATCGCGATCGGCGTGATTTCATTGAACACAATTCTGCGAATCGGAGCTTCGGTTTTTTCTTTCAAAGCGCGATTCAAGTGCCACGCTATGGCCTCCCCCTCGCGGTCGTTATCCGAAGCCAGCAGCACGAGCGAAGATTTTTTCGCGTCCTTTTGAAGCTCCTTCAAAAGTTTCGCCTTTCCGCGCACGGTGATGTATTCCGGCTCGAAATTGTTTTCGGTGTCAATCGCGATTCTTGATTTCGGCAAGTCAATCAAATGCCCCATCGAAGCCTTGACCGTGTAGCCGACCCCCAAATATTTTTCTATAGTGTGCGCCTTCGCAGGAGACTCCACAATCACCAAAGTCTGAGGCGTTTTTTTCGCGGATTTTTTTTCGCTTTTCTTTTTTGCCGCAGTTTCTGCCATAATCGAAAACCTCTTCTAAAACAATTCTCTAGTCGCATCCGAATTTTTCATTCCGGGGACTGATGAAATTTTTTCGCAAAAATCTTTATAACTTTTTACAATCTCAGCTCCATCGCTCACATAACGCTCGCAATTCGCTTCGATTTTTTTTCGAGCCGCGCTTCCTTCCTTTCCAGCAAGGTTCGCGCGCACCATTTTTGAAATCGCGTTCGCCTCGTCCGAAAAGCAAGCCTCGTGAAACAAAAGCTCGCGATTGTAGCCGAGCGCGAAGTCCGCCGTGATGAGCGAGCCGCTTCCCGGAGGAGCCTGAATCACGAGCGTCGCCCGCGAAAGCCCTGCGCAAATTCTATTGCGCTGAACGAAACGCCATTTTTCGGAAGGAATCCCAGGCGCACTTTCGCTCAAAATGCAGCCTCCGTTTTTGAGAATCTGCGCCGCGATTTTTTTGTGGCGGACAGGATAAATATTGTCCACGCCGCCTGCCAAAACCGCAGCAGTTTTCGCCACGGAAGTCTTTCCGTCAAAAAAAGCGTCGAGTGCGCCGCGATGCGCCTCGCCGTCCACTCCGAGCGCGAGTCCCGAAACCACAGTCGTTCCGTCCGACGCCGCGTCGTAGGAAAAATCGTGCGCGGCAATTTTCGCGCCGCCCGTAATCTTCCGCGTGCCCACGACGCTCACGCAATTTCCTTCCAAAATTTTCAAGTCGCCCCGAAAAAAAAGCGCGTAAGGCGGATCGTTTATTTCGCGAAGCATCGAAGGAAATTCTTTTTCATCGAAAAACACGCACGAAATTCCAAGCTTGTCCATTCGCGAAAAAGCCGCCTTCGCAAGCCTCGCGTTTTCCTCGGGATTCCAAGACTTCGCCAAAAGCGGTCGTCCGATTTTCGCCTCGATTGTTTCTATAGAAGAATGTAACGCAAGGTCGTGCAAATTGTCAAGAGTTTTCGCCAAATTTATTTTTTCTTTCAACGAAAGAGAATAAATCGTCGAAAGCGCGATTTTCAGCAAAAGCCTTTCAGTTTGCATAGCTTGCGTCCAAAACGGTCTGCCTGTTCGCCTCAGCCTCCGCCTTGCGCTCCTTGGATTTTGTCAAGGAAATTATTTGGTCGTACATCGCCACGGCCTTGTCGAATTGATACGTAACATAATAGGCGCGAGCAAGCACGAACATCGCGTCGATGTTTTTCGTTTCGATCGTGAGAAGCCTTTCCAAAAGCGGAACGGCTTTTTCGTCCTCGCCCAATTCGAACACATACAAAACCGAAAGCCCGTAAAGCGCGCGCGCGTATCGCGGCTCAATTTCAATCGCGCGTTTATACGCGTCCTCGGAAAGGCGCAGATAATTCATCCGCTTTTCGGAACTTCCGTTCGCGTCAAAATCCATCGCCGCATGCGACATATATCCCGCACAAAGCCCGACGTAATAATACAGATTCTGATTTTGCGGATAGAATTCCAAAGCCTTTTCAAAAGTCTTGAGAGCCTCGCCGTACATTTTCTTGTCCAAATAGCGCGTGGCGAGAATCTTGTACCAAATTCCGATTTGGCTTTGCGCCAGCTGAATGTCGGCGACGCGCTCCTCGTATTTTCTGATAGCGTCCTTAAGCTCGTCAATCGTCGTGGGACTTGAAACGCCTTCTTCCAAATGCTGCATTCGGATTATCGTCTTGTTCGACTTCGTGCAAGACGCGAGCGCGAAAACAAACGCCGCGCATAAAAAAACAACGCAGAAATTTTTCATGACCACCCCTCAAAAAAGTTAGACAAATATTATTGTAAAGCATAGGGCAAAAAGTGTCAATTGTTTGGGGAATGGCGGAAGTGATATTCGACACGGTCGCTTGCGCGACCTGCTCAAACACTTCGTTGATTGCTCAAACAGCGTGTTGACTGCTCAAGCAACTGCATATTTCAAGACTTGTTGTTTTCAGCCAACTTGTCCAAATAATCCTTCAGTTTGTCAGCATTCTCGGGAACAAGAACAAAGGAACATTGCCCCGCTCCTTTGTTCTTGTCCACGTCAGCAAGGTTGAAATTCCAGTAGCCGTCAACGTCAATCTCCCTGGTGAACAGCCCGGACAAAGTGCCGGGCGGCACGGCGAGCGTCACCCTCACGCTCCGCGGGGACTCGCTTTTTATGCGGTAGGTCCGCCCGTCCTGCTCAAATGCGATGCCGCACGGACTCTCCTCTGCGACGCTTCTTTATTTCGAGCATGCAATGCTGCATTTGGTCAAAGACTTCTATCTCTTCTTTCGTGGGCATTTCTGCTTCTCCTTGGGGTGGCTTCCCGCGCCGCCCGCTTGCAGGAATCTTTACGCCTCAAGCCGTGCGAGGGCGAAGTCGAGCGCGTATTTTGCTTTGTCCGCGTTGTCGTCCCAGTACTGCTCCAGCGCGGCCGCATCCTTGCCGGTATCCCGCTCCAAATGCAGCACGAACGCGTGGGTCTTGATGGCCGTGGGGGCGAACGACGTGACGGTCGCGATGTGCTGCTCGAAGTGGCTCTCAAGGTTCTGCGTGTTGTTTGCGATTGCCTCGAGCAGCGCGAGCATGCGGCTCATCGGCACGCCCGATTCCCGGATCGTGGTGATGATGACGTCGGGTCGCCTGTCCTTGGTCTCGTCTGCCGCGGCGAAGTCGTCGATGTATGTGGCAAGCCGCTTTATGCGGTCGTTGTCGTCCGACGGCGAGTACAGCACGACGTGCCTGCCGCCTTTCTCGTAGTGCTCGAGCACCTCGACCGACATCGCGCTGCTCGGATAGCTGCATTTCGTAAAGTTCGCGTTCAGCTCGATCATGTCGCGCAGCTTATGGCAGACGCTCGTCTTTCCCGAGTTCTGCTCTCCGCAGATAAGGATGAATGTCATTTTTTTCCTCCAAAATAGGGCAGGGCTTCCCGCCTTCCCCGTCTGTGTTTTGTCCTCCCGCGCCGTTCGGTTTTGCGCGGGAAGGTTGTTCCTTGGTTATGGGGCAAATGTTATTGTCTTGCCTGACAGGCCGCTGTCATTGATTCCCTCTATTGCGTTCCACTGCTCCTCCTTGCCGAGGTAGGTCACCTCCGCAAGGTTCGTGCAGTTGGAGAACGCCGGCCGCCCGATTTCTGTCACGCTTGCAGGGATGACCACGCTCGCGAGGCTCGTGCAGCCCCTGAACGCATACTGCCCGATTTCCGTCACGCCCTCGGGAATCGTCACGCTCTCAAGGCTCTTGCACCCAGAAAACGCGCCGTCCCCGATGCTCGTCACGCCCTCGGGAATCGTCACGCTCGCGAGGCTCGTGCACTCGCTGAACGCGTAGTCCCCGATGCTCGTCACGCCGTCGGGTATCGTCACGCTCTCAAGGCTCGTGCATCCCCGGAACGCGTTGTTCCCGATGCTCTTCACGCCGTCGGAAATCTCCACGGTCTTGAGTCTCCTGCACAAAGAGAACGCAAACCTCCCGATGTCCGTCACACTGCCGGGAATCTTCACCTCCGTGAGGCTCGTGCATTTATCGAACGCGCTGGCCCCGATGTCCGTCACGCCCTCAGGAATCGTCACGTCCGTGAGACCCGTGCAGTCAGCGAACGCCCTTCCTCCGATGCTCGTCACGCTTGCGGGGATTGTCACTCCTGTGAGGCTCGTGCAGTTGTAGAACGCGAAGCTCCCGATGCTCGTCACTCCGTAGGGTATGCTCACTTTAGCCGCGTTTCCATTGTATTTCGTGAGTACGCCGTCGTCGTCTATCTCGCCGTCCTCCAGTACCGGCTTCGGGAATCCGCACTTCGTACAGCGGTCTCCGCTGTAGGAGTGGGCGCACACGGTGACCGCGCACGCCGCCTCCTTGCCGCCCGCCCGTGCGGTGATGTTCGCCTCGCCTGCCTTGACCGCCGTCACCGTGCCGTCCTCGCCCACCGTCGCAACTTCTGTATCGGACGACGACCATGTTACGGTCTTGTCATCCGCGTTTTCGGGCAGCACCGTCGCCGTCAGTTTTCCTGTCGCGCCAGGTGAAAGCGTGAGCGTNNTCTGCGTTGAGCGTGACGCGCTCCACCGCGCCAGATTCCGTCTCNCTGCTGCACCCTATGACGAGCGCGANCNCGCATNCCGCCGCCATGCAGGNNGCNAGCCATGTTTGTCTTTTTCATGTATTTCTCCTTGTCCGNANGTGCGGACGTTTTTTTGTCAGTTGCCGTTCTTGCTCTTCTTTGNNCCGCCCAANACTTCCTGCTTGAAGTGGTCGATCTCNGTGTTGGCGTAGTCGATGAACGCGGCGTAGGCTTCCTCGCCCTCAANNAGCGCGTGGGCGTTCACGTGCAGGACGAGCATCCTATATGCCTCGTCGCTNGCGNTNCGNGCNGCNTTGAGCGCGCCCGCCGTCTTTGCCGACCGCTCGTCCGTGCGCTGCCCNGTNAGCNNGCGCACCTCCTCGTTGGCGGCTTTCAGCTTNTCCACGAACGCGCCGAGCGAAAGNGCNTNCACCTGCTCGGCTTGNANTTGCCCTCCAAGTCCTGNATGAAGTTGACNAGCANNCCNGTNTCCTTGTCCANNTGCGCCTGCACGTCAATCTTGTANTCCTTGATGTGCTGTTGCAAAACTTTCGCCGCNTCAGCAAGCGATTCCACGGGAAAATTCANGTAGCCGCCCACCGCCTTTTTGTAGCCGGCATAAAGCTGGTCGCGAAGCCTGTCCGCCGCNNCGATNTTGTCNGTNNNGAGNCTTTTCGCNNNNATNTGNAAGTTTTCGTCNTCCNCCNTNACCGCCTCGCGCAANGCTTTCACCTGCGCCGCGCATTTTTCCGCGACCGCCTTGTCCTTTTCCGCCCGCTCCGCCATNTTCGAGACGAACGTAAAGTGCGCCCCGTTGTTCATGCTCGTTAGCGGAATCGATTGAATTTCTTTCATGGAAACTCCTATTTTTGTGTGATGATATCGAACGCGGAATCCACGCCGAAGCCAATATTGATTGTTGCCGCGTCGCCACTACGCGACAAAACGCCGTCAAACGCAGTTTTTGGNAACTTGTAGAGCGACGAGATTATGTCGGAGGTCTCGGAAAGTATGCTGTTGATTGTTGTGGACACGTCAGAGACCTCGGATGGCATCTTGTTAGTCGCTGGCAAGGCATCGGAGGCCTCGGAAAGCATTTCGTTGGTCNCTACGAAGCCNTCAGAGGTCTCGGATTGCATTTTGTTGGTCGCTGTGAAGGTATCGGAGGNCTCCGACGGCATCTTGTTAGTCGCTGGCAAGGCATCGGAGGTCTNGGATTGCATTTTGTTGAACGCTGGCAAGTCGTCAGAGGCCTCGGATTGCGCTTTGTTAATCCCCGACAGGGAATTTTTCACACCAAATTTGTATTTGTCGGGTAGCGAGCGATTATCAGCTGTGATTTTGCAAAGGCTTTGGNAAAAAATAACGCGAGTTTTTGCAGTTTTCGTAAATACCCTNGCGAGTTTTCCNTAGGAAAACTCGNTAAGCAGGGCTTTGCCCTGCGACNCAGCCACGAAANGGCTGCGACAAAATGCGAGCAGTGAGAGCANGNAAAAACTCGATAATGAGCGCGAGCGAATGGCGCAAGCACAGGCTTGCGTAAAAAAGNACGCGCAATGTGAAATTTTATTCGCATTGCGCGTCCTTTTATATGAGAATTGCTGTTTTCCGAAAAAANCTAGGNNGTTATACCCCCCCCCNTCGTAGATTTTCGAGTGAGCGGTTTATNGTATTCAAGCCGTGCCGTATNTGTCATTGGGAATATACTAGCATGAAATGCCGCGAAGTGTCAAGTCCGCAATTTTCAAAGATTCGAAANANTCNAAAAATTTGAAANTTCCGNCTCNATTTCGAACGTGCGNCGTTGCTTGCGGGCGATTGCTCCGTTANAATGTGATGAATATTTCCTTTTGCGCTCTCAAAGAATATGTCCGNGCGGCNATNTTTTTTTCTTCGATTTTCTCAAATTNTTTCAAGGACTCTTTATGAGCCTCTTCAATTTGTTCTTCGGTCAATGAGAAATTATCGCCATTTCCTTCCACAAGTTTCCAAAAATCTTCTTCCGACATCAAGCCGTCCATTTGTTCCAAGCCCCTTTTAAATTATTTCTATATGTTTGCTTTTGAAATTTCGGCATATTTCTTTTTTCAATCCATGATATTCCGTCGTTTATCATTCGGCTGTCATTTACGCAATAAAACAGCACCGATTCCAGCGATTTTTTGTTGCCAGTCGAATCAATCAGCACAAGCCCGATGCGACTTTTTCCTCCAAGCGGCTCGGAAATTCCGCCTCAATTTCGAACGTGCGCCGGCCTTCCGCAAGCGGCAGCGTCAGGCGGAACGCGCAAAGGCAAAGGCGTTTTATCCCGAACTTTTTTTTGAGAAGCCTGTTCGCGGAAAAGTCGCCGTGCTTGTCGTCGCCGCAAATCGGAACGCCCTCCGCCGCCAAATGGATTCGCAGCTGATGCATTCGTCCAGTGCCGAGGCGCAGACGCAAAAGCGAAATTTTTCGGGGAAAACCGCCGTCAGGGACTTTCGATTCCGTATTTTTCCCGTCGCGGTTTTCAAGATTCTCGCCCGCGTATTCCCACGGAATTTCAAAAACCTTTTCAGTCTCGTAAAAAGTCTCGGCGCGTTTTTTCACGCCGTGTTCCACGATGTCGGAACAAATTTTTCCGCGCGGATTTTTCATCGCTCCAAAACACAAAGCCTTGTATTCCTTTTCGGCGGATTTTTCGCCCAGAATGCGCGTCCACTTCGCGGCGGCGCGGGGATCTTTCGCGCAGACCAAAAGTCCCGAAGTCTCCTTGTCTAGGCGGTGGACGAGATAAATTTTCTGCCCCACCTGCGCGGCGAGGTCGGAATCCACGCTGTGAGAAACGCCCGCGCCGCCCTGCACCGCAAGCCCCTGCCTTTTGTTTATGACGAAAATTTCAGAATCCTCGTAGATAATCGGTATGTTTTCGCTTTTCATTTTTGTTAAAATGATATAGAATAAATTCGGATTTTGCAAGCGCAATTTTCCGATTTTTAAAGAGCTTTTCGGAGACAAAATGAAACTTTCCAAGAAGATTTTCGCGGCATTCCTTTCGCTCGCGATTTTTTGCGCCGCTTCCCGCGCGGAACTTTTTTCGGGAAGCCATTACGGATGGACGCTGGACTTGCCCGAAGGATTTTTTCTTTCCGACGCGACCGACGACGGGCTTTCCTATTTTTTCGAACATGACTTTATGAAGGTGCGCCTCGCGATAAAGATTTTTCCGAGCGGAAAATTTCAGCGCAACGACCTTGCGATGGAAGACGCGCTCAACAAGCTGAACGCCGACGGCGAAATCGACGGATTTTTGTGGCGAGAGCGGCAAGTTTCCGTCGCGAACTTTTCGTTCCAAATTCCAAGGAATCAGACCGCTCAAAGCGGCTGGGGAATTTCCGCGAGCCTTCCAAAAAGCGGCGCGGACATCGTTGTGCTTTGCTACGCCGACAGCAAAAATTCGAACGACGTCCAGCAGTTCATAATAAGCGCGCTCGATTCGATCGTGCTCGAAGACGACGACTGGCGGAAGCCCGGCATCATAACGAGCTACGCTTTTCCCGACCAGCAAAAAAAGGACATCGCGTTCAAAATCGACGGAAAGGACATTTTCACGAAAATTCCTAGCGACGCAAGCGACTCTGCGAATTTCGTAATCGAACGGGAATTCAGCGTGCTTACGCTTTACGCCGCAAGGAAAAATTGGAAGGAAGCGTGGCAGCGTTATTACCGCCTCATTTTCCGCGAGGCGTATTCACGGTTTGACGACGCGGCGAAAGACATCCGCAACGCGCTCGGCGCAAGCGCATTGAACGCAAAGCAATCGAAATTCGAAATGCTGAAAAAACTTTTGGCTTGGGTTCAGGATTTCCAGTACAATCGCAACCAAAATTCGAGCGACTTCAACGACCTTGCGAGCGTCTTGCAAGACAAAGGCTCGGATTGCGACAGCCGCTCGCTTTTGCTTTGCGTCCTCATGGAACATTACGGCGTAAAAAGCGAGCTTTTCATTTCGATGGAATATTCGCACGCCCTCTGCGGATTTGACTTGGCGGAAAAAGGCGCGAAAATCAACGTCGATGGAACGAATTATCTTTTGTGCGAAACCACGGCGCATGTCGAGCCGGGTCTCGTCGCGCAGGAGCATTCCGATACGAGCAAATGGATAAGCGTGGACTTGCCGTAATTATTCGCTGACCAAGAGCTTGTACACGTCCTGTTCTGTTTTCGCGGCCAAAATCGAAGCGCGCAATTCGTTATTTTTCAGTTTTCCGCTCAAGTACGAAAGCGTCTGCAAATAGTACGAATGCTGGTTGTACGCCGCGGCAATCATAATCAAAATGTTCACGGGAAGACCGTCAAGCGGCTGGAAATCGGAGATGGGCGGATTGCAAATTCCCACCGACATCACCAAATCCGTGACGCTCGAAAGGCGCACGTGCGGAATCGCGATGCCGCGCCCAATGGCAGTGGACATCAATTCCTCGCGCTTGAGGATTTCGCTTTGCAATTCCCTTTCGAATTTCACCTGCGGAGCCTGTCCCAAATTCGCCGCCAATTCCGTGAGCGCGTCTTGCTTCGTAGCCTGATTTATGAAAATCACGCGAGACGGAGAAAGGATGTTCTTTATTTGAATCGCAGTGTTTGCCGGCGCGAGGCGAGAATTCGGCGAAAGCCGCTCGTTCACCCAGCGTTCGATTTCGGACTTTTTGAAACGCCAGACCGTGCCGATTTTTCCCGAAGGAATTTCGCCCTTTTGCGCCCAATCATAGACCGTTCGCTCCGAAACGCGCAGGTAGCTGGCAACCTCTTCAATTGTAAGAATATCGTCTTCCACGGTTTTCTCCCGCAAACCGCATTGAATGCGGTTCTTGCACTTTTTATGATATTTTACGAAAATTATGCATTATTTCGCAAAAAATGTCAAGTAAAAATCAAAAAAAGTGCGAAATGACGTTTGAAAAACGCGTGCGAAAATCCCTGCAAATGCCAATTGTTCCGAGTTCGCTTTTTCGCCGCCCGATTTTTTCCGCGAATCCTTTCATCGCATTTCTTTTCCGCACGGCATCTTCCATTTTCCGAAAAACTGTGATACAATGAAAGCATGAACGAAGTTTTTGATTTTATGGAAAAAAGCAGGATAATTCCTGTGACGACAATAGCGGACGAAGAATGCGCCGCGCCGCTCGCACGCGCGCTTTTCGATGGCGGAATAAAAATCATCGAAATAACTTACAGGACGGCGGCCGCGTCCAAGGCGATTTCTGCTGTGAGCGCGAACTGCCCGGAAATCCTTGCGGGAGCGGGCACTGTGACAGAAATCTCGCAGGCGAAGGAAGCGATCGCTTGCGGCGCGAAATTCATCGTAAGCCCTGGAACAAATATTGAAATCGTGGACTATTGCAAGGAACGCGGCATCGCAGTGATTCCCGGCGTTGCCACTCCCACGGAAATCGCGCGCGCGGTTTTGGAAGGATGCGAAGTGCTGAAATTCTTTCCGGCGGAACTTTTCGGAGGACCTGATTTTTTGGACGCGATGCACGGTCCGTTCCCGCAAACCAAATTCATTCCGACCGGCGGAATAAGCGCGCAAAACGCACAGTTTTACCTGAAAAAGCCGAACGTGCTCGCGGTGGGCGGAAGCTGGCTCGTGAAAAAAGAATTCATCGACGCGCGCGACTGGAACGCAATCACGGCCGAAGCGAAAAAGGCTTCCGCCATCGCCCGCGCGTAGAACGCCTCACGCTCCGTGATAATTTATCAGCGTCGTGACGTGGTCGCCAGCGAGGGCTTTTTCATAGTTCAAATCGGGAAGCCCGATTACGCCGAAAAAGTCCGTGACGATTCCGCCGCCTTGCTCGATGATATTTTTCGCCGCTCCCAAAGTTCCGCCCGTTGCGATGAGGTCGTCCACGACAAGATAATTTTTTCCAGCCTGAATGTCCGCCTTGTGCGCCTCGATTTGCGCCGTTCCGTATTCAAGCGCGTATGAGCACGAATAAGTTTCGCCCGGAAGTTTTCCTTTTTTCCGAATGAGAATCAGCGGAATTCCCAATCGTTCTGCAAAAGGAGAAGCGAACAAAAATCCGCGCGATTCGATTCCTGCCACCGCGTCGATTTTTTTGTCCTTGTAAATTTCCACCATTTTGTCGATGCAAAAGCGGAACGCCTCGGGATTCACGAGAATGCTCGTGATGTCGTAGAATAGGATTCCCTCTTTTGGAAAATCCGGCACGCGCCGAATGGCTTTGTCAAGAAGTTCAAGTCCGTCCATAAAAACATTTTACAACAAAGCCGAGATTTTGTCAAAGGCGGACGCGAAGGAAACGAAATAGCCGCATGAGCGGACACGCAACAAAAATCGCCGCATTTGCAACAACCGCATTTGGCGACGCTTGCAATTCGAATGAATTTGTGGTAAACTTTCGCAACGAGCCGCAACACGGAATTTCCGCAAGGCTGATTTTTAAATTTTTTATTGGAGATTTTTTATGGAAGAAAAAAATGAAAAGACTGTAAAAAGAAACAACGAATTCTTTTCGTCGTTCGGCTTCAAATGCATCGCAGTTTTCATAATGGTTTTGATTTTCCAAATCCCGATGATTTTCATCAGGAATCTGATCAACGACCGCATTTATTACCACAGAGACTCAGAAGAATCGATTCTCATTCCGAAAGGCGGCCAGCCAGAACTCCAAGGCGTGATTGTCGCGATTCCTTACGAAACATTTTCAATCTTTAAATATTCGAACGGAGAACAAGAACGTGTTGTCGAAAAAAATTATATTTTCGTCACGCCGGAAACTTTCACCGCGCAAACTGAAATCGAGCCAGAAATGCTCAGGCGCGGAATTTTCGAGATACCGGTTTTCAATTGCGACGTGCATGTAAACGGCGCATTTTCGAAAATCGTAGAAGACTACCTTTCCATTATGGAAGATCGCTCGAAATCTGGACAAGAACAGCTCGTGAAATTCGAAGACGCGATTTTGCTGGTGGGAATATCCAACAAAAAAATCCTGACGAGCCTCCCCGAAATAAAAGCGGGCGGCGAAATTTTGCGGCAGTCTATTTTCGAGCCGAACATAAAAAGTCCTTTCGACGAAACTGTTTACTACGATTTGGGCGAACGCGCGAAAAGCGGATTTGAATTTGAAATTACCGCGAAAATCCAGGGAGGAAAATCAATCTCGCTCGTTCCGCATGCGGCGGAAAACAAATTCATCGTGCGCTCAAATTGGAAAACCCCAAAGTTCAGCGGCGGCTGGCTTCCCACCGAACGCGAAATCAACGAAAGCGGTTTCAGCGCAGAATGGAACATTCCCGGACTTTCCACAGATTTTCCGAAAATATGGTCTTCGAAAAATTTCGATGGCGTAAAAGGAGAAAGCGTGAGCGCGTCGTTTTTCCAAAGCGTGGACAACTATCAAAAAGCGATGCGAAGCGCGAAATATTCGATATTGTTCTTGCTGATTCCGTTCATCGCGCTTTTGGTGTTCGAAGTTTTTTCCAAAGTGAAAATCCACCCGATTCAATACGCCTTGATCGGACTCGCGAACGTAGTGTTCTACCTTCTTTTGCTTTCGATTTCCGAACACATTCCGTTCAACGCGACATACTGGATTGCGAGCGCGGCGATTTCGGCCCTGATGCTTTTTTACGGAGCCGCGATTTTCAACAAATTCGCTTACGGCGTTTTTTTCGCGGCGGTGAATTTCATTTGCTATATTTTCCTGTTCGGAACTTTGCAGGCGGAGGACTACGCGCTTTTGCTGGGAAGCGTGGGAATTTTCGCGGTGGTCGCCGCGCTCATGATCCTTACGCGCAAGATTGACTGGTACAAATTGAATTAGCTTTCCAAGGTGTCTTTTTCGCCGTATTCCGCGAACGCCTTGGAAATTTTCGCGTGCTGAATCAGCTCGAGCGTCTTGCGTCTCTGCCTGTAAAGGCGGATTTCGCCCATCGCGCTCGCGCCGCCAAGCACTCGCAAAACTTCGCCATGTCCGCGTGTCATGCAATATTCCTTGACAATCATTTCCGAAGCGTCGCAAAAAACGTCAATGTCAAGGATGTACTTTTTGCTGTTGAGGCTCACCGACCAATGGAGTTCCTCAGTTCCCGAATTTGAAGGAGTGCGGACGCAGCTCCAAATCGAAGTGAATTTCTTGATTTTTTTTCCTTTGCCGAACGAATATTCATCGCCCAAGAATTTCGCCGCCGAAGCGCAGTTTCCGTCGAATTCGCCTTCCACCGCGAAACCAGAATCCGGCATCGGTCTTCCCGTAAAAACATTCGTGAGGCGCGGGCAGCTTATGTGCACGAACGGAAACGGAATGTCGCTTCCCCAAATTTTGTCGGTGTAGCCAAAACTGCTTTCCGGCGAAACTACATATTCAACGCCATCAAAACTTACCGTTCCAGAAAATTCCGTGTAGATTCCCGTGGCGAACCAGGAGACGCTGTTTTTCGCAGGAACAGGCTTCGTGTCGAAAACGCGCCTGTATTTCAAATCCCAAACCATTCGTCCCGCGTCGCTTTTCGGCTGAGGATTTTTTACGAGATCGTTTTTCGTAACGGTAAGCAAGCCCGAAAGGTCACTGTCGGAAAAAAAGCATTCGCCCACTTTTACATCAAAGCCGTTTTTCTGCAAGACGAATTCATCACACGGAAAACATTTCGCCAAAGCGCGCGGCCTGTCTCCCAAAATTCCCGCGCGAACGCAACAATAGCTCGGAACGG
The DNA here is from genome assembly GCA_014804005.1 of Treponema sp. Taxonomy (GTDB): domain Bacteria; phylum Spirochaetota; class Spirochaetia; order Treponematales; family Treponemataceae; genus Treponema_D. Next base: position 5,566 of record JAAVAP010000013.1, on the reverse strand, counting down.
TTTGCGAATAAGATGACTGGGAATCCAAATTGCCGGAAAGAGCGGCCTGCAAATCCGACTCGCCCAGTTTTTCGACCTGCGATTCGTAGACGACAGTCGCTTGCGGACTCACGGCCGGATTCAAAACAGAAAGTTCGATGAAAAAATTGCGCTCGTCTCCGCTCGCGCGGTTCACGGCATTGAAAACATAACGCCACCTGTCAAAACCGCATTTTCGCAGAGAGCCTTTTAATTTGTATTCGTTTCTTTTTAACGCCTTTTTCGAAACGGACATTGCCGCACCACCCTTTTTTCTATAACAACATTATCGGAAAAAAAGGAAATCTTGTTTACAAAAAACGCGCGCAATTTGCCTCACCCCAAGAGTTTGTCAAGCGCGCTCGTGATTTTATCCTGATCCGAGAAATTTTCATCAAGAAATTCATAGGCGCTTGCGGCATCGCGCTGAGCGTGCTCGTACCAAATCGTGTAGAGTTCTTGCGAAAAATCGTTGCCCAAAAAGGGTGCGCCTTGTATGTCGGAAAGAAGCATGCGCATAAATTCTATGCATTTTGCAAGTTTTTTGTCCATATTTTCCCCACCACAAAAAAATTTCCTACTTTGAAATTATATATCAATTTTCTGAAAATTGCTAGAGCATTTTTCATTTTTTTGCAAAATAACTACGCGCTTCGATTTTTGCCGCATCGAGCGCAAAAGCCTTTTGGCGGCAGAGCAAATGTCGTCCGATGTAATTGTCTTTAAAATCCGAATCTGCTCCAATTTTTCGGAATTGTCGAGCAAATAAAGCTGCCGCAAAAATGCAGCCGTTCCCCTTCCCGAAGGAGTCTTCGGCTGGATTTCGCCGCTGTAAGTTCCAGTGACTGCTTTTTCCACGCTCTCGAAATCAAACTGCGTCCGCGCGATTTCCTCAAGGCATTCTGCGAGCGCGTCAAGGCTTTTCTGCGGATTCGGATCGCGGTAAGTGCAAAGCGTGAAAGTCTCGTCTATGCTGTCGCTCGTGGCGAACGCGCCATAGGCTCCGCCTTCCATGCGAAGCTTTTGCCAAAGCGCGCCACTCGTGAGAATGTGCGCCAAAACTTTTTCCGCCACCGCCTCGCGAGTTCCGTATTTTGAAGCGCGAAAATTGAGCGCGCAAAATCCCACCATGGAATGCGCGAACACAGCCTCGTCGTTCGCGGAGTTCACATTCCCGATGTCCGTGAGTTCGAAGAATTGCGAATCCGAAGACTTGAATTTTTTTTCGGGAGATTTCAGACTCAATTCCAACGCGAATTTTTTCACCGCGTCCAAAGCGAACGGAAGCGTAGCCTCGTCCGCGCAAACGTGAAGCAACGCGCCGGAAGCGAAAACTTTTTTCGCGATGAATTTCATCTTTTGAATCGTGCCGTCAATATCGGCGCAAATTTTCCGAAGCGTGAAAATCTGGCAAAGCCCGCCCCAAATTTCTTCGATCGCGCTTTCACGGCTTGAGCGACATTCGGCGCGAGAAGACGCCACCAAATGTCCCGCCGGCAAAACCGAGCTTTCAAGCTCGTTCAGCATTTCCTGCGCCAAAGTCGCCACGCGCTTTTTGTCGTCGAAATTCGCGCCGAGAACGCAGTCGCGCATCAAGGCGAAACTTTCGGCGATTTTCGTGTCGAGCATTTTTATCTTGCAAAAGAGCCATTGCCTTCCTGCGAACGTGGAATTTTTTTCGAGCATTTTTTTCGCGCCCGCGCTTTTCGGGCACGAATTGGAAAACGCAGTCGTGCTGAACGCGCCGCAAGTTTTCGCGACAAGGCGCGAGGCTTCGTCCCAGCGAATTTCGCCCCAACCCAACTCATTGAGGACGTAGGCGAAAAACGGAATGTATGGAAAAATCTCAGGCGCGAAAACGTCCATCGGAAAAGCGGCCGTCGCGTAGACAATTCCGTTCGTATTTTCGCGGCTCACGAAAAGCGGCACGTCATTTTTTCCGACGCGGATTTTCATCCGGCGAATTTTCAATTTTTCGTCGAAGACTTTCAAATCTTTCGGGCGAATGTGCGGAAGGCACGAAAGATCTTCGCAGGAATTTTTTTGGAATTTTTCCAACGCCGCGCAATCCGAAAGAATTTTTTCCTTGCCGAAATTTTTTATCTCGCGCAAAAGAATTTCCTTTTCCTTTTTTTCGCGTTCATTTAAAAATTTTTTTTCAGGCGAAATCACAGTGAAGACGCAATGAGGATTTTTCAAAAATTTTTCTTCGATCAATTTTTTCACGAAGTCCGGATTCGCGCGAACTTTTTTCTTGAGGCGTTCGAAAGCGTCGCGCACGAAAAGTCCTTCCCACGCTTTTCCGCCGTAATTCCAAGTGCGCAACGCCCTGCGCATAAGCACGAGCGAAAAAGGCTCTTGGAAACGCTTAATTTCGCGGTTGTCAAAATCAATCGAATTGAACGCCGCGTCGATGTCGTCCTGCGGAATTCCTTCGGCGCAAAGTTTTTCAAGCGAATCGAAAATCAGCTTTTTCACTTTGCCTTGATTTTTTTCTTTTACATCGCGAAGCCCGACGCTGAAATTTATTTGCCGAATCGAAGCGTCAGTTCCGCTGCACGGCGAAATGTCCGAGCCGAGCGAACTTTTCAAAAGCGCGCTGTTCAAAGGCGCGCCGTCATGGGCGCACAAAAGCGAGCCGAGAAAAACGGCCTCGGCGTAATCGTCCATGTCGCAGGATTCGCCCAAAAGCCACGAGACCACCGCCGTGGAATTTTTTTCGCCCGAAGTGAACGGAGCGGCCGCGCGATGCTCGCGCATTTTGGAAAACGGATTTTGTTTTTCGCATTCCAAAATTTCTTCAAGGAATTTTTTTCTTGAAGAAGGCGAAAAAATTTTTTGCGAATTTTTCGATTCGATTTCATCCAAAATATTTTCTTGTAAAAAATCGAGCTGCTTTTGCGTGGAAATGTTTCCGTACAAAAAGACAAGGCAATTGTGCGCGACATAAAATTTTTTGTGGAACGCAACGAAATCTTCATACGAAAGCCGCGCAATTTCAAGCGGATCGCCGCCCGAAGATTTTGCGTAAACCGTGTCGGGAAAAAGCGCGCCGTCAATTTCCTTTCCGGCAACGTCGAGAAACGAAGAATACGCGCCTTTCATTTCGTTGAAAACCACGCCTTGAATCGAAGGCTTTCCGCGCTCGTCGAATTCGATTCGATGTCCTTCTTGCAAAAAAACTTCGCGCTTCAAATTCGGAAAAAAAACCGCGTCGGCGTAAACCGACATCAAGTTGAAATAGTCGGCTTCCAAAATCGAGCTTGCGGGATAGACAGTCTTGTCGGGAAAAGTGAGCGCGTTCATAAAAGTCTGCACGCTCTGGCTTTCGAGATTGATGAACGGATCTTTGAGCGGATATTTTTTCGAGCCGCAAAAAACCGAATGCTCCACGATGTGCGCCGCGCCGCTCGAATTGGCGTTGGGAGTGCGGAATGCGAACGCGAAAAGATTTTCCGCGTCGTCGTTCAGAAGATGAAAAACTTCAAGGCCAGTTTTTTTGTGCCGAAAAAAAAGCGCGGTGGAATTGCTATCGGGAATTTTCGTTTCATTCACAAGCTCGAAATCTTTGTACGATTTTGGAAAAGTCGATTTTTCGTTTGGCATGAATTAAGTATACTAAAAAAGGCGCAGTTTTGCAATAAGAGTTTTTTTGGAGGGGGGAAGTATCCCCCTCGGCTACAATGAACGCAAAGTTTTCACTTTGCGTAACATTTCCGCCTACCCTCTCTGCGGGGAGTACCCCGCAACGCCCCCGCAATGAGGCGCAAGTCTCGGTTTGCTACATTATGAGCGCGTGCAAGTGGCAGAACCGTTGCACGAGGCTATGTCGAGTAATTCTATTGATAATGTTTTTCCTTTGATTATGCCTGTTTTCGTCAAATTACACTTGTCCATTAACATTAAAAAGAAGCTTGCATTACAACGATGAGTTTTCTGTGAGAATGCAGGATTGAACTTTGCCAAATCAGATGTTGTAACTTTTTTGCCCTTAAATCTTTCGTAGGCGGAATTAATATCTTCTGCTTTTATCGTTATTTTACTATCTCCTCGTTTATAAGTAATTGAATCATCAGTTATTTTGATAACCTCTGATGTTCCTGAACAAGGATTCGACAGCACATCATCTTTTTTTATATTTTGTCTGATTATTTCGTAAATCATTTTCTTTCTCCTTAAAAAGTATGTATTTACACCACATGGATAACGCCCCGTCAACGACGCTGCGTTATCCATACCAATGCCCTTGCTTTATTGCGCGGCGTTCTGCGCGATGCGGATGCCTGATAATGAAGCTCTAGAACTTAAACTATCACGCCCCCAATAATAAATCGTACAATAATCCTTGTAACTAGTTAATGCTCCTCCGCGATACACTTTATAAGTTCCGCTTTCATGCACAGGATTCGTCAGTTCTCCCGTGCCGTAGCCAGCTTCGTAATCATAGCACCATTCCCTAGCATTTGCGCTCATGTCGTAAATGCCGAGTTGGTTCGGTTTTTTTGTGCCAACAGGGTGAGCTTCTTTTCCACTGTTATCGTTATACCATGCCACCTCGTCGATGTTATTGCTACCGCTATAAATAGTGCGCGTTTCTGTGAGGTTTCCGCCGCCTGCGGCGTATTCCCATTCGCATTCGGTGGGCAGACGGAAGCCGTTCTTTGTCCTGTCCCAACTGAACGTGCCCGATGTGGAAGAATCGTCGCGCCACACGGCATTCCCACGGTAGTACACCGGGTCAAGCCCCTTGTATTCGCTATATGCATTGAGCCACACGCACGTCATGTTCCAGGAGAAGTTCATCGCCGGGACAAAACTTTTGTATGCGTCGTTCGTGGCATAGCCTTTCGAGGCTTTGGTCAGCGTGTAGCCGTTCTGTGTTGCCCAGGTGTACACTTCCTGCCACAGCTCATAGGTCAGCTCGTATTTTGCGATGCGGAAGCCGCTCAAGGTAATGGTCGGACGGGCGGTGGAATCCGGGTCGCCCATTTTGAACGTTCCGCCCGCAACGTCAACCATCGCCGCATAGTCTTTTCCCCACTGCGCGTACAGCGTGAGGTTTCCGTTCGGCGTGACGCTTGCACCCGCCGCATACGTCTGTCCGCTCGTGCCATCCGCGCTGGTGCTCCAATTAGTGAACGCATAGCCGTTTTTCGCGAGGCTTCCCGTGTTCGCGCTCACGACGAACGAGCCGCCTTTTTCCACGAGGACGCGCTCCGGCACACTGCCGCCGTCCGCTCCGTTCGCGTTGTAAGTAATCGTATACATTTCCGCCGTCCATTTTGCGTACAGCGTGATGTTCCGCGTGACATCATACGGAAAGACGATTTTTGATTCGTCCGAACAATTTGCGTCCGCATACCACCTGGCAAGCGTCTTGCCCTCAAGCGTCGTCACCGGGCTTTCTGCAATGCGGGCGGTTTCCAGTGCGGCAACGTCCGAGCCGCCGTTCGTCTCAAACGTGACAGTAAAATTCTGCGCCCATTTTGCATAGAATGTCGTGTCGCGCGAAAGCACTTGCGGGAATTCCGCCGCCTTTGAAAGCGCG
>JAAVAP010000012.1 GCA_014804005.1 Treponema sp. | reverse complement strand
GTCGGACGCAGTTTGATAGCCGCATTTTTCGTAGAAGCCTGCGGCGGAAAGTTTTGCGTCCAGCTCGACGGCGTGGCAGCCTCGGCTTCGGCAATAGGATTCGATTTGTTCAAGGGCGGTTTTCCCAAGCCCGTGTCCTCGGTATTTTTTGAGGACGCAGAATCGCTGGATGCGGGCGGCCTTTTCCGGCGTGTATGTGCAGCGAAGCGCGCCGGCATCTTTTTCGTCGCAGCGGATAAGGAAATGCTCGCACGCTCCGTTCAGGCAATCGAGCGCGTCAACTTCGATTTCTTTCGGCACGCCTTTTTCAATGGTAAAGACTGCTTCACGAACGCGCAGGCATCGGGCGAGCGTGTCCGCATTCTGTGCGAGGATAAGTTCGATGACGGGCATGGCGTTCTCTCATTCCTCCAAAAAATCACAGCGCGTCTACTGGACAACTTTTCACGCATTCAAAGCAGAGAATGCATTCCGTGCCATTTTTTCGTTTGCGCGAATTGTCCGTTATGTCAACGTCCATCGGGCAAACTTTTTTGCACGCGCCGCATTGGATGCATTTTTCCGTGTCGCATTTTACGCGGAGCAGCGAAAAATAACTTGCGGGTTTTAGAAAAACGGTTATGGGGCACAGATATTTGCAAAAAGCGCGGTTGTCCTTGAAGGCGAAAGCCAGCGCGATTCCTGCGGCATAGTACAAGGCGTTTCCGATGATGAACGCGCGGAACATAATTGCTTCCTTGTTTTTGATGCGGAAAAAAAACAGCGCGGCAACGAACAAAAGCGAAATCGAAAAAGTGACATAGCGAAGTGCGCCGAGCGGTTTCCTCGGAGCGGACGGAATTTTGTAAGGCAAAAAATCAAGCACCATTGCCGTCCAACAGGCATAGCCGCACCAGCCGCGTCCGAAAAACAACGGCCCGAAAATTTTTGCGACAGCGTAATGAATTGTAGCTGCTTCAAACACGCCCGAAAAAAGATAAAACCAAAATCCTTCGATTTGCATATTTTCGTTGCAGATAATTCCCAAATAGACGAGCATATACAGCCCGATGAGAAGCTGCGTTATGCGGCGGGCATGTGCGCAATTTTTTAGGAACAAAAAAAATCCCAGCGAAATTGCCGCTCCAATGTAGCCGAAGTTGAACAAATAAAATGCGTTTCCCGTTGCAATCCGCAGCGTCACGCCAACTGCAAGAAAAAAAGCCAGCATTGCAGCCGGCAGCCAATATCGTTTCATACTTCCTCCGATTTTAAATTTCACTTTTATTTTTTATTGAAAATATAGTGTGGCGGAATTTATCTAACTCATCGCCCAGGCGATTTGCGCATGTACCTGCTTATTTCATTGAAGCCGAGGTTTTCCCAAAATCGTTTTCCCGCTTCATTCCGCGACAGGACTTCTATATCGATAGTGTCCGCGTCGAGGAAATTCATCAGCGCGTGAAAAGCCTCCGTGCCAAGCCGCTGCCTTCTGTATTGCCGTGCGATAAAAAATTGTCGCAAATACAAGGGCTTGCAATCCGTCTTCACAAGCGCATATCCCAAAACAGAATCGTCGGCCTCGAAAAAATATGCTGAATATTCTTTTTGCAAAAAACCTTTCATTCGTTCTGCGAGTTCCGCGACGTTCATTTGGTTGTCGCTTTTTTCGTCTTCGATGAGTTGCTTGTTTAGAAGCGCCAATTTCTCGCTGTCTTCAATTCCGCACTTTCGAATACGCATCGCATTTCCCAATTCCGCGTCCTCACACTTTGAACTGGCTCATCTCGTCGAGGAGAGTTCCGATGTTTTCTTTGTTCTGCTGGGCAACCGCGTCCATTTCGCGCACGGACGCGCTGATTTCCTGTACGCCGTTTATCATTGAATATGTGCCTTCACGAATCGCTTCGACGACGGAATCCAACTGCGTGAGTTTTTCGGTAAGAAGTTGTCCTTTGTCCACGCACTCCTTTGAACTTGCGCGCGTTCTGCCACTTGCTTCGCTGATGGCCTGAACAGCATTGAGCACTTCCGCCCCAGACTGTCGCTGTGTCTTCATCGCTTCCGCCATTGAATTTTCGTGAGCGCGCACTCTGTCCGAACATTCGTATACTTTGTCGAAGGCTTCTCCAAGCGTGCTTCCAGCCTCTGTCATTTCATTGATGATTTCAAGCGATTCTTGAATTACTTCCGCCGCGCGTTTTCCTTCCTGATTTGAATGCTCTGCGAGTTTGCGGATTTCATCGGCAACGACCGCAAATCCTTTTCCCGCCTCGCCAGCATGCGCCGCCTCGATTGCCGCGTTCATTGCAAGCAAGTTTGTTTGGCTTGCGATTGTTTGAATCACTTTGCTCGTCTCAAGAATTGAACTTGATTTTTCGACCAACTGCGCGATTGTCGCAGTTACATTGGAAAGCCGTTCGCGTCCTTCCGCCGTCTGCGCCGCCATTCCGTCCAAGAGTTGTCCGCTCTGCTCGAATAATCCCGCAACCGCGTCGATGTTGTCCGTGATTTTTTTTACCGCTTGCATTGATTCGTCCACGCTAGCCGCCTGGCTTTCCGCAGATTCTGTGACGCTTTCGACTGCTCCAGTTATCGCGTCCACCGCTCCGACCATTTCGCTCACGGCAGAATCTTGAGCCGTCGCCTGTCCTTGAATCACCGCGATGCCTGAATCTATCTGAGTCAAAGTTCCGGCGGAAGAAGCCGTATGTTCCGCAAGCGAACGTCCCGCTTCCGTCATTTCATTGGCGCTGTCCTTTACCGTTTTTATGGATTGCGCGATCGTGCTGAACGTCGCGTTGAAATCCTTCGCGAGCAGCGAAAATTCATCGTTGCCCTTTTCGTCCATGCGCACAGTGCAGTCGTTCTGCGCCGCCGCCTTCAAAAGTGCGCTCATCGCTCGAATCGGTTTTGTAATGTGCGTCGCGAACACCACGGACACGAACAAGAACAACACGAAAAGTCCCGCGCCGATTACGCTCATCCAAAACAAAATCGCGCGGAAATCCGTCATCACTTCCTTTTCCTTCATAAACGCGACGAGCTTCCAGTTCAAATTGTCGTTTTGCATCGTGTGAACATACGCAAGATATTTTTCTCCGTCGAGCAAAACTTTTCCGCCGCCATTTTCCTTTGAAGCGAAAGAAGCGATGTTCGTGTTTTTCAATTCGGAAATGTTTTTGAAATTTGAATTGCTGTCATGCGGATCGGCAAGAATCACGCCGTCATCCTGAATCATCATTATGAAGCCGGACTTTCCGATGCGAAAATGGGAAAGCATATCGGTAAGCGTGTTGAGAAGAATTTCGATTGACACGCATCCCAAAGGCTCGTTCGTTTCGTCGCTGACGGTGCGCGTCACGCAAATGACGACATCGCCCACGGTGGACTGGTACGCCTTCGTGACGCATGTTTTTCCAGGATTCGCGCTCGCAAGTTGATACCAGCCGCGCTTTCGCGGATCAAAGCCCGCGAAAACTTCGTAGTCGAGATTCGTCGCGTAGCCGCCCCACTTCGTTCCCATGAAGACTTCCACATATTGTTCTTTCGCGTCGAACATTCGCCTGAACAAATCCGTCATTTCGGCTTCGGTGCTGCCGAGTTCTCCGCTGTGCGTCATTGTGGCAGAAGAAGTATCGTAATACGATTCGATTGAATTGTCCGCCGCATTCACCGCAGGATGCGCGGCAAGCATGCTCAAGTCGTCAAACGTTTCGGAAAAAAACAAATTGATGCTATTTTCCACGAGCGAAGTTTCGCGCGACATATTTTCAGCGAACTGCTCGATGCCAGACCGCCGCACGCGGACACCGATAATTGAAACGACAAGGAACATAAGCACAAAAATTATGCACGAACTGAACAAAATCAACTTTTTCTTGATGGTAAAAATGACACACCTCCAACCATACACGCACTTCGGCAAAGCGTCGCAGGACATCAAACGGATTTCAAAAATTTCACTGAAACAACAGCGTAAAAATATGCCATATAGTATAGCATGCGGAAAGCCTTTCCGTCAAGGTGACGCAATGGAAAGTGGCGCAGGGCTGATCGACTTGTTCAACGAGATGATTCCGAATTTCGGCTACAAGGAGACGGGAAAATTCCTTGACGGCAGGATCTAGCGTCCTTGAGATTTGCCTGCGCTTTGAAAAAAAGCCCGCAACACTCGTAGTATTGCGGGCAACGGCCGTGTGAAAGTTTTCATTAAGCCGTAAGATTGTTTTCACCAAGCCGTGTGAACGTTTTCACTAAGCCGTATGACTATTTTCATCAAGCCGTGTGACTGTTTGCGTTAAGCCGTAGCATTTCCCGTATTAAGCCGTTTGTCAAACACGAACGAAAGCGGCTCTTTCCTTGTTGCCTTTGACTTTGTAAACTGCGTGACTACCTTTATTCTGTACGTGCCGTCGGCAAGTGTTGCTGGCACAACGCAGGCCAAGCGTGTTGACGAGTTTGTTCCAATTTTGCTTTTCTCAAGTCTGACGCTTTTTCTCTCGTCATCGACATTCATAAAATACAGTCCGACGGACTCGTCCGTCCCTTCAATCGCAAGGTTGCTTCCCGTTATCTCAAGGAAACCGCCTTTGGTAAGAAGTTCGGATCCGCCGGATTCCAGGTCATGGACATCGGAGATGTGCGGCTTGGCGGAGTTGCCTTGCCTTATAACGACGTCAAGTTTTGCAAGGTGGCTTTTTGTGTTGTTGCCCGTGCGGAACGCCATATCTATGGAGTGTCTTTGAGGGCTGAACGTGTCGTTTTCGGTCTCGAACCTGCCGGTGATTTTTGGACTGTATATGCCAAGACCGCCGTCAACGCTGCAGCCGTTTGAAACACGGTCGAGTATGGCGTTGTTGATGCTGTTCCAGATTGCGACAATCTGTTCGGCGCTCAAACCGTTGTTCACGTCTGCCACAATCATGTCGGTCGCGATGTCCTCCATGGAGAGCCTTTTTCGGCAGACGGGTCTTGCAAAGAAAGTCTGTCTGCCATCGGCCTCACGGCGCATGGCATTCGGATAAAGGGCAATAGGAAGACTGCCCGACTTATGGTCAGCCACGGGGGCTGAGAGGGTTTTAATATTCATGGTTTTTCTCCATAACGTTTTGATATTTTTCATAATAAAATATCTCAAATAATTTGTACTGGAATCATTTTCCAGGAGAATTCAAGGACTCGCGTATAATCTTTATAAGCTGCCTTGCTCGATATGTCGTTTATGTCGCGGCTGTTGTCAACTGCGAATTAAATCCTTATAAGTATTTCATAAAATCTCCTTAAAATTTTATGCTTATTTAAATTCGATATAAGAAAAATGTCTTTTATTGAATTTTGACAAAAGTGAGAAAAATATATACATGATTACCATACATAATCATGTTTTTTTCAAAGAACCTGCATGCAAAATAAGCATACAATTTTTATACTTTATATAATAACGTGTTAAAAAAAGATCGTTGAAAATTTGTTGCTGATACGGATGTTTTTTTTATGCCCGCTTCCCGCCAAACAAAGTCTTTGATTTATCCTTACCATAAATCCTTGTTCGCAGAGAACGGCAAAAAATGCGAAAACCTCTTGACATTTTTATGGGGGGGGGTGTTATAATTTTTATATACGCCGCCATATTGATGGTGTTGCTATATCTGCTTTGTTGTTGATATAATGTAAATAGCGGTTAAACGAATTGTTTTTTAGTAAGGAGGCATTTTTATGAAAATGAGCGAACAATTTTGTGGACAGGGGAATGGGTATTCGATTTCAAAGACATTGCGTTTTGAGTTGAAGCCTCAAGGCGCGACGCTTGAAAATATCAAAAAATTGAAACTTATTGAAAGCGATTTGCAGAAGTCTCAGGATTACAAAGATGTTAAAATCATCATAGACAATTATCACAAATATTTTATTGACGAAGTTCTTCAAAACGTGAATTTGGACTGGACAAAACTTGCCGACGCTTTGATAGAATACAGCAAAACAAAAGAAGATGATTCTAATGTCATAAAAGAGCAGGACGCGCTTAGAAATGAAATCGTAAAACTTATTTCAAAAGACGAACGATTTAAGCCTCTTACCGCGCCCACTCCGAAAGATTTGTTCAATTCGCTTTTGCCCGAATGGTTTGAAAAAAATGCGTCATCGGCGTTGAATGAAAAAGCCGTTGAAACTTTTAAGAAATTCTGCGCTTATTTTAAAGGCTTCCAGGAAAACAGAAAAAATATGTACAAGGAAGAGGCGATTCCTACTGCGGTTCCTTACAGGATTGTTCACGACAACTTTCCGAAATTTTTGCAGAACGTTGCGTCTTTCGCTGAAATACAGAAAAAATGTCCCGAAATTATTGAACAGACGGAAACAGAACTTTCTGCCTATCTTGAAAATGAAAAATTGTCGGACATTTTTAATGTAAAAAACTACAATAAATATTTGTGCCAGACAGGAGCGGAAAAACAACGCGGAATTGATTTTTACAATCAGGTAATCGGCGGAATTGTGCAAAACGAAAACGATAAAAAACTCCGCGGTTTAAACGAATTTTTGAATCTTTATTGGCAGAAGCATGCCGACTTTGCAAAGACAAATCGCAAGGTAAAATTCATTCCGCTGTACAAACAAATTTTAAGCGACCGCACGTCTTTGTCATTTAAAATCCAGACGATTGGTTCCGACCAAGAATTAAAAGAAGCGATTTTGTCATTCGCGGAAAAAATGAATTCAAAAAACAATGACGGAAAAACTGTTTTTGATGTTGCGACAGAACTTTGCGAAACCATTACGCAATTCGACTTGTCGCAAATTTATGTAAATCAAAAAGACATAAACAACGTTTCAAGAATTTTGACAGGCGACTGGGCATATTTGCAAAAACGCATGAATATTTTTGCGGAAGAAACTTTGAATAAAAAAGAACAGAAACGCTGGAAAAAGGAACTCGACGACGACACTTCCAAAACAAAAGGAATTTTCAGTTTTGAAGAACTCAATGCCGTTTTGGAATACAGTTCGGAAAATTGCTCGCCCACGACAATCCGCATGCAGGATTATTTTGGAACGACAAGCCGTTGGTATTTCGACAAGCAGACAGAAATTTTTACGAAAAGCGGAGAAATCATCGAGCCTTCGATAAAAGATTTGTGCGCGGAAATCGAAAATAATTTTATCGCGATGGATAAAATTTTTGAGACTGTTCCCTCCGAAAAAACGCTGCGCGAAAAACCTGCCGACGTTGAAAAAATCAAAAATTATTTGGATTCCGTACAAAACCTTCTTCATCGCATCAAGCCTTTAAAAGTAAACGGTTTGGGAGACGCAAATTTTTACACGGCTTATGACGAAGTTTATTCNGCGCTCGGCGAAGTGNTTTCCCTTTACAATAAAACAAGAAATTACATTGCGAAAAAAGTAGGTGCGCCGGAAAAATTCAAGCTAAATTTTGACAATCCAACATTGGCGGATGGTTGGGATCAGAACAAGGAAAGTTCAAACACGTCAATCATTTTGATAAAAGACGACAAATATTTTCTTGGAATAATGAATGCGCACGACAAGCCTCAATTTCAGGAAAAATANGAATCGAACGGCGAAAAATGCTATCAAAAAATGATTTACAAATTGCTACCNGGACCGAANAAAATGCTTCCGAAAGTGTTTTTNTCNAAAAAAGGTATTTCGAATTTTAATCCGCCGAAAAATATTCTTGCAGGATATGACGAAAANAAGCACATAAAAGGCGATAAATTTGACATTGNATTNTGTCATCAGCTGATTGACTGGTTNAAAGACGCAATCAGTCGCCATGACGATTGGAAAAAATTCGGATTTTCTTTTNGCGCGACGGATTCTTACAAAGATANAAGCGATTTTTACCGCGAAGTTTCCGANCAGGGATACAAAATCAATTTNGTTGANATTCCCGAATCCNCGATTGATGAAATGGTCGCNANCGGNAAATTGTATTTGTTCCAAATTTACAACAANGATTTTGCCGAAGGCGCAAGCGGAACTTTGAATATGCACACGCTTTATTGGAAAAATCTTTTCAGCAAAGAAAATTTGCAGGACACTGTTTTAAAACTGAACGGNGAGGCNGAACTTTTNTATCGTGAAAAAGGAATAAACGATCCGATCGTTCACAAAAAAGGTTCAAAACTCGTCAACAAAGTCACGCAAGACNGCTTTTCCATTNCAACGGAAATTTACACTGAAATTTACAAATTTGAAAACGGAAAGCAGGACAAGCTTTCAGATGAAGCACGAAAATATTTCGATGAACACAAAGTAATCGTCAAAACGGCAGGACANGACATTACAAAAGATCGGCGATTTACAGAGCCGAANTTTTTGTTTCACGTTCCAATCACAATCAATTTTAAAGCGCAAGGGAACACCTTTGCAATGAACGAGCGNGTCAGGAAATTTTTGAAAAATAATCCCGACGTTAATATCATTGGGCTTGATCGCGGCGAGCGGCACTTAATCTATTTGTCGCTCGTCAATCAAAACGGCGAAATACTCAAACAGTTTTCNTTTAANGAAGTCGGACGAAANAAAAACGGGCAACTCGTAAAAGTGAATTATCACGAAAAACTTGACAATCGCGAAAAAGAACGCGACGCCGCCCGGAAAAATTGGAACNCNATCGGAAAAATCGCAGAGTTGAAGGAAGGCTATCTTTCCGCCGTAATTCATGAACTTGCAAAACTGATGATTCAATACAACGCCGTTATCGTAATGGAAGATTTGAATTTTGGTTTTAAGCGNGGACGTTTTCATGTGGAAAAACAAGTGTATCAAAAATTCGAACACATGCTTATCGACAANCTGAATTATCTNNTNTTTAANGACAAAGGNTTTTCCGAAGCNGGCGGAGTTTTGAACGGCTATCAGCTTGCGGGGCAATTTGAAAGTTTNCAAAAACTNGGCAAGCAGTCAGGNTTTTTGTTTTANGTTCCNGCCGCCTANACTTCNAAAATCGATCCGAAAACAGGATTTGCGGACTTGCTGAATTTGCGCGATTTGACNAACGTGCATAAAAAACGCGACTTCTTTTCAAAATTCGATGANNTTCGNTACGANGCAGAAACCNAATCTTTTGCGTTTACNTTTGATTACAAAAANTTTGACGGAAAAGGCAANAGCGAAATGTCTGCGACAAAATGGACTGTTTATTCTCGCGAAAAAAGAATCGTATATTCGCCTAAATCAAAATCACATTCGGATGTTTATCCGACCNACGAATTAAAAAAGATTTTCNANCANNGCAGCATAGATTTTGAAAGCGGCAACAATTTNATTGACTCGATTATGGAAATNGGCGCAGANTTAAAGCAAAACGAAAAACCGACATCNGACGTTGCGAATTTTTGGGACGCGATGCTTAGAAATTTCAAACTCATTTTGCAAATGCGAAATTCNAANGCNGCCAGCGGCGAAGATTACATNATTTCGCCCGTNAAAAACGCNGACGGAANATTCTTTGACAGCCGCAAGGAAAAGGANCTCGGCGACAAGGCAAAACTCCCNANNGATGCCGATGCAAACGGCGCATATCACATCGCGCTGAAAGGTCTGCTGCTTTTAAAACGATTTGNCAAAACCGAAGAATCAAATTTNAANAAAGCNGANNTGANNATTTCCAANGCCGANTGGTTTGAATTTGCGCAGAACAGAAACAATTAAAATTGACAACTAATTAAGCGTTGCCAATTTTAATACCGAGTTCTGCAATGATAGTCTGCAATCATTGCANAACTCATTCCTTGACTTTTCGTACGACATANCGTACGCTATAAACAGGAGNTGTCTATGGCTGTATTAACNGCAAGCGCGGCAAGGGCNAGNCTTTACAAACTTATNGANGAAACAANCGNTTCTCACANNCCGGTCATCATTTCNGGAAAAAGAAACAACGCCGTTCTCGTTTCGGAATCGGACTGGAATGCCATTCAGGAAACNCTTTACCTTTCTTCTATTCGTAAAATGAAAGAAAGTATTATTGAAGGTGCGAAAGAGCCTTTGTCTGAATGTGCAGATAAACTGGATTGGTAGATGTGGAAAATTGTTTACGCAAAGCAAGCGGTTAAGGACTCAAGGAAAATAAGAGAGTGCGATCTGAAAAGCAAAGTTACGGAATTGCTTGCAATTCTTTCCGCAAATCCTTTTCAGAATCCGCCGCCTTACGAAAAACTTGTCGGAGATTTATCCAGTTTTTATTCGCGGAGAATCAATATACAACATCGACTTGTTTACAAAGTCTACGAAAGCGAAAAAACCGTTCAAGTGCTGCGCATGTGGACGCATTATGCATAAGGACAATTTATGAAAAAACGACAAGCCGAATAAATAATAGGAATGCAAAATTTAACCTATGGAACTTTATCTTAAAATAAGCTATCTAAACGACTTCATTTTCTGTCCGCTTTCGATTTATTATCATCAACTCTACGGCGAACTTTCCGAAAGTCTTTATTATGGCAAGGCGCAACTTGACGGAAAGGCGGCTCATCAGGCGATTGACGAACACAGATACTCAACGCACAAAAATATTTTGCAGGGAATTGACGTGTTTTCCGATGAATACAAACTGTGCGGAAAAATTGACACGTTCGACACGGAAAAAGGAATTTTGACAGAGCGAAAAAAACACATAAAAAAGATTTACGACGGCTACATTTTTCAGCTTTATGCACAATGTTTCTGTCTCCGCGAAATGGGATTTTCAGTGCAGGGCATTCGGCTTTATTCAAGCGATGACAACAAAGTGTATCCTGTTCCGCTTCCCGAAAACGATGCACCTATGCTTGAAAAATTTAAAGTCGTGAACAAAGAAATGCAGGATATGAACGTGGATTCCTTTGTTCCCAGCAACGCCGAAAAATGCCGACAATGTATTTACAATGATTTCTGCGACCGCCCGTTAGCGCAAAAAGAAACTTTGGGGAACGCGACATGATGAGCACAAAAGATTTTGAATGCAAGCAGATTGCATTCGTGTTTACCGAAAAAGGCGAAAAAATCAGTTTCAAAAACGACAATCTTATTGTCTCGGACGCAGACGGAAACACAAAGCACCAGTCCACATGCTATCGTCTGTTTTTACTTTTTGTCTGCGGAGATTTTTGCCTCACCACGGGACTTTTGGATCGTGCAAAAAAATTCGGCTTTACCATTGTGTTTATGACAGTGAACATGCGGATAATGTCGATTCTACCCGCAAAAGCCGAAGGAAACGTGCTGCTCAGAAAAAAGCAATACGAATACGGCGGCACGGAAATCGCGGCGCATGTCATTGCGAACAAAATTCATAATCAGGCGATGACTCTGAAATCAAAAAGAAAGAAAACGGACAAAGACAAAGAAACAATCGCTAGCCTTTTTCAATATGAACGGGATGTAGAAAATCCAGATCTTTCGCGACAGGAAATAATGGGAATTGAAGGAATCAGCGCAAAGTTATACTTCCAGTCGATGTTCGCGGATTACGATTGGAAATCACGCCAGCCGAGAGTAAAAAGCGACATGATAAACACGCTCATGGACATAGGCTACACGATTCTTTTTAACATAATCAACGCACTTCTTGAAATGTACGGATTTGACGTGTATGTCGGGATTTTGCACACACAGTTTTTTCATCGGAAGTCGCTCGTATGCGATCTTGAAGAGCCGTTCCGCCCGATTGTCGATGCGGCGATTTTAAAGTCTTTGAATCTCGGACAAGTGAGCGAAAAAGATTTTTGGAAAAATCAGAATCAATTTATCCTTCCGTGGAAAAACTCAAAAAAATACGTGGGAATTATTTTGGATGAATTTATAAAACGCAAAAATGAAATCTTTATATTCTTCCAATCATATTACCGGGCATTTGTCCGTGGAAAATCCGCGAAAGATTTTCCGATATTCAAAATTGAGGCAGGCGAATAATGCTTTTGATAAGTTACGACATAAGCGACGACAAACTCCGCACAAAATTCTCAAAATACCTTTCAAAATTCGGATTCAGGCTTCAGTATTCCCTTTTTGAAATAAAAAATAGTGACACTGTTCTCCAAAACATCGAAACGGAAATAAAAAACAATTATGAAAAACGCTTTACAGAAGAGGACAGTATCATTATAATAAAGTTGTCCGAAACTTGCAAAAAGACCTGTTACGGATACGCCAAAAATGAAGAAAAAGAAGTCTTCATCATAGGCTGAATTGCAAACCCCAAGTCTTACTGGAAAATTATATGGAAAAACGACCGTTTTTTGGTATTTTTTACGTATCAATTGCGAAAAACCGTAAGAATCCGTACTGTTGTACATCGCCAAGGGTTTGAAACCAATACAAAATTTCTACTGTTGTAGATTAACCAAAGGACGCAGCGGAAGCATGTTTGAAACCAATACAAAATTTCTACTGTTGTAGATTTAAGGTTGTATATGGCAAAAAGACAGTTTGAAACCAATACAAAATTTCTACTGTTGTAGATCCGTCTCTCAAGCGGATATTCCCTTTGTTTGAAACCAATACAAAATTTCTACTGTTGTAGATTTAGACAGTATAACAAACTTACTGGAGTTTGAAACCAATACAAAATTTCTACTGTTGTAGATTTGACTTTCTCCGGCGAGGAAGAGGAGTTTGAAACCAATACAAAATTTCTACTGTTGTAGATTTAAAATACGTGCGAAAGCACGTATGAGTTTGAAACCAATACAAAATTTCTACTGTTGTAGATAAGTAGTCGTCGCCGAAATCCTCGGGGTTTGAAACCAATACAAAATTTCTACTGTTGTAGATTCGCGTCGATGCACTCCACGCCGCCGTGTTTGAAACCAATACAAAATTTCTACTGTTGTAGATCCACCGGTGGAAAAGGCGGGTTACTTAGTTTGAAACCAATACAAAATTTCTACTGTTGTAGATTTTGCATAAGATTTGAATTTCAATGCGTTTGAAACCAATACAAAATTTCTACTGTTGTAGATCCCTTCCTGTCAAGGGCAAAAAATGTTGTTTGAAACCAATACAAAATTTCTACTGTTGTAGATAGCGGCGGACTGACTGCATTAGCGAAAGTTTGCATTCAATATTAAATTTCTACTGTTGTAGATTCTTATGTCATATTTGTTAGGCTCTTGACTAGATAAAAAACGAAAATTCCCTAGTCAAGATAACTCTTCCTGTACAATCTCTTGAGCAGCGGGAGCAAGTCCTCGTGCCTGTGGTTGTACCGCCATTCGCACTCCTTC
>JAAVAP010000011.1 GCA_014804005.1 Treponema sp. | reverse complement strand
TTAATAGTCTATTACGTAGGTTTTTAACAGTCCATAACGGAGGTTTTCAATCATTGAAAATCGCATGTTTTGCGTTCCATAAAGCACTCTGCCAATGATTGATTTTCTTGCTTCGTAAGTCTTTTTAATTTTTACTTGTGATTATGGCAAGCTCCCAAAAACACTATTGCAAAATTTCGCGCGATTCGATATAATAAAATTTTGATATGGACAACAAAGCATTTCTTGTTCTCGCGAACGGACTCATATTTGAAGGAAAAAGTTTTGGCGCGCAAAAATGCGCCGTGGGCGAAACTGTTTTCGCAACCGGAATGACAGGCTATTTGGAAACGCTCACCGACCCAAGTTATTTTGGACAAATCATAACCCAAACTTTTCCGCTCGTCGGAAATTACGGAATCATCGAAGACGATTTTGAAAGCGCGAAAATTCATGCACGCGCCTACATCGTTCGTTCTTGGTGCGAAAGTCCGAGCAATTTTCGCGGCGAAAAAAATCTTGACGAATTTTTGAAAGCGAACGGAATCCCCGGGCTTTACGGAATTGACACAAGGCGACTTACAAAAATTTTGCGCGAAGCCGGCGTGATGAACGGAATGATAATTTGCGGAGAAAGCGACGAAGCAAAATCCGCGCTGGCCGCGCTCGAAAATCCGAACGAAAAAGAAAAGCTTTTGCAAAAAATAAAATCATACAAAATCGAAAATGCCGTGCAAAGCGTTTCGCTTGATTGCACGAAAATCGAAAAATCCGCCGAAAAAGTTTTTGCCGAAAGCGCGGCGTACCGCGCAGTTCCAATCCGAACGGACGGCACGAAAATCAATGACGCGCAAGAAGCGATGCGCGGAGGCAAAGGAAAAAAAGTCGTGCTTTGGGATTTCGGCGCGAAAGGAAACATTCGCCGCGAGCTTTTGAAACGTGGGCTTGAGGTGGAAACCGTGGAATGCGGCGCGACTGCGGAAAAGATTCTCGCTATGAATCCCGACGGAATCATGCTTTCAAATGGTCCTGGCGATCCCGCCGACAATGCGAAAATCATAAGCGAAATCAAAAAACTTTCCGAAAGCGGAAAGCCGATTTTCGGAATTTGTCTTGGACACCAAATGCTCGCGCTTGCTCGCGGCGCAAAAACCACAAAATTGAAATATGGACATCGCGGCGCGAATCAGCCAGTAAAGCAACTTTCAACCGGCCGCGTTTACATTTCAAGCCAAAATCACGGCTATGCAGTGGACAACGAAAGTTTGCCGCGCGGCGCGAATTTGAGTTTCGTAAACACGAACGACGGCACTTGCGAGGGAATCGAATACACGGACATTCCGGCGTTCAGCGTTCAGTTTCATCCCGAAGCAAGCGGCGGTCCGCTCGACACGAATTTCCTGTTTGATGAATTCGTCGCGCGAATTAACAAAAAATAATTTCGAATAAAATAGTTGCGAGTTTTTTTTGCAACTCCTTGGCTTGCAAAAACCGGCTTACATAAATAAAAAAGCATCCTAAAAATTTGGATTTTCTAGGATGCTTTTTTGATGAATCTTTTTTATACCGGAGAAGAGACTTGAACTCTTACGAAGTTGCCCTCAATAGATTTTGAGTCTATCGTGTCTACCATTCCACCACTCCGGCGAACTTTTATTTTATTTTATAACATTCGAAAAAAAAAAGCAAGTAGTTCGCGAAATTATTTTACTTTTGAATACAAATCCGCCATTTCGCCGCGCCACGAAATCGAGGCGTTTCTGTCTTCCCATTCAATGACTTTTTCGATTTTGAAATTCTTCGCATCACGCGAATTTGCGTAACTGATGACGGCGAATCGACCTTGACCTATGTAAGCCACTTGCTGGCCGGCGCGCGGATTTTCCGAAGCGCGAAGTTTTTCCAAAACGCAATCAAAATGCATCGGAAGTCCCGTGGATTTGTCGGCGATGGCTTCAGAAATGTCTACGATGGATTTTCCGCAAGCGGGACAAACATTTTCACGCGCCTTGAATTCGCGAATCGCGTTTTCGTTCTCGGCAATTTCTTCCGCGTTTTCCGCATGCAAAAAACGCCGTTGCTCGCCGCGCGATCGGCCTTCGTTCCAATTTTTTCCACGCATCCGATTTCGTCTTTCGTTTCTTCCCATATTTCATCCCAAAAAATCAGTATTCTTCTGAATTTAACTGCAATTCTTCGGAATTGTCAATAAGGTTTTTGCTCAAAATGTAGGCGATTCGATTTATTGCGTTGTCAAGATAATTTGCGTCATGAATTTTCGTGCGCAATTCCAAAAGACGCGGGGGAAGATTTTCTATTTCTTGATCGTAATTTTTCTGAACGTCGAACTGTAAAAAAGTGCTCATCTTTAATTTTCCGAAAATGCGTTTTCAATAAGATAGACTGGCGCAACGCCCGGCATATCCACCACAACCGCGTCAAAACGCACGATGTTGTTATTATATTTTCGATGATTTTGCAAAAAACATTTAGCACTTTCTATGATTCTGCGGCGTTTTGTGGAATTCAATTCGTGCGCAAGCATTTCGAAATTTCCGCCGGGAAGAGTTTTCACTTCCGCAAAAACCAAGGTTTCGCCTTTTTGCGCGATTATATCGATTTCGCCGCGTTTGGAGCGAAAATTTCTCGCCACGATTTCGAAGCCGCGCTCGCGATAAAATTGCGCCGCCCGTTCTTCGCCAGCATCTCCGATGATTTTCGTGCCTTTCATTTTTACTCCTGCGAAAAATCGGCATTAAAATTTTCAAACATTCAATTTCCAAAAATCACTGCGCTTTTTGGAGGAAGCGAAATTTCGTTTTCGGAAATTTTCGCATCGCGCGGATCTGACGAAAAAAGAATTTTGAAATTTTCGCTTTGTTCTGGTCGCGCGATTTTTTGCGTTTCGTCCGCCAAATTGAAAAATGCGAAAACTTTTTTTCCGTCTTGCTCCAAAGTCCAAGAAGTAATTTTTGAATTTTTTGTTTCGTAAGGAAGAAATTTTCCGCGCGAAAAAACTTCGTTCGAATTTCTAAAATGAATCGCATCCTTGTAAAAATTCAAAACAGAATTTTTGTCATTGAGTTGTTCGGCCGCGCCTTTTGTCTTCGCGTTGTATTTTGATTCAATCCAATTTGCCTGCATTTTTTTCGACGATTTGCTCGACCAAATGAAAGGCGTTCGAATTTGCTCGTCGGGCTTCGCGCCGTTCATTGCGATTTCCTCGCCGTAATAAACGAACGGAATTCCCGGCAAAAACAAATACATCGCGGCGGCAAGTTTTATGCAACGCTCGTCATTTTTGAATTGAAGCGGCGAGCGATTTTGATCGTGATTCGTCAAAAATGGCGCGTCGATAAAATCAGGATTTTTTTGCGCATACAATTCGTAGTCGTTGAAAAGTCCCGCCGCGATAGCATTGTTCGAGCCGTTGGAATTTTTTATCGCGTTTATGATTTTCGTTCCCAAATCAAAATGAAAAGTCGAAGGAATCGAGCGCATATATTCGGCACGAATTCCATTCGATTCCCAAACTTCGCCGACCATAAAAACATCGCTTTTTACGGATTTCGCATAAGAGCAAATTTCATTCCAAAAATTCAGCGCGCGTTCTTGCCCGTCTTTTACGCTCGAAGGAAGTTTCGCCGAATTGTAAATATGCCCCGCCGCATCGAAGCGAAATCCTGAAACGCCTTTTTCAATCCAAAATTTTATCACGTTTTTGAATTCATCGCGCACTTCGAAATTGTCGTGATTGAAATCCGGCATTCCTTCAAAGTACAGTCCGCTGTAAAAATTTTCGCCGCGCTTGTTCCAAACTTTGTGCTGCCAAATTGTCGCGTTGAAATTTATGTCGGGATTTTTTTGCGAATTCGCCCAGCGATACCAAGAATGTTTCGGATTGTTTTCGTCAATTGATTGCAAAAACCATTCGTTGTTACTTGAAGAATGATTCAGTGGCAAATCCAAAATCACAGCAATTCCGCGCTCGGCGCATTTCGCGCAAAGATTTTGCAAGTCGGAAATCGTTCCGTATTCTTCATTCACATTGTAGTAGTCGTCAACGTCGTAGCCGTGATAAGAATGCGAAGGAAAAATCGGCATAAGCCAAATTCCGCTCACGCCAAGATTTTCCAAATAGTCCAATTTTGAAATGATGCCGTTCAAATCGCCAATTCCGTCGCCGTTTGAATCCGCGAACGAACGCACGAAAATGCAATAATAAACGCCTTGAGTCGGCCGCACGATTTTTTGCTCCTGATTTTTCGCGCAAGAAAAAACCGAAGCGAGGAAAATTGCGGAAAACAAAAATCCGCAATTCTCTTTTGAAAAAGTTTTCATAAAAGAATTGTATCGCAATTTTCTTTTCGTGCCAAGAAGCGTGTGCAAAAATGCCGAACAAATGCGAAAACTTGCGTTGCGGGCGAAATGCGCCTTGATGATTTTAAGACTAAATAAGATGCTTACGCTTTTCTTCGTCGCTTGATTCTTTGTATAGAATCGCCGTGTTTCCGATGATTCGCACCAAAGCCGCGCCGGTTTTTTGGCACAGTTCTTCAGTGAGCGATTTTTTTTCGTCCTTGAATTCGTTGAATTTGATTTTCACCAATTCGTGATTTTCAAGGCATTCGGCGCATTTTTTTACGATGCCTTCGGAAAGCCCGTTTTGTCCGATTATCACAAGCGCGTTCAATTTGCTTGCCGCCGCGCTCAGAATTTTTCTTTGCGAACTTGTCAATTGTTTCATTTTAATTCTCCTTTATTAAATCAAAATTCAATTGAAGAAAACGCGCGATATTTTAATGCGTTTTTCAACGAATCACTCGCCCGCTGCCTGATGAGTGGACGAGGCGTTGCACTTCTTCCGCGCTCACCATGTTGAAGTCGCCTTCGACGCTGTGCTTGAGGCAGCCCGCCGCCGTCGCGAATTCCAAAGCATCGTGTGCAGAAAAATTTTCATTCAGCGTGAAAATCAATCCTGCCGCGAAAGCATCGCCCGAGCCAACTCGCTCCACTATGTCGATGTCATACGCGCGGCTTTGGAAAATTTTTTCTCCGTCAAAAAAAATCGCGCTCCAATTGTTCTTGCTCGCAGAAATGGATTTTCGCAACGTGAGCGCGATTTGCGAAAAGCCGTATTTTTTTGCGGCGAGCAAAATTGTTTTTTTGTACGCTTCCACATCGATGATTCCAGAATCTGTATCGGTGTGATTTGTCGTGATGCCAAAAACATTTTTCAAGTCGTCTTCGTTCGTGATGCAAAGGTCAACGTATTTTGAAATTTCCGTCATGACTTTTTTTGCTTTTTGCATCGACCACAATTTGCTTCGATAATTCAAGTCGCACGAAATTTTCAAGCCGAGACGTTTTGCTTCTTTGCAACTTTCCAGCGCGAGCAATTCGCAATTTTTGGAAAGAGCGGGGGTAACACCCGTGATATGAAACCATTTTGCACCCGCGAAAATTTTTTCCCAATCATAATCATTCGGCGAAGATTCTGCAAACGAGGAATGCGCGCGATCGTAAATGCAAAGGCTTGAACGCTGCGCCGCGCCTTTTTCCAAAAAATAAATTCCAAGCCGTTCGCCTCCACGCGCCACATGCGAAACATCCACGCCATAACGACGCAAAGAATTCAGCGCGGCTTGTCCCAATTGGTTTTGCGGAAGTTTCGTAACGAACGCGCAGTCCGCGCCGTAATTCGCAAGCGAAACTGCGACATTCGCTTCCGCGCCGCCGAATTCCACATTCAGCTTTTTTGCCTGCACGAAACGTTCGTAACCTTCGGGCGAGAGGCGCAACATCAGTTCACCGAAACAAACAATTTTAGACATAATCCAATTCTAGCGAATTTCAATTTTTTTGACTAGTTGCACTTGCAAAAAGTTGATGCTTTTGATTTGCGCAGCATGACAAAAGCACCTTTTACAATCTTCGGATTTTTTGCTTGGCGAACGCGCGAATTCATGATATAATGATTTTATGAAAAAATTCTTTTTTTTGATTGCGCTAGCTTCGGCAATTTTGATTTCTTGCGAGAAAAAAAATATGACGCCGGAATTTGTAAAGTCGATGACTTTGGTTTGGTCTGACGAATTTGACGGAGAGAGTGACGAGCCGAATCCCGAGAATTGGAATTATGACACTGGCGCGCATGGCTGGGGAAATTCCGAATTGCAAAACTACACGAAGGACAGGGAAAATTCTTTCGTAAAAAATGGTGTGCTCACAATCAGGGCAAAAAAAGTTGACGGCAAGTGGACGAGCGCGCGTTTGCATTCGCGATTGAAAAAAGCGTTCACGTATGGATACGTAGAATTCCGCGCGAAGATTCCGGAAGAGAAAGGCTGCTGGCCCGCGCTTTGGATGATGCCTAACAAATCCGAATACGGCCTATGGCCCCGAAGCGGCGAACTCGATATGATGGAATATTCTCCGAACGTTTGGGGCGACAAAACTTACGGCACGCTTCATTGCCGCGCTGGGTACGGCGGAAATCCAATTCATAGCGAATTCACGATTTTGAAGAACGTCGCGAAAAAATGGCACACCTACGCCGTTCATTGGACGGAAGACGCGATCACTTGGTATTATGACGGCATTCCGTTTTCGTCCTATGAAAATCCTCATGAAGAAGGCGAAGAAGCTTTTTGGAAATGGCCGTTCGACAAAGATTTTTACCCCATTATGAACGTTGCGATGGGCGGAAATCTCGGCGGCGACATTCCGAACGATTTGCAAGAATGTCAAATGCAAGTCGATTACGTTCGCTGGTATCAATGAAAAAATGCCGCGAAAATTGATCACGCGCGCGAAGATAATTGAGGCTGCGCTTTTTTCCGCTTTTAAAAACGGAATGGGCGCGGTTTCGCTTTCGGACATCGCGCAAAGTCTTCAAATAAAAAAGGCCTCGCTCTACAATTATTTTTCGGGAAAGGAAGAATTGCTTTGCGCCGTTTACGAATATGCCGACGATTTTTATTCGCGCGTGAATTTTTTGGACGAAGAAATTTTTTCGAAAATCAATTCCACCAACGCGCAAAAAAAATTCAAATTCATCACGGAAGAATTTGTGCGCGCGCATGAACGCGAGCCGCTTTTGCAAATTTGCATTTTGGTTTTTTCTGAAAAATATTTCAACAAAAATTGCCTTGAAATTTTTCAAAAGCAAAAATCAAAATTGAAAAATCAGTCGCTCGCTTTTTTCAAATTCGTCTCGGCGATTTGGCAGAAAAAAATTTCCGCCGCGGAATTAAATTCGCTCGCCGAAAATTTCGTCGAAGGATTTTTCGCAAGACTCGATTTTTATTTGGCGCAAAAAAAAGAAGTCATTCGCAACAATCCCGAATGCGATGCTGGAAGCCTTTTCGCGCTTCCGAGCGACGAAGAAGGCATCGAAAAAATTTCATCATTCGCGGTAGAAATCTTGCGAAAAATTTCTTAGCGTGATACAATGAAATTCGGGAAATCAAATTTTCAAAACTCAAGTTTAAAAAATTTGATTTCCCAAGGAAAAAATGACAAACGAAATTCTAAAACTTCAAAATGGCAGCGACGTTCGCGGCGTGGCATTGCCGGGCGTGGAAGGCGAAAACGTAAATCTCACTCCAGAAATCTGCAACAGAATTGGGCAAGCTTTTGCCGAATGGCTTTCCAAAAAGTTGGACAAGCCGCGCGAAAAATTGCGCGTGGGAATCGGAATGGACTCGCGGCTTTCCGGGCAAGAATTGTCGGTGGGCGTTTCGGGCGGCTTGAAAAGCGAAGGCGTGGAAATTTTTTGCTGCGGACTCGCCACGACTCCCGCGATGTTTATGTCGATTGTTTTTGAGCAGACAAAATTCGACGGCGCGATTATGATTACCGCGAGCCACTTGCCTTTCAATAGAAACGGACTGAAATTTTTCGACAAGGACGGCGGACTTGAGCACGACGACATCACGGAAATCCTGAAAATCGCTTGCGAGCGGAATGAAAAAATCATCGACATTTCTTCGCAAAAAAATCTCGATTTGCTTTTTTTGTATTCACAGCATTTGCGCGGCGCGATTATGGCGGAAACTGGAATGACAAATCATCCGCTCGATGGCTTGAAAATCGTAGTGGACGCTGGAAACGGCGCGGGCGGATTTTTTGCCGAACAAATTTTAAAGCCGCTCGGCGCAAACATTCAGGGGAGCCAATTTCTCGAACCCGACGGCCATTTCCCAAATCACATTCCGAATCCCGAAAACAAAGACGCGATGAAGGCGATTCAAAATGCCGTGCTGGAAAATCACGCCGACTTGGGTTTGATTTTCGACACTGACGTTGACAGAATGTCCGCTGTGCTTGACGACGGAAGCGAAGTGAATCGCGACGCAATCATCGCATTGATAAGCGCGATTTTGGCTCCGCGAAACAAAGGCGCGACGATTGTAACCGACAGCGTTACGAGCGATCGCCTCACATATTTTTTGGAACAAGTTTTGGGCTTGCACCATTTGCGATACATGCGCGGCTACAAAAACGTCATCAACAAGCAAAAGGAACTTTGTCAAAAAGGCGTGAACGTTCCGCTTGCGATGGAAACAAGCGGGCACGGCGCGCTCAGAGACAACTATTATCTTGACGACGGCGCGTATCTTGCAATCACGCTGGTTGTCGCTTTGGCGAATGCGCGACGCAATGGAAAAAATTTAAAGGACTTGATTGAAAAACTTCCGCCGCCCGGAAACGAAGAAGAAATTCGATTTAAAATTTTGGACGGAAATTTCAAAGAATACGGAACTCAAGTTTTGAATCAATTCCGCGAGCGCGCGCAAGAAGTCGGCTGCATCATGCCCGAATCTTTTGAAGGCGTACGAATTTCTTTCAAAGGCGGCGCGGTGGCCGATGGCGCGGAAGGCTGGCTTTTGCTCAGACTTTCGCTGCACGATCCTGTGATGCCACTCAACATCGAAGGCGCGGATTTGAATTCATTGAAAAAAATCAAAGCGACGGCAAAATTGCTTTTGAGCGGATTCGACAAATTGGATTTGAGCGCGCTAGGATAATTTTTTGCGAAAAATGCGACGAACAAAAAAAATCTGCGAACAATTTTGTGGCCAACTTTTTTCGCGCCGCCCTCCGCACGAATCGATTTTCCATTGAATGCAATTGATTTTATTTTAAAATTATTGTATAATTTCAAAATGCAAGTTGAAAAAAACGATCCCGCGTTGCTTCATTTGGACAATCAGCTTTGTTTTGCGCTTTACGTCTGCTCGCGCGGAATCATAAAAGCATACAAGCCAATTCTCGATCCGCTGGATTTGACATACACCGAATACGTTGTGCTGATGGCACTTTGGGAAAATGACAAAATCGCGATAAAAGATTTGGGCAAAAAAATTTTTTTGGATTCTGGGACTCTCACTCCGCTTCTCAAAAAAATGGTCGGCAAAAATCTCGTAATCCGCGAACGCTCAAAAACCGACGAACGCAGCGTGGTAATTTCGCTTACGGCAAAAGGAAAATCTCTGGAAAAAAAATGCCGTGAAAATCCCGACAAATTAATTTGCGCCGCAAAACTCGAAAGCGTCGATGGAGAAACTTTAATGCAAAACTTGCATAAAATTATCGAAGGCTTCGCGTTGGAATCAAAATGTAGCAGCTACATTTAAATTAAATTTGAATAAAACTCGGCGGCAAGTTGAAATCTTGCGCACAAAATGTATTTTCAAAAATTTAACAGGAATGAAAAAATGGCAAACGAAATGAATGTTGATCAAAAAATTTTATTTTGGAAAAATTCAGTAGCGTTTCAAATTTTCGACGGACATGAAGTTTCGGAAGATTTGATTCAAATCGTGAAAAAAAATATCGAAGGAAAAATTTCCGTCGAGGAAGCCGTCGCCCAAGCGGAAAAAATTGACGACGAAAATCACGCGAATCTCGTGGCGGCGCGAACGTTCGCGATTTTGTCTTTGCCAAAAAATGAATTCGATTTGTCGCAAGATTCCTTGTGCAAAATTCACAACGCGCTTTTCGAAGGAATTTTGGAAGATGCTGGCGAGCTTCGCAAAAAGGAAATCGCAAAAAAAGAATGGACTTTGGACGGCGGCATTTTGACTTATCCTGCGGCAAAGAAAATTTCGAATTCGCTTGAAAAAATTTTCTCGCAGGAAAATGAATTTGATTTTGAAAATTTGGATTCTAAAAAAAGCGCGAAACACATCGCGAATTTCATTTCTGAATTGTGGCAAATCCATCCGTTTGAAAAATTCAACACGCAAACGATTGCGATATTTTTCATAAAATATCTCGAACATTTTGGCTTTGAAATTTCGAACGAAACGCTGACTCAAAATCCAGTTTATTTTCGCAACGCGCTCGTGCGCTCGGCTTATTCCGACAAAAATAAAAAAATTCGTGCGAATGCCAAGTTCCTTGAAACGTTCGTGGAAAATTTTATTTTCAGCGGCAAAAACAAGCTCGACCACAAAGCGACGCATTTTGACAAGTACGGAGTCGTGCTAAAAAATTCCCCGAAGAAAAATCTGAGTGAAAAAAAGCAAAAAAAATCCGCCGCGCAAAAAAATCAAGAAGAAACGCCTTTTGTTCCAAACAATCCGAAAGTGGCGCGGCTTTGCAAAAATGCGCAAATCGAATGCAACGAAAAAATCGAAAAAATTTTGGAATATCTTTTTGAAAACAAATCGATTACGAATTCGCAAGCGCGCACCGTCGCCGAAACTTCGACCGAAACCGCGCGAAAAATTTTAGCGAGCCTTTCGGAAAAAAAAATCGTAGAAGCCCAAGGCGCAAATCGCAACCGAGTTTATTTGTTAAAATAATCTCCGCGACAAATTCCGCTATTGAAAAAATCGCGATTCCATTGTAAAATAGAATTTGTGCAAAACGCGGCGCAAATCGAACAATTTCAAAATCCTCTGATTGTACAAAGCGACCGCACGATTTTGCTTGACGTGCACGCGCCTCGTTCCGAAGAATGCCGCAACGCGCTCATTCCGTTTGCCGAACTTGAACGCTCGCCAGAGCATTTGCACACTTATCGGCTTACGCCGCTTTCTTTGTGGAATGCCGCGAGCGCGGGAATTTCCACGCAACAAATAATCCAAACTTTGCGCGAATTCAGCCGTTATCAAATTCCGCAAAATATCGAAATGTGGATTTTCGAAACTGCCGAACGTTTTGGAAAATTGCGCCTCGTGCAAATCGAAGAAAATAAAATTCAAGAAGAAAAATCGTCAGAAGAAAATTCCCCTCCCCGCCAAGAATTTCTTTATCTTGAAAGTGCGGACGAAAATATTTTCAAGCAAATTCAAAACAATTCCGCAATGAAAAAATTTCTTTCGTCTTGCGAAAAACCAAATTGCTTTTTGCTCGCGCTCACCGACCGCGGAATCGTAAAGCAAAAACTTTTGGAATTCGGCTGGCCTGTAAAAGACGAAGCTCCTTTGCGTGAAGGCGAGACTCTTGAAATAAATTTGCGCGAAAAGACTTTATCAGGAAATCCGCTCGTAATTCGAGAATATCAAATCGAAGCCGCCGAATCAATCGTGGCGGACAAACGTCCAGGAACTGGCTTCGGCACGATCGCACTTCCATGCGGCTCTGGCAAAACAATCGTCGGAATGAAAATTATGTCGATGCTAAAAACAAGCACGCTCATCATCACGACGAACATCACCGCCGTGCATCAATGGATTGACGAATTGCTCGACAAAACAAATTTGACGCGCGAACAAATCGCCGAATACACGGGCGAAAATAAAACCATCGCGCCGGTAACCATTGCCACATATCAAATCTTGACATGGCGGCCGGACAAAGAAAGTTCGTTTCCGCATTTTTCGATTTTCCGCGAACGGGCATGGGGCTTGATAATTTACGACGAAGTGCATTTGCTGCCCGCGCCAGTTTTCCGCGTTGTGGCAGAATTGCAAGCCGTGCGCCGCGTCGGTCTCACCGCAACTTTGGTTCGCGAAGACGGATGCCAAGGACATGTTTTCAGTTTGGTGGGGCCGAAGCGTTACGACATTCCGTGGAAGGAATTGGAAAAAAGCGGATTCATCGCGAGCGCAAGATGCATTGAATTGCGCGTGAATTTGCCTGAGCATCTCGAATTGGAATACGCCGTGGCTCCTCCCCGCGAAAAGCACAAAATCGCAAGCACGAATCCTGCGAAAATCCAAGTCGCAAAAGAATTGGTGGAAAAATTTTCCGACGACAAAATTTTGGTAATCGGACAATATTTGAATCAATTGAAAGAAATCGCCGAATTGCTCAAAGTGCCGCTCATCACCGGAAAAACTCCGAACGCCGAACGCGAAAAAATTTACGCCGATTTTCGCAGCGGAAAAAATCGAGTGATCGTCGTTTCGAAAGTCGCAAACTTCGCGGTGGATTTGCCCGACGCTTCGATGGCCGTGGAACTTTCTGGCGCGTTCGGAAGCAGGCAGGAAGAAGCCCAGCGTTTGGGAAGAATTCTGCGTCCCAAAAATTTGAACAAGCCCGGCGAAAATTTTTCGGGCACTTCAAAATTTTTCACGATTATAACTCGGCGCACTTCCGACGAAGACTTCGGCTCGAACAGGCAAAAATTTTTGGCAGAACAAGGTTATTCGTATAAAATTATTTTGTACAATGACGCGGCGGATTTGGAGCAGCTTCAAGAACGCGCGCTCATGCAAAATGCATCGGAATCGGCGATCGATTAAAGTTGCTGAAAATAAAAAGGTTTCAAAATCAATGCACAAATGGCGCGATGATTTTGAAAAATCGCTCAATGCTGTTTTTTAAATGGGAGAAATTATGACACGAAATTTTGATTCAAATTTTTACGAGGACGAATTTGACAAATGGCGAAAATATTTTATTCAACTTGATGACAGCGATTTTCTGATGACGATGCGCCTTTATTTGGGCGAAGTGAAAACGC
Organism: Treponema sp.; assembly: GCA_014804005.1. Lineage (GTDB taxonomy): Bacteria > Spirochaetota > Spirochaetia > Treponematales > Treponemataceae > Treponema_D. Next base: position 79,579 of record JAAVAP010000011.1, on the reverse strand, counting down.
CTTACAACAAACAAAAATTGCTCGAACAATTGGAGGCATTTTTGCGCCGCGAGGAAACGCAAAAAAATATAATCGCGTTGCTTTCCAAACAAGACATTTTGCTTTTGTCCGCAATCAAATTTATTTCCGGCGCGAACATCGAAAGCCTAAAAGAATTTTTCGGAAACAATTTTATCGAAGAAAAAACGCAGCGTCATTTGCAAGAATTAAAATCGCGGCTTTTGATTTACGAAGATTCTTCTTCGCGGCGATACGCTTCGACATACAAAATAAATCCGATTTTGTCGCAAACTTTGAACGAAGTTTTGAGCGCGGAAAATCTTTGCCCGGAAAATTCTTCGCAAATAAAAATTCCATCGCCGCAAGAATGCGCGCGCGCTGAACTCGTGGCGGCATTTTTGAGTTACATCGCAAAAAACAAAAGCATTTGCAAACTTGACGGCACTTTCAAAAAACGCGCCGAAGATGAAATAAAAGAAAAATTTCCAGGACAACTCGAACGGCTAAAACTTTTGGCGCGCGCATTCGTAAATTTGGAATTGCTAAAAGAAATTGAAGGCGCGTTCGAACTCAATTGGAACGAAATCGAAGCATTTTCTGAATTGGAAAGTTACGAGCAAATTATTTATTTGCTCGCGGGAATTCCCGCGCATTCTTCAAAAGAACGCACACGACTTTACGCCGAAATTTTTTTGAAGGCGCTCAACGCAATTCCGCAAAATGGATTTGGCGAAAGCGTTTTTTTGCGCTACACATATTTGCTTTGCGCTAAAAATTCGCTCGAATATTTTTCTTATTCAAAGCCGAGCCGATTTTCAAAAATTGTGCAAAGCCACGAGCAAGGCGCGGATTTGCAAAGCGAGCCTGAAACGCTGAACGAATTTTTTGAACACCTTTTGAATTATGCGGAAACGCTCGGCATCGTAAATGTTTCAAATGAAAATTCTTCGGAAAAAATTATTTTCAAAAATCCGAATTTCTTCTCGCCAATTTCCGTGTCGCAAAAACAAACGATGCTCGAAATTGACAGCGCGTTCAACGTAACGCTCATGCAAGGATTCGCGCCGAACAAAATTTTCCCGCTCATAAAATTTGCGGACATCGTAAAATTCGACACGGTGGCGCAATTTGAAATCAACAAAGATTCCGTGATTCGCGCTTTGGATTGCGGCTTGAACAGCAAAAACATAATCGAATTTTTTAAAGAAAATTCAAATTTAAATTTGCCCGAATCTCTTGAAATTTCGCTGAAAGAATGGGAAAGCGCGTACAAATCGATTTCGATTTACAAAGGCTTCATCATAAAGCTTGACGAAAAATCCGCCGCGCTCGCCGAACACAATTCACATTTAAAGCAACATATTTTTGAACAGCTCGCGCCAGGAATTTTTTTGCTCGATTGCGCAGACGAAACAAAAGTCGAGCGGCTTTTAAAACGATGCGGAATCGAAAATGCGGGAAAAATAAAAACTGCGGAAATCAAAATTGCGCAATCGCATTTTTCAAAAATTGGAAATTCGCGCGCGCTTTTTGAAGATGAATCTCGCGCAAAAAAATCCGCATCGGGAAAATCAAGCGAAGACGATGAAAAAAAATCCGCAAAAAACTCTTCAAAAAAAACAAAGGCAAGCGCGGCGAATAAAAATTCCGAAAAGCAGAATTCTTTTTTGCAGAACATTTTCAAAAGTATAGACGCGCTCGAACTTTCCGACGAACAAAAAGACACTTTGCGCGACATGGCCGCTTCGAAAATGATTGTCAGTTCTTCGCAATTGCGTGCGCCGACAATTCCCGTAGAAAAAAAATCCGCGCGCGGAATGGACTATCAGGGAAAGGTGCACGTCATCGAGCAAGCGTTGCGCAACAAAGAAAAAATTCTTTTTCGAATTTCAAAAGGCGCGAATCTCGAAGTGGGAATTCCTGTGAGCATTGACAGGACGAAATTCCAGGACGGAATTTATTTGAACTTGATTGTGGACGGCGAAGAAAAAGAATTTTCCGTGGGCAGATTTGAATTCGTTCAACGCTTGCACAAAAATTTTTAATTTTGAAAAATGCGTTTTCATCGGAACGCAGGGGAAATAAATTATGGAACAAAAACAAATCCGCGCGGTGCTTTTCGACTGCGACGGCGTGATAATCAATTCGGCGGCGGATATTGCCGATGCCGTGAACGCGACGCTCAAGGCGCACGGAATGCGAACGGTTTCTTACGCGAAAATGCGCACGTTTGTCGGAAATGGCTCGCTCGCTTTGATTGAACGCGCGATCAAAAATTCCAAAAAGCTCGACATCGGAAGTCCCCTCCCAATTCCGCAGGCGCAGTTCAAAAAAATCCACGCAGAATATTTGCAATATTATTATTCGCACGCCATAATAAAAACAAAGCTTTATCCCAGATTTGAAAAGATGCTCGCCAAATTGAAAGCGGCTGGAATCCGAATGGGAATTGTCACGAACAAGCCTTCGAAAATTTTGTTGCAGATTTTAAAGCATTTTAAAATCGAAAAATATTTTGACGCGCTCATCGGTCCTGAACAAGTGAAAAATCTCAAGCCCGCGCCAGACGGAATTTTTGCCGCGCTTGAAAAAATCAATCAAAAAATTCAAAACGAAATCAAACGCAAATCCCAAAAAGATTCGGACGAATGCGACGCGGAATTCATACCGATTGCGCCGGAAGAAACGATTATGGTCGGAGACAGCTACACGGACATCGGCGCGGGGCACGCAGCAGGAACGTTCACCGCCGCCGTTTTGGGCGGAATGGGCGACCACAAAAAAATGCTCGCGCAAAAACCTGATTTGCAAATCGAGCTTGCATCGCAAATTGCGGACGCGGTAATTTTGGCGAACGCGATTTTGACGAATGTTTAAAATTTGCGCTTGCTAAAAAAATCGCTCGCGAATCGACAGCACTTTTTTGTCATTCAATTCGCGTTGACTTTTTCACGATTTGATGCTAACATAGGAACGGCACAAAAATATTATTCGGCGAAAAAGTTACAGAAAATATCAAGGCGGTTATCATGAAATTTTCCAGGATTTTTTTTGCGACAATTTTTTTTGGAATTGTCTCCGTTTTTTTTTCGTGCAAGGCGGCGCAGAGCGGAAATGAAATTTTGCGGATGAACATTTCTTCCGAGCCCGACAGTTTTTTTCCGTGGAAAAGCGCGTCCGCCGACAGCGAGGCTTTGTGGCGAAATATTTTCGAAGGGCTTATGACATTCGACACGGACGGAAAAGTCGTTCCGTGCCTTGCCGAAAAAGTCGAGCAAAGCGAAGACGGCTTGACCTACACTTTTTCGTTGCGCAAGGGAATTAAGTTTCACAATGGCAAAGAATTCACTTCAAGCGACGCGGAATTTTCCTACAAAAACATGGCGGGGCTGGACGGCTACAAGCCCACTTCCGCAAAATTCGGCGCGGTAAAATCCGTCCGCTCAAATGACAAATATGAATTCATCGTCGAGTTAAAAGAAGCAGCTCCATCATTTTTGCTCGCGGCAATTTCGGTGATTTTGCCAGAAGGCTACGACGATCAGGAAAATCATCCTGTCGGGACGGGGCCTTACGAATTTGTCGAATACGCGCAAAACCAAAAACTCGTTCTCAAAAAAAATGAAAATTATTGGAACAAAAACAGGGCGGCGAAAATTCCGAATGTCGAAGTCTACATCATCACCGACGAAAGCGCAACGATTTCCGCGTTGCAATCAAATCAAATCGATGTCGCCACGATGGTTTCGCAGGCAAACTCAAAGGCACTCAAGCCGCAATTTGTTGACCACGGATTTCCGCACAACTTGGTTCAGATTTTGGGAATGAACAACAAGGTAAAGCCGTTAGATGACATCCGCGTTCGCAAGGCTGTGGCAGCGGCGGTGAACAAAAAGGAAATCATCGACGGCGTGTTCGGTGGAAATGCGATTGAATTGTATTCCAATTTTTCGCCGGTGCTCCGCGAATATTACAACGACTCGCTCGAAAATGAAAATCCGTTCGACTTGAAAAAGGCCGAGCGACTTTTAGCGGAAGCCGGATACGAAAACGGATTCGACATAACGATTACAGTTCCCGCGAACTATCAATATCACATGGACACGGCGCAAATAATCGCGGCGCAACTTGCGAAAATAAAAATCCGCTGCATAATAAATCCCGTGGAATGGGCGACATGGCTCGACCAAGTTTACACGAAGTTCAACTACGAAATGACGATAATCGGATTCTCAGGCAAGATTGATCCGACGGACATTTTGCGGCGATATTATTCGACGTACAATCGAAACTTCACAAGATTTTACAACGACGAGTTCGACGAAAATTTCGTGGCGGCCGCAAAGGAACTCGACCACAAAAAGCAGGTGGCGTTTTACAAGGAATGCCAAAAAATTCTCGCGGAAGAATCGCCTGCGGTTTTCATCGCCGACCCAGAGCAATCTTATTTGGCACATCCGCGCGTTCGAGGCATCGCAGGCTATCCGCTTTTGTTCCATAATTTTGCCGAATGGTATTTTGAATAGGCTGGAATCGAGTGCGATTTTATTTAAAGAAATTTTTCGAATTTATCCTGACACTTTTTTTGGTAACACTCGTTACATTTTTCGCGTTTCAAATTTTGCCGGGAAATCCAGCCGTGGCAATTTTGGGTCCGGACGCGGACGAAGTTCAAATCGCGAATTTGGAAAGCGAATTGGGCTTGGACAAAAGCCCGCTCATTCGATACGGCGAATGGCTCAAAAAAATTTTTCGCGGCGATTTCGGAACGAGCTACAAATATTCAAAAAGCGTCTCGAAAGTTGTGGCGGACGCTTTCGCCGCTACTTTTTCACTCGCGATTTTTTCTTTGATTTTAAGCGCGATTTGGGGAATAGTTTTCGGAATTTTCATCGCGCTCAAAGAAAAAAATCCGCTCGCCTTCGCCGCGCAGGTTTTAAATCAAATTTGGATTGCGACTCCTTCATTTTGCGCCGCGATTTTTTTGATAATAATTTTTTGCGTAAAACTCCGCGCGTTTCCTTCGATGGGATTTGTTCCGTGGAAACAAAATCCGCTCGCCTGCCTTCGCACGCTTTTTTTGCCCGCGCTTTCGCTTTCATTGGGAAGCGGCGCGATTCTTTCTCGCTATTTGAAAAATTCGATTCACGCCGAACAAAAAAAAGATTATGTCAAAACGCTTCGCGCGAAAGGATTGAATCAAACTCAAATAATTTTCGACCACGTTTTGCGAAACGCGCTTTTGCCCGCGCTCACAATGCTCGGACTTTTGATCGCGGACATTCTCGGTGGCTCGATTATAATCGAAAATGTTTTTTCGATTCCTGGAATCGGACGGCTCATCGCCACTTCGATTTCGTCGCGCGACTTTCCGCTTTTGCAAACGCTCACGCTTTATCTCGCGTCCATCACAGTGGCTTGCAATTTTTTTGTTGACTTTTTGCATTCGCTTGCCGACCCAAGAATCCGCCGAGGAAAAAAATGAAATTGAAAAAATATTTTTCCAACAGAAATTTTTTCTTCGGATTCGTGATGGCATCGACAATTTTTTTGCTGATGATTTTCGGATTTTTCGTGATGCCGTACGATCCAAGCGAAATCGACGTGAGCCAAAAATTTTTGGGATTTTCTTTGGCGCACATTTTCGGCACGGACTATTTGGGGCGCGACGTTTTGAGCCGCCTAATGTACGCAAGCCGCGTCTCGATTTTGGTAGGAAGCGCGGCGACAATTTTCGGCTTGATTGTCGGAACTTTTTTCGGCGCGCTCGGCGGCTACTTCGGAGGAATCGCGGATTCCATCATCACGAAAATCATTGACGTGCAGCTTTCATTTCCCGGAATTCTTTTAGCATTGATGCTGATTTCGATTTTCGGAAACGGATTGCAAATCACGATTTTGGCAATTTGCATAATGAGTGTGCCGCGTTTCGCAAGAATCGCGCGCTCGGGATTTTTGAAATATCGCAGCTCGACTTTTGTCTTGGCGAGCAAGGCGCGAGGCGCGAACGATGCGCGAATAATTTTCCGCTACATTTTGCCGAACATCGCAGGCGACCTCACCGTCACCGCGACGCTGAATTTTTCGCTCGCAGTTTTGAGCGAATCGGGCTTGAGCTATTTGGGACTCGGCGTTCAGCCTCCGCTCGTTTCGTTCGGAAGAATGTTGAGCGAAGCGCAGCGTTTCATTTTAACCGACATCGCAGGACTTCTCGTTCCGGCAATCGCGCTCGTGATTTTGGCTTTGGGATTCAATCTGCTCGGCGACGGAATTTCGCAAGTGAACAGGGGCGGAGAATGAGCGAGATTTCAAAAACGAATGCAACGGAAAAAACAGAAAACGCAACGCTGCCGCTTCTCGAAGTGAAAAATCTTTGCGTAGAATTTTCAGAAAAAAAAATCCGCGCCATAGAAGATGTCCGCATAAAAATTTTCCCGGGCGAATTCGTCGCGTTGGTGGGAGAAAGCGGCTGCGGAAAAACTTTGACCGCAAGCGCGATTATGAACGTTCTTCCGCAGAACGCAAAAATTTCTAGCGGCGAAATTCTTTTTTCGCAAAACGAACAAAATTCAAAAAGCGAAAATTCTTCCGCAAAAAACATTTTGGAATTGGACGCAAAATCGCGGCGCGAAATTTCCGGAAAAAATATTTCGATGATTTTCCAAGATCCTTCGGCCGCGCTCGATCCGCTTTGCACTTGCGGAAGGCAAATCGAAGAAAGCGCGATTTTGCACGGCGTTCCGAAAAAAATAGCGCGCGAACAAGCAAAAAAAATCATGGCGAAAACAGGGCTTTGCGACATCGAGCGAATCTACAAAAGTTTTCCGCATGAACTTTCGGGCGGACAAAAGCAGCGCGTTTTGATTGCGGCGGCCCTGATAAATTCTCCAAGGCTTCTGATCGCCGACGAGCCGACAAGCGCGCTGGACGCGACGCTACAAAAAGAAATCCTGCAAACGATTTTGAATCTCAACAAAGAATTGCAAACTTCGTTGCTTTTGATCACGCACGATTTTTCAATCGTAAAAAAAATTTGCGCGCGCGTCTACGTGATGTATGCCGGGCGCATAATAGAAAGCGGCTCGACCGAACAAGTTTTGCAAAATCCTTTGCATCCTTACACCGAAGCACTTTTGCGCGCGATTCCGAATTCGGCGAAGAAAGGCGAAAAACTTTTTACTGTTCCGGGGTCTGTCCCCTCCCCCGCCGAACGCAAAAAAAATCAATGCAAATTTTTCAGCAGATGTCCGAACGCAAAACCCGAATGCGCAAGGCAAAATCCGAAGCCGATTTTTTTCGGGGAACATTTTGTGGAATGCAATTTCGCGCACGATAAAAATCATTAGAGGAAAATATTTGGAAAGCAAAAATAGTTTTGAGACAGATTCAAGATTCGCGAAAAAAAATATTCCGCTCATAGAAGTGAAAAATATTTGCAAGGAATTTTCTTCATCGCGATTTTTTTTCGGCGAAAGAAAAAGCGTTCGCGCGCTCGAAAATGTTTCGCTAAAAATTTTTCCGGGAACAACCTACGCGCTCGTAGGCGAATCGGGCAGCGGAAAATCCACGCTCGCAAATATTTTGCTCGACCTTTTGCCCGCGGACAGCGGCGAAGTTTTTTTTAGCGAAAAAAATGTTTCGCAATTTTCGCGGCAGGAAAAAAAAGATTTTCGAAAATCGGTGCAAATCATTTTTCAAAATCCTTATGAATCACTCAATCCCGCGATGCGCGTAAAGGACATCATCGAAGAGCCGCTTGCGATTCACAAAATCGGCGGAGACAAAAACGCGCGGCAAAGAATCGTGAACGAAATGCGAACGCTCACCAGGCTTGACTCAAGTTCGATGGAGCGTCATTCATGGGAACTTTCGGGAGGACAAAGGCAACGTGTGGCGATTTGCGCGGCGATGATTTTGCGCCCGAAATTTCTTGTCTGCGACGAATGCGTCTCGGCATTGGATGTTTTGGTGCAAGCGCAAATTTTAAATCTGCTGAAGGATTTTCAAAAATCGCTCGGCATAACATATCTTTTTATTTCGCACAATCTTGACGCGGTTTCTTGCATGGCGGACATCATCGGCGTTATGAAAGACGGACGTATTGTAGAAGAAGGCCGCGCCGAAAACATCTTACAAAATCCCAAGCACGAATACACGAAAAAACTTTTGGCGGCAAGCGGAATTCAGGAAATGTAATTTGAAGCGCGGCGCGTTTTTGTGCGCCGCGCTTCGTCGCTATTATTCTTGGATGAATTTTTGACTTATGAACTTGCAGTCGTAATCCTTGCCGTCGAAACTTACCGTTACTGTTTCTTCCGCGATGTCTTCGGTGTAAGAACCAATTTTCTTGTCTTCAGAATCATAATTTTCAAATTCAATGTTGTTGTCTGCGCCGAACTCTCCGTCCCAATATTCTCTTTTGCCATTAACCATTCTGCTGATTGAAACTCCTTTGCTGTATTCAATATTGACTGTCGTTTCGTCTTTGTCATAATGACATGTTTCATATAGGAGAAAGTTCTTTACGCCAGTAAATTTTTCGGTAAGCGTAATTTTGTCGTTTTCGTTGACTTCATAGGAAAATGTTATTAGCGCGCCGAACATCGCTTTGCAAGAGTTTTCATCTTCTTGCTTCGCTGTTTTTACAAAATCTTCGAAGGAACTGCATCCCATATCCTCGATAAATGCCTTTTCAAATTTTTCATAGGTGTCACAATCGGGATACTCATCTTTAAACCAGTCTTTGCCTTTAATTTCTTCGTAATATGTTCGATTATAATTTCTCATATTTTCAACAGTATAATCTTCCTTGATTTTGGAAAGAATCTGATCATAGGTCAGCAATTGAGATTTTCCACCCATGTTCCAATAAGCATTTTTTTCCAAAGCCATATAGATTTCTTTCTTTGTTGTGTCCCACGTGTACTTGAATACATATTCTAATTCATCATCATCGTAGTATTCCGCCTTGCCGTCGGTTTTCATGACAAGAGTGGCATAATCACTGTGTTTCAATTTGATTGTTTTTTTGACTGGATTTGTTCCCACATTTGCAGGAAGTGAAGGACTTGGATTTTCAGGATTTCTATCATCGGAATCGCTGTTGTTTGCGCACGATGCGAACATCAGGGAGAGCGCGAGAATTGAGGAGAGTACTAATACCCCCCCCCCATTCCTTTTATCGAAAACTTTTGTGAACTTTTTCATAAGTTCCTCCTAAAAAAAGACTTAAGCGAAATGCCAATTTCGCGAAAGTTCTTTTACGTGCGTTTGCAATAAGATGAAAACGCACAAATAAAATATGCAAGTTCCCAACGGAAACTTGTCATGCAAAAAATTGACGCTATTTCAGGCGACATTCTTGCATGACTCCTAAAATAAATTTAGTATGAATATTATGACATTCAAGCAGCGTTGTGTCAAGACCAGTTTCACGCGCTTGTTTTTCAAAACTCAAACGTCTGGCAGTTTTTTCAAAAATTCCGTCCTAAATCGCATTTTTGGTAAAAACGCACTGGCATTTTGGTGAAAACTCAGTGAGTTTTAGTCAAAAAGTCAGTGAGTTTTTTTTAAAACGCAGTGAGTTTCTACCAAAAACTCACTGCGTTTTTGGCAAAATCTAAAAAAAAGTTGACGGCCAGAGCCAGCCGTCAACTTAATTTCGAGTATTTCGTTCCCGCGTAAAAGCCTATTTGAGCAACGCCGCGTTGGAATTCTTTTTCCAATTCACCGCCACATCATAGGGAGTTTCGCCCGAAACGTTTTTCGCGTCTTTGTCAAGCCCCAAACTCAAAAGGCGGTTTACGGTTTTTTCATCGGCAAGCCGCGCCGCATAATGCAAAATCGTGTTGCCGCGAATGTCGGTTTTTTTGCCGGCATATTTTACGATGAATCCCAAAAGTTCTCCGCTTGAATCTTTGAACGAAAACGAAACCGCGTTCTCGCCTTTGGAATTTATTTCGGAAAATGGATTCGCGCCTTTTTCCAAAAGCAAGGCCGCCTCGTCTTTTTGATTTTGAGAAACCGCCACGGAAAGCGGAGTGTAGCCAAGCGAGTTGCGGCTGTCGAACGGGAAGCCGTTTTCAAGGAGCGACTTCAAAATCGGAACTCCTGCTTTTTCCTGAATTGCGATGTGGACTGGAGTGTTGCCGTCGGAATCGGCAATCATTTTGTCGCCCCCCAAAATCGCGTACATAATTTCCCTTTCCTGCCCGAACGAAATCGAAAGCGGCGTGTTGCCCGCCTTGTCGCGCGCAAGCGGATTCGCGCCAAACGAGCGCAAAAGATTTATCATTTCCTTGTCGCCCAAAATCGCGGCTTCGTGATAGGCCGACTTTCCGTTCAAATCCTGCGACTGGGGATTGGCATTCGCCTCAAGCAAAAGTTTCACCATATCGTAGCGATTTGTCCGAATCGCGCCAAACAACGAATTGCTGCCATTCGTATCATAGAGATTCGGGTCGGCTCCGCGAGAAAGCAACATTTTCGCCATGACAACATTTCCTTCTACGGCCGCTTCATCGAGAGGAGTTTTTCCGCCGACATTTTGCAAGTTCACGTCAAATCCCAAATTGAGCAAACTTTCCGCAGCAGAAATCGCGTTCCACCTGACGGCGACGTGAAGAGCCGTGCCTCCCAAATTGTCGCGAGCATTTAGCGATGCGCCGTTTTGAAACAGCACGTTGATTGAATCGGCATTGTCCGCCTTTGCCGCGCTGAACAAGGGAGTTTCGCCGTTGCCGTTTGTTGCGTTCACGTCGCAACCTTTTTGTATCAAAAATTCAAGCGTGCTTTTCGGCAGTTTCCATTCCGAGGCAAAATGCAAAACGGAATTTCCGCTTCCATCACATTTGGAAATTGTCTCGGAATTCAAAAACCATTCTTCGATGCCGTCTCTGTTTTCAAGCGCGAGTCGAAGCGGAGAAATATTTTTCGTGTTGGCGGAAAAAATATCCGCTCCGTGTGAAAGAAGAAGTTCTCCTACCCTACGATTGTTTTTTTCCACGGCAATATACAACGCGCTTTCGCCTTCGCGGTTGCGCGCGTTCACATTTGCGCCAAGGTTCAAAATATATTCAATGCGCTCGTAAGGAACGTTGCGCTTCAATGCGATTATGAGCGGAGTGTTTCCTTCCGAATCCACCGTGGCGACAGTTTCCTTAACTATGAGCGACTTGTACAAATCGTCCTTGCGAAGAAGGACGCTCACAAGCGGCGTGATTTTTTTCGCATCCTCCGCATGAATGTCCGCGCCGTGTTCCACAAAAAATTTCAATTGCGCCGCGTTGTTGTGTTCGATGGAAACGGAAATCGGAGTCAAGCCTTTTTTGTTCCGAACATTCACGTCCGCGCCCGCGCGAACGAACTTTTCCAGCAATTCGGTTTTCATTGAAGTCATCGCGGCCGTGTGCAAAATCGAATCGCCGTACATATCCTTGTGATTCGCGTTCGCTCCGTTTGTCAAAAGCAGAGAATAAATTTTATCCTGATTTTCGACGGGAACCAAAACCAAAAGCGGAGTTTTTCCAAGGCTATCCTGCCCATTCACGTTCGCGCCGCTTGAAATTAGTTCGCTGACGATTTCGACATTTCCGTAACGAACGGCTTCATGAAGCGGAGTCGTTCCAGAAATATCCTGCGACGATGTGTCCGCGCCATTTTTCAAAAGATATTGCGCGATGCCCGAATGTCCGTAGATTGCAGCCAAATGAAGCGGAGTTTGTCCGTCATTCATTCTGATAGAAAGATTTCTTTGCGCGAGCGCGTACTCAAAATATTTCGCGTCGCAATCAACTTCTTCCGCGCCTGCAAGAACAAGGCTCGCGGCGATTTCCGCGACGACAAGCGTGTCGGGATTTTTCAGCGCGAGCGCGAGCGGAGTGCGCCCCGCAAAATTTTTCTTGTCGATGTCAAGCCGCTTGTTCACACAAAAATCAATCGCCTTTTTGTTGCGCGTGAGCACAAAATAATGAACGATTCCATTGCCGTTGTTCACGTCGCGAAGCTGAGAAGTTTTTTCGTTTATCATTATGTCGTAGTAAATTTCGCCTTGAGCGAGCGAAGTTTCCAACGCGCTTTTTCCATTTGCGTCCAAAGCGAAAATGTCCGCGCCTAAAGAAGTCAGAACGCGCGCCGATTCGTAAGCGTCCACGTTTATGGCAACATGAAGCGGAGTGTCGCCTTCGTTATTTTTGAGTTCGGTGTCCGCGCCTTTCACGACAAGGAACGTTATCAAATCCGGCTCGTTCATTTTTGCGGCAACATGGAGCGCGGTGTTTCCGTCCGAATCAACTTCATTTATGTCTGCCCTATTTATGAAAAATTCTTTCGCCTTGTCAATTTCGCCGGCAAGAATATAGTCCTGAACTTTTTTCGTGCTTTTGCATCCAAAAAGAATCAGCGCAGAAATAAAAAACAAAACGGCAATAAATTTTTTTTCCATAAAAATCCACCCCACTTAAAATGCTTCTACTTTTCTTTATCGGAATTTTTTTCAAACATTTTAGCATGATTTTCATTTCTCGATTTTCGCCCGCGCAAACTGTTAATAAAATTTAAATTTTTTCGATATAATTATTTAGAATTCTCAATGAAAATAGAGGGAAAAAATGGTTTACGGTTACATCAGGGTCAGCACGGGAAAGCAGACGGCGAAAAATCAAAAAATAGAAATCCAGCGATTTTGCAAGGAACGAAAATTGCGCAAAGTCCAATGGATTTCAGAAACAATTTCAGGAACTAAATCTCCAGACAAACGCAAGCTCGGCGCGTTGCTTCAAACAGTCGGCAAAGACGACATAATTGTCTGCACGGAAATTTCCAGGCTCGGACGTTCGATGATGATGATTTTCGACGTGCTCAACAAACTGATGACAATTGGCGCAAAAGTTTACACGATAAAAGAAAATTACGAACTCGGCGACAACATTCAGTCGCAAGTGCTTGCGTTCGCTTTCGGACTTTCGGCGCAAATCGAACGCGACTTGATCAGCGAGCGCACGAAAATGGGATTGGAGCGAATACGCAAAGAAGGAAAAATCGTCGGCCGTCCAAAAGGTCAAAAGCAGACGAAATTAAAATTGACGGGAAAATGCGCCTACATAAAACGCGAGCGACTCAAAGGCAGGAACAAAAAATCGCTCGCGCAAGAACTCGGAGTGACATTCCCGACAATTCATAATTTTATGAAAAGAAAAGGCATCGCGTAATTTTGAAATTGTGAATTTAAAATTATTGACGCGCACACAAAAATAATTTACACTGTTTTCAAATGATACGGCAAGAAATTTTAGACGAAGAACTTTTGGCGCAATTGGAAAATGTGGAGCAGGACGGAATGACGGTTTTCATCGCCGCAGACGGAATGTTCCGAGGCGCGTTTTACAACGGTACTCGCATGATAAACCAAATGCGGGCGCAGCACAATCTCGGCATTTTGGAAACGATGATTTTGGGACAAGCCGCGCTTTGCACCGCCTTGATGACTCAGACGATGAAAGGCCGCGAGCATCTCACATTTCGCTACGACACGAACGGCCCTGCCGCAGGATTTTCCGTGGAAGCGGATTCTTCGGGCTATGTGCGCGGCTATATTTTTCAGGACAAAATTCCGATCGATCATGAAATCACGAATTGGGATTTGACCGATTTTTTCGGCTATGGAACTGTCACGATTACGCGCGACATCGAAGGGCAAAAAGAGCCGCACACAGGAACAACCGAAATTCGCTTTCGAAACATCGCGAAAGATTTGGCGTGGCATTTCGCAAAGTCCGAACAAATCAACACGGCGTTCAACACGGGAATTCAGTTTGACAAAAAAGGCCGCGTCGTGGGAGCGGGCGGGCTTTTCATGCAAGCACTTCCCGCAATGGGAGGGGTGTCTCCAAACGGCGCGCCGCTTCCAAACTCCGCGAGCGCGAATTCCGAACACGACGAACTAATCGAACGCGCAGAACTCGCTTTTGGAAGTGCGCCTTCTTTGGGACAATGGTTTTCGGAAGGCGGAAAACGCGACGCGCTCATAAAAAATTTGTTCCGCGAATTCGAGCCGAAAATCGTCTTGGAGCGCGACATAATTTTCGACTGCCCGTGCAGCGCACAAGGCTTCGCGCAATCAATCAAAAATCTCGGCAAGGCGGAAGTGCAAGACATTTTGGAAAACGACAAAGATCCGCTAGAAGTTTCGTGCAAAAATTGCGGCAGCGTCTACAAAATTCCAAAGTCAATGCTGCTGTGAAATTAAAGCGGCAAAAAAAATCTGCGAGAAATCGCACAATTGTTTGCGCCTCTCCACAAAAAAAGTCGAAGCGAAAATGCGTCTTGCAAAAAAAATCGCTGTAGAATCTTTGTGAAAAATATTTTATAATTTTTCTATGACGCAAGACGAATACAAAGAATTTTTGGAGAAGCAATTTTCACAAGATTATTCTGTCGGCGATTTTTATCTCGCAAAAAAATATGACCTCGTTGCGCAAAGTGTGCAGGACGAAAATTTTTCAAGCAAAGGGCACGGCAATTTTTTGAACAGCGTCGTCTACATTGTCTCGTTTGGTTGCGACAAAAAATTCGTGAAAAAAGAAATAGACGCGCTTCCGCAAATCGCGCTTTCGGGATTTCGCAATCCTGCCAAAGACAAGACAACTACAATCGTGCGCGTTTTCGTGATGGACGAAATTCCGTTCGACTTGATTCAAGAAGTGCGCACATTCAAATTTTCACGGAGCGAATTTTCGCCGCATCGTTCTTACACGGAAGCGCGAGTTTTGTTGGTAGATTTTTCAAGCGGCGAAGTCTATGCGAATTTGGCGGGCGAAGCGAACGCGCAGGAATTCAAAATAAGAAATTGATGAAATCTAAATAAGAAGCGCGGATTACTTGACGAGAACGAAAACAAATTTCTTTGTGGAAAAAATTCAAAATGTGTGATACAATAAAACGATGCGCGTGGCGGCTTTTTTTGCGATTTTATTTTTCTCGAATTTTCTTTGGGCGGCGCAGCCGATTTTTTCAACAAACGAAAACGCGCGCAATTCCACGGTTACGGTTCAAAATGCGCAAAGACTCGCGAAAGACTATTTTGTGCTTGAAGATCCTTGGGATTATTTCGAAGGCGAATTGATTTCTCCGACGAGATTTTCCTACGACGAAATTTCAAACGACGCAAAAAATTCGATCGCGCCAGCACCCGCACAGACGCTTGTTTCGCTTCCGCACGAATTTCCCGAAGGCGTTCATTTTGCAACTTATCATTGCCGCGTCGAAGGACTCGTTCCAAAAACACAATACGCGATGACAATTTACGGGCGCATTTTTTCGTGCTGCCGCATTTGGTGCAACAAGGAACTGGCGGGCGGCGCGGGCATTTTAAATCGAAACGAATCTTTCGCGCGCGCCGCACAAACTTCCGAAATAATCGAACTGCCCGCAGATTCGAACGGTGCAATCGACATCGTGATTCAAGTGGCAGACTTTGAGCTTGAAAAGGGCGGCATCGTAAAAAAACTCGCGCTCACCGAAAAATCAAATTTGGAAAAAAAATATTTGCGGCTGATTTTTTTCAGCATGATGGTCATCGCTTTTTTTTCAATTCTAATCGTTTACAATTTAATTTTGATGCTGATGAACAGAAAGCCGCTCTTGCATTTTTTGTTCGCCGTCGTATCTGGATTTTTCACTCTTTCCGTGGCAACTTCGGGCGTTTCGATTTTTAATTTGATTTTTCCGAACGTTCCATTTTGGATTGAATTCCGTTTGCCCATCCTCCTTTTTTCCAGCGGAATTTGCATCTACATTATAATCATAAATATTTCGCGCAGAATTCCCGGCCACGCAGGAATCGTGTTTTTTTTGATTTCAGCTTTGCTCGTGATTGCAACCGCATCCGTCCAAATAAGAATTTTCGAGCGCGAAAAAATTATTTTCACCGTGTTGCCGATTTTGATTTTGGAATCTTTGATTTTACTTTCATTGCGGCTTCCGACAAAAAAGAATTTAAAAGACACAATTTTTTCGATGAACGCAATATTGTACAATTTTGAAATGCTTGTCAACACTGGAATTTTATTTGCGTTTTTCTACGATTTCATTGTCGCGCAAAAAAACGTCGCGCTGATTTATTCTTGCCTTGCGTTCAAAACTGGAATTTTTTTGTTCGGAATATCGCAATGCGCCACTTCCGCGTTCCGCCGACATTTGACAAATTATCGCATTCAACAATATTCGCGGCGATTTCAAATGAACAACAATTTCATCGCAAAATTTATTCCAGAGCAAATCCTGAAATTTATGAACGCCGACGACATCACGAAAATCGTTCCAGGCGGCTGCAACATTTTCGACGCGATGATCGTATACACGGAAATTCGGCATTTCAAGCAACTCGCGAATTGTTTCGAACAAAAGCAGCTGTTCGAAATGATTTCCACGTATTACAAAAACATCGCTCCGCTCATTTGCGATTACGGCGGACACATCTCAAAATATATGCAGCATGGATGCCTCGCGATTTTCACGGAACGCAACGACAAGGCAATCAGATGCGCGATGGAAATGCAAAAGAAAATGATTGAGATTCGGCGCGAGCTGCGAAAAAATCACGACACGGATATTTCAATCGGAATAGCAATTCATACAGGAAAAATAGCTTATGGCGTGCTTGGTTCAGAAAGGAGATTCGCTTCGATCGTATTTTCCCAAGATGTCCAAAACGCGATACAAATCGGAATGCAAACTTCGAAGATGGACGCGAAAATTCTCATCAGCGAAGACGCAATGACATATTGCCGCACTTATGCGGATTGCATTTTCGAAGGACATTTTGCCACGATCGGCGGCGAACGAATTTTGGTTTACAGCGCGATTCCGTTCAAAGATTTCAAGACGGATTTCATTGACAATTTGGAATTGGCGGAAGACGAATCCAAGGTGGGCGAACTTGAAGAAATATAATTTTTTTCTGCTTGCGATTTCATTTTTCACATTTTCGGCTTTCGCAAAAAATGTCAGCAATGGAATGGTGAATTTCAATCTTACGCGCGAAAACGAAAAAATAATTCGGCTGAGCGGCGATTGGGAATTCTATAAAGACCAAACTTTTTCCAAGCTGTCAAATTCGCATCTCAAAGTTGATTTCACCCAAGTGCCAAAAACTTGGACGCTCATTCCGGCGGAATTAAAAGAATCGCCGTTCGGATGCGGCACTTATCGTGTACTCATAAGCGATTTGCTCCCGAACACTGAATACGGAATTTTTTCAAGGAGCAGTCCTTCGCTCGCCGCGCGGATTTTCGCGAATGGAAATGAAGTCGCGTCTTACGGAATTTTTTCTCGCCGCGAAGCAAATTACAAGCCAACTCAACGCCCGCTTTTAACGACATTTTTTTCCGACGAAAATGGCCTTGTGGAACTTGTGATACAAGTCGCGAATTTTGATAAACTAGCGGGCGGAATCCTTTCGCCAATTATGTTCGGACTCGCGACCGACATAAACAACTTGTACAAAGCGAGCGCGCTTTTACTCGCCGCGCTTGTCGGAATGCTGATTTTCATTTTATTCGTAATTTTTTGGGTTTGGTTTTTCGACAAATCATACGCGCAAGAATTATACTTGTCGATTTTTTTGTCGGCACTTTTTTTTCGGCTCGCAATGGGGCAATTCAATGTGCTCGCGATTTTTGCGGACGAAATAAATTATGCCTTGCAAATAAAATTGCAAAACCTTGTTTTGCTTTCGTTCGGAATTTTTTCGCTCGTCTACAATGCGGACGAAAATATCAAGGCGCTGCGTCTGCGCATCAACAAAGCCTATTCTGTCATTGCATTCGCGCTCGCCACGCTTTTGATTTGTCTGCCCACGAAAATTTTGCCTTACATAATTTTGGCTTCGCTCTTGATTTCGGCATTGTTCTTTTTCTATTCACTCTGGCAAATTGTGGCCGCGCTCAAAACGAAAAACAATCGCATAGCAATTTACGCATTTTTCTACATAATAATTTTCAGCGGAATTTTCCTTGACGAATTTTTTTACGGTCCGCACAAAAATATGCTTTTCAACTTTACGGAAATTTCTGCCGCAATTTTGATTTGGCTCATCGCAATTTATTTTACAATCTCACTGGAATTTGTTGCGCGCAATTTTCTTCGACAAAAAAGCGAACTTTCGGAACAATATACTTCCTACAGAAAATTTGTGCCGAGCGAGCTTACGCACATTCTCAAAAAAGGAACTTTTGGCGAAATCAATTTGGACGACCACGCCGAAATCGAATCCACAATTATGTCAATCAGAATTTCAATCGCTCCTACGAAAGAAATGCAAATCAGCTTGCGCGAGCAGTTCGAGACAATCGCGTTTTATTCTTCTAAGATTTTGGAAGTCTTGGAAAATTCGGGCGGCACTGCTTTGTACGCAAGCGGAATTATGATGACGATTTTATTCCGCAAAAATACAAAGACTGCGATTTCCACCGCGCTGGAAATTCAAGAACTTTTGCAAATTATGAATTCACGACGGGCACAAGATTATTACCCGTGCATTGATTTCGCAATTGCCGTACATTTCGGAAATATTCTGCTTGGAATCATCGGCGAAGAACAGCGAATTGACTGCGCCGCGATTTCTCCGAACATTGAACTCGCCAACAACATTTGCAAGCTTGGTTATTACGAAAAAATTTCAGTAATGATTTCGGAAGACGCCGCAAACAATTTGGACGAAACTCAAATAAAAATGTTGCGACCGCTTGGAAAAATAAAATTCCGCGAAACTGGCAGGCCGATAAATTTGTACGGATTGCATTCGCTTCATGAAACGGAAAATTCCGAAACAATCGAAGCGCCGCGAATCATCACCCAACACGACGCGGACAAATACATCGATGTTTACAATTGAACAAAATCGCGATTTGCGCTAAAATCATAAGGGAATCTCTAAAAACTTCAGTTTTTAGAGGTAACTTTGAAAATGCGATGTTCTTCGTCGCGCTATTGTAGCGACGATAGAACTCGTCGGCACATTCGAAAAAATTGCCAAAAGCAATTTTTTCGAATGTGCCTTTAAATCACTTAAAAAATTTTTTTAGAGTTTGTTTGCGAACTCGATCGGGGAAAATATGGAACACACAAAACGAAGTTGTAATTGCGGTGCGCTGCGCTCTTCGGACGCTGGAAAAATCGTAACGCTGAACGGTTGGGTTCACAGGACGCGCGCGCTCGGCGGACTCACTTTCATTCTTTTGCGCGACCGCTACGGAATCACGCAAGTTGTTGTGGGCGACAGCGCGAATGACGAAACGAAAAAAATCGCCGCGTCGCTCAAATCGGAATTTTGCATTGCCGTGCGCGGAAAAGTTTCAATGCGAAACGAAAAGGATTTCAACGCGGAAATGACCACGGGACAAATCGAAGTGATTGCCGACGAAATCGAAATTTTCACAACGAGCGAAGTTCTTCCGTTCGCGATTGACGAAGTGCGCCAAAAGGATGGAACTCTCGTAATTCCAAACGAAGACTTGCGACTCAAATATCGCTATTTGGATTTGAGGCGCGAAGTGATGCAACGCCACATTATCTTGCGCTCGCAAGTGACTTTCGCCGTGCGCGAATTTTTGACGGCGCAAGGATTTCTAGAAATCGAAACGCCCACGTTCATAAAATCCACGCCCGAAGGAGCGCGCGACTATCTTGTTCCCAGCCGAATTCATCCCGGAAAATTTTATTCGCTTCCGCAGTCGCCGCAACTTTACAAGCAACTTTTGATGGTGAGCGGATTCGACAAATATTTTCAAATTGCACGATGCTATCGTGACGAAGACGCGCGCGGCGATCGCCAGCCGGAATTCACGCAAATCGATATGGAAATGAGTTTTACCGACCGCGAGGAAGTTCTCGCCACGACCGAAGCGATGTTGCGCCATGTTTTCAAAAAAACTCTTGGCTATGATTTGCCCGCGCAGTTCGACCGCCTTTCATGGGAAGACGCATTCAATTTTTATGGCAGCGACAAGCCAGATTTGCGCTTTGATTTGAAAATGCAGGACGCAAGTTTTATGGCGGAACTTTCGGATTTCAATGCGTTCAAGTCGGGCGCGGCAAACGCGAAAATGGAAATCGAGCGGCACAAGCGAAGCGGATTGAAATGTCTTGTCGTTCCGAATTGCGCGGAAAAATTCAGCCGAAAAAATATCGAGGCTTTGGAAGCCGTCGCCAAAACTTACAAGGCAAAGGGCTTGGCTTGGATGAAAATTGTTTCCGCCGAAAACGCGCTCAAATTTGAAGGCGGCATTTCGAAATTTTTTGTGGGAAAGGAAAATGAAATCTGCGAAAAACTTGGCGCGAACGCCAACGACTTGCTTCTTTTCGTTTCGGACGAAAGTTGGCAGACGGCGTGCACGGCTTTGGGCGCGGTTCGAAAACAACTTGGCCGCGACTTGAATCTTTACGACGCGAACGATGAATTCCATTTTGCGTGGATAATCGACTTTCCGTATTTCGCATGGAACGAGGATGAAAACCATTGGGAAACGGAGCATCACATGTTCACGCTTCCGCAAAAAAAATATTGGCCCACGCTCGAAAGCAATCCGGGCGAAGTCAAAGGCGACTTGTACGATTTGGTTTTGAACGGCTACGAACTTGCCTCAGGCTCAATGCGTATCAACGATCCCGCGCTGCAAGAACGAATTTTCAAAATCTCAGGCTACAGCCAGGAGCGCGCGCAAAAGGCGTTCGGATTTTTGGTGCAGGCGTTCAAATACGGTGCGCCGCCGCACGGAGGAATCGCGCCTGGCCTCGACCGCCTCGTGATGCTGATGTGCAAAGAAGATTCAATTCACGAAGTCATCGCGTTCCCGAAAAACAATTTGGCGGCAAGCCCGCTCGACGACTGCCCGAGCAAAGTGGACGAGCAATTGCTGCGAGATTTGAAATTGAAATGCGAGGAATAGGGAAGTCTTCCGCTTCCCGCCGTTCGCACTTGAAAAAAATTCGATAACAAAATAAAATGAATGAATGCAAGATTATAAAAAAGAATTCATCGACTTTATGATTGAATGCGACGTTCTGAAATTCGGATCGTTCACTCTCAAAAGCGGACGGCACTCGCCGTTTTTCATGAACGCGGGCGCGTACGTGACAGGAAGCCAACTGCGCCGCCTCGGGCAATTTTACGCCCGCGCAGTCCACGAAAATTTCGGCGACGATTTCGACGTTTTTTTCGGACCGGCGTACAAGGGAATCCCGCTCGCCGTAACTGCCGCCATCGCATACAGCGAACTTTTCGGCAAGGAAATTCGATACTGTTCCAATCGAAAGGAAATCAAAGACCACGGAGACGCGGGAATCCTTTTGGGAAGCCCGTTGCGTTCGGGCGACCGAGTTGTTGTAATTGAAGACGTTACGACAAGCGGCGCTTCAATCGAGGAAACGTTCCCAATCATCAAGGCGCAGGGCGATGTCCAAGTCAAAGGCTTGATTGTAAGTTTGAACAGAATGGAGCGCGGAAAAAATTCCGAAAAAAGCGCGCTCGACGAAATCCAAGAAACTTATGGCTTTCTCGCCGCGTCAATCGTTACGATGCGCGACGTTATCGCCGCCCTTGACAAAGGCGATGATTCGGGTATAATTACAAGAGAAATAAGGATTGCGCTTGACGAGTATTATGTTCAGTGGGGCGCAAAATAAATTCCTTATGATATGAAAGGAGAAATTATGAAAAAATTTCTGATTGCGATTGCCGCAGGCGCAATTCTTTTGAGTTCCGCGAGCGCGCAAATCCTGAAAGAACGCAGCGTTCAAAACACGCTTTACACAGGATTCGGTTTGCCTTATGAAAATGACGGCGACGACGGTCACGGCGATTTCAACTGGACTGGCATTTTGGACACGCTTCAAGTTCGCTTGGATTGGGAATGGTTCACGATGGACGGCGGACTCACTTGGGGAATACCGCTAATGAATTGGAAAGGAAGCGGAATAAGTTTTGAAAACACAATAGAAACACAATTCAGTTTTATGGGCGAAGAGCGCAAAGGATATGACCATTACGTAAACTTTGTTGTGCGCCCGTTCAAAAATTTTGAAGCCGCAGTCGGAACTCACCTCAACTGGCAGGTGGGACCTTCGCCTCAGACAGGCGGATTCCCATGGATGCCGCTGGCGCACGTCCTTCAAGGCGATTTTGCAACAACATACTACAAATGGGTCGGCGTCTCAAAGAACTACAAGTCCAACGCCCCCGAAAAAGACAAAGTAGTAGGCAGATTTGATTACGCCTATAAATGGGCGGATACGGCAATTGCCGCGCGCTATACAATTGGATTTGACAAAGCCAAAAATCATTATTTGCAGCTCGGTGTCGCAATTCCTGATGGCGCGACTTCCGACCATTTCTTCATCAATGCCGCGGTAGAACTCAAGCCGATTGATTTGCTCACCGTTGCCGTTGCCTATAAGCATGCCGACAAGGAAAATGCTGGCGGAAATCTTTACACTGGTCTCAAACTAGATTTCACGCGAAACTTCAACATCGAAGCCTGGTTCGGTTTGGATGGAATCGGAATCAAAAAAAGCGGCGATATTTATGGCAATAAAATGTGGGGAACTGGAGCTGCGGTTTATATCAAATTCGGCAAACTTCCGCTTTGGATCAAACCCGAAGTCGGATTCTCGGATTACCTTTATCCGGACTACACGGCGGCGTTGTACACGGGCGGTCGCATTCAGTGGGACATCACAAAAGCGTTGCATTTGGGCGCATGGACTTCATTTGCATGGGGCGCGGAAGATGACAGCTGGGATGATGACGGCGGATTCATTTGGAACATTCGTCCCGATTTCACGTTCGACATCAACGAGCATCATTCAATCAGCGCGGTGTTCGAATACGAAACAACTCGCTATCCAAATGACAATCGATACAATCGCTTCTGCTTTGGCTTCTATTGGAAATACAATCGCGCGTTCTAATCTGATTTGAAATTCGATCTAAAAAAATATCGGGAAATTCTGTACGCAGAATTTCCCGATTTTCTTGAAAAATACCTCTCACTGAAACTTCTTGTTCGCCTCAAAGGAATCGAGCTTTTATGCGGCACGGATTGGACTGCGCTTTTTAAAAACAAATTTTTTTATTCGCGATTCGAGCACAGCGTGAATTGCGCGCTCATCGTTTGGAATTTCACTCGCGACAAAAAGCAGACGCTCGCCGCGCTTTTGCACGACGTTTCCACGCCAGCTTTCAGCCATGTCATCGATTTTAAAAACGGAGACGCGCTCACTCAAACTTCCACCGAAAACGCGAATGCGAAAATGCTCCAGAACGACGCGGAACTCGCGCGGCTTTTGAAGCAAGACGGCTTGGCCGTGAGCGATGTTGACGATTATCACGCATATCCGATTTGCGACAATGAGATTCCCAAGCTCAGCGCGGACAGGCTCGAATATATGTTTCCGAGCGGAGCGGCGTTGCAGGGAATTTTTTCACTTCGAAGTGTGCGGCGTTTTTACGAAGATTTGACTTTGGCGAAAAATGAATTTGGCAAAATTGAATTCGCGTTTCGCACGAAAAAAATCGCGCTTGAATATTTTTCGCGCTGCCTCAAAGTCGGAATGATTTTGCAGCGCAACGAAGATAAAATTGCGATGGAACTTTTGGCGCGTGTCGTGGAAAAGGCTTTGAGCTGTGGCGCGCTTTTTGAAAACGAACTTTTTGAATTGTCGGAAAAAAAAATAATTGCGCGTTGGGACAAAATGCTTTTTGAGAACAAAGAAAGCGCGACGCAGGATTTGCGAGATTTTTTGATTCATTATAAAACATTCCGCACGATGAAAAAAATCCGCCGCGCCAAATTCGCCATGCCGAATTATTTTTGCGTGAATTTGGAAGTGAAGCGACGCTACATAAATCCGCTCGTTCTTTCGGAAAATGGCGCAGCAAAACGAATATGCGAAATTTCAAAACGCGCCGCAGCTCTTCAAAAAAAATTCCTTGCTTTTCACGACGCGCCATTCGGCTGCGCGAAATTCGCATCCGCCGATTTTGTTTCCAATTAAACTTGCTGGGCAATATAAATTGCAGGGCGATGATGGGAGAATATTTGTTGTATTATAACGATATTTTGTTTGACGAAATATGCGATAACAATCTGCTTGTGAAAATTGTCAATAGCAATGGAAAAAATAATATGCAAAAACAAATGTATTTGGTTGATGACATAGACAACAAAGAAATTTTAAGGGAAATTGTTATCGAAACTTGCGAAGATTTGCCCAGTAAAAAATGATGAAATTGAAACGGAAACAAATCCCCTGTTGATTAAATATGACAAGTAAATGTCATATTTAATCAACACTAAGTTTGCGTGTTAAAACTCGCGTGGGAATTTCATCACCTCCCACACATCAGATTTTTTTTATCGGATGCCGCACAACGGTTTTCAATTTTTCCGCAGCGCATTTACGCGGGTCGCTCAAATAAATTTCGTGATGGTAGCGGCGTTCGTTTATATCCAATTCATAGCCATTTGCCGAAATATATTCGTGCATTAACGCAATGGTTTTCGTCTCATCGTCGTAAGGACCGATGTGCATACATTGTACGCACACGCCCTCATCGTAAGTCAAAAATTCCACCTTTGAAAAATCCTGCTTTTTCTTTTTTGTCGCTTCCTGCATCGCCCAATCAAAATCATTCTTCGCCACAAAATCAGGCAAGCGGATAAGCGAGACAAAATTGAATCCGTCCTTGTCCGCATTGTCGATTGCGGCGGCATTATTCTGCCACCAAAAGCCTTCGAGCGGCGGCACGACAAATTCAAAATATCCATCGATTTTGTGCGCGCCTTTGTAGCTCATTTTTATCGTGAACGCAATCGAATACAAAAGCCCGATCGAATTTTTGTATTCGCTGTTTTCGGCATTTGGATTTCCGCTGCCGCGCACCGCCAAATAATTCATTTTCGGAACAGTTACAATCGAAGGCTTGCGTACCGGCATATAAAATTCTTTGTACTCTTTTTTAAAATCGAACGCCATTTTCCCCTCCCCAAAATTACTCATCGATCGCAATGTAAATATGAATTTCTTGTTTTTGCATATCTTCCGAATTGTTTTGATATTCTTCAAAATCGCAAGTATATTTTCTTTTCAAATCCATATTCCAGATTTCTTGCCAAGCCTGTCCAACTGAATTTTTCACATCGCCAAATATGACAAACTTGGCATATTTACCATTCGGAATAATTTTGCTCGCGACTTCTTCATTGGCTTCCGATTTTTGGCTGACTTCCGCGCCCGCAATAAATGCATACGGCTTTGTATAATCGCCTTCATATTCCGTATACAATCCTATTGTTTTGCCATTCACTTTATTTGGCAACTTTTCATAGATTCCATCCGCAAAAAGTTTTTGCCAAGTCATTCCTATGTCTTGCATAGCCTTTCCATTTTGATTGGTTGTCATTATTTTGATTCCTGCGACAACTTTTTCTTGCAATTCTACAATTTCATATTTCATAACATACTCCCATAAAAAGTCAAGAAGAAAGTTGCAACTTTCTTTCTTGAAAACAAGCATACCACACATAACTTGACAACAGTGTGTCATATTATAAATAATTTTCCAAAGATTTTTGCAGTTTTTCTTTTATAATTTCCTTTGCTTTTTTGGGCGACAAAACTTTTGCATATTCTCCAAAAGACAAAACATAACTCCAAACCCATTCATTTTCAGGATATTCTACTTTTACAACAAAGTCGCCATTTTTATTTTTTATAATTCCTTCATTTTCAAATTCATCATAAACTCTATACGCCATGTCTTTGCTGATTTCCAATTTAAGCGAAATGATTTTAAAATCACGCGCTTTGTCTTTTTGCTCTTTTGGCAAATTCCTTTCAAAATGTTCGCGCAACATTTTGATTTCTTTCATTCTGGAAATTTTAAATATTCTGTAATTTTCTTTCAATTTGCAATAGCTCATCAAGTACCACGATTTGTCTTTAAACCATATTTGCAACGGCTCTGCGATTCTTTTGCTTTTTTCTCCATTGGAATTATAGTACACAAATTCTATCCGGCTTTTATTCAATATCGCTTTTTTAATCATATCAAATCTTGCTTTTTGTGAGCTGTCTTTTTTCCAACCCGAAAAATCAATTTTTATCCAATCGCTCACCGCCTTGTTAAACAGCGTACTCAGTTTTTCCAAAACTCCTTTTTCATCTTGCTCCGACACATTCTTCATACTTTGCAATGCGAACAAAATTTGATTTTGTTCCTCTTCAGAAAGAATCGTCTTGTTCAGCACAAATCTATCCAAAAGCGCGATTCCACCATCCTTGCCCTGCGTCGCATAAATCGGAACATTCGCTCTGCTCAAAGTTTCCACATCTCTATAAATAGTTCTCGTAGACACTTCAAACTTTTCCGCCAATTCCCTCGCCGTAATTTTTTTCTTTTGCAACAATATGTAAACAATTTCAAACAATCTGTTGTTTACCTGCATATTTCCTCCACAAATATTATAACACATAAACCTGACATTTTGTTGTCATATTTAAGAAACAATGCAAATTAAATTATGGATGTTGAAATTTGATTTTCTTTTTTTGAAGCCCCTTACGGAAGCAAGACGGTGCAGACGCTAGCCCCAGCGGAAGCGAAGTTTTTTGTTCCTCATTTTGCCACAAAACTTGATTTGCATCAAGGTATGTTGATTTTATCATCGCATTATTTTATACTATTATTATGAAACTTGTTATTCTTGACGGACACGCGCTCAATCCTGGCGATTTGGATTATGACATTTTTCGGCAATTCGGCACGCTTGAAATTTTCGAGCGCACTCCGCCCGAATTGGTTTTGCAGCGAATAAAAGATGCCGACATAGTTTTTTTGAACAAAGTTGTGCTTTCAAAAGAAATTCTTTCGCAATGCAAAAACTTGAAATACATCGGCGTGTTTGCGACTGGCTACAATGTCATCGACATAAATGCCGCGCGGGAACTAGGCATCACGGTTACGAACATTCCTTCATACAGCACGATGGCGGTGGCGCAAGCGACCTTCGCGCTGCTTTTTGAATTGACGAATGGGATTCACGAGCACAATCTTTCGGTGCAAAAAGGCGATTGGTGCGCGAGCAAAGATTTTTGCTATTGGACGCATCCGCTCACAGAAATTTCCGGAAAAACTTTTGGCATCGTCGGTTTCGGAAGCATCGGGCAGCGCGTGGCGAAAATCGCAATTTCATTCGGAATGAAAGTTTTGGCGCAAACTCGCTCACAACAAAAAATTGATTTATTCAACTCAAATTGCGCAGAGCCAGAAGAAAAAGTTCGAGCCGTATCAAAGGACGAACTTTTTGCGCAAAGCCAAATCATTTCTTTGCACTGCCCTCTCACCGAAGAAACGCGCGAAATCATAAATGCCGCTGCGCTCGCAAAAATGCAAACTGGCGCGATTTTGATAAACACGGCGCGAGGCGCGCTTGTTGACGAAGCAGCCGTCCGAAACGCGCTCGATTCAAAAAAACTTGCGGGCTTTGCGGCAGACGTTTTGTGCGAAGAGCCGATGTCGCGAGAGTGCCCGCTTTTTGGCGCACCGAATTGCGTCATCACTCCGCACGTGGCGTGGGCGGCAAAAGAAACTCGCTCGCGGCTTTTGCAAATCGCAGTTGAAAACGTAAAAAATTTTTTGACTGGAAATCCGACGAATGTCGTAAATTAAATTTAATCAAAGGAATTTAAAATGAAAAACAAACTTAACAATGAACTTGCCGTCTGCGGATTCGCGGCGGTAAAATCGCTCGAGAAAAAAAATCCTGAACGAATCACGCGCTTGTATTTTACGGCAGAACGCGCTCCGCTTTTCGGCGGTTTGTGCAAAAAACTCAGCCAGTGGAAAGCGCCTTACAATCAAGTGCGCGATCCAATCGAACTTGAACGGCTTTCCGGAACGGTGCATCATCAGGGCGTTGTGGCGATGATTGAAGCGCCGGAAATTCAGCGGCTCAACACGGACATCGTTGACGAATGGATTGCGAAAAAAGAAAGCGCCCTTTTGCTGGACAGAGTTGGCAACGCGAACAACTTGGGCGCGATCGTTCGAAGCGCGGCTTTTTTTGGAATGAAAAACATCGTCATTCCCGAAGATGAATCGCAAAGTTCAATCACCACGAGTTCGTACCGCGTGGCGCAAGGCGGAATGGAATTCGTCGATATTTTTTCCGTCAAATCGATTCCGGCATTGTTGCAGGCGATTCAAGGAAAAATGATTCGCATCGGAACTGCCGCAAACGCAAAAACTCCAGCGAGCAAATTGCAAAGCCTTTGCCAAGGAAACGGCGCGCTGATAATTTTGGGCAACGAAGAAAACGGAATCAGCCAAGAAGTTCGCGCGATGTGCGACGAGACAATCGCGATTCCGCATTGCGGCGCACGAAGCGGAAACGTCGCGCCAATAGAAAGCCTGAACGTCGCGCAAAGCGCAAGCATAATTTTGTACGAATTGCAACGATAAAAATCAAGCACAATTTTTTCCTGAACGAAAAACCTGCGAGTTTCACGAACAGAATTTGAAAGCAAACGAATTCATAAAACAATTCGTTTGCAACAAACTTGAGTTTTTTCAGAAAAAGTTGCAACAAACTTGATTTTTTCTCGTCTAATTTGTAACATACCAGAGGATAATAAAGAGAGGTTAAAATGGCACTTTATCAAGAATTTTTAGTCGAAGACAGAGAATTCACTTCTTACGAAGATTTGAAGGCGCATTGCCGATTGAAGGCTCCGCGCAATTTCAATTTCGCCTATGACATCGTTGACCGCTACACGATTACAGAGCCTGGCAAGCGCGCGCTTGTTTGGTGCGACGACAACGGCGAAGAACATTCTTGGACTTTTGAAGACATTTCGGCGGACTCGAAACGCACCGCGTATTTTTTGGCTTCGCA
Organism: Treponema sp.; assembly: GCA_014804005.1. Lineage (GTDB taxonomy): Bacteria > Spirochaetota > Spirochaetia > Treponematales > Treponemataceae > Treponema_D. The sequence continues at coordinate 50,627 of JAAVAP010000011.1, read as the reverse complement.
AGGAATCAAAAAAGGCGACACTGTTATGCTGATTCTGCGCCGCCGCTACGAATGGTGGTGGGCGATGATGGCATTGTGCCGAATCGGCGCGATCGCAGTTCCAGCCACAGACCAGCTTTTGCAAAAGGACATCGAATACCGCACAAACGCCGCGCAAATCAAAATGATAATTTCTTATGACAATCCTGCGGTTCAAAGCGAAATCGAAAAGGCACTTCCAAACTCGCCGACAGTAAAAAAACTCGTAACTGTTGGCACGCCGCGCGAAGGCTGGATCAACTTCCATGACGAAGTGAAAAAATGCGCTCCGGAATTCCCACGACCTGTCGGAGAAGCCGCTACCCAAAACGAAGACCCGATGCTGCTTTATTTTACTTCGGGAACTTCGGGCTATCCGAAAATGGTTTTGCAAAATTTCCTTTATCCGATCGGGCACATCATAACGGCGAAATATTGGCACTGCGTCGTTGACAATGGCTTGCATCTCACGGTGGCGGAAACTGGCTGGGCGAAATCCACCTGGGGCAAACTTTACGGACAATGGATTGCAGGAACGGCTCTTTTCGTTTATGACATGAACAGCTTCAAGCCGGACAAAATGCTCCAGAAAATTTCACAATACGGAATAACGACATTTTGCGCCCCTCCCACCGTATACCGATATTTGATTCGGCAAGATTTGTCCAAATACGACATCGGATGCGTGGAAAGATTCTCCACGGCGGGCGAAGCTTTGAACGGCGAAGTCTACAACAAATTCCTAGAACAAACCGGAAAGAAAATCTACGAAGGCTACGGTCAAACCGAATCGGCAATCATCTGCGGAAACTTTATGGACGCAGTTGTACGCCCAGGCTCTATGGGTCGCCCCTCCCCGGCTTATGATGTGGAAGTAGTGAACGCGAGCGGAAAGCCGGTTCCGACAGGCGAAGTCGGAGAACTCGTCATTCACTTGAAAGACGGTCATCCGTTCGGATTGCTTTCGGGATATTACCACGACGTCGTTCTCACCGCCAACGCATTCGACATGGGCGTGTACCACACCGGCGACACTGTTTACATGGACAAGGACGGCTACGTTTGGTTCGTGGGGCGCAAGGACGACATCATAAAATCTTCCGGCTACAGAATCAGCCCGTTCGAAGTGGAATCGGTTTTGCAGCAACATCCCGCCGTCATGGAATGCGCCGTCACAGGAATTCCGGACGAAAAGCGCGGCCAAGCAGTCAAAGCGACGATTGTACTTTCGCCAGGCTTTTCCGCAAGCCACGAATTGGAAGTGGAACTCTTCGATTTTGTGAAGCACGAAACCGCGCTGTACAAATGCCCGCGCATAATCGAATTCGTCGAGGAACTGCCAAAGACAATCAGCGGAAAAATCCGCCGCGTAGAAATCCGTGAAAACGACAAAGGCATCGACGTGAAAAACGTCAAGCAGGAATTCTAGAAAATCACGCTGAAAAATCTTGAGGGGGAAGTCTCCCCCTCACTCCAGCCCGCTCGCGCGGTCTTCCGCTACCCCCTCTGCGGGGGAATCCCCCGCAACACCCCCTGCTTCCTACAAATGCCGCAAATTTTTTCGATAATCCGAAAGTTCCTCTTCGCTGAACTTTCGCAATATGCCATCAATTTCCGAAATAAGTTCGGCACGATCATGCGGAAGATTACCGTGCAGTTGAACGGCGTTCGATGCGCCAAGCGCGGCAAAATGCGTCGGAATTGAAAGCCCTTCCACAAGCGTCCTCAACTCACGGTATTTTTCAGTTTCGCTTTCTTCCGCCCAATTTCCGTTTTGGATTTCAGCATACAATTCCGATTTGGCGCAAACCGTTAACATTGACGCGCCGACAATTTTCGGCTGAAGTTGATTGAAAACCGCAAGCGTTCGTTCCGCGCCACGCTCGCCATTTCCTTTTCCGCTTATTCCTGTCAAATAAAAAAAGTTGTAGTCAATCGCGGCCTCATCGAGTTTGCGGCATTGCTCCAAAATATCCGCGGACGCATATCCTTTTCGCATGAACGCGAGCGCATCATCATCGCCAGTTTCCACGCCAATCGTGATTCCATTGTAGCCCGCGCTTCGCAGTTGCTTCAGCTCTTCAATGCTCTTTGACGCAATGTCAGTGATCCTCGCAAAACAGCCGAGCGTTTTCAATTTTGGAAAATGTTGCTTTGCAATAAACGCGATTCGTCTGAGTTTTTCTGATGACAGTACGAAAGGATTTGCGCCAGTGAGAAACAGGCGTGTTGCGCCAGGCACAAGCTCGTTCAATTCCCGAAGATCTTCCACAATTTCAAATTCCTTCGATATTTTGAATTTAAACGGCACGTCATCATAAAGAGTGCAGAATTTGCACTGATGATGCGTGCAGCCCGCCGTCACTTGCAACAAAGCCGACCAAGCCTCATAAGGCGGCCGCCAAATTGTTCCCGTAAAATGCATAAAACCTCCTTTTGCAATACTTTTGCCATACTCCTTTAAATGAGTTGCATTTTTTTGCATTTTCTTATAATATAATTATGGAAGGTATTAAAAATCAAGAACTGTAATTATTTAGTATTAGTACTAAAAAGATACTGCACAAACAAAGCGAGGATAATATGGCGGGAAAAAAATTCTTAAAGCGGGAAGTAATGGCTCACTGCGTTCCGATGAGTATCTTGCAGTCGGTGCTCGGTGGAAAATGGAAATTTTTGATTTTATGGTACATCGCGCTTGACGAAACGTTGCGATTCAGCGAACTTTTGCGCCGAATAGACGGCATCACTCAATCGACGCTCACCAAACAATTGCGCGAACTTGAAGACGACGGATTCATTCTTCGCAAGGTGTACCCTGAAATTCCGCCGAAGGTTGAATACTCGCTCACCGTCACGGGAAAAAGTTTTGTCCCGATTCTCACGCAGATGATGCTGTGGAGTCAAAAGCACTTGTGCGAGCCAAATTACAAAAGCCCGTACTCCGCGAAGGACATTAGCCGGCTACTCGGGAAAGCATAGCGCACAAACACAAAAACAGAGGCATTGCAAAAGCAATTCCCCTGTTTTGGAGTTTTTGAAAGCAAAACGCAATATTGAGGCAAAAACTATTTCAGCACCGCGCCAATTCTTTCCAAAACTTTTTTGCGGTCAAGAGGCTTGATGATGTAGTTCTTCGCGCCCAAGAGAAGAGATTTTTTCACCAACTCTTCTTTTCCCAAAGCACTCACCATTACGACGCGCGCATTTTTGTCGAAAGCCATAATCTGCTCAAGGGCGGTGATTCCGTCCATGCGCGGCATCGTGATGTCCATCGTAACCAAGTCAACGTTCGGGCACAATTCCTTGTACTTGTCAACGCCTTCTTTTCCGTCGGCGGCAGTGGCCACAACTTCATAGCCTTCGCTGGTCAGAATCTGCCCAATCTGCTTTGCGACGAACATAGAATCATCAACTACAAGGACACGGAATTTCGTGCCGTCATCTTTAAGGCCCTCGGGCGGACGCTCATTGATTGTAGGAAAATCGCCTTTAGTCTTCATATTTGTCTCCCTTTTACCTATTCGGCGCGTTCGCGAATGGCAACATTCAATTCAATCTCTCCGCACTCAGAAATCAGAGGAACAATGAGAGCCTCTACATTTTGTGCGGAACCTGGCAATGCCGCAATTTCCATTTTTTCACCAGCGAACAATGTCGGCGGAGTGAGGTCGAATTTGAAGCCCAAATCATGGAGCTTCGTCACTGCCTGAGCCGTAATCAAATTAGCAAGCTCGCTGATTGTGGCTTTTGCCAAATCATCAAACTGCGTAATCGTTTCTCCGTTCATTTTTGAAGCCACATTGAGCGCAGTCTGAAAAGACATGTCAAAAAGAACACGCCCCTCGACATCGCCGGCAAGTCCCACCAAAGCCGCAACGCCCATCACAGGCATCGCTACCGATTTCAATGAAAGCTCGCCACGTTTCACATCGATTCCACCAAGCACTTCCTTTAGAACCCTGTAGGAAGTCTCAACGAATGGGTTGATATACTCAACTCTCATAATTTTCTCCTTGTTATTTATTGAAATACGTCAAAGACCCTTCTGTCCTTTCACCCCAACTTGTTCCCGTTCCAACACTTTCGTTTTCGCCGAGGAACAAAATTCCGTTGCCCTTGAGTTTTTCTTCAAAATCCGCAAGGACATTTTTTTGAGCATCCGGCGTAAACAGCGAAACCACATCGCGAGCAAAAATTATATCCGTCATTGGCAACGCGTTCGAGTTGGTAATGTCGTGATACTCAAACATTATAATATCTTTTATTTCTTGTGTAAAGGTGTATTCGCCCGTAACGCTTTTTTGCACATACGGCGAAAGCCAACCTTGCGCATCATCAATCGGAACGGTAAGAAGCGGCGCATTTGAAATATTGAGCAAATCCGTTTCGTGCGCATAAATTCGAATCTTGGAAGAAGGATAGCGTTTTTTAAGAACGCATGCCAAGCTGAAAGATTCATAGCCTTTTCCACAGCCCGGATTCCACACGAGAATCTGTTTTGCATTGTTTTCCGGCAAAATATTGAAAAGCGCGTCTGCGTAATCTTTTTTCCAAAACGCACCCGAATTGCTCGACCAAAATGTCGAAAGGAATTCATCGGCTTCGGCCTCGCTTTGCAATTGCACGGAAGCGCCTTTTCGCGAAGCGGCCCAATCATTGAAGCGACCGTCAAACCAAGCGCGATTCACATCTGAAATATAAAATTTCTTGAACTGCGCAAGTCCGTCGCATATAAATTTTTTATCCGTGGCAGAAGTGTCTTCCACTGCGGGAGAAGCGGCTTGCGACGCTGCGCTTTCTTCGCTTGCTGGCGCGGAAGACTGGGCAGCCACATCTTCTTTGTACACCGGCTCTTGAGAATATTGCGGAGCGGCGGGAGCGTCATTGTCCGAATGAGCAACGCCGTACTCACGCTCGACTGCGGCGCGATCGGCCTCGGCACGGTCATCGTCCGAAATCTTTTGGTTGAAAATCCGCGCAATGTCAAGCAAAACGAACAGATGCTTTTCGTATTCGACGATTCCATAAATGAATTTTATGTTGATGTCGCCAAAAATCGGATGCGGCGGTTGAATCGTGCTTTTTTGAACGCCGACGACACGGTCAATTTTGTCAACGACAAAGCCAAAAACATGTTCTTCCACCGTGATAATCAGCATATTTTCAAGCTGATCTTCCGTGCGAGGCGGAACTTCAATTCCGAAGAATTTCCGCAAATCAATAATCGGAATAATTTCGCCGCGAAGATTGTACACGCCAATCACAAAAGGCATTGTGTTTGGAACATAAGTAAAACGGCTGGCCTTGGCGATTTCCTTGACATGCATTATGTCAATGGCATAATCTTTGCCCGCCAACGAAAAAGTCACCATGCGAAAATCGGCGACGACGACATTTTCGCTTTCTTCGTCCAGCATTTGGTCTTGAATATCGGTCTCTTGATCTTTTACTGCCAAACTTTCCATATTTATGCCCTCTTTGTGTTAATCTGCTGCGCGCTGAGTTCCTGCTGAACGCCCAATTCCAAAAGCTGGCTCACGTCGATAATCAAAGAAACCGAACCATCGCCCAAAATGGACGCGCCCGCAATTCCCGGGGAATTCGTGAACTGATCGTTCAACGGCTTGATTACGACATCTTCTTCGCCAATGAGCGAATCCACCATCACGCCGATTTTCTTTTCCTGCGTTCCAACGATGACGACAAAGCAATATTTGTCGTTGTTCGTGCTTTTTATGTGGAAAAGGCGGCTAAGGCGCAAAACGCTTATGACTTCGTTGCGCACGTTCATAACTTCGTAGTTGTCGATAGTCTTGATCTCTTCCTGCAAAACGCGCTGGCTTTCGATAACAGAAGTGATCGGAATCGAGTAAATCTGGCGACCGACGCGCACCAAAAGTCCCTGAATGATGGCAAGCGTAAGCGGCAATTTGATTGTAAACGTCGTGCCTTTTCCCAATCCCGAAGAAACCGAAACAGTTCCCTTGAGCTTTTCAATCATTGTCTTTACGACATCAAGTCCTACGCCGCGCCCCGAAACATTCGAAATCTTATCCGCCGTAGAAAATCCCGGCGCGAAAATCAAATTATACGCTTCTTGGTCGGTGAGTATCTTGTCCGGGTGAAGCAAACCTTTCGAAATAGCCTTGTTGCGGACTTTTTCCACGTTGATCCCCGCGCCATCGTCCACAATCTGAATCACAATTTGGTTGCCTTCGTTTGAGGCCTTCAACAAAAGCGTACCAGTTTCGTCTTTGCCAGCCGACGCGCGAACGTCCGGTGCTTCAATTCCGTGGTCAACGGAATTTCGAACGCAGTGCATTACAGGATCAAGCAAATCATCGACGACGGTCTTGTCCAATTCCGTGTCTTCACCTTCAATGACGAGATTGACTTTTTTCTTGAGATCGCGCTGCAAATCGCGAACGACTCGCGGGAAACGGTTGAAAATCTGTCCAATCGGAACCATTCGGATTTTCATAACGCCTTCCTGCATGTCGCTGACGACTTGGCTGAGACTTTGCGTCGAAGAACGGAATTTCACGTTCAAATCTTTTATTTCCTGCCCGAACGGATCGAAAATCGAGAGCATTTCGGAATAATCTTGACGCACCTTGTCGGAAACTTCCTGTATCGAAGCCCCGTTTTTAACCTGCTCAAAGCATACGGAAAGTTCATCCAAAAGCTTTCGGAATTTATCTTTGGAAGCGTTGGTAATCGTCTGCAAACGCAACTGTATGTCATTGAGCTGAAGCGCGTATTGGCTGAACGTGGCTTTTGTAATAACCGTTTCCGAAACCAAATTCAAAAGGTAATCGATGCGCTTCGAATCCACGCGCAAAACAGTGCCCTGCTGAATGTGCGTTCCCGAAGCGGCTTTCGCGGGCGCGCTTTCTTTTGCGGGAGCAGGTTTTTCAGTTTTTTCGGACGAAGCGGCAGATGCTTGAGCTGCGGGAGCGGGAGCAACCGTTTCTTGAGAAGCCGCCTGAGGCGCAGGTTGCACGGCAGGAGCCGGCTGCAGCGCGACGGCAGGATTTGGCGCGCTCGCACTTCCGTTACCACTCGGCGCGTTCACTAATTGGCAATCCGTACTCAAAGTGACATCGTCCAAGAACGCCACGTCTTCAATCGCAGAAGGCTCTTGGCTACTTGCCAAATAATACAAAACTTTCGGATAAAACTCATCTTCATAAAGCGCGTCGAAATCTGGAACCGTTTTCAAAACCGTGCCGCAGGCTTTCAACGCCGCGAAAACTTGGATTCCGCCGACGGAATTCATCGGATTGCTTTCGTCGAACCGAACGTCAATGCAATAAAGTTTTTGCGAGCCTTGCAAACTTTCTTTCAATTCGCGATATTCGTCCGCAGAAAGCGAAGATGAAGAAGCCGAAGAAGGCGCGGCGGCAGCGACTGGCTGCGGCGGAGGCGCGACAGGCTTTGGCGCAGACTGCGGCGGCGGAGAAGACTTCTTTTTCTTTTCGCCACCTTCAGGAAGCAGCGCGTGCAATCGGTTTAGAATGGGCGTAACATCTTCCTGATAAATCGAGCCATTCGCGCGCTGCTCCAACATCGCGGAAATAACATCTATTGATTTTAAAAGAACGTCAACAATATCTTCGTTTACGGAAATTCTGTCGGAACGAACCTCATCAAGCACGTCCTCAACGGCATGAGTAAAAGTCGTGATTTCCGACATTTCCACGGTGGCAGAACCGCCTTTCAAAGTATGAGCCGCGCGAAATATTTCGTCAATCGCCTCATGATTCGTGGGATCGTTTTCTATTACAAGCACATTGCTTTCGAGAGTCTCTACCTGTTGCTCCGCTTCAGTAAAGAAGTCCTTTAGCAATTCTTCATTATTTATATCAAGATAATCACTCATATCTTACTATTTTATACTTTCTTTGGCATAAGTCAAGTAAAATTCGCAATTTTTCATATTTTTTTTCAATTTTTGCTTTTTGCAAAACTCGACCTCTAAACCAAGAAATTCCCCCTTGATAAAATTCAACGCCGCAGAATTTATCGGAAAGCCCGCGTGAATGCCCATCGCAAGAAGAATTCTCAGCGAAGCGCACAATCCGAAAAATTTAAAATAAAATCAGCGCGAAATTTAGGTGCCGATTTTTCAAAACAGCGCAAGATATTATACAATAAAGCAAGTTTTTTTGCAATAATTTCGCGCAAATAAATTTTTGCCGTCCCAAGACCCCGCGTTCGTTTCAAATTCCGTTAGGGAATTCGTCCGAATCCGTTAGGGATTTGTGCAAATTCCGTAAGGGATTTTGACCGAATCCCTTACGGAATTTGACGCTCTCCAAAAGCCCGCGCCGAAAACCTTAATTTCAGGTTTTCTTTTGATTACATCGGCAAATTTCCGTGCTTTTTGCAAACGCAATCTGCCGAAGCTTTGTTTTCCAAAAATTCAAGACTCTGCACGACACGCGCTCGGGTTTGCTCGGGCGAAATCACTTCGCTGATGTAGCCTCGGCGGGCGGCGATTTTCGGAGTCATGATTTCGGTCTTGTATTCTTCGCTCTTTTGCGCCACTTCCGCAGCCTTGTTCGGGTCGGACAATTCCTTTGCGTACAAAATGCCGATCGCGCCTTCCGCGCCCATTACAGCGATTTCAGCTTTAGGCCAAGCGAAAACGAAATCCGCGCCCAAATGTTTCGAGCACATCGCGATGTACGCGCCGCCATAAGCCTTGCGCACGATGACCGTGATTTTCGGAACGGTGGCTTCGGAATACGCATAAATGACTTTCGCGCCATGGCGAATGATTCCCTTCTGTTCTTCCTGCGGACCCGGAATGAAGCCCGGCACATCCACGAATGTCAAAAGCGGAATGTTGAACGAATTGCAATAGCGAACATGCCGCGCGATTTTGTCCGAGGCGTCGCAGTCAAGCACGCCGCCAATTCCGCCCGGATTGTTCGCGACGATTCCCACGGAACGTCCCTGAATTTTCGCGAAGCCCGTAACGCAGTTCACGGCGAATTCCTTGGAAACTTCAAAGAATGTGTCGTCGTCCGAAACGTCTTCGATGATTTTGCGGATGTCGTAGCCGCCGCGCGGATTTTCGGGAATCACGCTCAAAATGTCTTTTTCTTTTTTATGCTCGTCGAATTTGAATTTCGCGGCCTTCACGAGTTCGTCGCCATAATAATGCGGAATGTATTCCAGCAATTTTCGCACTTGCTCGTAGCATTCGTTTTCGCTTTGAGCGCGGAAATGCGCCACGCCGGATTTTTGCGAATGAATCGCAGCTCCTCCCAAATCTTCCGCCGAAATGTCCATGAACATGACGCTTTTCACGACTTTAGGGCCGGTGATGAAAAGCTGGCTGATTTTGTCCACGGCGAAAATGAAATCCGTGAGGCCGGGCGAATAGACCGCGCCGCCTGCGCAAGGGCCTGCTATGATTGAAATCTGCGGAATAGCCCCAGACGCGCGAACGTTTTGATAGAACAAGTCGCCATAGCCGCAAAGCGCGTCCACGCCTTCCTGAATGCGCGCTCCGCCCGAATCGTTGATGCCGATGACGGGACATTTCGCCTTGATCGCAAGGTCGATGATTTCTGCGATTTTTTCGCCGTGCATCAAGCCGAGCGAGCCGCCTTGAACAGTGAAGTCCTGCGCGTAGACCGCCACCTTGCGCCCGTTGATTTTTCCGAAGCCCGTGATTACGCCGTCATAGGGAATGTCCTTTTTTTCCATTCCGAAGCTCGTGCAATTGTGGCGCACGCCCGAATAAATTTCGCAGAACGAATCCTTGTCGCAAAGCGCGTTGATTCGCTCGATCGCGTGAAGCTTGCCTTTGTCGTGCTGTTTTTGAAGATTGTATTCCATAGTGTGAAATTCTCCCTATAATAATTTTGAAAGCACTTTAATTATTGAACATAAATTGCAAAATGTCAATGGCTAAATGCGAAAGCAAATGTCGGCAGAAAAAATTAAAAAAAAATCACTTTTTTTCAAAAACCCTCTTGACATACCCCCCCCCCTACGATATAATACGTCATCACTTTTAAGGAGGACTTTTATGAAAAAGTTCGCAAAATTGGTCGCGGTTTTTGCCGCATTGATGTTGGCTTGGGCTTGCTTTGTCGCTTGCTCAAACGGGGACGATGACAATGGCTCGGACGCCGCTTCTGTTAAGGCATTGCAGGGGCTGTGGATTGAAGAAGGTTATGACTGGGGATTTTATTTTGTGGGCGACACGGTGTACGAAGCCCTTTTTGATAAAAAAGCCGAAAAATATTACTACTGCGAAGACGGGGACAAATTTTCTGTATCTGGAACAAAAATTATATATTATTACGATGAAGAAGATAATGAATGTGAGGAAGAGGGATATTTTGAAACCAATGGCGATACATTGACATTGAAGTACTACGGTGACGGCGAAAAATGGGAAACAGAGACTTATAAAAAAATGCAAAAAACGCCTAGTCCACTTTCATCAGAAGATTTTAATAAACTTGGCGATTCATTGTTTGCCGACTAATTGTTTTAAAATCAGTTAGGAATAATTTCCGCAAAATCCACAGGGTGAGCGTCTCATACGAGACGCTCACTTTTTTTCGCAATTTACAAATCCGTGAGATTCGCGCGTTTTGGATTCAATACAACTCGCCGCGAAGTCGCCTTTCGAATTGAGTTTCGTATTCGATTTGCGCGTTGTGCATCGCGGCTTGTGTTGGAATCCATTCATATTTTTCTCGCAAAATTTCCGCCGCCGCAATCGCGTCGCCGCCGCTTTGCTCGAACGCGGATTTTCGTTCCGCTTCAAATTCCTGCATCGGAATTTTATTTTCTTCCGAATTCAAATTCGCTTCGGTCAAAAGCCATCGATTTTTCACGAACGCAGTTTCCACCGTGCCCCAAAATTTTTCCGCTGAAATATCGCTTTCAGAACCTTCGGAATGAACTCGGAAAAATGAAATGTCGAAAGTTTTTTTCGCGCCATTTTTTTCGGAAATCGGCGCGGGCTTTTCAATTCTGCGCGGCGCAACTTTTCTGTTGTCGGCGGCTTCGAGCGAAGTTCCGTTTTCGCCGAGCAAGAAATTCGTCAGCCCGAATTGCCACGAATCTTGAAGTTCGGGTTCGTAAAGCCACATTTCAGGCGAAAGAATTCCGCTTTCCTGCGAATACGCCGAACGCATTTTGCTCGCGACGTGAATGTTGCCGACGGAATCGGAAAGGTGTTGCGCGCTTTTTCCTTTGCTTGAATATTGCATCAAGTTTATATCGACGGTGTGCATTCCCGTAAAAAAAACTTCCACAGTTTCACGCGCGGAAAGCGAAAGCGTCGTGGGCTTGGTCAAGTTGTCCTTGCGAATGTAATGGCTTGTGATGAGAATCGCAATCAACAAAATCACGCCCACAGTGAACTGCGTCGCGTTTCTACGGAAAGTGCGGCTTGCTTCAGCGCGCGTGTTTTTTTGGCTCAAGATTTTTTTCGCCAACGCCTTGAATTCAGCGTCGCTCAATTTTGGCTTGCGCTGCGTGTCCGCCACGTCGCCGTTTTTTTCAAGCGCGAATTCACGCCTGAGCTCTTCAAAGCAAAAATTTCGCTCGCCGTCTGAAATTTGATTTTTGATTTGCGCCGAATCCGATTTTGAACTCGCGCGTTCCAAATCGAATGAGAGCGCGTTGGAAAGAATTTCCGAAACGCCGTTGATTTTGTTTTCCAAAGGCAAATAGTTCGCGTCCAGAATGTCCGCCTGGCGTTCTTCCAAATTTTCTTTTGGAAACGGAAGTTCGCCCGAAAGCGCATTGTAAATGAAAACCGCCCGAGTGAACAAAAGCGCGCGCGCGTTGTTCGCGTCGTTTTTGTTTTTGCTCAAAAAATTTTGATCCTGCCAAACCCCCTGCAATTTTTGGTATTCGGAATCGCCGGCGTTGCGCGCGGAAAATTCAAAAATATTCGGCGGCAAAAAAAGAATGCGGATTTTATTTTTTGTCTCGCCGTAAAGAATGCCGCCCGCTCCGTTCGCAGGAAGTTCCGCGCCTTGTTTTACGGCTTGCGCCACGCACGCGCTGTAGGCAAAAATCGCGCGCGCCTTTTCGCCTTTTGAATTCGATTGAAGAATTGCCAAAATCGTGCGACCTTCGAAACCTTTTCCCGTAAAGAGAACGTTGCCACTTTTTGGCTCGGCTTCCGTTCCCGAAAATTTCCATTCGGAAAATTTGAAATTGAGATTTTGAGAAAATTCTTTTTTTTCGCTTTCCGCCAAAATTCCCGCATCGTTCAAATTCAGCGTGTACTGAATTTTTCCGAAACTGTATTCGCTCAAAAACGAATTCAAAATCGTCTGCCTTTTGTTGCCCGCGACTATATTCATAATTATTTAAAATAGTGTATAATGAAAAAATGAACAAGTGCAAATCGCAAAAAAGCGATATAATAATTTTGAAAAATTTTGGAGGGAAAAATGAAAAAAATTGCAAAGCTGATTTTGCGCGTGGCAACGATCTTTTGCGTTTTGTTCGCGCTCTTTTTCGCGACGAAATTTTCGTTTGCAAAGTTTACCCAAATTCAAATCGAAAAAAAGCGCGTGGCTGTCGAACGAAATCTTTTGGCGAGCGCGGAATTGGTTTTGTACAAAATGCGCTATTCCGATATGCTCGTTGTGAAAAAGCGGCAAGGATTTTCGAGCGCGAAAAGTTTTGTGCGCTATTCGGGAATTCTACGCGCAGGAATTGAAGACATTTCCCAAAGCGAAATTTTCGTTTCTTCGGATGGGAAAAAACTTTTCGTAAAAATTCCTTCGTGCGTTTTGCTTGGGAACGAAATTTGCTCGCAGGAAATTTTTGACGAGCGGCAAGGATTTTTCACGAAAATCACGACGCAGGAAATTTTCACCGAAATCGACGAGGCGAAAAATAATGCCGCGCAGGAAATTCTTGCGGACGGCCTTCTTTCCGATGCGGACGCTCGCGCCGCGTTGGTCATAAGGCAGCTACTTTTGCCAATTGGATTCGAAGACGTTTTTGTAGAAAAATTCGATTGAACGCGATTTTTATGCAAGCCTTGCGGTTTGCATAAAAATCAATTGCCACTGAATTTAATTCTATTTATTATCCTTGCGCCTGTTGATCGTGCCGAGCATTTGGTGCGCGGAATAATTGTACGGATAAACTTCAAGAGCCTTGTTGTACCATTCAATCGCATTGTTCCATTTTTTTTGCTTGAAGTAGCTATATCCAATGGCTGCGCTTATCAAAAGTCGCTCCTGTTTTTCTATGCGGATATATTTATCATTCAAAATTTCGAGCATCTTTTTTCTGCCCGAACGAACTTTTCCAATCGGCCAAGGCGCGTAGACATCCTGCGCCACCACCAAAAATTGCGCCGTGCCGTTCGAGTAATCCAAGTTCACGGCTTTCTTCGCATACGAGCGAACTTTGAGCGCGTTGCCCAAAATGTACGTCCAACTTTTCGCCGTGCAGTTCGCGGAAATCGAATGCGAATAAATCGTGTAGGCGTCGCTGCCTTCTCTGATTTTCAAAGCCGCCTGCGCGTATTCAATCGCTTTGTCGAAAGCCGCGCCGGCATTCGCGTTTTCCGAAACATCAGATTTTTTTTCAACATCTTTAAGGTTTTCAAATGAAGCCAAATCAAAAGTTTCGATGCAAGCGATGCCATAGTAATATTCCGCGCGCGCAAGGTGAACAAGACGCGCATATTCGTCCTGGAATTTTTCGGCGGACGCAATCGCATCTTCATGAAGTTTTCGACGCTGCCCCACAGAAGAAATTCCGTGGTTGTAATACAAATCCATGAACGTGATTTCTTCCGCCGTGTAAGGAACGTCGCGTTCAAAAGTTGACGGAAGCCGCTTTTCAATTTTGCCAGAATTCTTTTCATCGGCTTCATCATCGGCCGCAAGCAATTCTTCCATTGATTGCCCTGCCAAATCCGCGCCAGAAAGAATTCGCTTTTTCAGTTCTTCCTCGGTTTCAGAAAAAACCGCCGTCGCCAAAAGCAAAATCGCCGTTACTAAAAAAATCTTTTTTGAAAAAATAACACTTGCCATACAACACCTTGTCAAAAAAACAGTTTGACTGATTTTGAATTTTCGACTAATATATAGCAAATTCAGAATTTTTTCAAGTGTCTTCAGGCGGAGGAAAAATGCAGATAAAACTTGATTCGTTGAAAAAATCTTACAGCACTCCTCTTGGGCAAAAAGTTTGCGCCGTGCAAGAAATCAGTTTGGACATTCCTTCGAACACGATTTACGGAATCATCGGAAAAAGCGGCGCGGGAAAATCCACGCTGGTTCGCCTTATAAGCCTGCTTGAGCGTCCAGACGAAGGAAGCGTTTTTTACGACAGCCGCCGCGTTGACAATCTTTCCAAGCAAGATTTGATTGAACAGCATCGCCGCACCGGAATGATTTTCCAAAATTTCAATTTGTTCAGTTCGAGGCCAGCCGCGCAAAACATCGCGTATCCGCTTGAAATTTGCAAAACTGAAAAAACGAAAATCAAAGCTCGCGTCGAAGAGCTGCTCGAACTTGTCGGGCTTGCAGGACGAGGCGACGCGAGAATCAGCACGTTGAGCGGCGGACAAAAACAGCGCGTTGCGATTGCGCGCGCGCTCGCAAATTATCCCGACATTCTTTTTTGCGACGAAGCCACAAGCGCGCTTGATCCGCAGACCACTCGTTCGATTTTGGATTTGATTCGCGACATTCAGAAAAAAATGAATTTGACCGTGGTAATGATAACGCATCAAATGGAAGTCGTCCGCGACGTTTGCTCGCTCGTGAGCGTGCTCGACGAAGGTCGCGTCGTGGAAGAAGGAAGCGTCGAAGAAATTTTCACGCGCCCGAAGGCCGCCATCACGAAAGAATTCATGTCGAACATTCGCGCCGAAAATTTCGTGCGATGGTCGCATAAAAGCGGCAGCTACATTTTGCGCTTTTCGGGAAACGCGCCAGACGAGCCTTTGATAAATTCGCTGATAAAAAAATTCGACATTGAAGTGAACATTTTCGGCGGCGGCATTCAAAAAATTCAGGATGCGAAAGTCGGCGTGCTCAATGCGGACATAAGCGGCAACGATTTGGAAAATGCGATTGCGTTTTTAAAAGACAATGGAGTCGCCGTGGAAAAAAGCGGCGTTTAAAACGCGCGGCGAATTTTTGAACAAGCCCCCGCTTGCGATTTTCGCTTCCGCTGGGGCTAGTTTCTGCACCGTTTCGCTTCCGTATGGGGCTTCAAAAAATAAGGAGAAACAATGCAAATATTTTTACTTGTCGGAAAGGCAACGCTTCAAACTTTGGAAATGGTTTTTCTTTCCACGATTTTTTCAGGCATTTTGGGATTTCCGCTCGGCGTGCTTTTGTGCATGACGAATCCCACAGGCATCACTCCGCGTCCCGTGCTCAATCAGATTGCGAGCCGAATCGTCAACGTGTTGCGCTCGTTTCCATTTATAATTTTGATGATTTTGCTTTTTCCGCTTTCGCGCCTGATTTTGGGAACGAGCATCGGCACGGCCGCGACAATCGTTCCGCTTTCGATTGCAGCCGCTCCGTTCGTCGCGCGAATTATCGAGACTGCGCTCAACGAAGTGAATCCCGAAGTGGTGCAAGCCGCACGCGCGATGGGAAGCACGAACTCGCAAATTATTTGGAAAGTCCTCGTGCCCGAAGCAATGCCTTCGATTGTATCGGGCATCACGCTCACGATAATAAATTTGATTGGATATTCGGCGATGGCGGGCGCGATTGGCGGAGGCGGCTTGGGCGATTTGGCGATTCGCTACGGCTACCAACGTTTCCGCACGGACGTTATGTTTTGGTCGGTGATCGTGATTTTGGTTTTGGTGGAATTGATTCAATTCATCGGAACGCGAATTGTAAATAAAATGCTGAAAAATCGCTAGGAACAATGATTTCGAATTGCGCATCAAATGTCGAAGCCGACACTTTTGCAAAGCACAAAAATTGAATAGAACAATTTCTGCTGAAAAAAAATCTGTAAAAAAAATTGTGAAGCACTTGACAAGATTCGGATTATTTGTTTATAATATTGCATATATTCCCACTAGGAAATCTAGGAATTGTTTTTCATAAAAGGAGTTTAATATGAAAATTGCAAAAAAAATTTTTGTGGCACTTCTCGCAGTGTCCGCCATTTTCGGCGCGAGTTGCAAAAACAAAAAAACCGACGATACGCTTGTGATTGGAGCGACGCCGGTTCCGCATGTCCAGTTGCTTGAACTTGTCAAGGACGACTTGGCGGCTCAAGGCGTGAAACTTGAAATCCGCGAAATGACCGACTACGTAATTTTGAACGACGCTTTGGAGCAAGGCGAACTTTTTGCGAACTTCGATCAGCACATTCCGTACCTTGAATCCACGAATGCGGACAAAGGCTACCATTTGGCAAATGCTGGCGGAATCCACATTGAGCCGTTCGCGCTTTATTCAAAGAAGTACGCTTCGCTCGAAGCGATCCCGGAAAAAGCAAAAATCGCGATTCCGAACGATCCGACCAACGGCGGCCGCGCGCTTTTGCTTTTGCAGTCGGCTGGCTTGATTAAGCTTAATCCGAAGGCGGGCATCACTGCCACTCCGCTTGACATTCAGGAAAACCCGAAAAATTTCCATTTCGTGGAAGCCGATGCCGCTTCCCTCCCCCGCACACTCAACGACGTTGACGCGGCGGCAATCAACGGAAACTACGCTTTGCCAGCTGGCTTGAGCGCGAACAAAGACGGCCTTTATGTCGAAGGCGCGGATTCTCCGTATGTGAACGTCATCGCCGTAAAAAAAGGCAACGAAACCGACCCGCGCATCGTGGCGTTGGTGAAAGCCTTGCAAAGCCAAAAAGTCCGCGATTGGATTTCCGAAACTTACCCGAATGGCGAAGTCGTAGCGGCGTTCTAATTTTATCGATTTTATCGAATAAAAAATTCAGCGATATGATTCGCAGAGATTAAAAAAAAACGCGCCATTTAGGCGCGTTTTTTTTATTGCGACAAAAAAGCATCGCAAAAATGGCGCGTTTCGTCCTTGCGACGCTTTTCTTTTTTCCCATCTTGTGTTATATTTTCAAAATGAAATTCAAACCAAAAATTCTCGTGCCGATTTTTCTTCTCGTGGCACTCGGCGGATATTTTTTTTATTCTGAATTCGCGTCCGCGAAAATTCAAGAAATTCCGTATTCGGAATTTTTCAAAAATGTCGAAGAAAAGAAAATTTCCTCGGCGGAAATTTCCGAAAGCGAAATTATTTTTACAGATTCGCTCGGAAAAAAATTTAAAACGAAAAATCCTGAATCGCCTTTGCTGAATGAATTTCTTTTAAAGAACGATGTCGATGTGAAAACGCAAAAAAATTTTTCACAAATTGTTTCGCTCGTGCTGGACATAATTTTCTACGCATTTTTTTTCGGCGCGGCAATTTTCGCATTTCGAAAATTCATCTCGCCAAATTCTTTTAAAATTGTTCATCGCACTGGCGTGAAATTCAGCGACGTAATCGGAATGGATTCTCTCAAACGCGATACAGTTCAAATTATGCAAATTATGAAATCGCCCGAAAAATTCGCAAATCGCGGAATCCGAATGCCTAAAGGAATTTTGCTCGAAGGCGCGCCCGGAAATGGCAAGACGCTTTTTGCGCGCGCTTTGGCTGGTGAAGCAAGCGTGAATTTCATTCCCGCCAAAGCCACGGATTTTGAAAGTATGTTCATGGCGATTGGTCCTGCAAAAGTGAAAATGCTTTTTCGCAAGGCGCGGCGTTGCGCGCCGTGCATAGTTTTCATCGACGAGTTCGACGGAATAGGAACGCGCAGAAATTATTCGGGAAGCGCGATCGAAACTGAAAACACGCGAATTGTCACCGCGCTTTTGAACGAACTCGACGGATTCGAAACGAACTCGGGCGTTCTTGTGATTGCCGCCACGAACAGCGTTCGCGCGCTCGACGAGGCTTTGATTCGTCCAGGAAGATTCGACGCGATTTTTTCCGTTCCATTTCCCGACGAAGCGTCTCGCGAAGAATTGGTGAAAAAGTATTCCGCTAAAAAAAATCCGTCAGCCGAATGCACGGTGCAAAAATTGGCGGCAATGTTCAACGGATTTTCATGCGCAAAAATCGAAAGCGTTTTAAACAAGGCGGCTTTGATTGCCGCGCAAAATTCCCGCGAGGAATTTTCGCTTGACGATGTGCGTTCGGCAATTTCAGCTTTGACTCGAGGATGAAAATGTCGCAAGAAAAACATCGCGCAAAAAACAATCGAACTCTCACGCTTTCCGAAAACGAAAAAAAAAATTATGCCGAACAAATCGTTCAAGAACTGCGGCAATTTTCCGCGAAAGAAATTTTGGACAAAATAATTTGCGCCGATTTATTTTCCGCGATGGAATTTCTTCCTGAAAAATTTGTGGATCTTTTGATCATCGATCCGCCGTACAATTTGACGAAAAATTTCGGCACGATGAGATTTTCCAAAACCAGCGATTCTTCGTACTGCGAATATTTGGAATCGTGGCTTCCAAAAATTTTGCGCGTGCTCAAACCGACGGCGAGCGTCTACGTTTGCTGCGATTGGCAAAGCAGCGCGGATTTGTATTTCGTCCTCAAAAAATATTTGCGCGTGCGAAATCGAATCACTTGGCAACGCGAAAAAGGGAGGGGCGCAAAAAGCAATTGGAAAAATTCTTGCGAGGACATTTTTTTTGCTACGGCGAGCGACGAATATTTTTTTGATGTGGATGCCGTGAAATTAAAACGCGCCGTGCTCGCGCCGTACAGACAAAACGGGATGCCAAAAGATTGGAGCGAAAGCGATGGAAAAAAATTCCGAATGACGCATCCTGGAAATTTTTGGGACGACATCTCGATTCCGTTTTGGTCGATGCCAGAAAACACTGATCATCCCACACAAAAAAGCGAAAAACTTTTCGCCAAATTGATTTTGGCAAGTTCACCCGTGGACGCAGTTGTGTTCGATCCATTTTTGGGTTCGGGAACAAGCGCGGTGGTGGCGAAAAAACTCGGCCGCCATTTTTGCGGCATCGAAAAAAATTTGGAATATTGCCTTTGGGCGCAAAAACGCCTCGACTTGGCGGAACACGAAAAAAAAATCCAAGGCTACGAAGATGGCGTTTTTTGGGAACGAAATTCCGGAAAATAAAAACATTCGAAAAAAAGCTCGCGGCGTTTTGAAAATGAGCGGCATTTTAAAATGCATTTTGTAAAATCTTGCGCGGGCGTCTCGCAAAAGTGGCGCGGCTCACTACAAGCGCGCACACCGCATTTTTTACACCGTATTTCCGAGCGATTGACAAGCGCGAACATATATTGTATACTTGAAAATAACTTTTGAAAACATTTTTTTATTTGGAGGAAAAAAATGAAAAACAAATTCAGGTATGGGGGGGGGTATTAGCGACCCTCTTTTTGGCAATTCTCATCTGCTTCGCGTCCTGCGATAACGGCAGCACGTCAGGTTCATTGGAAAAAAATCCCGAAGAGTTGGTTTCCTATGAACTGAACGGCGACGCAATCAAACTGTACGACGACAACACGTTCGTAATCACCCTGAAAGAAAATGCTGGAACAATTTCCGGCACCTATTCGAATCTCACGAGCGGCCACAAGCTTATGGTCACAAAGGCGAGCGGCGACATCGCGAAATCGGGCGACATCTTGAGGCTGAGCGTCGCGGACGGAAAAGTCAGCGTGGCTTCTTCCGACATCACAAGATATTCCATTGGAGATGACGGAGAGGTGACAGAAGGCACTGTGCCTACCACGCCGGGCGGCAGCCAAGGAAGCGAAGATTCGGGCACAGACAATTCGCTCGGAGACGCGCCTACTGAAGGCAAAAAACTTTCAGAAAACTATTTTACTGACAAAAAGTCTGAAGACGGCATATATTTGGAATGTACCGTTCCAGCTGGAACGCAATTTTCTCGTGTATACATAGACGGCATTGGTCAAGTATCTGAAGAAATTTGGCGCAATGAAAATGGGAACAAAGGCGCTTTCTTCTATCCTTTCCTTGCTCCTAACAAAGAATACGCAGTTCGCATCGTGTTTATGAGAAACGAGGACGAAGACGACAACGGCTTTGTCATAAATTATATCGATGGTGACGGCGTGGTAGGTTGGTTCGAAACGAAAGTTACAGCCGGAGCAAAAAGCAAAGGTGAAGTGCTCGTAAAGGATCACGCAGAAATAAAGGTAGAAAGCAACGGCGACTTTAAGTTTACGAAAAGGCCTACGTTCGAAAACGAAAAACTGCTCACTGGAAGCGGCTATGATTGGATGATGGACGTTGCATTGGTGGAGGGCGTTTCTTGGATGCACGAAGGACGCAAGACAAAATGGGGAGTTGAAATAGAGATTCCGCAGAACTCTATCACCGAAACACACAACCTCTACACCATCGAATACTACTGGAAGGGAGATAACTTCTCAAAGATTGATTTTGTCTGCTACCGCCCAGTTTTGCACTACAAATATGACGGCAAAGAATACAAGTATCTGTGGTATAGCGATGTCATAGACACGCCCGAATTAAAAACGGAAGCGGAATTGTATACAAGCATCGACATAAGCAAAGACGCAGACATTGCGAAAATCCAAGGAACGTGGACATATAAAAGCGAATGGGATTCAAATGATTATGGCATTCCGTGTCACACGACTTATATTGACACGTTGGTCATTACTGGCTCTAACGTGAAAAACAATTGGTCTAATACATACACCAAACTTAGCGGTAGCGCATTTACCAAAGAGGAATTGATAGATGGTATAGGTGCTTGTTCATCTAGATATGAGGAGGTCGATTCATCTAAAGTTGCTGAATTTGAAGCGGCTTTAAACAAAGACCAAAAGATTTTGAAGTTTGAAAAAGAACTTTGGCCTTCGCTTGAAAATGGATCTTCGGAAACTTATAGGTATAAAATTTATATGCTTTCCGACAACTGCACACTCTCTAACGACGGTAAGACGCTAACCAAAAAATATGAAAATAGCGAGCACCCGCTGTCTGAATATTTTGCAGGGTATGGTGATGGTAGCAACTATAGTAGCGAAAAATACGATTTGAAGCTATTCTATAACGGAAGTATATTGAAAATAATCCGTTCAGGTAAAGACCATGGACAAGATTATAGTTATTCGGACGACTACAAAAAGCAATAGTCTGTAAAAGTGGGAACGCCCGACAAATTGTCGGGCGTTCGTGCTTTTTTCACTTCCGTAATTTTTTGCGCCACGCATTATGAAAACTGCGCTTAGCAAAAATCACGCCACGAAATTCATTCGCCGAAAAACATTCCCTTCACGCGCCCCGTAAGAATTTTTCCTTCGAGCGGCATTGATTTTCCTTTGCTAAAAAATTCCGCCGAGCGCACCTTCCATTTTTCCTGCGGGTCAAGCAAAACCAAATCCGCGTCGTAGCCTTCTTTCAGCAAGCCTTTTTTCAAGCCCAAAATTCTCGCGGGATTCGCCGACATCAATTGCGATAATTTTTGTTCGCTGAAATTTTCTTGTTCCACCAAAATCGTGTGGCAAAAAGCGTAGGCGGTTTCAAGCCCTGAAAATCCAGGCGCGCCCGCAGCCTTATCGCAAGCCGTGTGCGGCGCGTGGTCTGTTGCGATAACGTCGGCAGTTCCGTCGCGCAAAGCTTGAATCAAAGCCGCGCGATCTTCTTCACTTCTCAAAGGCGGATTTACAAATTCAAAAATTTCTTTGCCGCGCGTTCCAATCAAGCCCAAATGGTGCGGCGTGATTTCACAAGTGATTTGAAATTGCGATTTTTCGCTTGCGATATTTCCTTTCGAATTTGCGATATTTTTTTTCGCGCGGCGAACGGCTTCAATGCTTCCCTTCGTGGAAACATGGCAAACGTGAATTCTGCAATTTGCCTTTTTTGCGATTGCGATATTTCGCTCGGTCGCAATGTCCTCCGCCAATTCCAAAATCGAATTTGCGATAAAAATATTTTCCTTCGCTTCGTTTATCGCAACTTTCGGAATTTTTTTTGAACCTTGATTTTTCTTTTCGAAAATTTGCGATAAATCCTGAATGCTCATATCATAATTTGCGATAATTTCCAAAGCCTTTTTGCGATAAAATTTCGCCTTTATAGCAAGCGCGCAATCTTCGCTGTGGCAAGAGACAATGATTCCTTTTTTCGCGGCGAGGCGCATCACTTCAAGCATGACGGCGGCACTTTCCACGTCGCGGCCGTCTTCCGAAATTACAGGCGTGGATTTTTTTTCAAGCAAATCAATGTGCGAAATCGTCGCGCCGTCAAAATCTTTCGTAATGCTCACGGTTTGGAAAACTTGCGATTTTTTTTGCGCGGCGGCTTCGCTTTCAATTTTTATCGCAAGCTCTTTTGAAGAAACCACAGGATTCGTGTTCGGCATCAAAACGAGCGTTCCAAAGCCGCCGGCCGCCGCCGCGTTGAGCGCGCTCTGCAAATCTTCTTTTTGAGTTTGACCGGGATAGCGAAAATGCGAATGCATGTCGATAAACGCCGGCGCGAGCGTCAAGCCGTTCGCGTTCACGAATTCGATTTGCCTTGAAGTTTTAGAAAAAATTTTATCGCAAGCAGATTTCGCGGCGTTCAAAACCGCGCTTTCGGTTTTGAAATTTCCTTTTAAAACACACGCAATTTTTTTCTTGTCCAGAACAATCGCGCCGCGCGTCCGCATAGATTCATCAAGCAGAATCGCATTGTAAATAATTTTCATTTTTCTAACTAATTTCCACCGCTTCGCCTTGAAGTCCTGCCTTGTAAAGCGTGTCGCAATATTTGCAACGATAGAGCGCACGCGTTCTGTCCACAAGGTCGAAAGTTTGCACGACATATTTTTCGCTTGCGGTGATGCATCGCGGATTTTTGCAATTCACCACGCCCGTCACTTTTTGCGGCAATTCCATTTTTATTTTTTCCACGATTTTTTCGTCTTTGACGACGTTCACCGTGATGTTCGGATCGATGAAGCCGAGCACAGAATAATCGATGTTGATTATGTTGTCAACTTTGATTATGTCTTTCTTTTGCAAATTTTTCGACTGCACGTTCATCACGAGCGCGGCGGTAAAACGCGCCTTTTCCAGACCAAGCCAATGAAAAATTTTCGGACCGTCGCCCGAGTGAATATGATCAATCACCAAACCGTTTTTTATAGTATCAACATTCAACATATTTCCTCCTGTTAAATTCTCGCAAATCGCATTTCAAAGTGCGCCCGTGATTTTTGCCATCAAACTCATTCGCGCATACATTCCGAATTTCACCTGCTTGAAATACGCCGCGCGCGGATCGGAATCCACCTCGTAGGAAATTTCGTTCACACGAGGAAGCGGATGCAAAACGATCATATCTTTTTTCGCGCGGCGCATTTTTTCCTTGTCCAAAATGTAGCTGTCCTTCAAGCGAATGTAATCCTGCTCGTTGAAAAATCGTTCTTTTTGAACGCGCGTCATATAAAGAATGTCCGCATTTTCGATAACGTCTTCCATCCGCTCGGCGCATTCATATTCAATTCCGGCAGGCTTGAGAACATCTTCGACCATATATTCGGGAACGGCAAGTTCTTTCGGGCTTACGAAAATAAATCGATTTTTCGGGTAGCGGCACATCGCCTGAGTGAGCGAATGGACAGTCCTTCCAAAACGCAAATCGCCGACGCAGCAAATCGTCATTCCTTCAAGCCCGCCCTTGAGCTGGCGAATCGTGAGCAAATCGGTGAGCGTCTGCGTGGGATGAAAATGCCCGCCGTCGCCCGCGTTGATTATCGGGCACGCCGAATATTCGCTCGCCAAAAGCGCGGCTCCTTCCTTCGGACTTCGAATTGCGATCACGTCGGCATAGCTTGAAACCACGCGAATCGTGTCGGCGAGAATTTCGCCCTTCGTCGTGGAAGTGTACGAAGCGTCGGCAAAGCCCTCCACGCTTCCTCCAAGCCGCAGCATCGCCGCTTCGAACGAAAGCCGCGTCCTTGTGCTTGGCTCAAAAAAAAGTGCCGCAAGAATTTTCCCGCGGCACACTTCTTTAAATGAATTCGGATCAACAATAATTTGTTCTGCCAGTTCGCAGATTTCGTCGATTTCCAAAACGGACAAATCAGATATTTGAATAACGTGACGACCTTTCAGCGACAATTTTATGCACTCCTTATAAATTTTTAGAATTATATCACGAAGCGCGAAAAGTTTCAAGCGAAATTCAATTTCTTTTCACATTCGCAATTTGACGCAAGGCAAATGCAATTTGCGTTTTTGCAAACGTCATTGAATTGCAAAAAGTTTTCCCGATTTTCCATTACTGACATCCGCGAAAAAATTTATTATATTATAAATTATGAAGAAAGCGTTTTTATTTGCAGTCATTTTTCTCACGGCAGTTTCGACGATTTTTGCGCAGGCAAAAAAAGAATTTCGAATTGTTTCGGAAGCGATTCCGCAGGAAGAAACTTACGTGATGTACATCGAAGATTTCGATTGGGGCGCGGGAATTTCGAAATTCGTGATTCAAACAAAAAAAGAATTCGCCGCCGAAGAAATCAAAGCGGAAGATTTTGAAATTGACATTTATGCGAAGTTGCGCTCCGCAAGGCTTTTTCCAGTAAGGCACAAAAATCCGCCGGTTTCAAAAGCCTACCTTTGCGATGTTTACGGAAATGAAATTGAAAATGGAAGTGGTCGCTACATCGCGCTGGAAATCAATTCAAGTGAAGACGACAAGGACACGCACGCTTTCAACAACACGGTTATTTTCGACATGGACGCGGTGGGAAATGTTCACATCGAAAACGACGAGCTCGACATAGACATTGAAAAATGCGCGGGATACGTGAACAAAAATGCGGCCGCTTTTGAAATCGCCTCGTCAACATACAATCCTTCGAAAAAATCAAAGGATGCGATTGAAATGAAATATGCGTATTTTTTGCCAGATTCGGCGAAACTTGCGAACGAAGAAAAAAACGGCTCGAAAAAAATTCCGCTCATAGTTTGGTTTCACGGAGTTTCCGAAGGCGGGACAAATCCATATATGCCGCTTTTGGGCGGACAGCGCGCCGTAAATCTTGCGAGGGAAAAAATACAAAGCCATTTTGAAAACGGCGCGGCGATTTTGGTTCCGCTTTCGAAAACGAGCTTTATGGAACTTTCAAAAACAGATCGCGCAGGAAATCGGCTTTGGTCCATCATGGACAAATCTAACGAAAGGACAACTTCCTATTACACGAACGCCGTGATGAATCTCATAGAAAAATTCGCCGAGCAAAATCCGCAAATTGACACGGAGAGAATTTATCTTGGAGGAGCTTCCGCGGGCGGATATATGGTCATAAATATGATTTTGGAATTTCCGGAAAAATTCGCGGCGGCATTTCCTTCGAGCGAGGCTTATTCCGACAAAAATATTTCGGACGAAGATTTGGGAATCTTGAAAAAAATTCCGCTTTGGATTACAGCGTGCGAAGGCGACAAAATCGTCAACGCGGAAAAATTTTCGATTGCAACTTACGAGCGGCTGAAAAATGACGGCGCAAAAGATTTGCACTTTTCTCTTTATGACAAAGTTTTGGTTGGAGACGAAGAATACAATCCGCATTGCGTTTGGATTTATGTGCTTCGCGACGAAGTTTTTGACGGCGAATTGAATTTGTTTGACTGGCTGGCCGCGCAGAAAGTTTCGCAGTAAAAAAATTGAAGTGCGAATTTTTTTGGAGAAATGGGATTGTGAGAAAAAATGGCGCATATATTTTTTTGGGAAGGGGTAAAAACGACGCGTGAAATTTTTTGCAATAAAAGGTCGCAACCAATTCAATTGCAACAAAATTTTTTTTGTGCTAAAATGTTCTAATATGAGTTTTCTGAAATTTCAAGACGTGAATTTTTCCTACCCCCCGCTTGAAGGCGACGTTGACGAAGACGGCAAGCAAATTGTGCCGCCAATTGTTTTTGACCATTTTTCTGCGGAATTGCCCGCCGGCTTCGTGAGTCTTGTTGGACCGAATGGTTCGGGCAAATCCACTTTTATGCTTTTGGCGGCGGGCAGAATTCTCCCAGTCGAAGGCAAGGTGGAACTTCTTGGCAAAGACACGCGGACGCTTTCGCAAGAGGAGCGCGACGAGCGGGCGTCATACATTTATCAAAATATGGAACTTGAAACCGACGATGAATGCGGCGCGCTTTTGCAATTCGTCTACAAAAACGGACTTTTAGGCGGCGCGGGACGCGGAATCAGAAATCCGAAAAAAGATTTTTTGGAAGAAGTGAAAGAAGTTTTCGAAGTGGAATCGCTCGCGCAAAAAAAATTCAATGCGCTTTCCAAAGGCGAACTGCAAAGAATGCTCGTGGCGTTTTCGATTTTGTACGGCTCGCGTTCGGTTTTTATGGACGAACCTTTTTTCGCGATGGAAGAAAAGCACAAGCATGCGGCGTTGCAATATCTGAAAGAATATTCTGCGGCAACTTGTGTTTCAATTTACATTTCAATGCACGAACTCGATCTCACGCGAAAATACGCCGACACGGTGATGCTTTTTTATCCGAATCACGACATTGATTTGGGCACGGCGGAAGAAGTTCTCACTGACGCGGATTTGGAAAAAGCTTATGGCGTTCCCGTGGCGATGTTGAAGCACAGCGAGGCACTCACGCGCGAAATGATTGCTGGAAGGATGTAGGAAACCTAAATCTTCAAAACGCCGTTTTCCAGCGCGGTGAAACTCGTGCCGTCTTTGTAATTTATCACGATCGTGGGAAGGCGCACAACGCCGTCAAGGTGAATCAGCGAAGGCGCGTCATTGTCATAATTTTCGCCAATCGCGAAATGGCAAGTTTTGAATGCCTTTTCGTCCTCCAACATGTTTCCCGTAATTCTTGCGGCGGGATTCAAGCCGATTCCAAGTTCGCCGATATTGCGCGCATTGCGTTTGTAAATCTCGCCCTGACCTTGCGGAAGCTCGCCTTTTTTTTCCATTTGAAGCGAACGCGATTCGGCATCGGAAATTGTTTTTAAAAGCCGTTTGGCTTCCGCGCCGCCTGAAATTTCCGTGGCGAATCCGCCTTGAACTTTTACTGAAATCGGAGTTTGCAAAATCGAATCGCCGTCCGCAAAAGTCATAGAGCCGTCAAAAACTATCGTGCCGTTGCAGCCGCTTTCTTTTCCGTCGCCGACAATCGGACTGATGAAAACTTCGCCAGCTGGAATATTGCCGCCGCTTCCGGCTTTGGAAAAATCGCCGTTGTCGTCCATGGGCTTGCGTCCTTCTACAGGAACAAGAATGTCCGTTCCGCCCGCGCTCGTAACGCGCACACTCACGGCATCGTAAAGTTTTTCGCCCAATTTTTTGCAACGCTCGGCAAGTTCGACATAATCGATATTCACCGTGCGTTCGAACATATCGTCCGTGAGACCAGGCGCCCACACCGCGCGGATGGATTTTTTTCCGTCCAAAAGATAGTCGAAAATATGATCGTATTTTTTCCCGGAATCGTCAATATATGGCGCGGTCGTCGCCTCGGCATCTTTTCCAAGTTTCAAGCTTGAAATCGAGATGATGACATCGGGCGCGGATTTTATCGCCGCGATGACGGCAGGCTCGGCATTATCAAAAGAAGTTTTTTCGCTTTGATAAATCAGCACGGGCAAAGATTCTGCTTTGTCGCAAGTGGTGTACAAATCCTGCGCGATATCGGACATGGCGGGATTTACGATTATCAAAACTCGCTCGCCCTTTTTTATTTTGAGAACATTTTTTACGACGGTCTCCGCGCTCGTTTGATTTTTTTTCAGATTAAACATAATGAAAAATTATAATGAAATTCGAATTTAAATTCAATGTTTATCCCACGCTTTCGCTCCCGCTGGGATTAGGTCGCAAGTCTTCGACTTGCTTACCGAGATTTATTTGCTCGCAGAGCGAGCAAATAAATCTCGCGGTTTTCTTGCAGGGCTTCTTCAAAAACGCACTTGCCCTTTCCGCATTTTTTTGCTACAATTTCCGAATGGAACAAAACGAAAATTTATGTCCTTGCGGCTCGGGAAAAACTTACGGCGAATGCTGCGAGCCAATCATCAAAGGAACGAAAAAAGCGGCGACTGCGGAAGAATTGATGCGCGCGCGCTATTCATCTTATGTCAAACAAGAAATCGACTTCATCATCAACACTTGCGAATCTTCGGAACAAATCGCGCAAATTGATCGCAAGGCAACGGAAGATTGGAGTCGCAATTCCACTTGGCACGGCTTGCGAATTTTGCGCACGGAAAAAGGCACGCCTTCCGACACCGAAGGCATCGTGGAATTTGAAGCCGTCTACACGCAAAAGCACATTCGCGAAACTCACCACGAAATGGCGTATTTCAAAAAAATCGGCGACGAATGGGCGTATTCAACTGGCGAACTCAAAGTGGAAACAATCGTGCGCGAAGGCCGAAAAATCGGGCGCAACGAACCGTGTCCGTGCGGAAGCGGAAAAAAATACAAAAATTGCTGCGGCAAAAATTAAATGCAAATTTTCACGGGATTTCACGCAGTTGAAGAAAATTTAAAATCAGTCTCGGGCAGAAAAAACCTTGCGGAACAAATGCAGATTTTTTATTGCAATCCAGGTCCGCGCGTAAAAAAAATTTTGGAACAAGCCGCGTCGTTCGGCGTGAAATGCAATTCGACGGACAAAAAAAATTTGGACGCGCTTGTAAAAAATTTGCCGCAAGTCGCGCGCGATCATCGCGGAATCGTTTTACAAATTTCAGGCGAAAATTCTCGCGCGAAAAATTTCGTCGAATTCGATTTGTGGCTCGAAGAATTTATTGCGGCATCCGAAGCAAATGAAGAAAATGAAATTGCTTCGAAAAAATGTGCGACCGTTTTGGTTTTGGATTCAATCACCGACGTGCACAATGTCGGCGCGATTTTACGCAGCGCAGATCAATTTGGAGTCGCGCTCGTGCTCGTTCCTTCGCATCGAGGGGCTGCCGACATTTCGCAAAATGAAATTGTGGCGCGTACAAGCGCGGGCGCGTCAAACTGGGTGAAAATCGCAATCGTTCCAAATCTTGTGCGCGCGGTACAAAAATTGAAGCAAGCCGGATTTTGGGTTTACGGCGCGGACGCGGGCGGAACGCAAATTCAAGACGGCACATTCGCGGAAAATTGCGTCCTGATAATGGGAAGCGAAGGCAATGGAATTGCGCGGCTTTTGCGCGAAGAATGCGATTCAATTGTTTCGATTCCGACTTGCGGACGCATCGACAGCCTGAATGTTTCCGTGGCAACCGGCATTTTGCTTTATGAAATTTTTCGCCAAAAAAATTCGCATTAATTTTTTTATCAAACGCGCATTCGTGCTGATTTTTTTGGGCAACACAACTCGTGCTAGAAAATTTTAGTTCAATTTAAAATCTGATTTCAAATTGAAAAAATTCCGCGAAGAAAAATTTCAATTCCAATCAAAATCAAAATGATGCCGCCAAAAATTTGCGCCCGTGCGGAAAAACACTCGCCGATTTTTTTTCCGATTTTCAGTCCGCAAAAGCAAATTAAAAATGTAACGGCAGCGATAATCGACGCCGAAACAAACGCAACAAAAAAATCGTACTCGGCAATCGTGAAGCCAACGCTAAGCGCGTCAATCGAAGTGGCCACGCCTTGCAGCAAAAGCGTGGTAAGTGACAAAACACGTCTTTCAGGATTTTTTTCGGCGCACGGATTTTTCACGGCTTCCAAAATCATTTTCACGCCGATATAAGTCAGCAAGACAAAAGCGATGCTCGGAATGAATTTTTGAAACGACGAAAAAATCATCAAAATCGTGCGAACGCAAATCCAGCCCGCAAGCGGCATCGCAAATTGAAACGCGGCATAAACACCCGCAATCGCGCTCGTTCGGGCGAGGCTCATTTTAGGCTCGCTAAGGCCATTCACAATTGAAACGCTGAACGCATCGATTGCGAGCGCAATTCCCAAAAGAAAGGAATTCAAGAAAAACAAAAAAGTCATTTGAAAAATTATCTTGCAAAACCACACCTGTGTCAAGCAAAAAAGGCCGCGCTTTCGCGCGACCTTTTTTAGTTTTAGATTTTTTCAAAAACTATTTTTTTGTCGTCTTTTTGGCGGCAGGTTTCTTTGCGGCGGGCTTTTTCGCGCCAGCCTTCTTTGCCGCGGGCTTTTTCGCCGCTTTCGCGTTGATTACAGCCTGCGCTCCGGCAAGTCGCGCCAACGGCACTCGGAACGGAGAGCAAGAAACATAGTTGAGTCCGAGCTTGTAGCAAAGCGCGATTGACGCAGGGTCTCCACCGTGCTCGCCGCAAATTCCGAGGTGCAAGTCGGATTTAACCGAGCGACCTTTGGCTTCCGCGATTTCAATCAACGCGCCAGGTCCTTCTTCGTCAAGAACGGCGAACGGATCTTCTGCGAGAATGTTCTGCTTGAGGTAAGAATCGATGAACTTGCCGTAGTCGTCGCGGCTGAAGCCGAACGTAGTCTGTGAAAGGTCGTTCGTTCCGAATGAGAAGAAATCCGCGTAGTTCGCCAATTTGTCGGCAGTGAGAGCCGCGCGCGGGAATTCAACCATCGTTCCAATTTCGAACTTGAGTTTCGTTCCTTTGCTTGCATTCACTTTGTCGATGACCGCCAAAGACTGCTCGCGAATCTGCTTGACTTCGTTGCAAGAAACAACGTTCGGAATCATAATCTGCACCTTGTGCTTCACGCCTTCACGTTCAAGGCGGGCAGTAGCAAGCGCGATGGCTTCCACCTGCATTTCGTAGATTTCCGGATAAGTGATGGCAAGGCGGCATCCGCGATGTCCGAGCATCGGGTTGTGCTCGTCGAGCGCGGCGACCTTCGTTGCCAACTTGTCGCGATCAACGCCAAGTTTCTTTGACAAAGCCTTGAGCTCGCTTTCGTCGTGCGCCTGAATGAATTCATTGAGCGGCGGATCGAGCAAGCGAATCGTAACGGGGCGGCCGTTCATCGTCTTGATGATTTCATAGAAATCTTTTTCCTGAAGCGGAAGAATCGCCTTGAGATTCTGCTTGCGCTCTTCGGCAGTTTCAGAAACAATCATCTTCTGGAAAGAAGTGAGTTTCGGCTCGTCGAAGAACATGTGCTCCGTGCGGCAAAGTCCGATTCCAGCCGCGCCAAATTTGAACGCATCTTTCGCATTCTGCGGAGTATCGCCATTCGCGCGAACTTCGAATCCTGCGACTTTTTTGCCGGAAGCAGTCGTGCGAACTGAAGTCTTGCGAACTTCATCCGCCCAGCTCAAGAATGTTTCCAAATCCTTTGAAAGAGTCGCGGGCATTACGGCAACTTGTCCGTCGTAGACTTTTCCAGTGCCGCCATCGATCGTGATGAAGTCGCCTTCTTTGTAAGAGCGTCCGCCGATTTCAACTTTTCCGCCGACAAATTTAACATCCGCGCATCCGCAAACGCAAGGAGTTCCCATTCCGCGAGCAACGACCGCCGCGTGGCTTGTGCGTCCGCCGGTAGAAGTGAGGATTCCTTGGGCGACGTGCATTCCCGCGATGTCGTCCGGCGAAGTTTCCTTGCGAACCAAAAGAATCTTTTTGCCTGATTCCGCCCATTTAACGGCTTCTTCGGCAGTGAAGACGATTTGACCGCAGCCCGCTCCCGGAGAAGCGTTCAAGCCAGTCGCCAATTCCGTGGCCTTTTTGACGGCGGCAGGATCAAGCTGAGGAAGAAGAAGCTGGTTCAACTGCGCAGGTTCTACGCGGAGCAAAGCCTGCTCTTTCGTGATGAGCTTTTCGGCAACCATGTCCACAGCCATCTTGACGGCGGCAGCTCCTGTGCGTTTTCCGTTGCGGCACTGAAGCATGAAAAGTTTGCCCTCTTCAACCGTGAATTCCATATCCTGCATGTCGCGATAGTGCTTTTCCAAACGATTGCGAATCGTAACCAATTCCTTGTAAATCTTCGGATTGGCTTTTTCAAGCTGCGCGATTTTCTGCGGAGTGCGGATTCCCGCGACAACATCTTCGCCCTGGGCATTCATCAA
This sequence comes from Treponema sp., assembly GCA_014804005.1. Taxonomy (GTDB): domain Bacteria; phylum Spirochaetota; class Spirochaetia; order Treponematales; family Treponemataceae; genus Treponema_D. Next base: position 18,570 of record JAAVAP010000011.1, on the reverse strand, counting down.
ATATTCGCCCATGAATTCGTTCTTTCCGGTAGAAGGATCGCGGCTGAACGCAACGCCAGTTCCTGAAGTGTCGCCCTTGTTTCCGAAAACCATCGCCATTACCGTAACGGCAGTTCCCTTGAGCGCGCCTTCTTTGATGTTGTTCAATTCGCGGTATTTGATCGCGCGAGGATTCATCCAAGAACCGAAAACCGCGCCAATCGCTCCCCACATCTGCTTTTGCGGATTCTGCGGGAAATCTTCGCCCTTTTCCTTTTTGTAAAGAGCCTTGTACTTTGTGACGATTTCCTTGAGTTCGTCCGTGGTGAGTTCCGTGTCTTCCTTGATGCCGCGATGAGATTTTACCTCGTCGATGATTTTTTCGAATTTCGCGTGCTCAACGCCCATCGCAACGTCGCCGAACATCTGGATGAAGCGGCGGTATGCGTCCCAAGCGAAACGCTCGTTGTTCGTCTTTTGCGCAAGACCCAAAACTGATTTGTCGTTGAGACCGAGGTTGAGAATCGTGTCCATCATGCCGGGCATAGAAATCGCCGCGCCTGAGCGGACGGAAACCAAAAGCGGATCCTTTTCGTCGCCGAGCTTTTTGCCCATTGTCTTTTCCAACTTTGCAAGATACTTTGCAACTTCGTCTTCAAGACCGGCGGGATACTTTCGTCCCAATTTGTAGAAAGCCTGACACACGTCCGTGGAAATCGTGAATCCAGCGGGAACGGGAAGGCTCAAAGGCGCTTTTGCCATCTGCGCAAGGTTGGCGCCTTTTCCACCGAGTTCGGCGCGCATAGACTCATCGCCGTCCGCGTCACCGTTGCCAAAGAAGTAGACATACTTGATTTTTGCCATTGTGGATAACTCCATAAAAGTGAAATGAATTTATAGTAATAATTTTACATTTAAAACAAGTTATTGTCAATTAAAAAATTTGTTTTCGGGAATAAAAAATTCAAAATACGAAAAATATTTTCGGTTTTGAATTTGAATTTTTTCATAGCGAATTCCACGGTTGATTCGTGCAGAGTGTTTCATACCTCGATGCTTGCATCGAGATACGTTGATTCGTTTTCGCCAAAATTTTCACATAAGGCTCGCGATCATTTTTTTCGCCGTCTCGTAAAAAGAAATTTCAATCACTTCGGGAAAGCGCGTTTTGATTTCTTCGAGCTGCGCCAAAAGTTCTTGCGGAGAAAAGACACCGCCAAAAAGAATTTCGCAAAATCCCATTTCGCGGAATTGCCGCGCCGCGTCGTTTTTTGTCTGGCACAAATATTTCACGAAAGGAAGCGCGAAAAGCGCGCGCATTTGTTCTTCAGAAAGATGCGGAAATTTTATGTTCAGATAAAGCGGAAATTCCGTGCGAGAATTTTCGGAAGAAATTTGCACGGATTTCTTTTCTTGCGCGAAATCAGAGGAAATTTTTTTTGCGGAATTTTCTCGGAATTTTTTTTCGCAATTTTCATCGCAAGAATTTCGCGAATTTTCATTGCCTGAATTTTTTTCGATTTTCATCGCGTCGTCGGTGGCGCGTGCGTCGTAAATTCCAAGCGCGAATTCTGCCAAAATTTGCGGAAGCGATTTTTGCTTGATGAGCGCAATCGCCGCGCTCGAGCCGCTCAATCTCGGATTTATTTCGATGATGTGCCATTCGTTTTTGTGAAAAACCAAATCGATTTGCGCGATTCCTTCGAACTGCAAAATTCTTGCAAGCCGCTCAAGTTCGCGCGACAAATCTTGCGTTTTGAATTTTTCCAAATTAAGCGGGCCGAGTTTCACAGACTGCTTTGGACTTGTGATTCCATATTGATTCACCGAATACATCAGCGGCGGAAAAACTTTCGGCGAAAAACTTCCGTCGGAATTTTTAACAGTGTGGATTTCCGTGCCGAATTGAATTCCTTCTAAAAATTCCTCAATCAATCTGTCCGAATTGAATTTTTTGGAATTGAGATAAGCACGAACGGCGGGCAACGTGTGCACGACTTCCATTCCATAAGAACTCACGCCTGTAGTCGCCTTGATGATTACGGGAAAATTCAATTTTGAAATTTCGCGAAAAATGAATTCGCGATAAACGTTTTGGCGCACTTCGGATTTTTTTCGCTCCGCCCAAAACAAATCGTAATTCACATGGACGGCGGCGGCGCATTTAAAATTGTTCTCACGCAAAAAAATGTGCGTCTTGAATTTGTCAAAGCAAATCGCCTGAGTTTGAACTGAATGCGCCACTGTGCGTACGCCGCGTTCGCGCAAAATTTCTGCGACCATCGCATCTTGCAAACCAAGCCAATCGTAAGGCGTAATCCAAAAACTTGCGGCGACTGCGACATCGGGATTGAGCGCGAGAATTTCCTCCGCGATTTCTTCCGCGCTCGCGCCGCGCAATTCGACGCAATTCACATTCGCCGCTTTTTGAATCGCCTCGTTTTCATAATCCAGCAAAAACATTGCGGGCAACATCGCCGCCAAAAAAAATTCGTGATTGGAAAAATTTTCTGCGACGCGACTCCATTCTTCATTCCATGAAGGCATCGTTTTTATGTGCACGATTTTCGGATCGAAATGATTTGAATTTGTGTTGAAGAAAACCAAGCGCATTTTTTCAGTATAGCACAAATTTTTTTTGAGCGCAATTCGAATCAAGAAGAATGTCCGAAGCCGCAGATTTTTTCGCAATCCACGGGATTTTCGGCGCGCGGAAACATTCGTCGTCGTAGACATAAAAAAACGCCCCGCTCGGCGAGTTCGCTTTGCGGGGCGCGATTGTGGCGACAAAAAAGGTTCTAGTGCAGAGCCTTTTTTACTGGCTTACGATTTTTTGTATCCGCACTTGGGGCATACGCCGTCTTCGCCCAAAGCGATTCCGCAGAGGGGGCAGCGGTCGATGTCGTTTTTCGGCTCGTAAGTCTGTGACGCGCCGTTTACGCCGCTCGTGAACGTGAGCTTGGCGATGTTCAGCTTGTCTTTCAGCAAGTCGTAGACGATTTTGATCATGCCCTCGACAGTCATCGTTTCCTTGGTGACGACCAGGCGGCATTCGGGGTAAGCGGTCGCGAGTTCCGTCTTAAACGCGGGGCCTTTCTGCTTGTTGGTGGGCGCGCCGTTTTTGATTCCCTGTTTTTCATACACGTCGAGGATTGCGGGGAGCAGCGGGTCGTCCTCACGGAGGATGAGCGCGTGGTCAAAGTTCTGCAAGACCGGCCACGCCGTCTTTTTGATTTCGTTGCAGGGAAACACCATGTTCACGCCATCGACGATTGTGTCCTCGACCTCNATNGTCAAAACGCCGGTGTGCCCGTGCAGATACTGCGCNTCGCCCTTGAATCCGTAGAANCGGTGGGCGTACTGCAAATCGATTGTCGTAAAGCTTCTCATAAAAAACTCCTTGTCTATGTTTTCAGACTGATTGACGGGTTTCGTCAAACGTTAAAAATTGCATGTGCTTAAGCGGCATNCCCCGCACTACTTNTTNGCNACGCTCGNGTTCGCCTTGGCNATNTCNACNTCNGCNTTTGCGGCGAAGTCGGCNTANTCCGNNNTNACTGCGGCCATGGCCGTGAGGTANGGNACNAGNTTTTCGTTGATTGCGGCGAGGAGNGGCTTNTTNACNGCGTAGGCGGANTCGCCCTTGGCGGTGAGCGCGGCGGTCGCGNTGTCGTTGGCGGCGTTGAACTCGTCCTGCGCNGNGCGGAGCGATGNNATNANNTCGGCNACGCCGTCGAGCNACTTGATTGCGTCGGCAAGGCTCTCCGCGGCNAAGTCCTCNAGCATNGANTCNATNANNGANGANTCGCGCGCGTAGCTTTCGTTCGCAATCGACTTGCCGTACTTGTCGTAGGTGGCGAGCAGTTTTTCGGCGGCGGCNTTCTTTGCNGCNACNGGNATNGCCNCGTAGCCNGCNAGCAGCGTGCCGAGCGAGCGGATNGCCTCGTCGCGCNTNGNGTCCGCGTCCTCAAGCGANCGGGACACNTTGTCCGCCTTGATTGCCGTGGTGATTTTGGCGGAGAGCGTCTCCACCTCGCCCATNATCGTTGCAAGCGCGGCATCCTTNNCNACCGCGCCGTCCTTNGCNGCCTCTTTGTAGATGCGCACGAGCGCGTCCGATACGGTGTCCGCNTCGGTGATGCGGACTTTTGTGCTTACTTTCTTCATTTACATCNCCTTGTAATTGGAAGTCTCATTTAATAAGATAGCGAAAAAAANTCAAAACGGAAAGGAAAAAACACGNTTTTTTGCGCGGCGGCGNTTNGCCGTTCGGGGAAAATACGTCNGGNCNNGNAACGGNNTTTNGCCGTTNGNGGAAANNNCGNCNGGGNAAGCAACGGCNTTTTGCCGTTCGNGGAAANCACGNNNGGGNNNGCAACGGCATTTTGCCNTTNGNGGAAAACGCGCCGGGGNNAGNAACGGCGTTTCGCCGTTNGNGGAAANTGCGNCNGGGCAAGNAACGGCGTTTNGCCGTTNNGNGAAAATNACGCCGGGACNNGCAACGGCNTTTTGCNNNTTGNNNAAANNGCNCCNGGNCGAGGAAAACCTTTTTGGGTGGANGNCGCTTTTGNGNTGGGGAAGCACCACCAGTTTGGGTTTTCGGAAAAATCACGCCGGGACAAGGAAAACCTTTTTGGGNGGAGGTCGCTTTCGCGTTGGGGAAGCANCACCTGCGCGAGGTTCCGCATTATCTGAATCGAACTTGGAAATTGATGGCTATGAAATAATCGCCGTTCTCTTGATAAACGTATCCCCAATCGCCTTTCTTGGCTTTCATTTTGCCGTCGTCTTTCATGGAAANTTGNCTCAACTCGGAATCCGACAATNTCTTGCCTTTTAGAGCGGCGTTGGCTTCTGCAATGGCGANATCCTTGTTCACGCCGCGACTCGGACGGTCTATATATGTGTTTTCGTAAAGGTACGAGCAGAAAACNTCATCGGAAATCGCGCGNTAGTAAAGCAAGTCGCCNTCTTTGTTCACATCTATGTAGCCGCCCGTCATTCTCGTTTTTCCGTCCCATGGTTTTGAGGCGGTGAGACCTGCGAGCGATGCGAACAGAAACGACTTGAATTTGGCTTCGTAGAAATGCTGCGGTGAGCGGACTTTCAGTGGATTGTATTCGGCAACGACTCTCACGATGTCTCGCATATTGTTCGATTCNGGGGCATCCAAATAATGTGTTTGGCACAGAAGCGCCGTACTCAANGCCCCAATCATTTTTGTGTCGATGAACTCAAGGTTTGCGGCGAATTCTTCTTTTCCCGTCCTTNCNAAATCAAGNGAAAGNCNCTTGTCNTCGCGGATTGCCTCNATGATTCCCGTCTCCGACTCAATTGAATTTATCTCGTACATCCTGCGCTCGGTACAGCCGTTTATCCGATAAATCAGGCGCGAGCCATCGCCCGAATTGAACAGTGACGAGGGTTGCCCTAAATGGGATTTTATCGAAAATCCGTCCGTGGAAAGCGATGAGTCCTCCGAGTTTATGATGGTGACGATNATGTCTGTTTTCTTTCCGAACTTGTCCTCGAATGTTTTGGGGAGTTTGGGTAACTTCGGGGAAGAAAATCTGAGCCGTTCAAGGAATGTCTGAATCTCTGAAATGTCGAAGGCGTTTCCCCTTGAGACCGTTCTCAATNTGGAATACAAAAATTCCGCTTTCTNCGACAATTCAGGAACCGTTATGACCGCAAATTCAGTCTCATTCAAAAAAGCAGACACACTCGGATTATCACTGGCAAAGTCCGTGTCGTATTTTAGGACGAAATCTTCCTTCTCTGGCCGGATGACGCTTATTATTTTTATGAACTTTGTGATGTCTTTTTTGAAGTCTTCCGTCGCGCCGTAAATTTTTCCTTCGCTCAGAAGTTTCAAGAATACATAAGCTTCCGTCCATTCACCACGNTTNAAACGCCAAATTCTGNTCTCCATGTGTCAGAGNTACTCCTTTATCTTACGCGCGATTTCTTCAATTACGGTCACCGTNACTGAATTTCCGAATTGTTTATATGTGTGGGTGTCTGCAAGAATCANCTTGTAATCTTCGGGAAANCCCTGCAATCTTGCCCATTCGCGGGGAGTCAGTCGCCGTATGTCCTCTTTGTTGATTTCACCTTTTATGTGTGTCATGGGAATCATAGAATGTTCCCTGTGGTCAACAATAAGGTTGGTCTCTTTTCCCATTCCGCCGCAGACAATCGTACCCGCTATTCCGTCTATATCACGGATTACATAGCCAAAGCCGTGTCCCGCCGCCTCATGCCGCTCGCGATGCTCTCTCAAACAGTTCATGTACACATCACTGACATAATATTTTGAGGGAACTGGGGAGGANTCCATTATATCCCTTATGGNNACAGGATTTTTTGAACCTTTAGGGAAGTCAAAAGTNTCGGGGGNAATGTCTTTTCTGAAACATACTAGATAAATNCGCTCGCGATTCTGTGGAACGCCGAAATCNTTGCTATTTAGNATCTCTGNGAAAACTTTGTACCCAAGAGATTCAAATGTGGACTTGATGATTTTAAATGTTCTTCCTTTGTCATGGATAACAAGCCCTTTCACGTTTTCGCAGAAAATGACTTTCGGCTTGTGGTATTCGCAAATCCGCGCGACATCCATAAATAATGTTCCGCGGCAGATNCCTTTGTAATTGTCGTTGAACCCCTGATGCTTGCCCGCCATGCTGAATGCCTGGCATGGAAAACCTGCAAGGCAAATNTCNAACGGNGGAATCGTTCGCTCGTCTATTTTTGTGATGTCGCCTGCAATTTCAAAGTCATCATCGAAATTCGCCCTGTAGGTCTGCTGCGCGAATTTATCCCACTCTGATACGAATACCGTTTTGGAATCGGAACGAAAGGCTTTCTCAAATCCCAATCGTATGCCGCCAATCCCTGCGAACAGGTCAACAAACCTTGTTTTTTTTTCTAACGCGGGAATTTTAGCGACATTTTTATTCAAACTATTGTTTACAAACATTGAGTGTGATTGTTTTTTTATGACAACAGCGGTATTCATTTTTTATTCCGTTATTAAGTATAACACATTTTATCAAAAAATTCATAGAGGGCGATGANTTTTTTGATAACAGAGTGGTTTTTCANCTTGCACAAATTGCGCCGCGCNAATCCGCACTCTTTTTACCGTNCNTNATTTTGCTCCATTCCATTTTTGCANCACAAATCCGCAATNATGCATTCGCCNCATTTCGGATTNCGCGCCGTGCAAACGTAGCGTCCGTGCAAAATCAAATGGTGATGCGCGTGTCTCATATATTTTTGCGGAATGCGTTCCACGAGACTTTGCTCCACTTGGAGCGGAGTGTTTCCTTCCGCCAAACCGATTTTCGGACAAATGCGCAAAAGGTGNGTGTCCACCGGCATCGTCGGNTTNCCGAACACGACGTTCAAAACCACNTTCGCAGTTTTGCGTCCGACNCCGGGAAGAGTTTCCAATTCCTCGCGAGTTTCGGGAACTTTTCCGCNGAAATTTTCCACAAGCATTTTGCTCAACGCCATNATGTGCGCCGACTTGTTTCTGTACAAGCCNATCGANTTTATGTAGNCAATCAATTTTTCNTCGCCGAGCGCGAGCATTTTTTCNGGCGAATCGACAATTTCGTAAAGCGGCTCGGTCGCCTTGTTCACGCTCTTGTCCGTGGCCTGCGCCGAAAGCACGACGCTCACCAAAAGCGTGTACGGATTTTTCCATTTGAGTTCGGATTGCGGATTCGGATTTTGCGCGGAAAATCTTTCAAAGACTTCGCAGATTTGAGATTCAGTTAAAAGCCGCATGGTCGAATTATCACATAAATCAACGCGCAATGTCAAGTTGGAAATTCGGATTGCGGGGGAAGTCCGCTTGAAACTTCAGATTCGGGAGTTGTTGAAAAAGCGATTTTGCAGCGTAGCGAAAAATCGCAGTGAATATGCGAGTTTCTAAAAGAAACTCGTCGTTAAAAACAGCGGCAGAACATTGCCGCTGCTTTTAACATCATTATTTCACCGCGTTTTTCAGCGCGGAGGCTTTGTCGGTTTTTTCCCAACTGAAATCTTTTTTTCCGAAATGCCCGTAGGCGGCCGTGGGCGAATAAATCGGCCGTTTCAATTTCAGCGCGTCCACAATTCCTGCGGGCGTGCAGTCGAAAATTTCTTTTACCGCATCGGCAATCTTGCAATCAGGCACTTTTCCCGTGCCGAATGTTTCGACCATAATCGAAACCGGGAAAGGAACTCCGATTGCATAGGAAAGCTGCACTTCCGCGCGCGTCGCCAATTTCGCGGCGACAATATTCTTGGCAATGTAACGCGCCATGTAAGCCGCCGAACGATCCACTTTGCTGGGATCTTTTCCGCTGAACGCGCCGCCGCCGTGCCGTCCCATTCCGCCGTAAGTGTCAACGATGATTTTTCGTCCGGTGAGGCCACTGTCTCCATGCGGGCCACCAATCACAAACTGGCCGGTGGGATTTATAAAATATTTCGTTTTTTTGTCCAAAAGTCCCGTCGGCTCAAGGACAGGCTTAATGACGCGCTCAATCAAATCGGATTTGATTTGGGCGTATTTCACATTCGGATTGTGTTGGTGCGAAAGCACGACCGTATCAATGTGAACAGGCTTGTGTCCTTCGTATTCCAGCGTAACTTGCGCCTTGGCATCAGGGCGCATCCATTCTATTTCTTTTGAATGACGCAATTGCGCTGCGTTCAACAAAATTTTATGCGAGAACATAACAGGCGCAGGCATAAGTTCGGGCGTTTCATCGCACGCAAAGCCGAACATCATTCCCTGATCGCCGGCTCCCTGCTGCCCCTTGAATTCCTTCAAGCCGCTTCCCACAACGCCTTGATTTATGTCGGGCGACTGAGTGTGAACGACATTCACAACCGACATCGAATCAGCGTCCAAGCCGTAGGCGGCGTCCGTGTATCCGATTTTTCGCGCGGTATCGCGGGCGATTTTTTGGATGTCAAGCTCTTTGAATTTGGTGGAAATTTCTCCGCCAACAAGGACCATTCCTGTCGTCGTAAAGCACTCGCAGGCAACATGACTTTCAGGATCCTTAGCAAGACAAGCGTCCAAGACTGCATCGGAAATCTGGTCGCAGATTTTGTCAGGATGACCTTCGCTGACAGATTCCGAGGTGAACAAACAATGTTCGTTTGTCATAGCAACTCCTTAAAAAAAATAGAATAATTTTGCGACAAGCCAATGTGTAGCGAGCGCTCGGCGTGCCGCAACAAAAAATCGTCAAATCCGTATAAAAAGACTTGAACAACTTTTTAAAATATAATATAATATTTTAAGTTTTAAAACAATAGACGAAGTTCTGAATTTTGTCTATAAATTTTTGGGAGAATCAAAAATGCCTTTGAAAAAGAAATTTTTGAAGAACAACTCAAAATGCGAAGTTACTTTCACAGTTTCGCCTGAAGCCGCCCAAGGAGCACAAACAATTCACATAGCGGGCGATTTCAACAGTTGGAGCAGCAAAGAAGATCAGCTTAAAAAAGGCAAGGACGGAACATTTTCCATCAAAATCGAACTGGACGCGGACAAAGAATACCAATTCCGTTATTTGGTTGATGGAAAGCGATGGGAAAATGACTGGAAAGCAGATAAGTATGTTCCCGCGCCGTATTCAAGCACCGACAATTCCGTCGTGAGCACAAAACTTGAATAGCGCAAAAAGGCAGCATTCGCTGCCTTTTTTTATTTTAAAATTTTTTCCGCTTTTTCAATTTAAGCTAATCGATTTTGAAAACTGAAAAATCGTCCAGCGTTCCCCAGCCTTTCGCGTTGCATTTTATTCGTGCGCCGAATGTCAATTTTCCATCGCTCACTTTTATTCCCGAAGTTTTTGGATTTTTCCAATCGACCCAAGTGGTGACCATAAAATTTTCACGCACTTCTTTGCCGCCCGAAATCGCGAACACTTCCATTCGCGAATCTTTTGAAACGTCTCCACCTTGCGCGAAAAGTGAGACGGCATAAATTCCGTTTTCAAGTCCTTCAAGCGTCTGCGAAATTTCAAAATCCATTTCTTGTTCCGAATAAAAATGCAATGCCGTTTTTCCGGAATGCGCGTCCGCTTCTTTTTTCTGAAAGTCCGTCGGATTTTCGCCGCGCGAAATTACTTTCCACATTGAAGTGTCGGCTTCTTCAAAACTTGAATTTTTCGCGTGATTTATGCTTTTCACTTCAAAGCGCGCAAAAATATTTTTGTCCTCAACCTTTCCGCCAATCAAAAAAACGGCCGCTTTTTGCGTGGAGATTTTTTTCACGTCGTCCTGATTCCATTGCACTGAAAATTGCTCCGTCTTTCCATTGTTAATGATGACGGGAATCGCGGAAGGCAAATTCACCGCGCCGCCAACGTCGCAAGAAATTTCCACGGAAGGAATGAAGTCAATTTTGATTTGGCATTTTGTGCCATAGCGCAAATAACGCCAAACTTTGAGCGACTCGAGCGGGCGGCCATAAAAATCGAACATCGCCTGATTGTCCCACGAGCCGCCGCCGTAATAAAGTCCGCCGTCTTCGAGATCATATTTCGCGCAAAAGCTCGAAGCCCAGCCGCTTCCGAATTTTTCCCATTTTGGAGAATTGTCTTCGGTGGCTTTGCCGACTGGAATCCAAGTTCCTTCCCAATAGAAAACTCCCATCGCGCCGGCTTCGCATGAAAGTGCACAAACATCGCGAACGGCGCGGGCTTGTCCTTGCACTGTGGCGGGATAGCCAGGAACCAAATCTTTTTCTTTTCCTGCGAACGCGTTTCCAAAACCGTCGCCATCTTCCGACGTGAACGGATACGAAGTTTCGGCAATCATAACTTTTTTTCCGTATTCTTCTCGAAACATTTTTACGACGCTTTGCATGTTCGCCATTGTTCCGTCCCAAAATGGATAGTACGAAAGTCCCATGATGTCATAATCGATTTTGTAATTTTTTAGCGACATCGCGATTCGAGTAATTTCATCAGGATAATTTTCGCGATTGATGTGAGTGTAATGCAATGCGACAGCGATTTCCTTTTTGCGCGATTTTGCAACTTCGCGAACGGCGCGGCTTCCTTCCTGCAAAAGTTTCGCCACATTTATGAATCCTTTTTCGCCCGACATTCCGTTGTTGATTTCGTTTCCCACTTGAACCATCGCCACGTCCACGCCCGCGTCAAGCAATTTTTCCAAACTGGATTTTGTGAACTCATATAGCGCGGCAGATTTTTTTTCGATGTCCAAATCCTGCCAAGCTTTCGGCGCATGCTGGCGTTTCGGGTCTGCCCAAAAATCCGAATAATGAAAATCAATCTGAGTTTTAAGTCCAGCTGCGGTCGCGCGTTTTCCCAATTCAATCGCCGTGGCAAGATCGTTGTTTCCTCCGCCATAGCCATTTCCGTTTTCATCGAACGGATCGTTCCAAACGCGAAAACGCACATAGTTTATTCCGCTTTGAGCGAGCGTCAAAAAAACATCCTGCTCATTTCCATCAAATCCATAAAATTTTGCGCCGCTTTTTTCCACGGAAAGCACAGCCGAAGCGTCCATTCCGCGAATGAAGTCGTATCCAATTTGAGGACAAGGTTCAACATAAATCGAAGACTCCTCCGCCGATTTTGGCAAAGGAAATTTTGTCTTTCCCGCTGATTTCGATTCTTTTGCCGAGCACGACGCGAAAATCGTCGCCGCAATAAATGTGAAAAAAATTAATTTGCTTTTCATAAATTTCTCCCTGCAACTATAAAAATTTATTCCGTTCCTTGCGAAATATCAATGGATTATTCTAATCAAAAAATTGATATATTGTAATGTTTTTAAAATTGATGTATTCTAATATAGATTTTTTTTAAAAATTTAAATAAGGGAGAAAAATTATGATTTCAATTCTTCGCATGGGAGAAGATTCCGAACACGACGCGAAATTTGATGTTGAGCGGCCGAATGGCTTTCCGGAATATTTGTTTTTGCTAACAAAAACGCGCGGACGTTTTTTCGTAAACGGAGAATGGAAAGAATTTCCGGCAGGATGCGCTGTGCTTTTTTTGCCAGGACAAGCGCAGCGTTATCATGCCTCGCAGATTGAACAAAATTATTGTGACAGTTGGATGCATTTTAAAAGCGACACAGCAATTTTGGACCGCAGTTTTCCGTTCGGCGAACCGATTCCACTTCGCGGAAACAAAGCCAGCGAATTCAATTCGCTTTTCCATATAATTTGCTTGAAATTCTACGGAGTGTCGCAAAGCCGCGAAAGCATTCTCGCGCATTTGGTGGAAACACTTTTGCTTATGGCAAGCGATGAAAATGATTCGAAAAACATGCCGGAAATCTATAACAGGCTCGTGGAATTGCGACGCGAAATCTACGCCCGCCCTTCGATGGAATGGCAGATTCCAGAAATGGCGAAACGCCTTTGCATCAGCACAGGCTATCTTCACGCTTCGTGGAAAAGTTTTTTTTCGACAAGCTGCATTGCCGATGTCATCGCGTCGCGCATCGCCTATGCGCAATCTTTGCTTTCATCGTCCGCCATTTCAATTTCAAGCGTGGCAGAACGATGCGGCTATTCAAATCCTGAGCATTTTATACGACAATTCAAAGGCGCGGTAAAAATGACGCCCGCTCAATGGAGACGAAAATTCACAAAAAAATCATAATTGATTTTATGAACGTAAAAAAATTGCGTCTTGCATTTTCTATGTTTTTTCAATATAATTGTTTCGAAAAATTATTTTGCAAATTTTTTGTCAAGAGGGAAAAAATGCTTTTTACGCCGCTTGAAATTCAAGAAACCGTGAATATGTTCATGCGCCAAAAACTCGACGTGCGCTGCATTACAATGGGAATTTCGTTGCTCGACTGTGCTTGCGATGACGAGGCGAAATCGTGCCGAAAAATCTACGACAAGATTATGTCGCGCGCGAAAAATCTTGTGAAAGTTGGACAAGACATCGAACGCGAATTTGGCGTGCCAATCATAAACAAAAGAATTTCCGTTACGCCGATCGCGCTTGTGGCAGGAGCAAGCCGCGCCCAAAATTATGTCGAATATTGCAAAACGCTCGACAAATGCGCAAAAGAATTGGGCGTGAATTTCATCGGAGGATTTTCCGCGCTCGTTCAAAAAGGAATTACGCCTGCGGACAAAATTTTAATTGAGTCGATTCCTGAAGCATTGTGTCAAACCGAATCAGTTTGCGCTTCCGTGAATGTCGGTTCGACAAAAAGCGGAATCAATATGGACGCTGTAAAATTGATGGGAGAAATCATAAGGAGCACGGCTTTGGCATCCGCGTCGAAACCTGTGAACGGCTGCGCGAAACTTGTGGTTTTTACAAACGCGCCCGAAGACAATCCTTTTATGGCCGGCGCGTTCCACGGACCTGGCGAAGGCGACTGCGTAATAAATGTCGGCGTTTCTGGCCCAGGCGTGATTTTGGCAGCCGCGCGTGAATTCAAAGGAAAGCCAATCAATGAACTTGCCGACGGAATAAAAAAGATGGCTTTTAAAATCACTCGAATGGGGCAGCTTGTCGGAACGGAAGCGGCGCGGCGACTTGGCGTGAATTTCGGCATTTTGGATTTGAGCCTTGCTCCCACACCCGAAGTGGGCGACAGCGTTGCGCGCATTTTGGAAGAAATCGGCTTGGAAGGTGCGGGCGCGCCAGGAACTACAGCCGCGCTCGCGCTTCTCACCGACATGGTAAAAAAGGGAGGGGTAATGGCCTCGACAAACGTGGGCGGCTTGAGCGGCGCGTTCATTCCAGTTTCGGAAGACGAAGGAATGATAAACGCGGTGAAACAACGTTCGATTACGCTCGAAAAGCTCGAGGCGATGACTTGCGTTTGTTCCGTGGGATTGGATATGATTGCGATTCCCGGCGACACTCCAGCCACAACAATCAGCGGAATCATGGCGGACGAAATGGCAATCGGAATGGTGAACAACAAGACGACCGCCGTGCGCCTCATTCCCGCCCCCGGAAAAAAGGCCGGCGATTGGGTCGAATTCGGCGGCTTGCTCGGAGGCTGCCCCGTAATCGATGTGAATCAATTCAGCTGCGCAGATTTCATAAATCGCGGCGGAAGAATTCCCGCGCCGATACATAGCTTTAGGAATTAGGTTGCGATTTATTGCCTTAAAATTTTTATATTAGGAGAAATGTAAAAAATGACGATGGATGTTCTTGCAAAAATCATTGCGTTCGTTCTCTACCTTGCAATGATGGTTTTGATCGGGCTGCGCGCCGCGAACAAAAACAACAACGCTTCCGACTTTTTTTTGGGCGGACGCAAAATCGGGCCGTGGGTTACGGCGTTGAGCGCGGAGGCTTCCGATTCTTCGGCTTGGCTTTTGATGGGCTTGCCCGGACTTTGCTATTTGGGCGGATTCAAGGAAACGTTTTGGACAGCAATCGGTTTGATTGTCGGCACTTATTTGGCGTGGCTTTTTGTCGCAAAGCCTTTGCGAAAATGTTCGATTGCGTTCGGCGATTCAATCACGATTCCGGAATTTTTGACGAACCGCTTCAACGACAAATCTCACATTCTTTCGATTGTCTCGGTTTTTTTCATCGTCGTGTTTTTCACGATTTACACGGCATCGGGATTTGTGGCTTGCGCGAAATTGTTTCGCTCAGTTTTCGGCTTGAATTGGAACTTTGGACTTTTGATTGGATTCGTGATAATTCTTTCGTACACAATCATGGGCGGCTACCGCGCCGTCTGCACCACGGATTTCATTCAAGGAATGTTGATTTTCGTTGCGTTCGTCGTCTCGTCCATAATAGTGATTTTTTCGTTGGGCGGAATCGGAAGCGCGGTTGAGCAAGTCAAGCAATTTTCGGAGCGCGCGATAAACGGCGATTTCGGGCGCAAAATGCTTGACAATTTTACGGCGAACAAATCGTTCAGCCCGATGTCAGCGATTTCGGCGTTCGCATGGTGCTTGGGATATTTCGGAATGCCTCACATAATCGTGCGCTTCATGGGAATCCGTTCAAACAAGGAAATCAAAACCGCGCGAAGAATCGGAATCACTTGGATGATAATTTCGTACATCGGAACTTTCATCATCGGAACTCTCGGAACTGCGTATTTGCTGAACCACGGAATTCTTTTGGGCGCGAATCCCGAAGAAACGATTTTGGAAGGCGTGAAAGTTTTGGGCGTGGGAACGCAGGAAGCGGTTTTCAGCGAATCGATAAACAAAATGTATCCTGCTTTCATCGCGGGAATTTTCCTTTGCGCGATTTTGGCGGCAGCGATGTCCACTGCGGACAGCCAACTACTTTCGGCTTCAAGCGCGATCGGTCAGGACATTTTCAAGGGCATAATAAAGAAGGACGCTTCCGAAAAAACAGTTCTCGCGGTGAGCCGCATTTCGGTTTTGGCGATTGCGATTGTCGGAGTTTTGCTCGCACTCAATCCCAACAGCTCGATTTTCGGCTTGGTGAGCTACGCCTGGGCTGGATTCGGCGGAGCGTTCGGACCGCTAGTTTTGCTCGCGCTTTATTGGAAAGGCACGACGGCCAAAGGCGCGATTGCAGGACTTGTTTGCGGAGGCGCGGCCGTAGTCGCCTGGCACAACATTTCCGCCGACGTTCATCCGATTTTCGACCTTTACGAAATTCTGCCCGCATTTCTCATCTGCCTTGTCGTTGCTGTCGTCGTGAGCATTTTGGACAAAAACAAGGACGAAACAATTCTCGCGAAATTCGACGAGTATAAAAAAATGGCGGACTAATTTTCGCCACCTCGCGCGAAAGCGCAAGGCTTCGTCCTTGCATAGCAAATCAGATACTTGCTTACGAGTTTTTGTGCAAGTTGAATGCTTGCACAAAAAAAAATGCCAAATCCAAAAAACAAGAAACTGCATTCTTTGGAAACAAAAAACAAAATTGAACTCGAAATCAATAAAAGCGAGCCGATATTTTTTTTGCCGGAAGGAGAAGTGTCTCGTTCGCCATGCCTTGAACTTGGAGAAAAAAATTATATCGGCTTTTATTATTCGAAAAGAGACGCGGCGGCAATGAAAAAAACATTGCAGGAAAAATATTCAACGGATTGCGAAGTCAAAGCGTTTCAATGCGATTTCAAACTTATAAACGCCGCATATTTCGAAACCGCTTTTCATTGAAAACAAAATAGCGAATACGTGGAAAATACAAAGCGAACAAAAAGCGTTGTGCTTTTGGGCGGACACTGTCGTTTCCCAAAGCAGCGCAAAATTTATTCGCGGAAATGCACCCGCCGTTTTTTTCCAAACCACTTGAAAAACTATGTGTAAACACACGTCTTTCCCCAGTATGCATTCATGTTTTCAGTGCCCTGCGCCAGAAATTCGCGGAATTCGGTAAAAACGCAGTGAGTTTTGGGTAAAAAGTCAGTGAGTTTTTTTTAAACGCAGTGAGTTTTCACCAAAAACTCACTGCGTTTTTGGCAAATTCCCGAAAAAAAAAATTTGACTATTTGAAAGAATTTTAGTATTTTAAAATCGCGTCTTTATATAATATGAATTGATGAATATGAGGCGGATTGTTTTTCTTGTCGCATGCATGAATATTTTTGTCCTCGCCTTTGCCGAAACAAAGAGCCTTCCTGAATGCCTCGTGCGTTTGGCGCATTGCGCGGAGTACGGTTACACAATGAAGGAAAACGGCGGCGACTATATTACAGCGAGCATTCCTCTTGTCGGTCAGAACGCAATAAAGTCGCTGGATGTTTTTTTGCGGGTATTCTATGAACGGACTGGCGAACAGTATTTTACGAAGAACAATTTCATATACATAGACGGCGGATTCCTTCGTGTTTCGGAAGACATGGTTTTGGCAAGGCTCGGCAAAGATTCAAACAGTTGGGGATTCCGCGCCGAAGATATGGCGGGCGGAAAGCGTTATTTCATTGATATTTATGACACTGAGAATTGCGGCCCGCCAGTTTATTCGGAAGAGTCTGTGGAGCGGCCGCTTCTTGCTTCCGTCGAAATTTCGTATTTTCAATGTTCGGAATTGGAAGAGACTTACGAGAACGCATACTTTGTTTTCAAAAACAGCTCGAAGTGCGCCGATGTCCTTTTTGAAGAAGACGCAATCTGCCTTTCGAATGTGAACATCGAGGAAGAATTTGAATTCCTGAAAACGCAGACGGAATTCCTTTCGGACAAGAAAGAACGACATCTTTTGCTGCGGCTTGAAGAGTTGGTTGAAAAATATAGGAAAGACGGCGCGAATGTTTTTCAGTATGTTTTCCAAATTGAAGAACTTGCACAGTGTCTTTTGAATCGGTATCATGAATTGTGCGGCGCGACGAGCGGCAAGGACTTGACGAAATAATGAAAAGAAAAATTTTAACGCTATTTTTTTTGACTTTCATAAAGGTTTCATCATTCGCGGAAGTTGGCGCGGGCTATTATTTTAGGTTCAATGATTTTAGTTTTACTATGGATTTTAATGAGTTTGCCTTGGATGATTATCCAGAGCAAAATGAAAAATATATAAATTCTTCGAAATGTTTTTATTCAATATTGCAAACGTTGTTTTATTATAAAGACAAATTAGAGAAAGAAAGCATTACTATCGATTTACATCAATTTGGAAAGATTCCGATTGAAAATGATAAAATCCTAATACAAATTCGAAAAAATGGTATATGGAGTGCATTTAATTATTTAAAATCAGAAATTTCTTATGAAGAGAATATTTATTTGATTCTTAATAGTTTCCTTCCTTTTTTCATTGAAAAGCAGTCTGTAGAAAAAATCGTCTTGTACAGGATAAATGCTTATTATAAAGATTATGATAATTTAGACTGGATTCATAAGTGGGAAGAAGGAAATTTATTTTTCGGCATACTTGCAAGCTATTTTTATGACTATGCAACAAATGAATATGTCTCATACTTTTTTTCAAAAGAAGATGCTGTAAGGTTTTTAAAGAAATATAATTTGACGAACGAATACCTGAAGGAAATAGAAATCACCGCGGAAAATGTATACACAGTTTTCGGGTCATTGATAAACTAAAAAATACATTGGAGGTAGAAATTGACAACGCAAATGAGGTGTCAATTTTTAATATTGACTTTACTTTTCGCCGCATTTTTGCTGTGCGGATGTCATAAAAAGAACGAAAGGATGTTGCAGGCGGAGGAAAAGTACAAGGACTATCCGCTCCATCTGCTCGCGCTTGCAAACAAGCCCATCGATAACAATAAAAACCTTGACCTGTCGCTCATAAACGAGTCCGTGTATGGACGTACTCCGCTGCAACTTTTGGTCGAGTATCACTATCAATATCGCCGGTTAAAAAAAAGAAAATCTATAAAAGTATTGAAAAACTTTGTGGAGCATGGGGCGGACATAAATTCCCTATGGGACGATGCCTTTAGATTTGAATGCGAGGTGATTTGTGTTTGCATTATGGACAATGCAAACAGTTATTTACAAGAATTTCTCAGACTGTCGGGGCGCGAGTATGTTGATTTGAGTTTTGCGGGAGACGAGGTGGGAGGGGCAGAATATGTTATGGGCGCAATCAGTTTTTTAAATTTCGATGCGGTTCCTATTCTTCTTCCATACACGAAAAATAT
>JAAVAP010000010.1 GCA_014804005.1 Treponema sp. | reverse complement strand
ATGGCGGGGGTGCAATACCCGTTCCCATCCCGAACACGGAAGTCAAGCCCCCCTGCGCCGATGATACTGCCCCCGGAGGGCGGGAAAGCAGGTGGCCGCCGGGCTTCTTTTTTCCTCCCGGAAAAGGANTCCNANGGATGACGGATATCGCCGCGCATCACCCNGTTGCTCTTTTGTTTATGGACGCACTATCTCTTGAAAATGCTATTTTGGCAGTTGTATTTTTATGGACAGAAAATTAAATTCAAATCATCTGAAAATGATTGCCATCATNGCGATGACAATCGACCATTTTGCGNATTTGATTTATCCCGGATTTCCTGCAAATCCTGTCGCGATTTTTCTGCATATTGTCGGNCGANTGACCGCGCCAATTATGTGGTTTTTCATTTGCGAGGGCTATCATTACACGCGCNATAGAAAAAAATATGCGTTGCGCTTATTTATATTTGCAATCGTATCGCATTTTGCACACAATTTTGCATTTGGCATAAATTTCATTCCGTTCAGGACGGGAATTTTTAATCAGACAAGCGTGATGTATCCGTTGTTTGTCGCAGTTTTAGTATTGTGGCTGCAAGATGCTGAAGGGATGAAAAAATGGTTAAAGCACATTATTATATTTGTTTTGATATGGAGTGCTTTCCCAGCNGATAGGAGNTGTGTCGCTGTTTTGGCAATTTTGGGAATGTACAAAAACAGGGGAAANCTCAAAAAGCAAATGTTAATTATGATGATNTGGACAATCGTTTATGCGNCAGTATCGTTTTTCTTTGTGAACAGAATTTATGGAATTATTCAGCCGTTTGTCATTTTGGTATATCCNCTTTTGAAGCAGTACAACGGNGAGCGAGGAAAGGCGAAATGGACAAAATGGCTTTTCTATATTTATTATCCCGCGCATCTTGTAGTTTTGGGCNTTTTNNGAATCGCTTTNNACGGCGACGTTCCGTTGCTGTTTTGACAAATCGTGGAAAGCCGACGAACGCGGCTTGNACGNTAAANGCGCGGNTTTTGTCCGCNATGTCGAGCGNGGCGNCTTGCCAAAATNATCTTGAATTTTTTTCGCGCTTCAAAAATTCGCGGATTGCTNTTTTGAGCGCGGANGCGTTTTCGAATTTGTGCGAGGCGATTCCGATTGCGNGGGCGGCTTCGACATTTTTTTCGCGGTCGTCGGTGAAAAAANTTTCGTTCGGCGAATATCCTTCCGAGAGCAAAATCGTTTTCCAAAAATCCGCGTCCGGCTTTTCAAATCCGATTTTTTGCGANGCGTAAGTTTCGTCGAAAATCGCGTAGTCGCCGCGCGCCACGTGGCATTGCCAATGGCTTTCGATNGTGTTCGTTCCGCAAACCACGCGATGATTTTTTTTGCGCAGCGACAAAATTATTTTTTTCACGTCGGAGTTCATTTTCGGATGAAAAAAAAGTTGCCACAAATTCGCGTCGATTTTTTTTCCGATGTTNGCGCCGACTTCGCGCCAGAATTCTTCTTCNGAAATTTTTCCGCGGCTTAAAAGCGAAAAAAGATTTTCGNNTTCGCCGAGTTTTTGCGCCNCGCGNAATTCTTCGGCAGAAATTCCGAGCGTTTGCGCAATCTTCGCTTCGGGCGGAGTGTTCTGCGTCACNACCCCTCCCATGTCAAAAATGAAAAGCATGATTGATTTTACCCGATTGAAAATTTTTTGTCTATATGCTAAATTCTTTTTATGGACTTTGCGAGATTTTTTTTGAAGAAGGGCGAGGAGCGGGAAATTCGCCAGGGATTTTTGTGGGCGTTCGACAACGAAATTGAGCGCGTGAAATNTTTCGNCGGAAANGAATGGAAGGACGCGCCTTTCGCCGAAATCGTTTCGGAAGGAAAAGTGAAGGACGGCGAATGCGTGGAAATTTTTTCGAGCGCNGGCGGATTTTTGGGAAGCGGCATTTTCAATTCGAAGTCNAAAATTGCCGTGCGCATTGTGAGCGATTCCCACGCCGACAAAATTTTCGAGGACAAGGCGGGATTCNTTTTCAAGAAAATTTGCGATGCGTACAATTTGCGNCGNATTCATTTTTCNGATGAAGATTCGTTCCGNGTTTGNTTTGACGANGCGGANTTGCTTCCNGGNCTCACNGTNGAACGCTATTTTTCGGAAGACNNAAAAATTTATCTTGTCGTGCAATTTTTGGCTTTGGCCNCNGAAGTCTTTCGCAACGAAATTCTTTCCGCGCTGGAAAAAGTTNTGAAGCCTTTCGCAATCTACGAGCGGAGCGACGCGGACGTGCGCGAAAAGGAAGGNCTTGAAAAAAAGAGCGGCTGGCTTGGTCGTCGCGGAAAAGAAGAAATCGTGATTTTGGAAAACGGCGTTCGCATTTCGGTGGATTTGGCGCGCGGCCAGAAAACNGGATATTTCCTCGACCAAAAATTGAACCGCGCGGAAATCGCGCGATATTGCCACGGAAAAAATGTNTTGGACACGTTNTGTCACACGGGCGCGTTCGGCTTGAACGCTTTCAAGGNNGGNGCGAAATCNGTAATTTGCGCCGACATTTCTTCGGACGCGGTTGAAATNGCGAAAAAAAATATCGAGCTGAACGGCGCNGAAAAAATCGTGAAAACCGTTTGCGCCGATGTCTTCGAGNTTTTGCGCCAATACGAATCCGACGGAAAAAAATTCGACGTCATCATTCTTGATCCGCCNGCGTTCACGAAAAGCGCGCGCGCCGTGAAAAANGCTTACGGCGGNTACAAGGAAATCAACTTGCGCGCGATGCGCATTTTGAATCCNGGCGGAATTTTGGTGACATGNTCGTGNTCGTATTTTTTCGATNCGAACGCTTTTTATTCGATGCTCGCGAACGCCGCNNCGGACAGCCACCGCCGAGTGCAGGTTTTGCAAAAGCGCGGCGCGNCNTTTGATCATCCNNTNNTGCTCGGCTATCCGAGGAGCGAGTATCTTTGCTGCGCNATTTGCAAANTTTTNTGAAAATGGCTTCACTTCAATCTTCGTACAATTGCGTCGTTCTCTTGGGACCNACCGCCGTGGGAAAAACCGCGCTCGGCGTGCGNATTGCGGATTTTCTCGAAGGCGAAATCGTTTCGGCGGATTCGCGCCAAGTCTACAAAGGGCTTGACATCGGAAGCGGAAAGGATTTGGCGGAATACGAATTNCGCGGGCGNNCCGTTCCGTATCATTTGATCGACATCGCNNACCTTTCCTGCGAATATTCGGTTTTTTTGTACCAGCAGGATTTTTACAAAGTTTTCAAATNGATTTTGGAAAAAGGAAAAATTCCTGTNATCGTGGGCGGAACCGGAATGTANCTTGACGCTGTGATTCGCAATTACGATTTGATTCCNGTTCCTGAAAACAAGGAATTNCGCGAATGGGCGAANNACGTTCCGCTTGAAGAATTGGGAAAAATGCTTTTGGANCTCAAGGGCGGCNCGNTTCATGTNATGCGCGATTTGCTCGAGCGCGAGCGCGTCATAAAGGCGATCGAAATCGAAAAATTCATCCAAAGCCCTGAATGCGAGGAATTCAAAAAAAGCCTTGAAGCGCGCCCTGAAATTTGTCCGCTTGTTTTGGGCACGACTTTGGAACGCGCGACNCTNCGNGCCAACATAAANAAGCGGCTTTNNGANCGNCTCGATTNTGGAATGATCGAGGAAGTGGANCGNNTGCATTCGGAAGGCGCGTCTTGGGAAAGGCTTGAAAAGCTCGGGCTTGAGTATCGCTTCGTCTCGGAATTTNTNGAAGGAAAATTTTCNAGCAAGGAAGAAATGGCTGAAAAACTCAACATCGCGATTGGNCAGTTCGCAAAGCGGCAGGAAACTTGGTTTCGCGGAATGGAAAAAAACGGCGTGAAAATAAATTGGCTTCCGAAAATTCCCGATTTGGACGCGAGGTTCGCAGCCGCTCGGAAATTTTTGGAAGACGCAAATTTTTCGTGAGGAATCGCAGTCTACGCGCTCAATGCTTCCGCTTCCACCGCGTTCTCGATTTTCGTAAGGTAGCCCGTGCGGATGCAGCTTTCAAAAAGAGATTTGCTTATGTAATCTGTCTTTACTTCGTTGTATCCGTCTTGGTCGCGGACAATTCGCACNACATAGCCGTCGTCCACTTCGCGCAGGACGGTCATGTAGTCGCTTGCCTTGCCAATGCTTTTTAAAGTATAGGTTTCCATAGTGCCTCCTCACGCCGCGACGCGGCGCACACTTTTTNAACGCCGCTAGCCATTGCAAATTCCTGCGGCATATATTATTATTTTCGGAAAGCNAAAATAAAATATTTAGCGTTTTTTGAGCGCGCTTTGCGCTTGGAGGAAATTTGGAATTCGACTTTTGCGACGCGCATTTTCATTTGATTCCGTTCTTGGAAANTTCAGGCGGAAATAATTTTGANAATTTNTCGAAAAATTCAGGCGANTTTTTTCCTCCGAAAAAAAATCANTTTTTTTGTACCTGCGCTCATTCCAAGGAAGAATTTTCAANGCAGGAAGAATTTTTNAATTCGGATTTTTTTTNCCGAGAAAAAGTNGCGCGNGCGTTCGGCATTCATCCNCAGAATCCGATTTTGGAAAACGCGGATTTTTTGGAAGGACNTTTGAAGGAAGGAAAAATCNGCGCGGTGGGAGAGGCTGGCTTCGATTTTTTTTCCGACGAGTTCAAGGAAAACGCCGCAGCTCAGGAAGATGCGTGGAATGTTCAGNTGCAACTTGCGCAGGAATATGGNGCNGCNTTGGTNGTGCACGCNNGGCGNGCGGCGCACAAGATTTTTGAATANANGCCNNAATTGAAAAAATTGCGCGCGGTGGTTTTCCATTCTTTTGCGGGA
Source organism: Treponema sp. (assembly GCA_014804005.1). Lineage (GTDB taxonomy): Bacteria > Spirochaetota > Spirochaetia > Treponematales > Treponemataceae > Treponema_D. Next base: position 31,074 of record JAAVAP010000010.1, on the reverse strand, counting down.
ANCGCGGNCGACGNGCGCTCGATTTTGCGCCGCGNAGTGAACGCATATTTTTCTTTTGGNAAGCCGATTTTGAACGGCGCGAAAAAGGCGATTTCCTGCGTGAAATTTTTGCCNNCGGAAAACTTGCTTTTCGAGACGGANGCGCCGTTCCAGACCTTGCGCTGGGAACTCGCGACCGCGCCGTCCGACATCGCGCGCGTATACCAATGCGCGTTCGAAATGCGATGCCTNGCANGGCGGNGCGGCGGGAANTGGCGAAAAGGATTTTTNNTTCGCGGAATTCTGCGCGGNCATTCGNNAGAATTTTTCGGCCGCGTTCGGGATTTGANTGNGCTTTGTCCGATTTTGCGCTGCACCCTGTTTTTCTCCGCGNACATTCCNTTCATTTTTTTTTCGTTTTTTTCTTGACGANTTCCANNGATTTTTATTATCTTTGTANATATGGAAGAAATNGAAGAAAACGAGAAAATCGCGGAGCANCCTTGCGAGCAGGAATCGTCGCAGGNGGAATCTCCCGCGGATGAATCTTGCGAAAAATGCGCGGACGCGGAAANGNCTTCGGGCGAAGANGCTTGCGCGGAGCAGGAGNCGGAAAAAGAGCCTTCTCCNGAAGAGCNCGTCGAGGCTTTGGAAAAAGAAAACGCCGACTTGAAGGANCAGCTTTTGCGCCGNGCGGCCGATTTCGACAATTACCGCAAGCGCATGATAAAGGAAAAGCAGGAAGCGTTCGACTACGCCAACGCNGCNCTTTTGCAGGATTTGCTTGAAAGCATCGACAATTTGGAGCGCACNGTCGCTGCGGCGGAAGGAGNAACGGACGCGAANTCNATNGCNGACGGCGTGAAAATGATAAGNGCGTCNCTTGTCAGCATGCTCGAAAACAAATANAATTTGACGGCTTACGGTGCGGCGGGGGAGACTTTCAATCCCGACGAGCACGAGGCGCTTCGCAGCGAGNCTTCCGATGATGTGGAAAGCCCCGTCATCAAGGAAGTGTACTTGAAGGGCTACAAGCTCAAGGATCGNGTTATTCGCAATGCAAAAGTTTCGGTTTCGATGCCGAANGAAAAATAATATAATTGAAACTTGTGTTCAGCCACGAGTTTCGGTAGATTTGGAGGAAAATTATGGGAAANATTATCGGAATTGACTTGGGAACTACGAACTCATGCGTCGCCGTCATGGAAAACGGCGAGCCTGTCGTAATCCAAAACTCCGAGGGCGGACGNACAACGCCCTCAATCGTCGGATTCACTGCGAAAGGCGACCGCATTGTCGGTTTGCCCGCNAAAAACCAAATGGTCACGAATCCNAAGAACACGGTTTATTCGGCAAAACGCCTCATNGGACACAAATTCTCCGAGCTTCAGGGCGAGGCGACGAAATTGCCTTACAAAGTCGTTGATCACGGNCAGGATTTGCGAATCGAAATCGACGAAAATGGAAGCACNAAGCAGTACAGCCCGCAGGAAATNTCCGCGTTCGTCTTGCAGAAGATGAAAAAGACCGCCGAAGACTATCTCGGCTCGGAAGTGACCGAGGCTGTGATCACAGTTCCGGCNTATTTCAACGACGCGCAGCGNCAGGCCACNAAAGATGCNGGAAAAATCGCNGGCCTTGACGTAAAGCGCATCATNAACGAGCCGACNGCGGCTTCTTTGGCGTTCGGCTACAAAGAAGATCANGCCAANGAAAAAACGATCGCCGTTTACGACTTGGGCGGCGGCACGTTCGACATTTCGATTTTGGAATTGGGCGACGGAGTTTTCGAAGTNAAGTCCACGAACGGAAACACTCAGCTNGGCGGCGATGACTGGGATCGCGTCGTAATCAATTGGCTGATTTCCGAATTCAAAAAGGACACAGGAATCGACCTCGGAAACGATCCGATGGCGATGCAGCGTCTGCGCGAGGCGGCGGAAAACGCGAAAGTTTCACTTTCAAGCCAAACGAGCGTTGACATCAACCTGCCGTTCATCACGGCGGACGCTTCTGGCCCGAAGCACTTGCAGAAAAATCTCACTCGGGCGCAGTTCGAGCAGATGACGGACAGCCTTTTNGAGGCGACGAAAGAGCCGTGCCGAAAGGCTATGGCGGANGCTGGCGTTACGGCNGATCAAATCGACGAGGTTTTGCTTGTCGGNGGTTCGAGCCGTATGCCGAAAGTCCAGGAAATCGTAAAGCAGATTTTCGGAAAAGAAGGAAACCGTTCGGTAAACCCTGACGAGGCNGTCGCGGTGGGCGCGGCNATTCANGGCGGCGTTCTNGGCGGCGACGTGAAGGANGTNCTTTTGCTNGACGTTACGCCGCTTTCTTTGGGAATCGAAACGCTCGGCGGAGTTTGCACGAAGCTCATTCCGCGCAACACGACGATTCCGACAAAGAAAAGCCAGATTTTCTCCACTGCGGCGGACGGACAGACGGCTGTTTCCATCCACGTCTTGCAGGGCGAACGCGANATGGCGGCGCAAAACCGCACGCTCGGAAATTTCGACTTGGTGGGAATTCCTGCCGCGCCTCGNGGCGTTCCGCAAATCGAAGTTACGTTCGACATTGACGCGAACGGCATNGTCCACGTTTCTGCCAAGGATTTGGGCACTGGCAAAGAGCAGCACATCCAAATCACTTCTTCAAGCGGACTTTCCGAAGAGGAAATCAACCGAATGGTGAAGGATGCGGAAGCCAACGCAGCCAGCGACAAGGCAAAGCGCGAAGGAATCGANGCGAAAAACGAGGCNGACAGCCTGATTTATGCCACGGAAAAAACGCTCAAGGAAATGGGCGACAAAGTTGATTCCGCNGAAAAGCAGAAAATCGAGGATGCCATCGCCGAGTTGAAAAAGGTCATGGAAACCGACAACGTTTCGGAAATCAAGGCCAAGACCGAAAGCCTCAAGCAGGCTTCCTACAAAATCGCCGAAGANCTGTACAAGCAGCAGGCGGCGCAGGGAGCGGCGGGCGCAGGTCCTNACNCCGGCGCGAATCCGAACGCGAACGACGGAGGCTCTTCTTCGGCGGGATCGCAGGGCGGCTTCGACAAAGGCAGCGCGGAAGACGTGAACTACGAGGTNCACGACTAAAATTGCGAATGGGGNCGCGGNNGGCAAACGCCGGCTGTTGACCTCCATTTAATTTTGTAGTATATTGAAAAAATGGGCAAGCGAGATTATTACGAAGTTCTTGGCGTAGACAAAAAGGCGACTCTTGANGAAATAAAAAAGGCGTANCGAAAACTCGCCGTAAAATATCATCCCGACCGCAATCCTGGCGANAAGGAAGCGGAAGATAAATTCAAGGAAGCGACCGAAGCCTACGAAATTCTTTCCGACGANAAAAAACGCCCGATTTATGACCAATACGGCTTTGCGGGGCTTGAAGGNATGGGCGGCGGAGGCGGCGCGCAATATTCGCACGCNTTCACCGATTTCGCGGACCTTTTCGGCGGCATGGGCGGCGGCTTCGGCGACATTTTCGAAAGCATTTTCGGNGGNGGNTCTTCAAGGCGTTCTCGGCAGGANGACAATACNGGCGCGTCGTTGCGCTACGATTTGGAACTTTCGTTCAAAGACGCNGTTTACGGNACAAAAACCGAACTCCGCTTTTCGCGNAACGAGCTTTGTCCAACATGCGGCGGCAGCGGAAGCGAGNCCGGAACAAGCAAAAAAACTTGCCCTTCATGCGGNGGCGCGGGACAGATTCGGCGCAANACNGGATTTCTTTCNATGGTGCAGACTTGCCCGCAATGCGGCGGCTCTGGACAAATAATCGAGCATCCGTGCAAGGCGTGTCGCGGAAGCGGCTACAAAAAAGAAAGCAAGGCNGTAACGCTCACGATTCCCGCCGGAGTNGACGACGGGCGCAGGATTGTGATTCCCCATCAGGGAGACGCNGGCAAAAACGGCGGCGCGCGCGGCGATTTGATTGTCGTGTTGCACGTTCGAAGCCACGAATATTTCGAGCGCAGCGGAAACGACCTTTATTGCGCCGTGCCTGTTTCCATNANNCANGCGGCGTTGGGCGCGACAATTACCGTTTCCTCGCTTGACGGCCGNAANATNGACATTCCTGTCGCCGCCGGCACGCAAAACGGAAAGATGCTTCGCATAAAAGGCGAGGGCGTTCCGTATTCGGGCGGCGGNCGNAAAGGCGACTTGTACATAAAAGTTATGGTTCAAGTGCCNGAGCGACTTTCGGCGCAGGAAAAGAAATTGCTTCAGGCGTTCGCCGAGGCGGAAAATCCCACGAAAGANCCGAAACTGATTCCGCTTTCATCGCTCGCAAGATAATTTTCAGCGAACGTTTTGCTGAANAATTTTATTCTTTCATATCTCCTTGTTTTTTCGGCGGATTTTTTCTTGTATCGAAGAGAGAATCCGCCGTTTTGTTTTTTCGGATTTTCGCGTCAAAAATTTTCTTTGCCGAAGAATTTTTCAAAATCTATCTTTTTTTCTTCCCTTTTTGCCGATAATNTGATATAATGAATCGTATTTTTAGGGGTTCTTATGCTAAAAAATAAAAAGCGGAATGTCTTCATAATTTCGAATATTTTGTTCGTGGCGATTTTTTTGTTGGTCTCATATTTGATTTTGCCGCCGGACGGAATTCGGAACGACAAATTCTATTTTCACCAAATTGAATACGCTTCTGCTATGCGACAGGCGATGTTCTTGGGAAATGATGCTCGCTATATTGTTGTGCTGGAATTCATTTTTCTGCTTTCTTGCCTTTTAGTGGCNAACGCTGTTTCAAAAATGCTGAGCGACAAATTTGAATACGAAACTCTCAAAAAGACCGAAACTGCCTATTTGCANCGTTTTATCGAAGCTCTGCGATTCTGTTATTCGCTCGATGACTTTTACGAAATCATAAAAAAGATTTTGGAACGCACCGCCGACTGTTCCGTGATTTTTTTGGACAGTTCCAAAGATTATGTCCTTTACTGTTCTTCGGACTCTATNACAAACGATCCGCGCACGGTTCAGGTTCTCGGNCAGAATTTTCCCAATACTTGGGAGGAAGGAAGNTATTTTTTCAGCGACCANCTCGGNCTTGTTTCTTCTCACAAGAAGGCTCGCGGATTTTTCATCTGCTTTTCAAATTACCATTTTTTCGTTTTCTGCCGTTACACAAGGCTTTTCGATACGGGAATCTACAACGCCCTNTACGAGGAATTCAATCGGTTCGGATTCCGCGCGAAAACCATAGCGAACTTGTCGGAAATCGCGTCGCTTTCCAAGGACTGGGCNCAGCTCGCCGAAACTCAGCGCGTATTCCTTCCGCACAAATTGCCGGAAACGAATCGTCTCAAGATGGCCGCGTATTATCGTCCGCTCGTCAANGTTTCGGGCGACTACTATACCGCGCTTCCGATTGACGAGCACAAGACGCTTTTGATGCTCGGCGACGTTTCGGGAAAGGGCTTGCCGGCCGCCCTTATCATGGGCTTGATCATGAACACGGTAAAAATCACCGAGGACAAAGAGGACTTGGTTTCGATCGTGTACAACATCGACAAAGCCATAAAGAATATGAAATTGCAGGACAAATACACAGTTCTTTTCATAAGCGTCCTCGACACGCAGAAAATGACCATCCGCTATGTGAACGCCTCGATGTCCGACCCTGTAATCATAACCCGCGCTCCGGACGGGCACACGATAAAGCCGCTNGCTTCGAATTGCGGAGTCGTCGGAATCATCGATTTGGACAATGTTCGCATNGACGAGCGCAAGATTTTCAACGGCGACCTTATTATGTTCGCGTCCGACGGCGTGAGCGAAGTTATGAACGACGAGGGCGTGGAACTTGGCGACACTGAAATNTACAAGGAAACGATAATCAAGGGCGCGTCAAAGACTCCGCAGGAATTTGTCGATGACGTGGTAAAACTCATCTTTGATTACAAGGGCGACAACGCTTTGCACGATGACATTACGATGTTGATAACGAAGGTGGTCAGGTAATGGTTTATGTTTTNATTNACGCANTNTTTGCGGTGATGATGCTTAGGCTTTCNCTTAGCGTGGATGCGGGCAATTCCAAGAACGAGACATCCATTGTGAATCTCACCCTGCTTTCGGCGGCGTTCGCGTTTTTGATGGGAATAATAACGCTTGTCGTGCTCAAAGGACCGCAGAATTTGGCGGTATTCTTGGAGCACTCGGAGCTTTTTTTGATCGGGCTTTTCTACACGTTCGTGGGCATGTGCTTTTTGAGATTTGTTTTTGAAAAAAACTCGTTCATTTCATTTTTGCAGTTTGTTTTTGTGGCGTTGGCTCTTTTCATTTCNGCGATGAAAATTTCCGTGGATGACTACAGAAAATTGAGTTTTGTCGCCGAAAGCGTTTTTCCGCAGGCNGCGGACGGCGCTATAAAATTCACTTGGCTTGATCTTTACTATGCGATTTTCATTTTCCTTGTGCCNGGATTCTCGCTTTTGATTCTGATGGTTTACACGGAAAATGCGCGAATGTGGCCGCTTTTCCAGCGTTCGGTTTTCTTCGCGGGCGCGCTTGTTCTTTCGTGGATTGGATTTNTCGCGCTGCTTTTTGGCGCGGTCTATGTTCCTCTGATAATTTCGCTTTCTCCGATTGTAATTTGNCTTGTTGCGGTAATTTTGGTCAGGTCTTCCGCCTGCAAAAAACTCTACACNGCGCAGATGCTGATTCACAATCTTTTCAGGATGATNATGGAATTCGCGTTGCCGGCCGCGATCGGNGCGGGCTTGTATCTGTGGCTTCGTCCTCTTCACAGGCAGAGCCATTTCGTTTTCTATGCGGCACTGTTCGTTTCTGTCGCGCTTTTGGCGTTCGGAATCCGTGCTTTGATAAAGAAAATATCCACGATAATNGAGCAAAANTTGTCAATGTATGGCGAGGCGTTCGAGGCGGATCTTGTNGCGATAAACTATGACGACGAGACTTTGGATGTCTGCTCAACGTTCTACAATATTTTCAGCATGCGNGTTTCCGTGGATGCGATGAAAATCCTCGTGGCCGGTGGAAACAACGAGCTGAACACGGTTTTNGCTTCNAAAGGCGCGAAAGTNTCGCTTTCCGTTCAGAATCCGGGACTTGAGGCCATCGTCGCGCAGGGCGTGAACGTTTTTTCTTTGGACGACATGGAAGTTATGTACGACTTGCACATGAAGCGCGAGGAAATCGAAAAACTTTTCGCGGAACTTGATGCGGAAATGTTGATAATCCTGCGCGAAGGCTCGCGTTTGCTCGGCTTGCTCGCTTTGGGAAACAAGCGCGGCGATTTGGGCTACGATGAATACGACAAGACTGTGTTCAACAATCTCTATCCGTATTTCTTCGTTTTTGGATATTATATGAGCAACATCGCCAACGCTTCGGTCGTCGGAACTGTCAACCGCGAAATCAAGATGTCCGCCCAGATAATCAAGTCTATTCAGGAGAACATGGATTCCGTGGAAAGCCCCAAAATGGACTTGGGCTATTTGATGCTTCCCGCGCACAACATCGGCGGCGAATTCGTGGATTCAATCCGCCTGAACGAAACGCGGCATCTTTTGGTCGTGGGCGCGCTCAGCGGAAAGGGAATCAGCGCGAGCATGAACATGGTCATCCTAAAGTCCATCATCCGCGTGTTCTTGGCGACTACGCACGATTTCAAAAAATTGGTTTCGAAAATCAACAAATTCATCCGATTCGANTTGCCCAAGGGCACGTTCTTCGCGGGAGTGTTCTGTTTGATGGATTTTGAGACCGACACGCTCTATTACATAAACTGCGGAATTTCGACNATGCTTTTGTACACGCGTTCGTTCAATAATGTAATNGAAATTCAGGGGAAAGGATTCGTACTCGGATTTGCGAAGGACGTGACNCCGTTGCTCAAAGTAAGGCAAATCAAGCTCAATCCCGGCGATGTCCTCGGCATCACCACGGAAGGAATCATAAAAAGCCANTCGCTTCGCGGCGACAGGTATGGCAAGGACAATATCCGCAAGTCCATGACGGAAAATTATATGTACGACGGAACNCACATGGTTACNTTCCTGCTCGACGANCTCAAGCGATTCATCGCCAAGGACGTTGACGAGGANATTACCGTCATGATGATTCGCTATCTTGGAAAAGANTCGCAGACTGTGCAGGANGACGANGGCGAAACGGAAAATTCGGAANNGCCNTNNGAANNCGTGGACGCGCAGGCTTAAAGGAGGACGAAAAATGGAACTTTTGTCAATCAATGAAAAGCGCGGCGCGAACTACGTTATGTTCGAGNTGAACGGCTCTATAAATTCATACACGATTTCGGATTTCCAAACGCGCGTCTATGCGGTCATCAAGGAGTCGAATCTCGTGCTTGATCTTTCAAATGTGTTNGAAATTGATTCGGTCGGAATGGGCGTTATAATGGGCGCGTTCAACGACGGNCTCGAATCGGGAAAAAAGCTCTTTTTGCTGAACATGTCTCCGCAGGCTCAGATAACCGTTTCGAACACGGGCTTCATCGACGCTTTCAATGTGATTTCCTCGGTGGCGGAAGTGTACTGATTTCTNGACGAGCAAAGNNTGGGGAAGAGGGCTTGCGCNGAGGCATAACTGGCAAATAACGCGCGTTTTTGCGAGTGGCGTTAGCCCTTGCTAATAATGCGCGTGTTTTTCATTTTTTTCGCATTTTAATCTTCACAAAAATCAAATCCTGTTGTATAATNATAATGATATTCTGTAAACTTTGCCGCGTGGGATTCCGCGCGCGCCAAAATCAATGCGAAATTCGCAATTTCGCTCGCAATTTTTTATACTTTTTATAGGAGTAGTTATGAACAAAATCACAATCATCGGGGCGGGTCAGGTTGGCTCGACGATCGCGTATGCGCTCACGCTNAGGCAGTTNGCGTCTGAAATNCTTCTCATCGACATCGATAAGGATCGTGCGAAGGGCGAGGCCATGGACATTTATCAGGGAACGCCGTTCCTCGGGCCGGTTTGGGTTCACGCGGGCGAGTATTCCGACGCGATCAATTCGGACATCGTTGTCATCACTTCGGGCGTGGGAAGAAAGCCCGGACANAGNCGCCTGGATTTGGTCAAGACCAANGTNGGCATCATGAAATCNATCATTCCTGAAATCACAAAGGCCGCGCCNAACGCGCTTTTCATAATCGTTGCGAATCCCGTGGACATCCTCACTTATCAGTTCGTGAAAAAATCNGGCATTCCGCAAAANCGCGTCCTCGGCTCTGGAACAATGCTCGACACGGCTCGATTCCGCGCGCGCATNGCTGAAACTTACCGCGTGGGACAGGAAAANGTGCACGGCTATGTTTTCGGCGAGCATGGAGATTCTTCTTTCGTGCCGTGGTCGCTCGCAAATATCGGCTCGATTCCNGTTGACGAGTACGCTTCGGCTCTCCGCGAAATCAAGGGCGCGTCGTTCAACAAGGACGATGTGGAAGATTANATCCGCAAGTCNGGCGGAATCATCATTGCCGCGAAAAAGGCCACGAACTACGGAATCGGCGTTACNGTGACTTCTCTCATCGAGGCTCTCAACTACGANACGGATTCGCTTTTGACGCTTTCTTCNTATATTGACGGCGAATACGGAATCAACGANGTTTGNCTTTCGATTCCGCTCATCGTGAACGCCAAGGGAATCACGAGCCATCTTGAGCCGAAAATCACCGANGACGAAGTTGAAAAACTCCGCCACAGNGCNCAGTGCCTCAAAGATGTCATCAGCCAAGTCGAGGCGGANTTCTAAAACGGAGCGTTCCATGGAATACAGAATTGAGCACGACTCGATGGGCGAGGTGAAAGTTCCCGCCGACAAATTGTGGGGCGCNCAAACCGAGCGCAGCCACGANAATTTCCTCATAGGNGTGGGGCAGGAAACNATGCCTCGCGAAATCACGCGNGCGTTCGGCTATCTCAAAAAGGCCGCGGCCATGGCNAACCATGAGCTCAAAGGCGAAAAAATGACTTCCGAAAAATTGAAAGCCATTTCCAAGGCTTGCGACGAAGTGATTTCNGGCGCGTTGAACGAAAATTTTCCGCTCGTAGTTTGGCAGACGGGAAGCGGCACGCAAAGCAACATGAANTGCAATGAAGTCGTCGCNAACCGCGCGAATCAAATTGCGGNAAAAAAACTTTGCCATCCGAANGACGACATCAATATGAGCCAGTCTTCGAACGACACTTTCCCCACGGCGATGCACATTGCGGCCGCCACCGAAGTGGAAGACAAGCTTTTCCCCGCGATCGACACGCTNGTNGAAACTTTCAAAAATTTGGAAAAAGTCAACAAGGGCATCGTNAAAAGCGGGCGCACNCANTTGCAGGACGCTGTTCCGATTCAGTTCAGCCAGGAAATTTCGGGCTGGCGGACGAGCCTTGAGCGCGACAAGGAAATGCTCAAATCGTCTTTGCCGTATTTGAAGCAGCTNGCGCTTGGAGGAACTGCCGTNGGCACGGGCTTGAANGCGCCCAAAGGCTTTGACAAGCTCGTCGCGCAAAAGGTTTCCGAACTCACCGGCAAGGAATTCAAGACCGCGCCNAATAAATTCCACGCGCTCACAAGCAAGGACGAAATCGTTTTTGCGCATGGCGCGGTGAAGGCTTTGGCNTGCGACATGATGAAAATCGCGAANGACGTGCGCTGGCTCGCTTCGGGTCCGCGCTGCGGCATCGGCGAAATCCACATTCCNGAAAACGAGCCTGGCAGTTCGATTATGCCCGGCAAAGTGAATCCCACGCAGTGCGAGGCGGTTACNATGGTTGCGGTGCANGTTTGCGGAAANGACGNNGCAATCGGCATGGCGGCTTCTCAAGGCAATTTCGAGCTGAACGTTTTCATGCCGGTNATNGCGTACAATTTCTTGCAGTCCGTGCGGCTTTTGGCGGAATCNATGATTTCGTTCAATAAAAATTGCGCNGTCGGCATCACGGCGAACAANGAGAAAATGCATTTCAACTTGTACAATTCGCTGATGCTCGTTACCGCGCTCAATCCGTACATCGGCTATGAAAACGCGGCGAAAACAGCGCACAAGGCGTTCGACGAAAACATTTCGCTGAAAGAAGCCTGCGTGGGNNTGGGCTTTTTGACTGCCGAAAAATTCGACCAAGTTTTCAANCCGGAGCANATGGCGAAGTAAATTAGTTGATGATTAATAGTNAATAATTAATAGTTGTCGTTTGTGCGACAACTATTGAGTTCAAAAGTTATTCACTATTGATTGTCCTTAAGCGAGTTTCCGAAAGAAACTCGAAGTTAAAAATTGCGGCGGCATTTCGACGCAAATTTATACAGAGGATTTGAATGGACGACCAGAAAATTTATTCTTATTTTCCTGGCTGTACTCTGAAGAGCAAGGCGAAGGACTTGGATTTGTTCGGAAGNCTTTCGGCAAAGGCTCTCGGATTTCAGCTCGAGGAAATTCCNGAGTGGCAATGTTGCGGCGGCGTTTATCCCACGGGCAAAAACGANATNGCGCCAAANNTTCCTTCTGTTCGGGCGTTGGCGGCGGCGCGNGACAAAAATCGCGCTCTCGTNACACTTTGCTCGGCGTGCTACAACGTTCTCAAGCAAGTGAANTGCGATTTTCAAAACGATGAAAATGTCATTCTCAAGGCGAACAACTANCTTGCCGAAGACGANCTTTCCTATCACGGCGAGGCTCGTGTGCTCCATTTTTTGGAAGTGCTNCGCGACGAAATCGGCTGGGATGCNGTNAAAGCCGCCGTGAAAAATCCGCTTAAAGGCAAAAAAATNGGCGCGTATTATGGCTGCCTTTTGTTGCGNCCGAGCAAGGCTTTGGAATTCGACGACCCCGAAAATCCGAAAATTTTGGAGGATTTCATCAAGGCCATCGGAGCAGAGCCTGTGATTTACGCCGAGCGCAACGAATGCTGCGGAGCTTACGCCGAATTCGAGGACGCTTCTGTTCCCAAAAAGCGCGCCGGAAAAATTCTCGGCAACGCGCAGGAAATNGGCGCGGATTTNCTCGTCACGAGCTGTCCGCTTTGTCGATACAATCTCATAAAAAANAAGGGCGATTCTCCGCTCGAGGTTTTCTATTTTACGGAACTTTTGGCGGAAGCCCTTGGCGTAAAGGAGGCCGCGAATGCTTGAATCCGAAATGCTCAAGTATAAAAAACTCATCCTCGAAACGAGCGGAGTCAATCCGAAAAAATGCATGGTCTGCGGAAAGTGTTCAGGNACTTGCCCGAACTATGACGCGATGGAATATCATCCGCATCAATTCGTGCAGATGGTGGAAAACGGCGAAATCGAGCCGCTTTTGAAAAGCAAGTCGATTTACGCTTGCCTTTCTTGCTTCGCGTGTTTGGAACGATGCCCGCGCCAAGTNGAGCCNGCCANTTTGATTGACGCGGTTCGAACTGTNGTGGAACGCGAACGCGGCGATCATCACCTTGATCCGANCGAAGTTCCGCAAATGATTTGCGACGACACGCCCCAGCAGCTTGTGATGAGCGCGTTCAGAAAATATAAGAAATAGGAGGCTGCAGATGGAAAGANTCGGTGTTTTTGTGTGCCACTGCGGCACGAACATAGCGGGCACGGTTGACGTTGCCAAGGTCGCCGAAGAACTCGGAAAAGTGCAGGGCGTGGTTTTCTCCACACATTACACTTATATGTGCTCTTCGGCCGGACAAAAAATGATTGAGGATCACATCAAGGAAGACGNGCTCACAGGCGTCGTCCTTTGCTCGTGCTCTCCGCGAATGCATGAAAAGACNTTCCGTGGTTGCGCGGAGCGNGCGGGNCTCAATCCTTACAAAGTGGAAATCGCCAATATCCGCGAACAGACTTCNTGGGTTGAAAAGGACATTGAAAAGGCGACCGCNAAGGCAATCGCNCTCGGAAAGGCCGCNATCGCAAAGACGATTTTGGACACGCCGCTCACNCCGGGCGAAACGCCAATGACAAAGCGCGCNCTNGTAATCGGCGGCGGAATCGCGGGAATCACTGCCGCGCTCGACATCGCGGATGCTGGCTTCCCCGTGGATTTGGTGGAACGAAAGCCGACAATCGGCGGAAANATGGCGATGCTTGACAAAACNTTCCCAACGCTCGACTGCGCTTCGTGCATCGTAACGCCGCGCATGACCGAAGTGGGNCAGCATCCGAATATCCGAATCCTTTCNTACAGCGAGGTTGTCGGCGTTCACGGCTACATCGGAAATTTCAGCATCGACATAAAGCGGCACGCTCGCTACGTTGACGAAACAAANTGNACGGGCTGCGGCGAATGCACCGAAAAATGCCCGATGAAAAAAGTGCCGAACGATTTCAACTTGAATTTGAACAACAAGACTGCGGTCTACATTCCGTTCGCCCANGCCGTTCCGAAAATCGCCACGATTGACGCGAANTATTGNCTTCACCTCACCGCGATGGCGAAAGGCAAGGACAATGTTTGCGGAATGTGCGAAAAAGTCTGCGGCGCGAANGCNATTNATTTTGCCGCNAANGATGAAATCATCACCGAAAAATACGGCGCGATCGTAGTGGCCACTGGCTACGAAATGATCGACCTCAAGCCTTACGGCGAATATGCCTATGGCGAATGCAAGGATGTCGTTTCGTCGCTGGANTACGAACGCTTGATGAACGCTTCAGGACCAACGAGCGGACATCTTTTGCGCCCGTCCGACGGCAAAGAGCCTAAAAAAATCGTGTTNATCCAGTGNGTTGGAAGCCGNTGTTCAAATGAAGGCAAAGGCAATTCATACTGTTCGAAAGTGTGCTGNATGTACACCGCCAAGCANTCCATTTTGACGCGCGACCATTATCCCGACACCGAATGNTATGTCTTCTATATCGACGTGCGAACGCCGGGAAAACAGTTCGACGAATTCTACCGCCGCGCTGTGGAACAATACGGAATCCACTATATAAAAGGAATGGTCGGAAAANTCACGCCNCAGGCGGACGGCTCGATCGACGTTCAGGGAAGCGATCTNATTTTGAACAGGCAAGTTCACATCAAGGCGGACATGGTTGTGCTCGCAGGCTCGCTCGAAGCGAATCCNTCGGCGCGCCCGCTCGCNACGATGCTCGCNACTTCCATGGANAACGANGACTTCTTCCTTGAAGCGCATGTCAAACTCCGCCCGGTGGAAAGTCCGACGGCGGGCATTTTCCTTGCCGGCACTTGTCTNGGNCCTCGCGACATTCCGGAAACCGTCGCGCAGTCTTCGGGAGCGGCGGCGAAGGCGATTTGCCTTTTGATAAAGGACAAATTGCAGAACAATCCTTGCACGGCAAAGCCCGANGAAAATCAGTGCAACGGATGCGGCCAGTGCGAAAATGTCTGTCCTTACGGCGCGATTTCGTATGTGGAAAAAGATTTCCGCGGACCNAACCGCACGACGATTGCNCGNCGCGTTTCGCAGGTGAACAGNGCGATGTGCCAAGGTTGCGGCGCGTGTACNGTCGCATGTCCTTCCGGCGCAATGGATTTGCAAGGCTTCAGCAACAAACAAATTTTGGCGGAGGTGGATGCCGTGATTTAAGTTCGTGNTGGCTGGCGCGNAAACGCCGGTTTTCATGAAACTTTATGTTGGTAAAATGCTTATGGAAAACACAAACGAAAAAANTTGGACGCCGAAAATTGTGGCGTTTTGCTGCAACTGGTGTTCATACGCTGGCGCGGACTTGGCTGGAAACAACCGCCTCGAATATCCCGCCAATGTCAAGATAATCCGNATTCCCTGCTCGTGCCGNTTGAATCCGCTNTTCATTTTGAGGGCGTTCCAGCGCGGCGCGGACGGCGTGATTTTGTGCGGATGNCACCCNGGAGACTGCCACTATTCCACGGGAAATTATTTCGCGCGCCGAAGAATGACGCTTCTTTTTTCGATGCTCGATTATCTCGGAATTGAAAAAGAACGCACGCGCGTGGAATGGTGCTCGGCCGCCGAAGGCGTTCGCTTTGCCGGAATCATGAANGACTTTGTTGAAAAGATTACGAAGCTTGGCGAAAATAAAAAATTGGAGGACGTAAGATGCAAGACGGCAAACTGACTTCCGATTTGGTNAAAATCGCAAAGGAAAAACTTTCCTCGGGCGCGGTGCAGTCGGTNGTGGGCTGGAAAAAAGGNCTTTTTGACTACGATGTCACTCCGGCAGTTTTCAAGACCGACAAGGATTTTGAAGATTTNGTCTACAACGAATATTGCGGAGCGAACCTTTCGAAATATTTGGTGAAAATCACTCGCNCGATCGAGACGGCAAAATCCACCACTCGCGTGAACAATGCGATGGCGAAGCAGCGCGATCCGAANGCGCAGGACAAGCCGATTCCGCAGGAAAAAGTGCTTGTTTTCCTCAAGCCGTGCGACACATACAGTTTCACGCAGCTTCTCAAGGAAAGCCGAATCGCCCGCGATGACGTTTTCGTGGTCGGAATTCCATGCGACGGAATGAAAGATCCNGATTACGGCGACTTGGCGGAGCGTTGCGCGAACTGCAAGAGCAAAAAGCACATCACTTACGACGAGCTTGTCGGCGAAGAAGGCGATGTCTTGGAAAGCGGNCGCTTTGACGGCGTGGAATACATCGAAAAAATGNCTCCNCAAGAACGCTATGATTTTTGGCGGAANGAATTTTCGCGATGCATCCGNTGCAACGCCTGCCGCGACGTGTGCCCCGCGTGCACTTGCGAAAAATGNGTNTTCGACAACAACGCGATGTACACTTCGCAAAAAGTGGCGCAAGTTCCGTTCGAAGAAAGCCTGTATCACATNATCCGCGCATGGCATGTTGCCGGACGATGCACGGACTGCGGCGAATGCTCGCGCGTGTGCCCNGAGCACATNCCGCTCCATTTGCTCAACCGCA
Organism: Treponema sp.; assembly: GCA_014804005.1. Lineage (GTDB taxonomy): Bacteria > Spirochaetota > Spirochaetia > Treponematales > Treponemataceae > Treponema_D. Next base: position 15,231 of record JAAVAP010000010.1, on the reverse strand, counting down.
AGTTCATCAAGGACATCAANGAAATTTACGGTCCGTACATCGCGGGAAGCGACATGGAAACAAAGCCGCCGATGCTCACGTTCACGCAAGATGACGCNGAGCCNAGCGTNGTGTACGAACGTTCGCCTGAACAAGGGGGAGAATAATGCTTTCGATTCAAAAAGACAAAATCGATTCGCTTTTCGAGGCGATTGCCCAAGGCAGGACGCTTTACCTTCCTGTGGACAACACTTCGGGCAANGCGAATTTTGAAAAGTGGCAGAGCGGAAAAAAACTTTCCGCCGCGCTCAAGACCGTCCGCAGTGCGAAAGATTTTTTCTTTCCCAAAACCGAGCGGCTCGTGAACTATAAAATTCAGGATGGAAANATCACCGTCGAAGATCCGCGCAAGGAANTCGANGATTTNGTGATTTTCGGAGTGCGCGCCTGCGACGCGAAAAGTTTCGAAGTGTTCGACAAAGTTTATGTCGGNGATCCGAAATATGTGGATTCCTACTATAAAAATCGCCGCGANCACGGCACTGTGATAACATTCGCCTGCAATTCGCCGGCCGAAACTTGCTTTTGCAANGCCTACGACATCGACGCATCCGCGCCCGTNGGCGACNTCACTTGCTGGGAGNCGGACGGNGAATATTTTTTCAATCCGAACACCGACAAGGGCACGGCGCTTTTGGAAAGCGTGAANTCGCTGCTTTCTGAAAAAGACGAAAAGCCCGTNGTGGAACTCAAGGCGAAAATCAAGGAAANAATCGAAAANNTGCCGTTNTCAAANCTCGATCTTTCNAAGTTCAANGGNNAGGACATGCTCAANCTTTTCAANGCNCCGGTTTGGCAGAANTTGAGCGAAGCGTGCCTTGGCTGCGGAACTTGCACCTATGTCTGCCCGACTTGCATGTGCTTCGACGTGCGCGACTTTGACAACGGAAAAGGCATTCAGCAAGTGCGCTGNTGGGACAGNTGCATGTATTCGGATTTCACGCAGATGGCNGCGGAAAACCCGCGCCACACGCAAAAGGAAAGGTTTCGCCAAAGGTTCATGCACAAACTTTTGTACTATCCGATGGCGCACGACGGACTTTGCATGTGCGTTGGATGCGGACGCTGCCTAGAAAGCTGCCCGATTCACATGAACATCGTCAAGGTGATAAAAGAAATCAACTCGACTGATTTGGAAAATTCGGCAGGAGGAAAATGATGGAAGCGAAAGAATCGTTCATACCTTATGTCGGCGTGATTAANGAAATAATCAACGAAACGCCCGACGTAAAGTCTTTCCGCGTAACCGGCTTGGACGGAAAAAAACTTTTCGACCACATGCCTGGNCAATGCGCGATGCTCATCGTTCCGGGCGTGGGCGAATCGATGATTTCAATNACGTCGTCGCCNACCGTGCAGGAATACCAGCAGTTTTCGATAAAGAAATGCGGNTGCGTCACGAGNTGGCTTCACGACGCGAAAGTGGGCACGCAGATTTGCGTCCGCGGACCGATTGGAAATTATTTTCCCGTGGACAATGTGTTCAAAGGAAAAGACATNCTCGTAGTGGCGGGCGGAATCGGCTTGGCTCCGGTTCATTCCGTGGTGAACTATATGCTNGCCAACCGCGCGGACTACGGAAAAATCCAGGTGGTTTACGGCGGACGCTCCAAGGCGGACTTGGTTTTCTACAAGGAACTTTCCGANGAATGGGNGAANGCGCCGGATTTGGACTTGTGCCTCACGATCGACCGCNCCGAGGAAGGCTGGGACGGCCATGTGGGATTCGTGCCGCCGTATGTTACGGAACTCAATCCNGATTTGAGCAAGTACGTCATCATGTGCGGTCCTCCGATTTTGATTCACTTGACGCTCGACGGACTCAAAAAATTGGGCTTCAAGGACAATCAGATTTACACGACGATGGAAATGCGNATGAAATGCGGAATCGGAAAATGCGGNCGGTGCAACATCGGCGACAAATTCGTTTGCCGCGACGGTCCTGTGTTCACGTTCGAAGAATTGGGGCAGCTTCCACCGGAATATTGATTTTTGCAAAGNNAAATCAAATTAAAATTTGATGGTGAATGGTTTGTAATTGTTCACCGTCAGCGAAATTTTTAGGAGTTTTTTATGGCAGAAAAAGAAGAAATGGCGACAATCTATTTGTTCGGCAAGAAATACGAAGTTCCTTCCGAACTCACGATAATGAACGCTATGGAATATGCGGGCTATCAGCTNAGGCGCGGCTGNGGATGCCGCAANGGATTTTGCGGGGCTTGCNCNACGATTTACCGCGTGCAAGGCAAAAATCAGNTTCAGACTTGCCTTGCNTGCTCGACGAAAGTGGAGGACGGAATGTACATCGCGACGCTTCCGTTCTTCCCGCTTGTAAAGCAGATTTACGACATCGAAAAAATCAAGCCCGANCAGGCAATCATGATGCAGCTTTATCCTGAAATCTATTCNTGCGTGGGCTGCAACGCCTGCACTCGCGCGTGCACNCAGGATTTGAGCGTAATGCANTACATNGCCTACGCGCAGCGCGGAGATTTNGCNGCNTGCGCCGACGCTTCGTTCGACTGCGTTATGTGCGGATGNTGCTCAAGCCGATGCCCCGCCGGAATCAGNCATCCTCANGTGGCGGAACTTGCGCGNCGCATCAACGGAAAATTCATCCAGCCNGAGACAAAGCATCTTTTGGAGCGNGTNGCCGAAATCGATTCGGGNAAATGCGAGGACGCGATTCAAAAAATGATGGGACAGCCCTTGGACAAAATCAAGGAACTTTACAATACGCGCGAAATCGAAAAATAAAATTGTTTTTGCGNTTTGGAAATTGACGCGGCTTCNTGCCGCTTCTTGCAAAGGCTAAATTATAGAGAGGTTAATAGAATGTACGGAAATTATCTTGACGACGCGGCGAAAATTGTCGCGGAAAAACGGGAAGAAAATCTCAAGTTCGAGCACGCGCGTCTTACGGCGGAAGAAAAGGATCAGATTCTCAAGGAATTCCATCCTGANAGAATCGCAAGCGAATTTGAGGAAATAAAAATCGGTCCGAACAAAGGACAAAAAGCNCCTCACGAATTGGCGGCGATGCTTCAGGCGAAGCCGCGNTTCGATCCGGATCATGTCGATTTGAATCACATTGATTATGAGGCGGACGTTCTCGTAATCGGCGGCGGCGGCGCGGGAACTAGCGCGGCAATCATGGCGAGCGAGGCTGGCGCGAAAGTGCTTCTCGTAACGAAGCTCCGCGTGGGCGACGCGAACACGATGATGGCGGAAGGCGGAATTCAGGCCGCGGACAAGGCGAACGATTCTCCCGCCCAGCATTATTTGGACGCGTTTGGCGGCGGCCACTTTGACGGAAAGCCTGAATTGGTGTACACTCTCGTGAACAAAGCCCCCAGCGTAATCAAATGGCTCAACGATCTTGGCGTGGAATTCGACAAGGAAGCCGACGGCACGATGGTCACGACGCACGGCGGCGGCACTTCCCGAAAGCGAATGCATGCCTGCAAGGATTATTCGGGCGCGGAAATCATGCGCACATTGCGCGACGAAACTTTCAACCGAGCCGACAAGATTACGGTCGTTGATTTTACTTCGGCGGTGGAAATCATAAAGAACGAAAAAGGCGAGGCGGCTGGCGCGGTGCTCGTCAATATGGAAACGGGCGAAGTGCGGATTGCCAAGGCAAAAGTTGTCATAATCGCGACTGGCGGCGCAGGACGAATGCACTATCAGGGCTTCCCCACGTCGAACCATTACGGCGCGACTGCCGACGGACTTGTGATGGCATACCGCGCAGGCGCGAAATTGCTCTATCAGGATTCGCTCCAATATCATCCGACTGGCGCGGCTTATCCCGAACAGATTCTCGGAAAACTCGTTACGGAGAAAGTGCGCTCGCTCGGCGCGAAACTCATCAANAAAGACGGCGAAGTCTACATCCATCCGCTTGAAACTCGCGANGTGAACGCTTCGGGCATCATCAAAGAAGTGCGCCAAGGACGCGGCGTGAAGAACGACGTTCAGGACGCGGTNTGGCTCGANACTCCGATGATCGAAATAATTCACGGCGAAGGCACGATTTTAAAGCGCATTCCCGCNATGTACAAAATGTTCATCAAATANGGAATCGACATTCGCACTGAGCCAATTTTGGTTTACCCGACGCTGCACTATCAGAACGGCGGCGTGGAAATCGACAAGACTTGCCACACGAANGTGCCGAATCTTTTGGTGGCGGGCGAGGCTTCGGGCGGCGTGCACGGAACGAACCGCTTGATGGGAAACAGTTTGCTTGATGTGGTCGTGTTCGGACGCGAAGNTGGAATCGAGGCTGGCAAAATGTTCGGAAAAATCGCGATGAGCGACNCGNGCAAATTGAGTCTTGAGCATGTGAAGGCGTTCGAAAANGAGCGCGANGCGGCAGGAATCAANGGCGACGAAGTTTCTCCGAAATTGCTTCCCACGTACACNCACGGAAACAAGGAATTCGAAAAGAAGCCTTGGCCGGGAGCGGCNAAATAAAACGCGANNATTGGTNGCGAAAGCGGCCAATNTTATNTGGCTTGATAAATGGATTTGTCANNNNGNCAAGTCCATTTTTTTATTAGTGGGNGAATTCAATTCGCNNAAGAATCTTGCGCTCTTCCCGANGAANTTNAATTGTGTGTCGATAGCACGATGTCCATTTGAATGTCGTGTGTTTNGCGCGGCACATTTTCCAAAATTTGTGCGGCATAACACACGCCGNCGAATTTCGGNTTCGTTTCCGAGTTATTTGCGTTCTCTCTCGCCTCGNAAATTCCTGAAAGCCTTTCCAAAAATCTGTCGTAATATCCGCCGCCGCGCCCAAGCCGAAATCCTTCTTTCGTNAACGCGAGNCCCGGCACGAGCACGACAATTTTTTCGCCGCNCATTTNCATAAAAAAATTTTCAATGTCGGCTTTTTGGCATGAAGGCTTTGGCTCGAAAATTCCGTGNGCGCNTTCTTCCGTNTCTTCGATTGGATCGCGCTTCACAAAATAAAAATCCATTTTGCCGCCTTCGATTTCGCCCGTGGAATTTTTTTCGCCTTCAAAAATTTCCGCCTTGCAATTTGATTTTATTTCNNAAACGATTTTNGGAAGNAGAACTTTTTTNCCGTCNNCAATCGCCGCTCGCNAAATNGGAAGAACNTCCACTTCGTCTTTGAGCGGCATAAAGCCGAAAATCGCGCGCGAGGATTTGTACGTTTCGCTTTGGATGAAGCGCATGCAAAGTNCCGCGCTTTCNAACGCTTTCGNGATTGGATCGAGAGACGCAAGNGNTTCGCGCATTTTTTTCCGAAGCAATTTTTTTTCGATTTCGCAATTCATGTTTTTTTCAGTCAAATTCTTTTCTCCAAATTTCNACGAGNCTTTCAAGCGAGCACGCCGCGTTCGCNGGACTTGTNGAAGGAAGCCGAATCGCTTTTGCGCCGTATTTTTCTTCGAGCGTCTCGCCCCAAAATTTTTTGTAGAGCGAAAACGCCGCGCCGCCGTTCAAAATGATTTTTTTGATTTTCGACGCGCCAAGNATTTTTTCGATTTCGTTCGGGACGGCGTTNTTTATGCTCGCGTCGCTTGAGCCGCAAATTTCGCAGGAATGAATCACGTCCCAAATCGCGATTTTGTTTCGCAAAAGGAATTCTGTTTTTTCCTGAATCGTGGCAGGAATTTCTTCGGCGAAAATTTTTGCGAGCATTCGCCAAAATCTGTTTTGCGGATGCCCGTAATAAAATTCGTTTTCGCGCGACTTCGCTGANGGAAGCGAGCCGAGAATCAAAAATCTTGAGTCGNTTCCGAAAACTGGCGCGAAAGGATGCNTGATTTTTTCAANCCGNTTTTCCATGNATATTAGAATAAATCAATTTTAAAAAACGCGCAAAACTTCGCGCGACTTTTATCGCGTCATCAAATATTCCGCCACCGCTTCGTATGCAGGAATTGAAAGCGGNTCGATGTATTTGTTCGANGCNAGATATGTTGACGCGAANCGCACGATTACCATNTGCGCGGCGGGNTCGATGTANATTGCCTGCCCGTGNACGCCGCGCGCCATGTANGCGCCGTGCGAATTGTTCGTGCGCCACCACATGTCGCGGTACGACCAGCCTTCGAGNTTCGGATATTCGCCGCCTTTTGCGAACGCTTCCTGCGCCGCGCGCACTTCGCNTTCCGTGCCGCCCGTGGCNATGTCGTTCGCCGCTTCNAACGGAATCACTTGCTTTGAGCCGAGNTTTCCTCCGCGAAGCATCATTTCGCCAAACGCCGCCATGTCGCGAAGNTTCAAACTCAATCCCCCGCCCGCCATCGCNATTCCNGCNGGATCAACGTTGTAATACGCGTCGAANTTTGCGCCCATCGGCTGCCAAANNANTTCCGAAAGAAGCTCCGCGATTCCTTTTCCCGTGGCGCGNGAAATTATCCAGCCGAGCAATTCCGTGTTCACNGTTTTGTAGCCGAATTCATCGCCNTGATTTTTGCCGGGAATTTTTTTCAAAGTGGGAAGATATTCGTAATAATTTTTCGGGCCTTGATAATTCGCGGGGCGGAAAACGTTNCCNGCCAAGGCATACGCCCACACNTCGGCNTTCGGGTCGGAATAATTTTCGCTGTATGAAATCGCCGTGCGCATGTCCATCACTTGNCGGACGGTNGCNCCNTCGTAGCCCGAGCCTTTGAGTTCGGGAATGTAGTCCGTGACGAGCGCGTCCGCGTTGAGTTTTCCTTGCGNCACCAAAATCGCCGCGAGNGTTCCCGCGAACGACTTGCTNACCGACATCGCAGAATGNAGNCCTTCGGGCTTGAGCCCTGCGAAATATTTTTCGTAGACGATTTTCCCTTTGTGCACGATGATGATTCCGTCGGTGTAATTTTTGGCGAGCGAATCTTCCCAAGTGATTTCTTCGTCGGAATCCCACGGCGTGAATTTTATTTTGTCGATGTTNGGATCGATTTTCGTCTTGAAATTGAACGGCTTTTCGCGCGATGCCGGAACTCCGCGCGTAGGATAAAATTCGCGCATGTGGTTCACGCTNTATCGGATNGCGGGAAATTCGAAGAANGAGCCGTCGGCCGCAGAAACGACTTTGGACTTTTCGGGCGGAAAGCCTTGCATCCAGCCAAGCGCGTTCGGATCGCTTTGCNGCGCGTCAGGAAAATTTTGCGCGCTCGCGATTTTTCCAAAAGCGAGAATTGTTCCAAGCGCGAAAAAAATATTTTTCAATTTTTTCCTCCATGATTAAGTCTGTTTAAAATATAATGAAATTTTGAGCGNAAGGAAAATTTATTTTAAAAACAAAAAAGTCACGATTTTAAAAACTGCAACTTATCTAATGTGCGCNTCCGCAATGAANCANCGNNTCCAATNGTTTGTCCGACTTTTGGAAACGCTGNTTACTCTGCATCCCGANTTTTTATTTCCATAAAATGGCANNTCNAAAAACTTGCTTTTAGCAATTTTTTCGAATGTGCCGACGAGTTATAAGTCGCTATAATAGCGCGACTTATAACATCGCATTTTCAAAGTTACCTCTAAAAACTGAAGTTTTTAGAGGTTTCATAAAATAAATTCTTTTTGTCCCGAAGAATTTTCGAGCGGACCTTGCGTGGGATTTGCNGCGCGNGCGTTTCCGAAAAAGTCCTCGTTGAAGACGATTTCCGAGCCGTCGGGATTTTCGAATTTNTGCTCCGNNTCGAANGCNTCGCCCAAAGTTTTCGTGGAAATCGTCGCGACTTTTCCNTTCGGCAAAAATTCGTAGACGTTCGTTTTGAACGTGATTTTTCCGCCGTCGTCCGAAATNGAGAATTCCACTTTGTGCTCCGTGTCAACGAAAGCGTCGCTTTCTTTTTTCATCGGAACTGCGCCGTTGAAAAANGCGTTNCCTNCNGCCCANACGGGGAGGGGATTGTAGTAGCGGTCGCTCGGCTCGCTTCCCATTCCGCAATATCCTTCGAATTGCGAAAGCCATTCTTCCTGCGTCGGATATTTGTCGAANGGAATNGTTCCGCAAACGACATTCGCGTCCGTCCATTCCGCATCCTTGCATTCTTCCTGAAGCTGCTCGAGGAACGGACGCTTTTTTTGCTGNACGAAAATATTGTTNTAGAAGCGGCAGTCGCCGTGCAGAATCGTCATGAATCCCATGATTTCCGTTCNGTGCGGAACNTGNTACGGAGTGTAGCGCGGAGCGGGCTTNGTGAGCGTTCCGTTGTCNACGCCGCGTCCGANTGCGGTGAAACTTCCCGCGATGAAATTGTGGACGACAGCCACTCCCTGCGTTGGAAGCTTGAGCGCGTAGTCGGAAAGAAGCAGGTTGTTGTCAACGAGCGTCGGTCCGTGCGAAACTTCNATGAAAATGTCCTCGCCAAGTCCGTCGATATTTTCCTTGCCAATTTCTTTGAGCGGCACNGTNTTNTCGTGGAAAATATTCTGCGTGACGCGAGTTCCCTGCGCCTGCCAGTCGAGCCAAAGTCCGCGNGTGCAATGATGGAAATGNTTTCGCCTGATTATCACGTCGATTGCGGCATGCATTTTTATTCCGCCGATTTCCGCGCCNGCAAGATTCTGCTTGTTGTTGATGTGATGGATGTGGTTGTCCTCGATNATTGAAAAAACTCCGCCCAAATGTCCGACGATTCCAGTCTGNCCGCAGTCGTGGATTTCGCAGNGGCGGACGATGTGCGAGCCGATTCTTTCTTTTGTCCAGCCTTCNATTTGCGCCTGGCAAATGTTGTCGCGCTCAGTCTGAGTTCCGTCCTTGAATTTCGTCTTGAGCCATTTGTTGTCGTTGTTCGGCTGCTTGTATTTTCCGAGCGAAATNCCCGAGCATTTTGAATGGCAGACTTCGCAATCTTCTATAATCCAGCCNTTCGACCAATGCGGGCCNATCATTCCTTCTTGGTACGCCGTGGGGGGTGCCCATTGCGTCGCCGCCTTGCACACTTTGAATCCGCTGAGCGTGATGAANCCGATTCCTTCGCTCGAAGGATAGAAGCAATTTTCGCGCACGNTGATTTCGACATTTTCTTCGTTGGGATTTTTTCCGTGGAAATTGGCGTAAATCAAAGTTTCGTCCGNTTTTTCGTCCTGCTCGGTGTACCATTTGTAAANCGANAATTCNTTGTCCCANGATTTTTCGTAGANTTTCGGATTGAGNACATCTTCNAGCGANGTGGCTTCGTAAAGCGACTTGTCATTCAAAAAAACTTCGCCCGTGTGCGCGACGTAAAACGCGATGAACCAGTCGCCGCTCACCAAGGTTTTGTATGGATTGTATTCGCCGAAAATTCCGTTCGGAATGCGCGCNAGGTAAACGTCGCNCTTGTATTGCGTCCAATTTTTTATTTGCTCCGCGCCAGTGATGACGGCNNCGCGCGGCTTTTCCGAGCGGTAGACGATNCTNTTTTCCGCCGTTCCCGCGTTCTTCGGATNGACATATTCCCTGTAGATTCCGGGCGCGACAATCACTTCGTCGCCAGCGCGCGCGACNGCCGCCGCCTCGCCGATTTTTTTGAACGGATGATTTTTTTCGCCGTTCCCGCTTCGNGTTGCGTTTGTGTCAACATAGAAAGTCATTTTTTCCTCCAAAGAAAATATTTTCGCGGATTTATAAAAATTCGCATGATTNGATTTTTTNTGCCGTTTTGAAAAGCCGCNTTTTTTGCAATGAGCGNNCGCGCTCTTTATATCANATTTTNCAAAATTGCNCAAGGTCTTGCATTGTTTGNCCGATTTGTGGTATAATATNTGCCAAATAAAATTATTCGAGGTTNTATATGAGTTTGTTTGCTGGAATNATTTCCGTCAAGGGAATCAGNTGTCTTATGTTCAGCGTTTTCATCGTCGCTTCGTTGGGCTATTTGCTTGGACGCATCACTGTGAGCGGAGTTTCGCTCGGAACGGCGGGCGTTTTCATCATCGCGCTTTTGTTCGGCTGTTTTTTCTATTCGTTTTTGGAAGGNCAGACCAAAGGATACACTTCCAACGCGCTCAAAATCATTGAAAATCTTGGGCTTGTTTTGTTCGTGACTTCGGTGGGATTCATCGCAGGNCCGAATTTCTTTTCGAANTTGAAAAAGAATTTCAANTCNTACATTTTGCTCGGCGTGCTGATAATTTTGGTCGGCGGACTTTCGTGCGCGGCGTGCATCGCGTTCGACATTAAGGCTTTCGGAAGCGACGCGCAGGAAGCGGCGGCGATGCTCGTCGGNNTGCTTTCGGGAAGCCTCACTTCNACGCCGGCGTTTTCNGCGGCAAAGGCTACGGTCGCCAANGCGGAGCTTGAGTCGATTGTCGCAGTCGGACACGGAATCGCGTATATCTATGGCGTAATCGGCGTTGTGCTTTTCGTTCAGATTGTGCCGAAAATCATCGGCGCGAACATGGAAGAGGAACGCTCGCATCTNGTGGCGGCGGACGCTGGGAGCAAGAAATCCTACAAGGGAAAATTGATTGAAATGGACGCTTTCGGATTCATGCCGTTCGCGCTCGCTGCGGTGGTCGGAATTTTCGTAGGCGGAATAGATTGGGGAAAAATGATCGGAACGATTTTCGGGCATCCGAACTGGTCGTTCGCGCTTACGACTACGGGAGGNTGCCTTTTTGTTTCGCTTGTGTTCGGACATTTCGCGCATGTCGGTCCTGTTGACCTCACTCCGCTTGAAGTGACCCTCAAGGAATTCCGCGAGNTGGGACTTATGCTTTTTTTGATTGGCGCAGGCATCGCCGGCGGCGCGAGCTTNGTAAGGTATTTCAAGGCGGTTTATTTCATTTACGGAATCATCATGACGACGCTCCCGCTCATCGCAGGATATTTCTTTGCTCGCTATGTCCTCAAGCTGAGCCTTTTGAACAATCTCGGCTCGATCACGGGCGGAATGACTTCCACTCCNGCGCTCGGAACTTTGATTTCCACNGCGGGNACGGAAAATGTCGCTTCGGCCTACGCGTCAACTTATCCGATGGCTTTGATTGCAGTCGTAATCATTTCTCAAGTTTTGATTATTTTGTTCAGGTAGAAAAATGGCAAAGTATCCGTTTCAGAATATCGAAGTAAAATGGCAGAAGTATTGGGAAGAAAACAAGACTTTCCGCGTGACGGAAGACGAGTCNTTTCCCAAGGAAAAGCGGCGGTATGTCCTTGACATGTTCCCGTATCCGAGNGGNGCGGGGCTTCACGTGGGGCATCCCGAAGGCTACACGGCGACTGACATTTACTGCCGATATCTTCGNATGAACGGCTACAANGTGCTTCATCCGATGGGCTACGATTCCTTCGGGCTTCCGGCGGAAAACTACGCGATAAANACNGGAACGCATCCTTCNATNACGACGAACGCGAACATTGCCAATTTTACGCGGCAAATCAAGGCTCTCGGATTCAGTTATGATTGGGAGCGATGCGTTTCGACATGCGAGCCNGATTATTANAAATGGACGCAGTGGATTTTCCTTCAGCTTTACAANAAAGGGCTTGCCTACGAAGCGGAAACGCCNATAAANTGGTGTCCGTCCTGCCTCACAGGTCTTGCNAANGAAGAAGTNAANGAAGGANTGTGCGAGCGTTGCGGCTCGGCCGTCACCCGAAAGNCAATTCGCCAGTGGATTCTGCGGATTACNGATTACGCGGAGCGGCTTCTTGCCGACCTTGACAANCTTGATTGGCCCGAAAGCGTAAANCTCATGCAGAAAAACTGGATCGGAAAGTCCGTGGGNGCGGAAGTCGATTTTGCCATCGCGGACGCGAACGGAAAGGATTCNGGAAAAAANCTNACTGTATACACGACGCGCGCGGACACGCTTTTCGGNTGCACGTACATGGTTATGTCGCCAGAGCATCCNCTTTTGAAGGAAATTACGACTCCCGAGCAAAAAGCGCANGTGGACGCTTANGTGGCGGAAGCCGCNAAAAAGTCCGACCTTGAGCGCACGGATTTGAACAAAAACAAGACNGGCGTTTTNACCGGAAGTTANGGAATTGATCCTGTGAACGGCGCGCTTGTTCCGATTTGGATTTCAGACTATGTTCTNATTTCCTATGGAACGGGCGCGATTATGGCTGTGCCNGCACACGACGAGCGCGACTGGGATTTTGCGAAAAAGTTTGNNCTTCCNATTATAAAAGTCGTCGCTTCAAAAGAAGAAATTGCGCNNCTNGGCGACGGAANNGAAGAAAAAGGNGCGCAGTTGCTNGCNCAGGCGGCGCAAAATCCGCAGGANTACGAAAAACTTGCGGCTTCGTATCCTGACATTTTCGGCATCGCATCCGAATGCACTTCCGCAAAAGACGGCTATGCGATCAGTTCGGGATTTTTGACCGGCAAAAAGACAAANGACGCAATCAGCGCAATGATTGATTTCCTTGACGAAAAAGGATTCGGAAAAAAAGCCGTGAACTACAAGNTTCGNGACTGGATTTTCAGCCGNCAGCGATATTGGGGCGAGCCGATTCCNCTTGTTCATTGCNAAAAATGCGGCTGNGTTCCCGTGCCCGAAAGCGAACTTCCTGTGCGGCTTCCCGATGTCCAGTCGTACCAGCCGACNGGNACNGGCGAAAGTCCGCTTGCCGCGATNGAAAGTTTNGTAAANTGCGAATGCCCGNANTGCGGCGGAAAGGCNAAGCGCGAGACGAANACGATGCCGCAGTGGGGAGGCTCGTGCTGGTATTATTTGCGCTACCTNGATCCGAAAAATGACGCNTCGTTCTGNGCGGCGGAAAAGGAAAAATACTGGATGCCNGTGGACTTGTACGTGGGCGGCGCGGAACATGCCGTGCTTCANTTGCTGTACGCGCGATTTTGGCACAAAGTCCTTTANGACATCGGCGCGGTTTCCACGGAAGAGCCGTTCCANCGNCTNATAAANCAAGGCCTCATCACTTCGTTCGCGTTCCAGCGGAAAAACAAGACGCTTGTTCCTGCCGACGAAGTTGAAGAAAAAGACGGAAAATATTTTGAAAAGGCGACCGGCGAAGAAGTGGAGCAGATTATCGCAAAAATGTCGAAGTCGCTCAAAAACGTNGTGAATCCCGACGAAATGATNCAGAAATACGGCGCGGATTCCGTGCGCATGTACGAAATGTTCATGGGACCGCTCACAGTCTCGAAGCCNTGGAACACGCANGGGCTCATCGGCATAAATCGCTTCCTTGAAAAAGTTTGGGCGACGAGCGAAAAGGAAATGCGCGATTTCGANATCGAAGGAAAAATCGANGACGAGAATCTCGCNTCGCTTCGGAAAACTTTTTCGCGNACAGTGAAAAAAGTGACGGAAGACACNGNCTCGCTCAATTTCAACACGGCGATNAGCCAAATGATGATTTTCGTGAACGAAGCCGCAAAAGCGGAATTNCTCCCGAAAAAAATGTGGGCGGATTTNGTCCTCATCCTTTCGCCATACGCTCCGCACCTCGGCGAAGAANTTTGGCAGAAACTCGGAAACGAGNGGACGCTTGCTTACGAGNCTTGGCCGAAATTCAACGAGGAATTTTGCAAGGAAAGCGAAATTGAAATCGTGGTCATGGTGAACGGAAAACTTCGCGACAAATTCCGCGCCGCTCCCGGAACGGAAGAANCGCAGCTCAAGGAAATGGCTTCGNGCACCGAAGGCTACAAAANATTCACGGAAGGAAANCAAGNGGCGAAAGTCGTNGTNGTTCCCAANAAGCTTGTGAACNTNGTGGCAAAATGAGCGGCGCGGTTTCATAATGAACACCTATGGAAACGCCCGCACCCGCAANACNCAGNANANACTGNNCGCCGCGCTGNNCNNAATTTTGNCGGACGGCACGAAACGGCTGAGCGACATNACCGTNCGCGAACTGTGCGNCACGGCNGACGTGCACANNAGCACGTTCTACGCGCATTTTTCGGGCATCGTGCCTTTNGCGGAAAATGTGCTGACNGAGCNNTTTGCAAAANTGAANGAGCCAATNTCGCGNTCGATGAAATTNGCCTCGAACGCTGACTTTGAAAAGCAGCTTTCCGCGCACATCGTGCGNATTTTGGGCATNGTGCGCAAGAACCGCGTNCTCTGNCGCGCCTACCTCGCAGACCCCGCCACNCGNGAACGCTANGCCGNCTGCCTTGACCGTGTGGANNANCATCTCATCGCCNGCNGNACATACGACACGGANCATTTCACGGAAAGCGAAATCCGCTANGAATTCGCCTCGCGCCANGCAAGCTTTTGCGCAATTGTGCAAACATGGCTCAACCGAGACTGCATGGAAAACGAGGAAACGGTGGCGAGGATTGTCGTGCGCAAATTGGGAACTTAGAAACTCACGCCGATTGACGCGCCGAACTGTATATATGCATGCGGCACATTGTAGTACAAGCCAAGGCTNCANGCGGGAAAATTGATTTTTTGCAGATACAANTTCAGNCCGCCGCCNGGACCNTGNCTGAAATCGANTCCGCCGTCGCAGTCGTCTGCCGCAATTGCCTGATACCCTGCATAAAACGAAAGAATCAGGATTTTCGCCTTCAGGATTGCCGCCTCGACCGTGCAGTCCGCCGCAGCCATTGCGGGCGAATGGAAATTGCTCGGAATGAGCGTGTTGGAAACATTCTGCCGGGTCTGCTGCAAAAGTATGTTCTTGTGCGATTCAAGCGAAAGCGACGCGTCAAGGCACAAACGGACGCGCGGCACGATCGGCTGCTGAAAGAATCCATGCAGCAGTATGCCCATGACAAAGGTATTTTCCGTTGAGCCGCCCGCCTCGGCCTTTGCCTCTACATATTTTTCCGAAAGAAACCAGCCGTTCCAATCGAGTTCCGCGTATTTTATGGCAGGATTCGCCGTCCACTGATGCACGGACGAAAATGAGCCGCCGTCAGGAATGACAAATCCCGCGTATTTCGTGCCAAGCGACACGGTGAAAAAGGGCGACAGCTTTTTTTCAAGCGCGAATTCCGCGTTCAGTTTATGGCTCTTGATTTCCGCAAACGTATGCTCGTCGAGGTCGTCTAGTTTCACGTTCTTCTTGTTGTAGCTCAAGAATGACGAATAGCCAATCTGCTTTTGGTAAATCGAAGGGCGTTGCAGGCGGAGCATGGCGGTCAGGTAGGAAGACGAAAACACGCCGCCGACCATGAGCGTGTTTTTCTGCCCGAAGGCATTGTTGTCCATCAGAATCAGCCCGCCCATAAAGCCGTCGTTAGTGTACGAGCAGAACGGCAGCGGAATGAACGACCATTTTTCCGTCACGGC
>JAAVAP010000009.1 GCA_014804005.1 Treponema sp. | reverse complement strand
TGCATTCGCCTTGTGCTGTATCCAAGAGACTCCGGCGGCTACTGCGCAGGCGGAAATCAGGCGGCACTGAAACAACTCATCTGCGACGGCATTGAATACGCCACGGAACTCGGCATGTACGTCCTGGTGGACTGGCACGTGCATCAATATAATCCGCAGGAGACGCAGACAGAAGCAATCGCATTCCTCGGCGAAATCTCCGCCAAATACAAAAGCTACGGAAACGTCCTCTATGAAATCTGCAACGAGCCGACCGGCTCACCGTGGAGTTCCGCAATTAAGCCGTATGCGCAGGCGGTCATTCCGGCAATCCGCAAGAACGCGCCGGATGCCGTGATTATTGTCGGCACGAACACTTGGTCGCAAGATTTGGATGAGGCGTGGGCAAACAAACTGAACCTCGACAACGTGATGTACACGTTCCATTTTTATGCGGGCACTCATTCCAATTTGAAATCGCGCGTCGAAAATGTCATAAAAAACGACATGCCTGTCTTTATCACGGAATTCGGAACATGCGACGCGAGTGGTAACGGCGGCTTTAACGCGGCGGAATCAAACAGCTGGTTTGAGCTGATTAAAAAGTACAACATCAGCCACATGAACTGGAGCCTGTGCAACAAGAATGAGACCGCAAGCGTCATTCTTGAAAGCTGCTCAAAGACAAGCGGCTGGGCAGAAAGCGACCTGACCGAATCGGGCAAACTGATTCGCAATCATTTCAAAAGCCTCACGCAGTAAGGTCGGCGGAAAAAAGTGAATTTTACACTTTTTTTCGCTATGGTTTCAGAAAGAAAACTCGGCAATAGACAATATGCGCTGCAACAAGCAATGAAAATTTAAAAAAATGCTTGCACAAAAAGGCATATTGTTGTACAATGTACAAGATTTTCTCAACATAAAAATCTTTTGAAAAAAATTGGACTGCTTTTAAGGAGGTTCTGTTTTATGGAAGAAGGAAAGAAGGAAAAGCGTAGTTCTGTCGTGCGCTTTTTTGTTGTTGGTGTGGCTTTGGCATTGCTGGTTTTTTCAGTGATGTTGCTCATCGGCCTGAAAGTCGCTGTCAATCAAGGCTTGTTTGCGATGTCGCGTGACAATGTGCATAAATCAGGCGAAGTTACAATCAAAGAAATCAATAATGTGCATAACAACCTTAGGCTTTGCGTTGAATATCTTGCGGACAATGTTGGGACTTACATGCGCAATCGTCCGGAAACTTGGGCAGAGGATTTGACTGATGAAGCCAAAAAATATTTTGGCGCGGATATGGCAGTCATCGTTGATACCGACGGCGTGCAGCTTTCTCCGGAACGCAATGGCAAAGTTTATCGCCCCGACATTATGCGGACTGCTTTGTCAGGTCAATCCATAGATGAACTCGTCACTCTTAACGACGACATTCACTGTGTTTACGGCGCGCCGATTATGATTGACGGGCGCGTTCGTGGCGCGGTAATTGTTCGCAAAATTGCCACCACCGATGAACTTGTGAATGAAATCAAGAATGATACTGGCTTCGACATAACATTTTATTCCAACGGTTCGTTGCGCGCTCATACCAGCGTTCCAGGACTGCGAGGCACTCATTTGGATGATTCGAAAACGGTGGACTTGGTTATGTCCGGCGGTGAAATTATTAAAAATAGTATCATTAACGGTGAAGAATGGATTTCCTACTACTATCCTCTTAAGGACAGAAGTGGTCAAGTTCTTACGATGCTTTTCATGGGAACTCCATATTCTTCGGTTCGTAGCATTGCCAACAGGATTTTCTTTGCTGTCATGATAATCTGTATTGTCATGAGTGTGATTTTGTTGGTGGCAACTTTGTTTATATTCCTCAATAGAATTGGAAATCCGCTCAAGCTTGTTGACAATGCGATCAAGCATCTTGCTTCCGGCGATGCGGATTTGACAATGAAGTTGCCAGTTCACGGAAATGACGAATTTGCGGNAATTTGCANCAATGTCAATTCGTTCATTTCAATGCTCCACACAATTATCAGCGAACTTACCGAAGTTCAGAATTCTATCGTAAATCTTGCGGGCGAACTCGGTTCTAGCTCGCAACAATCCGCTTCCGCCACNGCCGAGATTTTGGCAAATGTGGAAAGCATTCANCGCCAGTCCAAGACTCAGACCGAAGCCGTTACGCGCACTGGCGAGATTTTGAATACGGCGGAGGAAAGCACTGGAACGCTCGGTCAGCTTATCGAAAACCAGTCGGCCGCCACCACCGAATCATCCGCCGCCATCGAGGAAATGCTTGGCAACATCACTTCGGTTTCAAATTCTGTTCACAAGATGTTGGGCAACTTCCACGAACTCGAACAGGTNGTGCGAAGTGGAAACGAAAAACTTTCCAACGTCGGCGGAAAGATTCAGGATATTTCCGAAGAATCCGCGACCCTTATGCAAGCGAACGATATGATTTCTCAAATCGCTTCGCAGACGAACTTGCTTGCTATGAACGCCGCGATTGAGGCGGCGCATGCTGGCGACGCGGGAAAGGGATTCTCNGTCGTTGCGGACGAAATNCGAAAGTTGGCNGAAAATTCTTCCAGCCAGTCAAGCACAATCAGCGCGCAATTGAAAACCATCACAACTTCAATTTCCGATGTCGTGAGNCTTTCGGGCGAGGCGCAGGCCGCGTTCTCGAACATTGTAACTCACCTTGGAGTTACCGACGGTCTACTCAAGGAAATCGACGGCGCGATGAGCGAGCAGGAAACGGCTTCTCGTCAAGTTTTCGAAGCTTTGACGGAAACAAAAAATATGGCCGTAGAAGTAACGGAAAAATCTCAGGATATGTCCAATGCGATTTCAAACGTCAGCAANGAAATGAGCATTGTTCAGGAAATATCCGACACGATTTCCAACAGCATGGATGAGATGCAGGCAGGCGCGCAACAAATCAGTGAATCTGCGCAGCTCGTTCAGGATCTTGCNACAAAGACGCATGACGACTTGCGCATAATGGGAACGCAGTTGGGTAAATTTAGAATTAAATAAAAAAACTGCACTTGATAAAGGGGTTTGAANAACTTCGGTTTTTCAAACCCCTTTTTTTGTTNGTGTGCAAGCCNNNNGNTTGCACACGAAACTCGCGACTATATTTTCAGTGTTCTTTGATTTTCAACGAAGAGAGAAAATTTCAATTTTATCTCTTCGTTGAAAAAGCCGNTTTGCAATGAAATGAAAAACGGCAATGAATACGCGAGTTTTCGTAGAAAACTCGAACTTAAAGTTTGCGGCTGTATTTTAGACGCAAACTTTAAGTGTNCGTAAATACTCCTTTCGTTCGNNGGGAATGGCGCGGCTTTCGATTGCTTTTTGGATNGCCTTGTTGTGCGTCCAAGGCTGCAATTTTTTTTGTTCAATGAAAATTCGCGCAGCATCGTATTGCTTTGTGAGCGCGGTGGCAAAAAACCANGCNTGCATCATTTTGATGTAATATTCTTCCGAGCGAATTTTCGCGACGGCCGCCAAATATTTTTCGTCAAAATCCTCGTCCAAAAAATGGCGCAAAAGCATTCCGATTCCGAAACGCACTGTGTAAACTTCGCCCGAGGAAATCCATTTTTTTATNCGCGGCAAAAGTTGCTTTTTGTGCGATTTGAAAATTGCGGGACTCAAACTGTCGCAGGTGGCCCAATTGTCGATGTANGGCAAAAAAANTTCTACGGCGGCGACGCANTCTTCGAAATTTTTTATTCGCTCAATCAAAAATGAATGCAAATTGTTTTCTTCATGAAATTCGTGCGGAAGCGTTTTCAAAAATTCTTCGGCTGATTTTGTTCCGAAAATTTCTTTTGCGAATTTTCTCAAAATCGGAGTTCTGATTCCTATCATTTTTTCTGGCGCGACGTTCGGAATGAGCGGCGCATTGAACGCGCGATATTTTTCGTCTCGCATTTCGAAAAGNCGGGATTGAATTTCTGTCATAGATTTAGTATAGTGGAAAGACTGAAAATTTACAAGCGGAGNGAAAGTTATGAAAATGAAAGAATTTTGGGGAAGCCTTGCTTTTTACAAGCGCGCGATTCTNATTGCATTGCCGGTGATGGCGCAGGCTTTGATTCAAAATCTTGTTTCACTCGTTGACAATTTTATGGTTTCGGGATTGGGCGACGTGAAAATGTCCGGTGTGAACATTGCGGGGCAAATTCTTTTTTTGTTCATGATTTTTTTGAACACGCTTTGNATGGGCGGGGGAATTTTTCTGACGCAATTTTTCGGCGCGAAACAAAATTCCGGAATGTGCCAGGCGTTCAAATTCAAATTGTTNTCAGGNTTCGCCGCNGTGATTNTTTATTTTGTTGTCTGCTGGATTTTTCCGCGATGGTGCTTGTCATTTTTNGTGCGAGGAAATTTGCAAGCCGANGCGATTTTGGATCAAGGTGAAAAATATCTTTTTATGATGGGNTTTTGCGGAATCCCGATGATAATTTGCTACGCNATCGGCTCTTCGNTGAAAGAAATCGGGCGCGTGAAAATTCCGCTCATNGTNGGAACAATTTCGACNTTCGTGAACGTCGCNTTCAACTGGATTTTCATNTANGGAAATTTGGGCGCGCCAAGNNTGGAAGTTCGAGGNGCTGCTTTGGCGACAATCATCGCAAAATCNGTGGAAACGATTTGCTACGTGATTTATTGCGCTCGCGTCAAGCCGAAATTCATTTGCGCGATTTCGGAATTCTTCAAATTGGATTTTTCGCTTTTTGGCGAGATTTTCAAAAAATGTTTGATGATGCTTTTTTCGGAAATGGTTTGGGCGATNGCCGAAACCATTACGGTNGCGCTTTACAATGGNCGCGGCGGCGCGGATGTTGTCGCAGGAATGGCGGCGAGCTTCGCAATTTCGAATTTGTTCTTCGTTTCGTTCGGCGGNGTNACNACTGCCACCGGAGTGATTTTGGGAAGCACGTTGGGCGCGGGAAANTTGGAAGAAGCAAANCGNAATTCGCGCTGGCTTTTGTCGGGCGGCGCGGTTTTCGGATTTGNGATGNTGCTCGCAGGATTNGCNACGATTCCNCTTGTGGATGTCGTCTTTTCAAATTTGAGCGAAACCGCTCGTGCAATAACGCGCCTNATGGTTTTNGTGCAGGCGTTGTANATGCCNGCGTGGGTTTTCATAAATGTNCAGTTCGCAATTTCGCGCGCGGGCGGCGACACGATTATGGGAATGCTCGTCGATGGAATNGGAAATTTGGGAATCGTCATTCCNGGAATGTTTTTNATGGCGTNCTGNACNCCGATGGGACCTGTGGCGATGTACGCGATAATCAAGGCGGTGGAATTNCCGAAAATTGCNATNGCNCATTTTTGGTTGCGAAAAGAAAGGTGGCTCAAGAATTTGGCGAGTGCCGAGGGCGCGCGAAGTTGAGGAAAATTTTTATNAAATGAAAAATGAAATTGAAAATAAATNGCAAAAAAATGCGCGCGAAATTTTAAATCGCATTTTATTTTAAGGAGAGTTGTTTTAAATTATGGANACGACTGGCTACGCTCCCGAAGAACCCATCGCCGCAATCGCGACTTCACTTGCGCCGGCGGCTTTGGGAATCATTCGCGCTTCTGGCAAGAACACAATNGAACTTNTTTCAAAAATTTTTTCGCGCCCCGAAGNNCTNAAATCCGCACAAGGCAATTCAATTGTTTACGGATGGATTNTNGAGCCAAGTAAAANNGATATACCTATACCGGGTATNGGTATAGNAAAAAAANCGGTTGAAAAAATNGATGAAGTTTTGATTTCGGTTTTTCGTGCGCCAAAAAGTTTTACNGGCGAAGAAATGACGGAAATTTCTTGCCANGGCGGAACNGCAATCGTTATGAAAATTTTCGATTTGCTTTTNCAAAATGGATTTCGCAAAGCCGAACGCGGCGAGTTCACTTTNCGCGCTTACATCAACGGAAAAACNGATTTGACGAAAGCCGAAGCCGTCCGCGAAATCATCGAAAGCCGCACGAATGTTTCAAGTCAAAAAGCCGCCGGCCGACTTGCCGGAAATTTGTTCGAAGAAATTTCGCGTATAAAAAAATTGCTCGTGGAAACGCTCGCGCAAATNGAAGTNGAAATCGAATATCCCGAAGANGAAGAAACGATTGCCGATGCGTTCGACAAAGAAAAATTGCTCGAAGCAAANCGNGCTCTCGAAATTTTGAACGCAAGNTGGCGAAGCGAAAAACTTTTTCAAGAAGGCGCGCGGATTGTTTTGTGCGGAAAAACCAACGCCGGAAAATCGAGCCTNTTNAANGNGNNNTNAAAAGAAGAGCGCGCAATTGTGAGCGATTTGGAAGGCACGACGCGCGACTGGATTGAAAGCTGGATCAGCATCGATGGAATTCCCGCGCGGCTTTTCGACACGGCGGGCTTGCGACAAACGAGCGACAAAGTGGAATTGCGCGGTTTGGAAGCCACGCGCGAATTGAGCGCGGACGCGGATTTGATTTTATATCTCGCCGACAATTCTCTTGCCGAAGAAAAGATTGATTTTGAATTCATTCGCGCGCGAAACGAAAAAATTATTTTTGTTTGGAACAAAATCGACAAGACGAATTCGCAAAAAAGAATTTCACTTTCGGACGAAGACAAATCGAAAATAAAAAATTTCTGCGGAGAAATTTTTGTAAGCGCGAAAAATGGCGAAGGCATAAAAGATTTGATTCAAAAAATAAAATCGGTTTTGCTTGGCGGTGCGCAAACCGAGCGAACGCAAGCGGGACTTGGCAGCGCGCGTCAAAAGCATCTCGTGCAAAACGCGCTCGAAAATGTGAGCCACGCGCTTTTGGTGAGCGAGGATTTTTCGCTCGATGCTGTCGTTCAAGATTTGGAAGACGCGCTCGACGCGCTTGGTGAAATCACGGGCGAAGTTACGAGCGATGACATTTTGGAAAATATTTTTGCGAATTTCTGCGTGGGAAAATGAAGCGCGAAGAATGATTTTTTTTTGCGCAAACTGAATGCTCGCAAAATTTTGAAGAGTCCAGGTAATCTACGGCACAGACACCATCCGCATACCGTTGCTGCCTTCCGGCTCTGGCGGGGTTTTGCGGCGATGCCTTGCATAGCACCTGGACTCATCAAAAAACGCAAAGATAATTTATTATTTCACAAAAACAATTTTTTGTCTAGAGCGTTTTTGCTTTTTCCGATATTGCAAAATGTTTGTTTTTTTGATAAAATAATTTCTATGAATTTCATTTTTGTTTCTCCGAATTTTCCTCACACTTATTGGAATTTTTGCGATCGCCTCAAAAAAAACGGCGTGAACGTTTTGGGCATCGGAGACGCGCCTTATTACACTTTGGAACCTCAGCTTCAAGAATGCCTCACCGAATATTATTTTGTGAACAATATGGACGATTACGACAAAATGTATCGCGCGGTGGCTTTTTTTGCGTTCAAATATGGCAAGATTGATTGGCTTGAATCTAACAACGAATATTGGCTTGAGCAGGACGCGCGGCTTCGGAGCGATTTTAACATTGCGACGGGAATTGGCGCGGACGGAATCGCGGATTGGAAGCACAAATTCAATATGAAAAAATTTTATGCGGCGGCGAAAATTCCGAGCGCGCGTTGCCACAAGATTTCCACAAAGTCCGAGGCGAAAAAATTTCTTGAGGAAGTGGGATTTCCTGTCATCGTCAAGCCGGACAATGGAGTGGGCGCGCTGGACACTTGGAAAATTTCTTGCGACGAGGATTTTGAAAAATTTTTTGAAAATCCGCCCGAAGTTCAATATGTGATGGAAGAATTTATCACGGGCGAAATTTATTCTTACGACGTGATCGCGGACAGCAAATGCGAGCCGCTTTTTGAATCTTCGAGCGTTTTTCCGCCTTCGGTGATGGATATCGTGAACAAAAAATTGGACTTGGCATATTTTACGATTCCCGAAGTTCCGGAACAATTGCGGAAATTCGGACGCGCCGCGCTAAAATCTTTCGGCGTAAAAAGCCGTTTCGCGCACATGGAATTTTTCCGTCTCACCAAAGCAAAAAAGGGAATCGGAAATGTCGGCGACTTTGCGGGACTTGAAGTGAACATGCGTCCGGCTGGCGGCTACACTCCCGATATGATGGATTTCGCGCATTCCACTGACGTTTATCAAATTTGGGCGGATATGGTCGTGCATGACAAGCGCATTTTGCCGGACAGCGGCGAGCACAATTTTTGCGTTTATGCCGCGCGTCGCGATTGCCACGAATACGTTCATTCTCACGAAGAAGTCGTTCAAAAATACGGCGATTCGCTTGTGATGTGCGAGCGCATGCCCGAAGGAATTTCCGCGACGATGGGAAATCAAATGTACACAATCAAGGCGAAAAGCGAATCTGAGAAAGACGAATTTTTAGGATTCGTTTTGGAAAAGAAATAATCCGGATTGATTCGCATCGCATGAAGGGCGTGGAGTTTTGATTCCGAATTTTTTTCATAGCGAGTTTCGCAAGGCGTTTTCGAAAACTCAAAATTCGCGAGGCTTTCTCGTCGTCGTGATAAAGAATTTTTTGAATTTATAAAATTTGTTTGGGGACAAAATGAAATTTAATTCGCTAAAAACAAAAATAATTCTTTTGGTTTTTTTGTGCATTTTCCTGCTTTCCGCGGCATCGACATTGTTCGCATATATCAGCTTCACGCGCATTTTGAACGAAAACATCGCTTCGAAAATGAATTTGCTTTGCGAAAGCGAAGGAAAAAAAACCGACCAAATGTTCATGCGCATCGAGGACGCTGTGAACAACATCGCGATTTTTTTGGAGAACAAATTCGAGCGGCCGGAAATGGCTCGCGACGCGGAATATAGAAAAACAATTTTGAACGAAGCCGATAGTTTGCTTTTCGCGATGGTGAAATCGATAGACGGTGTTGTCTCGCATTACGTTTCGTTCAATCCCGAATTGATTGACGGAATCGACGGCTTCATTTATCGGCTTGACAAAAACGGCGTTCTTGCGCCCGTGGAACTCACCGACATCCGCGCCTACGATTCTTCGGACATCGAGCATGTCGGCTGGTTTTACATTCCAGTGGCACACAAAAAAGGCACTTGGATGGAGCCGTATCAAAACAAGAATTTGGATTGCTACATGATTTCCTACGTCGTGCCGTTTTTCAAAAATGGAACGCTTTTGGGAATTGCTGGAATCGACATTGATTTCAAAGTGATGGTAGATTCGGTGAGCAAAATAATTTTCAACAAATCCGGCGAGGCTTATTTGAAAAGCGCGGACGGAGCGATTCATTATCACGAGGAATTCATAAACGGCATTGCGCAATTTCATGGCGATGAAATTTACGATATTGTTGAAAACGCGGATTTGCTTGACGCGGCGAACACGGACGAAAAAATCATTCGCTACAAATCAAATCGAATTGATTTCGTTATGTCGTTCATAACTTTGCACAACGGAATGAAATTGGTTTTGTACGACAATTATTCGGAAGTCTACGCCGACAGGATAAACGCCGTCGTTTTGATTTTTACGCTCACGGCTTTGCTCGGCTCGGTTTTCGTGATAATCGCCGTCAACATCGCATATCGCATCGCGCAGCCAATCGAGGATTTGAGCGCGTCCGCGAATTTGCTCGCTTCGGGAAATTTGGACGTGGAATTGCCTCCCGAAACTGACGACGAAATCGGAATCCTTGTGCGCGGCTTCAAGGCGATTATGAAGCATTTGCGCAAGTACACTTCGAGCATGGAAACGCTCGCATATCAAGATCCGATGACGAAAGTGAAAAACGTCGCTTCGTACAAATTGATGACGGAAAATTTGGAAAGGCAGATTGCCTCGGGCGTTGCGGAATTCGCCGTGGTGATGTGCGACTTGAATCATCTCAAAAAAATCAACGATACGCACGGACACAACGCTGGCGACATCGCAATCAAAAAGGCTTGCGAACTCATTTGCCGCTCGTTTCCGTACAGCACCGTTTTCAGAATTGGCGGTGATGAATTCGTCGCGCTTTTGCAAGGCGTTGAGTATGAAACCCGCAGTTCGATAATAGAAAATTTTGCCAAGACTTTGAAAGGAAACGAAAAGAACACTCGAAAAGGCGAGCCTCGCGTTTCTCTCGCTTACGGAATGGCGACGTTCATTCCAAACGAAGACAAAAGTTATCAGGATGTTTTCAATCGCGCCGATGCGGAAATGTATCGCTGCAAGAAAAAGATGCACGCCGAACGCATAAAATAAAATTTTCGAGAAAAAGTTGACAAAATAAAAATTGTCATTTATAATGATTCCATATTAAATTCTTTTTCAAAAAAAGGGGGCTTTCTATGAAAAAGGCATTGTTGTTGGGAGCGGCTGTCGCTGCGGTTTTTGCGCTTGCCGGCTGTTCCAAAAAAGCCAGCAGTGGCAGTAACGGTGGCGCGGTTACGCTGACGGTTTGGGAATCGGACAATGGTCCTGACCAGTTCATTCAGCAAGCCGGCGAAGCTTACACCAAACTTCATCCGAATGTAACGATCAAGTACGTTCATGTCGAACTTGGCGATTCTTCTGGCCAAATCGCGCTCGATGGACCTGCCGGCGTTGGACCTGATTTGTTCGCGGCTCCGCACGACAAGCTCGGCGAATTGGTGAACAGCGGCCATGTCGCCACCACTCTCAATCCTGAAAAAATCAAGGGACAGATTCTCGGCGCGTGCTCTCAGGCTCTCACCTACAAAGGCACGATGTACGGATATCCTGTTTCTGCGGAAACTTACGCTTTGTTCTATAACAAGGATTTCATTTCTGAAAATGACGTTCCCAAAACTTGGGAAGATTTGGCGAAATTCGCAAAAAGCTTCAACGCCGCGTCTTCAGGAAAATATGGATTCGTCATGGACGTTGGCAACGGCTACTACACGATCGTTTTTGCCACTGCGAACGGAAACAGGCTTTTCGGCGCGACTGGCGACGACACTTCAAACTCAGGTTTGAACACGCCCGACGCTGTGAAAGGAATGAAATTCTTCCAGACAACTCTTCGCCCGGCTTTGAATGTTCCTGCCGCCGACCTTACGACTTCCGTTGCGGACTCTGCGTTCGCCGCTGGTTCTGCCGCGATGCACATCACAGGCCTTTGGAACGTGAAACCTTTCCAGGATGCCGGCATCAATTTCGGCGTTGCTCCGCTTCCGTCTCTTCCTGGCGACGACAAGCCTTGCGCTTCGTTCAGCGGAACTCGCGCGATGTTCGTTTCGGCTTATTCTGAGCATCCGCAAGAAGCGGCCGACTTCGCCGAATTCCTTCTTACGCCCGAAATGCAGAAACTGCGCTTTGACATCACTGGAGCGATGCCTTCAATCGATGTGAAAGTTGACAGCCCGTATATGCCTGGCTTCATCGAGCAGCTCGACTATGCTTTCCCGATGCCTTCTATTCCGCAGATGGGCGCGTTCTGGGAAGCAATGGCTAATGCCTCCAAAAATATTTGGGATGGCGCGGACGTTCAGAAAGAACTTGACGCGGCCAACGCATCTATTCTTGGACTTTAGTTTCTGACTCAAAATGGGGAATGGCTTTAATGCCGTTCCCCACGTTCAAAATTGCACTGCATAAAATCATTTTTTTGAAGATGCCGATTTGTCCGCTTTGCGAAACGGACATGTCAATGAGACAATTTTTTCTTTGTTTTTAAAAATAAGGGGGAATTATGGCAACTGAATTGCCCACAGACGGAAGCGCGATGAAAAAAGTCAAGCTCGCTTCCCGATGTTTTATGGGGGGGGCTCATCTACTTTATCTTAAAGATTATTTGAAAGGCGCGATTTTCGCTCTGCTTGAACTTGTGTTTATCGCATTGATTCCGCTTTTCTTTTACCCCAAAATTTTCGGACTTATTACGCTTGGCGAACCTCAGCCGAATTTGCCGCCGCTTAAAAGGGACAATTCGGTTTTTATGCTGATTGACGGAATTTTGGCCATAGCGATTATGGCAATTTTCGTGATAATTTATTTTGTTTCGCTGAAAAGCGCGGAAAAATCTTATGAAAAATATTGCATCACGGGCGAATTTCCAAATACGAAGCACACTCTGAATGATTTGGCAAGCGGCTCTTTTCCGCTTTTGGGACTCGCTCCGAGCGTTTTGATGCTTTTGATTTTTGTGGTCGTTCCGCTCGTCTTTTCGGTGTGCGTGGCGTTCACGAATTATTCCGCTCCCGATCACATTCCGCCGTCAAATACCGTGGATTGGGTTGGATTGGAAAATTTCAAGGCGTTGACAGGTGGCGGCACGAACTGGTCAAAAGGATTCGGGCGCGTGGCTTTGTGGACGGTGCTTTGGGCGTTTTTCGCCACGACCACTTGCTATATCGGCGGACTTTTGATTGCCGTAATGCTTCGCGAGGCGAAAATCAAATTCGACGGATTTTTCAGAATTATTTTCATCTTGCCTTACGCCGTGCCTTCCGTGGTTACGATGATTACTTGGCGCAACCTTTTGAACGGAAGTTTTGGAACTGTGAACAGGACTTTGCAAATGCTCGGTCTTATAAAAGATCCGATTCCGTGGCTTGGCTCGCCGCTGCTCGCACAAGTGATGTGTATCGTGATAAACCTTTGGGCTGGTTTCGGATATTTTATGATGCTTTCGATGGGCTCGATGACGGCGATTGGCGCGGATTTGTACGAGGCTTCGAAAATCGACGGCGCGTCCGCAGGTCAGACTTTGCGCAAAATCACGATTCCGCTCGTAATGTATCAGACAATGCCGCAAATCATCATGAGCTTTACGCACAACTTGAACAACTTCGGCATCATATTCTTCCTTACAGGCGGAAATCCTTCCACTTCGGACAGCACCACGACTCTCGCGGGCGCGACGGACATCCTNGTAACGTGGATTTANAAACTTACGATGGTATTGCTCAANTACAACTACGCTTCGGTCATTGCCGTGTTGATTTTCGTGGTAATGGCGCCNTTCGCAATTCTCAGTTTCCGCAACACCAAATCTTTCAAGGAGGGTGAAATATGACATCCGAAAACGAAAAGAAATATTATACCAATATTCAGCATATTTCAAAAGTGCTGATGGTTATGTTTTTTATCATCGTTTCGCTTACGGTGCTTTATCCGATGGTTTATGTCGTGAGCGGTTCGGTNGCTCCGGGAAACTCAATNGCGGATATGGATCCAAAGCCATTCGCGCGCGGAGTCACTTGGGCGCACTTTAAGTATTTGTTCAATCAAACGCAGTATGGCTTGTGGTTTTTGAACACGCTGAAAATCGCCGTTTCCACTTCGGTGATTACGATGATAATCACGTCTTTGTCGGCGTACATTTTTTCGCGATTCAGGTTTTCAATCAAAAAGCCGATGCTGATGTCGTTGCTCATCCTGCAAGTTTTTCCTTCGTTCGTCGGAATGATNGCGATTTANGTCATCATTCAGCGCATCGGCGGATTCGACACGCTTTGGGGATTGGTTTTGGTNTACATCGCNGGCAACATTCCTTACGACGTTTGGATGGTGAAAAGTTACATCGACACGATTCCGAAAAGTTTGGACGAAGCCGCCCGAATTGACGGCGCGAGCCATTTCAGGATTTGGGCGACAATCGTAATGCCGGTGGCAAAGCCGATCATCACGTTNTTGGGAATCACGACGTTCACAGGACCTTGGATGGACTTCATTTTCCCGAAGATGATTTTGCGTTCGCCTGAAAAGCAGACGCTCGCGCTCGGATTGTTCAGCTTCGTGACCGACAAGAAAAACGAATTTACGACGTTCGCCGCAGGCTCGATTATCATTGCNATTCCTTTCGTCATTTTCTTCATCTTCACACAAAAAGCGATGATGATGAGTATGGGCGCGGGCGCNGTAAAAGAATAAATTCTTTTAGCGGAAAATAGCGCAAGAAAAGAGCAAAAAATCCGCGCGAAAATTGCGCGGATTTTTTTAGTTTGAATGTTTCGGACAGTGAAAATTGNGCTGAAATAGNGCGACAAATTTTTATTAGGAGAAATTATGAAAAATATTTTTAGANTTGCCATGGCTGCGGGAGGAATTTGTTTGGCAATGTGCACTTTCGGATGTTCGAAAAAGGCGAAGGTTACCACCGTCGTTCCAAAAAATCCNGGGCTGATCCTGCCGAANTCCGCGACGGCGCGCGACGATTTTATTCGCGGCGTTGACGTTTCCACNGTGATTGCGCTTGAAAAAAGCGGCGTGGTTTTCCGCGACTTTGACGGAAAGGAAGAAGANCTTTTTAAAATCCTNCGCGACAACGGNGTGAACTACATCCGCGTTCGCGTTTGGGTGAATCCTTTCGACGACAANGGAAACAGTTTCGGAGGCGGCGGCAACGATTTGCAGACCGCNATCGAAATTGGAAAGCGCGCCGCNAAATACGATTTGCCGCTTTTGGTGGATTTCCATTATTCCGACTTTTGGGCGGATCCGCAAAAGCAAAAAGCCCCGCGCGCNTGGGAAAATATGAGCGTCGAGCAAAAATGCGATGCGATTTANGANTACACGAAAAAAAGTTTGAANGAATTGNGCGGAAAAGGCGCGATTGTCGGAATGGTGCAAGTGGGAAANGAAACCACGACCGGAATGTGCGGCGAAAAAAACTGGATGCATGTTTGCAAAATGATGAACGCCGGCNCGAAGGCGATTCGNGAAATTTCCAAGGACATAAAAATTGTTCTTCATTTTACGAATCCCGAAAAAGACGGCGAATATTTGCACATCGCGCANATNCTCGAGCACAACAAAGTGGACTACGATGTTTTCGCCTCGAGCGACTATCCGTTCTGGCATTTGAGCACGAANAATTTGGCAAAAGTTTTGAGCGAAGTTTCCGAAGCGACCGGCAAAGAAGTGATGGTGGCGGAATTTTCTTGGGCGTATACTTATGACGACGGCGACAACAGCGGNAATTCNGTTTCCGAGGATTCCGCCGTTCAGCGNCCTTATCCTGTTTCCGTGCAAGGCCAGGCGAANTGCATTTGGGATTACATCAACGACATTTCCGCCATCGGGCCAAAGGCTTTGGGCGTTTTCTATTGGGAGCCGGCGTGGCTTCCCGTGCCCGGAAGCGATCGCGAAAGCCGCCAAGTTTTGTGGGAAAAATATGGCTCGGGCTGGGCTTCNAGNTATGCNTCNNTCTATGATCCNGANGANGCTGGCGTTTATTATGGCGGCTCGGCTTGGGACAATCAGGCGCTTTTTGATTTCAATGGAAAGGCTCTCGCTTCGCTCGCCACCTGGGGCTTGGCANGAGTCGGCGCGGAAGCACCNGTTCGTNCCGATGTCGCCGAGGAAGTGGAAGTGCGCGTTCGGCTTGGCGAAAAATTGGTTTTGCCCGAGCAAGTCAATGTNNTGAACAATGACGGCTCGAAATCTACGCTAGCCGTAANATGGAACGTCACCACGGACAACGGNGTTCCCGTGGAAGAAATTCCGCTGCNCGGCGTNGCNGAATATAAAGTTCGCGGTGTGGCCGACACTGCGCCAGTTTTGGCTCGCGTCGCCGCAATCGANNTGAATTANGTGGAAAATCCTTCGTTNGAAGAAGNCNACNTTTCAATGTGGAACATCGAAAATCTTTCCAACGTGGACGAACTTTTCGTGATGGACAAGCAGACCGACGCGAAAACCGGCACGAAGGCTTTGCATTATTATTCCGAATCGCCGATGCATTTTAAGGTGAGCCANACGGTGCGTTCTCTCGCGCCCGGAAAATACAAGGCTTCGATGGTGCTTCANGGCGGCGACGCNGGAAAGCGCGAAGACCAAAAGATTTTCCTTTTTGCCATTTCGGGCGGAAAAGAATATCGCCAAAAAACTTTNACCGATGGATGGCGCGCGTTCTTCANGCCGGACATTCAGGATATCGTCGTGGGCGCGGACGGNATTGTCACGATTGGCGTGGAGGCGGAACTTCCCGCAAAAGCNTGGGGNAGTTTTGACGATTTCATTCTCACGCCGCAAAAATAATTGAACCTCTAAAAACTNNAGTTTTTAGAGGTAACTTTGAAAATGCGATGTTCTTTGTCGCGCTACTATAGCGACGAAGAACTCGTCGGCACATTCGAAAAATTGCCAAAGGCAAGTTTTTCGAGGTGCCAATAATTTTTGAAGCAGAGAGTCAAAACTGGCGGCGAAAATCCGTCGCCAGTTTTGACACGAACTTTTTTAAATTTATTGAAAAAATTGTAACTTTTCGACTCTTTTTGTTGTATTATCACTATTTTTTTTGATTTTTTCTGTTGACAAAAAGCGAAACTGTAGTATAATTATATCATTAAGGAAGTTGATTTTTTATATCATCTTGTTTTCCTTATATTTCACAAAATCATATATCCTGGAGGAAATATGAAAAAGAGTTATGTTGTTCTTTCTACAATCGCTGTTGCGGCGATGCTTTTTTCCGTGACTGGCTGTGGAAAGAAGGCTTCTTCTGGTAAGAATGCGAACAAGTTGGTTGTCTGGTCGTTCACAGATGAATTGCAGACAATGATTGACAAGTACTACAAGCCGGCGCATCCGGGAGTGGAAGTTGAGTATTCTCTCACGCCTACAGACCAGTTTACAAACAAATTGGATCCTGTTCTTGCTTCAGGCAATGGCGCGCCGGACGTAATGGCGTTGGAAAACGCTTTTGTCCGCAAGTATGTTGATCAGGGCGAAAAACTTTTGCTTGACATCACGGACGAGTACAATGCCGTGAAGAACAAGATGGTTGCTTATCCTGCGGAAATCGGAACTAACAATGGACGCGTNTATGCNGTTTCTTGGCAGGTTGCTCCTGGTGCTGTTTTCTACCGCCGCTCTTTGGCAAAGAAATATCTCGGNACTGATGATCCCGCCGCTGTTCAGGCGAANCTCAACAACTGGGATGCCTTCCTTGCGACTGCTCGCGAACTCAAGAGCAAGTCAAACGGAACTTGCGTTATCGTTTCTACGNCTGGCGACCTTTTCAATCCCTACTATGGCGGACGCAAAGGACCTTGGGTACAGAACGGAAAGCTCGTGCTCGATCCGATCATGGAAGAGTACATGGATATGGTAAAACTCCTCAAAGACGAAAGCCTTGAAGGACGCCAGGNNCAGTGGGCTGAAGGTTGGTTTGCTGGAATGAAGGGCGAACTCAAAGACGAAGGCGGAAATGCTGTCGAAGTATTCTCTTACTTCCTCCCGACATGGGGCTTGCACTACACTCTCAAGCCGAACGCTGGCGATACAGTGGGCGACTGGGCTATGTGCGCAGGACCTGCTCCTTACCGCTGGGGTGGTACTTGGGTTGCCGCTTACAAGGGAACAAAAGTTCCTGAACTTGCCAAAGAGTTCTTGATGTATGTTGGTACGGACGACGCGTTCCTTGAAGCGTGGGCGAACGACACTGGCGATGTTGTTTCTAACAACAACGTTACCAACAAAATNAAGGATACGTACACAGAACCGTTCCTTNNTGGACAGAACCATTACGCCGAATTCGTTGAAATGGCGAACCACGTAGACGGAAAACTCTGCCAAGGCACAGACCAGGCTATTGAAGGCTTCTGGGGCGAAGCGGTTNNCGCATTCGTCAACGGCGAGCGTTCAAAGGCTGATGCCATCGCTGATTTCAAAAAGCACGTGGCGGAAGANCTTGGAATTCAGTCGTAAACTGTTTTGCAG
The DNA here is from genome assembly GCA_014804005.1 of Treponema sp. Lineage (GTDB taxonomy): Bacteria > Spirochaetota > Spirochaetia > Treponematales > Treponemataceae > Treponema_D. The sequence continues at coordinate 21,375 of JAAVAP010000009.1, read as the reverse complement.
ATAGGCGNGCTGTCGGCGCGCCGTATGAAGGCGTGGTATAACATTCAGAAAGTTTGTTATGCCACGCTTTTTTTTGAGTTTTGTTTGCGCGCTGTATTTTTTTGACGCGTTGATTTCAATGAAAAATAGGGGGAAAGAATGCCGAAGACAAAAGTGAAAGGATCCGAAGCCAAATTGGCTAAATACGGATATTTCTTTGTTGTGCCGTTCGTCGTTGTCTATTTGATTTTCAATTTTTGGCCCACGCTATATACAATTTTGCTGTCGTTCACTGGGTTGGAAAAGTTTCAAACTTTTGGAGANGCCGAATGGCTTGGTTTTGCCAACTGGGCGAAACTTGTGAAGGATTCTAACTTTTGGGGCGCGGTTGGCAACACGTTCATAATGTGGGGCTTCAACTTTGTTCCGCAGTTGGGAATCGCGCTTATTTTTGCGGTTGTTTTTACAGATCCGACTTTGACGGGACTGAAAGGAAAAAATCTTTTCCGCGCGCTTTTTTACTTGCCGAACCTTCTTACCGCCGCCTCGATTGCGATTTTGTTCCGAAGCCTTTTTGGTTATCCAATCGGACCTGTCAACCAGTTCTTTACGAAATTGGGAATTCAGGCAACTGTCATTCGCGATAATGTCGAGATAAAAGAAGCCATCCAGTTCTTCCGNAGCCCGGCGTGGTCGCGAGGAATNGTNTCNTTCATCCAATGGTGGATGTGGTGCGGTCAGACTTTGATTATGCTTATGGCGGGCATCACNTCGATTTCTCCGTCTTTGTATGAAAGTGCCGTCGTCGATGGCGCGACACAAGGTCAGCAGACTTGGTATATTACGTTGCCGCTTTTGCGCCCGATGATGCTNTATCTTATGGTGACTTCCGTAATCGGNGGTATGCAGCTTTTCGAAATTCCGTTCCTTTTGACGGATATGCGCGGAGGTCCTGATTACAAGATTCGTACAATGGTTTTGTATATGTACAACACGGCATTCCAAGGAACAAACCAATATGGCTATGCTTCTACGATTGCTATGGGCGTATTCATAATTACTATAATTCTTTCTGTCTTTATGTCGTACATCCTTAAGGATCGCAGTGACGCAAAGAAGGGTANGTAGGAGGAAAATATGGAATATAAAGCTTATAAAACGGTGCAAAAAACCTTGATCTATATTTGCATGATCATCTTTGCTCTGATTGCGATTGTTCCGATTTGGATAATGCTCATAAACTCCACGCGCACGACCGAACAAATCAATGCCGGTATTACGATGTTGCCCGGAAAGAGCTTCATCAATAACTGGAATATTTTGATAACTTCGGGTTCGGGCTTGAAAGTGGGCGCGGGTTACACAAGTCTCATTGACACGCTGAGGGCTTCCGATTCCTATAAGTATGTCGCGATTGGCGACTGGATCGTGAACTTTAGCAGCGGAAAATTCCAGATTTGGCGCGCGTTCTTGAACTCCGCGATTGTGGCTTCTTGNGCTACGATTTTGAATCTGTATTTTTCNACCCTCACGGCGTATTCGATTCACGTTTACCGCTTCAAGGGACGAATGGTTGTCTGGTCGTTCATCATGGTCATCATGATGATNCCGGCTTCGATTTCATTCATTGGTTTCTACCAGTTTATGGCTCGAATCCACCTTTTGGACAGCTTCATTCCGTTGATTGTTCCTGCCATCGCGAGTTCGGCGACAGTTCTTTTCATGCGGCAATATATGGCTTCGGTGCTTTCGCTGGANCTTATTGANGCNGGACGAATTGACGGCGCNGGCGAATTCAGGATTTTCAACCAGCTTATNATCCCGATTATGCAGCCGGCTTTGGCGACGCANGCGATTTTCGGATTTGTNGCAAACTGGAACAACTTTGTTACGCCGATGGTTTTGCTTCAAAGCGACAACAAGAAAACCTTGCCGGTTTTGGTGCAGCTTTTGCGCGGCGACATTTACCGCACGGAATACGGCGCCATTTACATGGGTATCGCNGTTTCGCTTGTTCCGATTATCGTGTTCTATTGCTTTATGTCGCGATTCATCATCAGCGGCGTTACGATGGGCTCTGTAAAGGAATAAGATTCGCTTTTGTGCTTCTGCGGCGCNATGCTTTGTTTGCCGCAGACCAAAGGCTTCTGAAAAATTTTAATTTTTCAGAAGCCTTTTTTTATGCAGCGTCTGCCACAAATTTCGTGCAATTTTCCGATTTTTTTTATTTTCCAAAAAATAAANTTCACACTTTGATTTGCGAAAGCACTTCGCCGATGGATTCGTGAATCGCCAAATCCGCGCGGGAATCCGCNTGNGTCGCGGACTTGTTTATCAAAATCAAATGCTTTCCGCGAAAATAGTCGATCAAGCCGGCGGCTGGATAAACCACGAGCGACGTTCCNCCGATTATCAGCNTGTCGGCNGCGGCGATTGCNTTGATCGCGCCNTTCANAGTTTCGTTGTCCAAGCCTTCTTCGTACAAAACNACGTCNGGCTTTACGAGNGCGCCGCATTTTTTGCANCGCGGCAATTTGTCNNGCGCGGATTCGCTTTGCGCGATNAAATCNATGTCGTAAAATTCGCCGCATTGCATGCAAAAATTNCGCAAGGTNGAGCCGTGCAATTCGAAAACATTTTTGCTTCCNGCCATTTGATGCAAGCCGTCGATGTTCTGCGTGATTACGGCTTTCAGTTTTCCNGCCGCCTCAAGCTCGGCGAGCTTCAAATGCGCGGCGTTCGGCTTCGCGTCCTTTATNATGAGNTTTTCGCGATAAAATCTGTAAAATTCCGCGGGATTCGCGTCGAAAAACGAGCGGCTTATTATGACTTCGGGCGGGAATTTCCATTTTTGGCTGTAAAGTCCGTCTTGGCTTCGGAAATCGGGAATGCCGCTTTCGGTGGAAACGCCCGCGCCGCCGAAAAACACGATGTTTTGGGATTCGTCGATGAAATTTTGCAAGGTTTGAATTTGATTTTCCATAAAAAAATTGTACAAAATTTTCGCGAAATTTTCAACACTCGTTTGACGAAGCGTTCAAAACCTCAAAGGTTTTCATCCAAAACCTCAAGTGTTTTCGTCCAAAACCTCAAGTGTTTTTGACAAAATCCTCAAGGGTTTTTGACCAAATCCCTAACGGNATTTNACGAAATCCCTGACGGATTTGAAGCGANCTCGGGGNNNGCGATGTGTGTCTCAAATATGTTGCTTCAAAAAAACTTGACAACGCCCGCTTTCTCGTGTTAAAATAAAACACATTTCATTTGAAAAAATAATTTTGGGGGTTTTATGAAATTTGGTTTTTTTGATGACGAAAAGCGCGAGTACGCGATTACCACTCCGCAGACGCCGTATCCGTGGATAAACTATTTGGGTAGCGAAAAATTCTTCTCGCTTATTTCAAATACGGCTGGCGGCTATATGTTCTATACCGACGCGCGCCTTCGCCGAATTACGCGCTATCGCTACAATGATATTCCGCTTGACAATAACGGCCGCTATTTTTTCATAAAGGACGGCGACACGATTTGGAATCCGGGTTGGCAGCCCACTCAAACTCCTTTGGACAAATATGAATGCCGCCACGGGTTTGGCTACACGAAATTCGCTGCGGAAAAAAACGGAGTCGCCGCGGACGTTCTTTATATGGTTCCGGTTCACGAGAATTGCGAAGTTCAGCANATTACGCTCAAGAATAATTCTTCGGCGACAAAAAAATTGAGCTTGGTTTCTTTCATAGAATGGTGTTTGTACAACGCTTCGGACGACTGCCAAAACTTTCAGCGCAATTTTTCCACTGGCGAAGTTGAAATCGAGGGCAGCGCGATTTATCACAAAACCGAATATCGCGAACGCCGCAATCATTACGCTTTCTATTCCGCGAATGTTCCGCTTCAAGGCTACGACAGCGACCGCGAGACTTTCCTTGGCTTGTACAACAGCCTTTCCGCGCCGAAAACTGTCGTTGAAGGCAAAAGCGGAAATTCCTTGGCGGACGGATGGTCGCCGATTGCGAGCCATCGAATTGAAATGGAACTCAAGCCGGGCGAAGAAAAGACAGTGATTTTCGTTTTGGGCTATATCGAAAACGATCCGGACAAAAAATGGGCGAAAACTCCGGAGCAGGGCGCGGATTCAAAGGATTTGCTTCGCACCAACATGGCAAGCGGAATNATCAACAAGGAAAAGGCNTACGCAATGCAAAAGCGTTATGCCACNAAGGAACANGTTGCCGCCGCGTTTGACGCGCTCAAAAAAACTTGGGACGAGACGCTTTCCAATTTCACGGTGAAAACCAGCGACGAAAAGCTCAATCGAATGGCGCTTTGGAATCAATATCAATGCGTCGTCACTTACAATTTCGCGCGCTCGGCTTCTTATTTCGAAAGCGGAATCGGACGNGGAATCGGTTTCCGCGACACGAGCCAGGATATGTTGGGCGCGGTTCACCAATTGCCGAAAGAGCGAATCCGCGAGAGGCTTTTTGACGTGGCTTCGACGCAATTCGAGGACGGAAGCGCGTACCATCAATTCCAGCCGCTTACCAAACGCGGCAATGCCGACATTGGAAGCCAGTTCAACGACGATCCGCTTTGGATTATTTTGGGCGTGGGCGGNTACATTCGCGAAACTGGTGACGAGGCGTTTTTGGACGAAATGGTTCCTTACGACAACGACGCTTCGAAGGCTCAGCCGCTTTTCGAGCACATGAAGAAGTCTTTCCATTACACGCTTGATCACCTTGGACCTCACGGACTTCCGCTCATTGGACGCGCCGATTGGAACGACTGCCTCAACTTGAACTGTTTTTCCACTGATCCGAACGATTCGTTCCAGACTTCTACCAACAAAGACGGCAAGAACGCCGAATCGGTGATGATTGCCGAAATGTTCGTTTATGTCGCGCCGGATTATGCCGCGATGTGCCGAATCAAGGGCGATGAAGCCGAAGCGAAATTCGCCGAAGAAGCCGCCGCAAAAATGGAAGAGCAAATCTGCAAAGTGGCTTGGGACGGAGAATGGTATGTCCGCGCGTTCGACGATGCTGGCAAAAAAATCGGTTCGAAAGAATGCGAAGACGGAAAAATCTACATCGAATCGCAAGGCTTCGGAACGATGGCAAAAATCGGAGCGGACAAAGGCTATCCGCAAAAATCTTTGGACAGCGTGAAAAAGCATTTGGATTCAAAATATGGAATTGTGATTTTGGATCCGCCATACAAGGATTACCATGTCGAATTGGGCGAGGTTTCTTCCTATCCGCCGGGATACAAGGAAAACGGAGGAATTTTCTGCCACAACAATCCGTGGGTCATAATCGGCGAAGTGGTGAACGGTCGCCCCGACGATGCTTTCGCGCATTACAAGAAAATCGCGCCGGCATATTTGGAAGACATCAGCGAAATTCATCGCACCGAGCCTTATGTCTACGCGCAAATGATTGCTGGCAAGGAAGCGCGTCGTTTTGGCGAAGCCAAAAACAGTTGGCTTACGGGAACTGCCGCATGGAATTTTGTGACGCTCAGCCGCTATATCTGCGGATTCCAGCCCGAATATTCCGGCTTGAGAATCGAGCCGCGCTTGCCGAGCGAAATCAAAACCGCCGAGTTCACNAGAAAATTCCGCGGCGTAAACTACCGAGTGAGCGTTCAGAACAAAAAGAACACTGGCGCGGTAAAGATTTCTGTTGTCGGCGGCAAAGCGGAAGTTGACGGGAATGTGGTGAAGGCCGCGCCCGGCGAAAGCGAAGTCAGCATCAACGTGGTCGTGGAATAATTGCAATTTTGTAAATTTGCGATTTAAATTTCAGCCTTTCAAGTTCATTCCTTAAACTTGAAAGGCTTTTTTTGTGCGATTTTCGGGCTAGACATTCTTTGCTTTTTCGTGGTAAAATATCTAATTGAAATCTTGCGTTAAATTGGAGAAAATATGAGAAGAGTCGTTGTGACGGGTTTGGGCGCGGTAACTCCGCTCGGAAATTCCGTGGATGAAACTTGGAAGAACATCAAGGCGGGCAAAAGCGGCATCGAAAAAATCACGCTTTTCGACGCGTCCGAATACAAAGTTCAAGTGGCGGGCGAAGTGAAGAATTTCGACATCGCCGATTTTGGCGTGGATTCGAAAGAAGGGCGAAAAATGGCCCGCTTCACGCAATTTTTGGTGGCGGCGAGCGCGCAAGCCATCAAGGATTCCGGCTACGACAAGGAAAAACTTGCCGGCGAAAAAGTCGGAATGATGATTGGAAACGGAATCGGCGGATTTGATGTCATCGAGGCGGCGTTCAAAAAATATTTCGAGCCGGGCGCGGGCGTCACTCGCATTCCTCCGCTTTCCGCTCCCGAATTCATTCCGAACGAAGGCGCGGCGAACGTCAGCATGCTTTACGGAATCGAAGGTCCTTGTTGGACTTTGGCGACGGCTTGCGCGAGCGGCACGGACGCTTTGGGAAACGCGCTGGACATGGTTCGAAGCGGCCGCGTGGACATTTGTCTTTCGGGCGGAACTGAAGCCACGATCACGGGATTCGGCATCGGATGCTTTATGGTGCTCAAGGCACTTTCTTCGCATTACAATGACGATCCGCACAAAGCCAGCCGTCCGTTCGACAAAAATCGCGACGGATTTGTGATGGGCGAAGGAAGCGCGGTTTTGGTTTTGGAAGAATTGGAACACGCCAAAAAACGCGGCGCGAAAATCTATGCCGAATTCGCAGGCTATGGCGCGTCNAGCGATTCNTATCACATNACCGCTCCGCTCCCGGACGGAACTGGCGGCGCGAAGGCAATCACGCGCGCTTTGGAAGATGCCGGCCTCAAGCCCGAAGAAATTCAATATTACAACGCGCACGGAACTGGAACGCATGCGAATGATTCGGGCGAAACGAAAATGGTAAAACTCGCGTTCGGCGAGCATGCCAAAAATCTGAAAATTTCTTCCACAAAAAGCATGACGGGNCACATGATTGGAGCGGCCGGCGCAATCGAGGCTTTGTTCTGCATCAAGGCAATCAACGACGGATTTTTCCCGCCCACGATCAATTTGGACGAGCCGGACGTGGAAGGCGGCTGCGATTTGGACTACGTTCCGAACGTCGGACAAAACGGCACAATCAATGCGGCGGCTAGCGCGTCGTTGGGATTCGGCGGACACAATGGCTGCGTAATTTTCAAAAAATACGAAGAATAAAGTTGTACTCGCAACGAGCCGTAGGCAAGTTTCCAGCGAACTTTTTTCTTGACTTTTTATAGGAGAAATTATTATGATTATCACACCAAAAATCAGAAGTAGCATTTGCATCAACGCGCATCCGATTGGNTGCGCCAAAGACACGGAACGCCAAATCGAATANGTGAAGGNGCAAAAGCAAAAACGCGGAATCAAGTCNGCGGCGGAAGGCGGCAAAGGCCCNAAAACGGTTTTGGTTTTGGGCTGNTCCACGGGCTACGGACTTGCAAGCCGAATTGCGGCGGCGTTTGAATACGGCGCGAACNCAATCGGCGTTTCGTTTGAAAAGGAAGCCACCGAAACAAAGGGCGGCACTCCGGGNTGGTACAACAACAAGGCGTTCGACAAGGCGGCGCANNANGCCGGCCTCAAATCGGTTACGCTNAATGGCGATGCNTACAGCNACAAAATGCGCNCGGATGTAATCGAAGAAATCAAAAAAATGGGCGGCAAAATCGATTTGCTCGTNTATTCTTTGGCAAGCCCNGTTCGCAACGATCCCGAAAAAATCGATCCTGAAACTGGCGCGCCCGTGATGTANAAATCCGTNATCAAGCCGATTGGACAAACCTACGGCGGACGATGTTTGGACTTTATGGCGGAAAAGCTCACCGAGGCGAGCGCAGANCCNGCGAATCAGGCGGAAGTTGAAACGACTGTAAAAGTCATGGGCGGCGAAGACTGGCAGCTTTGGATTGACGCGTTGAGCGCNGCGGGAGTTTTGTCGCAGGGATTTTGCACGGTGGCATATTCGTACATCGGGCCTTCTTTGAGCCATCCGATTTATCGCGACGGAACAATTGGCCAAGCGAAAAAGCATTTGGAAAAAACCGCCCGCAATTTGGACGAGCAGCTTAANAAATCCGTGGGCGGATCGGCTTACGTTTCCGTGAACAAAGGCCTTGTCACCCGTTCGAGNGCGGTNATTCCGATTATTTCGCTTTACCTTTCCGTTCTTTTCAAAATTATGAAAGCGAAAGGNTTGCATGAAGGNTGCATCGAACAAATTGAACGGCTTTTCGCCGAGAGGCTTTATACTGGCGCGGACGGCGCGATGGGCGCAGTTCCTGTTGATGAGGAAAAGNGAATCCGCATCGATGATTGGGAATTGCGCGACGACATTCAGGCGGAAGCCGAAAAAGCGATGGCGGCAGTGAACGACGAAAACCTGCGCGAATATTGCGACATCGAAGGCTACAAGCACGACTTTTTGGTAACGAACGGATTCGACGTGGAAGGCGTGGACTACGAAAAAGANGTTGCCAGAATGGATGCGATTGAATAAGTCAAAAATGTTTTCCGCGTGAGGGATGCGGAGGGCGCGCGAAGCGCGTTCCGGGCGACGCTTTTNGCGGCGGCCGGAATGAAGTGATAACGCAACCCGTAGCAGCCCGACCCGCGCGCGAGTTTTGAAGNGAAGCGAAAAAATCGCGCGCGGGGCACNCCCATGCGAAACTTGGTAGCAAGCCATGTGTTTGCGCACTTGACTTTGTTTTGATTTTNGTGCATAATTTGGTATGCGCTTGGAAAAACGCCGNNANCCGCGCTTTGAAGTTTTGGGGCGCGTTCATTGCAAAGAACTTTCTCCNCTCAGCGGCAGTTTGNTNGATGTGAGTTTGCATGGTTGTAAAATATTTTATAACCTGCCCGTGACTGTCCGCCTTGAAGACGAATATGAAGTTNCGCTTCAGATTTCGGACAGCGAGGATGANTCCATCACTTTGATTTGCTGTCCTGCCTGGGTAAAAGAAGACAGCGGAAAAACTNCCGTGGGAATGTCCGTTTTGCGTTCGCCTGATTCCGAAAAATTCNCAAAATATGTTTCGCGCCTNGACAAGAATTTCGGCGACGAAAAAAAATCCCAAAATCAAATCGTAGATTCTCAATGCCAGCTTCTGTAGAAAAAATTTCGGGGCGCGCGCTTTTGCCNTTCGAGGGCGCGGAAAATTTTCTAAAATCCGAACTTGCCGAAAGATTGAAAATCGATTTGCCTTGCGAAAATTTNGGCGAGTTGATTTATTTNAAAAATTTTCCGGAAAATTCTGCGGCGCAAAATTGCGAAAATTGNGATTTGNANAAAAATATTTTTTTCGCGCGNGATCAAATGCTNGAGCCTTTTTTGNTGCGNTTTGAATCTATCGGNGAAGCGNCCGCNGCGCTGAAAGGCATTCAGCGGAATTGGGCTTCTTATCAATTTCANTTTTTTCGCCGNGCGGAATTGATTCAAAAAAAATTGCCTTACATAAATTTTTCCGCGCGAGATTTTCCCGTGAAAATTCCTCGAAGNCCGATCGGGCTTTGGACNCTTTTGGACGAGCACACGATTTTGGCGAGNGCGAAAACTTCGAGNTTTTTGCCGGCGGGAAAAATTGTCTTCAAGGAAAATCATGTTGAGCCGCCGAGCCGCGCGTATTTGAAATTGCAGGAAGCNTTGGTGCTTGCGAACAATTTTTTCGGCGTGGAATTTCCANGNGANGGAACGCGATGTTTTGAATGCGGAGCCGCGCCNGGCGGATGGACTTGGGTTTTGGCGAATTTGGGCGCGNNCGTTCTTGCCGTGGATCGCGCGGAATTGGACGNGCGTTTGATGAAAAATCCNTGCGTGGAATTTTTGGCGCACGATGCGTTCACGCTTNCGCCCGAGCAAATCGGAAAATGCGATTGGGTTTTCAGCGACGTGATTTGCTATCCNGAGCGGCTTTTCGAATGGACGCAAAAATGGCTTGAAAGCGNCCTTGCGAAAAATATGATTTGCACGATAAAAATGCAGGGCGGAATAAATTGGGACGCGGTGGAAAAATTCGCCGCGATNGAAAACAGCCGCGTCGTCCACTTGAANTACAACAAGCACGANCTNACTTGGATTCATTGCGNAACTGCGNCTTGACNCGTTTTTCGTGCTCGCGGCATTANATGCGGTATTTGTTTCGAGAAATTCGGATTTTTCAAAAAGCAGTTGCACGAGGCGCGTTTTTGTGCTACAATAGAAACTATGTCGATAATTCAGGCGATAAAAAATTTTTTCGAAAATATTTTCCATAGCAATTCGCCTGAAGTGCAAAAGCGAATAAAANTGCAAAAGCTTGAATCCGAACTTCGCATGCATCCTTCGGGAATTTACAAAGGCGAACTTTTGCAGCCGAATTTTGCCGAAGCGTTGCGAATCCTTTATATGAATTTGCGCCCGATTTCAAAAATCCTCGACAACACGATAACAAGCGGCGATGTCAAGCGCAACCGAAATTTTGAGCAGGAACTTATCATCACGGGCTACAGCGACGAGGACAGGGAAATCCTCGAATCGCTTTCCTATGAAAATCGTTTGCAGGCTTTGAGCGGCGATTCCGATATGAGCGAACACAAACTGTTCGATTTGCAAAAGCAAAAATTGGAAAGAATCGTGGCGGATTTGAGAACGCCGCAATTTTCCAAAATGAACGACGTGTTGGCAAGTCTCAAGCAGCTTTCGGATTTGTGCCATTTCAATTTTATCACGCCGCTGCAATTGTTTGACGATACGTTTGCCAAGCATAAAGATGACGAAGGCTATGTTCCGCAATATCAGCCGCTGCCGCTCGCTACGTTCGAAAATATTTTGATGGATCTTTATTATCTCACCGCGGATTTTCAAATTACGATGCCGATGGGAAACGCTATTTTGGCTCTGAATCAGCTTTTGAACGACACGGAAAATGATTCGCGCACGAAAAAAGAAATTTTGCAGAATTTGCGCAGAATTCGCGCCGTGCTCAAAAATCCGCTTGATTCCGAAACTTTGTTCAAGCTAATTCGGCTTTCGAAAGGCGATCCGAATTTCGTTCCGCAAAAGGCGAGCTATGAAGAAAATGTCTGCAAAAAATTCGCCGAAAAGCTTCAGGAAAAATTTCAGTCCGACGAACTTCACATTCGCAACGAGCTGAAAAATTCGCAGGTAAAGCAGGAATTGTCGGAACTTTTCCCAGACGGAAAAATGGAAGCAATCAAAGGCTATTCCAAGGAAACCGTGGAAATCATCGCCAACAATTCGCCTTCGAATTTTATTTGGGTCGTGCCGCTGCAAATCCTGAAAACTTTTCTCAAGATTTATTATGGCGAAAGTTTGCGCAATCTTTTGAACGATGTCGTTGTGGAAGGCCTTTTTACGAATCCCACGAAAAAAAGCAATTTTTCGCAATTGATTTATTCGCTTAACGACAGCATGAGTTTGATTTCGCAATTCGAGAACACTTTTGACGACGGGCAAAAATATAGCGTGGGCATGATAAAAAATTACATCAACGACAGCCACAGGGATTCGGATTTCGGAAGAAAACTCACCGCGCTTATCGATTCCGCCAACAGCGAAGCGAAAGAAATCATTCAAAAGACTGCCAGTTTGCTGAATACGCTTCACGCCGATTTGGGCGACTTTTTGCAGGACGCGAAACGTTCTTCGAGCGAAATTGTTACGAATTTGAAAAGCATTATGTTTTCTTCTCGGAACAGGGAGACGACCTCTTTGCTCGAACTGCAATTTCCGCTTTGGAAAGTTTTCTTTGAAATTCTTAAAAATTATGTTATAATAAAAAAGGCGAAAAAGGAATAATGTTGTAGAATCGGGAATCCTGATTCGTGCGGAGGGTTTCATACCCCGACGCTTGCGTCAAGGTATGTTGATTTCGGAATGTTCGAAATTGTCGCTGGCGATTTTGAACTTGAACTTTTAGGCGAACTTAATGCGACGCTTAATTTTGAAGGAAGAAAAATTATGGAAGAAAAAACTGGAATAGAAATTGCTTCTGATTACGAAAAGCGTCTTTACGATGCGCAGCAACTTTTGGAAATCGCGCGTTCGCTTTGTTCTACGCTGGATTTTGCCTCGCTCGTCGAATCGATTCTTTATACTTGCATGAGCCAAATGCATGTTTTGGGTGCGGGCATTTTCGTGCTTGACGATGTGGAAAGCAGCAATTTCATTTTGGGAACAAATTACACGGGAATGGATTTGGACAGCGAAATTGAATATGTCATTCCGTACAGCCATCCTTTGATTGAATTTTTGGCTCAGACTGGAAAAGTTTTTTCCGTCGCGGATTTGAAACTCGCGCTGCCCGACGAAAGCCTCGAAGAAATTTATTCGCTCAAGCCTTCGTTGGTTGTGCCGCTTTTTCAAAAAAATCGAATCAATGGAATTCTGCTTTTGGCGGAACGAATGGATTTGGGACACGGCACGGATTACAGCGAATACGATTTGAGCCAAATCATAACGATTGCTTCTCTCGTCAGCATGGCAATCAGCAACGCCACGCTTTTGGAACGTTCTTCCACCGACATGATGACGCATTTGAAATTGAAATATTTCTTTTTCAACGTGCTTTCCGACAGACTTGATCAGTCCATCGCGCAGAATTTGGAAGTGGGCGTGATTATGTTCGACATCGACCATTTCAAAAGTTTCAATGACACTTACGGACACGCTTGCGGCGACTATGTTTTGATTGCGGTTTCAAAAATCATCAGGTCGAGCATTCGCCAGCAGGATGTGGCAAGTCGCTATGGCGGCGAGGAATTCACTGTGATGCTTCCGAACACGGACAAGGAAAGTGCGCTCGCGGTTGCCGAACGAATTCGGAAGAACGTCGAAAAAATGGAAATTGTCTACGAAGGTCAATACATGCATGTTACGATTTCGGGCGGAGTTTCCGTTTACAATGTCGATGTGAATCCTGTTAAAAACGCGAAGGAATTGGTGGAACAGGCCGACCAAGCCTTGTATGTTTCCAAGAACAACGGCAGGAACAGAATAACTTTTGCCGACGAACAGGTTCGAAACAGCGCCGCGTCCGCTTCCGGCGAATCTTCCGCGAAAGAAAAATAATTATGGCAAACATTCTTCGCAAAAGGCTTCCTTACAATTTTTATTACGCCACGATAATTTTGGCTGCGCTGAACGTGCTTGCGTTCGTTTTTACGGGCAGCGGCCGCAGTTACGAAATGACGATGAAATATGGCTTGCAGCCAATTTTGTTCGTGCGCGGTCATTGCTATTGGCAGATTTTCACTTATATGTTCATGCACGGCTCATGGACGCATTTGATAAGCAATATGTTCGGACTTTTGATTTTCGGAACAATTTGCGAAAGGAAAATCGGCTCGAACGAATTTTTGCTTTTTTACATTTTGTGCGGAATTGTCTGCGGCGCGTTTTCGCTCGTGCTTTATGTTTTGGGCGGCGTTTGGGGCGTGGTGCTTGTTGGCGCGAGCGGCGCGGTTTATTCGGTGCTTTTGCTTTTTTCTGTAATTTTCCCCACTTCGCGCGTTTTTATATTTGGAATTGTTCCTGTGCCCGCGCCGCTTTTGGTTGTAATCTATGCCGGCATTTCGATTTTTGACGAAATGTTCGGGCGAAATCAGGGCGTGGCGCATTTGACTCATTTGAGCGGATTTGCCGCCGCATGGATTTATTGTTTGGCACGATTTGGAATCAATCCGATAAAAGTATGGAAAAACGCCTGGCGATAAAATTTATTTTCCTCGTTTTTTTCGGAACGATTTTCGCGCAAGAAGTTTCGTTCCAAAGAAAAATCCGGCTTCCGCTTTGGGCGGAATTGGACGCTTATCCCGGCTTGCATCCAGTGGACGGCGAAACGGAATCGAATTCGGTTTCGATTGACTACGACGAGCCGATTTTTGCGCATGCCGTCCGCGAGATGAAAAAAATCACGCCGTTTTTGCTTGGCGGAATGGTCTATGGCTGGGAGTTCGACTACACGCCTTCCGACAAAGCGCGCGGCGTAAAAGAATTTTTCGAGTTTAAAGAAATCCGTCCGTTTGAAAACGAGACGAAATTCATCAAATACGAAAATCCATGGTTTGACGAAAGCAAGGTTCACTGCTGGGTTTCGTTCGAGCGAAGCGATGCGATGATCATTTCTTACAATCAGTGGTCCGACATAAAAAATCCGCGCATTTTGGGCTTGGGCGGCGGTGACGTTTCCAAAGGCTTTGAAGGAATTCAAGAGGCGGCGGAAAACGCGTTGAAAGACGCGGTGCGGACGTATTTCAGGAAAATCGTGAAAAACAAGCCGAAGCGAATTACGGGAAAAGTGCTCGTGAACAAAGTTCCGGCAATATTGATAAAATCGGGAAAATATCAAATTCAACTTGATTTTTTTCTGCAAATCGGTAAAATAATAGAATACAGCCAGTTTTAGGAGGTTTCATTATGAAAAAAATTTTTGTTGTTTTTGCGGTGGCAATGCTCTCTGCTTTTGCGTTTGCGCAGGATGACGGCGGCGCGTCGTTGGATATGTCGGTTCAGACAATCGTTCCCGAGGATCAGCATGTGCAGAACAAGACGGCTCAAGTCAGAATCGAGTATACCGAAGGCTTGGACGAAGTGCGCATTTATTACACTTGCCTTGAAGTTTCCTTCAAAGAGGACGAGGCGCGCGAAACGATTCACCAATGCTTGAACGACTTTATGATTCAAAAGGGATATCTCAGCTACAAGTATCTCAAACAGGATCGCACTTCCTACAAAAAGGATTCTCGCGGCTTGAAAAGGGCAACCTATATGTCGCACGTGAAATTCCTTGACAGGACGCGGAATAAATTCGACGTGGTAAGCGAAGACCAGGAATAAATTTAAGTTCGCGGAAAATTGTCGGAAACTCGACTTGCGCTGTTCGTTGCGAGAAAAGTTTCCGAGGAATTTAAAATCATTTGCGCGAGCAAATTTGATAGGCGAGTTTTTGAAAACTCGAAATTAAAATCGGTGGCAATTTTTTGCCGCNGGTTTTAAATACAGGAATTAAACTTTAAAAATGGATATCTCTAACATAATCAAAAACCTTCATCCGCTCGAGACGAAGGTTTTGCTTCGTTACGGACTCGATGACGAATTGACGGCGGCAAANCTTCAGGCGGAGTTGGGCTACAANGCGGGACATGCGAATCAGGCATTCAGCTGGCTTGCAGGAAAGCGGCTTTTGGCGGAAGTGAAGCGCACGCCGCACACTTATTTTGAGCTGAGCGAATTTGGTCGCAAAGTTCACGNCGAAGGTTTTGTNGAAGAAAAAATCGTTTCNCTTCTCAAAGAGCAGGGCGCGAAAACCTTGCCCGAAATCGCCGCCGCCCTCGGNATTGAAAACAAGGATGTTGGCTCGGCGTTCGGCGCGCTTTCAAAAGACGGCGTTCTCAAACTGAACGGCGAAAANAAAGCCGAATATTTCGGTGCGCCTTTGCCCGAAAGAATTTCNGTGGCGAAGAATTTGATTGAAAAAGCCATGGCTGCGGAAAACGCCACGCTTGATGCGGCGGATTTGTCGAAGTCCGAAATCGAAGTGATGGCGACTCTCACNAAAAAGCGCGGAATCAGCGAAACTCCGTTCCGCACGATTGAGCGCGAAACCGTGACATACAAACTCCAGCAGGCGTTCGAAAAAATCGCGGAGGCTTTGAAAAGCGCGGGCATCACTGGAAATGAAATTGGTGAAATCACTCCGACAATGCTTTCGAGCGGAGAATGGAAGCGCGGAACTTTTCGCGCATACAATATTTCCGTTCCGCCCGCGCGAATCATTCCGGGGCGCACGAATCCTTACGTCCAGTTTTTGGAAAGCGTCAAGGACAGGCTTTGTTCGCTCGGCTTCGAGGAATTCGACGGGCCGCTCGTGGAAACCGAGTTTTGGAATGGCGACGCGCTTTTTATGCCGCAATTCCATGCCGCCCGCGACATTCACGACGTTTATCGCATAAAAAATCCCACTCACGCGAAAAGCATTGAAGAGCCGTATCTTGGGAATGTGGCGGCCGTTCACAGCGATGGCGGCGACACTGGAAGCCGTGGCTGGAATTATCAGTTTGACCGCGAATTCACGAAGCGGCTGATTTTGCGAAGCCAAGGCACAGTTCTTTCCGCGCATCAAATGCACAAGGCGAAAATCCCCGGAAAATATTTCGGCATAGTTCGATGTTTCCGCTACGACAAAGTGGACGCGACTCACTTGAGCGATTTCTATCAAACCGAAGGAATCATTCTCGGAAAGGAAGTGAATTTGCGGACGCTGCTTGGAATGCTTGAAATGTTCGCGGTGGAAGTGGCAGGCGCGGAAGAAGTGAAGTACGTTCCTGGATATTTTCCTTTTACCGAACCAAGCATTGAAGTTCACATCAAGCATCCGAAATTGGGCTGGTTTGAGCTGGGCGGCTCGGGCATTTTCCGGCCGGAAGTTACAAAGCCGATGGGAATCCCGGAAGACGTTCAAGTTGCGGCCTGGGGAATCGGAATTGACAGAATGGCTTTGATGGCGCTTGGCTTGAACGATTTGCGCGAGCTTTTCTGCGAAGACATCGAGCGCGTCCGTTTGCGTAGGGCGCGCTAGCGAAGGCAGGTTATTTCAGCACGCTCAAGTCAAGCGCATTGCGCTGCTTGCCGAGCATTTGTTTGCCGGCAAACAAATGCTCGTGGATATTTGATGTGATTAAAAGGCGATGTTTGCGCTGGTAACGAAACTTCCGCTCATGTAGGCGAAATTAAGTTCCTCGGAAATTGCTGTTTCCTTTGGACTTAATTAAAAAAATTGTTATGCAACTCAAATTTTATTTGGAGCGAAAATGAAACGCGTTTACATTTTTTTGATGGCATTCGTTTTTTGTCCGATTTTGTTTTCTGCCACTCTCAATTTTTGTTATCAGGAAAATGTTGACTCGGAATCGCAAAAACAATCAAATCAAAAAGTTCGCCAGCTTTCTATNAATGACGAATTTTATATTTTTTGCAAAGCGTATCCGTTTGCGGAATTCAAATTGGAATATGACGATGAAGTTGACGATATGAAACTTTTGGTGACTTCCTACGGCAAGACGACGATTCTTTATTATTGCGACGGCTTGTATTTGCCCAAGGAAGAACTTTCGAATCGCGACCATTATTCGCGCGTGATTTACAATTATCAGCGCAAATTGCGCGATCCCTCGGATTTCACTGAAGAAGAAAAGCAACGAATACGAAATTATGGTTCCAACGAAAATCGCAAGAACGGCAAGGTTTCNTCAAAATTTATTTTCGATGCGATTTATGATTCTTTCACTCGGCGTTCAACCGAAACGCATTTGCGCAACATGACGCTTTGGGAAAAGCCGCTCAGCGTGAATCGCATGGTTGGCGAAGTTGTTGATCGCGTGGAAGCCAANGTTTATGAATTGGGCAAAACGGACGCGGAAGTGGCGGAGTTTTTGCGGACGCTCGGAAGGTGTTGGGGATATAATTGGCGGCAGATTCGCGACGCTCCGACAAAATCATTTCACAGTTACGGAATCGCGTTGGATATTTTGCCGCGCGGTTGGGAAAACAAAATCGTTTATTGGAATTACGAAAAGCAAAAGGGCAANGANGACTGGATGATGATNCCGCTTGCGGATCGCTGGTTGCCGCCTTCCGCCGTCGTGAAGGCTTTCGAAGACGAAGGATTTATTTGGGGTGGCCGCTGGGCGATTTGGGATAANATGCATTTTGAATATCATCCCGAACTTTTGCTCGCCTCAAAAATTTATGAAGCAATGTGAATCGNGCATAAAAAACTGCGTTGGAATGTCGCACGAATTTTTGGCTTCAAGTTNAATTGTCGATTTGCGCGCTGATTTTGCCTTGGATTTTCAATTTTAAAATGGAGTGAAAATGAGTTCGCTGAATGTGGTTTTCCAGACAATAATTTTTACGGCGNTGATTTTGATTTTTTATCGCGCGTTTCCATTTTTGATTTTTTCNAAGCGCGAAGTTCCTGCNGCGCTCAAGTTCGTGGAAAAATCTTTGCCGCCGCTTATCATCGCGATTCTTCTTGTCTATTGTTTCAAGGATTTGGATTTTGCCGNGCGACCNTTTGGCGCGCCGAATTTCATCGCGCTCGCNGCCGTGGTNTTGCTTCANNTTTGGAAAAAAAATTCGATGATTTCGATTTTNGGCGGAACNATTTTGTTTATGATTTTGAGCCGAGTGATGTAGCGCAAAANNAAAATCCGTGATATAATTTCGCCATGAAAAATTTTGAAAAATTCGGAATCGCNGTTCCCGAAATTCTTTTGCCGAAAAAAATTGAAACTGAAACTTGGGCGGTGGTGGCGTGCGACCAGTACACGCAGGATCGCGAATATTGGACGCAAGCCGAAAAAAATTGCGCGGAAAAAAATTCCACGCTGAACTTGATTTTGCCCGAAGCCTATTTGAACGACGCGAACAAATCCGAGCGTATCGCGAAAATAAAATCCACGATGAAAGAATATTTGCGCGGCGGCGTTTTTGCCGAACCGCAAAGGCAAATGGTTTACGTTGAGCGCACCACTTCTTACGGTCGCACAAGGAAAGGGCTTGTCGTCGCGCTGGATTTGGACTGCTACGAATGGAAGCCTTTTTCAAACGCGCTCGTCCGCGCGACCGAGGCGACAATTTTGGAACGCATTCCGCCGCGCATGGAAATCCGCCGAAACGCGCCGCTCGAAACTCCGCACATAATGCTTTTGGCGAACGACGCGCGCCACATTTTGATTGAATCGCTCGGCGAAAAAATAAAGTCGCGNTCNGAGACTTCCGATTTATTCAGGCAATTTGATGCAGCAAGGCGGAAGCATAAAAGGCTGGGCGGTGAAAGNCGAANNGGATTTGGATTTTGTGAACGCCGCGCTCGAAAAACTTTACGGCGAATGCACCGACGAAAAAGGCACGTTTCTTTTTGCCGTGGGCGANGGAAACCATTCNCTTGCCACCGCGAAATCAGTTTGGGAAGAGCACAAAAAAAATCTTTTGCAAANCGGCGCGAGCGAAGANGAAATCGCGAAAAGTCCCGTGCGCTACGCGCTTTTGGAAATCGTGAATCTTTATGACGAAGGCTTGACNTTCGAGCCGATTCACCGCGCGATTTTCAATGCCGANGCAAACGCGATGATTGAATTCCTNCAAAAAAATTTGGGCGGCGAAAAAAAAGAAATCGCGGATGCCGAAAGCCTTGAACGCTGCGTGAAAAATTCTACGGCGAATTTCGGATTTGCATTTATTGAAAACGGCGAGAAAAAATTCGTCATGCTCGAAACACAAATAAAGGATTTGGCTGTGAGCCATTTGCAGCCCGCGCTGGACGAATTTCTCAAATCGCGAAACGAAGCCTCAATCGACTACATTCACGGTGCGCAAGAAATTTTCGCTCTCGTCGAAAAAAAATCCGCCGTGGGGATTTTGCTTCCGCCTGTCGCCAAAGAAAGTTTTTTCAAGACAATTCGCGAACGCGGGCCGCTTCCGCGAAAAAGTTTTTCGATGGGAGAGGCTTCGGAAAAAAGATTTTATTTGGAATGCAGAAAACTTTTCGAGGAATAGAAATGGTCGCGTCCGTACGCAATGGAAGCGGCGGCCGCAAAACGATTGCCACGAGGCTTGCGACACGCTAGCATTCTTCAAAGCCGCAGCCGAGCTTGTTCATCGCATCGTAAAAATTCGGGAATGAAACTGCGGCGCATTCGGCATTGTTCACGATGATTTTTTCGTGCGCGGGCAAAGCAAGTCCCATGCAAGCGGCCGCCATCGCGACTCTGTGGTCGTCGTAACTTTCCACCGTTCCGCCGTGCAAATTGAAATTCGGGTTCGCAGAGCCGTCGGCATTGAGCGGACTTTTTCCGTGCACCGCCAAAAAATCGCGCCCGCGCTCGTCCACGCCGTCTTCCAAATCCGCGCCGAGTTTTTGCAATTCGTCTTTCAAAACTTTTATCCTGTCCGTTTCCTTTCGCCGGCAAACCGAAGCGTCCTCGAAAATCACAGTTCCTTCCGCAAAACACGCCGCCACAGCGAGCGCGCAAATCGCGTCGGGAAAATCCGAAATTGCAACGCGCAGAATTTTTTCCGGAAGATTTTCCGTGGAAAGCCTTCCGCGATTTTTCAATTTTGAAAATTTTCCGCCGCGAACGATGAGCGAAGAATGCGATTTGTCCTCTTCGATGTCCGCGCCGAGCGATTTCAAAACATCGACAATTTTGTCGTCGCCTTGGCTTCCCGAAAAATCCACGTTTTCGATTTTGATTTCGCTGTTCGTCAAAATTGCGGCGACGAGCGGAAACGCCACTCCTTCCCAATCGCTTGGAATGACGCAATCGTGCGCGAGCAATTCTGTGGGAGGGGTAACTGAAATCTGCTTGAAGTCGCTCGACATTTCCACTTTCACGCCGAAAGATTCAAGCCAAATTTTTGTCATCGTCAAATACGGAGTTTCTTTCGGATCGCTCAATTCAATTCGAAGCGTGTCTTTCATCCGCAACGCTGCGAGCATCATTCCCGTGATGTACTGGCTTGAAATCGAGCCTTCCGTGCGAACAATTTTTTTTCCGTCGGCAGGACCTTTTATAAGGAGGGGGCAACATTTGCTTTGTGGAATCGCGCATTCCGCCTCTGCGCCCATTTGCCGAATCACATCCACAACGTGAAAAACTGGCCTTCGCCGAATGCTTTGNTCGCCNGTGAAAANGCTCCAGCCTTCNAACGTGGCGCACACNGGCGAAAGAAAATATAAAAGCGAGCCTGANTTTCCNACGTTCACGACATCGCTNGGAAGATGCGCNTTTTTNCCCGCGCCGAAAACNAGCCATTTTTGCGGCGAAGTGAATTNGATTTTCGCGCCTATAAGCGGAACGGCNTCGGCCGCGCTCAAGCAATCCGCGCTGCNGAGAGGATTCAAAATCTGCGACGTGNCTTCCGCCAAAGCGGACAAGATGAGCGCGCGAATCGTGTGGCTTTTTGAGCCNGGAACTGTTATGCTGCCCGAAAGTTCGTGCGGGCCAGAAGAAATTCTCATAGCNAAATTATAGCGGATTTTTAAAACAAAGTAAATGCACGTGATTGTGTTTTGGAAAGTGCGCAAGCCACATAAATCACTACTGCGCCCCGCTGGCTTCCCGCAGTGATTTCGCTGTACGGTTTTCTTCTCGTCAATTTGTCCTCCTGTCAACAAATCAATATCGTAAACCACTGATTTCTCGAAACAGACGCGCTGTCTTCGAATGAAATTTGTCTGGACTGTTGTACAGATACAAGTTATACGGTGTCCTTCCGTCCACATCTCTCATGGTAAAATCTGCACCGTTGTCGATTAGCAGTTTTATAGTCTTATAGGGAGCTGGATACGATGCGGCATAATGGAGTGCATTTTGTCCTT
>JAAVAP010000008.1 GCA_014804005.1 Treponema sp. | reverse complement strand
TCCGCGGGTCGCCCCGCGTTCTTTCCCTTCCCTGTCCCTTTCAATGACCTCGCCCTCTTGTCGGGCGGTAGAAGCAATCCTACCACATCCGCNAAATCCTGTCAAGCACTTTCCAAAAAATTTTTCAACTTTTTTTCAACTTTTTTTTCAGCACGAACCCCGCCTCCCGACGAGCCTGCTTCTGATCGCATGCCTCGCGATTAAGGGCTTCTAAAAAATATCGGCATTTTTATAGAAGAACAAAGGTCAAAAGTTTAATTCAAGTCTTCCAAAATTGCAAAACTTGCGGATATTTCAATTTACCTATTGATTTTTCCGAAAAAAACGTTATCATATTTTTAAATTCATTCCACAGGAGGAAATTATGAATCTGAAAGGCTCAAAAACNGANGCGAATTTGCAGGCGGCGTTNGCGGGAGAATCTCANGCGCGCAACAAGTACACTTATTTTGCAAGCAAAGCAAANAAGGAAGGTTTCGAACAGATTGCCGCGATTTTTTTGGAAACTGCCGAAAACGAAAAAGAGCACGCCAAGATGTGGTACAAATTNTTGAATGGCGGCGAAATAAATTCAACGGCGGAAAANCTCAAGGACGCNGCGGCTGGCGAAAATTATGAATGGACGAACATGTACGCGGAATTCGCAAAAACCGCACACGAAGAAGGCTTCGAGGACATCGCTAAAAAATTCGAAGGCGTGGCAAAAGTCGAAAAAGAGCACGAAGAACGCTACAANAAATTGCTCGACAATGTNACGAAGGAATTGGTTTTCAGCAAGGACGGCGAAAAAATTTGGCAGTGCCGAAATTGCGGCCACATTTGCATCGGAAAGGAAGCGCCGGAAGTNTGCCCGGTTTGCGACCATCCCAAAGCNTATTTCCAACTCAAGCCGGAAAATTANTAAAGNTGAATTAAACAAAAGTTANAAAACNAAAAGCCCGCAAAAAGCGGGCTTTTTGTTTGGAAGATTTTATCCCAAAAAGGCGTTGCAGAATTCAAACNAAGCGATGTTTGTGAAAATCATAGTTCCACGATTTCCAAACTATTCATAAAACAAAATCGATAGTTTATTTTAGTGCTATGACTACGGTTGAGAGTATAAGGCGAACGGTGGCAAAAAATTTAAAAAAATTCCGCGAGGAAAAAGGCTTCACACAGGAAACGCTCGCGGAAAAATTAGAAAAATCAACTTCACATATCGCGAATATTGAAAGCGGNAAAACAGGAATAAGCGACGACTTGCTTTGCGGGCTTTGCAACATATTTGGCAAAAAGCCTTCGGAAATTTACAGCGACATCGACACGGACTTTGAATTCGACAAGCGGTTGAATGTCGTGGTACGCGATTCGGTCAGGACGGAATTCGCAAATATTGCCGACGAAGTTTCGGAAAAAATTCTGCGGCAAGTTGCTACGCGCGTCGTCAGCGGAAAATACGTTGAACACCGCAGCGAACGCATGCCATTGCGAAAAGTCGCCGCGCCCGAAAACAAAAGGCGGTGAAACACTTGGAAACGCCTCGCATAAAAGCGTCAAATCCGCNACGCAAAACCCCAGNTCGTTTCCGGCGTTCACGAGCGGAACTTTTTCAACATTTTGTGGAATTTATCTAGAATAAAAAGAAGATTTTGTGTATATTTTAGGAATGGCAGAAGAAAAGAAAAACGGCAATGAAAAAAAGAAGAAAACGGAAAAAGACGAATTCGATTTTTTCAAACTTTCCGCCGATGACGACGGAAACCGCGACCGCACTCCAAATTCGCGTTTTCCGTTTTGGCTCATAATTTTGTGCGTGATTTTGGTCTTGGGCTTCGTGCGCGCCTTTTCTTCCGGAACNAACGACGCGCTCGTGGAATTTTCGGAATTCCGCAAATTCGTGGAAAACGGAACTATAAAGGAAGTCGAATTAAGCGACAGCTATTTTTACGGATATACGCAGGAAAACAATGGCGGCGATTCACGAGATTTAAACGTCGGATTTTTTCCACAAGGAAGGCGTCCCGACTTTAAAACCGTCGGACTTCTTACGGANGATTTCCTCAAACTCCTCAACGAAAAAGGCGTAAAGTACAAAGTCATTCGGCANCAAGGAAATTACATTCTTCAGCTCGTCCTNAACATCCTTTTGCCGATTGGNNTGATCGCGCTTATTTANTATTTTATCTTCCGCAGAATGGGCAGCGGCTCGGGCGGAATGGGAAGCCTTTTCGGAATCGGCGGAGGAAAAAGCAAGGCCGTGGAGGAAGGCAAAGTGAAAACGCGCTTTTCCGATGTCGCCGGCGTGGACGAAGCAAAAGAAGAGTTGGTCGAAGTGGTTGACTTTTTGAAAGAGCCGAAAAAATACACGGACATCGGCGGAAAAATTCCGAAAGGCGTTTTGCTCGTTGGACCTCCAGGAACGGGAAAAACCTTGCTCGCCCGCGCGGTGGCTGGCGAAGCGGGCGTTCCTTTTTTCAGGATTTCGGGATCGGATTTCGTGGAAATGTTCGTGGGCGTTGGCGCGAGCCGCGTCCGGGATTTGTTCCGCACCGCCCGAGAAAAAGCTCCTTGCATCATNTTTATAGATGAAATTGACGCGCTTGGAAAAAACCGNATGGAAGGATTTGGCGGCGGCAACGACGAGCGCGAGCAGACTTTGAACCAGCTTCTCGTGGAAATGGACGGATTCGACAACGAAAAAGGCTTGATAATTTTGGCCGCCACNAACCGCGCCGACATTCTCGACCCCGCGCTTTTGCGCCCCGGCCGATTTGACCGCCATGTTCCCGTTGAAAAGCCCGACGTAAAAGGCCGCGAGGAAATTTTAAGAATCCATTCCAANAACGTGAAAATCGACNGCGACGTNAATTTCGAATCNTTGGCGCANGGCACGACAGGATTTGCCGGAGCGGATTTGGCNAACGTCGTGAACGAAGCCGCNTTGCTCGCNGTNCGCAANGGGCACAAAAAAGTCANNATGTCCGANTTTGACGAAGCNATCGACAAAGTGAGCATCGGNCTNAAAAAGAANTCNCGCAANGACAACGAAAANGAAATGCGCCTNGTTTCNGTTCACGAAACNGGACACGCGCTNGTGGGCGCNTTCACTCCGGANTATCCNCCNGTGAACAAAATNACNGTNGTTCCGAGAAGCCACGGNGTCGGCGGCTTCACGCAATANCGCGAACAAGAGGAAAANAATTTCAGGACGCGNAAAGACATGCTCAACGAAGTGGACACGATGCTTGGCGGACGCGCCGCAGAAGAAGTGATTTTGGGCGACATTTCCACGGGAGCGTCGAACGACATCGCGCACGCCACGGACACAATCAAGCGGATGATCGTGGATTTCGGAATGAGCGAAAAATTCAAGAACATGACTCTCGGAAAAGGTGTTTTGGGAAACAGCGGAAGCGAGCCGGTTTTGGTACGTGAATTCAGCGAGGAAACACAAAAATTCATCGATGAAGAAATCGCGCGAATCGTGAACGAACGCTACAAGCACGTTTTGGAAATCATCAAAAAACACAAAACTTTGACAGAATACATCGCGAATCGTTTGCTTGAAATCGAAACGATGGACGGAAAGGAATTCTACGAAATCGTGAACGCAGAAAAACATTGCGCCGAGCTCGAGGACAAATCCAAGGAAACCAAAAAGCCGCGCGCAAAGAAAACTGAAAAATGAAATGCCGAATTTTATTTGAATGAATCGCCTTTTTGATTTTTATCGCAAGCGAGGATTTTATGAAACAACGCAATTTTTTGAGCAAACTTTATCGCAAATTCGCAACAACAATTTTTTATTTTATCGCAATTTTCACAATNTCATTNATTTTTTGCGGATGCCCCGCGAATTTGAAAATTATCGCAAANTCCGACAAAANTTTTTCGCTGGAATTCAATTCGATTTTCGGCGAAAAATTGGTTTGCGCACTGGAAGATTTGTCGCAAATTTCCGCNCAATTTTCNGAAAATGCCGCAATCGNNGATGTGCAAAATCAATCGCAAAATTTCGATTTATCGCAAATCATCGACACGAAAAAAATCGAAGACGAATTGAGCGCGCAGCATTTTTCCCAATCGCAAGTGACGATTCAAAGAAAATCCGAAAAAGCATATAATTTTATCGCAAACGCGAAAATCAAAAATATCGCAAGATTTCCGAAAGAATGTTTATCGCAAGAAGAAATGCCCGGCGGAAAAAAGCGCGTCGTTTTTTCGCTCGGCGCAAAATCTTTGCGGGCGGCACTTTTGCATGATGAAAGCACGCTGAAAACTTTCGCCGAAATTTTGATGTCGCCGCTCGTTACGGGCGAAGAAATGGCCGCCGAGGAATATGAAGATTTGCTTTCGGAAATTTACGGCGAAGGTGTGGCAAGCGAATTGCTTTCGGGAAAATTCAAAGTGGACTTTGTTTGCCCAAACGGAAAAATTTTATCGCAAGAAATTCCAATCGCAAATTTGCTCGCCTCGAACGAAACGATTGTTTTTGTTTTTGAATATTGAGATTGGAAAAATCATGCACATCACAAGACGTGCGCCTGTTGAAAACTCAGTCTGTTTCAGAGGCTGGCTCTGAAACAGACATCAAGAACTCGGATCGGACATCTGTTGGTGTCAAAGAAGTGGCATGTGATATCTCTGCGACGAAATCGTTCGTGTCTATGGTATTCTCGTAGACTGGATAAGGATAGTACTTTCCAGGAATTTTTTTATCTTGGGGATTCTCTCGATATAAACATTTGTACTTCATATTAAATTTTTCCTTGCTATCAAATTATAGCATTTAATAAAATCATCTAAACGTCAGTCTTCCCTAAAAACATTTCAAATAACCAATCTACTTAATATATAAAAAACTTTCCGCATTTATAAAAAATTTCAAAGTCTTTCTTCATAGAAATTTTCGCTTTCACGCGGGCGGCAGGAACTGCAAGCGGAGGTGTTTAAAAGACACTATCTTTCTGTTCAAAACACTGTATCTTTCGGGTCAAAAAGGGGTGCTTTTAGGGGTAAAAGATAGTATCTTTCGGTCCGAAACACTGTATCTTTTTATCCAAAAGACTGTATCTTTTACCCCCAGAACACTGTATCTTTCAGACCAAAAGATAGTATCTTTTGGACGAAAACACTGTATCTTTTGGACGGATTTCATAGAGGATTCGGTTTTGACAGCAAGCGAAGCGGTGACGGTCGCATGAATATGAATGGCTCGTTGCCATGTCGGACTGCGGGCGTTTCCTCACCCCCTCTTGTTCCTCAAGCTGTAGTACACCGCCCGTGCCATTTCCGCCATGACTCGCTCGTAGAATTCTTTGTTTTCAAAGAGTTTTGCAAAACTGTCCATGGATTTGGTATAGCAATCTTCCGCTACCTTTTCAAACTCATCAGGGAAGATGCTTCGGACGAACATTTCTTCGTCGCTGTTCTGCGCATGTTTCCGCAGCATCTTGCTTTCATTGAAGATCTTGTCAAAAATCGTTTCCACAATAACTCTGTCGCTGTCGGTAAACTGCCCTTGATACATCAGGTTTATTTTTTCGATGATGTTTTCGAGCAAGTCTTTTTTCTCGACTTTGCGCTTGGCAACTGATTTGCTTTCGGGCTTTATCGCCGCACCTTCGCCTTTTTTCAATTCGATAGAACCGCTGAATGTTTCCGTGAGTTTGCTGTTTACCAGCATCACTTGATCGTCAAGGTCGATTCTTTCATGCGGACGCTTGGGCAAAAGCCGGAACAGGTATTCGCAGAACAGATATGACTTATGCAACTCCGTGTCGAACATCCTCGTGATTTGCGTGACGTAGGCATAAAAGCGCAAAAAGTTTTTGAGCGACAAACGGAACGCATCTTGTTTTTCGGGGGCGAGATACCCATAGCCGTTCACCGCCGTCTTGACGCAGGCGGCTATCCTGCCCAAGTCTTTTTCTTTCTGCTTTCCTTTTTTGGCATACTGCGTGACAAATTTTTCCACGTCGTCATCGGACCAAAGCGAAAAATTCATTATCTTGTCGTAGTAAGTATAGACTGTATTTACGTCCAACGCGCCCACAAGTTTGGTGTCCTCATAAAATGTCTGGAACGATTTTTCAATCACTTCGGGCGAGTTCACAAAGTCAAGGATGTAGGTGTCCACTTTGCCCTTGCAAGTCCGATTGAGCCGCGAAAGCGTTTGCACCGCCTTGACTCCGCGCAACGCCTTGTCCACGAACATGGTATGCAGTTTCGGCTCGTCAAATCCTGTCTGGTACTTGTCCGCGACGACCAACACATTGTACGATTCGCTCGCAAAATAGTCGGGCAGCTGCGATTCGCTTATGGTCAAGTCGTCGGTGGAATTGAGCTTGCTTTCCGTATATTCAGCATCACCTTCTTTGACCGTGCCTGAAAACGCGACAAGCGGATACATATCGTCATAGCCTTTCTTTTTGCAATACTCTTTTATCATGCGGCAGTATTTTACGGCGTGCAGGCGCGAAGAGCAGACGACCATCGCCTTGCCTTTTCCGCCCAACTTGGAGAGCGTCACCTGCCTGAACTGCTCGACGATAATTTCCACTTTCTGCTGCATCACATGTTCGTGGTTTTTCTGGTACTTGCGGATCGCTACCATTGCCGGCGTTTCTTCGTATTCGGGATTTTCTTTTATCTTTTTCGCGATTTCCCACGTATTTTCTATCGTGCTGTAATTCTGGAGCACGTCCAAAATAAATCCTTCGGAAATCGCCTGCCGCATGGAATAATGATGAAACGCCGTATAGCTTCCGTCGGG
>JAAVAP010000007.1 GCA_014804005.1 Treponema sp. | reverse complement strand
TCTTTCCCTTCCCTGTCCCTTTCAATGACCTCGCCCTCTTGTCGGGCGGTAGAAGCAATCCTACCACATCCGCTAAATCCTGTCAAGCACTTTCCAAAAAATTTTTCAACTTTTTTTCATTTTTTTTCAGCGCACAGCCTCGCATTCACGCCTTAATGTTCGGCCACCTTTTCGGTACGTTTTTTTGCCGCAGGCTTTTCTGAAGATTTCTTTCCGTCAGTCTCGAATTCTTTCAGCTGCTTTTCACATTTTGCAATTTCTTTATTGAAGCCGGCAATTTCCTTGAGCAACGCCGCAACATCTTCGTCCGAAGCAGAAATCGGGGATGCGTTTTTTGCCGAAAGTTTTTTCGCCGCGATTTCGCCGAGCCGCGCGTAGGATTTTTTGCGCTTCGCCTCAAGCTGTTTTTTTTCGACGGCGACGACGCTCTTGTCGCTGAATTTCTGAATCGCGACACCTGCTTTCGCAAGACCCTTCTTTGACGCGGCATAGCCCTTTTCAAGTCCGCCTTTTACATCGTCCCAAATTTTCGCGGCCTTGTCCTTCTGTTCCTTCGTCATAAATTTCCTCCAAAAACATTCGCGAAATTTAAATTCCACGAAAAACTTTTTTGCGCGCGTTCGGAAATTTTTGCGAAGCGCACAAATAAAATATGCAAGTTCAGGCAAAGCGGGAACTTGCAAAGACGAAACCGTCGCGACATTCGCGCGCGTTTCGAGCTATTGAAAAACGAGAATCCACGCGGACTATATTTCCGCGACGAAACTCTTATTAAAATATAAACTGTTGCCAATTTTTTTTCAACCAAAATTCAGGCAAAGTGCGAAAAAAAATTGCGCGAAAATTTTTATGAAGCAGTTTGAAATTTTGAAACGAGGCATAAAAAAATGTCGAAGTCCGCATCAAAAATTTCGCCTAGCGTTTTTTCGCGAAAATTCGATAATTCATCCACGGAAAAATTTTGTGGCGTTTTTCCAAATCGCAAAACCATTCCGTGCTGACGGTGTTCGAGCCGAGCGAATCAAACACGTTGGAAAAAGAAACAACCCCACGTCTGAAATATTCCGAGGCGAAATTGGCGTAGAAATGCGAGCCGACCATTTTTACCAACGAGCAATCTTGCGCAAGCATCAATTCCTTCGCGCCCAAATTGAGAAGCCGCGCCTTCAATCCGCTGTCGTTGGGAAAGCGCGAAACCAAGTCAACGATGCGCTCGCTTGCCTTGCGAATGTAGCGCAGCATCCAGCTGTTTTCGCTGGAGATGAGATTTTCGCCGTAAGGCGAGCCGGAATATGCGGCAGGATAAGGCGCGATTTTTTGCAATCCGAATTTTCCTTCGAGCAAATCTGAAAACCCCGCAACGTTCACTCCAGAAGAAATCGAAGTGTGAACGAGCGTTTCCAAAAAGTCAAACGCTTCCGCCCATTTCCGCGTGAAAACAAATTGATTGAAATAAATTCCGAGCGAAACGTCGCAATCGCTTCCGAGAATTTCTTGCGCCTTCGAAAGAAGCGATTTTTTTTCCTCGAAGAAATTTTTCGCGTCCTGCTTGGCGCACGAAAGCGCGGCCTTCAAATTGTAGATGCCGTCTTCGCGATTTTTGTACGAAAATCCCGTGGCCTTCCTCGCGCCTTTCACGAATGGCGAAAGCTCCTTTTGCGAAAGTTCCCATGCCAAATCCTTGGAACGGTCTTTGTACACTCCCGAAAAATCCAGCTTAAATTCTTCCGCCGCGAAAGCACCCAAAGAATTCGCACAACGCGCCGGCATGAAAATTCCTTTTTCGGGAAGAATTTCTGAAAACAAAAAACTTTGCGAAGGAAGCACGGTGTAGCCCACGCCGTAATTTTTTAGCACGTCTTCAATTCCCGGAGCGTAGCCCATTTCGGGCAGAAAAAATCCGTCGGGCGTTTTTCCGAAATATTCGCGCATTGAATAAAGCCCGCTTTCCACCTGCGCGTTCAAAACTTCGCGCATTTCTGAAAAATGCGGCATGAAAACATACGTTCCGCAAGTCGCGAGAATTTCCACGAAACCGCGCTGCTCGAAATTGGCGAACGCGCCGAGCAAATCGCAATGATAGACTTCGTTGAACGAATGCTTTTTTTCGAGCGCGGAATCAAGATTCGCGGCGGCTATTTTTTCGAGAGCGGGATTTCCTTTTACGCGGCGGATTTCTTTTTTGGTAAAATCAATGAGCGCGTCCAAATATTTGTTGTAAATTTTTTTGACTTCTTCATCCGACAAAAGCGCGCAAAGCGGCGCGGAAAAAACCAGCGCGAATTTTACGTTGAGCCGCTCTTTTTCAAATTTTGAAATCAAGTTTAAAAGCGGAACGCACACATCGGAAATGTGGCGGAAAATCAGCGAGCCTTCTTCTTCGAATTTCGCGAAGTCAGCCTTTTCAAGCCTGATATACGGATGATGGAGGTTTATCAAAAAAACTAAATTTTTCGTGCCCATTTTTTACATTCGTCCCTCAATTTAATTTCTACAAATTCATTAGACAGGCTCAATAGAACGACTGCCTGTATTCGTTGTAGTGTTCCCGAACCATTTCGGCTGCGCCTGAGATTTCCATGATCGGCGGAATGTCCAATTTTTCGCCTGGCCGCATCGAAACGATTTGCGGAGTTTGCGGCAACGGAAGCAGCTGCGAAAAAGCGAGCGGACTTTTTTTCCCGTCGCATTCGCAAACCAAA
Organism: Treponema sp.; assembly: GCA_014804005.1. Lineage (GTDB taxonomy): Bacteria > Spirochaetota > Spirochaetia > Treponematales > Treponemataceae > Treponema_D. The sequence continues at coordinate 108,523 of JAAVAP010000007.1, read as the reverse complement.
TCCACGCGCACGAATTTTTTCCCTGCGGGAATTATCACATATTGCTCGCGGTCTTCCGGCGAAATCCTGATGTCGAACGTCTCGCAAAGTTTTTCATCGCGTTCGTCTTCAAAAAAATAAACGGAAAGGGAAATCGTGCCGAACGACTCTTCAATTTTCTCGAGAACCGTCTCGCTCAAATCCCACCAAACAAAAAGCGAAACGGGATTTCGGAGAACGATGTTCACCTTCGTCTCGTTGTAACTTTTCGGAAGCGTATTTACGTTCATCGTATTTTCGTCGCTGGAAAGCACGATGGATTCCTTCGCATTTTCGGACTGCTCCAGTTCCTCGCCGAGCTGAATCAAATCTCCGATTATGAACTGCCGGCTCAAATCGTCGGGAATGTCGATTCCATATTCGTCCGCGAGCCGAATCAACTCAATCGAAGAAAGCGTTTCCAAAAATCCGCGCGAAAGTTTTTTCATAAATAGTAATATCGTGCAAATGCGAAATTTTGTCAACCGCGCGAGGATATTTTGTTGCGCTTGCAAGCGGAGGAAATTTAACTTGAATGGAAACAACCGTCGCAGCGCAATGCAATTCGTTGCGCTTGCAAAAAGTCGGGATTTTCGATACAATCGGATTATGTCAGTGAAATTCCTTGCGGTGCTCGCAATCTTTCCCGCGCTGTTTTTTTTCTCGTGCCAAACGACAAAGCATGAAAGACTTCCCAAAGAGGACAAAATTCTTAAGTTGGTTTTCGCCGGCGACATCATGGCGCACACGCAGAATTTTCAGATGGACGACTTTTCGCTGATTTGGGACGACATTCGCGAAAAAGTGGGCGCGGCGGATTTCGCGTTCGCGAACCTTGAAGCGCCGGTCGTGCAAAGCCTTCCCTTCGAATCCTACCCCACTTTCAACATGCAGCATTCATATCCGCAGGCTGCGTTCGATGCGGGCTTCAATTTGATTTCGCTTGCGAACAATCACACCGACGACCAAAATTCCGAAGGGATTCGCGCGACGCAAATTTGGGCGGAAAGCGTGGCGGAAAAAACTGCCGAAAGCGAGCGGCCGATTTATTTTTCAGGGCTCACGAACGACGGCGAATTTTCTTTCGCGCAATTTTTTTGGAACGAAAAGAAAATCCTTTTCATCGCGGCGACGGAAATTCTCAACACTTGGAAAAACTACGACAAAGTGAATTTCGTCCGGCCGAACGCGAGCGGACGCGCGGCATTCGTTGAACGCATTCGAAAAATGCGCAAGGAATTTTCGCCCGACATTTTTTTGGTTTCGATTCACACGGGCGAAGAAGAATACGTGATGACAGTCCTCGAAAGCGTGAAGAAATTCTACCGCGATCTTTTGGATGCCGGCGCGGACATCGTCGTCTCGAATCATCCGCACGTAATCCGCCCTGTGGAATTTTTCGGCGAAACGGATTCGCGCAAAATCCGCAAGGTGATTATGTACGCGAACGGCAACACGATTTCAGGACAACGCCGCGCGCTCGACTACGAAAATCCTTTGGAGACGTGGCAGTACACTGGCGACGGACAATTCGTGGAACTAGAACTTGATTCGGACGAAAACGGATTTTTCGTGAAAAGCCACAAAATCAATTTCATAACGACGTTAACTCCGGCGGGAACGAAAAGTCCCGTGATAAAAATTCTCGACGAAAATTTCATATCCTCGCTTGAAGCGCAAGGCGAAACGAAAAACGCGAAGTATTACCGCGCACGTCTCGACGCGCTCAAAAAAATCGAGGAAATCCAAACATGGCAGTAAAAATTATGAAGACAGACTACAAAAAACTTCCGGTCTACGAGCAAAAAGAAAAGATTCTCGAATGCCTCAAAGAAAACCAAGTGATTGTCGTGCAAAGCCCCACGGGTTCGGGCAAGACCACGCAGATTCCAGTAATCTTGCACGAGGCGGGATTTTCCGAAAACGGAATCATCGCCGTGACCCAGCCGCGCAGAATCGCCGCCTTGAGCGTGAGCGAATTCATCGCGAAGCAATTGGGCACGACTTATCCCGGGCTTGTCGGCTACAAAATACGCTTCGAGGATTTCACGGATTCCACGACGAAAATCAAAATCATGACCGACGGAATTCTTTTGCAGGAAATGAAGCTCGATCCGATGATGTCAAAATATTCCGTAATCATGGTGGACGAGGCGCACGAGCGAAGCCTCACGATCGACTTCGTTCTGGGACTTTTGAAGCGATGCCTCGAAGTGCGAAAGGATTTGAAAATCATCGTCTCTTCCGCCACGATGAACGCCGAGGCATTTTCAAAATATTTTGGCGGCTGCCCGATCGTCACGATTGAGACGACGACATATCCGGTCGCGCTTGTCTACGATCCGCCTGAAATTCCTGCGAGCACGTTGACCGAAGCCGCGAACGACGCGATGCTTTTGAAAATCGAAAGCGCGGTCGAGCGCGTCATCGAAAACGGCGAGGAAGGCGGAATCCTGATTTTCCTTCCGGGCGAAAAGTCAATCCACGACTGCGTGGCGAAACTTTCGCAAGGAAGATATTCGCACAGGCTTTTCATCGTGCCGCTGTACGGAAGACTTCCGAAAGAAGAGCAGGAAAACGTATTTTTGGACGCGCCTCGCGGAAGAATAAAAGTGATCGTTTCCACGAACATCGCGGAAACTTCCGTGACGATCGACGGAATAACGACCGTAATCGACTCAGGTCTGGCAAAACTGAATTTCTACAATCCGAGCACATTCACTTCAAGCCTCGTAGAAACTTCGGTTTCAAAGGCTTCGTGCATGCAGCGAAGAGGCCGCGCGGGACGAACAGGCCCCGGCACTTGCTACAGACTTTATCCGAAGGCGGATTTCGAAAGGCGCGAAGAATACACGACCGAAGAAATTTTCCGCACGGATTTGAGCGAAGTGATTTTGCGGATGGCGGAACTCGGAATCCGCGACTTTGAAAAATTCGACTTCATCTCAAAGCCTTCGCTCGAAGGAATCGAGGGAGGGGAAGAAACTCTTTTCATGCTCAAGGCGTTGAATCCCGACCGCACGCTTTCTTCGATTGGAAAGATGATGGCTCTTTTCCCCCTGCTTCCGAGAATCTCGCGAATCATCGTCGAAGCGATTTTGAAATATCCAAATGTCTTGGAAGAAGCGTTGATCGCGGCGGCGTTCCTTTCGACGCACTCGCCTTTCGTCCTGCCTCCGGGAAGCGAAATGGAAGCGCGGAAGGCGCACCACAAATTCAACGACGAGCGCGGCGACTTCGTAAGCTATGCGAAGCTTTATCGCACTTATGAAAAATTCAGCGATGAAAAGCAAAGGCAAAAATTCGCGGAAAAAAATTATTTGGATTACAAAGTGCTCGCAGAAATCAAGAACATCGTTGCGCAGCTTTCGGAAATCGTGAGCGATCAAGGAATCCCGATTTCTGGCGGCGGCTCTACGGACGACTATCTTTGCTGCGTCGCATCGGGAATGATTCAGTTCGTGTGCGCGCGCGAAGGCAACGCGAACGGCGGGCGGCGTGAACGCGGCGGAAATTACAGGACGCTCACCGCAGACCACATCGCAATCCATCCAGGCTCAAGCCTTTTCCGCACAAGCCCGCAATACATCGTGACAGGCGAAATCGTGAAGACAAGCCGAATGTTCGCGATGAGCGTTTCGCCGCTCACAAAAAATCTGCTTCGCAAAATCGATCCGAATTTGGAAGAGCGGCTTGAAAGGGCGATGCGCTCGCGATCGAAAAAACGCGAAATTGAATTCGATTCGAAAGATTCGAGGGAATCAAGATTTGCCGAAAAAAATTCGCGGGGCGAAAAGCAAAAAAAATCGCGCGAAGAAGAATTCGTTCTCGGCGGCGTTCCGTTCAAAATTTCGAAAGTCAAAGGAAAGAGAACCGTGGAACTTCCCTACCGCGATTTTTTGGCGGCGGTGAAAAAAATCAAGCTTTCCGAAATCGAAAAAAAATGCGCAGGATTCCGCGCGCGAGTTTTGATGGATTCGGGCTTTAAAATCTTGGACGGCGAAAAACTTTTTACCGCCGTGAAAGTGGCGAAGATTTTCGAAATCGAAGTCGTGGACGAAAACAAGTTCGACAGGAAGAGCAATTTCAATTTGAACGCGGAAGGCGGCTGCCGCGCCCTGATGAAAAATCTCAAGTGGATTATGAATAGCGCGAGGGCAAAGGCGAAAAGCCGCGAGATGGGATTCGTGTGCCTTTTCACGGACGGAAATTCGAACTACTGGCTCAAAGTCTCGCGAGGATTTTACACCGCGCTTTCGCAGACGCTCTCTTCGCTCGAGACGCTCGCGGACGACGAGAACGCGAATTTGAGCGAAGAAGAAAAGCAGGCGGCGGGCGAATTGTACGCGAAGCTGAATTCGTTTTTTGAATGAAAGCGGCTGTCGCCGAGCGGGAGTCTGCAGCTATGAGACGATTTCATCATGCAGAAGCGGTCTCCGTACCACTTGAAGTCCTAAAATCTCCATGTCTGAAGGCTTTACGGCTTAATAAAAAAAGTCATACGGCTTGGTGAAAACATTCACACGGCTTAACGAAAACAATCTTACGGCTTAACGAAAATGGTCACACGGCTTGGCGAAAACGTTCGCACGGCCGTTGCGCAAAATGCGCACGAGTGATTGCATGCATTGCGCATTGCCGTAAGGCGGTATGCCAACTTCCCTGCGAACAAGGATTTTCAGTAAGGATAAATAAAATTATCCTTACTGTATTTTGATTTATGCAAAGGATAAATTGCGCGAGGGGGCATGCGCGACCTTATGCCTACAATACGACGCAAGTGTCGGAGCACTCCCCCATTCGCACAACACGCGCCTAGTCCTTTTCCTCTTCGTCCATCTTCAGGATTTTACGCGCCTTCTTTTTGTTCGCGCTTGGCTTCGTTTCTTCCGCGATTTTCCGCACCGCGCTTTCCGCGCCAGGGAATTTTCCCGCGCTGTAGATATCAAGCCCGATCGCGCTCACGACGGAATCTTTTGAAGAAAGATATTCTTCGCAGACCGAGGAGAACGCGCTTTCAGGATATTTTGCGATCAGTTTTCCGAAGTTGACGCAAAAAGGCTTGCGCCGCTCGTCCTTGACAAGTTCGCTCGCAAGCCCCGCGATTTCGGCGCGGCCGGTTTTCGTGTGCTTCAAAAGAATTTCGGCTACAGTATATTTTACAGTATCGCTCGATTTCTTGTCGGAAAGCTGTTCCAGCAAAAACGAATCGGCCTCGCTTGTTCCGAGTTTCGCGAGCGTTTCGTAGGCCTTGTTCTTCACCTGCTTTTCGCTGTCGTTTTTCGCGCGGTAAATCAAGTATGGAACTGCCTGCGAAATCTTCATTTTTTCCGCCGCAGAAATCGCCTCGAGCCGGACTTTGTATTGCGAATCTTTAATGCCTTGAATCACAAGTTGCTTCGCTTCGTCAGTGTCGAAATTCGAAATGCCTTTGATGACATAGCAACGCAAATTCGGATCGGAACTTTCGAAAAGTTTTGAAAGGATTTCGACGCTTTCAGCCTTTTTCATCGCCCCGATCGCCTCCGCCGCATACGCGCGGACAAAGCCGTTTTCGCCCTCGTCCTGCGCGATTTCCACGAGACTTTCCCAAGTTTCCAATGCCTGCAATTTTCCAAGCACGCGCATAAGCTGCTGCCTTTGCGACGTGTTCAAGTCGGAGCGTTCAAGAAATTCGACCAAATATTTCGCCTCCGCCTCGCCACCGATTTCTCCAAGCGTCGTGAGCGCGGGCAAAAAATAGGATTCGTTTTCGCTTTCGAGAAGAGCAACGACGGCAGGAACGGCGGCTTTTGTCTTGACGGCGGCGACATAGCGGAACGCTTGCTCCACCGTGGAATTTTTTTCGTCATAAGGATCGTTTAAAATCGTGACGGCGTAATCCTCAAGGCAAGGGTCTTCGAACTTGGCGAAATACTCGAGGATTTTTTCGCGAGCGGCGGGACTTCTGGAATTCCCGAAAACATCATAAAGCTCGCCCGAATATCGGGGATCGTCGTTAGAAATGAGATTCTGCACGAGGCTCACGATTTCGCTGTCCGTGCCGAATTGAATTGTCTCGCGGCGTTTTTCGTCCTCGCCGTCCTTGTCCTTTTCGGCGGCGGCGCGAGATTTTTCCGCGTCGGGAGATTTCGGACGCTTCGCCGCAGGCACTTCGCTTATTCCCGCGAGGCTCGATTTTTTCTCCGCAGAAATTTTGGACGGCTCGTCGATGACGATTTCCTGATATTCGTCCGTGGAATTTTCCTGCGCGAAAGCTCCATGAAAAAAAACGCACGCGGCGCAAGAGAAAAGCAAGAAATTCTTTTTTAAAATTTTCATCTCAAATCTAATTATCGGCAGTTCCTGCCGTAGCATTAGTGGAAAATATTGAACCCGCCGATTTCGCAATTCCTACATAGTTTAAAATGAAACATTTTCGAGTAAGTTACGATTTTTGCTTGACATTCGGCGGCGAAAAAAGTACACTTAAAAAAAGTGCGTAGTGCAAAATCGCTCACGGCTTTTCATCCAGGAGGTTTTATGAAAAAGCATTCACTCACCAGTTGTATGGGGGGGGGTATTAACATTATTCCTTTCATTTAGTCTAATCACATTCGGCTGCTCAAACGCAAGCGATGGAAACGGCGGAGGCAACGAAAGCAGCGGAGACGGCGGAACAAATCCCAGCGCGAAAACGCTCAAGCAAGCCATCAGCGAAACGCAGAAAAATGGCACGCTCGACTTGGGCACAATAGAAGTCAAAATAAATGAAAACGACTCCTACACAATCAACAAGGCAATGACCATCAAAAACGGCAACGTCAAAGGCGGAACTTTCATAGTCGAAAGAAGCGGCGTAACATTCGAAAACATCAACAACATTGATGCAATAACCGTTGACGAAAAAGTCGGAAGCGGCGACTTCACCATCAAGGGCTGCCATGAAGTAGGCAACTTATGGGTGAACGGCGGCGGAAGCAATTCAATCCACATCGGGAATTCCAGCATATCGCGCCTCATCTTGAACAAGCCGCTTGTGCGAATCGCGCTTGAAGCGAGTTCGGAAGGCAACGTGAAAATCCAACACGCGATAATCGGCCAAGAATGCAAAATCGAATCGGAAAGTGGCAACAGTTTGGAAAACGTCATTGTCGCAAACGAAAACGCGAAAGTCACGCTCGCAGGCACGATGAAAATCACTAATTTAGTAAGCAAAAAAAGTGAAAGCGTTGAAAAAGAAGGCTCNATNNNGATTTCCAACGAAAACGCGTCTTTGGCTGACACAGAAATTGACGAAACATTCATAGAAGAAACGATAGAAAAAGCCAACGAAAANCTTTCCNACAGCACATCGCTTGTAAANCAAGAAGNNCCANANGGTCCAAAAAATTTGNNGCTNNCTNCGGAANCCTGCGATGACGGAATTCTCATAAAAATAGCAAATCCNCCGCAGNCGACGATTGAATTGGCAAACTATTTTATGAATGTATTCATAGACGGCATAGGCAANGTATACCAAGAANTTTACGACATTAAGAACACGCCAAAAGAATTTTTCTTTCCGTATGTCCAAAAAGACAGAACATACGCTGTGCGGATATGGTTTAATTGCGAACAAAAAGATGAGAGTGGCGCAATAATTGCAGACGCAAACAAGGTACTTTCATGGAACGAAACCAACGTCAAAGCAAACGGCGGCAAAGNCGGCGATTTGATGATCGTTTCTCCGCAAGAAGTAACATCGATAGACGCNANCGGCAATTTCAAACTCAAAGCNCCNGAATTCGNGCAAGANCCGAGCGATTTTGACTGGGAAATGATGGTTCAACCGTTNGAAGGCCAATCTTGGAACNTTGAAAACTCGAAAGGNTGGAAATACCTCGGNGAAATGTANGTTCCAAAATCCNAAATAAANTCTACGCACAACATTCATGAATATCTGGAAGCTAATACATGGGCATCGGAAGGCACAATAGAATTTATATGCATAGTTCCTAGAATAAAATATACTCGAGAGGGAGAGGAAAAAGAATGGACATACCGTTGGACNGCGGTAACGAAAGACGGCATCACTCCAATCAAGTGCACACGNCAAAAGTAAGATAAAACTTGTCTCTGNGCCGAAAAGCAAAGACTCAACACGCCACGACGCANAGCGTCGTGGCGTGTTCCTTTTCACTCATCACACNCCTTGCGANAATCGNGCCATAAATTCTTTCCTGAATTCCGCNAAGCGATTTTCTTCNATCGAAGCGCGGATTTGCGNAANCAAGTCGTTCANAAAATAAAGGTTGTGGTAGCTCGCAAGCATTGCAGAAAGAATTTCCTGGCTTTTGAAAAGATGGCGCAAATATGCNCGNCTGTAGTTTCGGCANACCTTGCATTGGCATTGCGAATCAATCGGCGAAAANTCGNGCGTNAAGCGTTCCTGCTTTATCGAAAGCATTCCGTCTCTCGTGAAATACGAGCCGTTTCTCGCGTTGCGCGTNGGAAGAACGCANTCGAACATGTCCACTCCGTCCGCCACCGCCTCGAAGATGTATTCNGGCGTTCCGATTCCCATGACGTACTTGACTTTTTCTTCGGGAAGAAAACCGACGGTGTGCNGNAAAAANTGCGCGAAAATTTCGGAAGGCTCGCCCACAGAAAGCCCGCCAATCGCGATTCCCGGAAGGTCGAGCGATGCCACAAAGCGCGCGCTTTCNTCGCGCANGTCCTCAAAGAAATTTCCCTGCACNATCGGAAACAAAACGCCNGCATAATTTTCCTCGCCCTTCACTTTTTCCCATTCCGCCTTNGCGCGCTCAAGCCAGCGGCTCGTTATTCGGAGGGCGCGCTCGGCTTCGCTNNGCTCCGCGTTCCACGGCGTGCACACGTCCAGCTGCATTTGGATGTCGCTCGAAAAATCCGCCTGCGTGCGCACGACGCTTTCNGGCGTGAAAAAATGATACGAGCCGTCCACCGTGCTTTGGAAGCGAACGCCGTCGTCCANNATTTTNCGGATTTTCGAAAGNGANAAAACTTGGAATCCNCCNGAATCGGTGAGGAAATTTTTCTTCCAGCCAGAAAANCCGTGAAGNCCTCNCGCCTCGCGAACAAGCGCNCTTCCCGGNCGCAAATACAAATGNTANGTGTTCGCCAAAATTATCTCGAATCCGATTTCTTCGAGGTCGTCCTTGGAAATTGCCTTTACCGCGCCGTTCGTGCCGACAGGCATAAAAACNGGAGTGCGCACAGTTCCATGCGGAAGCGNNAGAAGCCCGGTGCGGGCGCNGCCGTCTTTNTGCANAATCTGAAAAATAATTTTCNTNCNTAAAAANTNAGTCCGNAGTTAAAAATCAAGTGTGCGAATATTTGAGCAGAACTAAGCTCAAAAAAACAAAAAGCGCGACGGGAAGCCACGCGCCNAAAAGCGGNGGAAGCATTCCGAACTTCGCCATCAGCATCGTGACCATCTGCGTGACGTAAAACAAAACCGCCGCCGCAAGCGAAAGCGTCANGCTTATTACAAAAACATTTCGCCGAAAATTTCCCGAGATTCCCACCGAAAGGAACGCCACTATGAACACGACAAGCGGAAACGAAAATTTGTTGTAATATTGGCTCAACGCCTCGGAAAAAGGAAGCCCCGTTTTTTTCAAATGGNCGATGTAGGCGCGGCTTTCCGAAATCGTGGCGGACTCCACGGAAACNGTATTGTTCCTNAAAGTTTCCGGCTGNTCAACCAAAGTCAATTCCACTTCGCGGCTTAGCGGGAAGCATTTCATCTCGCCGTTCTCGTAGCGATATTCCCGNCCATTTTGCGCGCGCCAATGATCCTCGCTCCANGANGCGTAGTTCGCAAAAACTATCGANCGCAATTCCTTGTCCTCGCCCCGAATAACCACACACAGATTCCGCANACGCTGCAAGTCGTTGTCNAAATAATCCGCCTTGTAGATTTTCTTTCCGCCATCGCTTATTATCACGATNTTGTCGTTGTCCAAATCCTTTTCCTGATTCAGCGCGGCNGATTTCACCTGCTCGNATTTCAGGCTCGCGTTCACCACGACTTTGTCCTGAAATAAAAAAAGCGCGCCAGAAAAAATCGCGGAAAGAGCCAAAATNGGAACGGTGAATTCTATGAGAGAAACGCCCGANGCGAAAAGCGCGGTGAGCTCGTTGTTNGAAGAAAGCGTGGAAAGCATGAAGCACGAGGCGAACAAAAACGCGAGCGGCATCGCCCAAGTGAAAGTNCTCGGCAGGAAATTCAGCATTATCGTGCCTACCACGCTCATCGGAACCGAATTGTAGATGTATCGCCAAATGTTCATCATCAAGTCCACCATTTCCAAGATGAACGCGAANGTCGCCATCGCCGCAAGNAAAAGCGGAAAGAACATCCGATAAATGTAAAGCGCAAGTTTCATCGCCACNCCGAAATTCGAATCATTTTCGCCTTGCGAGCAGATAGAAAAATATCGACGCAATTCCGACCGTCGCGTTCGGAAGCCACATCAAAANNAATCCGTTCATTCCGTTTCGCATGCCAAGCTGGATTCCCACCGTCATCATCGCCCAATANATGAACGAAATGAAAATNCCGACNACAAGCCCGATNGTCTGNCCGTTCACCTTTCCGAAAATCAGCGCGAGCGGCATNGCCAAAAACGCGAAGAAAAACGAGCCGAACGGAAGCGANAATTTCTTGTTGTANTCGAGGACGNTCATGTTGANTTCCTGCGCGTCNNNNTTGCGNATTTTTTTTCATCTCGCGGATTTTTTTNCCNAGNTCGTGGCTCGTCATTTCCGAAGGCGAAAGCCGCCGCTCAAAATTGAAAACCGTGCTTTCAAAAAGATTGAGCGACATCATTTCGGAAGTCATCACGTCAAAATCNTTTTCCGCGTTTCTGTCGAAAACAGTGATGCAAGCGTCGCTCATGTCGAACCNCATNCTCACNCCCTCCATCGCGCCGCTNTCCGTAAAAGTTTTTCCCGCGACAATGACGCGCTGCCTTCCGTCGGAATCGCGGTCGAAAAGCACGAGGTCGCTTATGTCCTTATCCTGAACGCCGCCGATTACCACGGTCGTCTCGTTCATGCGCTTTATGCTGTTCGCTTCGATTTCCATGGTCGGATTCGAGGCGATCGTCTTTCTGAGTTGTGTGCGCGTGGCGGAAGTTCCGAGCGGCAAAAGGTAGTCGTTCACGAAAAAAGAAAAAAGCGAAATCACGATNCCCAAAAACAAAATCGGGCGGAGCAAAAGCCTTCCGAGCGAAAATCCCGATGCGCGGAAAATGAGGATTTCGTTGTCGCTCACCATTCGCCCGAGGCACATCAAAAATCCCGTGAGCGTCGCGAACGGCGCGGACTGCGCGATTACGAAAGGCAGAGAATAAAGCATGAGTTTCACCGCGTCGGCGATTGGAACGCGCTTTCCCAAAAGCTGCTTCATGAAAAGCAAAATCTGATTCACGAAAAAAATCAAAAAGAAAACAAGGAACATAGTGAAAAAATACACGAGCAGTTCGCGGAGAATGTAGCGCACGAGCGTCCTATCGTGATTCGCGCGCCTTTTAAATTTGATGCGAATGAAAGTCCGTTTGCTTTTTTTTAAAAGCGCGTCAAGGACGCAATTCAATTTCTGAAAAAAATCCGTCCCGAGAATTTTTTCTTTTATGCCGTATTCGAAAATATTTTTCACAAAATCCGAAACCTAAAAAGCCGCAACTATTAACTATTCAATATTAACTCTTAACTATATCAAACGCCTGTAGAGCCAAAGCCGCCTTCTCCGCGTTCGGTTTTGTCGAGATTTTCCGTCCGCGAAAAAGCCGCCTGCGTTACAGGAGCGGCAACAATCTGCGCGATCCTGTCGCCGTCGTTCACAGTAAAATCCGCCTCGCCCAAATTGACGAGAATCACTTTCAGCTCGCCGCGATAGTCGCTGTCAATCGTGCCGGGCGTGTTCAAAACCGTAACGCCGTTTTTGGCAGCAAGCCCGCTTCGCGGCCGCACTTGGATTTCAAAACCTTGCGGAATCGCGAAAAAAAGCCCCGTCGGAATCACGGCACGAGAAAGCGGCTTCATTACGACAGAGCTTTCCAAATGCGCACAGACATCCGCGCCCGCAGCTCCAACGGTCTTGTATTCCGGAAGCGCGACACCGTCTTCGGCTTTTACAAGGATATCGATTTTTTCCAAAGAAACTTCCTTATTGTGTTGCAATCCTTCGAATTGCTTAGCGAGTTTGCGTTTTGCGCAAACTCGCATTGTTAAGTGCTAACTACTTCTTCTGTTCGTCGAGCGCGTCGATGTACGAAAGCTGCAACCTTCCGCGCTGATCCACTTCCAAAAGTTTTACGGGAATCACCTGACCTTCCTTGATCACGTCGGTAACTTTTTCCACGCGCCCATGCGAAAGCTTGGAAATGTGGCAAAGCCCTTCTTTTCCGGGAAGAATCTCGATGAACGCGCCGAAGTCCTTGATGCTCTTGACAGTTCCTTGGTAAATCGTGCCAGGCTCGGGATCTTCCGTGATGCCTTTGACGGCTTTTCGCGCGGCTTCCGCAGACTGACCTGTCTTTCCGTAAATCGTAACAGTCCCGTCGTCGTCCGTATTGATCGTAACGCCATATTCGGCGCACAAAGCCTTGACGTTCTTTCCGCCAGGTCCAATCAACGCTCCGATTCTGTCAATCGGGATTTTCATCGAAAGGATTTTCGGCGCGAACGCGGAAATTTCCTGCGGCTTCGAAATGCACTGCTCCATGATGCCGAGAATGTGCAAGCGTCCGACGCGCGCCTGCTCCAAAGCCTTTTGCATGATTTCAGTCGTAACGCCAGGAATCTTGATGTCCATCTGGAATCCCGTAATTCCGTCGCGCGTTCCTGCCACCTTGAAGTCCATGTCGCCGAGGTGGTCTTCTTCGCCGAGAATGTCCGAAAGAATCTTGTAGCGTTCGTAATGCTCGCCTTCGGTGATAAGTCCCATCGCGATTCCGGCAACCATTTTTTTCATCGGAACGCCCGCCGCCAACATCGAAAGAGTTCCGCCGCAGGTGGAAGCCTGGGAAGAAGAGCCGTTCGATTCAAGGATTTCGGAAACCACGCGGATCGTGTACGGGAATTCTTCGCGGCTCGGAACCATCGGCTCAAGCGAACGCCGCGCCAAGTTTCCGTGTCCGATTTCGCGGCGACCAGTGGTGAGCCTGCCGGTCTCTCCGACAGAATAAGGCGGGAAATTGTAATGCAATATGAAATGCTCGCTGCGCTCGCCGTCGATGTCGTCATATTCCTGCTCGTCCATCAAAGTGCCGAGCGTCGTCACCGCGAGCGACTGAGTTTCGCCGCGAGTGAAAAGCGCGCTTCCATGCGGACGCGGAAGAACGTTCACTTCGCAATTGATCGGGCGGATTTCGTCGCACTTTCTTCCGTCGATTCGAACGCCTTCGTCCAAAATGCTCTTTCGCAAAAGCTTGTATTGAATGTCGTCCATGAGGGCGGAAAAAAGCTTCGACTGAATTTCATCCGCCAATTGCTCGGCGTGATTTTCCTTTACCTTCGCGATGGCTTCATGAATCGCCTTGCCGCGATTTTGCTTTCCGTCCCTGAAACAGGCTTCCTTCAAAAGCGGCGTGGCTTCCGCCTCGATTGCGGCGGCATTGTCGAGCGTCACGTCGAGAGGCGCGAGCGGCAACTTTTCCTTGCCGGCCTTTTTCTGCAATTCTTCCTGAAGCAAGCACATGTCCGTGATGAATTTCTGCGCCTCGTTCAACGCGCCGAGCATCACTTCTTCGGTGGCTTCGTTCGCGCCGCCTTCGACCATCGTAAATCCGTCTTTCGTTCCCGCAACGACAATTTCAAGCTGCGCCTTTTCCTGTTCCTGGAAAGTCGGATTGATGACATATTTTCCGTCGATGTAGCCGACACGACAAGCGGCCACAGGCCCGTGGAACGGAATGTCCGAAATCGTTACCGCCGCGCTCGAGGCGATCACCGCCAAAATGTCGGGCGTGTGGATTCCGTCCGCGCTCACGCATGTCGGAACGATTTGGATTTCGCGTCCAAACGACATCTCGAAAAGCGGGCGCATCGGGCGGTCGATCAGGCGCGAGACCAAGATTTCCTTGTCCTTCGGCCGACCCTCGCGCTTTACGAATCCGCCTGGAATCTTTCCAGCCGCGTAAAATTTCTCATTGTATTCAACCGTAACGGGAACATAGTCCATTCCCTCCACCACCGTGCTCGAAGCGCAAACCGTGGCGATTACGGCAGTGCCCGCGAACTGCGCGTAGACGCAGCCATTGGCCTGCTTTCCCATCCTGCCGGTTTCGAGGATGAGTTCCTCGTCGCCGATTTTGTAAGTCACTCTTTCTACTGCCATATTCTTTCACTTTCCCTGAAATAAATTCATTTGAATAAAAACAAATTCGGCCGCGAAAATGCGGCCTAAAACTCTACTTGCGAAGTCCGAGTTCCTTGATGAGGGCGCGGTAGCCTTCCAAATTCGTGCGCTGGAGATACTTGAGGAATCTCTTGCGCTGTCCTACAAGCTTCATCATGCTGCGCTTTGAATTCGAATCCTGCGGATAGTTCGCGACATGCGCGGTGAGCTGCTTGATTCGTTCCGTCAAAAGCGCGACCTGAACGCGGACATTGCCCGTGTCGTTTTCGTTTGCTCCGAATTTTGCCACAATCGAGTGCGACAATTCTTTTGAAAGTGCCATAATTTTTCTCCTAAATTTATTGTGTGCCAAAGAAATAAAAAAATATTCTTATAAACAAAAATGCTTCCGGTCGCGTCCGTTCGCTTTCGCTCCACTGCGGATATTTGGTTTTCAGACTCGTTCGCGCCTCGCGCTCACTCGCTCCGCAGAGTCGCACGCGCACGCCCGCTCCCTCTCGCATTTTCTTAATTTCAAAAATTTTTACTTTCTTTTCACACCTCAATTATTTCATTCACCGACCGATGAATTCGATTCTTTCGACGCGCGACAAATTTTGCTCGGGTGGAAATTCCAGGCGAAGGAATGAAGATTCCACGTGCAGCACAGCATCAACATTTTGCGAATAGCCGTCCTCACCAGCGAACGCGACGCGCACCCGAAAGCTTCCGGTCTCGGGCAAAACTTGCGTCGTGTTCCTGCTTGCAATCATCGACAGTGTGGCGTTCGACGAGCCGCCTTCCTGGAAATCCAGTGGCAATCCGTCAAGACAAAACGGGCGGCCCAAAAGCGACGAGGCAAAATCAAAGTCGCCCTCGCGAACCGCGCCGCGGACAAGGCTCGAACTGACGCGCTTTCCTTTGAGCACAACGTCGTCCAAAACCTTTAGCTCCAAACCGCAAGAGCGCGCGTAACACGACAATTCGGCAACGCCGGTGTCCGAGTTATGGCCCATGCGGAAATCGATGCCCGCCGCCAAAAATTGCATGGCGCAAAATTTTCTCACGATGTCGAGAAAATCCTTTCCCTTTATTTTACTGAAATCCAAAGAAAAGTCAATCATTATACAGAAATCAAAGCCTTTTTTTTCAAAAAATTCCAGCTTGAGACGCTTGGTGGAAACGTCACCCTCGTAGCGAGAATTTTTCAAAACGCCGGGCGAGCGCGAAAAGGTCACGATGCCCGCGCTGGATTCGGGATGAGAATTCCTGTAATCAAGCACCGCCGAAAAAAGCGCGTCGTGCCCCAAATGCATTCCGTCGAAGCCGCCGATTGCCACGGCAGAAGAAGCGAACGCAGGGCGGCCGTTCTGTGCGAGGCGCGAGGCTTCTTCCCAAGAAAAAACTTTCATTCGAAAGGATTATAGCACAAAGTGGATTTTTTGTGAACAAGGCGGAAGGAAAGGGAAAGAAAAGCGCAGGGATACGCAAAAGAGCCTGCGAGTTTCGCAAAGCGAAACTCGTAAGCAAATCTTTGATTTGCGATGCAGTAATCCCCGCGCCGTTTTTGGTTTTGGCAAGAGAAGATTTTCCTGTGCGCGAGTTTTCAACGAAAACTCGATAGCAAGACAACGCCTTGCGTACAACGCCCTGCGTTTTTGCCTACTATTCCTCAATAATTACGCCATCCGTACATTGGATCACTAAACGGTCATTGCTTTGAAAAAACGAACTAAAAGCCAAACCAAGCATTGAAAATATGTCCCCCGGTGACTTTGATATTGCACCCCACTGCGCCCTTGTGCCGTCATACTGAACCCTGGATTTCGATCCACATCCTTGAAAAGCGGTAATACAGATTTCTGTTACGCTGCGCGGAATTACTAAACTCACAAGCGATGTGCAGCCAGAGAACGCACCGTCGTTGATTTTCTTCACGCCTCGCGGAATAACTACGCTTCGAAGCACCGTGCAGCCTCTGAATATCTCAACGCTGATTTCCGTCACGCCGCTGCCTATCGTCGCGCTTACAAGCGAAGTACAGTCTTGGAAAGCATTGCCGTCAATTTCCTGCACGCTTCCCGGAATGCTCACACTTTTAAGCGATTTGCAGTCCTTGAACGCCTCCCGGCCTATTTTTGTCACGTTATCGGGAATTGTAACGCTCACAAGTGACTTGCAGCCAATGAACGTCCTGTCGGCAATTTCCGTAACGCCACGTGGAATAACCACGCTTTTGAGCGACGCGCAGCCTTCGAACGCATTCTCGCCGATTTTCGTAACGGTTTTCGGAATCGTCACACTCGCAAGAGATTCACAACCATTGAATGTACTCCCACCTATTTCCGTTACCCCCTCGGGAATAACAACACTCTTAAGCGATGCGCAGCCTTTGAACGCACCGCCACCGATTTCCGTCACGCTATTTGGAATGCTCACACTTTTGAGCGATGTGCAACCACTGAACATTTCCTTGCCAATTGTATGTACACCGTCGGCAATCGTAACGCGCTCAAGATACATGCAGTTAACAAATGCCCCCTCGGCATTCATCACACTGCCAGGAATCGTAACGCTTTCAAGCGAATCGCAACCTCTGAACGCGCCGGCGGCGATTTCCGTAACATCCTCGGGAATGACGACGTGTGCAGGAACTTTGCCTGTATACCCTGTTATTTTCGTGCCATCCATTTTAAGGTACGATGTATCTGGAACTTCTATGTAGCCATCGTCGCATCGGATGTTTATCGCTATCCTGCCACCTTTTTTGATTGCCTTCCACTGCGACATCGTGCCTTTGAACTGTATTTCCTTGAGCGATGTGCATCCATTGAACACATCGCCGCCGATTTCCGTCACGCAGTTGGAAATGGTCACGTTCGCAAGCGACGTGCAGTTCGCAAACACAGCTTGGCCGATTGCCGTTACGCTGTTTGGAATAACAACGCTCACAAGTGACGTGCAGCCGCCGAACGCACCGTAACCAATTTCCGTCACACTGCTCGGAATGGACACGCTTGTAAGCGATGTGCAGTACTTGAACGCGTTGTTGCCGATTGTCGTCACGCCTTCGGGAATCACAAGGTTTGCGGGAATTGTAGCGGAATAATATCCAGTCACTTCTGTATCGTCCATTTTGAGGTACTCGGGAACTTCTTTAACACCTATGTAGCCGTCGCTACAGCGAACACACGAAACCTTTATCCCGTCGCTTCCTTGGATTGCCTTCCACTGCGCCACAGTGCCGCCGAATTGTATTTCCTTGAGCGACGCGCACCCACGGAATGCGCCATACCCGATTTCCGTCACGCTACCGGGAATGCTCACGCTTGCAAGAGACGTGCAACTAGAAAACGCATCTATGCCAATTGACGCCACGCTGCTCGGAATAGCAACGCTCGAAAGCGACGTGCAACCACTGAACACAGATGCGCCGATTGCCTTTACACCATCGCCAATCGTCACGTTCTTAAGAGATGCACAACCATTGAACGCACTCTCTCCAATTTCCTTCACGCTGCCGGGAATGCTCACGCTTGCAAGAGACGTGCAATAATAGAACGCATAATTGCCAATGCTCGTCACGCTGCTAGGAATAGTAACGCCCGCAATAGACGTGCAGCCAGAGAACGCAGTTTCGCCGATTGCCGTAACGCTGCTAGGAATAGTAACGCTCGAAAGCGACGTACAACTATAGAACGCCCTCCCGCCGATTGCCGTCACACCCTCGGGGATTACGAGTTCCGTAGGCAGTTTTTTCTGATTTTTCACGCCCGTCACCGTCGTTCCGTCCACAACAAGATATGGAGGGAATTTCGGTTTCGCCGCAAACGCCGCCGTTGCCAGAATCATTGCCACAAGCGCGGCACACAATTTCTTTTTCATAAAAAATCCTTTGTGTTTTAATCGCAGGGCTTGCGCCATGCTTATGATTTTTTGAATTTCCATCGCAAATCAACATACCCCGACGCTTGAGCCGAGGCATGTTGATTCCGTCATTCCGAAAGCATCGCCATAATGGACTCCACTTTAGGCAATAACTTTCGTCGGTTTTCTCCACCAATCCCAAGGACTAAAGAATTCCTCCGCCAAGAACAAGACGGATGACCGCCACGCACAAAACAATGACGCTGATGAGAATCCCGACGACACACGCGCCGCGCCGATTTCCCACAGCCGCCCCCACAATTCCGCTTATAAGGGCGACAAATGCAAGAATAATTGCAATCCAATTAAAGATTCCCAAGAGCGGAACCAGTCCAATAAGCGCGAAAACTAGCGCAAAAATCGAAAAAACAATGCTTCCCATTATTTCCTCCTGTTGCGTTTTACATCCGCCGATGATTGTTTTAATCGCAGTCCATACGGACTGCATACCGAAATTTTGTTTGCCCGCGTTGCGTACAAACGAAATCTCGCGCATTTTTCCAGTTATTTTAAGTCAAGATCACCAGTTGAGATTACCGTCCGTGCAGTGGAGAACGATGCCACGCCTGAGACTCAGTTTGCTGTAGAGAGTTTTCCACTGGTTCAAAACCCTCTCCTTTGAGCAGTCAAAAGTCACCTCTTTGAGCGACGTGCAATCTTGGAACGCACCCTTGCCAATTGCCGTCACGCTTGCAGGAATGCTCACGCTCGTAAGCGACTTGCAGCCAACGAACGCAAATACACCGATTTCCTTCACGCTGCCGGGAATGCTCACGCTCGCAAGCGATGTGCAACAATCGAACGCAGATCCGCCTATTTTTTCCACATTTTCAGGAATGGTCACGTTCATAAGCGATGTGCAGTCCCTAAACACATTCACGCCGATTTCCGTCACGCTGTTTGGAATACTCACGCTAGCAAGTGATGTGCATCCCCTGAATGCACCGCTACCGATTGCCGTCACACTGCTCGGAATAGACACGCTAACAAGTGACGTACAACTCATGAACGCACCTATGCCGATTTCCTTCACACTGCCAGGAATACTCATGCTCGCAAGCGATGTGCAACCATCGAACGCAAGTTCGCCGATTTCTTTCACGCCGTCGGCAATCGTCACGCTCTTGAGCGACGTGCAGCCATAGAACGCACCGGATCCGATTTTCTCCACCCCTTTGGAAATAGTCATATTAGCAAGCGATTTGCAACCATCGAATGCATTCACGGCGATTTCCTTCACGCTGCCGGGAATGGTCACGCTCACAAGTGACGTGCAATCCCTGAACGCAGATGCGCCGATTTCCTTTACGCCGTCAGCAATCGTCACGTTCTTAAGCGATGTGCACCCCCAGAATGCCCCACCAACCATTTTCTCCACACCCTCGGGAATCGTAACGCTTTTTAGCGAAGTGCAGTCACGAAACGCAAAGCGACCGATGATCGTCACGCTTTTAGGAATGGTCACATCCGTAAGCGATGTGCAACCACGAAACACATCGCCGCTGATAATCGTCACACTGCTCGGAATCTTCACGCTCGCAAGCGACGTGCAATCCTTGAACGCATCATCGTCAATTATTTTCACGCTTTTAGGAATCGTAACACTCACAAGCGATGTGCAACCTTTGAACGCATCGGCTATTCCCACTATTCCGTTCGGAATCTTCACGTGCGCGGGCACTTCCGCAGGGTCTGTCACCCCCATAATCACTTTGCCGTGAATGTCGAATTCATCATCATCAACGTCCTCAATCACAAGGTATGAGGGAACTTCTTCATCCTGACACGCGGTCAAACCCGCCATCAGTGCCAGTGCCGCAAGCGCACCCAGCCATTTCTTTTTCATTTTAAACTCCTATGTTCGCATGGCTTGCGCCATGCTTATGATTTTTTGAATTTGCATCGCAAACCCACATACCCCGACGCTTGCGCCGAGGCATGTGGATTCCGTCATTCCGAAAGCATTTCCATGATGGATTCGAGTGCCGCCTGATTTTGCTTGATGAACGCTTCCGTATTTTCGTCCTTCGGCGGAGCAACAGGAACGGAACGCAAATCACAGTCCGACGGAAGCGACTGCTTGTATTTTTCCTCTTCCACCGTGAGCGTCCGCGTGTTAAGCAGAATGTCGGACGAGTTTTCTTTTGCCCGTTTAACGCCACCTTGTATATAGCTAAACAAATCCCCGATGCTGCACAGCGTGATTTTCCGCGCGCGCCATATCACGACCGCATGAAAATCGGGGTACAAATACCCGCATGCCTCGTAAAACACCACCTCAGCCCCATCGCTCACCAAGCGGCGCAGCACATTCCGCACCAGCGTCGTCTTTCCGGCATCCTTGCCGCCTTCAATCGTAATGACTTTCATTGTTTTTATCCCTCGCGTTTTAATGTCCGCCGACAATTATTTTTATGCGGCATACGCCACAATGCATTTGCCTGTTATTTATTCTTGGATGATGTCGCCGTCGCTTGTTCCTCCGTCCGCCTTTGCCTTGCCCTTCTTCCCGCCCAAAACTTCCTTGCGAAAATGGTCAATTTCCGTATTCGCGTAGTCGATGAACGCGGCGTAGGCTTCTTCGCCCTCGAGCAGCGCATGGGCGTTCACATGCATGACGAGCATTTTATACGCCTCGTCGCTCGCCGTTCGCGCCGCCTTGAGCGCGCCAGCGGTCTTTGCCGAACGCTCGTCCGTCCTTTGCCCCATAAGCGAGCGCACTTCCTCGTTCGCGGCTTTGAGTTTCTCAACAAAAGCCGTAAGTGAAAGCGCTTTCACTTGCTCGGCGAATTTGCCCTCCAAGTCTTGGATAAAGTTCACGAGCAAGCCGGTTTCTTTGTCCAACTGCGCCTGCACGTCAATCTTGTAATCCTTGATGTGCTGTTGCAAAACTTTCGCCGCCTCCGCCATGCTTTCCACGGGAAAATTCGCGTAACCGCCCACGGCCTTCTTGTAACCTGCATAAAGCTGGTCGCGCAATCGGTCGGCTTCGGCGATTTTGTCAGTGGTGAGACTTTTTGCCGAAATCTGCAAGTTCTCGTCCTCCGCTTTCACTGCCTCGCGCAACGCATTTACCTGCGCCGCACATTTTTCCGCGACAGTCTTGTCCTTTTCCGCGCGCTCCGCCATGTTCGAAACGAACGTAAAATGCGCCCCGTTGTTCGTGTGCGACACCGCAAATGCTTGAATCTCTTTCATGCCATGCTCCTTATATCTATTTTTTCCGTCGCCCTCTGCGACGGTTGTATGCGAAGCGAATAAAAATCGCAGTTTTTGTGCTTTCCCAACTCCCCTCGCGAGTTTTCCGTAGGAAAACTCGGTAAGCAGAGCACTGCGCTGCGACAATTTCAGCCTGTATCTGCGTTCGCGTTGGTTGCTGGCAAGGAATTTCAGCCTGTGTATGCGTCCACAGCGGTTGCTGGCAACGAATTTCACCCTGTTTCCGCGTTCTCGTCAGTTGCTGTGAAGGAATTTCAGTCTGTGTATGCGTTCGCTTTGATTGCTGGCAACAAATTTCACCCCGTATCTGCGTCCACAGCGGTCGCTGGCAACGAATTTCACTCTGTGTTTGCGTCCGCGTCGGTTGCTGGCAACAAATTTCAGCCAGTTCCAGCGTTCCGTCGTCTGCTGTGAGATGCTCGGCGCGGGTAAACGAAGCCCTTGAAAGTCCGTTTAAACACAAAAAGGACGCGCAATGCGACATTTTATCCACACTGCGCGTCCTTTTATATGAGAATTGTGCTTTTTTGGAATTTCCTAGGCTTTTATACCCCCCCCCGTAGTTTTCCGAGCTAGCGTTTTATTGTGTTCAAGTTGTGGGGTTGTATGTGTCATTGGGAATATGCTAGCACGAAATGCCGCAGAATGTCAAGGACAGGCGGAAAAACGCGCAGGGCTTGCTACAAAGCGCAAACCTTGCGTAGACGCGGCTGTCATTCAACATACCTCGACGCGAGCGTCGTGGTATGCGCAAGTCGCGCGAGCGACCAGTTAAATAATTTTCCACCCATGCAAACGGCGCGAAGCGACGTATGAACCCCTCCGCAAGAATCAAACCAACGCGATTGAAATTTTTTTATTGAGTGCGCCAGCGATTTTTTGCAGGAACTGAAAAGACGGGTTATAGTTTCCGCTTTCAAGACGCGCTATGTTGCTTTGCTTAGTGCCTGCTTTTTCCGCAAGCTGCTTTTGCGTCATGTTGCTTGAGATGCGCGCCTGTATGAGTTGACGACGCAACTCGTATTCGGGCTCCAAAGCTTCATATTCCGTCCTGAATTCATCGTCTTTCATCATGTCTGCCAAGTGTCTTTCAAAATCGTCCATTTTATTGCCCCCCTTGCTTTGTATTCTTTCATCCGCGCAAGCGCGGTGTCAAGCTCCTTTTTAGGCGTTCTGTTGGTTTTCTTTTGGATGGCATGAAGCAAAACCGCTTTTTTAACTTTTCTTTCATCGTCACTCACGACAACAAAGTAAAAAATTCTGAAAATATTTTTCGATTGTATCGTGCGAAGCTCCATAAGTCCCTTGTATTTTTCGCCTTTTATGTAATCCACATAAGGAAAATGAAGACCATCACCGAAATCGCGCAACATACCTATGTTTTGATAAATTTTTGCGGCATGCTTTTTGTCCAAAGTTTTTATAAAATCGGATACGGGATCGCGTCCGCTTTCCGTCTTGTAAAACTCTATCTCATACCCCATACATTTAATATATCATATAAGATATGCTTTTGTCAAATAAAAACTGCGCTTTCATCGACAACAACTGAATTTCATTTTGCGAAATTCGCAAAGCCAAGCATTCGCAAGAACCTTCAAAAATCCGCACAGCCATCTACGCAGCATCAAGAAACCACGAACTCATAGAAAAACTTCGCGCCTTCCTTTCGCACCACGCCGCAAAATTCTCCCACGCATGTCTCAAGGAAAACTGCGTATTTTCCGCAATCCGAATCGCGACCGCCATCTTCGCGCGCTTCTTCCGCCCCAGAATTTTCCTGCAACGAAGCAAAAAAATTCTCTCGCAGCGGTCTTCCGTGGAAAAAATCCTCCGCGCGCGAAGCCTTGAGAATCGCAGTTCCGAATCCGCACGCACGCGCCAATTCGCCCGACATTCTTTGGGATTTTCGCAAAACTTCCTTTTCGGCAAAATCCATATCAATTTCGCGCGGAGCGAATCCGCTTTCAAGTCCGCTCACAACGCTTTGAATCGTAAAAGACGCGAGCGTTTCGCAAAAAGCGGCGTCGCGCAGAGAGAACGCGCCAACCTTCGTTCGCAAAAGCCCCGCAAGATGCGCCGCGCTTCCGCAGTCCTCGCCGATGTCGCGCGCGAGGCTTCGAATGTAAGTGCCCTTGCTCACGCGGAATTCCACGCGGGCATATTTTATCTTCCGCGCAAAATCATTTTCATTTTCGAGGCGTGAATCCGCGTCGGAATTTTCGCAAGAAAAGTTTTTCAATTCGCCATCTTCGAATTGGATTTCCTTCAATTCCGAGCCATGGACGAAAATCTCGCGCGAAGGAATTTCCACGCTTTCGCCCTTTCGCAGAATGTCGCTCGCGCGCTCGCCGCCGATTTTTATCGCGCTGAACGAAGGCGGAATTTGATTCAGTTTTCCCCGGAATTTTTCAAGTGACTTCAGAAACGCAAAAAACGAGGGAAGCGGCGCGTTTTTTACGACCGCGCCCGTCGGGTCAAGCGTGTCGGTCTCGCTTCCGAATTCAATCACGGCTTCATAAGTCTTGTCGAATTCGGTTATGCGCCCCGCAAGTCGCGTGAGTCCTCCGACACAGCAGACCAAAAGTCCTTGCGCGAAACTGTCGAGCGTTCCCGTGTGCCCGATTTTTTTCGTGCCCAAAACTTTCTTTATTATTTTGAGCGAAGAAAAGCTCGTCGCACCCGGCCGCTTCGCCAAAAGCACAATCAAATCTTTCTTTTCAATTGCTTGAGTTTGCATTCTTCACAATCTCGTCGATTTTTATGAAAGAGCCTTTATAATTTTTTTCGCCAAGCCCTCGGCGATTTCATTGTGACGTGGAACAGGCTGGGAAACGTTGGTTTTATAATTGGTGTACCAATCGTGATTCCCGCCGTGCCGAACCAAGACGCAACCAAGCTTTTCAAGGCGTTTTATCAAATCCCTGCGCTTCACGCCAACTCCAAAACGTCGGCATGCCGAATAAACGGAATTTCATCCGAAGCGATGTCATTGTAAAGAGAAATCAAATTTGACTTGAGTTCATCAAGGCTCGCGCCTTGCGTGTCGTAATCCGGAAAGGAATCCAAATGCCCGACAAAAAAATCGCCGTCCTTCCACCAAGTAAAATTCTGCGACATAGCACCTCGCCTTTTCAATTGCTTGAGTTTGCCTCGTCATTTTTCACAATCTCGTCGATTTTTTTCACCATCTCGAATCCGTCGCGAACCGAAGTGTCGGCGATAAAATGCAAATGCGGAAATTGTCGAATCGTGAGTTTTTTCGCGATCGCAGACTGAATGTAGCCCGCCGCGCTGCACAGGCCTTCCACTCCGCGCGCCAATTCCGACTCGGACATAAAAGTGGAAACGTAGACTTTGGCATGCGCGAGGTCGGCGGAAACGTCCACGCGGTTTATCGTGAGGAAATTGGAAACGCGCGGGTCTTTTATCTCGCCGCGCAAAAGCATCGTCGCAATTTCGCCGCGAATCTGCTCGCCAAGTTTCAGAAGCCTATACTGCCCCATTCTCACCTTCCGACTGCGGGCGAATTCCATGTGCGCCCGGCCGCGCTTCGGCGGCTTCTTTTCTTGCTCGGGCGGCGGCTTTTTCGGCGGCAATCTTTTCGGCTTCCAGGGCGGCTTCGGCTTCGGCCTTTGCCTGCGCCTGAGAACGTTGCTCGCTCGCGGCGGCCTCGTTCTTCGCCTTGTCGTCGATTTTTTCGTCGCCTAATTTTCGCGCCACTTCGACATATTCAAACGCCTCGATTTGGTCGCCCAACTTGATGTCCTGCCAATCCTCAAGTCCCACGCCGCATTCAAAGCTTTTCGCGACTTCTTTCGCATCGTCCTTGAAACGCTTGAGCGAAGAAATTTTTCCTGTATAAATGACGATTCCTTCGCGAATGAGACGCACTCCGCAACTTCGCTTGATCGAGCCGCTTGAAACATAACAGCCCGCGATCGTGCCGATTTTCGGAACTTTGAACGTGTTCTGCACTTCCGCCGTTCCGATGATTTTTTCCTTCGTGTCGGGCGAAAGCATTCCTTCCATCGCCGCGGTGATTTCGTTTACCGCTTCATAAATGATGCTGTATTTTCGGATTTCGACTTTTTCCTGCTCCGCCAAAAGTTTGGCCTTGGGAGTGGGACGCACGTTGAATCCGATTATAATCGAATTGTCGTCGGCGGCCGCCAAAATAACGTCGCTTTCGTTGATCGCGCCGGCCGAAGAATGTATTACGACGAGGCGGATGTCCTTGGTNGAAAGTTTTTCNAGCGAAAGTTTCAGAGCCTCGGCGCTTCCCTGCAAGTCGGCCTTTATGACGACCTTGAGTTCCTTGACTTCNTGATCGTCGATTGTCTGATAAAGATTGTCAAGCGTGACTTTCTTCACGGCCTTGGCATCCTCGAAGCGTTTGAGTTCCACGCGCTTCGCGCTGAACGCCCGCGCCTCTTTTTCNCTTTCGGTCACTTGGAACGGATCACCCGCGTTCGGCATTCCTTCGATTCCAATCACTTCCACAGGCATGCTGGGCGTGGCTTCCTGAATCCGCTTTCCGCGATCATTGAACATNGCGCGAACCTTGCCCGCGTAAATTCCCGCGACGAAAGGATCTCCCTGACGCAACGTTCCGCGTTCCACNACGATCGAAGAGACGACTCCTCGGCCTTGATCGACTCGGCTTTCCAAAATCTTGCCCTGCGCACGGCAATCCCAAACCGCCTTGAGTTCGAGCATTTCTGCCTGAAGAAGAATCGCGTCCAAAAGATCGTCGATTCCCTCGCCTTTGAGCGCACTGATGTTGACATATTGCGTATCCCCGCCCCAATCTTCGGGAGTAAGCCCGAGTTCGGAAAGCTGGGTGCGCACGCGCTCNGGATTCGCGTCGGGCTTGTCGATTTTGTTCACCGCGACGATAATCGGAACTTTCGCGTCCTTGGCATGGTTTATCGCTTCGAGAGTCTGAGGCATAACGCCGTCGTCCGCCGCCACTACAAGCACAACNATNTCNGTGATTTGAGCACCNCGCGCGCGCATCATCGTAAAGACNTCGTGGCCAGGAGTGTCGAGGAAAGTGATTTTTCCTTTTTCGCCTTCCACGACATACGCGCCAATGCGCTGCGTGATTCCGCCGACTTCGCCTTCGGCGACATGGCTTTTTCGAATCGCGTCGAGAGTTTTTGTCTTTCCGTGNTCAACGTGNCCCATNACCGTCACAATCGGCGGGCGCGTCAAAGCCTTGTCCTCGTTGGAAGTGTCGCTCGCGATGACGGTTTCGTCGTAAAGGCTCACGAGATGGACTTCGCAATTGTATTCGGCCGCCAAAATCGTCGCCGTGTCGCTGTCGATGGATTGAGTGATTGTCACCATTTGTCCCATCGACATCAATTTCGCGATGATTTCGCTCGCCTTGAGATTCATCTTGCGCGCCAAATCCTGAACCGAAACAGTTTCCATGATGTCGATTTTAGATGGCACGACGGAAATGCTGGATTCCACCTTGCGCTGTGTTTCGTAAAATTTGTCCTCGTCAAAAGCGGCTTCCTTGTCCTTGCGGCTGTAGACTTGCTTTTTTCCCTTGAATGATTTTTTCTGCTGTCCCTGCGCGGGTCTTCCGGCNGCGGACATATCCGTTCCNGAATTGAATCCTCCGCCAAATCCAGGTCTCCCTTGGAATCCGCCGGGTCGTCCGCCGAATCCCGGACGGGAAAATCCTCCCTGCGCGCCTTGAGNGCCGTTCCTGTTAAATCCGCCCGGNCGCGAGAATCCGCCCTGCTGTCCGCCGCGAACGAATCCCTGACGGTTTCCGTCGCGCTCGCGGTTTTGGTANCCNGCGCGCGCCTGCGCTCCAGTGAAGCCNTGGGNACGATTTTGATTTCCGCCAAANCCGCCGCGNCCTTTCCACTGNCCTTTNGGACGATCGGAAAGATTTCCNGCCTTGACGTTCGGGCGCGCCGAAACCAGNTTGAAAGGAACTTGCTTTCGCGCGACGGGCTTTTCCGCCTGCTGCTGTTCTGGCGCGGACTGCGTCTGAACTTTCTTTTCTGTCTCTTCGGACGAATTCTTTTTCGCTTCGGGATTTTCGGCGGAAGGCTGCGCCACGGGCTTAGGATGCACTTTTTGCGCTTGACCCGCTTCTGCCGACGGAGATTGAGTTTTCTTTTTCACCAAGACAACTTTTTTCTTTTTTTCCGCGACGGGCTGAGGGCGAGCCGCTTGCGTTCCCTGATTTTGCTCGGGTGCATTTTGAGTCGCCGATTTTTTGTGCAACACTGCGCTTTTCTTTTCGCTTTCTTCCGCCATCAAATCCTATTCCTCGTCCTCTTGAAATTCGAATTCGACACCGCACTTAGGACAATGTGTCATGTCGAGAGTTATTTTCGCGCCGCATTCAGGACAGAAATATTCTTCCTCGTCAGCGGCATTGTTTTCCGTCTGCGCGACTTCGCCTTGTTCAGGAGTTTGCTCCTCATCCACGAATTCGATGTTCTCGTTTATGAGCGCGTTCAGTTTTTCCAAGTCTTCCTTGGAAACGCCTTCAACGGAAATCGAATCGTAGTTATCGACGAACTGCCGCACGTCCTCGATTCCCGCCGCCTTGAGCAAATCCGCGACGCGCTCGTCCACGCCTGGCAAGCCCGAAATCTTCGCGAATTCATCGTCGTCGTCGCGAAACAAATTCTGCGCGTTCTGCCGCGAAGTGAATTCGCTCAAATCCATTTCCGCCGCCTGCTCTTCGGTCTTGACATCGATGCTCCAGTCACAAAGCCTGTTCGCAAGGCGAACATTCAAGCCCTGCTTTCCGATGGCGAGCGAAAACTGCGATTCCGACGCGATTGCCAAAGCCTGCTTTTTGTCTTCGTCCAAAATTATCACGCGCGAAATTTCCGCAGGCGAAAGCGCGTTCTTTATGAAAACCACGGGATTCGAATCGTAGCGCAAAACGTCGATTTTTTCGCCGAGCAATTCCTGAATCACGTTTTGTATTCGAACGCCTTTCAAACCGACGCATGCGCCCACGGGATCGATGTCCTCGCGCTGTGAAGAAACGGCGATTTTCGTGCGGTAGCCAGCCTCGCGGACAATCTTCGTAATCTCGACGCTGCCGTCCGCAACTTCCGGAACTTCCGTTTCCAAAATCGAGCGCACGAGTTCCGGCGCGCTTCGCGAAAGAATCAGCTGGATTCCGTTGCCGTTCTTGGAAATGTCCGCGACATAAGCGCGGATTCGATCACCTTTTTCATAAGTCTCGCGCGGAGACTGATATTTTTGCGGAAGCACACCTTCGATTTTTCCAAGGTCAACATAAATCGTTCCGTTGCGCTCGCGCTGATAATATCCGATTATGATTCCGCCGACTTTGTCCTTGTATTCTTTATAAAGATTGTCTTTGTAACTTTCGTTGAGACCTTGTTGCGCAGTCTGCTTTCCCGTGGAAACCGAAGAGCGTTCGAATGTTTTCGGGTCTTCGGGAATGTCGAGTTCGTCTCCAATCTCGCAATCGGGGCTGAGCTTCCGCGCATATCCGAGCGGCACTTCCGTAACGGGATCGAAAACGTCGTCGATGTCCTCGCCGCCGTCGATCACTTCCTTGCGCGAATAAATCGTAACGTCCACGGGAATGTCATTCTCGTCCTTTTCAAAAACAACGACCGCGTTCGCGTTCGTGCCGTAAGTGCGCTTGTACGCCGCCTTCAGCATATTTTCGATCGTGCTCATAACAGACTCGGCAGAAAGTCCCTTTTGTTCAACAAGTTCTTTTATAGCCTCCGCCATCTCTGACATAGAAGCCTCCTATAAAAACTATATTTAATTTTCTATCAAATCAAAATCAATTCAGTCGCAGAATTTCGCCTTCGCGATGTCCTCGAAGCGAAAAACCTTTTCCTGCCCGTCCGCTTCCAGCGTGACGGAATTTTCGTCCGAACGCAGNATTTTTCCAGAAATCCAATCCGAAATATTTTTGTCCCAAACGCGAATTTCTCGCTGCNAAAAAAGCGNGAACTCGGCGGCGTTCTTTATGTTGCGGTCGGTTCCGGGCGACGTGAGTTCCATGTAAGTTTGATCCGTTCCGAGCAACGCCTGAAGCCTCGGCAAAAGCGCGCGGTGCACTTTGGAACATTCGTCCACGCCNAGCGACGCGCCGGCATCCTTGCACGCTATGACTGCGCTTATGCGGACAGTGTTTTTTTGAGGAATTATTTTCAAATCCACGAGCACATAGCCCATGCCGCGCACCAAAGGCTCGCATTCCGAAAAATGAGGAATCTTGTCCAAAGGAAGATATTCCATTCGCCGCCTACAAAAAAGACCCGCTTTTTAGCGAGTCCACTTTAAACTAATTAAAATGTACAAGATAAACATAGCAAAAAAAGCAAAACCTGTCAAGAAGAAATTAAAGAAAATTGTCNCTAATCNGCAANAGNTATAAAATATNTGCCATGTCTCAAGTTTTTCANNCTAACATAGCCGTCGCCGTCCGTCTTGCCTNTTATCGCCGAGCCGTCCAAAAGATAGATGATATATTTCATGTTTGCCAAAGGCACGTCTTCCTTATTTACTAGCNNNGTACTTATCCACCCCATAACTTTCAAATTTGNACTTTCTTTGCTCGTCGCGCCGCCACATTCNACAGCAAACGCGTACTTNGGAAAATAGNAGACTTCATCTGCACTTTCCTGCTCCGAATCGTTGTCCGCGTCATCATCCTCCGCATAGNNCACTTTCCATGCGCATTCTATCTTGCCGCCGTTCACAGTCGCGTCCAAAGCGACGATGTCTTCGTCATGTCCGTCTGCGAATTTTTCGACAACCTTGATTTTCGCGTCCGTTCCGTCGGGAATATTCCGCACATCCGCGCACAAAAAAACATCGTCCCCGACATGGGCTTTCTTNGTTTGCCGCGCGTCAGCGTTTTTCCATCGCAGCCTTTTAATTGACTTCTCCCGCCTCGCAGTTTTCGGCATTCCTTCTTCGACTATTTCCGCCGTCGCACNAGNCTCNCTNATGCCCAATCCGNCGTCNTTGGAAACGACCGAATTCTNGGAATACAAAAATGGGCATGCAAAAACAAGCCCCATCAACAAGCATTTGACTTTCATTCTTTTGCCTCCAAGCGNNNTGANACANCCGCTTTCAAAAGTTTAATTCNTTTTGAAAATTTCTTCAATTCTTTTTATTCTCTATCATGCAAGCACAAAATCATTGTCATTTAAAAACATTGTTTTAGAATTCTGCTTGCGGATTTT
The DNA here is from genome assembly GCA_014804005.1 of Treponema sp. GTDB lineage: Bacteria > Spirochaetota > Spirochaetia > Treponematales > Treponemataceae > Treponema_D. Next base: position 77,782 of record JAAVAP010000007.1, on the reverse strand, counting down.
TTCCAAAACAGTTTCCAAAAAGCGCGACTTTCATTGCGCAATATTAACTATTCACTATTAATTATTAACTATACTATCTTGTGTCCCGGAAAAAATTCCTTGTGGTAGTCGCCGAGTTCGCCCGTAGCGACGTGCGTGTAGATTTGCGTCGTTGCCAAATCAGCATGGCCGAGCAATTCCTGAACGCTCCGCAAATCCGCGCCGCCCGAAAGCAAGTGCGTGGCGAACGAATGGCGAAGCGTGTGCACCTTGCAGTCGATTCCCGTAAAACTTTCCAATTCCTTGAAACGCTTCCACACGCCTTTTCGCGAAATCGCATTGCCTTTGTAATTTACGAAAACTTGCGGCACGATTTTTTTTCCCACGAGATTCGGACGCACTTCGTCAAAATATCGGGAAAGCCAATTTTTCGCCGCATCGCCAAACGGAACGATTCGCTCCTTGTCGCCCTTTCCGCGCACGAGAAGAATTTTTTCTTTGAGATGAACATTTCCCATCAAAAGCGAGCACGCCTCGCTGATGCGAAGCCCGCAAGAATAGACAAGCTCGAAAAGCGCGCGGTCGCGGATTCCGAGAGCGCAGGAAGTGTCGATGCACGAAAGCAAATCGTCCACTTGCTCTACGCTCAAAACCCTTGGAAGCGCGCGCGAAGCGCGCGGCCTGTCCAAAACGAGCGCGAGGTTTTCCTGCCACATTCCTTCCCTCGTGAGGAACGCCCCGAACGCACGAAGCGCGCTTATGTCCTTCGCGATCGTAAGTTCGGAATTTCCAAGCGACTTTCGCCACGAAAGATAGTAAAGCAAATCTTTGAGCGCGACGCTTTCAAGTTCGATTTCCTTCGAGCAGAGCCACGACAAAAATTCTTTTACGGCCGTTCCGTAAGTNTGCGCCGTAAGTTCGGCGCGACCTTCGACCATAATCAAATTCGCGTGGAACTGCCGCAAAAGTTTTTCGAATCTTTCCATTCAAATTCCGAATCTGAATCCTAGCGCAAATTTATTTCACGCGTGAGCGCGGTTTTTCCAAGCCTGTAAAGCGTGGGTACTTCAAGGTTGTCGCTGTCAACGCCGCCTTGAGGAACGGAAGCGAAAGTCTGCCTGCGAGACAAATACGATGACGAAGCCAAGTCGCGTCCCAAAGTGCCGCCGTCAACTCTTTCCGAAGAAGCAGCAACAGCANGTGTCTCTTCTTCCGCCACGACTTTTTCCGCGACAGGAACTTTCACGAATTCGCCTTCGTTGAAAAGTTCCTCGCTGTGATGATGGTAAACACTTTTTCCGTGCAAGAGCCCGTCGAACTCGTCGATGTCAACGAGGTTGCTTTCTTTTTTTTCAACTGGGATTTCTTGATGAACAGGCTTTTCCTCTGGCGCGGACTGCGCCTGATTAAAACCCGTCGCAATCACCGTAACGCTCACTTCGTCTTCCGGCATTGAAGAATCCGTGACATTGCCCCAGAAAACCTTGTGTCGAGGAGCGGCTGAAGCCGTTACAATTTTCGCGATTTCTGCGGTTTCGGAAAGCGAAATGCCGCCATTGGAGCAAACGTTGATGAGAATGTTTTTCGCGCCGTCAATATTGGAATCTTCCAAAAGCGGATTTCGAATCGCGTTTGTGGCGGCATCGACCGCGCGGTTTTCGCCCGAGCCAACTCCAACGCCAAGAATCGCGTCGCCCTGCCCTTTCATCGCCGCTGTGACATCNGCAAAATCCGTGTTCACATCGCCGGCCTTTGTAATGATGTTCGAAATGCCTTCAACGCCTTGTCGCAAAACGTCATCAGCAATGAGGAACGCCTGACGCGCGGGAGCTTTTTTATCCACGATTTTCAAAAGCTGCTGGTTCGGAATCACGATGAGCGAATCGACTTCCTTGTGAAGCCGCTCGATTCCTTCGCGCGCCAAATCCATTCGGACAGGGCCTTCAAATTCAAACGGAGTCGTGACGACACCTACAGTGAGCGCGCCCATGTCCCGCGCAATTTTCGCGACGACTGGAGCGGATCCAGTGCCAGTGCCGCCGCCCATTCCTGCCGTAACGAAAACCATGTTCGCGCCTTTCAAAATGTTCTGGATGATTTCCGTGTCTTCTTCGGCGGCTTCCTGCCCCACTTCGGGATTTCCGCCCGCTCCAAGTCCGCCCGTAACTTTCTGCCCGATCGCAAGTTTCGTGGAAGCGCGAGAGCTGTTCAACGCCTGCAAGTCAGTGTTGAGGACGATAAAATCCACGTTGGGGATTCCCGCGTCAATCATGCGGTTCACAGCGTTAGAGCCGCCGCCGCCGCAGCCGATAACCTTTATTATCGTGGGGCTTGGATTCGAAAGCGACGCGCCTTCCTCGTTCACCAAAGAATGATTCATCAAAGACATAAGTTTTTCCTCCCAAAAAAACTTCCGACACAGCCGGATTGTATTATATCGATTTTAAAAAAACGCCTTTTTCATTTTCTGCAAAATGCTTTCGCCTTTCGCGGAATTTCGATTGCGTCCCGAAGCGGATTTTCCCGCGCCGCCCGATTCCATGCTCGCAACAGTCGCGTCCTTTTGCGAAACTACAAGACCAATCACTGTGGCAAACTCAGGCTTGCGATAAGCCTCCTCGTCGCCGCCGATGCTTTCGGGAATGCCGAGCCGAACCGCGCTAGTTCCGAAAACGTCCTTCGCAAGTTCGAGAACGCCTTCCATCTGCGCTCCTCCGCCAGTGAGGATGATGTTGCCGCTCAAGCGAGTGAGATCCGTTCGCTTTCGAATTTCGCGAAGCACCATCATGAAAATTTCTTCCATGCGAGGCTGAATGATTTGGCAGATTTCGCTCTGCGTCGTAAGCTCAGGCGGGCGGCCTCCCACTCCCGGAATCGCGACATCCCGAGGATTGTCAAGCATATCGATGTAGCAGCAGCCCGAATTGACTTTTATTTCTTCCGCCGCCGCAATCGGAATTCCCTTCACAATCGCGATGTCGTTCGTAACAAGGTTTCCGCCNACTTTTATNGAAAAGCCCACAAACGGNGCGCCGCCNTAAAGCACAAGCACGTCCGTAGTTCCCGCGCCCAANTCAATCAATATNGAGCCTAAGTCCATNTCNTCNTGATGNACNACNGCNTGNGTNGCCGCGAGCGTTTTTTGCATTATGCGTTCCAAATCNTAGCCCGCGCGATTTATNCATTCGCGTTCATTTTGAATCGAAGTTTTTGAAGCAGTCACGATATGAACTTCGGTTTCAAGCCGAACGCCNATCATGTTGATTGGATCTTTCACGCATTCGCCGCCGTCCACCATGTAATNCTTNGGAATCACATGCAGNATTTCCCTGTCGAGCGGAAGCGGNACGGAACGCGCAGCCTCGATTACGCGCTCGATGTCCGCGCGAGTGATTTCGCTTCCTACCTTGCCGTGCTTGGCAATGGCAGACTGTCCGCGCGAATTGAGCGTNTCGATTTGTGGACCGCCGAGAGCCGCCACGCACGAAACNACTTCCGTGCCCGCGTTCTGCTCCACGGCTTCAATGGCTTCCTTTATCACCGCGCTCGCCGCCTTCAAATTCAAAATCGCGCCNTTCTTAAGTCCTTGCGATTTTTTCGTGGCGAGACCGATTATTTCNATNTTNGAATCNGCGTCCAATTCTCCAACNGCNACNCGAATCGTGCTCGTGCCGATGTCNAGNCCGACAATTTTCTCACTCAAGATTTCCTCCGTCAGAAGTTCTGCAGGAAACCGAGCCATAGCGCAAGTCAATTTGCTTTGCGTCAGGTTCAATCGAATTCACAACTTCCAATGCTACAATCATATACTGAAGCACGTCTTCATTCAATACCCTGTCGGTGAGAACGCGCGCTTTTGAATTCACAGGAATTATCATCAACTCNTAATTGCCGTATTTTTTCGGAAGCACGCAGATTTCGCTNACNGCGGCAAAATATTTTTGNGGCAGCTCGCGGATTTTTTTTATCTGCTCAATCAGCGAACGGTACTTCGAAGGAATGCGCATTCCGCCGGAAAGGAATTCCACGGGAANACCTGAGATTATCGGAATGGAATTGTCCGCGGCGATTTCCGCGCTTTCCACTTCAAACAAAACGCAGTTCTTGTCGATTTGAACTGGAACGGTGCGACCGCCGTCAGTGACAAAAGTCATGGCAACGCTTTCGCGCTCCTTCACNTTGATTGAAATTTTATCAGGAAAATGCTTTTCGATTTCCACAGATTCAATTCCGCTCACAGCNGAAATTTTCGAAGCGATTGTGTTCGTGTCAAAGCTGAACCAATTGCCGCGATAGACCGGCGCNATTGCAGCCGTCAATTCTTCTTCCGTGTAATTTTTCAGNCCGCNNTANACAAGGCGNGGCACTCCGATGCTCGGCTTTACGAATTTATACAAAACCAATTCNAACGNGAGCGCGCCNACNANAATCGTGATGAAAATTTTTATNCCGCGAAAAAATTTGTCGTCNGATTTTTCAGCCGAATTTTCNNTTTCCGNATAACGGCCAAAATCGCCCNCGCTTACGTTCATGTAAGAATNNTGAACCATGTCGCTCATATTTNCGCCACCTTTGTAACAACCTCGTAATTTCTTGAATCNCTTTCAAGCATNTCGTCATACGAATCGCTTTCGGCNCGAGCCGCGTTTATCATAAAGCCGCACATGCAAAGCGTCACGACCATCGAAGATCCGCCCGCCGAAAAAAACGGAAGCGGAATTCCNGTCGANGGAATCGCGCCGCAGACGACAGCCACATTCGCGATGGACTGGAAAAAAATCGCGGAGATGCATCCGAAAATTCCAATCGCGCCGAAACGGTCGGGACAATTGAACGCGCACNTNTAGGCTTTGTATGCGAACGCGCCCAAAAGNAANAAATACAAAATCACTCCGAAAAGTCCCATCGCTTCGACCCANCCCGCAAAGATGTAGTCGGCTTGGACTTCGGGAATGCTGTTCAATTTCGTGANCCCGCTTCCGATTCCCTGCCCCCAAAATCCGCCCGTGCTGATCGCGCGAATCGAAGCGTTCGTCTGGTAGTTCACGCCCTGCGAATATTGTCCCGGACTAAGATAGCCTTCAATGCGTTCCATTCGATACGGCTCCCACATAATCATCATCGCCAACGCGGGAATCCCGATCAACGCCATCGGAACAAGCCAAAGCGTCTTGCTNCCGCTTATGAAAAAAAGCAAAAGGGAAAGCAGGAACAAAAACATTCCAGTGGAAAAATCTCTTTCGCCGAAAATCAAAATCACGAAAACCATCATCACGACGACAGCAGGAAAAACGGTGCGTTCTTCCAAATTGCGTTCGCGCTGATATTTGTCGAAAAAATTCGCAAGGTAAAGAACGATTGCGAATTTTGCAAGTTCCGAAGGCTGAAATCTCATGAAAGGAAGTTTCACCCAACGCTTCGCGCCGTTGCGTTNTTCGCTGAACGCTGGAACAAAAGTGCAAAGCAAAAGCACGATTGTCGTAAGAATTATGAACGGAAGAATTTTTCGGATTTTAGCAAGCGGCAAAAACGCGAAAAACAAAAGTCCCACAAAACCAAAAGCCGATGCGCCAAGCTGTCGCTTCACAAGCAAAAACGAATCGTTCCAAACTTTTTCGCAATACGCCGCCGAGCAGACGTAAAGCGTGCACATTCCNATTCCCCAAAACAAAATGACNGANACAATCAGCCCGAGGTCGCTTCTTCTGTAATCCGAAATCGGCTTGGCAGGATAAAAATTATAGCCGCCCATTTCAATCCCCCTCCACGCCAAGCGACGCGCCTTGAACTTCGCGCAAGCNTTCGGCAATTTTTTCGAATTCCATCGAATGNGAAGCCTTTAAAAGCAAAAAATCTCCGTCGCGAATTTCGTCCAAAACCGCGCGGCAAATTTCCTCGATGAAATTTTCTTCGCCCGAAAAATATTTNGCAGAAATNGCNCAAGAAGATTTTTCGCAATTTTCTTCCAAAGCGCGNAACGCCGCGCGCATTTCGCTTCCCGCAAAAAAAACAAANTTCGCTCCGCTTNGCGCGGCGGCTTCTNCAACTCGCGCGTGCTCNATTTCNGAACGCTCGCCCAATTCCTTCATNTCGCCNAGNACGAAAANTTTTCTTCCNGGAATTTTTATCGNNGCGCAAAACTCCAAAGCCTTTTTCATCGACTCGGGATTCGCGTTGTAGCAGTCTTGCATCAAAAAAATTTNCGCGNCGTTTTTCACGCGCAGTTTTCGCACTTGGCTTCTGCCTTCGGGCAACTTTACGTTTTCGATTCCGCGAATTATTTCTTGCGNCGAAAGTCCAAGTTCTTTTGCGAGCGCGATGCATGAAAGCNCGTTTTGAAAATTGTGGCTTCCGGGAATTTTTAGGCAAGTTTCAATTCCGTCAATTTCAAATCTCGTGCCGCCGATTCCCAAATCTTCCAAAAATTTCACGCCGAAANTTTCCGCGGANTTTTTTCCAAANCGCACGATTTTTCCGCGAACNCCTTTCGCCAAAAATTCCGCGAAATCGTCGTCCTCNGGAAAAAGCGCGATTCCGCTTTCCGTAATGTATGAAAAAACATTTTTCTTTTCGGCGGCGATTTTTTCGCGCGTCTTTAAAATGCCGATGTGNGCCGTTCCGACATTCGTAACAATCGCAAAGTTCGGACGAAGCACGGACGCNATTTCCNCGATTTCGTTTTCNCGATTCATTCCCATTTCAAAAACGCCNGCCTCGTGCCNTTCGCGAATTTCAAAGACGCTCAAAGGAAGTCCGCTTTCGGAATTCAAATTNCCAACCGTAGAAACNACGCGGAATTTCTGCGCGAGAATCGCAGAAAGAATTTCCTTCGTCGTAGTCTTTCCGCTTGATCCCGTAATTCCGATTTTTATAAGCGAAGGAAATTTTTCGACATAGGCGCGCGCGGCATCTTGCAANGCGCGAAGATTGTTTTCCACCGCGATGAAAAAAACNNCNGNNTTTTTTTCTGCAAGCGAATCGAACTCGNGCGGAGAANTTTCATAAACTGACTTCGTGACAAAAACCGCGCTCGCTCCAGCCGCCAATGCCTGCGGAATGAATTTGTGTCCGTCCTGNTTTTGCCCGATGAGCGGAATGAAAAGCGAGCCTTTCTTCACNTTGCGGCTGTCGGTGGCGACCGAAGTGAAGCAAAGCGNATTGGACGCGNCTCCGCCTATTCGGTTTCCNNNAANNGCGCGAATGAGTTCTTCAAATGTCAAAAGGCTTTTTTCTTCCCCACCCATTTTTTTNCTGGCTATTGTTTTCGCCGCATCTCAACTCGCACAATGTCTTCAGACTCGGCCTTGTGCATGCCAAGCTCGTTTTCCGCAATTTTCTGTATTCTTTCNCCGCTNGAAAGAAGGCTTATATCCGTAATCAGACGCTTGTTTTCTTCNACAAGCGCAGCCTGCTTTTGCTCGAGNGCTTTGATTTCGTTCTGAACCTTCATGTAGCGGTCCGCCTGAATCGCATTCAAAACGAAAAGCGCGGGCACCAAAACAGCGCACACGATTACGAATATCCTAAAGCCAACCTTTTTCATTTTCAAAATGTCTCTCCGCAAAGACGCATTTTTCCTGCGTCCGTTATTTTCCGNACGACNCGAAGTTTCGCGCTCCTTGAAGGCGGATTNCTTTTTATTTCGCCGTCGCTCGGNNCNACTGGCTTTCTCGTCAAAATTTCAGCGCACGGTTTTCCGCCGCAAACGCAAGCAGCGACATTCGGCGGACANACGCATTCTCTTCCCAAATTGCGGAAGAAATTCTTTACGATTCTGTCCTCAAGCGAATGGAACGTAATCACGCCCATTTTTCCGCCGGCTTCCAAAACNTTGAACGCATCAAAAAGCGCGCGAGGAAGCCGCGAAAGNTCCTCGTTCACCGCNATGCGCAACGCNTGGAANGTCCGCGTCGCAGGATGNATTTTTCCGTGNCGCGCATTCTGAGNAACTGCNCCGTAAATCAATTCGGCGAGTTCCGCGCTCNTCTCAATTTTTTTCACTGCGCGGCGTTCGCAAATCGCGCGCGCGATTNTTCGGCTGAATTTTTCCTCGCCGTACAAAAAAATCAAATTCGCNAGGCNTTCTTCGTCGAAGCCGTTTACGATTTNTGCCGCGCTNGTTTTTTTCGANCCGTCAAGCCGCATNTCGAGNGNCTCTTCGCCTCGGAACGAAAANCCCCTTCCCGAAAGTTCGTAATGAAAAATCGAGATGCCCAAATCGAACAAAANCAAATTCGGCCTTTTCANTNCCGAAGGATAATTCGCGTAGAATTCGTCAAACCANNNGTTGAAAAATTCCACGCGCCCTTCAAANCGNNAAAGNCGTTCCNTCGCGCGNGNCTGAATCGCGCCGTCCGCGTCAATTCCGCAAATCCGCAAATTTNCGAATCGNTCCAAAAACGCCTGCGANTGCCCGCCCTCCCCCAANGTCGAGTCAATCATAAGAGCGTCTTTTTCGAACGGCTCGCNTTCGGGAGAAAGCAATTCGATGCATTCCTCAAGAAGAACCGGAACATGAATCGGCTGCAATTTCCCACCTTGTCTCCGNGAACGGAGAATCNAAATCTATNAAAAGGATTCCGNCCCACCCTGCGGAATCCTAAAATCCAATCGCGCCCAATTCCTCGGCGGCTTTCGCCAAAGAATCNGCATTGTCGTCCATATATTGCTTGTACGCCGCAGCGTCCCAAAGCTCGATNTAATTTCCAAGCCCCAAAATCACGCAGTCCTTGGAAAGCCCCGCGTATTCGCGCAATGAAGGCGGCACCAAAAGCCTTCCGCTTTTGTCGAATTCCACTTCCACGGCAGGCGCNCAAAGCACGCGCGAAACAAGNCGCGAGTTCTGCTTGAAAAGCGAAGCCTTTCCTTCNATGCTTTCGCGAACTTTTTCCCATTCCTCGGGCGCAAAAAGCCAAAGACAATGATCCAAAGCCTTTGTGACAAAAAGCGAATTTCCCGGCAAGTCGCCGCGAATTTTCGCGGGAAAAGAGATTCTTCCTTTTTCGTCGAGGGTGTTAAAATACTCCCCGGAAAGCCGCTTCATACCACCAAATCCCACAATATGCCACAATTTCCCACGCAATATCCATTTTAATCTGTTTTTTAATAAAGTCAATAGAAAAAATGCCGAAAATTAAAATATTTTGATTTTTTTTCGAAAAAAAATTGAAATTGTGTCTACTATATTTTTGTTTGCCACGGATATTGGACAAGAAAATGTTCTCAACGCTAAATGAAAGCTCGCTCCACAAAACCTTGAAAATTTTCTACGCGAACCACTACGGCGGAAAAACCGAAGTTCAAGTCGAAAAATGGATTTGTGACATAGTTTGCGAAAACGAAACGATAATCGAAATTCAAACAAAAAACGTGAGTTCGCTCCATGAAAAAGTCGCGCGCCTTCTCTCGCTCGGAAAAAAAGTCATAATCGTGCATCCAATCACGACGCGAAAGACGATTCGCACATTCAATCCAAACGGCGAGGAAATTTCCGCGAAAAAAAGCCCCAAAAGGGAAAGCGTCTATTCGATGCTTCGCGAACTCACAGGGCTTTGCGACATTCTTTTGCATGAAAATTTTTCGCTCGTCTGCCCGCTCATAACGGCGGAAGAAAAGCGCATGCAAAGCGAAGAGCCAGTTCAGTCCAAAAACGGCCGCCGCCGTTTCAAAAAAGCATGGCTAAAAACAGACAAATCTCTGCTTACGATTGATGGGGAAATCATATTTCGCGGCAAGGACAATTATCTCGCACTTTTGCCGCCTGAACTGCCCGAAGAATTTTCATCGGCGGAATTGTCGCGCACGTTGGAAAAAGAAGGCAAGCCATACGCAAATTTGATTTTGTGGATTTTGCACAAAATGAACTTAATCAAGCGCACGGAAAAAAAAGGCAAGCGTTTTTACTACAAGCAAAAAAAATAGCGCGGCATTCGCCACGCTATTTTCAGCCCATAACATAAATCACGGACAAGAAAAATTACCAGTTGTCAACCATGTCGTCTTCGTCGCGGTTTTCCATGTCGTACAAGTCAGTAACGGCGCGAAGGTCGTCAAAGTAGACATAGTAAGTTCCGCGCGCAAGCATCGGATTGCAGTCAATTCGGAAGCCCACAATGCGCAATCCAGGGCGATCGCCGTGATACGGACTTGATTGAACGATTCCGTGTTCCCCATCGGGTGACGGCGGAACAGCCGTTGTCAATTTTTTCCAGCCGCTGAATCCGAGGTTGCCGAGATACAGTTCGAAATTCGAGCCGTAATAATCCTGCACCAAAAGGTAAATGTCGTGATTTTGGTTGCGTCCCGCAATCCAAACACTTACGGTTTTCGTGATTCCCTCAATCGGAATCGGGCGAACCGCAGTAATATAAATTGAATTTATTCCACGACGATAGAAATCAATCTTACAGCCCAACGCCATGACATCTTCCTGCTCTTCCTCGCCCTCAAGCGGAACTTTTGCCGCAGGGCTTCCCTCGAACAGGCGTATCGTAGCAATACCGGCATCCGGAGAAATATGTATGTTCCAAGAACCATCGCGCTCCATTTTGTCAAGCGAAACTTCGCGCAACGCAGTCGCGGCGGAATCGCTTCCGACATTGTTTGGATCAGGATCGGCGAGACTCGGATTGCCTTGATTGTCCTGCGCGAACACTAATGACGCGGCCAAAGATGCCGCCAAAACCATAGAAAGAAGTTTTTTCATTTTTCATCTCCTGAAGAAGTTTCCTCTTCTTCGTCACCGAAATCCTGATCTTTGAGCTCGTAGCCGTCAAACACATTGCTGAGAGTGTATGTCATGTATTTGAAATCATCAAAATAAATGAGGAAATCATCGACGAATTCAGCGGGATCAGTTCTCACACGGAATCCAACGAAAGTCATTTTCGCAGGACCAGAACGAAGTCTTGAATGCTGTCTTAAATGATTAGGGATTTTCACAATGACGTTTTTCCAACCGTCGAAAGCAAGATTTCCCGCCGGAAGAACATGAACCGAACCTTCCGCATCGCGTACAAGCAAATCAAGGAAATAGAGATAATTCGAGCCCCAAACCCAAAAATCAAACTGGCTCACAGTTCCCTCAAGCGGAATTTCAACCGGCTTGTCGCCGTCCGAAGGGTAAACTTCAAACCAGTTGTCGCCCTTGCGGTCAAATTTGACTTTCAAGCCCAAAACCGTGGCGGGCTTTTCGTCATTTGTGCGTATAACGCGCAACGAATTCGGTATGGCTTCGAAAACTTTCGGCTCCGTCGGATAGCCCTCGGTTACGAAGCGACTGGCCTGCGCCTTCCACTCCCAATTGTACTCGGCGATCTTCCCCTTTTCCCACACTCGATACTTTTGCTCGCCGATAGCATCAAAGTCATCGATTGTAACTGTTGACATACTCTTTGTATTGGGCTGGCCGAACGCCGTACCGCCGATGACAAAAAGCAGAGCCAAACCAGCAAGGACACATAAGCCTCTTTTCATTAAAAACTCCTTCAGTTCGTTTGAAACGAACTATTTTTTATCTTATCGGAAATTTTTTTCACAAAAATAATTAGATTATTATACTTCGACAAAGCAAAGTTTGTCAAGCATTTTCAAGAAAAAAAATCGCGAAAAATGCACGCCCATAAAAAAAGCGCCTCCAAAAACGGAGACGCTCGCAGCGGTAGAAGGGAGTCGAACCCTCGTCATCAGCTTGGAAGGCTGAGATAATGAGCCGTTATATGACTACCGCAAATGTAATGAAAATATATCACATACAAAAAAAATTGTCAAGCGATTTTATGAAAAAAAAATCAACTTTCCCAATTTTCCAGTGCCAAGCGGGCAGCGTTTTGCTCGGCCTGCTTTTTGCTCTTTCCTTGGGCAGGTCCGTAGACGGCATCGCCCAAATGCACGGCGACAAAAAAAGCCTGATCGTGATCGGGACCAGAAATTTTCACCAATTCGTAGTGCGGAATGGACTTGCATTTTTTTTGATACGCTTCTTGCAAAAGGCTCTTGCAATCTCGCTCGCCCTTGTCCTGCTGAACGGCACGAACCGCCGGAACTATGAAACGCAGGACGTATTTTTCTGCGGCCTCGTAGCCCGAATCCAAATAATACGCGCCGATTACGGCTTCCATGCAATCCGCCAAAATCGCGGGCTTTTTCCGCCCGCCTCCGCTTTCCTCGCCCTTTCCCAAAACAAGCATCTTGTCGATTCCGAACTCAAGCGCGACGGGAGCCAAAGCCTTTTCGCTCACGACATTTCCCTTCATCTTGGCGAGATCGCCCTCGGGATTTTCCGCCATGTCCTTGTAAAGGAACGCCGCCGTCACCAAGCCCAAAACGCTGTCGCCCAAAAATTCGAGCCGCTCGTTGTTCTTGTGCCTGTACGCAGAATCTTCGTTGGAATATGAACGGTGATGGAACGCCAAATCGAGCAAAGCCAAATCTTTGAAACGCAATCCAAGCGGTCGGCAAAATTCCAGCAAGGCTTTTTTGCGCTTTGGAGAAATCTTTTTTGAAGAATGAAAAAGTTCATCTACTTTTTTCATTGCCCACCACAACGAAACTAGCCCGACAAAACCGGGCTAGTTTCGAGAAAAATATTTTTCTTAAAAACCAACGCAAAAATACCGCGCGGTTTTTAGAAATTTATTTTGACTGCTCAGACTTGATGAAGTCGTAAGCATCCTGAACAGTTTCGAATTCGTTGGCTTTTTCGTCGGGAATGGAAACGCCCAATTCCTCTTCGATCGCGTAGACCAACTCGTAGGTATCGAGACTGTCCGCGCCCAAGTCTCCTCGGAAAGACGAGCCAAGTTCAATCTTGCTTTCGTCAATTTCCAACTTGTCCGCGATGAGTTTTTTGATTTTTTCAAACAATTCGTCCATTTTTTTTCTCCATAAAAATAAAATTTAATTTTAGTTCGCTTCAGGTATAATAACCTGGCGACCGCGATAGAATCCGCATTTCGGGCAAACATAATGCGACCTTACAGGGTTTCCGCAATTGTTGCAGGGAACAAGGTTCGGAGCCTCAAGGCGCATGTTTATGCTGCGTCGTCTGCGAGTCCTGGCTTTTGAAGTTTTAGCTCTGGGTACTGCCATATATTCAACCTCACTTTTTTTTCACAGAAGTATCATTGCTGAATATATCACATTTCTACCTCTGATGTCAATCCATTATAACGAAAATTCTTGATTTGCGCAAGAGCTTTTTTCATTTTTTTATTTGACGCTTCGACGCGGAAATTTGTTGCAAAAAACCGTTTCTTGCGATAATATGGAAAAATGAGACTTTTCAAAAACGCGGCGTCCTTCCTGCCGATTTTTTTGTTTTCGGCAAACGTCTTTTCGCAAACAAGGCCCATCGCGGATTCGATTTTCGCAAAATCGGGCGCGAACAAAACAATCGAAATTGAATGGAATTTCCCCAAAAAAACCGAGCCGAAAATAATAGGCGCGAAACTTTACCGCGCCTCAAAGCCAATTTCTTCCTACAAGGAAATCGAAGCGGACTTCCCCATCGCGGTGCTGACCGAAACTCGGCATACGGATTCCATTCAAAAGGCGGGAGACTATTTTTACGCGGTCATCGCGATCACTCCGCACGGCGACTACAAGGCCGTGATTCCCGGAATGAACGCGACGGCGCGAGGCGCGCAGGCGAAAATTCCCGAAAAACGCGCGGGCGAGAATTTCCGAGAATCGCAAAATTTTGAAAATGAAATCGAGGAAAATTATTTTGAAACTTTCGGAGAAAAATCCGCAGAAAATTTCTATGCGAATTCGAACGAAAAATCTCAGGAAATCGTCGCGGATTCGGATTTTGGAATTCCAAGAGACTCGAAAGAAAAAAAATCGCGGCTTCCTACTTTGACGCATGAAAGCGAATTTCGAATGCGCGAAATGCCTCTTCCGCTTCCCACGGACATTTTGGGATTTGGACAAGATGCGCGGGCGATGAGCGACAATGCGAAACAAAACGTGGAGAACTTGGCGAACGGCTCAACAAAACAAAAGCCCGAACCTTTCAAAACGCCGTATTTTTTCGAGGATGACATGTTCGCGCCGGACGGAGGCGACGGATACATTTTGTTCGAGACACTGCGCGAAGGGCTCGTTCAGAGAAAATACAGCGAAAGCGTGGGACTTTTCATCGATTTTTTGAGCGTGAATCGAAACGCGGACATCGCAAACCGCGCGGAATTCTATCTTGGCGAGAGTTTTTATTTTTGCGGCGAATACAAAAATGCCGTGCAATGCTTTCTTGCCGTGCAGGAAATTTTTCCCGCGCTCGCCAAAAAATGGATCGATTCAAGCCTCGACTTAATGGGAAGCGAATTTTAAATTCCTAGCGGATTCGGCGAATCATATCGACCAGCGTGGAATTTTTTTGCCCCGTGCTCAAAGCCCCTCGGAGCGGATCGCCGTCGATTTCGGGCATCGCAGTCAAAACTGGAACGCCGCGCTGGTTTGCGGCAGGCGAAGTGTCTTCTGCGATGTCATTTTCGGATGAATTTTCCATTCCCGGAATTTCCACCAGCACAATTTCATCGCGCGCGTTCACCATGTCATAGAATCCAGTGTCGCCCAAAATGCCTTCGGAAATGTCCTCGCCGACATTGGAAAGCGTCACCGTTCCAAGGAAATCTTTTTCGGAATAAGAAACGCCCACCCCCGTATCGGAAGTACGAAGCGCGCCTCGTTTCACGACGGCAAATTTCGCGCCGGCCACCATTCCTTCGGTGCGCCCAATGTCCACGAGAATGTCCTTTCCCGAACGATTCAAAATTTTCGCGCGAATCGGAAGCGAAGCCAATATCGCCGAACGCAAATTCAAAAGCGACGATGCGTACCTGTCATTTCCAGTTTTGAACGTGGAGAATTTTTTCGCTTCCGTGCCGTTGCGCCCCGAATACATCGTCGCCTCGAACTTGATGTCGCGCTCGTCCTCCTCCGCGTCCAAAATTATGAAATAGTCGAAGCCGCCCTTGTAGGCATCGGAATACGCCGCCGAAAAGTCGCGTGCGCGGTGCGCGGAAACTTCGACGCTTTGTCCCAAAACGCCGCCGAACAAGACGCAAAGATGCTCGGCAGCTACGCGACTCAACTCGGGATGGGCGAGCGGCGCGCTCAAATCCATGTAGTAAATCCGCAGATTCCACCGATTTTTGTCGAGGAAAAAAGGATTCACATCCCATTTTCTTGCAAGCGTGTTTTCCAAAAGCGACTCGTAGCCTTCAACCGTGTCCGAAAGTTTTACGAGCGCGAATTTCTCGTCGGCGGCATCGATTGTCTTTCCCTCATCCCTCATCGCCTGGATTCCGCTTTGCAGAATTTCATTTTCCTGAATGAAGCGCATTTGCGAAAGATAGATCTCGCTGTAGCCTTCCGCGCGAAGCAAATTCGAAAAAGCGTTTCTAGCCTGGAAATTCTGCGGGTCAAGCCGCAACGCCGCCTGATATTCGTAGCGCATCGCGCGCCCTGAATAACGCTTGGAATGCTCCAAGCCTTTTTGCACATGGAATTTCGCCCAGTCCGCGCGGCGCGGATCTTCCAAAGG
Source organism: Treponema sp. (assembly GCA_014804005.1). GTDB lineage: Bacteria > Spirochaetota > Spirochaetia > Treponematales > Treponemataceae > Treponema_D. The sequence goes on along the minus strand of JAAVAP010000007.1, from coordinate 62,256 downwards.
AAGCGTCTTCAAAACCGAAAGTTCGAACGCCGCGCGCATTATCTCGTCGTCGCCCACAGCTTCAAGTCCCAAAATCCAAGTTTCAAGCGCGTCTGCTTCGCGACCAAGTTTTTGCTGCGCAAGACCTTTGACATACCAAATGTTTCCGTTTTCGCGGTCGCGGGAAATTCCAAAATCCGCCAAATCGATGACTTCGGAAAATCTTCCTTGCGCGAAATAAACCAGCGACAAAAGCTCGTAAGCCGCAGAATAATTTCCGTCGAACTGGAGCGCGGAAAGACAACGCCTTTCTGCCGCGTCGAACTTTCCGTTTTTAAAATCGAGGAAAGCCGCAATATAATAGACTTGCGGATCCGCGCTTCCCACGCGCAATGCTTCGTTCACATAGCGTTCCGCCCTTGGAGAATCCTTCGCTTCAGATTTCAAAAGCGCGAGCGAAAGAAGCGCCTTGACGTTCCCCGGATTTTTCGAAAGCGCGTCCGAATAAAGCCTTTCGGCGACAGTCGTGCGCCCTTTCAAAAGGTTTAGTTCTGCAAGCCCGAATCTCGACTCAATGTCGTTCGGATATTTTTTTTGGATTTGAGTGAAAATTTTTTCCGCGTCGTCAAAGCGTCCGAGCGAAATCAGCGACATTCCCTCAAGATTCAGGATGTCCGTGCGTTCGGGCGAATATTTTTTCGCGTTCTGGAGATTTTGCAAAGCGAGTTCGAAACTTTGCATTTGATAAAGGCATTTCGCAAGGTGAAACCAAGCGTCGGCATAGGCGGGATTCGCGCGGACCGCCGCCTGAAATTTTTCGCTCGCCGCCCACCAGTCGCGATCGTCCTCCGCCTCGATTCCTTCCGCGAAAAGTCCTTGCGCGTTCCGCCTCGACTGCGCGAAAATTTCTGTCGCGCAAAACAACGCCGCAGCGCAAAGCGCGATTTTAAAAACAAATTTCATTCCCACCCCCAAGTTTTGCCGACAAAGCCGCGACATTCGCACGAATCAATTTTCTTTTCTTTCAGTATCGTCCTTTTCGCCGCGCAAGATTATCTTTATGACGTTGATTCTGTGGCCTTCCATGTCCTGCACGATAAAATCGTACGCGCCCCATGAAATTTTCTCGTACTTTACGGGAATTTTTCCGAACAAGTCGAAAACGAATCCGCCGAGCGTGTCGAATTCGCCCGAAGGAAATTCCGAGCCGATTTCCTCGTTCAAGTCGTCCAAATTCGTCCGCGCGTCGCAAAGCCAAGCGTTGCTTCCGAGCGAAATTATGTCCTCGCGCTCGTTGTCGAATTCATCCTGAATGTCGCCCACGATTTCCTCGATGATGTCTTCCATGCAGACGATGCCAGAAACGCCGCCGTATTCGTCCACGGAAATCGCGATGTGGACATGCCGCCGCTTGAATTCGCGCAAAAGGCTGTCGATTCGCTTGGATTCGGGCACGAAAAACGGCTTTCGAATCACTTTGTCCAAAACCGTCTCTTCTTTTTTGGAAATGTTCCGAATCAAATCCTTGACGTAGAGAATTCCCACAACATTGTCAATCGAATCGCTGTAGACGGGAAAGCGCGAATGGCCGCTTTGGGCGATTTTTTCCATAAGCTCGTCCTGCGGCGTGTTTATGTTGATGAAATCAACGTCGATTCGCGGAACCATCACTTCCTTGACGCTCGTTTCCGACAAATCTTCGATGCCGCGAATCATATCCTTTTTTTCTTCGTTGAGAATCTGACGCTGAGCGTTTTCCTGCTTGGAGTCTTCTTTTTTGTGCTTGAAATCAAAGATACCCATAAAATTAAGTTCAAGATGCCGAAATCGAATTCGGCACGATTTCCTCCTCTTCCAGTTCCGAAAGAATTTTTTCCTGCAAACAAAGCATCTCGCATTCGGGCGGCTTTCCCGCCTCGATGTGCTCGTCTCCGTGATCCATTCCGTTCAAGTGGAGCGCGCCGTGAAGCAAAAGGCGTTTGAGTTCCGCATTTTCGCTCGTGGAAAAATATCGCGCGTTCTGCGAAAGCATCGGAAGGCTTATCACGATGTCGCCCATGTTGAGCCACTCGCCCTCTTCGTCCGAATATTTTTCGCCGCTTTCAAAAGAAAGAACATCGGTGGGCGCGTCCATGTTACGATAATCCTTGTTGAGAATCCGAATGAAATCGTCGCCGCAAAACAAGACAGAAATTTCGCGCCCGTCAAGGCCGAGCGCGGAAAGCGACTTCTTCAAAAACGGCTCGACTTTGCAAGACCATTCAGGCATTTCCATTCCGTCTTCCGCAGAAACAAGGATTCTATTTGCCATTTTTTTCGCCTTTTTTCGTCTTCGTGCCAGATTCCGCCTTTTCCGTTTTTTTGGCGGTGTTCTCGCCTTCCTTTTCGGCATCGGGATCTTTTTGGTTCGGATATTCGATTCGGCTGTGATAATAACCCGCCAAAATCGAAACGAACGACGCCTTTATTTTCGCCAAGTCCGCGAACGTGAGCGCGCAATTGTCCAAAAGATGATTCTGCAATTTTCCGTCGATCAAAGTCTGAATGAATTTTTCCAAGCGCGGAACGGAGGGCTTTTCCAAAGTCCGGCAGGCGGCTTCCACCGTGTCCGCAATCATCACCACGCCGCTTTCCTTGCTCGAAGGCGGATTTCCGTAATATGAAAAATCTTCGGCGTTCGCGTTGGGATCTTTTTTGAGAGCCTCGGCGTAAAAATATCCAATCACTCCGTTTCCGTGGTGCTCGGCGATGATGTCGATTATCTGAGGCGGAAGGCGCATTTGCCTTGCCATTTCCACGCCTTTTTTCACATGGCTTCGGATTATCGAAACCGAAAGCGCGGGATTGATTTCATTGTGCTTGTTCTCGCCGGCCTGATTTTCGACAAAATATTCGCTTTGGTCGATTTTGCCGATGTCGTGATAATACGCGCCCACCCGCGCCAAAAGCGAATTCGCGCCGATCGCCTTGCAAGCGTTTTCCGCAAGCTGCGCCACCATGAGGGAATGGCTGTAAGTTCCGCTCGCGTTGAGAAGCATTTTTTGCATAAGCGGATTGTTCAAATCGCTCAAGTCGATGAGGCGGAAAACCGAAGCAGTGTTCAGGACCTGCTCGAACAAAGTCAAAAATCCCATCGCCAAGATTCCGCACAAAAAACCGTTCGCGGCCAACGCCAAAAGAAGGCGAGGCATGTCCGCCATCGCGTCATTGAAAATCACCTTGAGAACGAAAGCCGCGACGACATTCAGAAATGCCGTTATTATCGCGACAAAAACCATTTGGATTCGGTTTTCGATTTTTCGGACGATGCGGCAGCAAGAAACGCTCACGATGAGCACAAAAAGAAAAGTCTTGATTTCATAGGACGACGCGTTGAGAATTCCGAGAGCCGAAATCAGCGAAAAGAAAAGCGCCGACTTTTCCCCGAAAAGAATCGCGCTCAAAAGCACGAAAAGGACGCACGGAATGAATATGCAAAGAAAATACGGACTGTTCGCCACGAACGGCAATTTATGCGCGAACATCGTCGCAGAATAAAGCGCGAGGAAAAAAATTATCTGCGTTATTATTTCCTTGAGCGGCGGCTTCCTTCCCAAAAGCGCGGGCGAATACAAAAAAATCCACAACACCAAAACAAGCGCGAGATAAATCAGCGTGCCGCCGAACGCCAAATAGTCGATGTACTCGCGCGTGTTCGCCATTTTCTCAAGCTTGCGATACATTTCTTCCGTGATTGGGAAACCCTTTCGGATGATTTTTTCGCCCTCGCGGACAACCGTCGGATATTCCATCGTGCTCGGAAGGCCGCGATCCGCTATAATCGTGCGGTCGGCAATCTGCCCCACTTCGTATTCTTCCAACGCGAACGAAGCCACCGTGGAATCCCTGCTCACGCCGAAAAGCGCAATCAACGCCGCGGCCAAATACGCGAGAACGCAAGTCGCCGCCAGCGGAAGACTTTTTTTCAACGAAAACCAAAAATTGTTTTTCCCCAGCAAGGCTTTTCCGCCCGCAAGGTCGCTATTTTTCTGTGCCATTTTCACACACCCGAATATTTTTTGAAAGTTAATCCGCGCCGAAAATCCGCCTCGGATTCCGCAGAATTCCGAAAAGCGTTCTGGCACGCCCACGCCGAAATCATTTTAAACCATAAAGCCAAATAGGTCAAGCGGAAATTCCAAAACCACTAGACTTTTGACGAATGTCGCGTTCAAGATCGCGCCGCCGATTTTTTTCGAAAAACTGCGCAAAACGCGAAAAAATGCAGCCAAGCTTTTCTCATTCACACAAAAAATCAAAAAATTAGTTGGAATTTTTTTGAAAGTATGATATAATTGTTGAGAATGCATTGCGGAAATTCCGCCGTTTTGCCGATAAATTTAAAGAGAATTCTTTTCTTTAATTTCAAGGGGAATCTATGAGCGACAAAAAAGATGATTCGAACGAATTGGACAGCTACGGGGTTTGGGTGAAAAACTCGCCTCTTGACATAAATGGCGAACCTTCAAATTCTTCCAAAAATTCTATCGGCGAATTTGACTTGCCCGATTTAGGAGAAGCGTCCAGCGACGAGGACATTTTCAAGGACTTGGATTTCACTTCAACCGCCGAAGATTTGCAGGACGACAATCTTGACGACGGAGAAACCGCGCTCAACCCCGACGAACTCGCGAACATCGTTATGGAAGCGGACACGCAGATTTCCGAAGAAGAGCCTGCTCAAAGCGAAGGCATAACGGATGAAGAAACAGCGGCATTGAGCGGCGCGTTTTTTTCCGACGATCCAGATTTACCGGAAGAAGAGCCTTTCAATGACGAGCCCTTCGCGAAAGATTCCAATGAAAATTCCGAAAGCGGCGAAATTGAATCCGCGCAAATCGATGCGACGGAAGAAATTCAGCCTGAGCAGAAAACTGGCGGCGAGACCAAATCCGAAGAAACAGAAATTTCATTTGAAGACGGNGAAATCGATTTGGACGCTTTCATGGGAGATTCCGGCGGCTCGCAGGAAATTTCGTTCGACGACGGAGAAATCGACTTGGGCGACTTCATGGGCGGCGATTTTTCTTCGAGCGCGCCTTCCAAAGAGCCNGCNGAAATCAAGGACGANCAGACGCTCGACATNNNCGTAGATTTTGACGNAGAGGCNGAGNCNATCGCCGTNGAAGANACGCCCGAAAACGCCGCCGCGATGAATGCNANTTCGACGCACAGCGGAAATTCTCCGAACGCGCAAGGNGACGCNGATGACGAAATGTTCAGTTCGTTCGACGCGGCCGTGNCGGCGCAAGGAATTCCGGAATCCGTTCCGAGCGGCGGAACAGAATCGCAAAGTTTATCGGACAGCGACGAAATCGACCTTTCGGAATTCGGCTTTGACGACGACGATTCAAAAATCGGAATGACGGAAGGTCCTGACGGCTCAAATCCGATAAAAAAAGAAGTCATAAATTATNTAATGAAAGTTNCCGCTGACGACGACACCGATACNCCTTCGGTCAAGGATGTAATAAGCGGAAAAATTTCTGCGGAATTCACGGAAAACGATTCNGAGGAGGATTACAATACAGACACTATGGAAAACACAACTTCAAACGCCGTTTCNCCTGAAATCAGCGAAAAAGGAAAGGAAATCCTTGAACAAATCATGGCTGAACTTTCGTCGCTCAGAGACGAAATCAAAAACATAAAAACAGAATTCGCCGACATGCAAAATCGTCAGCCTGCNACTGCCGCACAAGACATTCCGCAGGACTTGGCCGCGCAGGACGACGATTCGGACGGATTTTTCGGAAGCGACGACGGCGACAACACGATCGCGCTTTCGGGAAGCGAAATGACGGACATTCTGAATTCNGCGGAAATAACTCAGNCGGAAGAAGGANCCGAAGATTTCGCAGAACNAAAGTCCGAAATCGAAAGCGATTCAATGGAAGAGCCGCAAATCGAAGAAAATGTCGAGCANGAAATAGAAGAAAACGCNATTTCCGAGGACGAACTCGGCATTCCCGATCCAACGCTTGAAGGGCTTTCCGAGGATTTCACAACACCCATGCAAATTTCGGACGAAATTCAACTTGAAGAAAGCGCGCTTCCNGATGAAATCAGCGTTCCGACAAGCGAAACTTTCAACAANGATGCTATGGACGAATATATGAGCGAAGACACGCCCATAGAAAATTCGCTCACGGAAGACAACCTCAGCTACCTTGCTTCCGATTCCGCCATAGAAGAGGACGCGCCAGAGTCGGAAGCAGAGACGCAGGATAAAACTCCGAATGTCGATGAAATCATGCAGGACAACATTTCGCTCCAAGAAGGCGAAGAAGCATCCGTCGGAATCGGCGACGACATCAACGCCGCATTTGAAGAAGCCGACGCGACCGAGTCCGACATCATAGACGATTCGCTCGCCGCGAAGGACAACTTTGAAAATTCGGTTTCGGGAATCATGCAGGAAAACATCTCCCACCAAGAAGGCGAAGAAGCATCCGTCGGAATCGGCGACGACATCAACGCCGCATTCGAAGAAGCCGACGCAACCGAATCTGACATCATAGACGATTCGCTCGCCGCGAAAGATGCCTACGAACAGGAAATCAACAAAAATATTGACGACGAAAGCGAAGCCCCTGCCGATTTCGAAGAGCCTGCCATCGGAGAATGCATTTCCGACGAAAACGCCGCAGAAGATCCAGCCGTTGTCGAGCCTTTGACTGAAAACGCGGAAGGAACGGCAGTGGAAGAGCCCGCAATTCCCGCAATCGAAGAAAACGTCGCGATGACGGAAGAGGCTTCGCCCGCCGAAGAAAACTACGAGCAGGAAATCAACAAGACCATCGACGACGAATTTAAAGAGCCCGTTGATTTCGAAGAACCAATTATCGAAGATGCCGTCTCCGACGAAAATACCGCAGAACCAATTGTTGCCGAGCCTTTGCCTGAGGACGCGGAAGAAACCTCGGTGGAAGAGCCTACAATTGCAGAAACGCTTTCTGACGAAAACGCCGTCGAAGAAGCGAGTTCCGACGAAAACGAAAAAACTCAAATCGACCAAACTCAGCAAACTTCGATTCCCAAAAATTTGAAAGAAGAAGTGATTTCCGTGCTTTCCTATATGGATCAGCTTCTCGAAAATCTTCCCGAAGAAAAAATCACAGAATTCGCAAAGTCCGAACACTTCGCAACATACAAAAAACTTTTCGACGAACTCGGTCTTTCATAATGGGACTTTTCGAACGGGCGGCAAAAACGCCGCCTGAAAATCCACATCTCTCCGAATTTCAGCAATGGGCAGAGTTTCAAGGCTTTGCCCATTGTGGCGTTTTTTGCGCGTCGCAAAAAATCATGCTTTTAAAACACGCGCACGGCATCGACTGCGAAACCATCCTAAAATCAATTTCCACGAACGACTTTTGGANGGGAAGCGCGGCTGGTGAAAAATGGATTTTGCTCGAACGTAGCGACGAACGTTTCGCGGGCTTCTTGCAATTTTTGGGAAGCGATGCAAAGGAGAAAACCGAGCGCATCGCGATTTTGAGATTGCGCGAAAATCCCGCGGCAATTTTTTTTGCATACGATTCAANCGAATTTCAAGAATTTTCAGATGTAGAAGATTTTCGGCGAGCACTGCTTCCGATTTTGGAAAACAAAAAAAATTTTTTCTTCCGCTCAGGCGACGAAAAAAAAATCTCAGGGCTTCTCGGAAACGCGGGCGCATTTTTAATCACGATTTCGCTTGACGCGGCATTAAAAGAAATTTTTTCCGGCGAAGAAAAAGATTTTCTTTCAGAAAATCCCAAGTCAAAAGAAATTCTTTCGAACGCGATTTTCGAAGAATTTTTTTTCGAAGCAAAAAAAATATTTCCTTGGCCAGACTTCGTAGCAGCAAAAAATTTTTCAGAAATCAACATTGTTTCAATCCTCTCGCGAAAAAAAAATGAAGAAAACACGCGAAAAAAGATTTTTGACGCGGGCAAAAAAATTTTCTCGACCGCGCTCGCTACGAAAATTGAAGTGGACGGATTTTCGCGAAAACTCCGCACGGAAGAAATCATTTCATATATTTTGCGAGGCTGATTTTGGCGACGGAAATTCTAAAGGCAAAAAACGGAAGCGACTGCGCCAAGGCGAACGGCGTTTTTTTGCATTCGCAATACAATCCGCAAATCGAAGCCGAGCGTTTCGCCCAAAACGTCCGCGCGAATTTCGTTCCCGAAACAATCATCATCATCGAAGGCGCGCTCGGTTACGTAGCCTCCGAATTGAAGAAAAAATTTCCCAGCGCGAAAATAGGAACGATTCGTTTTTCCAAAGATTTTTTTTCATGGAACGAAAAGTTCGATTTTATAATTGACGCAAGCGATTTTGCACAGAGCNAAAAAAAATCGAATTCGCTTTCGGAAAAAATTTTCAACGCGCTCGGCGAAGAAGGCGTTTTCAAAACGCTTTTTTTGGAATGGCCGCCAAGCGCGCGCGCGTTTTCGGACGAAACAAAATTTGCATGGCAGGAAATAAAATCCGCGACGGAAAAAGCGCGCGCGATTCTTGCGACGCGCGAACATTTCGAAAAGAAATGGCTCAAAAACAAAGTCAATTTTTTTCGAAAAATAAAAAACGTCGCGCATTTTGAAAAAGTCGATTTTCCGATTTTGATTTGCGCATCAGGTCCGAGCCTCAAATCCGCGATTCCGCTCATAAAAAAAACGCGCGAAAAAATTTTCCTCGCATCGCTTTCTTCGTCGATTTCAGTTTTGCTTCACGAAGGAATTTTTCCGGACATTTGCTTTTCCACGGACGGCGGATTTTGGGCGAAAAAACATCTCGATCCGCTCGAACACGAACGCTTTCAAAAAATTCCGCTCGCGCTCGCAAGCGAAGGCGAATGCGCTTCCGCCATTTTTGAAAAAAACGCGATTCTTCCTTTGTGCTACGATGACGACGCGCTTTCGAAAAAACTTTGCGCCGCGCTCGGCGTTCCCTACATGCAGGCAAGACGAAACGGAACTGTGAGCGGCACGGCGTTGGAATTTTTTTTGGCGAACGGCGAAAAAGAAATTTTTTTTGCGGGATTGGATTTGGCAGGCGGCGAAACTTTCGCGCACGCGCAGCCAAACGCGCTCGAACTGGACGCGGCGCAAAAAGATTTTCGATTGCGAACGAAAGCCACACGCATCGCAAAAGCATCGCTCCCCTCCCCGAGCCTTGAAATCTACGCCGCGTGGTTTTCGAATTTTTCTTGGAAAGGCGAGCAAAAAGTTTTTCGAATTTGCGGCGAAAAGGCATTTGAAAATTCGCTTGGAAAAATCAAAGACATTTCTTTAAAAGAAGCCGAATCAATTTTAAAAAATTCTGCGGAAAAAAAATCGCCNTGCGCAATTTCCNAAAGCGAATTTCTCGCAAATGAAAATCGAAATTGCGAAATAAAAAAAACACTTCTTGAATTTTCAAAAAGCGAAGAATGGAAAAAAGAAATTTTTCCGAGCGAATGCATTTTGCGCGACCGCGCCGCAAGCGACGAAGAAAAGCAAAAACATTCAAAAGCGATTTTCGAAAAAACCGAAAATATTTTAAAAGAGATTTTTGAAAGATTAAAATGAAAAATTTATTTTACAAAGAAATTCTCGCAGCAAAAAATTCTCAAAAAATTCCCACATTCGCTTCGGGAAAGGCTGCGCATTCAAAATACGATCCCGAGCGCGAATCAAGGAATTTCGGCGCGGAAAGCGACGGCGCACAATTCGCAATAATTTTGGGAATCGCGGGCGGCTATCACATAAAATCTTTTTTGGANCGAAATCCAAAATGCAAAATTCTTTGCGTTGAAAAATCGCGCGAAGATTACGATTTTTTGAAAAACGAAATTCCGTGCGTAAAAGAAATTTCTGTGCGCGAAAATTTTTCAGTCGCATTCCCTGAAAATTTGCAGGAAGAAATTTTCAAAAATTATTTTCCGGCAGTTCACGGCGACTTGAGCATTTTGACGATGCGCGCATGGGCGGACGAAGACAATCTTTTTTATGAAAAAATTTCGCAGGAAACAAAAAGCGCGTTGAAAAAAATCAGCGCGGATTTTTCTGTGCAATCGTATTTCGGCGCGTTGTGGCAAAAAAATATTTTTTGCAATTTGAAGATTCTTCAAAAAATGCAAAACGATTTTCGTTATAAAAGCGAGACGCGACTTCCAAAAATCGACACAAAAAAAATCGCCGCGATAATCGCCGCAGGTCCGAGCCTTGACGAAAGCGCGAAAAAAATCAAAGCCGCACGCGAAAAATATTTTGTCATCGCAACCGACACAAGTTTCAAGACTTTGATGAGAACAGGCATCGTTCCGGACGTGGCGGTNTCAATCGACGCGCAATCTTTGAGCGCGAATCATTTCGTGGGCGAAAAATCGCGCGAAACGATTTTCGTCTTGAGCCTTGATTCCGATTCGAGCATCGCGAACGCGCTCTACGAAAATTCATCGAAAATAATTTTCTGCGCGTCGCATCATCCGCTCGCATCGTTCGCCGCGCGATTTTGCGAAACTCCTTTCCCCCTCCTTGAAAGCGGAAGNGGAACTGTCNCAATCGCTGCGGCGGACTTCGCAAAAAAATGCGGNTTTNANCAAATGCAAGTTTTCGGCGCGGACTTCGCCTACTCTCGCGGAAAGCCTTACGCGCGCGGAACTTATTTGGACGAACTTTATCGCAGCGCGGAAAACAAAATNGAAAGCGCGGAAAAAAAANTTTCAAANNTGATGTTCCGCACTCCGCTTGAAAAATTTTCGTTCGGAAAAATTCCNGCCGCGAAAACTCANGTGCTCGATTCGTACAAAAAAACTTTCGTAGAATGGCTTTCTCACAACGCAGAATTTTTCGAATACGAAAATTTCATTTGGAGCNCGAATCTCAAAAAAAATTCTTTTTTACAAGCGCAATTTTTTTCGCCGAATTTCAATTCGCAAAATTTCAAAGANGCGCTTTCCAATGGAATCGAAAGAGAAATCAAAAAAACGAATTCCGCCGAATCAAAAATCGACACGAACTCGCCCTTCACAAAAATCGCGCTTCCCTACCTCGCGTTCCTGCGAAAGGAAAAGCAAAAAACATTTTTCGCAAGGCGCGATTTTCTGCTTGCATTGAATAAGATTTTATGGTATAATAAGAATTTATGAAAAAGAGCGGTATTTCCATTGCNGCGATTTCGATTGCCTGCGTTTTTGTACTAACCATCGCGGCCTTTTCAGCCAGCGTTTACAATGACTACAAATCCGGNGCNGAAAGCGCGGCCACAAGATTCGAAAAACTTTCTTCGAAAACGGCAGAGACGAGCGGCATATATCCTTGCGGTTCGAAAGAATTCATCNACGCGTTCAATTCCGCGGTGGGCGCGCCCAATTTTTACGAGCTGCTCAAACTTGAAGTTGACGACGTAGAAGTCTACATGTATCCGTCGATTCCAGCAAAATCAAATTCATTTTTCGTAAAAACTTTCAGCACGCGAATCGCAGGCGGCGACGGNGCGAAAATAGAACTTTCGGCGAACATCTACGCGCTTTCCCCGACTATGATTTTCAACCGCGCNAAAATCGCATTCATCGTAATTTTGGCGGGAACGCTNACGGCNNGCATTTTGNTGATGTACCTTTATCTTTCGGAATCCGAATCAAATGCGAAAAGAAACGGCGACAACGAACAAAAATCGATTTTTGAGGACGATGATTTCGGCGAAGAAAATTCGCTTGAAGGCGACATCGATTTGCCGGAAGATGAAAACGAACATTTATCGGACGAAAAAGATTCGCAAGAAAATGCGGACGCACTTGAAGAGGAAAACCTTCCGAGCGAATTTGATGAAAATNATGTTGNCGAAAATCCAAAAGACNNGCTTCCCGAAAATCCNGTTTTNGANGGCTNCNATTTTGAAAANGAAAAAANTTCANCNCAAGNTGANTCCGNAGAAAAAATNGACGNGCNACAAGACGAAGAAATTCCGCCGNCNNCNCCCGGACAAACGCTCGGTCCAAAACAAATTTCCGNCACCNCCGAAAATGACGAGCAAGGCTTGTTCTCGCCNGCGAGCGGATTCGGCTGGGAATCGTATCTTTCGGAACGCCTTGAAAGCGANCTTGTACGCGCCGCATCCAGCGAGCAGGATTTGTCGCTTGTCATNGTTCGGATTCCNGGAATAACTTCGGAATGCGAATGCTATTCGAAAATCTGCGCCGCGATTTTGGAAACATTTCAATACAAGGATTTCATTTTTGAATACAAAGATGACGGNTTTGCAGCCATCGTCCAGGACAAGGATGTTGACAGCGCGATGCAAAGCGCGGAAAAATTGTATTCGTCGCTCATGGATATTTTGAAAGAAGAAAAGCAAAAGGCAAAGCCCATTATCGGAATTTCGAGCCGCTCGCTGCGACTGATTTCCGTGGATCGTCTCAAGACNGAAGCCGAGCAAGCGTTGTTGCACGCAAGCGAAGACGTGGATTCGCCGATCGTGGCGTTCAGAGTCAATCCCGAAAAATACAGAAAATATATAAGCGGACAAAATTGATTCGCACGGAAGGTTTCATACCCCGACCTTGCATCGAGGCATTTTGATTCGTGCGGAAAGATCAATTCCGACGCTTGGCTGAATGTCGGTTACATTGATTTCAACTCGTCGGGAATTTCTTCGCCGTCATCTGGCGCATTGCTTTCTTTCCATGAATCGATTTTTTCCTGAATCGATTTTGTTTTTTCTTCGTCTGGAAATTTTTCTTTTATTTGCGCAAGGCGCGATTCCGCCTGATCATATTTNTCCTGCGTGAGCAAAAGCACCGTGTAGTTTACAAGGATTTCGCTNAAGTCAGGATTCACCTCGATCAGATATTCATAGATCATTTCAGATTTTTCAAACTCGCCGCTCATGGCATAGATGTACGCGAGACTTTGCTTCACTTCTAGATTATCGCCGTCCGCCGCCTCGATTTCCAAGTAGATTTTTTTCGCCTCGTCCCAATTTTTCGCGAGAGCGAAAGAACGCGCGGCGTTGAAATAAGCGGCGTTATGCAGACTTTCCGACGACGCGGCCTTCATGTAGAATTCCGCGGCCTTCGAGTAATTTTTCAACTTGAAATATTCGTCGGCGATGGAGTAATATTCGCCGTAAATGTTTTCGATTACGACTTTCTTTTCGCCGGGAACATAGATTCGCGTCGTCTTGCATCCGCAAAGAAAAACGAAAAAAATTCCTGCGAAAAATTTTGATGCGCGGAAAGCATTTTTTTTCGACGATTTTTTTTTCATCGCGCTATCGTCCTTCCAGCACCATGGATTCGATTTTAGAAAGCTGCGATTTGTACAAGCCGTTAATCGTGCTTCCGTAATTCGCAATCAGGCGGATTATGTTGCGCGGATTTTCCTTTTTGTCCATTCCGTTCAAACGGTCGCCGGCATCGCCCAAGCCCGGCATTATGTAAGCCGAAGAATTCAGCGCGGGATCCATCCAAAGCGTGTAGCAAGTGCAATTTTCGAGCGCGCGCGAAACGCGCAGGCTTCCTTTGAGCGCGGAAATTATGTTGAAGAATTTTATCGAGCGAGGTCGCACGCCTTGATCCAAAATATATTTTACGACGGTCACAAGCGAGCCGCCTGTGGCATTCATCGGGTCTGCGAAAATCAAATCCTTTCCGTCGAGCGATTCGAGATTGAAATACGATTTTTTCAAGTCGAGAATGTATTGCATGTCCACTTCGCCTTTCGTATCGTCGCGGTTGATTTTAAAAAGCGCGAACGGCGTGACGTAGCCGTGCGAAGAATATTCTTCGATTTCCTTTGACATGATGATGCTCGGCAAAAGCGCGCCGCGAAGCATTACGCACATCACGGAATTTTCGATTTGCGCGTCGATGTTCGGAATTTTGTGGACAGAAAAATTTTGCACGGGATTTGTTACGGGCGTGGGCACGACAATGTAATTTTTATTCTTGGAATGCGACTCGGTGAATGCAAGCCGAAAAAGCATTTCATAGGCGCGCTGCGTGTAGTAGATAAATTCGTGCGTGTCCGTTTCAACGTTGCGCAATTTCGAAATCACGCGGCTCGCCTCGGCGTGGCTTCCCTCTTCGCCTGTTTCAAAAGAAAAAACTTTTATCGAAGGATGCGCGGCGAGGATTTCCTGCATCGCATGCCCCATCTTGTCGAAATGCGCGATGGTGGCGGCTTTGTCCAGCGGCGAAAAATTTTTCATCGCCTCGCCGTACATTTCGGAAAGCCGCGCCAAATCATCTTGATCCTGCGCCGTAAGATAGCCGTCAAGGTCTTCGGCTTTCAGTATGATTTTTTCGTCCGCCATTTTCACTCCGTCAAAACTAATTCAAGGCGAGAATTCTTTGGAGCTGCGCCATCGAAACTTGGAGGCCTGTTATTCGCAAATTCCTTTCGTCAAGAACAGCGACTTTTGAATCCGCAAGAAAAAACGCCACGTTCAAAAATGCAGCAGCCTTCGCTACAAGTCCGTCTTTTTTGAATTCCATGTCGAGGTCAATCGAATATTTTCCGCTCGGCAAAAGTTTCAAATCCGCTTCCAAGAAATTCAATTGGAAAATCGAAGTGGAAAGCGAAACGCCCAAAAGGTTCGTGACGAACGCGAGCGGTGCTTTCATATAAATGCGCACATTGTTCGTTTCCGCGTTTCCGACAAAATTGTAGACTTCGCTTGCCTTCCATTCAGAGGCGTTCGAATTCGCTTCGCCGTCATTCAAAATCNACGCGCTTTCCTGCGAGGATGCTTCCTTGTCATAAAACGCGAGTTGCGGCGTCAAATCCTTGGAAAGAAAAATCAAGTTGCTTCCCGGAACACAAAGCTGCAATTTTGAATTCGCTTCGGTGTAAATCGTGTACATTCCAGTTGCGCCAACTTTCTTTGTTTCCTTCTTCCAATTTTCCATAGAAGAAAGCGCAATTTTCGTCGCGCCGGAAATGTTTCCGTCGCAGGCGATTTGAAGCCGCCCTTTGTTCGACGNAGAGCCAACGCCGAGATAAATCATGTCGATGCTGTCGGTGATGTTCTTGACATATTTTTCCGGAACGTCGCTTCCAATGAAAGACTTCATAAGATTGTTCGTGAGTTCGGAATGGACGCTTACCGGAATGCGGACATACACATTCGAATCATGCTCGAGAGTGTCGAAGGCGTTCACATTTACGCTTTCGACGCTCGGNGGATTCGAAGCGCACGAAAATAAAATTTCCCAAACGCAAATCGCCNCGACGATCGAGGCGANTTGCCGAAACGTGGTGAAAAAAGATGCGGGCGAAAAACNGAATTTTTTTTCAAGCCTTTTCAATTTTCACGCTCCATATTTTTTCGTCGGCTTCGATTTCCGAGCCGCCTTTTGCATTTTCGCTGAATTCGATTTTCGCGCAAAGAGTCTCGCCNGCGATGAAATCCGAGAACATTTCAAACGCGCGCGAAAGTTCTTCGTCGCCGAAAACCTGTAAGACGATTCTGTCGGTGACGGAAAGCCCCGCCTCTTTTCGAAGATTTTGGATTCCGCGAACGAGGTCGCGCGCAAGCCCTTCCTTTTTCAAATCGTCGGTAACGTTNGTGTCAAGTCCNACGGTCAAAGTTCCGTCGTTCACNACTTTNAAGCCGGCCTTTTCGATTCGCTCGACNATGATTTTTTCTTCCGTGAGTTCCACGGACTTTCCTTCAATGTCAAGCGAAAGGTGCGAGCCTTCAAGCACGGTTTGAATTTCTTCCTGCGAAAGCGACGCAATTTTCTGCGCGGCAGCCTTCATCAAAGNACCGAGTTCNTTTCCGAGCGTGCGGAAATTCGCCTTTGCCTTGTACTCAACAAGCTCTTCCTCGCGGTCGTGGAAAACAACGCGCTTCACGTTGAGTTCCTCGCGCACGGAATCTTCCATTTCGGCGAGCACTTTCTTTTCGTCGGCNTTGCGCGTNACGAGCGCGACGGAAGCAAGCGGCTGGCGATTTTTTATGTTGAACTGGTTTCGCAAACTGCGNCCCATCGAAACGGCCTTTTGCACGGTCGCCATTTTGAATTCAANTTCCTCGTCGTGCCACGCCTCATTGCAANGCGGATAGTCNGAAAGGTGGACGCTCGGCGCGTCATCGGAAGTCTTGAGATTCTGCCAAATCGTTTCCGTGATAAANGGAATGAACGGAGCGGAAACTTGCGCGAAAGTCTTGAGCGCGATGTAAAGCGACTCGTAAGCCTCGCGCTTGTCCGCGTCATTTTCGCTTTTCCAAAAACGGCGGCGGCTTCGGCGAATGTACCAATTGTTGAGCTGCTCGATGAAATCCACAATCGGATCNATCGCGCCCGAAAGGTCGTAGTCGTCCAACGCCGCGCCCACGTTTTTCACGAGCGANTGCGTTACGGACAAAATCCATCGGTCGAGCGGATTCTGCGGAAGCGAATTTTCAAACTCGCGCCCTGTCGCCACGATTCCGTCGATGTTGGCGTAAGTCACGAAGAACGAATATGAATTCCAAAGCGGAATCAAAATCGATTTCAAAACTTCGCGAACTCCGTCATCGGAATAACGCAAGTCGTCGGCCTTGACGACAGTCGAATGCATCAAAAAAAGCCTGATCGCGTCCGCGCCGAATTTTCCGATCGCCTCCTCGGGGTCGGTATAATTGCGAAGCGACTTTGACATTTTCCGTCCGTCGCTTGCGAGCACAAGTCCGCTCACGATGCAATTCAAAAACGCGGGCTTGTCGAAAAGTTCCGCCGCCAAAACGGTGAGCGTGTAGAACCAGCCGCGCGTCTGGTCGAGGCCTTCGTTGATGAAATCCGCGGGAAAATGAGTTTCGAAGAATTCCTTGTTCTCAAAAGGATAATGCAATTGCGCGTAAGGCATCGAGCCGGACTCGAACCAGCAGTCGAAGACTTCGGGAATGCGGCGCATCGTGCCCGAGCATTTTTTGCACGCGAACGTAATTTCATCCACGAACTGCTTGTGCAAATCTTCGGGATAAACGCCGCTCAAATCCTGCAATTCCTTTCGGCTTCCGACGCAAACAGTCTCGCCGCATTTTTCGCATTTCCAAATCGGAATCGGATTTCCCCAATAGCGGTTTCGGCTCACCGCCCAGTCGCGCGCGCCGGCAAGCCATTTCCCGAAGCGGCCTTCCTTTATGTGAGCAGGCTGCCATTTGATTTGAGCGTTCGCCTTGAGAAGCGCGTCGTTGTGCCCGGCGACTTTCACGAACCAAGAGCCGATTCCGCGATAAATCAAGGGCGAAGAACATCGCCAGCAATGCGGATATTGGTGCATAATCGTATCGCGCTTNATGAGCTTTCCTTCGCGCTTGAGGCGATCCATTATGTCCTTGTCGCAATCCTTTACGAAGCGGCCCGCGAAATCAGGAACTTCTTCGGTGAATTTGCATTCCGCGTCAATCGGCTCGACAAAAGGAATCTGAGCGTCTTCGGATTTTCCTTCGTTTGCTTTTTTGAAAACCTTGCTGTCGTCTTCGCCGAACGCCGGCGCGGTGTGGACGATTCCAGTTCCGTCTTCGGTGGAAACATAATCGGCATTGAAAATGCGGAACGCGCCGTCCGAACCGTCCTTGCATTTTTCAAGCGAAGCGAAATACGGAAAAATCGGCTCGTACTTCGCGCCNCAAAAATCGCTTCCTTTTCGCGCATAGACGATTTCGTAATCCGANTCGTTCTTGTAATACGCGGAAAGCCGCGAAGAAGCCAANACATAAAAATCNCCGGACTGCACGTCNCGCACTTTGACGTATTCAATTTCAGGNCCCATCGTAAGTCCCAAGTTCGAAGGAAGNGTCCAAGGCGTGGTCGTCCATGCGAGGAAATAAACGCNCCCNGCNTCCATATCNTCGTCGCGGAATTTTTCGGGAGAAGATTTCGCCTTGAAACGAATCGTAATCGCNGGATCCTGCTTTTCCTTGTAGCCCTGCGAAAGTTCGTGCGTGGAAAGAACGGTGGAACAGCGCGGACAATAAGGAAGAATGTATTTTCCTTCNTAAACCAAGCCTTTGTCCCAAAGCGANTTCGCCACCCACCAAATCGATTCCATATAATCNGGCGACATCGTTTTGTAGTCGTCGTCGAAATCCACCCAGCGTCCCATGCGCGTTATCGTCTTGCGCCATTCGGCNGTGTANTTCAAAACCGAAGCCTTGCATTTTTCGTTGAACGCCGNNACTCCGTAAGCTTCGATTTCATGCTTGGAATTTATGCCNAGTTCCTTTTCGATGAGATTTTCGACGGGAAGCCCGTGGCANTCCCAGCCGAATCTTCGCGGAACNTGCTTGCCNCGCATCGTCTGATAGCGCGGAATNATGTCCTTGATTGTCGAAGGAATNAAATGCCCGAAATGNGGAAGNCCCGTGGCAAAAGGAGGCCCGTCATAAAAAACGAATTCCTCCGANCCTTCGCGCTGCGAAAGNGATTTTTTAAACGTGTCGTTTTCGTTCCAATATTTTAAGACTTCTTCTTCCTGCTTCGGAAANTCCGCTTTGGGATCAACGGGCGTATACAAAATTCTTCTCCTGAATATATTTTGTTTTATAGTAAGAAAATTATATCACAAAAAGAAAATTTGTTCTACTGGTGCAAAAGGAAAATTCAGGCAAAGATGCGGCACAAACATTTGGCGGAACGTCAAAAACCTCAAGGGATTCAGACGAATTCCCGAACGGATTTGAAACGAACGCAGGGAAAGCGATGCAAAAAATTCTGTCTTGAATTTTGCCAGCGTTTCTGATACAATTTCGTTAGATTATATTTATCAAAAAATGCGGAGGCAAAAATGAAGTGTTCTGTATATAGTTATGGGGGGGGGGTAACAGAATAGTGAGCGTGAGAGAATACTTTCTTCCGCTTTTTAAAAATATAATACCCTTTTTTATTGTAATGTCATTGTGTGCATTTGTCTTTGCGCCTGATATGGCGGCAGACCCCGCGCTTGTGATGAGCGATGTTGTCGATATGGAAGAGCCTGAAGAGATACATGTGAATTCTCCTGATTTGGGCGGAGAAACGGTTGTCAACAAATCAAATGAATGCGTGTTAATAAAGACGGAAAATACAGGATTTGTCATACTCGCCCCGAACGCCACCTACACTGGAGAAAATGTGCCAGGTTATGATTATAATGAGGGAGAAAATAAAATAGACGGCGGAAAAATTGACGGTGTTATAACAAGTAGCGGCAAAATACTTAAAGTTTCTGACACAGAAACATTGACGAAAAATGTCAGCGTAATTGTCGAAGATGGAGACGACGATTTGGAAATGAAAATTACAGAGGACACTTCTTATGTAAATACTACGGCTGATATAATGAAGAAATTGGCAAATACATTTCTTATGCAGGAAAAGGAACTTTCTGGATTTTACAGCGTAGGCGACGGCAGCGGTGCTGGTGATTGGATTTCAAGAGCGCCAACTCAGGACGAACTGAAAGAAATGCTCGGCGATGCTGAAAGTTTGTTTATAGCCAAATGTGATATGGAAAATTACTTTAACGCATAATGAATTTTATAATTAGTTTTCGCAACGATTTAAACGGAATGGTAGAACTCCGTCAACTTTGGAAGTTATTGTTGCGGCAGTTTTCCAAAATCTTTGTTTCGCTTGCGAAACGATTGTATTATCAAGCTGCCTTCTTCAAGCCGATAAATTTCGTCCATGTGAAAATCAAGGTTGCTGGGAGGAAAAGGCGGATTTGGATTCGGCGCTTTTTTCGACATCGCGTTCCGAACAAGCTGCGCGACAACTTGAACGCTGTTCGCGTTTTGAACGCGCTTCAAATATGGCTCGCCAAGTCCGCAGATTGTCGCGGAAGAATCAAGCTCGTAGATTTCAGGACGCGCGCGCGTTTTTTGCACGTTGCGAATTGTGACACTGCGCCCGTTCGCGCAAGTGAAATTTTTTCCGCCGCTTTGAATGTGCTTCACGACCGAAAAAGTTTTTCCGCCGTCCGAAAAAAAAGCCTTGTCCTGCGAGTATTCCATTTCGGTTTTCCAATAGCGAATCGTGTAAACCGCATCGCGCGTAATGTAAGTGGAATAAATATTTTCGCCGCTCGTCGGAATCGAAACTTTTACGCCGTCGGTGGGAACGAGCGAGCACCAAAATCCCAAAAGTTCGTCCGACTGATTTTCGACTGAAACATTTTCGTTGGTCTCGCTTTCAAGATTTTCATTTTCTGCCGCGCTCAATTTTATCGCGAAATTCAAATACAAATTTCCGCCGATTATCGCAAGCGGAATTATCGCAGGCTCACGCACTCCGGGATAACGCACAAAAATTTCCCAAGCCGAGCCTTCGCCTTGCGCACCGCCGCCCGATTCCGCAACGCGCAAAAGCGGCCTGAATTCTACGCGAATCCTTTCCGCTTCGGGGCAAGTGGAATCGTTCAGAAATCGCGCTTCGGAAGAAAAACTTTCAGGCTCTGCCGTGCGATCCAAATACCAGCCGTAAAAAGTTTTGAGCAAAATCGAAATATATTTCGCCTGATTGCGCGCCGCGTTTTTTTCGTCTTCGCTCGCTTCGGTGCTCGAAAGAATTTCCTGCACNCGGCTTTCCAAAAAATCGTCGCTNTCCGCGAACATCACAAAACGGTCGTCGCGCTCCCAAAGNCCNGCGAAAGCGTCCGGCACGCCAAGCGAAAAATTGCCGGACGAAACCTGCGCCGNCNCNAAAAATNCGTTCGCNAGAAAAAGAGAAATTGCGATTTTTAAAAANGGCTTCACTTTTTCATTATCGGAAAAATGAAATTGAGTGATGAGNGAAAAATANAATCGGCGCACAAAGNGCNGACTTTTTTGAANCCGTTTGCGAATGCTCGCAAAATCGNGATTTGNTATTAACTAACATTCGAAAAACTGCTATAATTTCCAAATGNCATTGAANCTTGAAACGCTAAAAGACGAACTCAATCCNGAACAATTCCGCGCCGTCACGACCACCGAAGGCGCGCTCCTCATAATCGCGGGNGCNGGCAGCGGNAAGACGCGCGTCATCACGTACCGCATCGCGCACATGNTGGAAAAAGGAATTCCGCAAAGCCAAATNCTCGCGCTCACGTTCACGAACAAGGCGGCGCGNGAAATGGAAGGGCGNATAAAGGAACTCACTGGGCAAAAATTGAAAAACATNACAGTCTCNACTTTCCANGCNTTCGGCGTGAAAATCCTGCGGCAGGAAATCGNNCGTTTGGGCTGGCGCGAAAATTTTACGATTTATGACGAAAGCGACAAAATCGCNTTGATAAANGAAAGCGGNCGCGAACTAAANATGTCCGCCGACGCGCTCGACTGCTACAAAATCGCGATTCTTTTTTCNGACATCAAGACTGGCAGAAAAAATTGGAAGGCGGAAACCGACATNTACCGCGAGCTTTACAAATCNTATCAGGAAGGNTTGAAGCTTTACAACGCCGTGGACTTCGACGATCTNATCGTGCTTCCNATAAGGATTTTCCGCGAATTNCCNGACGCGCTCGAAAAATACCGCGCGCGNTTCAAATACATCATGGTGGACGANTTCCANGACACGAGCCACCANCAGTACGANATNATGCGNATNTTGGCGAAGGGAATTCCNNGCGGACAAANCGAGCAATCNCGCGCGAACATCGCCGTTGTCGGGGACGACGACCAAAGCATCTACAGCTGGCGCGGCGCGGACTACCAGAACATCGTCAACTTCGAAGAGGATTTTCCCGACGTTCAGGAAATCCGCCTCGAGCACAATTACCGTTCCACGGAAACGATTTTGGAAGCNGCGAACGGAGTGATTAGCCACAACACGAACCGCAAGGACAAAAANCTTTGGTCNTCGAAAGTCTCNGGNANGCCGATAGAAATTTTCATGCCCGAAAACGAAACCGAAGANGCNAATTTCATCGCGGAATCAATCCAAGGACTTTGCGCCGAAGAAGGCNTNAANTANGGCGACTTCGGAGTGCTCATGCGNGCGAACACGCAGAGCCGCCAAATCGAAGAGGCGTTTCTCGCGGCGAACATTCCGTACACGATGAGCGGCGGAACGAGNTTTTTTGAGCGCAAGGAAATCAAGGACATCTTGAGCTATCTTCGCGTGATNGCGAATCANGACGACGANGTGAACTTGAGGCGAATCCTCAACGTNCCTCGGCGCGGAATCGGGCGNACGACNCTTTCNGTTTTGAACGAGGCGGCCGCCGAAGAAAAAAAATCGCTTTGGCAGACGATGAAATCGTTCGAAGAATTCACGCTGGGAGAAAGCGCGCTTTCGCAAAAGTCGATTTCGGATTTGGAAGACTTTATGAAAATCATCGAAAGCCATTCTTCGATGCTCGGCGGAAAAGGGCTTGCGAAAAAAGTGCGCGCGCTGGTGGACGAAATCAACTATTGGGATTTTTTGATTTTGGAAAATCCGAAAAGCGAAAAGGCCGCGCGATTCAAATATATGAACATCGAAAGCCTGATTCATTCGATCGAAGTTTGGGAAAACGATCCCGACAACGAAGGCGGAACGAGCCTTTACGACTATCTGAACCGAATCACGCTTTTGAGCCGCGACGACGGCGACGATGATGAGAAAAAAGGCAAAGTGAATTTGATGACAATTCACGCATCGAAGGGCTTGGAATTTCCGGTGGTCTTCATCGCAGGCGCGGAGGACGGAATCATTCCGCACGCGCGCGCACTCGAAGA
Source organism: Treponema sp. (assembly GCA_014804005.1). GTDB lineage: Bacteria > Spirochaetota > Spirochaetia > Treponematales > Treponemataceae > Treponema_D. The sequence continues at coordinate 39,594 of JAAVAP010000007.1, read as the reverse complement.
AGGCGAGAACAATGTTGAAGAAGAGCGAAGGCTTTTTTATGTGGCGATAACGCGCGCGCGGGAAAAGCTTTTCATCTCTTCATGCAAAAAAAGGCGCAAAATGCAAAGCGTCGCAGAATGCGAGCCTTCGCGCTTTTTGGACGAAATCCCCGCGAACTTGGTGACATACCACGAGCCTTCAAAAGTCGTGGACAACAAAAAAGCCGCCGACATTCTCGCGAACATGCGGAAGATGCTCGCGAGCAAAGGCGACGACTAGACTTTTTTAAATTTTTATTTTTTCACAAATTTTATCCAAGAGACGGGAACTTTCCCGCCGCTTTCATAGGAAAATCTTATCGTCTGATTTCCTTCTTCAAGTTCCACGGTTTGGACGGNCTGCGTTTTCCACTGCCCGTTCAACTTGTAGCGCGCCTGAATTTCATACGAGCCTTTTTGCGGAACGTAGATTTGATATTCCGCAAATTGCTTGCGGCCGAAAGTCAAAGCGAGCGGAAATTCCNTTTCATATTGCGAGTCGTCGTTTTCAAAGAAATTCCACGGAAAAGCATAAGGAGCGTTCTCCGCTCTTTGATAGTTGCTCGAACGAACGTAAGAGCAGACAGGGATTTCCTTTCCTTCGGCAAACACTTCTTCGCCGGAACTGTTCGAAAGGTATGCGTAGACTTTGCCGGCGAGCGAAAGTTCNGGAGAAGTTTTCCCTTTNAAAAACGAATTCCACGGAAGCGCGCCGTAGTTTCCGTCCGCCATGAACCAGGCGTAGCCCGCCACGCATTCGTCCTGATCCATCGCCTCGATTTTCTGCGCCATAGTTTGCGCCTGCCACATTTCATCGAGCTGCTTGTTCTGGTTTTCCCAAGCGCAGAATTCCGTNAGGAAAATTTTCAAGCCGTACATTTTGGAATAATGGCGGCAATAAAAATCCACCTGCGAGCCAGGATAATCCATGTAGCAATGAAGCGCGAGGTAATCCATGCGNGGCTTTTTTCCGCCGTTCATCGCGCCGTATTCCTTTATGAATTCNTCGAGCCAACTTTCGGGAGTGTTGTAGACTTTTCCGTCGCTCAAAGCCTCTCCGCTATATTGCATCGCCGGCGAAACCAACGCGAGGTTGAACTCGGCGGCAATCGCTTCGAGCACTGGCCAAAGCTCCGCCGCGCGCTTGGGCGGGATATTGCATCCGCCGACTTTTTGCGTGAGGTTCGGCTCGTTGAAGCCGAGCAGGTATTCTGTCTGCGGATTCGNCTTGAGATAGACGCGCAGTTTTTCCTCGCTTTCGCTCAAGTCTCCCCACATCATCGGAAAATACGCGATTTTCGCGCCGCGGCCGCCGATTCGTTTTGAACTGGAGCCGTCCTTTTTGTCCTGCGGATTCGTTCCCCAGTTGTANGCCCATGAAACCTTTCCGCCATTTTCAAGCTGNATCACTTGCGCGTCGCTCAAAACTTCAAAGCAAAATCCGCGCTTTTTCGTCGAATCGATTTTGGAATTATTTTCCTTTGCCTCGACTTTGTAGACGGGCTCCTTTTCCTCAGTTTTTTTCGCGCTTGACTTTGCGGGCTTTGCGTACATGGAAAACGCGAACGCCGACAAAGTGACGGCAAAAACAACTTTCACACTTCGATTCATTTTTTCCTCCTATATAATTTNCTTAAAAACTAAACGGCGCNATTTTAGCCGTTTAGTTTGAACTTTCCACAAGCTGCGGGACGACTTCCTTTCCGTTCTTTCCGTAGAACGTGAAGTTTTTGATTTTCACGCGGGCTTCGGGCGCGCTTCCGCCTCCGAAAGCGAAAAGCGGATTTACCGCCTTTTTGTTTTTCTTGCGGAGAAATTCAACCCGAACCATGTTCTCGCCTTCTTTCAAATCTTTCTTTTGGATTCCGTCCTTGTCGCTGTCGCCAAGCCTGATGTAGAATCCGGGAATGTCGTCGTCGCATTCCACAACGCAAACGGCATACGCCACCGCCGACATGTCGAACGCCGCGCCGTAGTCGCTTCCAAAATCAAACGCGCCGAACGCNCCGCCCCACCAGCCGCCAGTTCCCAAGACAATCGTGTCGCCGTCCATCGTGAACGTGCCGGGCTTTCCCGGCGCCCATTCGTCAATCCAAATCTGCACGGACGCGCCGCTCACGCTTTTGAAAGGNCCTTCGCCCGCGTCTTGCGCAAAAACATTTTCCGAAGNAAAAGCGACAAAAAACGCCACGGTCAACGCGGCAAGCCTCGCGCATCGAAGCGCCGAATTTTTTGTTTTAAGAAACATGAAACACTCCTGTTTTTTATATATAATAAGATGGCTTTGAAAAAAAATAAAGGCGGAAAAATTTTGGCAAGGTGGAATATTTTCGGCAAAGAAAATCAAACAAAAGCAAAACCGAAATTTTTGCACTTTTCCGAAAATTTTACACCTTTTCTAAAACGGTTTTTTAATGGAAAATAAAGCAAGGATGAAACGAACGCCTCGTTTTTATCGATTCAGAGACAAGACAAAAAAATTCTCGGCTCAAATGATTCGGATGAATTTCGCAAGCGTATTCATCATTTTCATAGTTTTGCTTTGTGCCATCAACATAATAATTTTGCGCCAAAACATCGCGGGCGTGGCAGAAATTTCCGACGCGATTCTCAACGAAAATCGCAACGCCGTGCAGAAAAACATAGAATCGATGTTCCTTGTTGAAAGCATAGTCAAGACGAATTCGCGGCTTTTGCACGAACTGATTTTTCCTGATTCCGTGGAAAATTTGGCGGAACAAATCATCGCGGAATCTGCGGGCATCGAACGCATGATCGCGGTCGAGCCGAATCTGTATTCCGTGAACATTTTCACCGAAAACGAAAAAATTCCGGAAAGGTTTCCTGTTTTCCTGAACGCGCGTCGCACTGACTTTTCCGTAAANCAAAAATGGCAATTCAACACTTTGGCGAACTACTACGACAATTCGATAATGCGCTACGATCCTCTCGTGATTTTCACGGATTCCATCGAGCACAGCGCGAGGAAAATCGCGCAGATAAAAATCGCAATGCGCACGCCGAATTTTTTTCCGTTCCTCGCGCGCCCTCAAAAATATTCGCGCGACTGGGCGTTCCAAATTCTTCCGGAAAAAGAAGGCGGCGGACTTTTGCCGATTGCGGTTTCAGGCGGCAACATCTTGGATCCAAAATCGCTCGAAAAGGCGCAGAAAATCTTCGTCGCGCTTGAAAGCGGCAAAAACGAATTCCACGCCCGCATGAAATTCAACGGAAAGAAAGTCGCGCTTTCGGCATGTCTCGTTCCTGAAATTGGAATTTTTTTGGTTCATACGGAGGACTTGTCGCAAATCCATTTCCGCACCGCGATTCTATTTCTCACCTCGCTTTTCGGCGCGATTGTTTTCGGCATCGTGCTTTTTCTGATAATCAAAAAAATAACGATGAAGATAACGAGCGGAGTCTATTCAATCGTAAGCGGAATGCAGCAAGTGCGCGCCGGCGCGTTCGACGTGCAGATTCCCGTGGACGGAACGACGGACGAAATCGCGCAGTCGCAGGAAACGTTCAATTCGATGACGAGGACATTGCAAAGCCAAATCGAGCAAATAAAGGAAAAGCAGCGTTTCGTGATGGAAACCCAAATCAAGGCGATGCAAAACCAAATCAACGCGCACTTTTTGTACAACACGCTCGAGACAATTCGAATGCAGGCGCTTTTGAACAACGACAGCACCACATCGGAAAGCGTGTTTGTGCTCGGAAAGATGATGCGGTACTGCATGAAATGGCAAGTTCCCACAGTGAGTCTCAGGCAGGAAATCGAATACCTGAATTCCTACGTCTACATTCTAAACATTTCGAGCGACGTCGCCGTGAAGCTGCAAGTGGAAATTCCCGATTCGCTTTTGGAATTTCTCATTCCCAAAATGATCGTGCAGCCGCTCGTGGAAAATTCATTCTATCACGCGGTAGAATCAAGCATGGAAGAAATCGCCGTGAATTTTTTTTCGCGCGTCGAAGGCGAGACGCTCTACCTTTGCGTCCAAGATTTTGGCGCGGGAATATCGCAGGAAAAGCTTTCCGAAATTCTGGAATATTTGCGCGACGACGTTGACGAACGCGAAGAAAACAGAAGCATCGGGCTAAAGAACATTCAGACGCGGCTTTCGATTTTCTACGGAAAAGAGTTCCGCCTGAAAATTGTGTCGCAAATCGGAAAAGGCACTACGATTCAAATTCCGATTCCTTGCGGCGCGGCCACAAGNATGGGGGGGGGTATAACATGACGATAATAATCGCAGACGACGACAAATTGATTCGCGCAGGAATAAAAAAGATTATCCAAGACAATCTCGAGGGCGAGCACGAAATAATCGACGCGCAAAACGGCGAGAAGGCCATAGAACTGTGCAGGAAAATTCGTCCGCAGGTAATCATCACCGACATCCAAATGCCGGGAATGACCGGCGTGGAACTCATGCAGCAAATCTCGCAATGGGAACACAGGCCGTCGATCATCGTATTGAGCGGCTTCAACGACTTCAACTACACGAAAAGCGCGCTCACAAGCGGCGCGATCGACTACATACTAAAACCCGTGGACACGAACGAAATCATCAGCGCGTTGCGCCGCGCCATGGCTTGCGTCGAAAAAACGGAAAAAGACTTCAAGGAAAAGACGCTCCGCAAAATAATACAGGACGGACATTCCGAAGGCATCACAATCGAAGGAGATTTTTTCTGCGTGTGCGTGAGCGTCGCCGAAAACGTGCGAGAAAAACAGGGCAGAATTCCGCCCGAATCCGCCGAAGATTTTTTCACGGGAATCACGCCGCTTTATATTCTCGAACGGCGCAAGAATTTTTTCATCGCGCTTCTCGAACAGAACGGAATCGAGCGGATGGAAAGCGACGCCCTTTTCGAATGCTGCGCGGTCGGTGTGAGCGAAAAATGCCAGAATCTGAGCGAACTCAGGAAAATTTCTGCGCAGGCGTACAGCGCGCTTCTCGAGGCGTTTTTCGCGGACGACAATTCAGGCGGAAAGAAAGTCAACGGCATTTACCGCTACGATTCCTCAAGCCTTGACATGGACTTCAATGAAATCGACAGGCTCTACGAAAAATTCATCGCCGCGATAGACACCACTTCATACGACGGCATACAAAAATTCCTGAACGCGCTTTTGGACTTCGGGAACTTGGAGAAAAACGCGCGCGGAGAAAAGCTCTACTACATCCACGACAAAATCGCGCGAGACTTGGTAAAACGCTACGCGCAGTTTCAGGAAACCGATTCGTACTTATACACGAAAAGCCTGATGATCGAAAATGTCCATCGCGCCAACAGCCTCGACGACTGGAAGAAAAGCATAAGCGACTACGCATTCTATGTCACGTCGCTTTTGCGAAACAAGCAGGAAAAATATCCGTTCATCACGAAAGCCGTGCTCTACATTCAAAAACATTTTTCCGAAAAAATTTCCATGACCACCGTGGCGAACGAAGTCAACTCGAACTACACTTGGTTCAGCGAAAAATTCAAAGAGCAAGTGGGAATGAATTTCAATGACTATCTCAAGAATTACCGATTGGAACAGGCGAAAGCGTTGATGGAAAAAGGAATCTATCGCGTGTACGAAGTTTCGGAAAAAGTCGGCTTCAAGGACGTAAAATATTTCATGAAGATTTTCCACGAGGCAAACGGGATGAGTCCCGGAAAATGGATGCAGCTTCACGAAAAGAAATGACCCTTCGCGAGAAGCAAAAAAAATCCGCGCGAACGCCGCGCGGATTTTTTTTGCTTTATTTTGCAAGTTTCGCCTTGTTGGCGTTCATCAATTCGGTCTGAAGCTTTACGACTTTTTCGATGCCCTTGTCTTTTTTATACTGGTTGAAATCGGCGAGAATCCTGTCAAATTCCGCCTTGCTTTCGGCGCGGATCAGACTGCTCAAGACCTTTCCCCACCTTCGCTGAATGTCCTGATAAATCAAGTCCTCGTCGCTTCCAATCGGAATCGCAAGCCCGTCATAAACCGCATAGCTTGCGACATAGGGCGCAGTCCAAAGCTGCGGCTGGGCGAGCGAGGGCGCGTATTCCACTCCCCATTGCGTCTGCCACGCCGTGTCCATCAGCATCCAGTAAGTGAACTGCACTCCGATTTCGGTTTCCTGCAAGTTCTTGTCCTTGGAATCAAGTTCGCGGACTTCGGGAGTGAGGGTCGGAATGCCGTCCACAATCGTGTAGGTTTCGCCTTCGATTCCAAAGTTCGTGTCCATCTGTCCTTCCTCACTGATGAAATATGTGAGCAATTGCATCGCGCGCGCTGGATCTTTGCAATTTTTGGAAATCATCGTAATTGTCCAGCCCGCTATGCTTCCGCCGGCAAGGACGGGATCGTCGCCGTGAGAATTCTTCGGACCGGGAACTGCGATGTAGACCATATTCGGGTCGCGGGCGTAAAGCGCGTTTTGGGAAGCCTGCATGTCCCAGTTTTGGTAGAGCATGCAAAAATAACGTCCCTGCGCGACTTTCTCCTCGATTTGCGACCGCTTGTCCACGAAGATGTCGGTGGAAATCATTCCCTCTTCGTGCGCCTGCCGCAAAGCCGCGAGCCAGCGAACNTACTCTGGATTTTCCGTCAAGCCCAAATTCGAATCGACATATTTTCCGTCCTGNTCTGGACTGATGGCGAGGAAATGCGAAAGCGCGCCTTGAAGTTGGCTGCAGCCTACATCGGAAAATTCCGCCGTGCCGAACGGAATGAGCGGCTGCCCTCCGACCTGCGGAAATTTCGCCTTTGCGTCGCGCAACGCCTTCAAGAATCCTTCGGGCGTGGTCATGTCAGGACTTCCCAAAGCCTCGTACAAATCCTTNCGCACGAGGAAAGTTTCGTTGGAAGTCATCTTGCCCTTGTATTTTTCGTAGTCAAGCGGCGTGTACGAAGCGTTCGGATAGCCGTAAAAATGCCCGTCATCGCGCGTGTACCATCCGATTTTGTTCGGATTGGAAACTTTGAAGAAATACGGATCATATTTTTCGGCGAGCTCGTCCAAGGCCCAAACAAGCCCTGAGTCTATGAGCATTGAAACTTGCCCTTCGTACCAGCCCAGCGTCAGGATGTCCGGAAGCGCGTCGCCCGCAATCATCGCGTTCAACTTTTCCGCCTCGTTTCCCGCCGGCACGATGAAGTTCAGGTCAACTCCCGTCTTTTCGGTGATGTACTTGCTCACCTTGGAATCGCCCCAATGCCGCGAAAACCAGCTGAAGTTGATATACCAGTCGAATTTGATTGGNTCATCCTTGTTCACCTTCCAGCCCGGAACGTCGGCGGTGCCAGGCTGGGAATTGGTGGAAACCTCGTCNTTTTTGGCGCACGAAGAAAGTCCCGCCAAAACGAGAAATGCCATCAAAAATGCCTTCGATGTCTTTTTCATTTTTTTCTCCTAATAATTATAGAGATATAATAATACAGAAAGCCCATAACGAAAGTGCAATCCGAAAGACTGCGACTTTCGCCATTGGNTTCATTCATTTTTACGCATCATCCCTTTATCGAGCCGATGAGCATTCCCTTTACGAAATACTTCTGCAAGAACGGATANACGCACACNATCGGAAGCGTCGTTACGACCATCGTGGCAAGGCGNACGCTTTGGCTTGAAACCTGCTGGACGCTGATTCCCGCCGGCATCGAGACCACCGCCTTGCTCGCGCTCGCGCTCGCGATAATCCGATACAAGAAAGTCTGGATCGGCTGCTTCGCCGCGTCGTTGATGTACATGACTCCGGTAAAATAGTCGTTCCACTGCGCCACTCCATTGAAGAGCGCGATCGTAGCCACGACGGGCATCGAAAGCGGAAAAATCAGTTTTATGAAAATCGTAAAGTCGTTCGCGCCGTCGAGCTTCGCGCTTTCCTCAAGCCCCGCAGGAAGTTCCCTGAAAAAGGACATGAAAATAATCATGTTGTAGAAATTGAACATCGCCGGCAAGATGTAGACGAGGAAGTTGTCGTAAAGCCCGATGTTCTTGTACAAGATGAAAGTCGGGATGAGTCCGCCGCCGAAGAACATCGTGACAGTTCCGATAATCGTGTAGACGCGGTTTCCCATGATATGCTTTTTTGAAAAAGCGTACCCGACCATCGCCGTAAAGAAAACGCTCACCACCGTGCCGATTACCGTCTTCAAAATCGTCACCACGAACGCGTTCAAAATCGATCGATCCTGAAAGACCATCTTGTAGCTTTCGAAAGTGAACTNCCGTGGAAGCCAGTATATTCCTCCGCGCAGNGTGTCCTCCGAATTGTTGAACGAAACGACTACCGTATACCAAATCGGNTACAACGCCAGGAAAATCACCAGCGCCATAAAGACATTTATGATGACGTTGCCCGCCGAATCAGCGTTTAATTTTTTTTCCTTCATCACTTTTCTCCTTAATGAACCGCTAGAACAGCGAGACTTCGTTTACCTTTTTCGTGATTTGATTCGCGACGAACAAGAGGATGAACGCGGCCACGCTCTTGAAAAGTCCGATCGCGGAAGCGTAGGAATACCGCATGCTCCGCATCGCCGTGGTATAAGTGTAGATGTCGATTACGTTCGAACGATCGCTGTTGAGCGGATTCCACAAGACGAAAATCTGGTCGAAATTCGAATTCANAAGTCCGCCGACGGCGAGGATGAACATGATCATTATCGTGCCGCGAATGGCGGGAAGCGTGATTGAGAAAATCTGCCTCAGGCGAGAGGCTCCGTCCACCCTNGCCGCCTCGTACATGTCCTGATCTATTCCGCTGATCGCCGCGAGATATATAATCGCGCTCCATCCCATTTCCTTCCACAAATCGCTTCCCACGACGATTCCCCAAAAATATTTCGGGTACGCGAGGAAGGCGATNGGGCTATCGAGGATTCCGGCCTTTACCAGAAGCTGGTTTATCAAGCCCTGTTCGTCAAGCCAAGTGGTGAGGATTCCGCCGAGCACGACCCAAGAGAGGAAGTGCGGCAAATATGAAATCGTCTGAATCCATTTCTTGTAGTGATCGTTTTTCACTTCGTTCAAAAGAATCGCGAAGAAAATCGGAATCGGAAAGCAGACGCACAGTTTTATGAGGCTGATTCCGAGCGTGTTTATCATTATGTTCGCGAATTCTTCGTCCTTGAAAAAGTTGATGAAATGCTGGAATCCGCCGTGATCCGCCCATGCCGACCTGAGGAATTTCATGCTGAAAAGCGGCGTGGTTATGCTGTAGTTTTTCTTGAACGCGATCAAAAGCCCGTACATCGGCGCGTAGTTGAAGACAAGCATCCACAAAAGGCCGATCCAAGCCATTATCTGCAAATATTTTTCCTCTTTGAGCCGCTGCATAAAGGGCTTTTTTCCGAGCGGCCGCGCAAGATTTTTCATTTTAGGATTTTTTTCCATTTTTCCTCCTGCGAATTCAGTATACAACAAGGTCCGCAAAATAAAAATGGCGTTTCTTTTCGTTAAGGTGGAAAAATTTCGGTTTCAGGAAGAGACGGCAAGTTGAATGCCGCTCATTATTTTCAAAAATCCGGCAAAGAGAATAACAAAAAAGCCCCTATATCTTGGACACCCTGTTTATGATTGCCCATCTTTCGTGAGAGCCATTAGTCACCATTCGTGAGTAACATTACTCATCAGTCGTGAGAGCCATTGCTCATAATTCGTGAGTAATATTACTCATCGCTCGTGAGCAATGGCTCTCACATCGCATTACCTTGATTCGCGCGGAGGGTTTCATACCCCGACGCTTGCGTCGGAATAAAGGGTATGAACCCCGACTGCGATACCTTATGAGAACAACATACCTCGATGCTTGCGTCGAGGTATGTTGATTGTCCACGTCAAGTGAGCTGATTTGTTTTCATATTCGGTGCGAGTGCCGTCGCCGCCTGCACTTGCTTTGCTATGTTGTCCACGCTGTCATACGCCACGCGCGTTTTCGGAAGGCTTTGCATGAAAATCCTGCCGTAAGGCTTTTCGACAATGCGGCGGTCAAGCACCACGACCGTTCCGCTGTCGTCGCTGCGACGCACGAGGCGGCCGAATCCCTGGCGGAATTTTATCACGGCTTCGGGAACGGAAAGTTCCATGAAAGAAGAGCCGCCGCGCTCGTCGATTTCCTGCGCGCGCGCCGCGAAAACCGGCTCTGACGGAACTGGAAAAGGCAACTTCACTATGATGACTTGCCGAAGCGAATCCCCGGGAACGTCGATTCCCTGCCAAAAAGAATCCGTCGCAAAAAGCACACTCGTCTTGTCGTTTTTGAATTTGTCCAAAAGTCGGAAGCGGTCGTCGTCGCCCTGCCGCATGACGTTTATTCCAAGTTCGGAAAGTCCATTCTGAACTCTGCCGTATGCGTTTTTCAGCGAATCGTAGGATGTGAACAAAACTAGCGTGCTTCCGCCGCTCGCGGAAATCAATTTTAAAATCGCGCGTTCTATGAAGCCTTGGAATTCTATGCTGTTCGGAAGCGGAACGTCGCGCGCGACGGCAAGAAGGACGTTTTTCTCGTAAGGAAAAGGCGAATCGAAACTTTCCGTGGAAAGCCTTTCTTGCCCGACCAAAGAAAGCCCCGTGCGCCTCATCCAAAAGCCGAAGTCCGCGCAAATCTTGAGCGTCGCGGAAGTGCACACGACGCTTTCCATCGGCTCGAAAACGCCGTTGTTCATGAGCGGCGCGACATAAAGCGGAGTGCGCGAAAACACGACATAAGTCGAGCCGCCTTCGGACACGAAGCCTTCGGGAAGCCGCTGCTTTTGAATCCAAAAAACCATGTCNCGCTTTTCATCCCAAAGCGAAAAATCCTTGCAAAGAATCGCGCCTGCTTCCAAACGCCGCAAAATTGACTTCGTTTCCCAATACGCGTTTTCGGTCTTGTCCTCTTCCGAAAGTCCGTCCACGATTTTCCGCACGGCGGAAACAAGTCGTTCCAAATCTTGCGCCAAAGTTCCCAAAAGCGAAATCACGGGCGAAAANGCGGAGCGAGTCTTTTCGTAGAGCCGAAGCGTGGATTCGTTTTGCATTATGTCCAAAGCCGCCGTCTCGAGATTCGCTATGTCGGACTTTATCAGATCCACCGCCTCCGCCACGTCGTCCGAAGTGTCTTCCTGCGTGGAAAGCGCGATCAGCGTGAAAATATATCCTGCATAGCTTGAACGCCGCTTGCGATACAAAAGGTTCATCTGCTTGATTATTCTCATCCTCGTGATTTGCTCGCTGAAAAAACTCGTGGCGGCGTTTTCGATTCCGTGCGCCTCGTCAAACACGATTCGCTTGTACGGAGGAAGCACCGCGCTGTCGTCGTAGCCCACGCCGTTCATTCGCGACTCGATGTCCGCGAAAAGCAAGTGATGGTTCACCACGAGAATCTGCGCGTCGCTCGCCTCGCGCCTCACAGCCATTACAAAGCACTTGTCGCGGAACGGACAATGAAGTCCCATGCAGGCATCGCTTTCCGAGGACACGCGCGACCAAACGTTTTCGGGAGGAAAGAACGAAAGGTCGCTGCGGCTTCCGCTCGGAGAAACCTTCGCCCATTCGCGGATTTTTTCCAAAGCCTCGCTTTCGTTGTCGAACAAGTCGCGCTCCTTTCCCAGTTCCTCAAGCCTTCGAAGGCAGATGTAATTGTTGCGGCCTTTTACCAAAACTGCCTTGACNTTTTTTCCGAGGATTTTTTGCGCGGCGGGAATGTCCTTTTCGCTCAACTGCTGCTGAAGGTTTATCGTGCCCGTGGAAATTACGACGCGCTCTTTGTTTTTCGTCGCCCACAAAATCGCGGGAATCAAATAGGCGTAACTTTTCCCAACTCCAGTTCCCGCCTCGAATGCGCCCACCTGCCCTTTGTTGAACGCTTTCGCGATGGATTTCAAAAGCCGCACTTGCACTGGCCGCTCTTCAAAATTTTCGGACATCTTTGAAAGCGCGCCGCCCTCGCTTATGTAGGACGCGGCTTCTTCTTCATCAAGCATTTCAAGCTTTTTCGCAAGGACTGCTTCCATCACGACGTACACTTCGGTGACGGAATTGTTCACGATATAAAATCCCTGCGAATTTTCGTTGGCGCGGGAAGCGGCGGACATGTCGGCTTCAGACGGCGTGAGGTTTCCGCTCGGATGATTGTGTATGAGCACGCAAGGCTCGCGGCTTTCCGAAAAATTTATCGGAACGCTGTGCTCGTTTCCGCGCGAAAAAGCCTTTGCCGAAGTGACGATTCCATTTTCGTTTGTCTTCGCCACGAAAAAAACTTCGTTTCCGCCCGCGCGCTCGATTTCCCGCCGCATCGCGATTATCACTGGCTTTGAGATTTTCGATGTTATGTCCATTTTTAGCCTTATTTTAAACGAAAAGGCGCGGCATGACAAGCCCTTGATTTTAAAGCGGATATGCCTTGCTGAACACAGGAGAATTATTTGCGACAAAAAAAGGCCGGGACGAAAGGAGGAAATCGTCCCGGCAAAAAAAGAAAGTTGATTTTAAAATCCGCGCTTGTTTTCGCGCCGTTCTTTATTTTATCCCAATCTTCGTATAGATTGTGATTTCCATATAATGGTGTCCAGCAATATCCTTCGCATCTGTTCCGATGCTTGCGGGAAGCGCGCCGTAAGAATCACTTGAGTTCACATCGAACACGCGCCCTATCAAACGCAAGCCCACTCGGTTCATGTCGTCAAGNAACGAAGGCGCGGTCTTTCCGAANCCGTAGGCGACATCGACGGTGTATTGCAACGGGAATGTGTTGTTGAAATTCCTGTACCATGACTCAGGTCCCCATTTGTTGAAAAGGAAATTCGTGCTCGCGATCAAGTGCTTGTAGCGTGTTGCAAGTCCGAATCCCCAGAAAGTGATATACTCGCGTTCCGCTCCGCCGGTAAATGCGCCCTGCCTACCGACATTCACATTTCCGATGATCCTCCATTCGGGGAAAGGATTCGCCACCAATCGCAAGCCCACTTCCCACATTCCTGACTGATCGTCAAGCGCGCCTCCGTCACCCCAATATTGATATACCTTGGAAATTCCGTTTGAAGCAGACTCGTTGAACTTATACTTGGAATCCTTGTATACGAGGGAGTCCGTCTCTCCCGCGAAAATAACATAATGTCCCGCAAGCGAAACGGCAAGCTTCGCGGCTTCCTTGTCGGCATTGTCCCAAGCGTAGAACCAAGAGCCGCCTTCGGTGTCGTATGTCAGCACGGCTTCCACTTCCAATGTCTCGCGGTTTGAAAGGTCTACGATAAACGGAGATCCATAGAGAAGGCTTCTTTCGCCCGTCGCCTTTTGGAGCGGAGTGCGCCAGCGGAACACCGGTTGGATGGAGAACGAGCCAAATCCCACCGTGGCTCCCGCCTTTATCTCAAACCTGTTCGAGCCGCCCGTGTCTCCCGTAAAGAAGCCGCCGCGCACCTGCTCGGGATTCGTGCCCGCCACAAGTCCGCGGTAGATAGCATCGACATAGATGTTCGTGTGCGGAATGGCATCCGTGCCGAGCTCGAGGAACGCGCCCAAAGTATCGGCGAAGGTGATTTCCTTCGTGTCGCCCGAATCCGTCACATATTCCGCGCCTAGCTTCTCATCGCCCGAATAAAGCACGCCGAGTTTCGCGCTCAAGTAGTTGCGCCACTGCATTTGTCCGTAGAGCGAAAGCTTGTTTCCGTAGCCATAAGAATTGTAAGGGTCTTCGTCAATGAAAGGCTTTTCGCCGAATCCAATCAAGCCCGTCGCGCCCACGGCGAACGCCGGCGCGCTTCCCTTTACAGGAAGATTGCGGTAGTAGTTCGCAAGAACCATAGGTTTCGCACCGTTCCAAAGCTCAGGACCTGCCATTATGCGCAATCCGTCTATGGCCTCGTGCCCCACGAATTCCAGCCCAATCGGCGCTTTCGAGCCGTCAACGTCATATCCCGACAAATCGAACGCTTCCTGCGTGAGGTGGAAAATATCCCCGAACGCCTCGTAGCTTGCGTGTCCAGTATGATAGAATCCAGCGAGGTTAAAGTACTTGTTCTTGTACTCGAGGCTCGCAGAATACAGGTCGAAGTATTTTTTGCGATCCGATGCCGTAACCGTGGGATTGCCATTTTCTATTTCATCTTTATTGAGGTCGTACTCGGTATAGTAGAGCTCGCTGTGATCCCTGAGGCGGCTGATTGGCTCTCCGCTCCAAGCGCGGATTGTCGTTGTGCCGGAAAGCCATGTGAAAGGATCGAAAGCGACCTTAAGTTCAGTCTCCGCCGCCACGCGAGGCTTGTTCGTGTATGTGTCAGGATTATCTCCTTTCAAGGAGTTCCTGTAGTGAATCGCGTCGCTCCAAGAGCCGCCGTCTTTCAGCGTGTTCACGTGCAGAGGAGTGGTCGCCTGTACGCCGACAGAAGCAGCCTCGATACGGATTCTTTTCGTTTCCTTGATGGCGGCGCGCAATCCATGCTCGTTGCTCTTGTCGAGATAAGCGGTGTCGCGGATTTGGGCGAACCTCTGCGCAACTTCCTGCGCCGTGGAATGATAGAGCGATATCGTCCAGACATCCTGCAAGAAATAGTAGACGGCGCGCGGCACTCTCTTGTTTATGCCCTCGGGCGTGGTCTCAAGGCTCTGCGCGCAGATTCCGAACCATTCCTCGTTCATGTTGTTCGAACCTTCCTTGTAGTCGAGCGAGTAGCCCGCGTTCGCCCATGAAGCGTTGTCGTTGTGCACGGCGAGGTCGGTGTACTGAAGGTATTTCCACCATTCGTCCACCCACTCGAAGACAACGCAGCCCAAGATGTTTCCGTGGCGACCCTTTCCGTAGCCTTCCTCATACACTTCCTGCCACTGGCTCTTGTAGTATTGGAGCTGTCCGTATTGGTCTTCCACGCCCGTGAGCGCGTTGTAAGCGTCCGCGCCGCATTCCGTAATGATGCAAGGCTTGTCGAGCTTCGTCTCCACGTCGCTGTAGAACGCGTCGTAGAATTTCCATCCACGGTAGACGTTGCTTCCAAAGATGTCCATTTCGGGGCACAGCTCTCCGATGAGGTCGATGTACTGTACGTCGCCGTTCACGATTCCGTAAGGATGGTCGGGGTCGATCTCCTTCGCCCGCCTCATCGCCTCGTTGAACATCTTGTAAAGGTACACGGCCTTCGCGCGGTGCTGCTCACCAACAGGCAAGTTCTCGATGTCGCTTCCACTCCATTCAAGTCCGTAGTTCGACTCGTTTCCGAGCATGTACATAATCACGCCCTGCACATCCTTGTATGTTTCCACGGTCTCCAAAAGCTGCGCGTAGAGCACTTCGCACGTATCGGGATCGGAATAGTCGGTTTTGGTCTGCCACACGCCCTTTACCGTCACGCCGTAGCGACCCATCAAGTGGTTGATTATCGTGTACACGCCGTAGTTTTGGTAGATGTATTCCACCCATTTCGGAGGAACATCGTTGAAGCATCGGATGGCATTCACGCCCATCGCGGTGAGAAGCGGCATGTCGTAGTCGATCATGTTCTTGATGAACTCGTCGCCCATGGTCCAAAGGCTGTAGCTGTAGTCCACGCCGATGGGGTTGTTGGACCAAGTGATTCCCTTGACTTCCACTTCCTTTTCGCCGTCAAACAGCCTCCATCCGCGCGAATCCTTGCGGGCTTCCACGCGGGCGAAGCACACTTGCGACAAAAGGAAAAGCGCAAGCAAAAGTGCCGATTTTTTCATAAATATCCTCCTAGCGTTTTTTCCGACGAACAAAACATCAATTTTATCCGTCCCTACATCCTATTTTTTCTCAAACTTTATCCAAGCGACAGCATGCTCTTCGTCGGCGGTATATTTGAGCGTTTGCGCGCCCGCCTTAAATGCAGCCGTCGTTTCCCTGTTCTGCCACGCGCCGCTTCCAACCTTCGAGCGGACGGTGATCTTGTATTCGCCCGCAGTCTCAACGTTCACCGCATAGTTCGCGTAGTTGCCTTTTTGGAAGGTCAGGACGAACTGCACATCTTTCTTGCTTTGCTCGTCGTCGTTTTCGGATATTGCCTTCCAACGATTGTCGTAGCCGTTTCCACCTTTTGCCCTGTTGTAGTTGCTGCTGGTGGTGTATTCGTAGACGGGAATCGTTTCGCCCGCATTAAACCGCTTTCCTTTCGTATTGCCCAAGTACGCGTAGACCTTTCCTGCAAGCGAAAGTTGCGAAGACTTCTTGCCCTTGAAAAGGCAATTCCACGGCCTCTTATTGTAATCACCGTCCGCCATAAACCAAGCGTAGGCCGCGACATTCGGATTTTGATCCATCGCCTCGATTTTCTGCGCCATCTCTTGCACTTGGACGGCTTCGCTGTTATCTTTTCCCTCGTTGTCCCACCACGAGCAGAATTCCGTCATGAAAATCTTCCTGCCATACATTTTGGCGTACTTGTCGGCATAGCCTTCGTTCACAGAGCCCGCCCACATCATGTACGAGTGCAGCGCGATGTAATCCATTCTCGGGGCTTTGCCGTCATTTCGTTTTTTGTATTCTATTATGAATTCATCGAGCCACGATTCAGGCGTGCCGTAGTTCTTGCCGTCCGAAAGCGTCGCGCCGCTGTATGTCATTGCCGGCGAAATCAAATACAAGTCATAGTCTTCGGCGATTTTTTCAAGCTTCGGCCATAACTCGGCGGCCGTTTTCGGAAGCATATAGCAGCCTCCTTCAGCACCACCCATATTAGGCTCGTTGAATCCGAGCAGGCACTTTACCTTGCCTTTGTTCGCGTCCAAATATGCGCGCAAGCCCGTCTCGTCGAAGGAACCGCCCCAAATCATCGGGATATACGCGACTTCTCCCGCGCCGATTGAATTTGGACTGCCCGGAGTGATTGCCCAGTTGTACGCCCAAGTGACTTTTTCGCCTTGCGACAAAGCGTTCACTTGCGCCTTGCTCAAATTGTTATAGCCAAATCCGCGTTTTTGCGTTGTGTCACCATTTTCACCATTTCCTGTAGACGGCGATTCAGAATTTCCTGATTCATCTTCCGTGCCGCCGCCAGGGTTTTGACCTTCTACGTTGCTGCCTTTGCCAGAATCATCAGTGCTGTTGTCTACGACAAGGCAGGAGGACATACAAAACACGAACGCGGCGCAAAGAAATATCGAAATAATTTCAAAAAAACCTTTTCGTTTCATAGTCAAAAATCTCTCCATCAATTTTCGCTAGAACAGCGTGTAAATTTTTTCATTGAATGTGTGCCAATGAAAGGGATGCGACGCAAACCTTTCATTGGCACACAAATTAGTTCCTATTCAACAAGTTGCGGAATAACCTCGTTGCCATCTTCGTCATAGAACGTGAAGTCTTTTATAGTAAGCTCCGTACCCACGGGCGGATTTTTCCCAGCGCCGCCGATTTGGAACAAAAGGTTGCTTATGCTCATGGATTCTTCTACTTCGACCTCAAATTCGTTTTCTTCGCCCACTTTCAGATCCATAAACTCAGTCTTATTTGCGTCTTTTCCAAAAGGATTTATATAAAGACCAAATGGGTCAGCTCCTTCATACACATCAAGCGTACACTTGAATTTAGCAGATTTTATCTTGGACACATCGTATTCAAGTCCATCGGCACCAAGGAACGCACCTCCCCACCAAGATCCAGTCACAATTATGGTCGAGCCGTCCATGTCAAAGTTTCCGCCCCAGTCTTGCCAAACCTGCAAGTCAAGTCCTTCAATTTTACTCTTGAAGAAGCCGCTAAATGACCCTGCGTTGTCATCGCCAGGATTGTCAGGAACTTCCGGATTCTCACCATCTGCGTATTTTATATACGTCGGCACAACCTCTTTGTCGTTTCTGTCATAGAAAGCGAAATTTTCTATCCTTACTTTTGCGTTATCGGACATTTCTTTTCCGGACAAATTGAAAAGTATCTCAGAATATTCCGTTTTGCTTTTTATGTTTACCGTTTCGTTGTACGTCACCATACTTTCTTCGGATTCTTCCTTTTCTTCAAAATCTTGTTCAGAAAACTCTTGCTTCAATTCATTTTCACTCTTACCGAAAATTGTTATTACAAAACTGCCTTTGGAGTCCGACTTCAAGTCAAATTTCACATAGGCGACTTTCGAAACATCATATATTCCCGTCGTGGATGCACCTTTATCATCATAACTTCCATAACTACCAGAGCCATACATTTCGGCGTTAAAAACTAAGTTTCCTTTGCTGTCGATAGAAAAAGCTTTGCCGTCTTGATGAATTTGAATTCCCATGCCTTGTATCGGGCTCTTGAACATTCCACCGTTTTTGCCGGGATCGCCGACTCCTGCCGTGGTTGTCCTCGCGTCCGCGCCGCCCACAAAATTGCACGAAGCAAACATTGTCAAAAGCGTCAAGAGCAAAGCCATAAATTTTGCGCTACCTGCGTTTGCAAACAATACTTTGTCTTTCATTTCATCCTCCTTGTGGAAAAAATCTTTTTTCCAATCCGTTTCCGCGGATTTTCCCAAATTTGAACCTATTCCTATTGTGCAGTAGTCGCCGCGAAAAAACAAGGCAGGAAAATTTCGCCAAAGTGTAAAATTTTCGGTTTTCGGAAGAATTTGCTAAAAAAGTGAATGTTTTTAGAAAAATAAGCGACTCGCACCGCTCCGAAGCATGCCGCGAAAGCTTGCATTTTAATTTCGGGACGCTTCTGCTACAGAAAAAAGATGGCGGCGCAAAAACAGCACCGCCATCTGCCATCAAGTTCTATTGCTGTTGAACAAGTTGCGGGACAACCTCGTTGCCATCTTCGTCATAGAACGTGAAGTCTTTTATGGTAAGCTCCGTACCCACGGGAGGCTGGGGGTCAACGCCGCCGATTTGGAACAAAATATTGCTTGTGCTCATGGATTCTTTTACTTCGACCTCAAATTCGTTTTCTTCGCCCAATTCCAAATCCATGAACTCAGCCTTATTTGCGTCTTTTCCAAAAGGATTTATATAAAGACCAAATGAATCCTTTCCTTCATACACATCAAGCGTACACTTGAATTTAGCAGATTTTATCTTGGACACATCGTATTCAAGTCCACCGGCACCAAGGAACGCACCTCCCCACCAGCTGCCAGTCACAATTATGGTCGAGCCGTCCATGTCAAAGTTTCCGCCCCAGTCTTGCCAAACCTGCAAGTCAAGTCCGTCAATTTTGCTCTTGAAGAAGCCGGCAAACGACCCTGCGTCAGGATCGACTGGAGTGTCTCCATTTCCACCTTCATCTTCGACAATAAGCGGAACGATTTCATTATCGCTTTCATCGTAGAACGTGAAGTTGGTAAAAGTGATCCTTGAATCTTTAGGCATGCTATCACCATCACTACCGAAAGCGAACAGGACGTTGCTTTTTCCTCTAGGAGCGCCGATATTGACTTTTACGATCAAGTCCGTCTGTTTTTTACCAGCGACAAGGGAGAACACTTCTTTGTTTGAATTGTTTTGAAATAGCGATACATAAATGTCTCCGTCGTGATCTGCCTCAACATCGAATTTGACATAAGACAGTTCGCTCACGTCATATTTCATACCGCCTGCGCCGATATATGCCCCCCCCCACCAAGATCCAGTCACAACCACGGTTGAGTCGTCCATTTCAAAGCCTCCGCCCCAGTCTGTCCAAATCTGTAAGTCAATACCGTCAATCGGATTCTTAAAGAAGTCACCCATCGTAGTGCCTACGTCACCATCGTCATCATTATCCTCGTCATCTCCAGGATTGTCCGGAGTGCTCGGTTTATCTTGATCTCCATCAGTAGGCTTGTTGATTCCGCCGGTGCCAGTGTTTCCATCCTCTTCGGTGTTAGAACCGCTGTCATTCCCTCCGCCGCTATTATTGCTGCAAGCCGCGAACCAAGCCACGGAAGCCACGAGTGCAAGACACGCCGCACCTCTTAAAAGCCATTTTTTCATTTTCTACTCCTTAATCATCAAATGCACTCGCGATTACATTTGATGTTGTGCCAATCAAATTGTTGAAAGGCAAAAACAAGATAAGTGAGCCTAGACAACCGAACATCGATTGCCTAACCCCATCAAGATGAAAGGAGCAACTTTCTCCCCTTTCTTTTTTAATTATGTGGTCGCTTTTGCGAAAAAACAAGGCAGGAAAATTTCGCCAAAGTGCAAAATTTTCGGTTTTTAGGAGAATTTGCTAAAAAAGTGAATGTTTTTCAGAAAAGAAGCGACGCGCGGTCTGCGCCGCTTCGCTCACGATTTTTTGGAGAAACGCGGATCAGCTCAAATTCGGTGCGCGTTTTTCAATTTTCTCACGCAATGATAGAACGCGGGAATCAAAAAGCAGTCCGCCAAAACCCAGGCGGCAGGGCTCGCGAAAACCGCGCCGTATATTCCGAAAACTGGCACGGCGAAAATTCCCATCGCGGTGCGCGCGAGCATTTCGGCGACTCCCGAAAACATCGAGAACGCGGAAAATCCCATTCCCTGAATCATAAAGCGGTAGACGTTTACGGCGGCGAGCGTTATGTAGAATCCGAAATTCGCAAGAAGGAAAATGTAGGCTTCGCTCAAAATTTTTTCGGTGGGATTCTTCAAAAATATATAGACGAAATTCTTTCCGAAGAAAAAAACCGTCACGAACGCCACGACGCTGTACGCCGCAGAAATCAGCATGCAGTCGCGGACTCCGTGCACGAGCCTTTCGTACTTCGCGGCGCCCGTGTTCTGCCCGCCGTAGGTCGCCATCGTCAGCCCGAAGGAATCAAACACGCTCGCGAAAAGCATGTTTATTTTCATTCCCGCCGCAATCGCGGTGACGGTGTAAGGCCCTAGTTCGTTCACCGAAGATTGAAGAATCACGCTTCCAATCGCCGTAATCGAATATTGCAATCCCATCGGAATTCCGAAGCGGCAGAGCTCATAGCAATGTTTTTTCGCGACGACTTTTTCTTCGCGGCTCATTTTCAAAATCGAAAATTTCTTCACCAAAAAAACAAGGATCACGAAGCCCGGCAGAGCCTGCGAAATCACGGTAGCCAAAGCCGCGCCCGCCACGCCCATCGAGCAAACGCGGATGAAAAACAAATCCAGCAAAATGTTCAGGAACGACGACGCGACCAAAAAATAAAGCGGCGTTCTGCTGTCGCCAAGCGAGCGCATCAAATTCGCGATGAAATTGTACAGAAACAAAAACGGGATTCCAAAAAAGATCGTCCGCAAATACGAAACCGAATCGTTCAAGATGCTTTCCGGCGTTTTCATCAAAACGAGAATCGGGCGGCAGAGAATCGCCGTTCCCACGGTGAACACGACGGAAAAAATCACGCACAAAAACGCGGCGTTCCAAACATAGGTCCGCATTAGGGAAAAATCCTTCGCGCCGAATTTCTGCGCAATAGGAAGCGTGAATCCGCCGGAAACTCCGTTGCAAAATCCCAAAAGCAAAAAGCAGACGCTTCCCGTGCATCCCACCGCCGCCAAAGCTTCAGGTCCAAGCGCGCGCCCGACAATCGCGGTGTCAACGATGTTGTAGAACTGCTGGAAAAGCAATCCCAAAAGAATGCTCACAGAAAAATTGATTATAAGCGCGAGCGGCTTTCCTTCCGTCAAATCTTTTGTCATATTCATATCGTTATAATGAATTCAAAAAAATGTTTCAAGTAGGATTGATTTTTTCGGCATCTTGATTTAAAATGAATTCAAATTCGGAAACAAATCGGAGTGGAAAAATGGAAAGGGCAAAAGTTTTTTTCACGGACTTTCGCGTCACTGAAGACGGCGGAATTGAGAAAAAGTTAAAGTGGCTTTTGAAAACAGCAGGAATTGAAAAAATCGATTTTGACGGAAAATTCGTTGCAATAAAAATGCATTTTGGCGAAGACGGCAACATGTCATTCCTGCGCCCGGACTACGCGCGCGCCGTAGCGGAACTTGTCAAAGATTTGGGCGGAAAACCATTCCTCACCGACTGCAACACGCTTTATCCTGGCTCGCGCAAAAACGCAATCGAACATTTTTTCTGCGCCGAAAAACACGGATTTAATTCTGTCACAACAGGCTGCCCCGTAATTATTGGAGACGGTCTCAAAGGCACTGACGACATCGAAGTTCCCGTTCCGAACGGAGAACTGTGCAAAACCGCGCTGATTGGACGCGCCGTAATGGATGCCGACATTTTCATCTCGCTCGCCCATTTCAAAGGGCACGAAGAAGCGGGATTCGGAGGCGCGATAAAAAATATCGGAATGGGCTGCGGAAGCCGCGCCGGAAAAATGATTCAACACAACGCGGGAAAACCGCTCGTAAATCAAGGGACATGCCGTGGCTGCCGAAAATGCGCGAAGGAATGCGGAAGCGATGCGATTTCATACATTGAGAAAAAAGCCGTAATCGACCAAGAAAAATGCAAGGGCTGCGGACGATGCATTGGCTCGTGCAATTTTGATGCAATCTACAATCCCAACGAAGGCGCGTTTGAGGATTTGGGACGCAAGATGGCAGAATATACGCATGCCGTATGTTCCGATCGCCCCTGCTTTCACATAAATATCATTCGCGATGTGAGTCCGTGGTGTGACTGCCATGCATTCAACGATGCGCCTCTCATCCCGAATTTAGGTATGGCAGTAAGCCTCGACCCTGTAGCTTTGGACAAGGCTTCGAGCGACCTTTGCCAAAAGGCAGAGCGTTTCAAGGATACGCAAATCGGCGACCACATAAAATCAGGCTACAAGGCAACGAGCGATTTGTGGCGCGACTCAACTCACGCTTCAGTTTGGGAAACTGCGCTCGAACATGGCGAAAAAATCGGACTGGGAACGCGAGAATATGATTTGGTTTTATGCAAATAATTAGTCGCCTTCGCAGGGCCACTTGTTTTTGACGATGCCAGCCATCTCGCACATTTTTTCGAACGCAATTTTCCGCATGCGAATAGAATCCTGCTTGGATGAAATTGTTTGGTCGGAAACAAAAGGCTCGCCGACGCGCAATGTCAAAAGCGGATGTTTTATCCCAATCAATTTGCGCAGACCTTTAGGCTCGCGATAGGTTATCACCATCGGAATGACTGGAATATCATAGCGATGCGCGAATTCGAACGCGCCGCGCTTGAACGGCCGCAGCGGCTGATACCACTGCCATCGGCTCGCTTCAGGAAAAACGTGAAACCATTTTTTCTTCGAATGAAGCTCGTCGAACGCCGCGTAGAATTTTTTCATTCCCGCGAAATTTTCGGCGATAGGAATTCCGCCCACAGAACGAATCAAAATCTGATCGCTTCCGCCAAGATTTTCCGCGCGCGCCGGAAACCATTCCCGTTTGCGAGTGGCCTGCACCACCGCCAAAAAATCCCATCGATAGACATGATTGCAAACAGTGAGCGCGCCGTTCTTGAAAAGTTTTTTGTTGCGCCGAATGTTTTCTTTTCCCTCGATTTTTAGTCCGTAACGCAGATGCTGCAAAAGAAAAACAAGCGTGAAAACAATTGTATAGATAAGATTGCGAAAAAACCAGCCTTTGAAAGTCCTGTCCAAAAACGGATAGTTTTCGTCAACTTTCACTTCGCGCAGTTTCTTTACTTGGAGAACAGCCTCGTCTGGACGTGCTGGCCAAACCGTGTCGGTAGGATGAATATACACTCCCTCCCGCACAATGTGATCATTAGATTCCATTTGCTTTCTCCCATAAAAATTTGCGCGACATTTTAAAGCCGCTTTTTGCAAAAAGTTTTTTACAAACCTTCGCGGCAAACTTGGCAACATTATTTAGTCGCCAAGTTTTGTCTTCGCAAAATTACCTTGTCGTTGTAATTTCGTTCCAACCAGTTACGATTCTGTCAACGACGGTTTTTGCGAGCGTCATCGACATTTGCGCCTTTGCCATCGCCGTGGTAACGTCATGAATGTCAAGGCTTTCCGGGTCCGTGATGAGCTGCTCTTCCATCGCCGCGACATTCGTCTGCTGCCTGTTCATCTGCGCCACGGCATCCGAAAGAAATTCGCCAAAAGACTTTTCGTTGAGCCGCTGTTTTTCTTCTGCGGCGGAAGGCAGATTCAAATAAGGCGCGGTTTTCAGCGGATTCGTATTTTGAACATTTTCAAATCCCTTCATCTGAAGGACTTGCATTTCATTGATTTTCATTTTTCCTCCCAAATAAAACAGAAATTACAATTTTTCAAAATTGTAATTTCTGTTTTAACGTGCGCTCGCAATGAAATGAGAGCGCACAATTGATAACAAAGTTTGCAACGCAAACTTTGAAGGAAGAAGTGTCGCGCCATTTGTGCGGCACTTCTTCCTTGCTCCCAAATAAAACAGAAATCACGATTTTTCAAAATTGTGATTTACTTACCTTGCAATTTCAAGTGCCGCGCTGAACATTTCTTTCGAGCCTTCTATCACCGTCGTGTTCGCTTCGTATGCGCGCGAGGCAGAAATCAAATCCACCATTTCGTTCACAATGTTCACGTTCGGCATTTCCACGTAGCCCGCATTCGGTCCGCTTTTTATCGCGTCGGGATGGTCGGGATCGTAGACGAGTTTTCCTTCCGAAGTGTCCTTCACGATCT
The DNA here is from genome assembly GCA_014804005.1 of Treponema sp. Taxonomy (GTDB): domain Bacteria; phylum Spirochaetota; class Spirochaetia; order Treponematales; family Treponemataceae; genus Treponema_D. The sequence goes on along the minus strand of JAAVAP010000007.1, from coordinate 15,086 downwards.
CGCGGATCTTAACGCCTTTTCCAGGACCGTTGTCCAAATTCGAAGGAAGGTACGGAGTACGGAATGTGGGATTCGAATCGCTCACCGGCTGAAAAACCACGCGCGAGCGTTTGAACGCGCCGCCTTCCTGAGTGCTCGTAGTGGAAGCGTTCGCGATGTTGTTGGAAATGACATCGGTGCGAAGACGCTCCGCGCTCAAACCTGTGGAAGCGATGTTTATGCTAGAAAAAATTCCCATATTATCCTATCTCCTTATTTGCGACACGCACAAATTAAACATTCAAATTAAATCTATCTGTTCGGCTGCATCGCCGTGCGCACTTGATTGAATTCAAAATTTTCAAGCTGGCTCAAAAGTCTGTACTGCATTTGAATTTTGATGACGTTCATCGCCTCGGTCTCAACATTGACGCTGTTGCCGTTCGAGTTTTCCGTGGAAGCCCAATCCACCGTACGCCGCGGCTTTACGGAAGCGGGATCGATTACGTTGTGAATCGAAACGTGCTTGGAATTCGTGCGAGCCAAGTCGAACGAATTGCGCGCGTTCTCCCGCGATTCGAACGCCCGCTTCAGCTCGCTTTCGAAATTCACCGTGGAACGCTTGAAATTCGGCACTTCGGAATTTGCGATATTGTTCGCCGTAACCTGATAGCGCAACGCATTCACGTCGAGCGCTTTTTGCAACAAATCTACTGACCGCGAAAAACTGTTCATACCCAAATTTTCGGCAAAATGAAAAAAAAGTTTAGGCGCGAAACATCGCAAAATTTCATTTGCCGATTACGGAAACTCCCGCCGCGAACGCCAAATAAGCGAGCGTTAAAAACACGGTGAGAATCAAATTCGCGCCGCCCATCCAAGCCGCTTCCAGCACGGCAGGAAACAAAAGCGCGAAAGCGAGCGCGCACGACAAAAAAATTTTTTTGGAATTGTCCATTATGTTCGTCCGCCGCTTTTCAAAAAGCGCGACAAGAATTTTCGACGCGGCAAGAATCATAGAAAAGCAAATCACGGGCTTCGCAAAAAGCAGGAAAAAAGGAATGGGAAGTCTTCCATTCAAAATTCTGAACGGAAGGTAAATGGCGTAAAATCCCGCGCAAAGCGGAAAAAAATTTTCAAATCGCGAAAAAGAATCCTTACGCCTTTCAATCAAAAAGCAGAGAATCGCCATCGCAAAAAGCGGCGCGAAAACATACTCGCAAAATATATGGAAAAAATTCCTGAAAAACGAATCCTGCGGCAAATAATAGAACGGCAGGAAAAAAAATTTGAACGCGCAAAAAACGGCGGAAACGAAAACGCCCAAAAAAGCGGACGGCAAAAATCTAAGCGCGCCGTCGTCATTCGAGCGCGCCCAAATGAAAAATCCCAACGGAAAAAGCAGGCATAAAAACAAAAACATAAAATTATGATACGTGAATTCCACAAAAAGTTCAAGTACTTCGCGAAACAAAGAAAAGGCGTGTTTGACGCGCGATTTTCCGTTCGTTCGCGCGAGACCGCAAAAATTGGCTTGCCGACCGAAGAATTTTTCATTAAATTTGAATTATGGGAAATTCTCTTGTAGTTCGCGACGACGAACAAAAAATTCTCATCGATCGCAACGAGGCCATAGATGCGGCGATGCATTTCCAGCACTTGCTCATGCTCTACGAAAGCGGCGTAAAGCAGATTACGACGAAATTCGAAATTCTCGAGGATGAATTCCAAAGCAAGCATCAGCGAAATCCTATCGCGGGAATCCAAAGCCGCATAAAAGATCCAATTAGCATAGCGCAAAAGTTGGAAGGAAAAGGGCTCGCCGTCACGCTCGACAACATGGTGAATCATCTTTACGACATCGCCGGAATCCGCATAAAGTGCCCTTTCATCAGCGACGTTTACAACGTTACGGGAATGCTTCTTTCACAGGAAGACATTTCGCTCGTTCAGCTCAAGGACTACATAAAAAATCCAAAAAAATCCGGCTATCGTTCGCTGCATTTGATCGTGAAAGTTTCGGTCTACCTTTCGGACGAAAAGCGCGAGATTCCCGTGGAAATCCAAATCCGCACGATTGCGATGGATTTTTGGGCGAGCCTCGAGCATCAATTGCATTACAAAAAGGATTTTCCAATGCCGAAGAACGTAAGCAAGGAACTCCGCGCCATCGCCGCCAGCATCGCGAACAACGACAAGCGCATGCAAAACCTCGCGAAAAACATTCCGGGCTTTAAGATTTGTGATTCGGTGGAAATATAAAACTAAAATTTCGGGATGACAGGATTTGAACCTGCGACATTCTGCTCCCAAAGCAGACGCGCTACCAGCTGCGCTACATCCCGTAAAGTGAAATAGATTATATCAAAAATAAAAAAATTGCGCAAGAGTTCTTCGCATAATTTTTCGCGCAGGGATTCGGAAATCAACACCTCGACGCACGAATCAGTTGTTTTCTACANTTGCGTCAATCGTAATCGAGCCCAAATAAGTTACGTTGCTGTAATANGTGGTGAAAGTCGTGTCGCGGCCGGCCGCCACGGCGTACATATCGACATAATATTTATTGTCGCTCGGCGCGCTTCCCGAAAAATCATCGTCGCCGTTTNCAGGCGCNTCATAGTTTATTCCATNGTTGCCGTATCCCGGCTTGTCCTTTCTTCCNAANTCAAACGAATAGGAATTTCCACGTGANCGGCGCGGAATTGATGCTTGAGTTCCGTCAACTTCAATTTGCGCNTTATTAGTAATTCCACTGGAAACACTTTCTTGATAATTCGTCAANCGAATGCGCACATGTGCGNCNGCGGCAAATGGACCTANAAATCCGCCGTCCGTGTTCANTTCTTGATAGCCATAATTTAGCATGCGCCCGGCNGCGGCAGAATAATCAGTGGAATTGTTCACCGCCTCAATGGAATTATTGTTTGAAATCATCGTTGACGAGCTGGAATAAATTTTGTAATAGACGTATGTTCCCAAAAAAGNGAATTCTGAATTTCCCGTATTTGAATTCTGCGCGGCGGTAAATTCAAAATATTGTCCTGAATAATCAGTGTTGTCAAAACTCGGATAATTNCCTCTCACTGGCGCNCTATCCAAAACATAATACGTGTCAAGTCCGCAGGCGCAAAACGGAATCGCCGTCAAAAAAAACAGGAAAAGAGAAAAAAGGAATTTAGAAAAGACCGAGAAGTGTCTGATACCCCCTCCCGATGAATCCGACGCGCGTTTACTGGATTTTTCCTTCAATTCTGAGCGCGATGAGCCTAGTCTGCGCCAAATCGTTCCAAATNTCATTGGAATATTCAAGCGATGCTATTTGCTCGTACAAATCCGCCGCGCCTTCAAAATCGCCCAAAGATTCCTTCACGCGCCCAGCATCAAAATACGCTCGGCTTCTGACCGTGAATTCTGAATTTTCGGCGGCAAGCAGATAATATTTCAAAGCCGATTCCGCGTCGCCAAGTTCTTCCGAACACGCCGCCGCGTTAAAATTGCAAATGGGCGCAANGTAAGTTTTCCTGCGCTTTGCCGCGGCATCAAGCCACAACGCGCGCGAAGCGTCCCATTCTTTTCGTTGCATTCGAATGTCGGCGGCAAGCATATCCGCGCGCGCACCGACGATTCCGCCTTTNTTCAAATACGGCTCAAGATTGGAAAGAGCCGTGTCCTGACGAGCGGTGGCAGNGCTTTCTTNCAAATCCGTAGCGTCCTTCAAAAGCGAATATTCTATCATTTCCACAACGTCAAGATTTTTTTTGACCGAAGAAGAATAAACGCTGAACGCCACGGCATAAGCCACGACNCCAAGGACGAGCAAGCAAAGAATCGCAAGCAACACGATTCGGTTTTTGCCCAAAAACGCGCTCAATTTTTGCGAGCCTGAAGACTTTTTTTCGCCGTTCAATTCGGCGTTCATTTTTACAATCTCCATAATTTATTTTCCTTCAACCAATTCAATNGCGGATTCCAAGTTCGCCCAAAAGCCGCGAAAGGTACGTCCGCTGGATTTCCAAAATNCGCGCAGCCTTCGTCTGATTGTAGCGCGTAGTTTTCAGGACGCTCCGAATATAATTNTTCTTGAAAATATTTTCGGCATCCTTGAGACNCACATGCCCTTCGCTCGAAAAAATNGAACGNAATTCGNCATCCTCGGAATTTTCGTCCGAAATTTTCTCGTCAAACCGAAAATCCAAAGCCGGCACACGCAAAATCACCGCGCTCAAAGCGGAAAGCAATTCTCCNTTAAAGCGACCGCAGCCAGCCATCTCTTCGAGATTCAAACGGCTGGCCGCAACGATTCGCGCCGCGCATTCGCCATTATTTTGAACGAAACGCAACAAAAGCGACTGCNCCTCAAGCGAAAGNNCCGCCACTTCATCAAAAAAAATCGTCCCGTTGCCGGATTCGCGAACGGCGGCAAGAATTTCTTCCANCGCATTTCCGTTCGCCGCGCAATTCACGCGCACGAAAGGATTTTCGCGCCGCGCCCCATCAAAATGAAGCATTCGCGCAAAAAAATCTTTTTCACGCGCNCCCTCTCCCACCAACAAAACCGCAGAAGCGGTGTTTGCCGCCACTTCCACGATTTTCAGCAAGTCAGAAAAAATCGCGCTTTTTGAAACAAATCCCCGTTCCATCGAAAATTATTTTTTCGCGTTGAGCGCGTCTCCCAAAGTATACGCGCCGTCTCCGTCTTNCGACGATGACGTCATATATTGAGAAATCTCGTCNCGCTGCTGCTTTTTCTTGAATTCCCGAATAGAAAANGCCACTTGTTCCTTGTCNTTTTTCACATCCACGACATAAACGTTGATTTTGTCGCCGACCTTGTATTCTTTCACGGCCTCTTCAAACGGAGTGTCGCGGTCTTCGCTCAAGTTGGACTTGTTGATAAGNCCCTCNATTCCGACAGGCGTTTTCACGAACACNCCGAAATCCGTGATCGAAGTGATTTCGCCCTCAAGCGTGCTGCCAGGCTTGTATTGCTCCGCGAATTTCTGCCAAGGATCTTCGGTGAGTTGCTTGAGCCCGACCTTGATTCGGTGCGCCTCCGGATCGCTTTCGATAACAACGGCATCAACTTCCTGATCGAGCTTCAACTCGCTTCCNGGATGCTTGACTTTTTTCGTCCAAGAAATGTCNTCGCCGTGCAAAAATCCGTCTATGCCGTCTTCAATCGCGACGAANGCGCCNGAATTTGTGATTTTGACGATTTTTCCGTGAACTTTCGTTCCCACAGGATATTTTTGCGCGATGGAATCCCACGGNTTTTCCGCCGCCTGCTTGAGTCCGAGCGAAACGCGNCCAGCCTGAATGTCGTAGCCCAAAACGGCGCACTTCACTTCGTCGCCAATTTTGAGGACATCGGAAGCCTTGTTCACTTTTTTCGTCCAGCTGAATTCGCTGATGTGNGCCAAGCCTTCGATGCCTTCCTCAAGCTCAATGAACGCGCCGAAATCCGTGAGCTTCGTGACNTTTCCGTCAACGATGTCGCCGACATGATATTTTTCCTCAAAATGAACCCACGGATCTTCGGTNAAATGCTTGAGCGAAAGATTGATTCGCTTTTCCTCGGGATCCATTCGGATTACCTTGAGTTCGATTTCCTGNCCTTTTTTNACGAAATCCTTGGGNCGCGTAACGTGTCCCCAGCTCATGTCGTTTATNTGNAGCAAGCCGTCGAAGCCGCCCAAGTCGATGAACGAGCCGAAACTCGTGAANGTCTTGACAACGCCTTTCACGGTGTCGCCAATCTGAGTTTCCGCNAAGAATTTGTCGCGAGCGCCGCTCGTCTGCTCTTCGAGATATTTTCGGCGATTCACAACAACATTCGCCTTGTTGTCAGAATAAAGCCGCTCTATGTAAAATTTNCCCTTGACTCCNAAAAGGCTTTCGGGATTTTCCACTTTCTGGCAATCAGACTGGCTGATTGGCAAGAACGCGTGAAGATCGCCGCCGAGCAAAACGTCAAANCCGCCTTTCACCGATTTTTCNATCGTGCCGTCAATCGGCGTCTTTTCATCGAACGCCTTGCGGACAACTTTCCAAACCTGTTTTGCGTCAGCCTTTGCCTTAGAAACCTCAGGACCGTTTCTACCGTCTTTCTTAAGAAGAACAACCGTTACCGTGTCTCCGATTTTGGGCAAATTGCCCGCAAATTCCGACACAGGAATTTTCCCCTCGGACTTATATCCGATGTCAAGGAACACAAGCTCGTTTGTTACGTCAATAACNGTGCCATCGACAAGCTGACCGTCTTCAAGCTGCTTGAAGTTATTGAGAGACTCTTCTAATTGTGTCTGGATTGAATCTTTTGACTCTTCCTTTTCCACTTCCATCTTTCACACACCTTNTTTNNGCANCTAGATGCCTTTGATTTTGCCTATTATTATTTCACAAACTTCATCTATTGTCAAGTGAGTTGTGTCAATATATTTCGCATCTTCCGCAATTTTCAGCGCGCCTTCTTTTTTGTTCTTGTCGATTTCGTCGCGCTTCAAAATCGCGGCTTTGATTTCCTCGAGCGAAAGNNGGCTCACGCCCTGCTTGAAACGACGCTCGGCNTGCGCGTCAATCGAAGCGTCGAGNTAGAACTTGTATTCGGCATCGGGAAANACGACCGTCGTCATGTCGCGGCCTTCGCAGACGATGCTCAAGGATTTTGTGATTTCGTGGAGACGCGCGTTCACGAGATGGCGGATTTCNGGAATCGCGCTCACTTGCGCCGCGTTCGCGCTCACCGCGTCCTCGTGCAGNCGATCTTCCACGTCCACGCCGTTCAAGACGAGNCGNGAATTCTCGTACTCCAACTTTTGCCTTTTCGCAAAATCCANCACCGCGNCNGCATNCGAAAGATCGATTTTNTTTTCCAAAAGAGCGAGCGTGATCGCGCGGTAAAACGAGCCNCTGTTCAAATAAGTCACGCCGAGGCGTTTTGCGATGAGCGAAGCGATTGTGCTTTTGCCGGTTCCCGCCGGCCCGTCAATTGCGATTACCATAAAAACTCCGTTTTGATTTTCAACGAGAGAACGAAAGTGTATCAGAATTCTCGGTTTTTTGCAAGTGCCAAAAGTTCGCCAACTTCGTATTCGTAAAGTTCGCGCATTTCTCCGACTTCCATTTCATTGATATTGATATTGCCGATGCGGACGCGCGTGAGGCGTTTTATGCCGATTTCCGCGGCTTCGAAAATGCGGCGTATTTCGCGGTTTTTGCCCTCGGTAAGGACAACCGCCATTCTGTGCGAATTGAGTTCGCGCGCGCTCACGGCCTTGTAAAAAACATCGTCAATTCTCACGCCGCGAACAAAATCTTCGCAAAGCCCGCGCGGAATCGGAAGGCTCGTGTCCACGACGTATTCCTTTTCGATTTGCGCAGAAGGATGCGAAACAGTTTTTGCGAAGTCGCCGTCGTTCGTAAAAATTATCAGCCCAGCGGAATACATGTCAAGCCGCCCGACATTGTAAAGCCGCTCGCTGTACCTTCGCCGAATCAAGTCGGCGGCGGTGGGTCTTCCCTTTTCGTCGCTCATCGAACAGACATATCCCTGCGGCTTATTGAGAAGGACGTAGCGTTTTTCCTCCGAGGCGGAAACTGGAACACCGTCAACACAAACCTTGTCGCTTCTTCCGACTTTAGTTCCGAGCACGGTGACAACTTCGCCGTTCACAGTGACGCGGCCGTCCAAAATTATTTTTTCCGAAGCCCTGCGGCTCGCAATTCCTGCGTGCGCCAAAAACGCCTGCAAGCGTTCTTCCGCCCTGAACGGGCTTCCGCCTTGCGAAAAATCCGATTCCTGAAAAAAATCCCTATCGCGCAAGTTCGAACCTCTCGGATTCCTCTTCGTCGAGGCGCGGCAAATCCGCGATGGTATTCAAGCGGAAAAATTTCAGGAATTCTTTCGTCGTCCCGAATTGCACGGGCTTTCCCGGCACGTCCTTTTTTCCCGCTTCCTTAATCAAATTGCGTTCTAACAAAAGGCGAATCATATTGTCCGCGCTCACGCCACGGATTTCCTCGATTTCCGCGCGCGTAATCGGCTGGCTGTACGCGATGATTGAAAGCGTTTCCATCGCAGAGCGCGAAAGTCTGCCTTCGCTTTTGCTTCCGTAGCGTTCTTTGAGCACGCTCCAAATTTTCTTTTTCGGAGTGAGCGCCCAGCCGCCCGCGATCATTACAAGCTCAAGCCCTGAATTTTTTTCCGAATATTTTTCCCGCAGGATTTCGAGGCATTTTTTCACCACGTCCTCGGAAAGCTCCGAAATCGTAGCGATGGATTTTTCGGCGAGCGGCTCGCTTTCCAAAAACAAAACCGCCTCCACCAACGCCGCCTCGGACTCCAAAGAAACTTCTGTCGCCATAAATTATTTCTCCGCCAATTTCAAAAATCCGACAATTTTAATTCAAACATTGCGAGTATAGCACACAATGCGACAATTTGCAAGTGGCGGGAAAATTTGGAGGGCGACAAAGGGATTCGGGGTTGTGCTTGACAAAATCATGGCATTCGGTTAATATTGAAAATATGCAGATGCACGGCGATTTACAGAAAATACCAACGTCTCTCTACCCCCCCCCATACATTATTCTATAGAATCAGCCGGGCAGAACAAGCTTTATTTATACAGCATAAAAAAATCAAAGCTCAATTTAATTTCTCACAATGCGTTCGCGCGACAAATGCGAACTTTGGCGGCTCGTGCAGCCTTGCCGTGTTTTAAATTCATCGGGAATTACATTCGCAAGAATGTGAAAATAAATCAAAAGGAGAAATGCAAATGAAAAATTGCAAAAAAATGAATGCGGGCTTTGTTCCGCATATTTTCGCTATTGCGCTCGTCACAATGTTGACAGCGACAACTTTATGGGCAAAGCCGAAAAATGCCGTGGAATACTCGCCTTTCAAATCAGAAAATCCAAACGCGACAGTATTTGAATGCGAGTATATCAAAGGCTATGATGACGGTCTTATTCTTATAGGCAACTTTCAAGACGATTATGGAAACAAACTGCTTGAATGTTCTTCAATTGCGATTTACGGATGGAAAAAGAAAAAAGGAGGCTGGGAGAAACTATGGGAATATCAACCAAAAGAAAATGGATATATTAAAACAAGAATTCTTAATGATGACAGCGACAGATATACACACTATGCAATGGAAGTTGAAGTTCCAGAGAATTCACTTACTTTTTCCACACAAGGGCAAAGAATCAGCAATGACTTTGGATTTGAGGACTCTTGCATGGTAATCAGTTTTTCCATATCACAGGATTATAAAAAGCTTATTAGTGAAAAACGCGCCGCTGAAGAAGCTGAACAAAAACGGCTGGCGGCTGAAGAAAAAGCCAAGCAAAATGCCGCACGAGATGCAAAGGGGAAAGAAATCGCGAAAGGTTATGTCTATCACGGAATTGAAGAAGATGCTCGAAATTGCAAACTTTTCGCAAGCAAGGCCTTGGAAGAAGGACACGCATATTGCATCTCGGGTTTTGTGCTAAAATATGGCGGAAGTATGGCTGCTATCGAATATGCCGATGGATTTTTATTTTCATCGCAGAGTTCTGCTGTATCTGTTGAATACATAAACCAAAAAGTCAAGGGCGAGATAGTTGAAGCTGGCTTAACGTCGTTTTTTGGCCAAACACTAGGAGTGCCGTTGACTGTTGTCGTTGCGGGCGGAAAAGCACCATTGCATACACCTATAGTAATTGGATTGATAGAATAAAAACAGCATACCTCAACGCATAGCGTCGAGGTATGAAATCATACGAATAAACCAAAAGGAGCAAACATCATGGAAACCTACAAAAGTTTTTTAACGGACAGCGAATTCGCAGAATGGAAAAGCCGTCTGCAAAATATTCTAGACTTGCATCAAAATCGCCACAAGGCGAACGGCAAATTGGACAAAAACAATGCGGAAATCGCGAGGCGGATTGAGCAATCAAAAGAATTTGGCAGCCTTTGCCTTTCAGAAAAAGATTTGCCGGGCGAAGTTTGGAAGCCCTATAAAGCCGACGGTCTTGAAGTGAGTTCATACGGACGAGTTCGCCAAAACAAAAAAATCGTTCCGCAAAAAGACAGCGAAGAGAAAGGCAAGGAAGTAGGCTATCTCGTATTGGACACGGAAGAAAAATTGCCGAAATGCTGCGTCTACAAAATGGTCGCCGAAGTCTTCCTAGAAAAGCCTTCTTCGGAGGGATACGTAGTCCACCACATCACGAATAACGGCTACGACAACAGCGTCGGCAACTTGATTCGCCTTACAGAAGAACAACATAATCAACTAAAACATTGAAAATTGGCTTCGAACGATTCTAGCTACGCACGACAAAGCCGTGCTACCGAGTTTTGTCTTTCGTTAAAATAACGATTCATGTTTCGGCATGATTTGAGATTCGTTATTTTGACGATTTGTGCTTCATCATAATTTGGATTTCGTTATTTTAACGATTCTTGCCACACGATGATTCGGATTTCGTTATTTTAACGATTTGTGTCGCACAATGATTTGAGTTTCGTTATTTTGACGATTTGTACCGCACGGTGATTTGGCTTTCGTTAAAATAACGATTCGTGTTTCAGCACGATTCGGCAAAATTCTTCACGCGCTTGCGACAAATCCTTCTTCGGCGCGTGCTGCCACAATGATTACGCCACAACTTTTTCGCCGTCGTTTTTGTATTTGCAGATTTTTATGTCGCCGAAAAGCCGGCTTTGGTAAATCATCGCCATCTTGAATTTCACGGCCTCCAAAATCGCCATGAACGCGCATACGATGTCCATCTTGTTTCCGCGCCGCGTGATTAAATCCGTGAACATGCATTCGCCCGTCTCTTCGAGCTTTTCGTTCATCAGCGTGATTTTTTCATTCACCGAAACTTCCTCGTACATATTGAGGATTTTTTCGTTGGAATACTTGCTGATCATGTTGCGGAAAATCTTCTGCATCTGCTGCAAAAGTTCCCAAGTGTCCACGCGCTCCCACTGCGACTCCGCGTCGTCGAACGGAAGCATCCGCTGGATTTTCTTGCGCTCGAAAACGTAGTCGGAATCGTCCTCCTGCTCTTCCATGAGTTCCGAAAGCCGCTTGAATTTCTGGTATTCGATGAGACGGTCCACCAATTCCTGGCGCGGGTCTTCGATGTCGTCGTCATCGTAGGCGACTTCCACCGGCAAGAGCATCCGGCTTTTTATGTAGACGAGCTTCGCCGCCCAGCTGTAGAATTCGGAAAGGTCGGTCAAATCCGTATCGACGAGATTGTCGAGGTAGTCCAAATATTGGTCGGTGATTTGCGCGATGGGAATGTCGTAAATGTTGATTTTGCTGTCGCGGATGAGCGTCCAAAGCAAATCGAGAGGGCCTTCGAATTTTCCGGCAGAATAGCTTTTCGTCTTTTTGCCCGCCGATTTTTCCTGCGCGACTTGAACATCATCTCGAACTTCTTCCATCTTGCAACCTCGATTTTATAAAAGGTAAAAAATCTTGTGCCCGAATGATTTTCTCAACGCCGCAATCCTTTTCGCCCAAAGAAAAAAGCGCGGCAAAAATTTCATCGCGACAAAAGCAAAAGATTTCTCCTTTTATATTATCGGAACTACGTTCCATTGCATTAGAGGAAATTATATGACTCGCCGCTCGCGCGGCTTGTGCATACGGCGTACCGCCGTTTGCATGAGTGGAAGTTATTTTAACCGCCGCTCGCGCGGCTGGCGCATCGCCACTTTGCGCATTTCGCGCGGCTTCCTTGCTTTCGAGGCTATTCAAAACTTCCAAAAGCGGAGCCAAAACGAACGCCCTTTCCTTTAGGCGCGGATGCGGAATCTGCAAATCAGGCTCGAGGATTTTTTGCCTGCCGAAAAATTCGATGTCGATATCAAGCGAGCGCGGGCCGAAGCGGATTTCCTTTTCGCGGTCGCGTCCGAACGCAGCCTCGATTTCATGGATTTTTTCGAGCAAGGCGCGCGCGCAGATTCCGTCGTCCAAAAGCCCGACCAAAGCCATGTTGTAAAAATCTTCTTGGTCAACAACGTACATCGCCTTTGTGCGATAGACCGAAGAGATTTCGATGCCATAAAGGATTTTCGAAAGTTCGAAAATCGCGCCGCCGAGAATTTCTTCGGGAGAAAGGCAAGAGAATTTTTTGTTTGAGCCAAGTCCAAGCGCGACAGGTGTCATTTAACCCCACAAAGATTCTTCGCCCAGCAAGCGAGTTTCAGCCGCGAGTTTTGATCGCAAGTCTTGCGACTTGCTTACCGAGTTTTATTTACTCGCATTGCGAGCAAATAAAACTCGCTTGCTTTCCGTTAGAACAAGTCGCCAGGAACTTCCTTTTTGGCGGCAGTCTTCGCATCGCTTTTCGGCGCGGAAGTCTTTCCAGCGGAAGCCGAAGGTGTGGACTTGTCGGCAGAAGCAGCCGTCTTTGCGGAAGCAGAAGGCTGCGCCTTTTCGACAGGATTCGCGTCCGTAACAAGGCCGCCAGTGCCCACGCCTTTTGCGCGCATTTCGGCTTCGTATTTCTTTATTTGCTCTTCGGTCACAACCTCGCCTTCTTTGTTGCGTAGAATCTGCCCCGGAAAAACCATCGCGCGAAGCGAATGTTCCAATTCAAGCTTGTAATCGGGATTGTTTTCGATGAACGAAACGGCGTTTTCCTTGCCCTGCCCCACTTTCTCATCGCCGCGCGTGTACCATGCGCCGCGCTTGTCGATGAGACCGTGCTTTACCGCGCTGTCCAAAAGGCTCGCCGCGCTTGAGATTCCCTTGCCGAAATAAATGTCAAGCTCGATTTTTCGGAATGGAGGGGCAACCTTGTTTTTGACGATTTTCACGCGCACTCGGTTTCCGATGGCCTCGTCATCTCCCTTGCCGTCAATCGTCTCGATGCGGCGAATTTCAAGGCGAACGGAAGAATAGAATTTAAGCGCGTTTCCGCCGGTCGTGGTTTCAGGATTTCCGAACATCACGCCGATTTTCATTCGGATTTGGTTTATGAAAATCACGGTGCACTTGCTTTTGCCGACGATGGCAGTGAGCTTTCGCAAAGCCTGGCTCATAAGACGCGCCTGCATTCCCATCACGGCATCGCCCATCTCGCCTTCGATTTCCTTTTGCGGAGTGAGAGCCGCCACAGAGTCGATAACGATTATGTCAACCGCGCCCGAACGCACGAGATTTTCGCAGATTTCCAAGGCCTGCTCGCCAGTATCGGGCTGGCTCACCCAAAGCTCGTCGATGTTCACGCCGAGATTTTTCGCATAGATAGGATCGAGCGCGTGCTCCGCGTCGATGAAAGCCGCGATTCCGCCGAGTTTCTGCGCCTCCGCCACGGCATGCAAGGCGAGAGTCGTCTTTCCCGAACTTTCAGGGCCGTACATTTCGATTATTCGCCCGCGCGGATAGCCGCCAATTCCCAAAGCCTCGTCGAGCAAAATCGATCCGGAAGGAATCACGTCGATTTTCGCCACATCCGTGTGCGCGCCCAATTTCATCAAAGAGCCCTGCCCGAACTGCTTTTCAATCTGCAAGCGAGCGGCTTCCAAAGCCTGAAGCTTTTCCACGGGAGCCGCCGCATCTTTTTTTTCTGCCATAAATGCCTCCACCCATAACATATAATTTTTTTTAAACTTTTTAAGGCAACGGCAAGAATTTTATCAAATTTTTTGGATTTCTTCAAGTGGGCGGGCGGAAAGGCGCAGGACGCGCGAGCGGCGATTCAAACAATTTCCCAGCGGCCATTTTTATCCGCGCCGAGTCGTTTAAGGACATTGCGCTCCTGAAGCTTTTTCATGTTCCGGTTTACAGTTTCCCTTGCGATGCCGAGCTCCGACGCAATCGCTTCCTGCGATATGTTCGGATTTTCCTTTACAAGGCCAAGGATGTTTTTCTGATTTACAGTGAGTTTTACTGTGACGTTTACAGTGACATTTGGCGTTGCGCTTTCCGAGATTTTTTCATTGTATCTGATATGAACATAACGATTCTTGAGTTCATTCGATTCCCCAAGCAGCAAATTGCGGAAGAACTTCTCAAGATATTCCGCGTTCATATAAATGCCTTTTGCGATGTTCGTATAATTCGCGCGGACAAGGCTGTTTCGGAAATACCAGCTGTTCTTGTCAAAAGGCTCATTGTTTACTTTGAATCCAAGCGAGTTGAGATATTTGATGGCAAAAACCGCGACAGTCCTCGTGTTTCCCTCTCCAAAAGGGTGAACCTGCCAAATATTGGCGACGAACCGTGCCAAATGCCTTATTTTTTCTTCTATAGAAATTTTTGAATAATCGAAGGCCTTTTCCTGGGCAAAGTCATAGTCAAGCGTCTGGCGAATCATATCGGCGTTGGCATACAATACGGACTCGCCGTCGAGCACCCATTCTTTTTTCGAGATGTTATAATCCCTGAACGCGCCGACCTTGACTTCGCGGAAGATGCCCGAAAACAATCGTTTATGAATCGAAAGCAGCAAGTTCGGCGTAAAGCTGAAAGAGTTCTCCGCCAAAATCTCGCAAATGCGGACGGAAACTTTGTCGGCTTCTTCCTCGCCGCCACTTGAGGACGGACGAGCCAAGGATTCGGGCGGAGCGTTCCTTGACCGGGCGCGTTCGTAATACGAATCAACGAGTTTCTTCGCCTCTTCGATGGTGATATCGCCTTCGATGTTTCGCCTTGCGGTTTCGTAAAGGTATTTTGACGGCGTAAGTCCATCCACCTGCTGCAAGCCGATGGCGGTCTGCCAAAGCCTGCCTTTCTCCTGCTTCGAAGGCTCTGTTTGGAGAATGTACGAGTCGAACTCCATTTCAAATGGGTTTTGCGATTTTGGCATGCTATTCTTTCCGTTCGCGCGAGGCTTTTTCCACGCAATGATTCATTGCAATAAAAATAAAATAATATAAAATTTGAAGAATTTCAAGGGCAGGAAATGGAAAATCGGCAGGAATATTGCAAGGGGCACGGAGTGCACCTTGCGAGGGGCGCGCCGCGCGCTATGCCTTTGCCCCGTGGTTCGTATCCGCCATCTTGATGCCGGCCGCGTCATAGCGGGCGGAGTGCGGTTTCTTGCCTTGCAGAATGGCGTCGAGCGTTGTACCGGACGGCAGC
>JAAVAP010000006.1 GCA_014804005.1 Treponema sp. | reverse complement strand
GGCTCTTGACTAGATAAAAAACGAAAATTCCCTAGTCAAGATAACTCTTCCTGTACAATCTCTTGAGCAGCGGGAGCAAGTCCTCGTGCCTGTGGTTGTACCGCCATTCGCACTCCTTCAAGTGTAGCACAAAAGCGTCGGAGCTACAACCGTTGAACTTCGCCAGCCGCCTCTTCGCGAAGCTCCAGAAGTTCTCGATGCCGTTGACATGGCTCTTGCCGCGCGCGAACTCGTTCTCGCTGTGGAACACGCGGTAGTGCTCGTAGCCGTTTAGCACTAGGCCGTCGTACGCCTTCCAGCCGTCCGTGTAAATCGTGGAACTTTCAAGGATTAGACCCTTTATGACCGGCATGAGCGACTCCCGCGAGCAGTCGGGTACGATTGTCACGAACACCTTGTCCCCGTGCTTGAGCAGCCCGAACACCGGCGTCTTGCCGGCGGCCCCGCGGCCGCGCTTTCCGCGCACCCTCCTCGCGCCGAAGTACGACTCGTCCAGCTCGTACTCGCCGACCTCCCTCTTCGCCTCGCGGATGCTCTCGCTGAGGATCGCCCTGCGCAGAAGGTTGTAGTAGCGGTTGACCGTGTTCCTGTTCACGCCGCTGAAATCCGCCGCCTGCGTCGCCGTCAGGTCGTTCTTGAAGCACAGAAAAATCCTGTTCCTTTTCTGCGCCGTAACTCTTTGTTTTATCACTAGTTACATCCTATTTGGATTGAGTTAACTAGTCAAGAGCCAAAAACATATAAGGAGCATATCATGAAAGAGATTCAAACACTTCCGCTCACGAGCATGAACAATGCGGCGCACTTTATGTTCGTGTCGAACATGGCGGAGCGGGCGGAAAAGGATGCGGCTGTCGCCGAAAAGTGCGCGGCGCAGGTGAAGGCGTTGCGCGAGGCGGTCACGACGGAGGACGAGAATTTGCAGATTTCCGCGAAAAGTCTCACGACGGACAAAATCGTCGAAGCCGACCGCTTGCGCGACCAGCTTTATGCCAGCTACAAGAAGGCCGTCGCGGGATACGCGGGCTTTCCCATGCCCGACATGGCCGACGCGGCGAAAGTCCTCAATCAGCACGTCAAGGACTACAAGATCGACCCCAAGGCACAGCTGGACAAGGAGACGGGGCTGCTCGTCAACTTTATTCAGGACTTGGAGGGCAAATTCGCCGAGCAGGTGAAGGCATTGTCGCTCACGGCGTTCGTGGAGAAGCTCAAGGCGGCGAACGAAGAAGTGCGCGAACTCACCGGCCAGCGGACGGACGAGCGGGCGGCAAAGACGGCGGGCGCGCTCAAGGAAGCGCGCGCGGTGAGCGACGAGGCGTACAAGCTGCTGACCATGCACGTGAACGCCCACGCACTCATTGAGGGCGAAGCGGCTTACGCCGCGTTCATCGACTACGCCAACACGGAGATCGGGCATTTCAAGCAGGAAGTGCTGGGCGGGTCGAAAAAGAAGGGCGCAGAATAAGCGCGAGTTTTCGTGCTTTTTTGTCCGCTATGCGGACAAAAAATGCGAGCTGTGCGAGCAAATGAAAACTCGGAAGCAGTGCGTAGCACTGCGATGAGATGGCGGAGTAATAAAAAAAGTTGCCTGCAAATGGCAACAAGGAGTTTAAGATGAGAAAGATATGGATTGTAGCCGCACTTGCGGCATGCGCAATCGCGCTCGCGGGGTGCAAAGTCGTATCAGAGCCGGAACCCATCGCGGTGCAAAGCGTCACGCTTGACGCGACAACGCTCACGCTCGCGTCTGGCACGACAGGAAAACTGACGGCAACTGTAAATCCTGACAACGCGGACAACAAGAGCGTGAAATGGTCGTCGTCCGACACATCGGTCGCCATGGTAGACAGTGCCGGCAATGTTGTGGCAATCAAGGCAGGCACGGCGGCCATCACCGCTCAAGCGGGCGAGAAAACGGCGATATGCGTGGTTATCGTGAATGAGGCGACCGTGGTTAATCCAGACTCGCCCATAGTGAATCCTGACTCCCCGTTGCAGTGGAAAGCATCACGCTTAATGCAACGACTCTCACAATCGAGCCTGGCAAGACGAGGACGTTGACTGCGACTGTAATGCCGAGCAACGCGAACGACAAAACGGTGTCATGGTCGTCATCCGATACAGAAATCGCGAGTGTGGACGATAGCGGCACGGTGACGGCGATCAAGGAAGGCACGGCAACTATCACTCGTGGCAAAATGTATAGGCTTACAGCGACGGTACTCCCGGATAACGCCGATGACAAGACGGTGTTATGGTCATCTTCCGATCCGGAAGTCGCGACTGTGGACAACGACGGCACGGTGACAACACACAGTATTGGCAGGACAAACATCATCGCACAGGCGGGCGACATTATGAAATTCTGCACGGTCACCGTGGAACCGATACCCATCGAGAACATTACGCTCAATAAGGAGACACTCACGCTCATATGCGGCGAGACGGATAGACTTGTGGCAACGATAACGCCGGATAATGCTGACTACGAGTATTTTGGGGGAGCATTATGGCTCTCATCCGATATGGATGTCGTGGGGATAGACAGAGACGGCACGGTTACGGCGCGCAAAGCAGGCACGGCGACTATAACCCTTTGGGTCTTTGCGAACGGGCAGGAGATACACTGTGAGGTCACCGTCTTGCCAGCACCCATCGACGTAGAGTATATCACGCTCAATTCTACAAAATTTACGTGTAAGTATGGTGAGCACATATATCTTCGTGCGACGGTAATACCTGATAACGCAGACGACAATACTGTAACATGGTCATCTTCCGATCCATCGGTCGCGACGGTGGACAACAACGGCACGGTCACGATGGCGTACAAGGAGGGTACTGCAATCATCACTGCACAGGCGGGCGACAAGAAAGCGACGTGCGAGTTCATCGTAAAGCGGGTACTAACACCTGTTGAACGCATTACTCTTGAGCCGAAAACGATCTCGCTCAAACGCGGCGCGAAGAAACAGGTTAAAGTGCAGGTATATCCTTCTAACACAGACGACAAAGTGGTATTTTTATCATCTGATGACGATGTCGCGACTATGGACAACTATGGCTGGGTCACAGGAGGAGACAAGGCAGGCAAAGCTATCATCACCGCGCAAGCCGGCGACACGAAAGCGACACTCGAAGTTACTGTATCCACAGAGAGTGTTTGGGATAATGAGTGATTTTGTTATTAAAAGCAAGGTTCTCAAAATACGCTGGGGCAAAATCGACGGTAGATATCCCTGTCAATGCAACGATTTGATAAACAACCCATAAGCACCGCCATTTGACAGTGCTTTCCCAAAACAAAGCTGCCCGTATGTTTTCTTCAAAAACCATGGGCGGCTTTTATGCCTCGTAGGACGAGTGTTGCTCTGCCCTACGAGGCTCGGGACACTGCGGGGCTTGGCTCGAAAGGCTGTATGCCAGTGTGCAAAAACGCGCAGTGCCATAAAATATTTAATCTTCGACGGAAGTAAAACGCAAAGGAAAACGATATGAGTAACAAATCTATGAATTTCACGGGAAAAAGCACCCTCACCGATGCTGAATTTTCACAAAACTACGAACAGTTATATGAAAAGACACCGCACAAAAATAACTGGTCGTCAAAACAGGAAATCGCAGAAAGAAAGCGGGAGGGCGCGAAGCGGTATAATTCGGAAGAAGCCAGTTTGCCCGAAGAAGAATGGCGCGATTTGCCAGGCTACAGCCATTATTCCATCAGCAATATGGGAAGGGTGAAATATGACAATGCCATCGTTCAGCAGGACGATGCGGAGAAAACCGGCTATCTGAAACTTGATGTTGAGAAAAAGTTGGGCGTAGACCATTCCGTCAACGTGTACACGCTCGTAGCAAAGGCTTTCCTCGGGAAAAAGGAGGGCGATGGCTACGACGTTCATCACATCGACAACAACGGCTACGACAACCGCCCCGAGAATCTCATACTGCTGACAAGAGCACAGCACAATGCCGTGCATCGCGATGAAAAAATGTCGCAAGAAGATTTGAAAGCGTTCCTGGAACAGACGGAACTTTAATCTCCGTTAAAGGCTGTTTATATTCAGTCCACAACGGAGACGCGAGGACGATAACGCGGACAGATAAAGTCTGCACCCGCCCTCGCACATTTAACGCAACGCGCATTTAACGCAATCGCGAATTTTCGAAGAAAACTCGTTAAGCAGCCCGAAAGTGCTGCGAAGTAAGCAGCGCAACGCGCATTTAAAGCGTGCTGGGGAAAGAAAAGAGGTCTGGGGAAAAGAAAACCCCCGCTTCGCAAGTAGAGGGGTTGTCGTTTCCCCAGCAATTTGCTTGCGAGCTTTCTTGTTTTTTGTGAGCGAAGCGAACAAAAATGCGAGCGGTACGAGCAAGAGAAAACTCGAAGTAACACAAATCTTCGATTTGTGTTACTTGACATTTTTTTCGCTTTTTGCTACAATGTTCGTATTGAAATAAATTTTGTGGACGCGGTTTGGGCTATGCGATGCTCTACACGTCCGGGCAAAATATCGGAGGAATTATGAAAAAGGGAATCCATCCTGAGTACACGCTCACGAAAATTACTTGCGTTTGCGGCAACGTCATCGAAACTCGTTCGACCGTAAAGGACATCCATGTTGAAATCTGTTCGGCGTGCCATCCGTTCTACACGGGCAAACAAAAGCTCGTGGACACTGCGGGACGAATCGACCGCTTCAACAAGCGTTATGGAATCAAGTCCGAGGCGAAATAAGTTTCGGACTTCCGTGCAAAGGTCGCTCGCTGTGGGCGGCTTTTTTTATTTCCCAAACGCGGTGCGGCTTCTTTTGCTCGAAGTCCGCGTCGAACGTTTCGGGCGTGATTTCCGCGATTTCAAGCCGCTCGTTTTCTTCGAGCAAATTCCTGTCGAACGAAAGTCGCCGCGAATTCGTGGAAAAATAGAGCGCGCCGTTTTCGTCGAGAAGTTTGATGCAGAGATTCGCAAGCGCGCTCCAGTCGCGGTTCAAGTCGAGGTCGGCGCGAGTCTTTTTTGAATTGCTGAACGTGGGCGGATCCAAAATTATCATGTCGAATTTTTTTTCTGCGCGAATCGCGTCTTCGAGGAATTCGAAAACGTCGCTTCGGAAAAATTTGAATTCGCTTTTTCCCGAAAGTCCGTTGAGCGAAAAATTTTTTTTCGACCATTCAAGATAAGTGTTGGAAAGATCCACCGATTCGACCAGTGCAGCTCCTCCCGACGCTGCCGCCACCGAAAACGAGGACGTGTAGCAGAAAAGGTTCAAGACGCGCTTTCCTTGTGAGCGGCTTTTTACGAGCGCGCGCGTTTTTCGCATGTCCAAAAAAAGTCCCGTGTCGATGTAGTCCGAAAGGTTGATGAAAAAAATCGAGCCGTCTTCGAAAACATTTCCAGTGATTTGCGGATTCGCGTTTTGCAGTGCGGAAATTGCGTTCGCGCCTTGCGAGGAATTTTCTTTTGAATATTGCGAGCCGCCTTTTTCGTGCCTTCGGATTTTGCAGACGATGTGCGAGCGTTCGATGCCGAGCGCGTCCGAAAGCGCGGCGCAGATTTCCGAAATCCATTGCGCTTCTTCCGCTTCGGTTTTTTGATGCTGGGGCGGACGTTCGTAAAGGAAAATTTTCAAGTACGTCCGCGAAAGTCTTTTTTGCGCCGCGCCCGGAATATTTTGGCTTTCGTCATTTGCTTGGTTCGAAACGAATGCAAATGCTTCTTGCGCAGAGCGGATTTCTTCGGGCAGAAATTCGTACAAGTCAATCGCCAAGGGAATTTCCGGAATGTCGCGGTCGTAAAGGCGAAAGCATGTGACGAGATTTTTTCGCGCCCATTTTCGCAACGCCCTGAATTTTTTTTGCACGCGATTTTTCAGCAGAGTCGCCTGATATTCGTTCCTTTCATTTTCTTCGTTCTTTTCAAATTTTTCCATAGAGCATTTTCCATGCGATTGAGCCGCGTCCTGGAAGCATGTTTTCAGGCGGAAGCTCGTCGCGCTTGAAAAAGCGGGCTTCGGCGATTTCTTCTTCCTGCAAGACAAGCTCGCCGCCAGCGTATTCCGCGCTGTATGCCATCATCAATTGGTCGGGAAAAGGCCAGCTTTGCGTTGAAAGCGGCTTGATGTTTTTCAGCGTGATTCCCACTTCTTCCATCGCCTCGCGCTTCACGGCGTTTTCCGCGCTTTCGCCGAGTTCTACGAAACCTGAAATGTGCGAAAAGAATTTCGCGCCGAAATGTTTGTTGCGCACCAAAAGAATTTCGTCGCCGCGATAAATCATTACGATCACGCACGGCTCGATTCTTGGGAAAAGGCGGAAATGGCATTCGGGGCAAATGAGCGCGGTTTCGTTTTTGTCGTCGCAAAATGCCGCGCCGCATTTCGGACAGTGGCGGTAAGTGTCGTGCCAAGAGACGATGCCTTTCGCGCGCAAGGCGAGCGGAGATTCCGCCTCGCTTTCAAAGCAGAATTCCCGAAGCGGAACGAACTCGAATTCTTTTTGTGAAGCGATTTCATTTTCGCTTTGGGATTCTTTTACCAAAGCCGCGGCGTAGTTCTGCGGCGTTTCGCAAATCGCGTCGCAAAGAAGTCCGCGTTCTTTTTGTCGCGCGACGAATTGTTCGAAAAATTCCGCGCCGGGAAGTTCGTAGCCGCCTTGCGGATTTTTCTTTGCGAGGATGTTTTTTCCCGAAAAAATGAAATGCACCGCCGCGCTTTTTATTTTTGTTATCGCCATTGCGTCTCCAATTTGTACTTTATGGTCTATACATTAAAAGAAAAATTTGATATAATGTCAAGATATGGATTTCAGTGAATTTTCCTTGCACGAGGACCTTCTTAAAGGCATAGCAGCGGCTGGCTATGTAACGTGCACTCCTGTACAGGAACAGGTTTTAAAGACGTCGCTTTCCGGGGACGATTTGTATGTTCAGTCCCAGACCGGAACAGGCAAGACGGCCGCATATTTGGTGCCGACAATTCAGGAATTGATTGCGAATCCCGAAAACTCTGGCAAGAAGGCTTTGATTTTGGTGCCGACGCGCGAGCTTGCGGTTCAAGTCGAGGAGGAGGCGAAGAATCTCGTTTCCGCGACGAAACTTTCCGCGTTCAGTTTTTACGGTGGCGTGGGATATTCAAAGCAAGTCGAGGCGTTGCAAAAGGGCGTTGATTTCATCATCGGAACTCCGGGGCGAATCATCGACCTCAAAAAAGGCGGGCAGCTCGACTTGAGCGCGGTGGCGTTCCTCGTGATCGACGAGGCCGACCGAATGTTCGACATGGGATTTTATCCCGACTTGCGCGAGATTCTCAAATTCATTCCGAATCCCGAAAGCCGCCAGACCATGCTTTTTTCCGCGACTCTCAATACTTACGTGAAAAATCTCGCTTGGGAATATACGCGCGACGCGAAGGAAATCACGATCGAAGCCGAGAACATCACGGTGGACGAAATCGATCAGGAACTCATTCACGTCTCGAGCGACAAAAAATTGCCTTTGCTTTTGGGAATTCTCGGAAAGGAAAATCCTGCGAGCGTTTTGATTTTCTGCAACACAAAGCGCGGCGCGGAAGTCCTCGGAAAGCGGCTCAAGCTGAACGGCTATCAAAGCGAATTTCTCATCGGCGACATGCAGCAGTCGAAGCGGCTTGAGGTGATGAATCGATTCAAGGAAGGAAAGGTTTCGATGCTCGTCGCCACGGATGTCGCCGCGCGCGGAATCGACGTTGACGATTTGGCGATGGTCGTGAATTACGATCTTCCGATCGAGCCTGAAAATTATGTCCACAGAATCGGACGCACGGCGCGCGCCGGAAAAAGCGGCAAGGCGTACACATTCTGTTCGGAAAAGGATGTCTACGATTTGCCCGCGATCGAACGCTACATCGACAAGAAAATTCCTGCGATCGTTTGCGCGGACGACATGCTTTCCGAAGACAAGAGCAAGGGCGTTTACATCAAGTTGGATTCCTACGGCTACGACGAGCGCGACGAATATCATTCGGGAAAAGGCGAGCGGCGTTCGAAAGGCTCAAGGCGGCGTGACGAAAAATCCTCGCGCAGAAAATTCGATCGCCCGCAAAAACGAAGCGATTCAAGGCGTTCCGATTTCCGTTCGGAAAATCGCGGCGCGAAAAAATCGTTCGAGACGGAGCAGAATCTCGAAGGACTTTCTTTCGAAGAGAGAATGGCGGTCTACAAAAAAAAGTACGCGGGAAATTCCGTCTCCGAGCAAAGCGCGAATTTCACAAAACGCGGACGCGCGGAAAGCAAGGATTTTTCAAAGAAAAAGAATCGCAAAAATTCCGCTTCCGCAAAACCAAAATCGAACGCCCCGCGAAAAGGCGAAGTTTCGCAAAATGCGGACGTTCGGCAGGAAAAGAAAGCGCTCGAGAATACTGGATTTTTCGCGCGTCTCAAAAAGCTTTTCGGCGGAAAGGGAAAATAAATCTGTTTTTGAAATTGAAAAATCCGTGAATCCGTGCTACAATGAATTGTGTCTCAAACTTTTTCGCAGCGGCAACGGATTTCTCAAACTCAAACCCAGCGCATGGGACAGCGACAAATACAGTCGCTCAATCTGCTTGCAATGGGCGCGGACGACTTGCGCGAGGAAATCTACGCACAGGCGGAAAAAAATCCTGCGTTGGAAATCGAGGACGACGACTTTGAAAGTGGCGTGAAAAATGTGCGCGTAAAAACTTCGCTCGCTTCCGATTATTTGCGCGTCGGAAATGCGAGCGCGGCTGGCGAAGAAAAGTCTCGCGCGTTTCAGGAAGTTTTGGAAAGCCGCCCCGACGAGCGGCGCACTTTGTTCGATCATCTTATGGAGCAGCTTTCAGTTCTGCGAATTTCGCCCGAGGAAAACGCGCTTTGCAAAAAAATCATCGGCAATCTCGACGAGCGCGGCTTTTTCATTCTCGCGCCTGCGGCCTTGCTGAATCCTTCGCTCGGCGAGGATGCGCAACTTTTGGAAAAATGCCTTTCAATTGTGCGCGGATTTGAGCCGAGCGGAATTTGCGTGGCGGACACAAGGGAAAGCCTTTTGCTTCAGGCGAGGCAAAAAGGCGGCGCGAATGAAGCCGTGCTTTTTTTGCTCGACGGCCATTTGGAATTTTTGGACCCGCCCCAGGCGCAAAAAATCTTGAAAAAAATCCATAATTTTGTGAAGGCGCAAAAAACGCTTTTCGGCAATGCTCAAAGCAAACCCTTCGGCAGCGCGAATTTTTCTTTTGAAAAAAATCTTTCGCTGTCCGACATTCAAGATGCGATTGATTTTATAAAAACGCTCGATCCTTTTCCGGCGAGGAATTTTTCTTCTGACATTTCGAATTATATTTCGCCCGATGTTTTCGTGGAAAAAATTCCCGTTGCCCTTGAAGAAGTTGATTTTAAAAAACGCGAGATTCCAGCCGAAAATGATTTTTCATTCAAAATCAGGATTTCCGACAAATTGATTCCGCGCGTGAAAATTTCTTCGGAATTCATTTCCGCGCAAAAAAATTCCGAGTTCGCAAAAGAAGCCGTGAAGACGGCGAACATTTTTTTGGAAGGTCTCGAATTTCGCGAAACCACGATTGCCGCCGCGATGATTGCAATCGTTCAACGCCAGCTGGAATTTTTCAAGCGCGGTCCGGGACATCTTTCGCCGTTGCGCCAGCAGGACATTGCGGAAGAAATCGACGTTCACGAAAGCACGATTTCGCGCATGGCACTTTCGAAATTCATTCAATGCGAATGGGGAATTTTTCCCGTGAAATATTTTTTTACGAACGCGCTTCCAGTTTTGCCGAAAGAAAATTCGACGGAAATTCAGACTTCGCAAAACGCGAATCCTTCGGGCGGCTTTGTTTCCAAAGAAAACGTGAAAATCGAAATTCAAAAAATCCTGCAAGAACATTCGGGTGAAAAATCCTTGAGCGACCAAAAAATCGCCGACATTCTTTTGGAGCGCGGAATCAAATTGGCGCGGCGCACCGTCGCAAAATATCGCGCGCAGTTGGACGTAAAATCTTCGTACTTTAGGGACTAGCGAAAATTCTTGAAAATTTTGTTTTACTTTTTTTAAAATCCGTGCTATATTTATTTGAGATTGAAATTTTATAAGCGAGGTGTTTTATGAACAAGACGATTAACGCGGTGGGATTTGAGCTGGAACAAAAACAGTCCGATATGATAGAAAAAAAACTCAAGAGGCTTGACTACGCCGAAGATTTGATAATCGACTTGATTTTGCGCGTGAAACACGACAAACAGTACAGCTTTGATACGACCGTGAATTTCCGCTGGGGCGCACAGGCGCATGTTTCGGGCGAAGACTACGACTTTGCCGCCGCGCTCAATAAAATGATGGACGTTTTGGACAATAAAATCAACAAAGAAAAAGAAAAGGTTCAACAAAAAGGCTGATATTTTCGCTTTTGAATTTCCATCGGCGGAAAACAACTATTTTTGAATGATGCTCAAAACGCACGGCAAGGCGGCGAAACGCCTTGCGAATTTTGCGGTGTCAATTTTAAACATTCTTTAGAATTCTCAGCAATTGATTTTTTGAAGTTCTTAGACTACGCGCCAAACCATGTGGGGCGCGCCCCCGACTTTGGAGCAAACTGAACTTGCGATGAAAAATTAAATTAGAAAGAGGAAACAAAATGGCAATTACGGTGAACATCTACTACAGCGGCAAGGGCGGAAGCGCAAGGAAATTCGCGGAAGAAATGGTTTCTAGCGGCGTTGTCGCTGCGATTCGCGCGGAAAGCGGAAATCTAAAATACGAATATTTTTTTCCGATGGACGACAAGGAAACCGTGCTTTTGATTGACAGCTGGAAAAACCAGCAATCGATTGACGCGCACCACGCTTCGCCGATGATGGCGAAAATCATCGAACTTCGGGAAAAATACGACTTGCACATGAAAGTGGAACGCTACGTTTCTGACGAAGCGGGAATTCCAGAATCGGATCAGGCTTTCATAAAAAAATAGAATTGCAATTCGCAGCGGACATAGATTCAATCCTCAAGCAGACAAACTGAATTAAGGTGAAAAATTTTGGACGAGAAGATGGCCGTAAACGGCAAAGAATATGAAATACTCAAATTGTTGGGAAAAGGAAAAGGCGGCTATTCCTATTTGGCAAGCGACGGAAAACAAAAATACGTTCTCAAGCAAATCCATCACGAGCCATGCGACTATTATCAATTTGGGAATAAAATCGAAGCGGAGATAAACGACTACAATCGGTTGAAAAAAATCGGGATAAAAATTCCTGCCATGATCGATGTCGATATAAAACGCGAGCGCATTTTAAAAGAGTTCATTGACGGCGATACAATTTACGAGTTGGTCTTGCANGACAAGATGCTTCCCGAATATTTTGAGCANCTACAAAATATGTGCGCTTTGCTTTATGCCGCCCACACAAACATAGATTATTTCCCGACAAACTTTGTGGCNCAAAATGGCGAAATCTATTACATCGATTTTGAATGCAACGATTACATGGANGAATGGAANTTTGAAAANTGGGGAATAAAATACTGGACGAAAACGCCNGAGTTNTTGCAATATGCNNNGGAGCATTAAAATTTGAAGAAGCGAAAATTCGCGTTTTCAATATTTTCAAAAATCAAATTTTTCAAGGAGTGCCAAGCACATGTCCAATCAATACAAGATAATCGACGAAAAGAACTGGGCGCGCGCGACGCATTGCATGGTTTTCAGGAACTGCGTCGAGCCGAGTTTTTGCGTGACNTTNGAGGCGGACATNACGAATTTCAGGCGAATGGTCAAGGCGAAAAAACTCTCTTTCACGCTGGCGATGGTTCATGCGGTCTGCAAATGCGCGAACAACATCGAAGCGTTCCGCTATCGTTTTGTGGACGGGCAGGTCGCGCTGTTCGACAGGATCGACACCGCGTTCACCTACCTGAACAAAGAAACCGAATTGTTCAAGGTCGTCAACGTTCCCCTGCTCGATGACTTGGACGAGTATTGCGCGCTGGCTTCAAAGACGGCCGCGGCGCAAAAGGAATATTTTACCGGCCCGCTCGGAAACGACGTGTTCCAATGCTCGCCCATGCCGTGGGTGACGTTCACGCATATTTCGCATACGATTTCGGGAAAAAAGGACGACGCCACGCCGCTTTTTGACTGGGGAAAATATTATGAAAAAGACGAAAAGACGTTGATTCCGATTTCCGTGCAGGCGCATCATTCGTTCGTGGACGGAATCCACATCGGAAAATTTGCGGACGCGCTGCAAAACTATTTTGACGAGTGCCGAATCTAATTTGCAGGGGAAAAAAATGGACATAAAAACGCAGTTCAACCTTGTCGCGGAGGAATACGACGCAAACCGCAGGAAATTCATTCCCTGCTTTGACGACTACTACGAAGGTACGACACGATTTATCGCGGCGGGAATCCGCGAGCCGAAACGGATTTTGGATTTGGGCGCGGGAACGGGACTGCTGTCCTATTTTTGGTACCGGCACTTTCCGAAGGCGGAATATGTGCTCGTAGACGTGTCCGATGAAATGCTGAAAATCGCGCGGAGACGTTTCAGCGGCATTGCCACGGTGGATTTTCAGATTGCCGACTATGCGGACGCGCTTCCGGAAGGCGATTTTGATGTCATCGTATCGGCATTGTCCATCCATCATCTGGAGGACGACGGCAAAAAGAATCTGTTCGCGCGCGTCTATGAAAAACTGCCGGACGGCGGGCTTTTCGTGAATTACGACCAATTCTGCGCGGGGCAGCCGGATTTGGACAAGTGGTTCGACTCGTACTGGGAAAACCAACTCTCGCACAGCGGACTTTCGGCGCACGACATCGCGCTGTGGAAAGAACGGCGAAAACTGGACCGGGAATGCTCCGTCGAACAGGAAGCCGCAATGCTTCGCGANTGCGGCTTCAAGGCGGTCAAGTGCGTCTATTCCTGCCAGAAATTTTCGGTCATCGCGGCAATCAAGTAGGATTTGGGTGGAGGTCGCTTTTGCCTTGGGGAAGCACCGCCAGTTTGGGTTTTCGTCAAAATCACGCCAGGACGAGAAAAACCTGTTTGGGTGGAGGTCGCTTTTGCCTTGGGGAAGCACCGCCCGTTTGGGTTTTCGTCAAAATCACGCCGGGACGAGGAAAACCTGTTTGGGTGGAGGTCGCTTTCGCCTTGGGGAAGCACCACCCGTCCGGGTTTTCGTCAAAATCACGCCGGGGCGAGGAAAACCTGTTTGGGTGGAGGTCGCTTTCGCCTTGGGGAAGCACCACCCGTCCGGGTTTTTGGCAAAATCACGTCGGGGCAAGGAACGGAATTTTGCTCGCGTTTGGCACGAATCACGCGAAAGCATTTTCCCAATTTTTTTCAAGGAGAATTTTGATACAATGAAAGAGCAAGATATCGCAAACGAAAATTTCCAACGCGCAAAAGAACTGCTCGACGCCGGGCGCAGCATTGAAAACNCGGCGCGCGAAATCGGCATCAAAAGCAAAANTTCTTTCGAGAATTTTTTCAAAACGCATGCGGGCATCACGCCAAAGGAATATGTTTTGCGGCAAGCATCCGANCGTCCGTTTTGCTTTTGCGAAACTCCATTGGGATTGATTCGCATCGAAGAAAATAATTACGGCATCACGTCNTTACGATTTGTAGACGACAAANCGCAAAACATTTCGGCGCACGGAAAAGGCATTTATTTGGCAAGCGCGAAAGCGCAGGTTTCGGAATATTTTTTCAAACGCCGAAAAACTTTCGACATTCCACTTTCCNTGNCNGGAAGCGAATTTCAAAAAAAAGTTTGGAGCGCATTGCAAAGCATTCCCTATGGNGAAACACGCAGCTACAANCAGATAGCCGAAATCGTGGGCAACGAAAACGCGGCGCGCGCGGTCGGCATGGCGAACAANCGCAATCCCATTCCAATCATAATTCCNTGCCATCGAGTTATCGGANGCGACGGAAAATTGGTGGGATATGGCGGAGGAATNGAAAGGAAANAATATCTTTTGAAAATGGAAAGCGAATGAAAACNCCACTCGCGCCGCNGNTTCCCNAANNCTCCCGAAAATGNTACAATAAAATTTATGGAAACAAAAAGAACAATCAAATCCATCGAAGCCGAATTTCTTNTTCCCGCGCTGGAACTTGTCGAAGACGTTTTCACAAAACATAGCGGCGCAGAAGAAGGCAAAACCGTGCGCAGCCTTGTGGAAGAAATCCGCGCGAAAAAATATTACGTTCCCGAACTNGAGCTGATTGCGACAAACTCTCAAANCGAACTGCTCGGCTACGCGATGTTTTCGCGCTTTCATCTNGAAGGAAAATACGAAAANGAACTNCTNCTGCTTTCGCCNGTCGCCGTNAANACAGAATTCCAGCGGCAGCACATTTCAAAAGATTTGATAGAATTCGGCTTTGAAAAAGCGAAGCGTCTNGGNTTCAAGGCGGTGATTGTCGAAGGCGATCCNCGCAACTACACNTCGCGCGGTTTCCAGCCGAGCCACCGNTTCGGCATAACGGCAGGTCCNGCCATGCACCTCCCCCACCCCGACTGCCTCATGGCAATGGAACTGGANCGCGGCGCACTTTCCNAAATGAGCGGCGTGGTGGACTATTCTTTTTATGAAACTCTCCGTTGAATTTGGACGTGCATCGCAGGCTTCGCCATGCTTACGAGTTTTGNGNGCACTTCGTGCTACCAAAACTCGCGGCGTTTGCATACGGTTATTTAGCATGTCGAAATAACCGCCCGCCTCAATTTACAATCAATCTCCGATTCGGAATTTAACGCCNGCGTATANTTTTAAATGCTGCGCGGAATTAAGGTCGTTCCAATTCACGTCGCNGAATTTTTCATCTTTTTTGTTGAACGAAACATCGCCNACCCTNCCCGCTCCGATTGAATAGTCCACGCCGAAATTCAAAGCCAGNCCNAACTTTTCTTTTTGAACGAGCCAAANGCTNTATCCCGCATCGATGTGAACGCCGAAATCAAGCGCGAAAANCAAGTCGCAAGTGTCGTCCACCNATTCGCTTTTCATTCCCAAAAAATCAAACTGAACGCCCGGAGAAATNTGGAAGGAATGCCGCGANTCNGCCGCGCCGAATCTGAACACAGGCCCTAAAGCAAGGCTGCCGTTAAAGCCGTAGCCGATGTCGCGCTCCGAACCGCAGTCCACATTGAAAAAGTTGTCATACCCAAGCGCGACATTCAGNCCGATCGAAAANGGCTTGATTTCNCCGAAGTAAAANTTTCCGCCTATGGAAANGCCNACAGGAATTTTTTCGTAAAGCGCGTCGTGCGCCTCGGCATCAATGCGATTGAACGGNGTTGCGTACAAGNTCGCATCAAGTTCCACCGCCGCAAANAAATGCGGNACTGTCGCAAATGCCACTGCCATCGCCNCCGCAATTTTTTTCATGATTTTCATTTTTTNCTCCTANTTTTGAAAAACTGAAATTTTTCAAAAGTTTAATTTTCAAAGCGCATTCAATATTTCCGCGCNTTCACCATTTTAGTCNGCAACGCNAACTTCCCCCACCACACATCACACAAAAAATACCGCGCAATCTTTGCGGAATTTTTAATNAGTTTTTTTCCTTTTCCTGCCTCCTNTTGTATTCTAGGATGTCGCCGGGCGTGCAATCCAGCGCGGCGCAAATCGCCGCCAACGTGGAAAANCGAATCGCGTTCACCCTNTTGTTTTTGATTTTGGAAAGATTCACGTTCGTGATTCCAACTTTTTCGGCAAGCTCGTTCAAAGACATTCCGCGCTCCACCATCATTCGATCAAGCCGCAAGATTATTTTTCCTTCCGCAGTTTCGATTTCTTCGTCAGAATTCACAACAAGCCCTCCACTTCGCGTTCAAGTTCCATGCCTCGGGCGAAAAATTGAGACAAACAAAGCACCACAAATCCAAGCGCGAATCCGTGCAGCTGAACGCTCGCTTCCAAATCCGCTCCGAGAATCAACCTTCCAGCGGCAAGCGCGACAAAACCGATTACAGGAACGGCAATGCAAAAAAATCCGATTTCCCGCACCATTCTGATGACATCCGCATTGAAGAGCGTCTCGCCTCCAACATCCGCGCTTTTGAAAATCAGGCGCACATTCCTGAAAATCATTCCCATGCAGAACATCGTAAAAACGCCCACAATCAAAAGCAGCGTCAACGCCGCAGGAAGAGCCTCGCCGGATTTTCCCGCAATTGCGATCGCAAAGCCGTTCGTTCCAATCAAAGCGTCGCCGCCATTCGACAAAAGCACCGCGTCCACCGCCGCGCTTCCCTTTGCGAGCGAAAAAACTGCTAGCCCGCCGCACAATGCCGAAAACAAAAAATAGCCAATCTCGGCAACGCGCGAAACAATGCCGATGACGCCGTTCCATGTCTTGATTTTCATTTCGCACCTCCAACACGCTTATTTTGCCATAATTTTTATCGTTTGTCAATAAATTATTATCGAATTTTAATAAAAACATATTGTTTTTCGATAAAAAAAAACGACTTAAAACGACCGTTCAAAGGAACTTGGATGCTTCCTTACAAGTACGCGTGATGCTAGCATCCAAGTACATGGGAAGACAGCATCCAAGCAGGCTGTATGCTAGCATCCAAGTGCGTTGGAAAGCGCTATTCAAGTAAGGTTGGCTATGGAAAGAAAATATCCCGCCGCTTTGTTTTGCGGAATTTTTTTCGCGTTTTGAAATTTGCGGGCTACGAGCAAACGCTGTGCGAATCGAACGCATCTTCCACGGCGCGAGAAATCCGTTCAAGCACATCCGCGTGAAGAGAATTTTTATCGATAGAAATATTTCAAAAAAAGCGTATTCCTTTGAAGTCGGATACCGAAAATAATCCACTGCGATGTTGCATTCCCATTTATCAAAATCAAAGTGAATCAACATACCTCGACGCAAGCGTCGGGGCATGAACACCTCCGCATGAATCACGCTTGTCGTAGATATCACTTCAAAAAGTCTGACAGCAGAACAGGCGTTTTCGTGTTTTCCATTTCCCTTATCAGTTCGATGTTCTTCCGCTCGATTTCATTGAAATCCGATTCGGAGAAATTCGGGTTCACTTTGTACTCAACTCCTTGATCCTTGCAATTGGCTTCGAAATATTCTCTTACTTCCTTGTTCTTGAAGCCGTACCCATGTTTTGCATAGAATGAATTTCGCAAAATCGAAAGC
>JAAVAP010000005.1 GCA_014804005.1 Treponema sp. | reverse complement strand
CGGATTTTGGGCATTGTGCGCAAGAACCGCGTTCTCTGCCGCGCCTACCTCGCAGACCCCGCCACCCGTGAACGCTACGCCGCCTGCCTTGACCGTGTGGACAATCATCTCATCGCCAGCCGGACATACGACACGGAGCATTTCACGGAAAGCGAAATCCGCTATGAATTCGCCTCGCGCCACGCAAGCTTTTGCGCAATTGTGCAAACATGGCTCAACCGAGACTGCATGGAAAACGAGGAAACGGTGGCGAGGATTGTCGTGCGCAAACTGGGAACTTAGAAACTCACGCCGATTGACGCGCCGAACTGTATATATGCATGCGGCACATTGTAGTACAAGCCAAGGCTACATGCGGGAAAATTGATTTTTTGCAGATACAATTTCAGGCCGCCGCCCGGACCGTGGCTGAAATCGATTCCGCCGTCGCAGTCGTCTGCCGCAATTGCCTGATACCCTGCATAAAACGAAAGAATCAGGATTTTCGCCTTCAGGATTGCCGCCTCGACCGTGCAGTCCGCCGCAGCCATTGCGGGCGAATGGAAATTGCTCGGAATGAGCGTGTTGGAAACATTCTGCCGGGTCTGCTGCAAAAGTATGTTCTTGTGCGATTCAAGCGAAAGCGACGCGTCAAGGCACAAACGGACGCGCGGCACGATCGGCTGCTGAAAGAATCCATGCAGCAGTATGCCCATGACAAAGGTATTTTCCGTTGAGCCGCCCGCCTCGGCCTTCGCCTCCACATATTTTTCCGAAAGAAACCAGCCGTTCCAATCGAGTTCCGCGTATTTTATGGCAGGATTCGCCGTCCACTGATGCACGGACGAAAATGAGCCGCCGTCAGGAATGACAAATCCCGCGTATTTCGTGCCAAGCGACACGGTGAAAAAGGGCGACAGCTTTTTTTCAAGCGCGAATTCCGCGTTCAGTTTATGGCTCTTGATTTCCGCAAACGTATGCTCGTCGAGGTCGTCCAGTTTCACGTTCTTCTTGTTGTAGCTCAAGAATGACGAATAGCCAATCTGCTTTTGGTAAATCGCAGGGCGTTGCAGGCGGAGCATGGCGGTCAGGTAGGAAGACGAAAACACGCCGCCGACCATGAGCGTGTTTTTCTGCCCGAAGGCATTGTTGTCCATCAGAATCAGCCCGCCCATAAAGCCGTCGTTAGTGTACGAGCAGAACGGCAGCGGAATGAACGACCATTTTTCCGTCACGGCGACATGAATCGTCGCGCCGTCTTCGGAAAAGCTCACGGCAATCTCGCTGAAAAGCCCTTCCGAGCGCAGGACTGTTTCCACCTCGCGCAAGTCGAGCGCGTCCGAATCCGCGCCCACAAACTGCGCGAGCACGTTCTGCATATATGACTCCCGCGTCCGTTTTAGTCCAGAAAAATGCACCGACGTGATTTCCGTGCTGAAGGCATACGAAGCCAGCGCGAGCGCGGCAATGCAGAGCAAATTTTTCCATTTCATACCTACCATTTTATGGTACGGGAGGTTGATAAAATGGACAGAATCATGATTTTGTCTGAATAATGGGCGGTTTTTCAGCGACAATTTTAAACGTTCCTTTAATTTCTTTCTGAAAAAATGCCGATGAATAAGAGATGAATGCCAACGAAAAGACAACTTTTGAAAATCTTGTCTCGCACATGACTCAAGGGGAGCGCGCTCAGCTTCTTTCGAAAATGCGTCCGCTTGAGGGAGATTCAGAAAAGAGTGATTTCGAGTCGAAAAAAAATTCGGAGCTTGAAGGCGATGGCGTGCGCCTTGACGAAAAGTTGCGGGGCGAATCAATAATATACCGTTTCATTCTGTGGCTGCGTTCCGTTTTTTCTTCCACGTCGAGCGAGGAGATTTACAACGCTGACAGGGTGATGTCGCTTTACAGAAGGCTGAACCATGAATTCCCCGGATTGCTGGATTTCCGCGACAAACTTTTGCTGGGCGTTTTCTACGAAAAGCTCGTTGAGCTGAAAAAGGCGGCGGATTTTTTCAAGCCGTATCTCAATGAAATCAATTTGAATCCGGGCGCGTTCTATGTCTACCTCGGCTCGTTCCTTGTGCCGGAAGTTACGCAAAGGATGAACGACGAAGTGGATCCAAACAGTTTCCCTCTTGAGCGCGAAGTTACGAACGAACTGCGGACTTCTCTCCTGCGCAAGATGGACGATATTCTCAAGGAAATTCCCGCCAATAATCGCGCGGAGCTTTATCAGTGCATTGTTTCCGTGGAATGGCTTTCGCAGTTTGCGAAGCTTCCGTTCGAACGTTTCATTTCTGGATTCTCAGGCGTAATCACGAATTCGCAGGTGGCCCGATTCGAAACTGTCGGCGCGGAACTCAGCGCATTCGCAAGAATTCTTTGCAACGGAAAGAGAATTCCGTCCGAAGCCCTGGAGTCGATTTATCTTTTTTCCGCCAATGAAATCGTCGTGGCAAGCAGCGCCGCTACGGATGATAATTCGCGCGCCAAGGAATTTATGGACAAGGCCAGTTCGTTCGTCGCGATAATTCACGGCTTCATAACGACCGTTCCTCTCAGGCTCGTGAACAAAGTCGTCTTCAAAAACATTCAGTGGCAGCCCGAACAATTTTCGGGCGCGGAAGATTGGTTCGTGAAATTCAAGGAGCAATGGAAGCGGCTGTTCGAGCAGCAGTGGAAGCGTTGGCTTCGCGCCAAGCGGAAGAGCCAAATGTCGATGCAGCTTCTCGAGAATTTCAAAATTGACGACATTCCGCTTTTGCCTGATCGTCCTTGGGCGGAAATGTGGGGAGGAATTCCGTTTCGCTTTGAAAATACCGCAGGATTTTTGTATTGGTTCGTTTCGAAAAAAATGCATTATGCGAGCGAGCCGCTCAAAATCCTTTTGCTGGAAGGTCAGTTCATCAACAAGGAAAACAAGGTTGAATTTTCNGAAACTTTGAATTCGCTGGANGAAACTTCGCGCGCGATGTATGANATGGCGGAAAGNCTTTCNCGCACAGGGCAGNCNGGNCTTGTTTTTGACAAGCTNGCCGCCGATCATCTGCGGACGCTTCCCGCCCAATCCAAAATCGACTCTCTGATTGCGGAGAACGAAACGAAGGTGCAAANAATGCGGGACACATTTTGTTCTTGCGTGCGAACNATGAAAAAAATTTTGGACGGCGTTTTTGGCGAAAAAAGGGATTCCGTGTACGAAGGCATTTCCAATTTGGCTTCAATTCGTGGAGGNGACAACGCCGAATTTCGCTCGAAACTTCTTGAAAGCCAAAGGCAGTTTGANGCCGCGTTTTCTGTTTTGAAAGAACTTGAGCANATTGATGTTCCGCTTGAAACNAAATAGGCATTCCAAAGGCGGCGAATTTGATTTTGCATGTTGATATTNTAAAGGATTCTTTGGCAAAAGACCGCGACTATGCGCTTCTTCCGTTTTACAAAAATGGAAAGCCTTTTTTTGAGAATTCACCGTGCGATGACTCATACCCAATACCCCTATGGGGTATGTCGCTTTTGGCGGCTGGCTCAATGCGATTTCGCTGGAATGAAGAAAATCCGCGCCGAGATTCATTCTTGCAAAAATTGGCTGAAAATAAATACGCGATGAATTCCGCCGCGAAAAAAATCGTGCCCTTGGAACTCATTCACTCGAAAATAGTTTATGACTTGAAAAGCGGCGATGAAACTTTCGAAAAGCAAGGCGACGGAATGATAACGCGCGCCGNAAATTTGATTCCTGTAGTTACCGTGGCGGACTGCGTCCCGATTTATTTCTACGACACCGAAAGCCGCGCGTTTGGCATCGTCCATTCGGGCTGGAAAGGAACTGGCATCATTGCAGACGCGATTTCGCTCGCTCAAAAAAATTACGGCGCAAACGAAAAAAATATTTTGGTTGCCATCGGAGCGCACATAAAGGACTGCTGCTACGCCGTGGACGAAGCGCGCGCCAAATTTTTTGCCGATGAGTTCGGCGCAGACTGCGTGAAAAAAATCGATGGGCAGGACGGCGAAAAATTCATGCTTTCGCTTGAGCGCGCGAATCTTGCCGTCTTGGAAAAAATCGGCGTTCTTGAAGAAAACATAGTCGTCGCAAAAAACTGTACTTGTTGCGAAAGCGCGTTCGGCTCGTTCAGAAGAGAAGCCGCCTCGTTCGACATCGCGGACAAAGGTCGCGCGTTTACTGTCCAAGCCGCGTTTGTAATCGGCGGATGAGTTGGATTCTCTGCGAGGCAAAAATTGACGAGCCTCTAAATTAAATTTTCCTGTAGACCAAAATCAAAATTATGCCCGACGTGAGCGCGGACAAAGTTGACGCGATTGGCTCTGCCCAAAATATTCCCATCACGCCAAAATAATTCGGCAGCAAAAGCGCGAGCGGAATCAGCAGAATGACTTTCCGCAAAAGCGCGATGAAAACCGAAGTGCCCGCCTTTCCGAGCGAAACGAAAGTCCTTTGCGCCGACATTTGGATTCCGAAAATCCAAAACGCGCCGAAATATATCGGAAGCAAATTTTCCACGAGCAAAACCAATTCCGCGTTTTCTGTGAAAATCGCCGTCGCCTGCGTTCGGAACGTGTTCAGCAAAATCGCGAAAATCACCGTCGTGGAAAATGAGATTGCCGTCATCATGCGGATTGTTTTTTTTACGCGCGCGAATTTTTTCGCGCCGAAATTGTAGCTGATGATTGGGCTTGTGCCGTCCGTGAAGCCTTGGACTGGAACGAAGCCCAATTGCATTAGGCTTTGCATTATCGTCATCGCGCCGACGTAATTGTCGCCGCCGAATTTTTGAAGCCCTGAATTGAACACGACGAAAATCGCGCTTTCCGTCGCGCTCATTATGAATGGCGAAATTCCGAGCGACGAGATTTTTTTCACTGTCTCGAATTTGAATTTCAGGATTTCTGCTCTTAAGCGAATCGCGCTTTTTTTCGATGAAAGGAAAATCAAAATCCACGCCGCGCTCGCAGCCTGCGAAATTATCGTCGCCACCGCCGCTCCTCGCACTCCCATTTCTAAAGTGAAAATGAAAATCGGGTCGAGTGCGATGTTCAAAATCGCGCCGATCAGCGTGGAAACCATCGCTGTGCGGGCGTGTCCTTGGCACGAGATGAAAGGATTCAATCCCAGCGCGATGAGGACGAAAATTGTTCCGCACAAATATGTTTCAAGGTAGTCGGAAGCGTAGGGGAGNGTCGCGCGGCTCGCGCCGAACGCCACGAGAATCGGCTTTCTGAAAACGAAAAACGCCCCGCCCAAGACGATTGAAAATGCCACGAGCAAAATGAAGGCATTGCCCAAAATGCTTTCGGCGTTTTTGAGCGCGGCTTCGTCGTGCTCGGATTTTCCAAGTTCAATCGCAGCAAGCGGCGCGCCTCCTGTTCCTGCGAAAAAGCTGAACGCGCTTACGAGCATTATTACCGGCAGGCACACGCCAAGCCCTGTGAGTGCGAGGCTCGACGCGCTTTGTATGTGCCCGATGTAGATTCTGTCAACGATGTTGTAGAGAATGCTCACGACTTGCGCCAAAATCGCGGGAAGCGAAAGGCGCAGCATGAGCGAGGAAATCTTTTCAGAACCAAGGGGCAAATCCTTTGTGCCCGGCATAAAAATTACAGACCGAAAATTTTTGCGTATTCGGCGAGCGCGCCCTGCGTGTTCTTTGCGAGCACGTTCTTTGCGAGCGTCTTTCCGAGCTGCACGCCTTCTTGGTCGAACGAATTGACGTTCCACAAAAATCCTTGGAACATCACTTTGTTCTCGTAGTGGGCGAGCAACGCGCCGAGCGATTTCGGCGTGAGGCGTTCTCCCCAAATCAGGCTTGACGGACGTTCGCCCGCGAAAAATTTGTTCGGATTGGAATCGTCCTTGCCGAGCGCGAATGCGATGATTTGCGCCACGACGTTCGCGCAGAGTTTTTGCTGGCTCGTCGATTCCTGAATAACGACGTCGTTTTCGGCTTGATTTTCTTTGAACGCGATGAATTGGAGCGGAATCGCGTCCGTTCCCTGATGCAAAAGCTGATAGAAAGAATGCTGCCCGTTCGTGCCNGGCTCTCCGAAAATCACAGGTCCTGTAACGTAGTCGATTTTCTTTCCGAAACGATTCACGCTTTTTCCATTGGATTCCATGTCGAGTTGCTGAAGATGCGCTGGAAAGCGGCTCAATGCCTGAGAGTAGGGAAGGATCGCCGTGGAAGGATAGCCCTGCACGTTGCGCTCGTAAAGCCCGATGAGCGCGTCGAGCATCGCGGCGTTTTTGAGGATGTCGCTTTGGGCTGCGGATTTGTCCGCTTCCGCCGCTCCTTCCAAAAATTCCGCGAACACGTCCGCGCCGAATGCGAGCGAAAGCACCGCGCCGCCAACTCCGCTCGTTGAGGAATAACGTCCGCCGATGAAGTCGTCCATATAGAAGGCTTGCATGTAGTCGCTGTTGTGCGCGAGCGGGCTTGTCTGGCTCGTTACGGCGATCATGTGCTTTGAAACATCGAGATTCGCTTTTTTGAGCGCGTCTTTTACGAAAGCCTCGTTCGTCAAAGTTTCGAGCGTCGTGCCGCTTTTTGAAACGAGGATGAAAATCGTCTTCGAAATGTCAATCGATTTCAAGACCGCTGTCGCGTCGTCCGGATCGACGTTCGAAATGAAATGCGCGTCCATGAAAAATTTGTTCTTTGTCTTCGCCCAATTTTCCAAGGCGAGATACATCGCGCGCGGGCCGAGGTCGCTTCCGCCGATTCCGATTTGGCAGACCGTCGTGAACTTTTCGCCNTTTTCGTTCGTGATTTTTCCCGAATGNATTTGCTGCGCGAAATCCGCGATTCGCTTTTGCTCGTTCAAATAAAATTCACGCTTGTCGCTTCCTTCGGCTTCNACTTTNCCGCCGAGCTGTCCGCGCAAAAGGTGGTGGAGCACCATTCGGTTTTCGCCCGTGTTGATAACTTCGCCGTTGTAAAGCGCCTCGAATTTCTGCGTGAGCTGCGCTTCGCTTGCGAGTTCGGAAAGCACTTGCAAAACCTGATCGTTCACTTGGCGCGCCGCGTAGTTGAACGAAAGTCCTGCCGCCATCGGCACGGAATATTTTTTTACGCGAGCCGCCCCCGCGTCTCCCGCGAGAACGTCTTTTAGCGAGACCGCGTTTTTGAGCGACTGCAATTTTTTATAGCTTGAAAGAGTGTCAAGATTTTCCCAAGAAATCATTTTTGCCTCCGAAAATTTTGGTTGTGATTATCTAAAAATTATATCACATTTGAAAAAAAAGTTCAATGCAAAAAAATTGCTTCCGCAAAAAGATTCGCGCGGCGGTTGCCCCATGAGTTTCGCTTGCGAAACTCGGTAAGCAAATCTCTGATTTGCGACGCATTGCACAAAAAACAAATTTCCGTTATCATACAATTATGATAGTTATGAAATTCGGCGGCTCTTCCGT
Organism: Treponema sp.; assembly: GCA_014804005.1. Taxonomy (GTDB): domain Bacteria; phylum Spirochaetota; class Spirochaetia; order Treponematales; family Treponemataceae; genus Treponema_D. The sequence goes on along the minus strand of JAAVAP010000005.1, from coordinate 52,463 downwards.
GGCGAACGCGGAGAGGATCCGGCGCGTGGCGGAAATAATCTGCGCTTACGAAAACGAACGTCCCGTGGTCGTGCTTTCCGCTATGGGCGACACGACGGACTTTTTGCTAGAGGCTGCGGATTGCGCTTTGGGCGGAAAAATCGAAATCAGCGAAATAGAAAATCTTCACCGAAAAACTGCGCAGGAATTGGGAATCAATTTTGCATGCGTGGAAAGCCTGCTTGCGGAATTGAAGCAGCTTCTCACGGGCATTTCTATGATACGTGAATTGACGAAGCGCACGCGCGACTACCTTGTTTCGTTCGGCGAGCGGATGAGCGTTCGGATAATGGCGGCTTTTTTGAAAACGCTCGGAATCGGCGCGGCGTTTTTCGACGCATGGGACATCGGAATCACAAGCGACAGCAATTTCACCAAGGCCGAACTTTTGGACGAAGTTTGGCAAGCAATTCCACAGGCATTGAAATCCTACAGCGAAGGCTCGTGCGGAGAAATTCCGATTGTCACGGGATTCATCGCGAAAGACAAAAAAGGCGAAATCACGACGCTCGGACGCGGCGGCTCGGATTTGAGCGCGACAATAATCGGCGCGGCTTTGGGCGTGAAGGAAATCCAAACTTGGAAAGACGTTGACGGAATTATGACAGCCGACCCGAGGATTTGCGCGGCGGCGCGAACCGTTCCCGAAGTGACTTACGAAGAGGCTCAAGAACTTGCGATGTTCGGCGCGCAGGTTTTGCATCCGCGCTCGATGAAGCCTTGCCTGAAAAGCGGCGTTCCAGTCCGCGTAAAAAATTCCTACAATATAAAAAGCGAAGGCTCGATTATCGTAAAGGAGCATTCAAGCGAGCGAGAGGAAGTCTGCGCGATCACTTCGGTAAAACATGTCACTTTGATTGACATCGTGAGCGCGGGAATGCTCGGCGCGGCTGGATTTTTGGCGCACATTTTCAACCAGTTTTTAAAATGGGAAGTTTCGGTGGACTTGATTGCCACGTCGGAAGTTTCGGTTTCTCTCACCGTGAACACGAAGGCAGATTTGAGCGGACTTGTGGAAGACCTCTCGCGCGTGGCGCAAGTTGGACTTCGCAGCGGCAAATCAATCGTAAGCATAATTTGCGATTCGTCGAAGGCGAGCGGAATTCTTTCGCGCGGACTTTCGGCACTTTCCGAGGCGGGAATAAACGCGCAGATGATTTCGCAAGGCGCGAGCAAAGTGAACGTGAGCATCGTCGTGGACGATGAGCAGTGCGACACCGCCGTGCGGACGCTTCATGCGGAATTTTTTGAAAAATAGAATTTTCGAATTTCTAAATTTCTAATGAAAAAATAAAATCGCGTTTTGCAAAGTTTCGTCTTGCACAGAAGGCAAATTCTGCTTGACGCGCACGCAAAAAATGATTGGGAGAAAAAAATGAAAATTGCTTTGGTCGGTTATGGAAAGATGGGGCACTTGCTGAAAGCCGCCGCCGAAAATTTGGGAAACGAAGTCGTCGTCACAATCGACCCTTTCGCGCCCGACGCGGATGTAAAGAACTCGGATTCCGCTGAATTGGCGCGCGCGGTGAAAGGAAGCGGCGCGGACGGAGTGATCGAATTCACGAATCCCGCCGTCGTAATGGAAAATCTTCGCGCGCTAGTTCCGCTTGGAATTCCGCTTGTCGTGGGAACGACTGGTTGGACGCAGAACGAAAACGAAATCGCGGATTTGGCGGCAAAGACTGGCGGCACTGTTTTGCGATCGTCGAATTTTTCGACAGGCGTGAACATGTTTTTCCGAATCATCGAAGAAGCTGTGAAAATCCTCGAGCCTTTTTCCGAATACGACATCGCCACTTGGGAAATGCATCACAACCAAAAAGCCGACAGTCCGAGCGGCACGGCCTTGGAAATCGCGCGGCGCATTTTGGCGAACACTTCCAAAAAGACAGAAATAGAAACGGATGCATTCCACGAGCGGCCGCAAAAAAACGCGCTCCACGTTTCTTCCACAAGATGCGGAAGCGTTCCGGGAACTCACAGCGTGATTTTCGACGGACCTGCCGATACGATTGAAATCCGCCACACCGCCCGAAGTCGCGAAGGATTTGCGATGGGAGCGGTTCGCGCGCTAAAATCCTTTGACGACGCGCTCAAGACGGGAAGGCTTTCTCGCGGAAAATTGTATGGTCTTGAGGACTTGGAATAGACGCGAACTTTTTGCTCTTGCGAAAAACAAGAAATTGTAATGGTGCTTCGGTGGTTTCGACATGCTCAATCACCGAAGCGGGAGGAGTGTGCTAGTCGTCTGTTTGGATGAAATTTATTCCTCTAAATTTGCATACGTATTCTTTACCTTCGCATTTTATCGTTACTGTTTTTCCACGGATGTCCTCGGTGTAAGTCGCTGTGACATTACCCAAGGATACACTTTCATGCTTCCAGTCTTCAGTCCAAGTATCTCTTACTTTTTCAAAGTCAATAGTTCTTTTGTCTGCATTTGGATATCCATAACAATATTCTTCGAAACGATTTTTTGAGTCATATTCACTAATTTTTGCATATGAGCAATCAATGCTAGCATCGGTATAATAATTGCCATCGTGATTTTCATATTCGCACTCGGAATCAAGCAAATTCTTTACGCCAGTAAATTTTTCGGTCAGAATCATTTTGTTGTTTTCAATTCTGTAGGCGTAAGTTACCTGTGCGCCGAACATCGATTTGTAGTAGTTTTCTTCGCTTTGCTTAAAAGTTTTTACATAATCATTGAAAGAGTCAACTCCACATTCCTTGAAAAGTGCCGTTTCATATTTTTCATAGGTGTCACAATCGGGATATTTCTCTTCAAACCATTCTTCCTCTTTTCTTTCTTCATAATATTCTTGATTATACTTCCTCATTTTTTCAACAGTGTAATCTTCATTGATTTTGGAAAGAATCTGTTCGTAAGTCAACAATTTATTATCGTTATTATCGCTTTCATAAAACTCACTGTAATAAATACACTTTTCCATTTTCATGGATATTGTTCTTTCCTCGTCATTGTAAGTGTACTTGAATGTCGCGTATGTTTTTTCCTCTTCAACATCATCGTCATCACAATGGATTTCGAGCGCAGTACCATCGTTTCTTAACACTAAATAACGGTACTCGTCATCTTCAGATATCAATTTGATTTCATTTTCAATCGGATTTGTTCCCACATTTGTAGGGAGTGAAGTACTTTGATTTCCAAGACCGTTGTCATCGGAATCGCTGTTGTTTGCGCACGATGCGAACATCAGAGAGAGCGCGAGAATTGAGGAGAGTGCTAATACCCCCCCCCATTCATTTTATCGAAAACTTTTGTGAACTTTTTCATAAGTTCCTCCTAATAAATTGATGAAAAAATTATAACATGCAAGAGACCTTGTGTCAAGACCAGTTTCACGCGCTTATCGCAATTATAATCTAAAATCAAGGTATCTTACGAAGTTAGAAAATCAATCTTTGGCGGAGTATTTATGAAATCCAAAACAGTCAATTTTCAATGATTGAAAGCCCCTGTTTTGGACTATTAAAAACGGCAATTTTCAATGACTAAAAACCTACGTTATAGACTATTAAAAACGCTCGTAATAGATCATTAAAAATTCTTAAAAATTTTTAATGTTTACAAATTCATACGGTTTTTCATGCAAATTTTTAATCATTGAAAATTCATCGTATTCATAGGAATGTTAGATTTGCGGTGTGACATGAGCTTTTGAAGTCGCAAAAACAAGCGTCCGTATTGAGTCTCTCACTTCGGGCGAAAGCGAAGCCAACTTTTTTATGAGCGAGCGCAATTCCGCGTATTCTGAATTTTCCTTGGATTTTTTTTCATCATGCCCCATGACAAGCCATTCCACCGAAACGCCCAGCACGCTCGCCATGCGGCAGGAATAATCGGCGGGCGGAATCGAGCCGCGCTTCTAACAACCTGCAATGGCGCGTTTCTTTTGACTTGGAATGTGACGAACTTTCCATGCAAATCGTGCAATTGTCTGCCAAAAAACATGGAAACCTCTCCGTTCCAGACTTGTTTTTATCCTCTTGCATATAAAAACGCTCGGAAATCGTGTTTCTTTTCAGTGTGTCGATTCCATGCTATTTCACAAACTTTTTCTGTTCGAAAAAAACAAAACTTATTATTTTAGAATATTAATGTTTTTGAATTTCTAAAATATCACTGACAGTGTAAAACGAATGTAAAAAAATGCAAATTTAAAAAAAGAATTTGACAAAAAACGGAAATTTCTTAAAAAAACGTTTGACAAATCTTCCGCAATGCCTTAAAATATTAGTAATAATATAATTTAGGAGGCCTAAAATGGCTAAGGTTGAACTCAAAGGGATTGGAAAAATCTACGACGGCAATGTCCGCGCGGTTACCAATCAGAACATCACGGTTGAAGACAAGGAATTCTGCGTGTTCGTAGGTCCTTCAGGATGCGGAAAGTCCACGACGCTTCGCATGGTCGCAGGTTTGGAAGACATTTCCGAAGGAAAGCTTTTCATCGACGGAAAAGAGATGAACAACGTTCCGCCGAAGGATCGCGACATCGCGATGGTTTTCCAGAACTATGCTTTGTATCCGCACATGAGCGTCTACGACAACATGGCGTTCGGATTGAAGATTCGCAAGATGGACAAAAAGGAAATTGATCGCCGCGTTCAGGAAGCCGCAAAGCAGCTTGACTTGGTGCAGTACCTCAACCGCAAGCCGAAGGCTCTTTCGGGCGGTCAGAGGCAGCGCGTCGCGGTAGGCCGCGCGATTGTTCGCAATCCGAAAGTGTTCCTTTTCGACGAGCCTCTTTCAAACTTGGACGCGAAGCTTCGTGTTACGATGCGCGCGGAAATCGCTTCTCTGCACCACCGCTTGCAGGCTACGATGATTTATGTTACTCACGACCAGATTGAAGCGATGACACTCGGCGACAAAATCGTCGTAATGAAGGACGGAAAAGTCCAGCAGATTGGCGCGCCGCTTTATCTCTACAACAATCCGATTAATAAATTCGTCGCGGGCTTCATCGGAACTCCGCCGATGAACTTCCTCACGGTGAAAGTCGTGGAAAAGGGCGGAAAAGTCGTGGTTGACGAAGGTTCGTTCACGATTGTTCCGACGGACGAGCAGCAGAAACGCCTCAAGGCTTATGTCGGAAAAGATGTTTACTTCGGAATTCGTCCGGAAGATCTCACTTACAGCGAGAAGGCTGGCGAGAACGCGATGCAGATGAAGATTGTCAACAAGGAGCCGCTCGGCGCGGAAACTCACTTGTACCTTGCCACTGGCAAAGGACAGAACCTTATCGCGAAGACTACGGCCACCGCGTTGTTCCGCTTGGGCGAGACAGTTACGCTCGTTCCCAACATGGAAAAGGCGAAATTCTTCTCTACGGAAGAAGGCGAAGCCAACATCATCGAGGATATCAAAAAGGAATGGTAATCTGAATATTTGCAAAAGGCGTTTGGTCGTTTTGACCAGCCTTTTTGCTTAAGTATTCGATGCTATATGAGAGCCGACAAATGGAGCAAACCATTGCCGGCTTTTTTTTTCGTAGATTTCCTGTTTTTCTGCGCGTTTTTTTTCTGTTTTCTCCGCGCTTGACTTTCCGACATTTTTTTTATATAATTCAAGCCTTATGGAAAACAATTCAGTTCAAAAAGATTCTGTCCAAGTCGAAAACAAAATGGGCACGATGGGTGTGGGGCGGCTTTTGATTTCTATGTCCGTGCCGATGATTCTCAGCATGCTCGTTCAGGCCTTGTACAATATCGTTGACAGCATTTTCGTCTCGCGGATTGACGAGGGCGCGCTCACGGCGGTTTCGCTTGCGTTTCCGTTCCAGATGCTGATGGTTTCGTTTGCGGGAGGAACGGCGGTCGGAATAAACGCGCTTCTTTCGATGCGGCTTGGGCAGAAAAATCAGGATGCGGTGGACAANACNGCGGTGAACGGGATTTTCCTCGCGCTTTGCGAGTACGTTTTTTTCGTGGCGGTGTGCCTGATTTCCGTCGATCCGTATTTGAAAAGCCAGACGCAAAATCCGCTCATAATTGAATACGGACAGACTTATCTTCGCATTTGCATGCTTTCGGGATTCGGGCTTTTTTTCGGCTTCACGTTCGACCGCCTCTTGCAGTCAACTGGACGNACTTTTTATGCGATGATAACGCAGCTTACTGGCGCGATAACGAACATAATTTTTGACCCGATTTTGATTTTCGGACTCGGGCCTTTTCCGAAAATGGGAATNGCGGGCGCGGCGGTGGCTACGGTCGCNGGACAGATTTTGGGNGCNTTCGTTTCGATTTGCTTCAATTTGCGCAAGAATGTGGACATTAAATTCCGCTTCAAGGGNTTCCGTCCCGACNTCGTTATNATNGGGCAGATTTACAANGTGGGGCTTCCNTCGATTGTGNTGCANGCCGTCGGCTCNNTTACGACTTACGGAATGAATTTGATTTTGGGCACGTTCAAGGGAATCGCCGACACCGCCATCGCGGTCTACGGAGCGTATTTNAAATTGAACAGCTTCGTTTTTATGCCCGTGTTCGGGCTGAACAACGGAATGGTGCCGATCGTCGCGTACAATTACGGGGCGAGGAATCCCAAGCGCATAANGAAAACAATNGCGTTGAGTTTGGTGGGCGCGTTTTNNATTATGAGCGTGGGACTNATTTTGTTTGAGACGATTCCTGCAACGCTTTTTTCGCTTTTCGACGCTTCCGAGCAAATGCTTTCGATTGGTGTGCCCGCNTTGAGNATNATCGCGCCGAGTTTTTTGGGAGCGGCGCTTTGCATNGTGCTTGGNTCGGCTTTCCAGGCTTTGGGAAAGGCCGTCTATTCGATGGTGGTTTCAATCGCGCGGCAGCTTCTCCTTTTGCTTCCGAGCGCGTACCTGCTTTCTCTTTCTGGCGTGATTCACAATGTTTGGTGGTGCTTCGACATCGCGGAAGTGCTTTCGCTNGTTCTCTCGATGTTTTTCTTTTTGCGGCTGTACAGAAAAAGGATCAAGCCGCTTTCNCCCCAAGCCTGAACGAAAAATTGCGCGGCTTTTCCGCAAAAAATTCTCGGAAAAAGGTATAGACAAAATCCTGCTTTTTTGTTACAATGTTNTCACGCTTAATATATGTGTGTGTTTCAAACACGAGGAGGTCAGTTGGCAGACAACAGGGGNACGCGGATTAACGAAAGGATTCGCGTCAGAGAAGTCAGACTTATAGACGATCAGGGCGGACAGCTCGGAATAATTCCTACGGTTGACGCGCTAAGAATGGCTAGAGAAAGAGATCTCGACCTTGTTGAAGTCGCGCCAAACGCCAATCCGCCGGTTTGCAAAATACTCGATTTCGGACGATACCNCTTTGAACAGGAGAAAAAGCTCCGTGACTCCAAGAAAAAGCANAAGGTATTGAAGCTTAAAGAGATCAGGATGCAGCCCAAAATCGGACCGGGCGATCTTGACACGAAAGCGAAGCACATACAGGAATTCCTTGACGAGGGCGACAAGGTNAAGGTCACGATCCGTTTCCGCGGACGCGANCTTGCCCACACCGAACTCGGATTTGANGTCCTGAAAGAGGTGCTCAAACGGCTCACCTCGGCGTATGTCATCGAAAAGCCCGCCGCAATGGAAGGCAAATTCATGTCGATGACGATTTCGGCAAAAGCCGGCGGAAACAAGAATTCTCCGCAAAACTAATGTTCGCGCGANGCGGACAAAAAGAGGTTTCTTATGCCTAAGATGAAGACAAAAAAATCCGCTTCAAAGCGGCTTTCCCTTACCGGAACGGGCAAGGTGAAGTACAAGAAGATGAATCTCCGCCACATTCTCACGAAGCGCTCTGCAAAACGAAAGATGCACTTGCGCCAAAAGGGAATTCTTGCGGAAGCGGACGCAGCAAAAGTAAGGAAGCAGATGCTTCCGTATGGATAAGGAGTGAACTATGTCNAGAGCAGTAGACGGACCAAAAAGAAAGAACAGGCGNATAAANATTCTCAAGCTCGCCAAGGGCTTCAAGGGNCGNCGNGGCACNAACTTCAAGGCCGCGAANGATGCCGTAACAAAGGCGTTGGATCACGCGTATGTAGATCGCCGCGACAAGAAAGGNAACTTCCGCTCGTTGTGGATNGCTCGTATCAACGCGGCCGTTCGCGAGGAAAACCTTACTTACTCGCGATTTATCTCCGGCCTTAACAAGGCTGGAATTACGCTTGATCGAAAGGCTTTGTCCAATCTTGCCATTGAAGACCCCGCCGCGTTCAAGGCTGTGGTCGAAACGGTAAAAAAGGCGTTGTCCGCATAGGATATTCGCGTTGGCAGAAAAANTTNCTGCCNNCGCGAGAAAAAAAATCGAGGCGCAAAATGATTTCGGTCGATAAAATTTATCTTCTGCAAAAAAAAGTTGAAAGTGCTGTTCAAAAAATCGAGCAGCTCAAGTCAGAAAACGATGCTCTGCGCACAAAGTGTTCCGAGCTCACAAACGCGCTTTCTGAAAAAACGGAGCTTCTTTCAAGTTTTATGGCGGACGGGGAAAAAATCGAAAGCGGAATCATGAGCGCCTTGGGTCGCCTTGATTCGGTGGAAAACGCGCTGCTTGACAATGCGATGCAAAATNCCGCTCAANGCGNAAATGCGCCTGACACTATGAATCCGAAAGTTGCGGAAAGTGTTTCCGTNGCTTCGGAAGCCGAAGAAAAGGCTGTCNCCGCCGCGCCGCATTCCGCCGCATTTCAGGGCGTTCAAAATGGTGCGTCTCAAGAAAGCGAGCCTCCTTTGGAAAANGACGGCTTTGAATTCGGCGCGGACACCGAAGAGCGCGATTCGCTTTTCGGCGACACTTCGTTNGAAACCGACGATGAAAATCCGCCCCAGGAAATCTTCTAGAAATGGCGGTTCTTCAAGTCAACGTTTTGGGAACTTCGTTCGCGATGAAGGCCGACGAGGATTTGCCGTATCTCGAAAAAATCCGCGACTATTATAGCAACGTCTGCGAAGAAATCCGGCGAAACGACGGAATAGAGNATCAAAAGCAGATCGCGGTTTTGGCGGGAATCCTTATTTCCGACGAACTTTTCAAAGAAAAGCAAAAGCTCATTCGCCAAAGGGAAGCTGCGCAGGACGCCGACACCGATTCAAGGCTTGGCGAGGAAGCCGAACGTTTGACCCGCATTATGATTGAAAAAATCGACAAGGCTTTGAATTGAGCTGCGCGCGCGTTTTGGTGGACGCGGATTCCTGCCCGCTTCTTGTGAGAAAATACCTTGTTTCATATACGCGAAAATTGAACGTGGAATTGATTTTCGTCGCAAACAAAAAAATCCCGAGCGAAGGCGCGGGAGAAAATTTTTCCATGCGAATTTGCCCGGAAGAAAGCGGGGCGGCGGACAATTGGATTTTGGAAAATTGCGCCGAATACGACATAATCGTAACGCGCGACATTCCGCTTGCNNCCGCCTTGCTTGAAAAATGTTTTTGCGTGATGAACGATCGCGGAACGGTTTTCAGCGCGGAAAACATCGGGCGCAAACTCAAGGAACGCGAACTTGGAATCCAAATGAGCGAGCTGGGAATCGGGACGAAAAGGCGGAGCGCGTATTCAAAAAAAGAATTCGCCGAATTCGCAAACACTTTCGACAGGGAAATCCACAAATTGGTCTAGCCTAGCCGTTTTTATGCTTTATTCCTCGTCCTTGAAATCTTCCCTGATTCCAATTATGCGTTCGCGAATTTGCGAGAACGCCCGCACGATTTCGGGATCGAACTGTGTGCCNGAATGATTTTCGATTTCCTCGAACGCCAAGTCCAAATTCCATTCATCTTTGTAGCATCGCTTTTGGCTCAGCGCGTCNAAAACGTCTGCNACCGCNACGATTCTCGCGGCAAGCGGAATTTCTTCGCCGCAAAGCCTTNTCGCAATCGGCAANGGATCGCCNGCTTTCATCGAAAGAAGCTGACATTCGCCTGGATATCCGCGCTCGGAGCCATCGAACCATTCATGGTGATGCAAGGCCACGTCGCGGCACATCGTGTCCAAAAATGATTCCGGCGGGTCGAAGAGTTTCGCGCCAAGCACTGTGTGTCCNTGCATCACNGCGCGTTCTTCGGGCGTAAAACGCGGAAACGCCTTTTTCAGNATTACGTCCGAAATTGCGACTTTTCCGACATCGTGGAATTTCGCGGCGATTTTCAGCGAGTCTCGGAAACGGTGGGATTCGCTTTCAGGAATTTTGTTNTTGAACGCCCANCGATCGTAAATTTCAATCGAAAAATTCGAAACNCGCTCGACATGTCCGTAAGTTTCTTTCGGGTCGCGGAATTCCGCCATTCGNAGCATTCGCAAAACCATGTTGCCCGTTATGCGCGTGCGTTCCAATGCGTTCGCGACGCTCGCCGCAAAATGGCCTATGTAGAGTTCCGAATCCGAATCGAACGAAATGACATTGCCCGACGCGTCCTGCGCGTTTATGATTTGCAGCACGCCGATTACCTTGCCGATTGTGTTTTTGAGCGGAAAGGTGAATATTGAGCGCGTGCGGTAACCTGTGGCGATGTCTGAACTTTTGTTGAAGTGGAACGGCATTTCGGATGGAATGCTGTACGCATCCGGAATGTTGAGCGGCTGCCCCGTGAGCGCGACGTAGCCCGAAATGGAATTTTCGCTTATCGGAAANGAAAACGAAATGTAAGGAAGNTTTTCNCCCGATGGCAGGGCGCGAAGATGCGTGTCATTTTGGGCATATTTTATTTTGAGGCGGTTTTCTTCTACGACATAAACGGATCCTGCATCGGCGTTCACAATCCTGCGTGTTTCGGTCAGGATTCGCTCGAGCAGAACGTCCACGTCCTGAATCTCGTTCAAAACCTGTCCGGTTTCCAAAATGTTCTGAAGCTTCTTTCTTTTCAACTCGCCGAAATTATCGTCCATAAAATCCACCAAAAATGATTATATCGCATTCACAGTTTCTCTGCAAGAAAAAAATAAATCGGACCGGAATTTTTTTGCGCGTCTGACAGGACGCTGAAGCCGAATTCATTTTTCTCAAATGAAGGAAATTCAATTTTGGAAAAAAGTTCGGGAAATTTTTTCGCGTTCGATTCTTGCAAAATTCGGATTTCGTCAAATTCCACGGCTCGGACTTTTCCCTTGAATTTTTCAAGAAGCCTTTTTGCCACGCAGGAATTTTCTTCGTCGGAAATCGCGCATGTTGAATAAAGCAAAAAACCGCCGCTTTTCAAAATGCGGAACGCGCTTGAAAGGAGCGACCACTGGCGCATCGCGAGCGAGCGCACACGGGCGGGCGACCATTCCCGCAAATATTTCGGAGACGAAAGGACATGTCTTTCGGAAGAACAAGGCGCGTCAAGCAGAATCGCATCGTAAATGGCATCCTGCTTTTTGCACAAAAGCGCGCCGTCGCCGCAAGTGATTTTGACGCGCTCTTTCACGTCAGGAAGCAGATGCTCGGCAACGACGCGCTCGAGACGGCATTTTCTTTCGAAAGAAAGCTCGTTCGAAAAAAGTTCCGCGTCGTCTTCCATTCGCCGCGCGAGCACGAGCGTCTTTCCGCCCGGAGCCGCGCACATGTCGAGAATTTTTTTCGCGCCGTCCAAGGGCAATGTCAATGCCACAAGGACGCTCGCCGAATCGAGAAAATAAGTCTTCGCGCCGGCATCAAACGGCACGCCTTCGCTTTCTTGCAAAAGCGCGGTTTTGAGCTTTTCCCAGCGCGCGGCAAAAATCGAAGAGTAATATTTTTCAAAACCTTGTGCGCCGGAAAGTTTTTCTTTCATCGTGTCCACCTTACGGCGCGCAGCTCTTCTTTCGAAGCCGTTGGTAAAAAATATTTTTCGTATAACGCGATGTTTTCTTTTTTCGCCGCGCTGAATTCTTCCATTCGCTTCGAAAAAGAATTTTCGCAGTTTTCATTTTCCGAGAAAAGTTCCGAAGAAACGATTTTCATGCGCGATGCCGAATTCGTTTCGGTTTCTTGGGATTCAGCGTATTCATAGTGCAGGATTCCACAGTTAATTTTGAATTTCACTATTTTGCGAACTGAATCATCAACGCGCGAACGGAACGCGGCGTCTTCCAAATAGAATTTTCGCACGATTTCATATTCGCGGAGAAAACGCTTTTCGCTCATCAAGATGCAATTTACGCCCGCGAGAATTGCTTCGCGCACGGCCCGTTCCGAATCGAATCCGCTTTGCTCAAGCGCGGACATGAAAATGTCGTCGCTGAAAACGATTCCGTCAAATCCCAATTTTTCGCGCAAAATTTTTTCAATCCAAAACGCGCTCAGACTCGCAGGAAATTCGCCACTTTNGGAAAANTCCGTNCCGTTATTTTCGCCGAGNTCCACGAACGCGTGGCTCATGAGAATTCCAGCGGGATTCTCGTCAAGAATTTTTTCAAATGGATCGAGCACGTTTTTTTGAAAATCNTCNGCTTCAAAGAAAACGCGCGGAATNCGCGCATGCGGATCGGCGTTGCCGTTTCCNGGAAAATGCTTTGCCACNGCTCCCACGCGATTTTGCTGATAAGCTTTGATCGCCGCNCGTGAATATTCGGATGCGGCTTTTGNNTCGCCGAANCTTCGGCCTTCCAAAAATTTTTCGTTCGCGGGAGTGAGTGTCTCGCAAACTGGCGCGAAATTCAAGTCGAATCCGAGCGACTTTAGCTGAATCGCGTTCAAAGAATAAAGTCGTTCTGCCTGCGAAGCGTCAAGGCATTCTGCCACGCGGGTTGCCTCGGGAAGCGGGCCTGCCAAGCCGCGCAGACGATTTACAAAACCGCCTTCCGCGTCAAGGCACAAAAATGGTTCGGCGCGTTTTTTTTCGCGTGCGAAACGGCGCACCGAATCTGTGAAGGCGGCAATCTTTTCGGGCGTTTCTGCGATGTTAAATGAAAAGAAAATGTAGCCGCCAGGAATCAAGGGCGATTTTTTTTCGGAATCGTCGTCAGTGTACTCGCAAAAACAGAATTCTTCGTTGCCCTCAATGTTCACGACGAAAATTTGGGCGAGCCGCTCGCATTCGGAAAGTGAAAGGATGTATTCTTCAAGCGCGGAATTTTTTTGCCGTTCAAGTTCCGCTTGTAACGATTCCGCGTCGTCCGATTTTCTTTCGACTTCGACTTTTCTGCATGAAACGAACGCGAAAAAAATCATCGCGCAAAAAAGCGAATTCAGCGAGAAGCGTCGAAACGAAAAAAATGCGCCGCGTTTCAAATCCTAAAATCCCATATTGTGGAAATTTCAGAACGCGCTTTCAGGAGGAGGCAAAAGCGCGGTGGTGAAAAACGGACAGTAAGTTACGATAAAAAGCACAATCAATTGCACGAGCAGGAACGGAAGCACTCCTTTTATCACTTGACCGATTGGCTTTTTAAAAGTGTACGACGAGATGAAAAGATCCATTCCGACTGGTGGCGTCAAAAATCCCACCGAGAGATTCATTATGAAAATCACTCCGGCTTGCACTGCGGGAATTCCGAACGACGCTGCTCCGTAAAGCAAGAGCGGCGAAACTAGTAGAATGGCTGAATAAATGTCCATGAGACAGCCCACGACGAGCAGCACCAAATTCATCAAAAGCAGGAACAAATATTTGTTGCTGACATAAGTAGTGATGAAATTCGTCACGGTTTCTGGAATGTTCGCGTCCTGCATCCAATATGAAAGTCCCGAAGCCGCNGCGATTATAAAAAGAATTCCGCCCGAAACTGGAACGCTGTCNGCGACGACCCGCGCCGTTTTCCTTGCGTCAAAATCGCGCCGTCCAAGCCACACGAGAGCCACGGCGTAAATCACCGCGAAAGATGCCACTTGGAACAAATTGAAAAATCCTGAAAAATAAGTGATGCAAATCAAAAGCGGCAAAAGCAGTTCGGGAACGCAGTCCAAAAGTGCTCGCCCGATTTTACGCGCGGAAAAGGCTGGTCGCTCTTTGTTTTTGTCGAACACGATTCCCAAGGCGATCATAGCTGCAGACATTATCACACCCGGAATCAACGCCGCCTTGAACAAATTTATTATGTCGAATCCTGGCTCAAACTGCGTGATTACCGTGTAGTTTGATGAGGCGTACATGATTATAGCCACCGAAGGCGGAAACAAAAGTCCCACCGCGCCGCATGAAGTGATGAGCGATTCGGCTCTGTCCTTTTCGTAGCCNGAACCTGTCAAGATGACGGCGAGAAGCGAGCCNAGCGCGAGAATCGTAACTCCCGAAACTCCCGTAAACGTTGAAAAGAAAGTCAAGACCAACACCGCCGCCACGACAGTTCCGCCGCGAAACCATCCGAAAAGCGCGCGGAACAATTCCACGAAACGCTTTCCCGCGCTCCCTTGTGCGAGAACGTAGCCTGCTATCGTAAAAAGAGGAATGGCGGCTATGCTTTTGTCGGCGAGTTTTCCGTATGCTTCGAGCGGAATTACGTCGATGTAGCCGCCTGCCGCCGAAAAAATCACATAAGTTATTCCGGTTATCGCCACGAAAAGCGGAACGCCCGCGAACGCCATCAGCACGAAAAGCACTACGAAAACCCAAACAAATCGTCCGCACAACGCGTTCCAAGCGTCGCTCATTGCGTACAGTTTGGGAAAGTCGAAACGTCCAGTCCAAAAATAGATGACTCCGGTTATCGCGCCCATCGAAGTTACAAGCCCTGCAACAATTCCCAAAATCGCCGCCACGCGGAATTCCTTTTTGCGAAGAATCAGCGCGAGAATCATGATAAAGCACAAAGGATAGAACGCGAAGAATATTTTTTCCGCNAGAAAAAGCACGACATTGTTCGTGAATTGGTTCGGGTTCGTTATTTGCAAGAAAGATGCCGTAAAAAGTTGAGTGAGGACGAGCGGGGTGAAAAACGATGATGCTGCTCCCAGCGCGTTCTTCAGTTTTGGCGGAAATTTTTCGGTAACATTCGCAAGGCAAAGATGCCTTCCCTCGCGCCAAGTCACAAGTCCTGAAACGCAGGCGAACACGAACGCCACATTGACGATAATGGAATCGGCGTTCATCACCTGAACGTGCAGATTGTCCTGCATCACTTTTATCACTATTGACGTTACGCTTAAAATCGCCACCAACGCCACCGCAAATCCGTCTTCAATTTTTTTCAGCAAAATCTTTCTCCATAAAAAACACATTTCTTTAAAACAAAAGGCGAGTTTTCCGCCATGCGAAAAACTCGTCAAACAAAAGACCTTTTTTATTCTCCGCGATATTTTTTGAGGAACGCCACGATTTGCTCGTAGAATCCCTTGTCGGCCACGGGCGTGGCAGGATCGTACATATAGCGGCTCTTCGACTCAAACTCGTCTCGCCAAACTTTCATTGCGGAATCGTTCGGCGTGTAGAGCGTTACGCCGGCATTTTCGCAACGCTTCAGATATTCTGCGTCCGCTTTCTGCTGATTTTGGATGAACTTGTCCTGCGCCCTTTGGACGCTTTTCAGCAATTCAGGCTTGTATTTTTCTGGAATCGCATCCCATTCCGCTTTTGAAATCACGAACGCCACCATTACAGGAGCGAGCGGCGCGTTGAGACAATTCGTGAGCGTCTTGCAATATTGCGCGGCGTATGCGTACATCGGAATCGTGAAAACGCCCTCGACTCCGCCGGGTGTCTTCATGCTTTGCAAAAGTTTGTCTGCCGGAACGTCCTGCGTCAAATATCCTGCGGCTTTGAAAGCGTTCGCGAGCATCGGAGAAGTCATTCCTCCCACAGAAAGCCTTTGTTTTTGAAGGTCGCTCGGAGTGCGCACGGGNTTTTTNGTGAAAAAGTACGCCCATCCGATGTTGAACCAGCCGAGCACGACATAGCCTTTTTGCCCGAAAGGTTTTTGCATCTGCGGCGTGAATTCNTNGAGCACGGCGTTCACCTCTTCCTGCGAATGGAAAAGGAANGGAACGCAAAGCGTCATTATGTGAGATTCCGGGCAGAAACCGTCCGCGCCAAGCGAAGTGAAAACCGCCCCTCCAATCGGAGGCTTTTGTCCGGGNCGCACCGAATTGAGCTTTTGNACAACGCCGCTTTCGCCGCCCATTGAATCCGAACTCATAAATTGGAGTTCCACTTCGCCGCCCGTGATTTTGAGCCAGTCGCTCGCGATTGTGCGCTGGTCAACGTCCCAAGACGAGCGCGCGGGAGCCACGGACGCAATCTTTATGACGGTCTTGGCNAACATTGTCGCGCCGAAAAGCGAAACCAACGCGAAAAAAAGAATTTTCNTGATTTGATTCATTTTCACTCCTACTAAAAAGTCAATGCGATTTTGCTGGAAACTTCGTTGCCATGACAAAACCGCGACCGTTTTTTTTGAATGCGTTCGCAATGAAATGAAAACGCATTTTAAACAAGTTGAATTCTACCATATTACGAAATAATCGTCAACATGNTCGAGAAGATACCGNGCCTTTTGCTGGCTTATGACGCACATAAGGCGGCTTGATTCGTCAGCGTCGGGATCGATTGCAAGCGCCGCTTCCAACGCCTCCACGAATCCGTCGCGGTCGCCCGCAGGACGACAAAAACTTTCGGCATAGGTAACGTATATTCCAGGCGACTTTCCTTCGGAAGCGCGCATCGCCTGTTCATGGCAAAAAACTGCGCGGTCGTAGTCGCCGCCAAAATCAATCGGGGCGGAAGCATAGAAAATGCTAAGTGCATCCCAAATCGCGCCGTCGGAATAATCGGGATCGAGCTCTGCGGCTCTTTCCAAAAGCGCGACTGGTCCTGCGATGCTGCTGAGCGCGTCAACGTCCAGCGGATCGAGCGACCATGAAAGAAGCGTCGCGCCNGCCGCCCAATATGCCGCGTTCACATCGTCCTTGGAAATTTTCTGCGCCGCGGATTTCGCCACGTCCGAATCAGAAGAAAGAAATTCCTCGGAAAATCCCGGCCATCTTGCGTCGAACACGTCGAGAATGTATTTTCTTCCCTTAAGATAATGATATTTCGCGCGCGCGTATTCGTCCACCTGCTCCGAAAGCCTGTCAACCGTCATTCTGTCCGCCGGAGTTTGGACGCAAAGATTTCCGTACATCACGTTGAGTTGACCCGCCATAATTTGGATTCCTTGATGCGAAGGATTTTCCATCGCGAGGATTTCATACATTTTGACAATGAGCGGAAGTGTTTCCTGAATTATCGTGGGATCTTTTTCGCCCATAAAAGCGTCCATCGGATTCGGAGAATCGCCCTTTGCCTGAATGGGAACGCCGTCCTTTTTCGCGCCTGAAAGCATGTCGCCGAGCTTGTTGAAAATCATCGACTTGCACGAAGCGAGAGAAAGACAGAGGAAAACCGACGCGGCCGCCAAGAAAAATTCCACGCTGCGGTGAACTTTTTGTTTTGCCTTCATATTCTTCCAGTATAGCATCAAATTGAAAAAAAATCAAGCGAAAGTTGGCGGATGAAAATGGAACTGCGCAAGGGGTAGGGCGGAGTGATTTTTGCTTTAATGCGCGGGTTTCAATTTTTTTTCGAAAATTTGAAAAAAAATTCAAAAAAATTTGAAAAAGTACTTGACATACCCCCCCCCATTGATATAATAAGGCACTTTTTTCATCAAGGAGGTTTTTGGAATGAAAAAGCATTTGAAAAGGATCGTGCTGCTTTTTGCGGTGACGCTTGCCGGCACGATGGCTTCCGCGTGGGATTGGACTTCCTATTGCGAGAATTTGGACGGAAACCACTGGCTTGTGAAAGCGGGCGTAGGCTACGGCTATGCGCTTGGTAAATTCAAGTACAGCTACGANNTNCCTTACGTNGGNAAACAGGAAATTTCGTACAAAGGCGCGGTTACAGGTTTTGCGATTCCGATTCAAGGAGAATTTCTTTTGAGCAAGATTCCGCTTGGAATCACGCTGGATTTTCGCCCGCTCTTTGGAAAAACTGGAGGATGGAAATCTTCCAGCATCGCGCTTATGGCGGGCGCGAACTACCACGTGGCTCCGGGNCCTGAATGGCTTGACCTTTATGCTGGATTGGAAATGGGATTTTACTACACCTCGACAAAATGGGAGGTCGCGGGCTACGACGGAAAGGCTGGAGGTGCTGGCTTTGCGTTCGGCGCTCATCTTGGCTCGACATTCATGTTCTCAAAGCACATCGGCTTGAACGTGGAGGTGGGCTATCCCACTTATGGAAGTGCTTCCGTGGCGTTTGCATTCTAGTTTCCCGAAAACAATGAAAATGTGGGCAATGATTTTTCTCGCGCTGAAATAAAATCATTGGTTGCCAGGTTTTGCGCAATTTTTTGTGCAAAACCCACGGCGATTTTTGTTCGAAATTAAAATTGTTTTTTCGCGAAATCGTCGCGGCGAATGCCGAAATCCGCAGGAGTGCGAAGCGCGAACGCCTCTTGCGGATTTTTCAATCTTTCTGCGTTCGGCAGAATTTTTTCTTCAAAGCTTCTTCGACAATCGGGGGGACCATTTTTCCAACGTCTCCTCCATAACGCGCCAATTCCTTTATCGCGCTCGATCGGATTGTAAAATATTTTTGTTCGGTGGGAACGAAAAGCGTTTCCACTTCGTCCGCAAGCGAACGGTTCAACAGAGCGAGGTCGAATTCGTAGGAAAAATCGTTGGCGTTCCGAATTCCGCGCAACAACACTTTCGCGCCGACTTTTCGCGCATATTCTACGACGAGCGTGTTCGACGCATGGACGGTGACGTTTTCGAAATCCTTGGTCATCTTTTGGAGCATCATCACGCGTTCCTCGGCGGAAAAAAGCGAGGACTTGTCGGGATTCACCGAAACGAGCACGTCGATCGAATCAAAGAGGCTTCGCGCGCGTGCGATTACGTTCAAATGCCCGTAAGTGGGCGGATCAAAACTTCCGGGAAAAACTGCGATTTTCATAAAATCAATTATAATCCATTTGACTAAATCTAACAATAGTGCTATACTGCTTTTTATGAAAATAAAGACACCCGTTTTGTTGTGCGCGTTATTTTTCGCATTGTGCGTTATTTCCTGCAAGTCAACCGAGCAGACGGAAGAAATGCCGAGCGAGAAAATTGAGGAGTCCGTCAAAGTTGAAAAACAGGCTCGAAACTCGGAAGAAGATTCGGAGTATCGGCGTTCGGTGGGAACGGAAAAAAACATTTCCCTCGACACGTTCAACGCGGACAAGGCCGCGATAATCAAGAAAATCACCGAACTCAACGCGATTATGGCGAAGCGGGATTACAATTCATGGCTCAGGTACATAGATCCGGAATCCCAAAAATATTGGTCGAGTACAGCTAATTTGGCGAAGGCTTCGGAAAAGCTTCCCAAAAAATTAAAAGGGCTTAAGCTCCGCACTTTGCAAGATTATTTCATCTATGTTTTCATTCCGTCGCGCAGCGGCCGCACGATTGACGAGATTCGCTACAATTCCGCGGATTCTATAAGGGCGGTTCAAGTTTCCAAGAACGATGACGGCACGAACAGAATCGTGGTCTACTACAATTTCGTAAAACAGGACGGCGATTGGAAAGTTTACCTTCCGAGGCTATAAGTTTGCAATTTTGTCTTGATTTTTCAAAAAGACTGTGTTATAATTGTATATCTTTATCGAATAAAATCGTTACTTAAGAAAGGAGATTCTTATGAAAATCAGCATGATTTCACTTTGCGTCGTGGCGGGACTTGTTTTTGGAACGGCCGCCTTCGCGCAGGAAACCGAAACATCCGTAGAAAGCGAATACATGAGCTCTATGGATGACCTCATCATCACGGAGCTTGCCAACGCCGACGAGCGCGAGAACAAGGAGGTGGCGCTTCAATATCTTCGCGATGCCGCCGAAAACGGAAGCGTTTCCCCGGACATGATGATGGCTTTGGAGCATCTTGCGGGCGAGGGAATCAACACGCAGAGCCGCATGAAAGGCCGCGTGATGAACAATTTCCCAGACATTCGCCGTGAGGCATGCATCATACTCGGACAAGTGGGCACGGAAGAGGCCGCAGTTACGCTCAACAAAATCGTCAAGACGGACAACGAGCCGATGGTTCTTTCCGCCGCCATTCATTCGCTGGCAGAAATCGGCTACAATAACAACGACGAAGTCAGCAACGCCATAGCGTTCTATTCGAACAAATTCGAGTCTATGAACCCTTCGAGCAGTCTCGCGTTGGAAGTGGTGAACGCCTATGAAAAGCTTTCCGGAAACATAAAGGACACGAAGCCTGTGATTAACTCGCTTCAAAGGATCGCGACCGACTATCATTTTGTGAAGCCTGTGAGGGATCGCGCGCAAGAAGTCTTGAACAAGATGCGTTCTTCCAGCGGCGGCGACAAAAAGAAGAAATAATGAGAGATGCGGGATTTGAACCCGCAACCTTCGGCTCCGGAGGCCGACGCTCTATCCAGTTGAACTAATCTCTCGGGATTTCCTATTTTACAGGACTCGGGAGATTTGGTCAATAGGTTTGCCTCGGAAAACGCCGCTCGTTTGTTTTTTCTGAAATTTCCCTGTTTTGAAAGCGATTGTATGGAAAACATAATTTTGGCTTCGGCGTCTCCGCGCCGTCAAGAAATTCTCAAGATGATGCGCATTCCGTTTCAAGTGATGCCGTCGAATGTTGACGAATCTTTGTTCGATGCGGAATCGCCAATTGAACTGCCGAAAATTCTTGCCGCGGCGAAAGTGAGGGCAGTTGTGGACACGCTTCCCGAAGGAAAGGAATTTCAGTGGGTTTTGGGCGCGGACACAATTGTGCTTTTGGACGAAAAAATCTATGGAAAGCCAAAAGATTTCTCCGAGGCGTTTGAATTTTTGAGTACGCTTCAAGGCCGCACTCATCAAGTTGTGACGGGGCTCGCGTTGTATAACGGACGCACGCGCAAAATCGCGGAAGGCTTGGGCATCGCGAAGGTGTCTTTCGCGCCGATGAGCGACAAGGAAATTGAGTGGTATTTGAACACGGACGAATGGAAGGGCGTTGCGGGCGGCTACAGGATTCAGGGCTTGGCGGCGTGTTTCATCACGAAAATTGAAGGCGCTCCTTCGTGCGTTATGGGCTTGCCTATTTTTGAATTTTATGATATGCTAAAAAAACAAGGCTATTCGNTAATCGACTGACCTTATTGCGAAATGACTTTTTCACAAAAAGACAAAATTTCAATTTTGTCTTTTTGTGAAAATTTATAGGAACGTTGTTCCTGAAAAATTTCCAAGGGCTTTTGCCTTTGAGTAACAGAGTTCGGAGTCGGGAAAACAAAATTCCGACGGGAAGGAGAAAAACATGGCTGTTGTTACCATGAAAAACCTGCTTGAATCCGGAGTGCATTTCGGACATCAGGTAAAACGTTGGGATCCGCGCATGTCAAAGTACATTTTCGGCGCGCGCAACGGAATCCACATCATCGACTTGCAGAAGACAATCACTGCAATCAAAGAAAGCTACGAAGTCATCCGCAAGACNGCGGCTTCGGGAAAGTCCGTTCTTTTCGTAGGAACGAAAAAGCAGGCGCAGCAGGCCGTCCAAAAAGAGGCGGAGCGTTGCGGACAGTTCTACGTGAACAATCGCTGGCTTGGCGGAATGCTCACGAACTTTTCCACGATCAAAAAATCGCTCCAGCGTCTCAAGAAAATCGAAAAGATGGAAGTTGACGGCACTTTCCAGAATTTGACGAAAAAGGAAGTCGCGTCGCTTTTGAAGGAAAAGGCGAAACTCGAGAAAAACCTCGGCGGAATCAAGGAAATGAAGGAACTGCCCGGCGCGATTTTCGTAATCGACACGCACAAAGAGCAGATTGCCGTGGCGGAAGCAAAGCGCATGGGAATTCCGGTCGTGGCCGTGGTGGACACGAATTCCAATCCCGAAGGCATCGACTATCCGATTCCTGGCAACGACGACGCGATTCGCGCGATCAGCCTTTTCACTTCGGTCATCGCGAACGCCGTGATGGAAGCGAACAACGAGGAAGGCCTCAAGATTATCGAAACTCTCGGCGACGACGAGGATGTGCAGACCGATGCCGTCGTAAAGCACGACGACGTTGAAATCGACGACTACGCCAACTATCAGCCGACGGAGCAGAAAGAGGAAGACATCAAGGCGAACGAAGCCGATTCCATCGTTGACGAAGACGAGTTGTACAAATAAATTAAATTTAACTTGGAGAAAAAAATGGCAATATCAATGGCAGATGTCAAGGCTTTGAACGAAAGCACGGGCGCGGGACTTTTGGCCTGCAAAAACGCGCTTGCCGAAGCCAATGGCGACACGAAGGAAGCCGCCAAAATATTGAAGGAAAAAGGNCTTGCGGCCGTGGCGAAGCGCAGCGAACGCGCCACGAGCGAAGGCCGGATTTTCGTGCGGAAGCTCGAGGACAAAATCGTTCTCATCGAAGTTACCTGCGAGACGGATTTCGTCGCGAAAAATGCGGACTTCATCGCTACAGGCGAAAAATTGCTCGANGTGACGCTTGAAAAAGGTTATACGAANGTCGAGCAGGAGCACAAGGACATCCTCATGGAATTGGCGACGAAAATCCGCGAGAACATGACGGTCGCAAAAGTGAGCGTCGTGGCGATTCCGCAGGGCGCGGTGGCGGCGTCTTACGTCCACTCGGATTTCAAGACTGCGAGCGCGGTCGTAATCAAAGGCTCGACGGACGAAGCCGTAAAGACTTTCGCCTACGANTGCTGCATGCACTTGGCGGCGTTCACTCCTGCGTACCTCAAAGCCTCGGACGTTCCGCAGTCGTACATNGACGAGCAGACGGAAATCTTCAAGGCGCAGATGGATCAGGACGAAAAGATGGCCGCGAAGCCTGAAAACGTCAAGGCCGGAATCTTGCAGGGCAAAGTCAAAAAGCATCTTTCCGAAATTTGCTTCGTAGACCAAATGTTCGTAAAGGACGACAAGGTTACGGTCGCAAAGAAAATCGAGGAAGTTGGAAAGAGCGTCGGCGCGAATTTGGAATTCGGCGAAATCGTGCTTGACGTTCTCGGAAAAGAATAAATTTGCTGCGGGCGAACGCAAAAAAGGCGCGGATTTTGAAAAATTTCCGCGTNCTTGAAAATTGAGTTCGCNTCGCCTCGATCTACAGACTCGTGAAAACTCGTCAAGAAGCGTTAAGGAAAATTATGTCAACTGAATCATCAAAGGAAAGGATGGAAAAGACAATCGCCGCGCTCAAGGATTCGTTCAACGCGATCCGCACAGGACGCGCGAGCGCGAGCATTTTCGACAGGGTGCGCGTTGACTACTACGGACAGAAATCGCCGCTCAANCAAGTGGCGACGGTTTCGATTCCCGAGGCGCGCACCGTCATCGTAAATCCGTTCGACAAGTCGCTCATCACCGAAATCGAAAAGGCGATTCTCACCGCGGATTTGGGATTGAATCCTTCGAATGACGGAAAAGTCATCCGCATCGCNATTCCGCCGCTCACGGCAGAACGCCGCAAGGAACTTACGAAGCAGGCAAAGGCGACGGCTGAAAATTCTCGCACCGCGATTCGGAACATCCGACGCGACGAAAACGAGGATTTGAAAAAGCGTCAGAAAGCCGGCGAAATCACNGAAGACGAGCTTAAGAAATTGGGCGACGAGCTTCAGAAATCCACCGACAAATTCATCGCGGAAATAAATTCGATTTACGACGCGAAAGAAAAGGAAATAATGGACTGATGCCTTCGGATTTTCGCAGCGAAAATTCAATTCCTCGCCATGTGGCCATCATTATGGACGGAAACGGACGCTGGGCGCAAAAACGCGCACTTCCGCGTACCGCCGGCCACAAAGAGGGCTTGGAAACTGCGAAACGCATCGTGCGAGCCGCGTCCGACTTGGGCATAAAATATGTCACGCTCTACACTTTTTCCACCGAAAACTGGAAGCGCGCGCAGGAAGAAGTGGGCTATTTGATGGGGCTGATAAAAGGTCATTTGCGAGCCGAGTTCGAATTTTACAAGGAAAATAAAATCCGCATCGAGCACATCGGAAATCTTTCCGGTTTGCCGCGCGACGTTCAGGAAGAAATTCTGAACGCGAAAAAGGACACCGAGCATTTTTCGGGAACGACTGTCGTNCTTGCGATAAATTACGGCGGCCGCGACGAAATCGTTCGGGCGGCGCGAAAATTGCTTGAAAGCACTTCGCAAGGAAAAATTCTTTCGGAAGAAAATTTCAGCGCGGAATTCGACATGCCTGATTTGCCCGAAGTGGATCTTCTCGTGCGCACGGGCGGCGAAAAGCGTTTGAGCAACTTTTTGCTTTGGCATGCGGCTTACGCCGAACTGCTTTTCACCGACACGCTTTGGCCNGACTACGATGTGGAAGAGTTCAAGCGCGACGTGAAGGAATTTTCGGCGCGGAACAGGCGGTTNGGCGGCGTGGAAAATTCGGGAGGCGCAAGATGAACAAGCTTGTCCAAAGGCTTTTGGTTTTTTTTGTAGGAATTCCAGTTGTCCTCGGATTCGTTTGTTTCGACGTGTTCGGGCATCTTCCGTTCAACGCGCTTTTGATAGTAATTTCCGCAATCGCCGCAAACGAACTTTGCACGATATTCGCTTCGGGCGGCGAAACTTTGCCGAAGCCTTTGGTNNTNTCGCTTTGCGCGGCGATTCCNGCTTGCACTTACATCGGCATGGCATTTCTAAACGGCATCTACCTTTGCAATGTCGCGCTCGTCGCGGCGGTGTTCATAATTTTNGCNTTCGAAATATTTTCCGCGCGGACGTTCGAAAAATCGAATGCCCGCATAGCGCGCTCTGTCTGCACACTTTTGTACGCTGGATTTTTGCCTTCGTATATAACGAGCATTTCAATGTTGCCGAGGTCTCCTGCGCACCTTGTGACGTTCCTTGTGATGGTTTTCATAAGCGACAGCGCGGCGTGGCTTTTCGGCATGCTTTTCGGAAAAAACAATCGCGGAAAAGTCGCGGCAAGCCCGAACAAAAGCATCGCGGGATTCATCGGCGCGTACCTCGGCTGCATATTGGTGGCTTTCCTCGCCTCGTATTTGGTCTTTCCTTCCGCGTTCGATGCGTTTGTCGATTTTTCACACAAAGTTCATCATAAAGCGATTCGTGTGCTTGTCTTAGGCATCGTGGTTTGCACGGCGAGCATCGTGGGCGACCTTGCTGAAAGCGTTTTCAAGCGCAGCGCGAACATCAAGGACAGCGGAAAAATAATTCTCGGACGCGGCGGTATTTTGGACTGCGTTGATTCCGTGTTCATGGCAGCTCCGTTCTATTATTATTTGCTGATTCAATTGTTCTATTTTCCATCAGTATGAAAGACATTCTCGTTCTCGGAGCGACTGGCTCAATAGGAAAAAGCACGCTCGACTTGGCGCGTCGCCACAAAGACAAATTCCGTGTTGTTGGACTTCAGGCGCATTCGCAAAAGGAAATGCTTGATTCCCTTGCGGCGGAATTCCAGTGCCGCGCGACGCTTTCTTCCCTTGAAGGCGGCGAGGGCATCGCAAAACTTCTCGACGCTGAAAAGCCGCAAATCGTGGTGAACGGCATCGCGGGAAGCGCGGGACTGATTCCAAGCCGAATGGTTTTGGAACGTGGAGTCGACCTCGCGCTCGCCAACAAAGAAAGCGTCGTGATGGCGTGGTCGCTCATAAAGGAATGCGCGCAAAAAAACGGAGCGAAAATAATTCCTGTGGACAGCGAGCACAGCGCGATTTTCAATCTCGCATCGTTCTGCGGACGCGAAAAAATCGCCGAAATAATCCTCACTGCAAGCGGAGGACCTTTCAGGAATTTCAGCGAAGAGCAGCTTGCGAACGCGACGCTCGCCGACGCGCTAAAGCATCCGACTTGGAACATGGGAAAAAAGATTACGGTGGACTCGGCAACGCTCGCAAACAAAGGGCTTGAAGTCATCGAGGCTTGCAGGCTTTTCGACATGCCGCCTGAGCGCGTTGATGTGGTGGTGCATCCCGAAAGTTTGATTCACTCGTTGGTGCGCACTACGGACGGAATTCTCTACGCGCAAATATCCGAGCCTGACATGCGCCATCCGATAATGGGCGCGCTTTGCTTTCCTGAATACGTGGACAGCGGCTTGGAAAAATTTTCGCTTGCAGGGCACAACATGAGTTTCATGCAGCCGCGCCGCAAAGAATTTCCGCTTTTGGACGCGGCATATTCGGCCGTCAAAAAAGGTCCGCTTTATACAATCGCTTTCAACGCGGCGGACGAAGTGGCGGCGAACGCATTCATCGAAGGAAAAATAAATTTCTTGCAGATTGCGCGCGTGGTGCAAAAAACGCTCGAAAAAAATTG
Source organism: Treponema sp. (assembly GCA_014804005.1). Taxonomy (GTDB): domain Bacteria; phylum Spirochaetota; class Spirochaetia; order Treponematales; family Treponemataceae; genus Treponema_D. The sequence goes on along the minus strand of JAAVAP010000005.1, from coordinate 26,192 downwards.
GAGCGGAAACCTTTCGGATTGGGACGACGTTTTCCAATGCGACAAGGCTGCGCGGGCGGCCGCGGAGGAAATGCTTTGAACATAGTCATAGGCCTTCTCGTTTTGGGCGTAATTGTATTTTTCCACGAATTGGGACATTTCGCAGCTGCAAGAATTTTCGGTGTAAAAGTTGAATCGTTTTCCATTGGCATAGGACCAATTCTTTTGCACAAGACATTTCGCGGAACTGACTACAGGATTTCGCTTTTTCCCATAGGCGGCTACTGCGGAATGAAGGGCGAAAAAGATTTCGCGAAAGCCATCGAAGAAAAGCTCCCGTCTATACAAGGCGAAAAAGATTCGCTCTACGGAATCCATCCGATGAAGCGAGCCGCCATCGCGTTCGCAGGACCGTTTTTCAATTTGATCATGGCGTGCGCCGCCTACACAGTGATAGCGATGACGGGCTACACTTACTACACGAAAAGCGCGACAATCGAAATTCCCGAAGATGCGGCGTTTCAATCCCCCGCCCGCGAAGCGGGCATAATTTCAGGCGACACAATTACGAGCATAAACGGAATCAAGGTAAACGACTTTTCCGATATCGCCGAAGAAATTTCATCGCGCCCGGACGAGGATGTCGTAGTTGAAGTGTGCNGGGGAAACGAAANTCTCACTTTNACCGTGCGCACGATTTTGAACAAAAAAACNGGAGCAGGAATGCTCGGCGTGCAAAGTTCNGGCGAAATCATTTCAAAGGAAATGCCTCGCTACTCGTTTTTTCCGGCGATCGGNCAAGGCGTTTTGCANACAGGAAAAATGATTTCGCTCACGATAAAAAGCATCNGCGTNCTTTTCAANGGCGTNGACGTGACGAACGCGGTTTCAGGTCCTGCGCGAATAAGNAGCATGCTTGGCGAAAGCGCGCNCGANGGATTTTCGCAGGATTTCAAAACCGGAGTCGTTGTGCTGTGCCAATTTCTCGCGCTCATAAGCGTCTCGCTTTTCATAATGAACNTNCTTCCNATNCCCGTGCTCGANGGAGGCATGATTTTGTTCGCGCTGATTCAAGCCGCAACGAAAAAGCAGATTCCGCCAAAAATCCAATACGGAATTCANATTGCGGGAGTGATTGTGATAGCNGCGCTTTTCATNCTCGGNCTTTCCGGCGACATACGATATTTCGTCGCCCGCGCGCGGGGATAGNCGAAGGGTCTTGCGGCGCAATCGAATTTTGTTGCGAACAAGCGCACTTGCAAANGCGNGNCANATCTGCTATAATTTTTCAATTATGGAAAAAAAGAGTTACATCAANAAAAACATATACGACATTTCATTTTCGATGCGAAGGGAGCGCGCGCGGAAAATNAGGAACATTTTGCTTTTTTTGTTTCTGTTCCTTTTTTCGCTCAATGCGATTCTCGCGTATCTTATAAAGCCNGTGAAGCANTCCTCGNTTTCGATGGAGCCGAACATTTCGCGGAATTCTTTTTCGCTCGCAACGCCGCNCGCGCTTTTTTCCGANAACAAAATCCGCCGTGGAGAAATNGTGCTNATTTCGCGNCCCGAAAANAAATCCGCGACGTTCTTGCAAAATGCCGCNGANGNNNTTTTNCGTGNNNTCACGTTCCGAAAANTTTCAAAGGAAAGTCCTTTTTTGAGCCGAATNGTCGCGCTTCCCNGCGACACGATTTACATGAAANATTTCGTGCTTTATGTTACTCCGCAGGGCGAGCATTTTTCNTACACNGAATTNGAACTNAANCAAATTCCNTACAGCATCGACATCCGNGTGCCGCCGCCAAATTGGGACACGCTGATNGGNGTTCACGGCGANTTTGAAAAAATGANGCTCGGTGCGGACGAATATTTCGTGCTTGCCGACAACAGGCTTTCTTCGATGGATTCGAGAATGTTNGGCGCGGTGAAAAAAAGCCGCATAAAGGGCAANGTAATNCTGACATATTTTCCGTTNAAGGAGNTTCGCTTTTTCCGTTCCAAGGTGCGNAAATAATGCTCCTNTANATNCACATTCCNTTTTGCAAGGGGAAGTGCGGCTACTGCGATTTTTTCAGCGAGAATCCGCGCGATGTTTTTCGCGNAANCTCATTCACGATGCGAGACTANATTGAAGCCGTGTCAAATCAAATCGNATTTCTTGTGTCGCGTTTCGACGTGAAAAATTTTTCTTCGGTTTACATAGGCGGGGGAACGCCGAGCATATTGGGCGAAGCGGAATTGGAGNNGCTTTGCGCNNCAATCAAATCTTNNTCNGCGNCNNTTTNGCANGATGCCGAATTNACGATTGAAGCAAATCCNGAAAGCGTTACGGAAGAATTTTTGAAGGCGGCTCAACTTGGCGGCGCGAACAGGCTTTCGCTCGGCATACAATGCGCGGACGACGGCGTTTTAAAATCTGTNGGGCGCAGAACGAATCGCGCTCAAATTTTGGAAGCCGTGCGTCTCATAAAAAAATTNTGGCAAGGACAATGGTGCGCCGACTTCATTGCGGGGCTTCCTNTNCAAACAAANNNNATGCTTCNCGANGATTTGAATTTNGCNTTCCAAAANGGCGCGGCGCACATTTCTCTCTACGCGCTTTCGCTTGAAGAAGGAACTCCGCTTGAAAAAAAAGTTTCGTCCGGCGCGCTAAATTACGATGCGGATTTCGCNGATGAACTTTGGCTTTTCGGAAGGGACATTTTGGAAAAGCTCGGATTTTCGCAATATGAAATTTCGAACTTCGCGCTTCCNGGNCANGAAAGCAGGCACAATGGCGGCTATTGGCNNNTNNGCGATTATCTNGGAGTGGGTGCTGGAGCGGTCGGCACGATTTGGNTTGGAAANNGNAATNNCNNTTTNGNAAAAAANTCGGCGCANGAAAAAAATGGCGTGCGCTTTTCAAATACGCGCAACATAAAAGAATACGTCGAATTTTGGAAGCAATTCAAATGGAAATGCGCGGGCGAAATTCCGGATTTTCCCGGCGAACTTGAGCCAATCGATTTNCAAACGGAAGAAAAGGAATTTTTAATGATGGGATTTCGCACGACGCGAGGAGTNGGAGAAAATGAATACCGTGCTCGTTTCGGNAAAAANTTGGCGGAACGTCTCGGCGCGAAAAGCGGAACTTTCGAAAAATGGCGAGAAAAAAGAACTCGCGCTNGTCANGCAAAAAAATGGCGANACTTTNTATTCNCTTNCGCNCGAAGGGCTTTTGTTTTTGAACAGGTTTTTGCTTGAACTTTAGNGGCGGAAATGAAATTCATTCGCATTATTCGCGGATTGTTTTTATCGTTCCTTCCAAAAACGAAACGATTGCGGAAGGTTTTGCGCCCGCTTTGTCTCCGTCCGAAACAATCATTTCAACTTCGCTTTCGAATTCAGCGCAGATTTCCGCCACGGAATGCAACGGCTTTCCACCTGAGCGGTTCACGCTTGTGGAATAAATCGGCGCGCCGCACAGCCTGATTACTTTGCGAAGCCATTCGTCTTTCGGGCAGCGAAACGCGGTGGTGTCGCGTCCCGTGATTTTTTTGTAGCGCGCGTTATTTTCGACGATTATTGTCAAAGGTCCTGGCCATCTTCCGAAAATTTCCTGCGGCAAAATTCGGTCGGTGTAATTGTATATGCTTTCGGGCTCGCTCAAAAGTTCTATGAAAGGTTTTTCTTCGCCGCGCCCTTTTATTTCGCGGATGATTTTGTCCGTGCCGAATTCGCAAGACTCGCACGAAACAATTCCGCTGAAGCCGTATACGGTGTCGGTCGGAATTATTACGATTTTTCCTTTTTTGATTGCGGATGAAATTCGCTCCGCAGAATCTTTTTCAGATTTGAGCAACGTCATAGACTGGAATTCCCTCGATGGTTTCAAAATCGCGCGAGGGTTTGCGGGAAAAAGTTTTTTTCACTCCGTAGGAAACGTCGAACAAAGCGAGCACGAAAAACACGAGGAGGGCGACTGCCGCCGCCGCGCCTTTGGAAAACCATTCGCCCACGAATGCCACAGGATGGCTTTTGAGCACAGTGCCCATTTCGTACATAAGCGAGTCGGACACGCCGAGACCTTTTATTTTTACGAGTTTTTCGCCAGGGAAAACATAGTCCAACTTTCGCGCGTATGCTGCGATTACGTCCATATCGCTTCGCATCGCAGCTTTTTCCAAATGCAAGTCGTCATTTATTTTCTGGATTTCCTGCGTGTGGGCGCTGATGATTCGCTTTTGCTCCTCCATCTGCCTTTGCGCCCAAATGCCGTTTTCGCCGCACGTTATCGAAAGCAGAACGTACACGCAAGTTCCGGCAAGCAGGGAAATCAAATATTTCATCGTAGCCATTTTACAAATTATCGGCAAAAAAAAAACTTTTCTTCATAAATATTTGCGTTCAGCGCGAGATTCGCGAACGCTATTTCAAGGGCGTTTTTGCATGGCAATTTCTGCGGCCGCGATTTTAATCATTGCAAAAAAACGAAATGCGTGATATAATCTTAATTATGATTTCCCGATATTTCCAAAATCTTCTGAACGACAAAACTGCTTCCGCGATACGAAAAATGTTCGAGGAAGGAAAAATCCTAAAGCAAAAATACGGCGAAGAAAACGTCTATGATTTCAGCCTCGGCAATCCCGACTTGGATCCGCCGCAAAAAGTCCTCGACGCGATAAAGGAAGTCGCGCTCGAAGAGCGCAAGGGCGTGCACGGCTATATGTCCAACGCGGGCTACGACGAAGCGCGCGAAGCGATGGCGAAAAAAGAAAGCGCGCAGCAAAATGTTTCCGTGGATTCCTCATGCGTCGTGATGACTGTGGGAGCTGCGAGTGCGATAAGCGCGACGATCAAGGCTTTGTTAATGCCCGGCGAAGAAGTCATAGTTCCGTCTCCGTTCTTTGCGGAATACACGCATTACGTCCATAATCACGGAGGAACGCTCGTTCCTGTAAGCACGAAGCCTGATTTTTCGCTTGATATAGATGCGATAAAGTCGAGGCTTTCTCCGAAAACTGTAGCTGTGATAATAAATTCGCCGAACAATCCAACGGGCAAGATTTACACGAAAGGCGAAATCGCATCTCTTTGCAAAGCGTTGAAAGATTTCGGCGAAGAAAACGGCGGCCGATATCCGTATCTCATTTGCGACGAGCCTTACCGCGACATCGTGTACGACGGCGCGGAAGTACCGCCCGTTTTTCCCGAATATCCGTACAGCGTCATAGTGACATCGTTCGCAAAAAACCTGAGCATTCCGGGAGAGCGCGTGGGCTACATTTGCGCGAATCCGCTCAATCCTGAAAAATCCGATTTCATCGCGGCTGCGACAATGGCGTTCAGGATTTCAGGCTGCGTCAACGCGCCGGCGTTTTTCCAGCGCGTCATCGCAAAATCTTGGGACGCGAAAACGGACTTTTCGTCTTACCACAAGCGGCGCGACCTTTTGATGGAAGTGCTCGACAATGCTGGCCTTGAATATTGCAAGCCGCAGGGCGCGTTCTACATTTTTTGCAAAGTGCCGCCGCAATGGAACGACGACGATTCGGCCTTTGTGGATGCGCTCGCAGAACAGCACATACTTTGCGCCCCAGGCGCGGGCTTCGGCAAAAAGGGCTGGTTCCGCATAGCATACTGCGTTAGCGAAAAAACGATCATAAATTCGCGCGAAGCCTTTTGCAAGGCGGCGCGTTCAAAATTGTAAAGATGTCCGTTTGCGCGGCGTTTTGCCGTCGCGTCGGATTCCACAAAAAACACGAAACTTGATTTGGAGGAAAAAATGAAAATTCTTATGGTAAGTTCAGAGGCAGTTCCCTATGCGAAAACTGGAGGCTTGGCGGACGCTGTGAGCGCGCTCGCAATCATGCTTTCGAACATGGGGCACGACGTGAAAATCGTGATACCGAGGTATTACAAAATAGACCGCTCGCAGCTTTTGCAGCTGCAAGGCCCTATGGGAGTGCCGGCGGGTCAGGTGGAGGCTTGGACGGCAGTCTACAAGACTACGATGCCCGGCTGCGACAAGCTCGAAGTCTACTTCATCGATCACGAAGGCTGCTTCGGACGCGACGGAATCTACGGCGTTCCCGGCGAAACCGACTTCCACGACAACCCGTACAGATTCGCGCTTTTGTGCCACGGCGCGTTCCAATTGTGCCGAAAGATAGGCTGGTATCCGGACATCATCCACGCGCACGACTGGTCGGCGGCTCTCGCGCTTTCGCTTCTCAAGCATGTTTACCGATGGCAGGATTTCGGAGGAACTGCCGGCGTGATTTCAATCCACAATTTGGGATATCAAGGTCAGTATTCGAAGGATTCGTTCCCTGCCTTGGGAATGGACTGGGGACTTTACTACGGCGCGAGCATCGAGCATGACGGCGGAATCAATTTCCTTCAAACTGGAATCGCCAGCGCGGAAATGGTTACGACAGTTTCTCCCACTTATGCGGAGGAAATCAAGACAGCCGAAGGCGGATTCGGAATGGACGGACTTTTGCGTGCTCGCGGCGACGCAGTTCGGGGAATCTTGAACGGATGCGACACGAAGGCGTGGAATCCCGAAATCGACAAAAAAATCCCCGCGACATATTCGGCAAAGAACATGAGGGGAAAGACGATTTGCAAGGCGGAACTTCAAAAAAGATTCGGACTTGAGCAAAATCCCGACATTCCAGTATTCGGCGTGGTGACGCGCCTCGCAGACCAAAAGGGAATCGCGGAACTTTTCGCTCCGAGTTACGGCTGCCTTTACAGCCTCTGCGCAAACATGAACATCCAGTTCGTGGTTTTAGGCTCGGGCGAGGCTTGGTGCGAAAACGAAATCAACGTCCTGCAATCAAAGCTTCCGAATTTCCGCGCCTACATCGGCTACAACGACGAGCTGAGCCATCTCATCGAAGCGGGCAGTGATTTCTTTGTGATGCCGTCTCATTACGAGCCGTGCGGATTGAACCAAATCTATTCGATGATTTACGGCACTCTTCCAATCGTGCGAAGAACCGGTGGACTTGCGGACACCGTGCAAAACTACAACGAAAGCACTGGAGAAGGAACGGGCTTCATGTTCGACGCGATAACGCCGAGCGCGCTTTACAACACCGTGGGCTGGGCGGTCTACGCCTACTACAACAAAAAAGATCACATCAAGGCGATGCGATTGCGCGGAATGAAAAGCGTGTTCAGCTGGGAAGATGCCGCGAAAAAGTACCTTGAAGTGTATGACGAGGCTTTGAGAAGAAAATAAAAAATGAATGCCAAAACCTTGCGGCAGAATATTGTCGCAAGGTTTTTTTGCGAAAAAAATTCATCACATTGAAAAATCCGTGCCCAAATAAAAATCGCGAGCCTTTTCGTCGTGCAGGATTTCTTCGCGCGAGCCTTGCGTGATGATTTCGCCGTTGTTGATGATGATTCCTCGGTCGGTGATTTCAAGCGTGTCGCGAACATTGTGGTCGGTGATGAGAATCCCGATTCCGCGATTTTTCAAAATCGAAATCATTTTTTTCAAGTCGGACACGGCGATGGGATCGATTCCCGCGAAAGGCTCGTCGAGTAAAAGGAATTTCGGATCAATAGCGAGCGAACGCGCGATTTCCGTGCGTCGGCGTTCTCCGCCCGAAAGCGTGTAGGCGAATTGCCGGCGGATTTTCGCAATAGAAAATTCATCGATCAATTCTTCGAGCATCGATTTTTTTTGCGCTTTCGTCAAATCTTTGCGGCGTTCCAAAATCGCCCAAATGTTTTCTTCTACGGTGAGTTTTCGAAAAACCGAAGGCTCTTGCGGCAAATACGAAATTCCCATTTGCGCGCGCTTGTACATCGGAAGGTTCGTGAGACGATTTTCGTCCAAAAAAATTTCGCCGCTCGTCGGCTTGTGAAATCCAATTATCATGTAGAATGAAGTCGTTTTTCCAGAGCCGTTCGGCCCGAGAAGCCCGAGCACTTCGCCCGTGTTCACGAAAAAATCCACGCCTTTTACGACTTGCTTTTTTCCGAAAGATTTGTAGAGGCTGTTTGCGCGAAGAATATGCGTGTTCTTTACCGAAGATTTTTCGGAAAGGGACAGGGGAGGGGAGGTAAAATCTTGCGTTGCGCTTTCTTTGGCTTCGCTTTTTTGCGCTTCATTTTGTTCTTGCGAAAATGATTCCGGTTTTTCAAAAAAATCACTCATCGTTTTCCCCCGAAGAATTTTCGTCCCGCGCGTTCGTGTTGCCGCCTTGTTCGTCTGCGGCATCTTTTTGCGTCGATTGATTTTCTTTTTCGGAAATTTCGTCGGCAGAATTTTCGTCTTTGGAATTTTTCGCATCCGAATCTTTTTTGCTTTCGTCCGTGACAGAGCCGCGCACGTTTCCTTCCATCAAAATTTCTTCCGTNTCCATGTTGAACGTGATTGCCTGCGCGCTGAACGTGTCGTCGTCCTGCACGACTTTCGCGCTGCCGTTGAGTTCGAGCATCTGCTCGTTTTTCCTGTAAATTGCATACGCGCTTGTGCAGACGTTTTTTTTCTGTTCGAGGCGAACGTCGATTTGCAAGACCGCGATGTCAGTTTCAGAATTGTATTCGATGATTTGCGCGGCGGCCTTCACGTCGTTGTCGAGNTCAACGAGATTCACGTTGCCCGAAAGCGTCACGATTTTTGTCTNNCGGTCGTATTTCAANTTGTCGGCGGAAAATTCCAAATTCGATTCTTTGTGGATTCCGCTGATTTTTCCGCTCGCGCTNACGTATCGGAATTCCTTTCCGCTCAGCTGGATTGAGTCGGCCTTGACTTCGATGGATTCCGTGATGACGCTCGCGTTTCCCGAAAGTTCCGTGGTGTCTTCTTTCGAGCCTGCGCGTCCGCTCATTGCCCGCGCGGAAAAAGAAATTTTTTCTGCGAAGACGCTTTCGGAGAAAAAAAATATTGCGAAAAATGAAGCGAAAAGAAGAGACGTTTTTTTTGAGAATTTTCTCGATTCCAATTTTTCCCTCATAAATTTTCGATNTTTTAAGAAATNTCGATTTCTGAAAATATCGAAAATGCGATTTTGTGNCGAAGCGAAAAACTGCATTACAATATGCAAGTTTTTGTGCTTGCATCGCAAGTCAAAGGCTTGCTACTGAATTTTCATTTTTCAAAATTGAATCNGAATTTTCATTCGCCCTCGATTTTTTCTTCTTCTGTNTCTTCCGGCTTTTCTTCGTCAATGTAAATTCCGCNNANTTCCGTGCCGAACGAAAATTGCTCGCTCACCGCGCTGGCGGAAAAATCTTTTCCGCTCAAAGACATTCCGTNTTTTTCTATTGTGATTTCTTTTCCGCGCTCGCCCACGAGTTGTTCCGTCTTGCCGTTCCATTTAAGGCTTTCGCCAAAAATCCNCACGTTGTGCGTTTCGCTTTGGATTTCTATTCCGCCGAAAAATTCGTAAAGTTCCGCGTCGGTGTCCGCGCTCATAAGCCCGGCTTTTCCTGTTGCGCTTGTCTCGCCGTTNGTGTCTTTCGTTTCAAACTGAATGTTNTGCGCGAAGACTTTTCCGGAGCCTTTGAATTTTTCGAGACGTTCGCTTGAAACTTGNGCCGTNGTCTGTCCTTGTTCGATCCGCGAGAATTTCGCGTTGTCCAGCATAAGCTCGGGAACAAAATCTTCGGTTTCGGAAAGCGTGCCGTAGTCCACGGAGCAGCCTACGANAATCGCGAAAAAAATCGCCGCGANGAAAAAAGCATCGAGTTTCGTTTTGCCGAATGCGGCGGNGAAATTTTGCGTGCGCACGAAACCCGCGCGTTTTTTTTTGTTTTNGAGAAATTTGTTTTTTGTGCCTTTGCGTTTTCGTTTTCCGAAATTCATTTTTTCCTTTCGGCCGCCGCNGCGATGAACGCCGTAAAAAGCGGATGCGGCTTTGTGGGGCGAGATACGAATTCGGGATGAAATTGAACGCCGATTCCCCATGGATGTTCTTTCCATTCGAACGCTTCCACTTGTCCGTCGGTGGGACAGGTTGCGGAAACTGTCAAGCCCAATTCTTCAAGTGCGTCCTTGTAGCGCGGGTCGAAACTNTACTTGTTGCGGTGCCTTTCCGAAATCACGGATTTTTTGTAGACCGAATTTATCTTCGATCCTTTTTCGAGTTTCACGTCACTCACGCCGAGTTTCATCAAACTTGCCGTGGAAAGCCCGGCCTGTTCTTCGGGAAGNCTCACCACAGGATGCGTCGTGTTCTGAATGAATTCCGTGCTGTCCGCGTCTTCCCATTTCGCGANATTTCNCGCCGTCTCGATTGCCATAAGNTGCATTCCCAAATCGATTCCCAAATACGGAATGTTTTTTTCGCGNGCGAATTTCACGGCGGAAAGAAGTCCCAAAAATCCTCGGTTTCCCATGTTTCCCGGAATNAGAATNCCGTCAAGNCCCGAAAGTTCCGTCGCGATGTCNTGGACGCGCTCCAAGTTTTCCGCGTCGATTTTTTTNACTTCGAGCTCCGCGTTGCAGCCCGTGACNGCCGCNTGGAAAAGCGATTCCTTTACGCTNTTTATGCAGTCGTCGAGGAAGTCGCGCTTTCCNATAAGNCCNATCGTGATTTTCTTTTCGGGNGAATTGAGCTTTGCGAGAAANGNCGTCCAAGGCTTGATGTTGCATTTCAGGTCGTCGCCGAATTTCAGNTTGCGGAGTATTTCGGAATCCACNCNCTGCTTGTGGAAAATCACNGGAAGTTCGTAGATCGATTTTTCAACGTCGGTGGAAGTGAACACCGCGCCTTCGGAAACGTTGCAGAAAAGCGCGAGCTTTTTNTTGAGATTTTTTTCGAGCGGAATTTCGCATCGGCACAAAAGAACNTCGGGCTGAATTCCCGCTTCCTGCAATTGCTTTACCGAATGCTGGGTGGGCTTTGATTTCAATTCCTCGCCCGTGATCACGGGGACAAGCACGAGGTGGACGCTCACAGAATTTCCTTTTCCCAATTCGTGGATGAGCTGCCGCGCNACTTCCAAATACGGAATCGTTTCGATGTCGCCGACCGTTCCGCCGATTTCGACTATTATGATGTCAGCGCCNCTTTGCGCNCCGATGTTCAGNATNCGCCGCTTGATTTCGTCGGTGATGTGCGGAATCACTTGGACNGTGCGCCCGTTGTAGCGGCCTGCGCGTTCGTTGCGGATCACTTGGTCGTAAACTTTGCCNATNGTGATGCAGTTCTGNCTCGTGATGTTCACGCTGGTGAAGCGCGAGAAATTTCCCAAATCCAAGTCCGTTTCCGCGCCGTCNTCCGTGACGTAAACTTCGCCATGCTGGTACGGACTTATGTTTCCCGCGTCAACGTTGATGTATGGNTCGCATTTTACGATTGCGATTTTGAGACCATGGCATTCAAAGAGGCTNGCGATAGCCGATGCCGCCACGCCCTTTCCGAGACTTGAACATACTCCGCTGGTTACCAGAACATATTTACTCATATCCTTTCAGTATAACATTTCGTCGATGTCTTTGCAAGTGGGATTTTTTGANCGAATTCCGCTTGCAAAAAAAANCAAAAAAANCAAAAATAACTCTTTTCATATTTAACTTAATNTGTTATAATGATAAGATAAGATTTATCATCGCTAAATCTTTGCAGAAAATATATTCGTTCACGGGAGGGCATGATGAACGAATGGCTCAAAAAACTTGGCGACTCCGCGAAAGCGGCTTGGGCCAAGTGGTCCAAAATTCAGAAANGCATAGTNNTCGGNCTNNTGNTNGTCGTGATNGTCGCGATAGTGGTAATGTTCCGCGTTTCATCTCGACCTTCGACNGTCCGGCTTTTCAACGCGCCTGTTACTGGCGAATCTCAATCTCAAATTCTTATGCGGCTTGANCAGGAAGGNGTGCGCGCCGANGTGAACGANGCGGGCTACATTTCCGTGCCCGACGAAGCGACGGCGATTCGGATGCGCTCCATTCTGTTCGAGGAAGGACTTGTTCCCACNAACATCGATCCGTTCGCGGGCGTTTTCGAGCGCGGCTGGTCCACTACNGATGCCGANCANAACGAAAAAATCAANCTGGCGACGGAGCGGAAATTAAAGCAGCACATTGAATCGATTCCNGACGTTGCGAGCGCGCAAGTNATGCTCGTNCTGCCTGAAAACAGCCTTTTCCGCGCCGACCAAAATCCTGTTACNGCAAGCGTGATTTTGACCGCGCGCCGTGGAAGCGATCTTCTTACAAACCGCAGGCGCATTCGCGGAATTCAGGAACTCGTGCTTTCTGCCGTGGAAGGNCTCACCGAGGAAAACTGCGTCATTTCCGATTCCGAGGGAAANATNCTCAACGATTTTGAAGGACAGGCGGATTTTGACAGGCTTGATTTGGTGAAAAAGCAGGAAAAGCTCATCCGCGACAGNGAGGCTTANTANCGNGCGCAAATNATCAAGCCGCTTCAAAGNTATTTTACGGACGACCGCGTTCGCGATTTGAACATAAAAATCGACATNGANTTTTCCGANGAAACGCGCGATTCCGTNGTNTACCATCCGNTTGANATTCGTCCCGACAATCCCGATACGCCTTANGACGATTCGGAGTACCGCGACTATCTTCCGCGCTCGAGCCAAACTGTGACGCGCGAATGGCAGGGAACGGGATTCAATCCGCAAGGTCCTGCTGGCACGGAAGGGCAGAATCCGCCAGTTTATTCCGATATGTCAAATGTGATTGGTCGCCAAACTGAAACTGGCGTTACTCAAAACAACGAGCTAAATCAGGATANNATTCACCGCGTGGAAAGNCCGCGCTTTGAACGTGTCACCGTTTCTGTGAACATTGACGGGCGTTGGGAGACCGAAAGGGATGGCGANGGAAATCCGATTTTTGTGAACGAAAAAAATTATGAAGAATTGATNGGCAGGATGAGGCAGCGTTTCCCCGANTGGGACACNAACGAAATCACTCGCTCGAACGTGCGCCTGAGAATGGGAAGCGTTCTGAGAATTTATCAGCCTGTTCCTCACAATACGCTTGAGGANATCGCCGCGCTTATTCAGGGCGCGATTGGCTACGACCGCGCGAAAGGCTATATGGTCGTNGTCCGCAACATCGCNTTNGANCGNATCGCCGATTTTGAAAGCGAGGACAGCGCAATTCTCAAGGCGCGGCAGACACGCTTGACGATAATTTTGGTGCTCGTCGGACTTGCGATAATTCTCACGGTTTTCATTTTGTACCGNGTCATCAGCCGCGAAATGGAACGCCGCCGACGTTTGCGCGAAGAGGAGCTGCTCCGAAANCAGCAGGCNGCGCGCGANCAGGCTTTGTGGGAAGCNAAAGAAGACGGCGTGGAAGTTACGATGTCCGTGGAAGAACGCCGNCGCGCGGANCTTCAGGAAAACGCCATCGCGATGGCAAAAGAGCATCCNGAAGATGTCGCGATGCTGATTCGCACTTGGCTTATGGAAGANTNNTGAAAATGCGCGACGCGCGTTTTCGTCAATTATGTTGTTGAAACGGGTTCGTGAAAAATCTCGTTCAAGGAAATTTTATGGGAAATTTGGATTTTCAAAAAACTTCGCAGAGNAACATTCNGGGAAAGAAAAAGGCNGCGATTCTTTTTGGCGAGCTGGATTCTGCGGCGGCAGAAAGNGTCATGGATTATCTCAACGCGGACGAAAAGAAAAAACTTTTGAAGGCGATGCGGAAACTNGGNACGAAATACAATCCAAACAATTCCGCAGAAGTTCAGGACGAAATTTTCGTGCTTGAGACTTTAGAAAGATTCGGAAAAGTCCGAAACATATATAAGGACGTCGCTTCGGAAAGAAAGGCTTTTGAAAAGGTTTCGGCAACGCCCGCCGCGAAAGTTAGGCGCGCGCTNNACGACTATCCGGACAGAGTNGCTTCCGTTTTAAGCGCGTGGCTCAAAAAAGAAGAATAGTTTAGATTAGAGGGGAATTCGAATGGCAGAAGAAGCNGCCGCGGCAAAANCNGCGNCAAAACCTCCGCTCAAGCCAGCCAATGCAGGCGGCGGCAAAAAAGGTTCCAAGGATTTTAAAAGTCTCACNGGTCGGCAAAAGGCCGCGATTTTTCTTGTTTCCGTGGGAAGCGACGTTTCTTCAGAAGTGATGAAGCATTTGCGCGAAGANGAAGTGGAAACTTTGACNTTCGAAATCGCGCGTCTTGAAACTATTGACGCNGAAATAAAAGATCAGGTTTTGGAAGAATTCCAAGACTTGATGAACGCGCAGAATTTCATCACCACNGGCGGCATCGACTACGCGCGCGAATTGCTAGAAAAATCTTTGGGAAGCCAAAAAGCCATCGACATCATAAACCGCCTCACTTCGAGCCTGCAAGTNCGTCCGTTCGACTTCATCCGNCGCACCGATCCTGCGCATTTGCTCAACTTCATTCAGCAGGAATATCCGCAGACNATCGCGCTNATTTTGGCNTATTTGGAGCCGGCGAAGGCNGCNATCATTTTGCAGAATTTGCCCGAAGAAATGCAGCCGGAAGTTTCTAAACGCCTTGCGACTATGGANCGCACTTCGCCNGANGTTTTGCGCGAAGTGGAGCGCGTTTTGGAAAAGAAACTTTCNACNCTTTCTTCCGAAGANTACACGGCGGCGGGCGGCGTAGAATCAATCGTCGAAATTTTGAACCTCGTCGATCGTTCNTCCGAAAAGGCNATCATCGANGCTTTGGAAGAGGAAGATCCGGATTTGGCGGAAGAAATCAAAAAGCGCATGTTCGTTTTCGAAGACATCGTTATGCTCGACGACCGTTCGATTCAGCGCGTGCTTCGCGAAGTGGACACGCAGGAATTGGCGAAGGCGCTCAAGAGNGTGGACGCGGAAGTTCAGGACAAGATTTTNCACAATATGTCCAAACGCGCCGCGAGCATGCTCAAGGAAGACATGGAATTTATGGGACCTGTCCGACTCAAGGACGTGGAAGAAGCCCAGCAGAAAGTCGTTTCTACGATCCGCCGCCTGGAAGAAAAGGGCGACATCGTTATCGCGCGTTCGGGCGAAGACGAGCTTGTGACATAATTTTGGCAAACAACAAGGNAATATGATGAAAGCGCCGCACAAATGTCGCGACACTTTTATCATGACAAGTTTNCGTTGGAAACTTGCATATTTNATGCACATTCACATTGCGTTGCGAATGTGCGTAAAAAGCCAATCGAAAGTCGCAACTTTCTCCTTGGCTTTTTATGGGAAATAAAATGGCGAAGAGTGTTTTCAGNTCCTTTGAGTTGAAGGACGACAAAAAAGATGTCGTTACGCTGAAGCTTTTCCGCGACTATTCCCCGGCGGAAGAGGTCGTGGAGGAAGCTGAAATTCCCGAATATACAGGGCCCACCGCCGATGACCTGNGTCGTGAAGCNGAGGAATTCAAAAAAAATTGGGAAGCCGAAAAACAAAAAATGTTTGACGATGCGCAAACTCGCGCCGACGAAATCGTGCAAAAAGCCGANGCCGCCGCGTTCGCGGAAGTCAAGCGTCAAACCGACCAGGCGCAAGTGCTGAAAGCCGATGCCGAAAAAAGCGCGCGGCAAATCCAACAGGACGCGCAGGAAAAGGCGCAGCAAATGATAGCGGACGCGCAGGAAGAAGTGAATAAAATTCGTGCTGACGCTTTGAAGCAAGGAATGGCCGAAGGTCGCGAGGCTGGCTACGCCGACGGCTCTGCGGAAGCCNCCCGCCTTGTCGAGCGNATGCACAAAGTGATAGAAGCCGTGATGCAGCGTCGNCAGGAAATTTTGGACGAGACCGAGCATCAGATTGTCGAGCTTGTAATTTTGAGCGTCCGCAAAATCGTCAAGACAATTTCGGAAAATCAAAAGAGCGTGATTTTGAGCAACGTCCTTTCTGCGCTCAAAAANGTCAAGGGGCGCGGCGACATTACGATTCGCGTGAATTTGGAAGACGTTAAACTCACCACCGAGCACACGAAGGATTTTATTCAGCATGTGGAAGGCGTGAAAGGAATCACCGTGATGGAAGATTCTTCCGTGGAGCGCGGCGGCTGCATTGTGGAAACCGATTTCGGCGCGATCGACGCGCGCATTTCTTCNCAGCTTGCGGAATTGGAAGAAAAGATTTTGGAAATTTCTCCGATAAANTCGGTTTCAAAATCTGANGTGGTTGAGCAGTGATGGCGAGCGACGACAAGAAATTCAGCCTTGAAAAATATCTCGAAAAAGTAAAATCCACCGAAACGATTTTGTATGTCGGAAAAGTGAAGAGCGTGAACGGCCTTGAAATTTTGAGCGAAGGTCCGCGCTCCGTCATCGGAGAAATCTGCACGATTCGAATCGCAAGCCTAAAAAAGGAAATGCTCGCCGAAGTCGTCGGGCTTGAAGGAACTACGGTGCGTCTNACGGCNTTCGGCGACACGCGCGGAATCGAAGTGGGAACGGAAGTGGTNGCTTCNGGGCAGACATTGCAAGTGGGCGTGGGCGAAAAACTTTTGGGGCGCGTGATTGACGCGACGGGAAAAGCCGCCGACGGAAAGGCCGAGCCAGCCTGCGAAATTTATTATCCTGCCTTGGCGAGCGCGCCNGATNCGATGAAGCGAAANCCNATAACGCGCCGCATTACNACNGGCGTCCGCTCGATTGATTCGATGCTGACCGTGGGGGCGGGGCAGAGGCTTGGAATATTCGCAGGCTCTGGNGTCGGAAAATCNACTTTGATAAGCATGATGGCNCGNAACACGAACGCCGATGTCAACGTGATTGCNTTGGTGGGCGAGCGCGGNCGCGAAGTCCTNGATTTTATAAATCGCGATTTGGGNGAAGAAGGCTTGAAGCGTTCCGTCGTGGTCGTTGCCACGAGCGACACTCCGAGCATTTGCCGNCTTCGCGCGGCTTTCGTTGCNACCGCAGTCGCCGAATATTTTCGCGATCAGGGAAAGGATGTCATGCTGATGTTCGACAGCGTGACGCGATTTGCGATGGCGCAAAGGGAAATCGCGCTTTCAAACGGCGAGCCTCCCGCGCGNGAAGGNTTTCCGCCGAGCGTTTTCGACATGATTCCAAAACTTCTNGAAAGGACGGGCACGAACGAAAAAGGCTCGATCACCGCTTTTTACACCGTCCTTGTAGAGGGCGACGACATGAACGGCCCGATTGCCGACACCGTGCGCGGCGTGGTTGACGGGCACATCGTCTTGAGCCGCNCTTTGGCGCAGNCGTATCATTATCCTGCCGTGGACGTGCTCGCNAGCATNAGCCGACTTGCCCGCCGCGTTACGGGAAAAGCCACCCGCGAAGCNTGCGGAAAAATCAGGCGGCTTATGGCGACTTANCAGCAGAACGAGCTTATGATTACGACCGGCGCGTATGCGCAAGGCGCGTCGCCTGCGATTGACGANGCGATTGAAAAGCACGATGCGATCGAAGAATTTCTCAAGCAGGAAGAAAGCGANCGCTGNACGATGCGCGACACGCTTGAAAAACTTTCCGCGCTTTCCGAAACNGAAATTCCCGAGGAAGAATTCGATGACTGCNCTGCGGCGGAAATTCCTTNTGCGGCCGAAGCCGCAAGCGTTGCCGAAACTGACGGCGCGAAAGAAAATCCTTCGTCCGAAACAAGNCTAAATGAAGAANTTTAAATTCGAACTTGAGTCGCTCTTGAGTCTCAGAAAATACGAGCAGGAACAGGCTCAAATCGAACTTGGAAAAGCCGTGAGCGNGGAGACGAAAATCCAAGCNGACTTGGACACGCTTGCCGANCAATATGCCACCGTAAAAAAATTGGGCGAGGGCGAGCGCGATTTTGCNAAGATCGCCGAAGCGCAGCAATTCTATTCTTTCGTCAAATATCAGCAGGAACAACTTTTNGCGCAAATGGCGCAGGCAAAGCTCGTCACCGAAGAAAAGCGCGCGGCGTTCAACGCTGCGATGCAAAAAACCGAAAGCCTCAAAAAACTTCGCGAGCGAAAGTTTGAAGAGCACAAAGCCGCGCAAAAAAAAGAAGAGGCGAAATTCCTTGACGACATAACCACTTACAAATACAATTGAAAGGCGGGAGCAGAATGCGCGCGCGTTGGCGAGTCTTGTGTCTTGCGGGAGTTCGTTATGAAAATGAAAGTGCTTGTTTTTCTTTTCGTCTTTTTTTCCATTTGTTCAAATTGCTTTTGCGATGATTTGGAAAGAAAATTCGAGCAAATGTTGAAGGCACAAAAAGAAGCTGATTTCAGAAGAAAATATCCCAAAGCGTCCGAGCGTTGGCTGGAGCAAAAGATTAAGGAACTGCCCGAAGTTAATCTTGTTTCCTTGAAAAAAATTAATCTTCCGTCTTTTGGTAACAATTATTATTGCATCTTATGGTGTCATCCTGACAATCCCAAAATTATCTATACTAATTTGTTTGAATTGTCTGACGACAAATTATTGGAACAAACTTTCGTATGGATACAAGCAATAAAAACGGGAATAAAATCGGTAGACACTGATTCCGATTTTATTTTTGACATTATGGATTACGCCATTCCACTTTTTTTGCACAAGCCCAATTTTCATGCAAACTATTATGATTCAAATTTTTATTTTCAATGTGAGGCGGACAGAGTCGAAAACACTCTCACGTATGTCAAAGACATCGACGGCGATGGAAACGACGAGATTCTTTCATTCTGCTGGATGGGCGGCGCAGGTGGCGGTGAAGGCGATTATCGCACGGGGATTTTCATTTACAAATATGTCAATCGAGAATGGAAAAAAGTGCTTTACGCGCCATTTTTTGGATGGAAATATTTTTTCGATGACGAAAACTACAAGAAGGAAGAATGGTATCAGCCCAAGCCGTTTCCCTACGACTTCGTGGAATACAAGGGAAAAGTTGGGCTGCGGATTGTCTGCTATGACCTCCCTCGCGAGCGGCCGACGCACTACCACGCGCAATTTTGGGCATACAACGAGGCGGCGCAGGAATACAAAATGCTCGAAGAGGTTGCGCAAAGCATAGAACGCACCCCCTCGGACGGACTGATTTTCGCGGATTCGCCGGACTTCCTGCCCATGCCGTGGCCGAAGTTCTCCATGCTCGGCGCGAGGTTCTCCGCCGCAGACCTTGCGGGCATGGACAAGGCGCAGCTCCGCCTTTTGCGCAATGCGGTCTACGCGCGCCACGGCAGGACGTTCGCGAGCGCGGACTTGCAGACGCTGTTCGGCGGGCACATTTGGTACAGGCCGAATCCCAATTATTCGGACGACTTGCTCACGGAGACGGACAAGGCGAACATCGCGTTGATACAGGAATTTGAAAAAAAAAAAAAAAAGGAATGAGCGTTTCTACTTACAAGAAAATTGGATTTGCTATTGCGTTTGTCGTCTTGGATTTGCTGGGGTTAATCAGTTGGATTACTGGATATGATTATCTGTCTGATGATTGCTATCTTATAATTTCAATAATCATAGCCATTATTACGGGATCAATATGCGTTCTTTATCTTGATAAACGCATCGAGTCGCAGGAAACCGAAGAACTGGCGGAAGATTTGGAATACGACATAGGAAGAATATCTTCGATAGCGTTAATTGTTGCTATCATTCTGTTTTTTATAATAGGATTAGTATATGTATATTGCTGAGGGGATTTTTTTATGAGTAAAATTGGTGAATTTTTTGACAAGTTTGAAGATTTGTTGGGAGGCAAAAACCATGAAAACAAAAAAAGAGAAAGCATGGGATCTGGCCTAGAAAAGCGAATTGGGGGCTGCTTCTTGCTTGCTCCAATCGATTTGGCGATGCTTATTGCTCTGATTTTTGGATTCGATGCGGATACCTTTGTTTTGATTGGTATAATTGCGGGAATCGTTTCTTTTATACCATGCGAAATATTTTGCCATTACCTTAATAAACGCATCGCGGAGCAGGAAACGGAAGATGCGGCGGAAGATTTGAATGACGACATAGAAAGCATATCTTTGAAAGTATATATTGTTGCGGCCATTATGTTCTTGGTGCTGCTCTTTTTGAGCTTTGATGTGGATCTTTCGCCTTTTAATTAGTCGTCGCGAAAAATTATTTTGGAGAATAAAATGAAAAAGATTGGTGAATTTTTTGACAAATTGGAAGAAAAGTTGGAAAGTAAACACAAAAGAAAAAAAAGGATGGGCTATTTCACCAAAAAGAAAATTGTAGGTGCTTTTGCAGTTGTCGAAATAGATTTGGTGTGGCTAATAATTGAGATTACTGGTGCTGATACCGATTTACTTGTCGATTACTGTTTTATAATTCCACTGATGATCATTGGTTATATAGCAGCAGAAATATGTATCCATTACCTTGATAAACGCATCAAGGCGCAGGAAACCGAAGAACTGGCGGAGGATTTGGAAGACGACATAGCAAGAATCGCTTATATAATAGCAATCGTTGCGGCTATGATACCTTGTACACTAGCATGCGTCTATATAATTAAGGATTAGGAATATTTTTTATGAATAAAAACTACCGTGTCAGCATTGAAACTGCAAAGAAAAAATACACTCAAATCCGAGAACTGTATGATGTGCTTTTAAACTGTGTCGGTTCAAAAATCGACAAAAGGAGGAATTGAAATGAAAAGGAAATTGGTCGTGTCGGCTTTCTTGCTGCTTGGCATGTTTGCGTTCGCGCAGAACTATTACGAAGTTCCGTATGCGGGAACTCGCTCGAGGCTCACGAAACTTACGACCGCAGAAGAGGATGTGTTCGTCAAGGAAAATTCGGTCAGGCGGATTTATGACGTTCCGGATTACGATAGGTTACAGCGCGGCGAAAAAGTGCATTTTGGCTTTTTCACCGAAGAAGAAAATGAACTTTTATATGAATACAACATATATGCCGAACTTTTGAATATCTACAAAGAAGAAATCCCCGATGAAAAAGGAAATTTCAAGCTTACCGTTTACCGGGCGATGTATGATTTGAAAAGGATCATAACATTTAACCTCAAGGAAGGCGACCACACCAAACGTAAATGTTTGGGACAGATTATCTATGTTCCTCAAAATGAGAAATATGTTCAGTATGAAAAACAGGTCTATTACGGCGATGAAATATATATGCATGCGGATAGGACAATAGGAGTACAGGCAAGCAATGTTCAGTTCAGGATTTGCGGGAACAACATTTTTGCATTTTATACAAGGCTGTATTTTACGATGCATGAGCATGGCCACGGCGAAGAGACTAGTTACAGTACAAGCGGTTTCACAAAAAACGCCATTTACAGGACGAAAATTCCAGACATTATGGACAAGACGCAGGTCTGCGAAGTAGATGTTGACTTTCCCTTGATTGACAAGGACAATCCATTTAGATATTCCGCGCAGAATGCGTATGACGGAGACCCGGCGACAAGCTATGTCGAGGACACGGAAAATGACTTGTTTGGCATAAGATTTGATTTTACAAAACATGGTCAAGAATATGAATTTAAGAAAACAACTGGTTTTAAAATAATAAACGGTTATGCTTCTTCAAAAGATTTGTATATGAAAAACAATCGCATAAAAAAGATTTCCTTTGGCAGTCAAAAAAATCCTACGTTTTATAATTTCCAAGATAAAATATTAGATTATCAAGATGTCAATTTCGAATACAGTTTATACGCATTGGACATTGCTTGTCTGGAAGTTTTTAAGGGAAGCAAATATTCGGACACTTGTTTGTCCGAAGTGAACATAAAATTTGAAGACGACAGTCTATTGTTTTAGGCGGGAAAACATGAATATAAATTTATCAGTTCCCTTTTTCAGCCAGAGAGATAATTCTTATATTTGGAAGCAAAGATATGAGAATGATATTACAGATGACAACACAAAAAATCCAGCGTATTTAGGAAGATTATATTTATGGCATTAAAACAAAAATTCACGTTTTTAATTGTATTTGCCACTTCAATTTTTTCATGTTTCTGCTTTGATTTTGGCTCGGGGCAAAATCCTTTTGACGTTTCACCTTTGCTCTTTGACAAAGAAGGTGTTTTTGTAATTTCGCAGACGATTAACTGCACGGAAGACAGGATAGAAATCAATTATGTTGTAAAAAACTCAACGGATCTCGAAATTACTGTTCCTGCGAAATTTGAATGCGCGCCGTTGGGAGACCAAAGAAGCGCAAATGACATTGCCATTCCATACGGATTTAAAATCCTGATAAACGGCAAGGACGCAAAATTTGCCGTTTATAACGACAATTCCCAAGTAAAAAAGTATTATGAAAATAATTTTTATGATAAGAAATCCGAAATCCATTTTAACATGACGATACCTTCAAAAGAAACTGTTTCCGTCAAAGTCTCTTATCAAAACTTACAGAATGCAGGAACCAATCAGACCGGAACAAACTTTAAATATCTTATAAAACTCCATAAAAACAAAAATAACGAGCCAATTGATTATGATTTTTCTTATACTTCATCAAAGGATTCTGAAGCCTATATTGAAAACATCATCATTTTTGACAACAATGATGATACCTATCCTGAATTAAACTACAATATTGAACGAAGTTTTTCCGCAGGCAATGTGTGGTCGTTTAATATAGTTGGGCATGTCTTTGAAAGCGATAATATGTATGTTTTTATAGGCCTGACTTATTATGATTTGTCAGCAGATTCAACAGATATAAGAATTTACAGCCACAACAATACAAAGACCATTTATTTTAAGGACAGAAATTTAAGTCAAGAACTGATAGAACAAAAAGAATTGTTTTATCTTTCAAATGAACAGTTAAGGTTGTTGCGAAACGCCTTTTATGCAATTCATGGATATCATTTTAAATCCCAAGACTTGCGGAATTATTTTACAAAATTCATGTGGTACAAAATTAACCCGAATTTCTCCGAATCCGATTTCAATGAAATCGAGCGGAAGAACATCGCGCTGATAAGGAAAATGGAAAACATGAAAACGCCGTTTTCGTTTTCGAATTATTTGAATGGAGGAGCGAATGAAAGAAAAGAAAAAAACTAAAAAAATGCTCAATGAAAAAATGCGAAATAGGATAATCAACGTCGTAACTTTGCTGATAGCCTATTCCGCGACGCTATCATGGCTTTTGCTTAATAATTGCGCGTGCTTCTATTTGGGAATATATGGAAGAAGGCTTCGGGGTGGAATTGGCACAGGTCTTTTTATTCATTGGCTGTTTTTCCTTATAATCGCGCTGTCGATTGCCATCACTGTTTTGAAGCGCAAAAAAGTCAATATAATTATCATGCTCGTTTATCTGATTTATTCCTCGTTTCGTCTTTTGCCGGAATATCCGTGCCGCTGGCTTTATTTTTCAGTAGGGACCACGGTGTTTTTTTATGTCATTGACAATTTGATAACGTTTTGGAAAATGAAAAATTCCCTGAAGGAAATTCTTGTCAATTATGTCTTGGCAATTTTGATGTGCGTGTTTCTCATTGCCATTGCATTTGTGTTTTGGAATAAAACGATGGAGGAATTTTTATTGTGGCTTATCGTTTTAGGAAATGTGATTGTCGCGGCGGCTTCGTTTGCTTGTTATGCGTTGCGAGATAAAATCAGGGACGCGGCGGCCGCAAAGCGTGATGGCGGAAAAGACAGATGAAAAAATATTTTCTGATTTCATGCCTTGTTTTTATATTTTGCACAATGCTGTCATCGCAGCAAGTAAAGCCGCATGACTTTGTTCCCGAGCAGCACTATCATTTGAAAAACGGATACGAGCTTTCCATAACCGATGCCGTCAAACAAAATGAGCATGTGTGTTGCATACTGCTCTCAAAAAATAGGCGCGCCGTGATCATTGAGGAAATGGCGTATTTTAACAACCTGAAATATTATCCGAGATACGAGGGCATAGATTTTGACTACTTTTTTGCCATAGAATTTTTTATGGGCGGCTATTCCTGCCGTTTGCATGAAAAAAAGACGGGAAGCAAAGTGCTTGAATTTGACACAGCCGGAAGCCGTCCGGTTTTTGAAGCGGAAAATCAGTTGTTGATTTACAGTGTCGATACTGAAGGCGACGCTTTTTTTCCGAAAAGCGTTTATTTGTATGATTTGAAAAACGGGAAAAAGCACAAGCTGAATACATTTCTGCAAAAGGCGCAGGAAAAAAATTTGTTTTGGCTGAACATCTTAAATTGGTTTGACTCCTTTGAATTCGGAAACATTACGCCTGAAAATGTTGAGATTGTTTTTTATGGCTGCTACAAGCCGCTTTTTGACGAAGCCGGAGAATTTTTCGATACGGAAGACTGCCGTTTTTCTTTCATGGTTGAACGATGAAAAATGATATTATGAAAATGATTCGCGCGAGTTTGTCGATTAAAACGCTCGGCAAGATTGCGGCTCGAACATTGAAATGCATTCTCGTCGCGCTCGCCGCCGCCGTCCTCGTTTTTTTCGCATGGATAGCACGGGAAGTGCACCTTTCCGCCTATGAGCCGCGCGGATTTACTTCCGAGCACGACAAGGACGTTTCGCAGTTTTTTCAGGCGTGGACGCTTGGAGCGGAAAACGATATAA
The DNA here is from genome assembly GCA_014804005.1 of Treponema sp. Lineage (GTDB taxonomy): Bacteria > Spirochaetota > Spirochaetia > Treponematales > Treponemataceae > Treponema_D. Next base: position 1,768 of record JAAVAP010000005.1, on the reverse strand, counting down.
TTGAATTTTGGCGAAGCACGTTTGATGCGGCGGAATCCCTTGAAGAAGTGGCGGGCTTTTCCGGCGCACAAATTTATTTCGACTCGGGAAAGATTTCCGGCTGGCAATTTTTCTTTGTCCTGAAAAACAAAAATTTGTTTTGTGGAATGCTCGAAGTTTCAAGCACGGGGCATGCCGCCGAGACATACATCCACCGCCATTTCGCGGAGAAAGCGCGCCCGATGAAAAAAGATGACGCGCTGCGGTGGCTGTCCGAAATACAGCGGCAGGCGGACGAAATTGGTCTTGCCGTGTCGTATGCCTTGGTGGGCGCGGGCAAGAATGCGTTCTACGGCGAAAATGGAGAGCTGCTTCGGGAATATGGATATGGCGAATAGGAGAAAAAGTCAAATGAAAAGAAAAATCATCGGCACTTTGCTTTGTATGTTTTTGGCGGCGGCAAAACTTTCGGCTATTTCCGAGCGCGATTCTTTCGAAGGCTTCAAGGACTTTTCTTTTTTCATGGGAGACTCGATAGTATCATACTATGTCGGCGTTGACACCATTCGCATAAAAAACCGCTCGCTGGGAAGCCGCGCCAACAGGTATGACAAGGAACTGTATTTTCGAAAAGAATATGAGCATGGCGTTCCATTTGTGTATTACTAGCAATGGAAATACAGAAGAAACTGCTGGATATAAAGATTGGGAGAGCAGTCACATGAAAACTAGAATAATTCGAGCAATTATGTTTATGACATGGTATTCCTTGCTGTTTCTTGCGGAATTCGCGTTTGTAGGTCTGCGCTCTGATTCTACCCAAAATATCAGGATATATATCATAACGTTTGGAGCTATTGAATTTTTTTCCATGCTTGACTGGAACGGAGAAAGGAAGATTCTGTTTCTTGCTGTAACGGTTTTCTTCAATTCGTATTTCGCGTTAGTGCTTTCATGCATTGCATTGCTTATATACAGCTGCGCTGATATAACATTGTCCGTGCTTTGGAAAGAAGCTCCTATGCTTCCTTTACTTTTTGCTATGAATTGCGTTCATGTTCTGACCTGCATTCTGATGGAATTTTTTACAAAAAAATGTGTAGAATGGATAAAGATATGTTCGGAAAAATGCTGACAGCAATTGTCCCTTTTACTGTACAGATTCCGCGATGCAATAATTTAAATCAAGAGTATTGGTATGTTCCTGTGTCATGCAGTGATTCTGACTTTAGCGAAATAATGAAAAGGGTAAGGACATCATGTACAAAAAAATGATACTGGTTTTTCTCGCCGCCGCGCTTTTGCTGTGCGGATGCCATAAAAAGAACGAAAGGATGTTGCAGGCGGAAGAAAAGTACAAGGACTATCCGCTCCATCTGCTCGCGCTGGCAAACAAGCCCATCGATAACAATAAAAACCTTGACCTGTCGCTCATAAACGAGTCCGTGTATGGACGTACTCCGCTGCAACTTTTGGTCGAGTATCACTATCAATATCGCCGATTAAAAAAAAGAAAATCCATAAAAGTATTGAAAAACTTTGTGGAGCATGGGGCGGACATAAATTCCTTATGGGACGATGCCTTTAGATTTAAATGCGAGGTGATTTGTGTTTGCATTATGGACAATGCAAACAGTTATTTACAAGAATTTCTCAGACTGTCGGGGCGAGAGTATGTTGATTTGAGTTTTGCGGGAGACGAGGTGGGAGGGGCAGAATATGTTATGGGCGCAATCAGTTTTTTAAATTTCGATGCGGTTCCTATTCTTCTTCCATACACGAAAAATAT
>JAAVAP010000004.1 GCA_014804005.1 Treponema sp. | reverse complement strand
GTGCCCTTGAAAATGTCCTTGCCCTTTTCCCAAAGTTCGGGATTCGTGCGCCGCGTGTAGGCATCCCACAAGTGCGTGTACTCGTGCGCGTAGGTGTTGCTCGTCGCGATTTCGGGGTCGGCGTAAATCCTGCCGTCATAGGCGAAGCCATAGACGTTGCTCTCCCCGTCAATCATGTATTGCACCCTGTCCGTGACCTTCATGTCCTTGTCGTCGAAGACAATGTAGTTCGCGGCATTCATCTCCATTCCGACGTAGCCGATTTCCTTCAGGAATCTGCTCGCGCTCTCCTGGCTGCCGCCAAAGACTTTTTCCGAAAGCGTGTTGAAGTAGACGTTCTTTCCGATGTCGTTGCGGGTGACGCGCCATTCGGCGTTCATCCTTTCAAGACGATCGTTTATCCTGTTCGCGCTTTCAATTCCGATCGGGTTGCCGTACAGAAGATAGTTCGTGCTGTCGTTGTCGGGAATGTCAACGGAATAAAGGAAAGCCCGCTCCCGCTTGTACTCGACCAAATCGAGCGAAAACAAGGTGGACAGCGTGTCCCGCTCTTTTTCGAGCGTGGGGTTTCCTTTCACGTCCGCCCTCAGAAAGTCGTCGGCGAGGTATTCCACGTTGTGGCCGCTGAACTGCTCCATGCGGCTCGTCCAGTAGGGCGAAAAATTCTTTTCCCTCAGAAACTCATTGAAAGGCTGCCCGTTGATGTAGAAGCTCCCGCCGTATTTTTTCGACGCGATCTTGATTCCGAGCTGCCGTGCGTTCTCCTCGTTCACGCTCACGACATACGTTCCGAATCCGTTGAAGGCTTCCCCGCCGTCAATGACCTGGTTTGTTCCGTATTTCGCCGCCATTTTTTGGACGCGCTTTCCCTCGTCCAAAATCGTCCTCATGATGCCGGTGTCCTCGATCACTTCGATTTCCGCCCTGGAAAGAAGGCTCTTGAGATATTCTTTCGGCGTGAGAAGATTGGCTGCCTCTTCGCTCGGCTTTGTTTCCATTTCTTCGGCTTCGTTTTCCATAATTTTTTCCTCCGGGGATTTATCTTTCAACGCCTGCCAGCGTTTTTTGTTTTCGCGTTTCAAATGCAGGGCAAACAGAATCCATCGTTTTTTCCATGTTTTCCGCTTGTTCCGCAATCTTGTCTTTTATGGCTTGGGATATGTCGCTATTTCTCGTAGTTGTCATAGCCCGCGGAAGAATATTTCTCGCGTTCTTCGGTCGTAATTTCGCCTTTTTCCCATTTTTTGGAAAGCGTTTCCTCGAAGCGTTCCGTTTTGATTTCAGGCTCTACGACGCTCATCGGCCGCAAATTTTCCTGAACGTCTTTTGTGAAGTCCTTAATCTGTTGTTCCAATGACGGAAGAAGCGTTTTCGCCTCGTTCATTCTGACGGTCTCGCGTTCAAGAAGTCTCGGAAGCTCGCCCTTTTTGTCCGCGAGCTGCCTTTCAAGCGAGCGTTTTTTCTCGTTCATAATGGGAATGAATTTTTCAAAATCCTCTTCCGTCTTTATGCCCCAAGAAGCGAATTTTCGGCTTATCGTTTCAAGCTGACGCTCATAACTTGACCTATGCTTTCTTGAATCCTTGAGTTCTGATTTCAACCATTCAGGAATTTTAAGGCCACGTTCCTTGTAATCGCGGATGTTTTTCTCATCTCTCCGAATGGCGAATTCCGTCTCCCTAAGATTTTCCTTGAGTTCCGTTCTTTTTTCATAAACCTCGTCAAAAGACTTCAGGCGGCCGTTCACGTTGTCAAGCTCATTTTGAATGTGTTTCGTTCCCTCGAATTTGAACGTGATGTTTCCGTCATTGTCTTTTTCTTCGATTCCGTTTTCAAGGATGAGCCGCGCCCGCTTCTTCGGGTCTTTCAAAAGGTCGAATTTCAAGTCCTCGGGATTTATGTCCTCGACGTTGAGGGAATCGCTTTCCTTGTAAGTCCAAAGCTCGTTTATGCGGCTTCTCTTCTCGTCATGCTTTTGGTACAATACCGAATCGATGCTGTCATTCATCACGGGATAACAGCAATGAACGTGTCCCTGCGAATTTCCCTGCCGCCAAATGCGCCCTTCGGCCTGGATTGTTTCCGAGGGATTCCAGCCGAGCGAGCAGTTGTACATCGCGAAAGAATTTCCGTTGAGGTTGATTCCCTCCGAAGTATTTTTCCCTCCGATTAAAATCTTGCACTTGTCTTTCAGGTCGTTGAAGCGGCTCATCACCTTGTATTTCTTTTGGGTGGAATTGTTGATTTCGCCGTTGATTATCTCGATCGATTCCTTGGGCAGTCCGTGCGCGACAAGATAGTCCTTTACAATTCCGTGTGCTTCTTTTCCCAACGGCATATAAATGAACTGTCCTTTTTCGGGATTGTCCTTGTACATTTCGACTACTGAATCGCAGACGAATTTCAGTTTTGGCGAAGTTTCCACAAGCTCGCTTTTGCTCGGCAAAGAAAGTCCCTTATATCTCGCCGGGTCTGAAAGCGCGGGCGCGACGAGCGCGAGGCGCATTGCGTTCATCGAAGTGATTATCGCGGCGGAGTTTCCTTCTTTGACTTCGCCCATGCTTTCGATGTCCTGCTCCATCATCTTCTTTTGCAAGTCGGACATTTCGAGTTCCTGAACGTGGGTGAATTTCTTCGGTCTGATGATTTCCTTCAGTTCCTCGCCGTCAACCTTGTCTATGAATTCCGTCAGGAGTTTTTGCAGCGCGGGAAGTTCCTTCCAGTTTTTCATCACCTGCTTCTGATCGATTTCGCCCTTTGAATTGACCCCAAGCTCGAGTTTCGTATGCGCGAACTGGTTGCAGAAATCTCGCAGGGAATACAGTCCCGATTTTATCAAACGCTTGCGACCGACGTAAGAAAGCATAGAATAAACTTCAAGCGGGGAATTCGTGAAAGGCGTGGCGGTGAGCAGAAAGACGTTCCGATCTTCGTTGTGGCGTTGGGTAAGCTGCGTCATTCCGTAAAGCTTCAACGCCCGCGCCGAAGGTTCACCCGACGGGATTCCCGCGAATTCGTTCGACTCGTCCTTGTTCTTCGGTCTCGGAACAGTCCAAAGATTCTTGAAGTTGTGCGCCTCGTCAACGGTGATGTTGTCCCAGCCGCAATCTTCGTAAAAGAAGAAATCAACGTCTTTCACTTGGCTTGCAGAGCCGATGACGTTTTTGATTTTGTCCGCTCCCTGTGCATTTTCCCGGTCATTTCCTTCAAAGTCCTCCGACAGGAGTTTTGAGAAGTCCTCTTTGAGTTCGTTTTCGCAAGAATGGTCGGTGAACGTGATATTCTTCAATGCCTCATAAGTCACAAGCGTGATTGATTTTTCGGGAATTATAAGTTTGTGCGGGTTTTCTCTGTCGCGGTATTTTCCTGTCGATTCGTTGCTCAGGTTGTAAAGGCCGTTTATTTTGGCATTCGGAAACAACTCCGCTATATCCTTGTACCAAGTTGAATAGACCGCATTCGGAACGACAATTAGCGGACGCTTGCTTCTGCCCGTCTGCGTTTGCCCGATGCTCGCGACAATTCCGGCCGCCGTTTTTCCAACGCCGACATCGTATGCCAAAATGCCGTTGCCCTTGTTTGTGAGAAAAGAAACGCCTTTGACTTGCTGCTTGTAAAGCTTGAACTTTTTGCCGTTCTTTTCTCTGCTCATTCCGTCGATAAAAAGCGGAAGCTTTGAATAGTCGGGAATTACGTAGGAATTGAACCGCCTGTTGTATTCGGTCTCCACTTGCCTACCTAATTCTTCTGAAAGTCCTTCATGCAGATATTTGTCGAAAAGCCTGTCCGCAGTTTCAGAACGCGCCATCCGCTTTTCGTCGGCCTCTTTCCTTTTTTGCGCTTTTTCTGCCTTGATTTCATCCTCGTCCTTTTTCCCAGTCCTTGTTCTTTCCGCCACCACAGCTTTCTTGTCGATGTATTCAACGATGTCGAACCACGAAATGTTCGGAGGCAAATCCTCTTCCGAAATGTTCGCGGTCGTGAAGTCGATTTCTCCGCGAAAATAAGAGCTGTCCTCGCTGTAAGCCGATTGCAACGTGTTCCCGGTTGCCCAAAGAATGAACGATTCCTGCAAGCTGAGTTTCTCGGTTTTGCCGTCGTCGTTGACGTGTTCGACCATGAATTCTTCCGCCAAAGTCGAGTTCACGCCGAAGTGCAGCCGTTCAATTGGAATTTTTGCGGGCATCGCTCTTTCGAGCGCGGCAAGATTTTTCTTGTAAAGTTCGAGTTCGTTGTTCGCCGTCTCCGCAATGTCCTCTTCGGAAGCACCCGCGTCGTTTTCGTTGGCGGCATCTTTCACGTTGCGCTCGATGTGTTCGATTTTGCTTTTGTAGTGCTGGATTCTTTCCGCAATGTCGCCCGATTCAAAAAGGACTTTGTGCGTGAACTTCCCCGGTTCGACCTCGACATAGTTTCCGCTCGAATGAAGCATTTCCTCGTCGTCGATGGAAAGTTTGCTCCTGTCGATGACACCTTCCCAGTCTGTCGCCCTCCAAATCTTGAATTCGCTTTCGCTGAATTCCTTTCCGTAAAGTCTCGCGAACTCCTGCGCGGTTAATGTCTCGCTTTTTTTCTCCGGCGAATTCGTCTCGGAATGAGGTCGTCCATCTGTACCGTCCGAAAGCGTCTCAATATCGCGCTCTTTTTCAGAGGAAACGGATTTGTCGTCGTATTCCTGTTTTTCAAAGTCGTCCACGAAAATATGGTTCGGAGATTTCTCTTGCATTTCCGGGAACAGACTGTCCGCTTCTTTCTCAAGGAAGCGGTTTCTCGCGCTGTAATCCCATTTAAGAAGCCTTGCGACATCATCTTTTCTCATCCCTTGCCTTGTCGCCCAGCTCCTGTCCCAAATGGTGTGGTAGTCAAGTTTTTCGTCAAAGATTCCGATGGTCTCTTCAAGCTCTTTGCCGTCAACCCATTCCGCGTCCTTATGCTCGTTGCCGAACGCGAGCGGAATTGCCTTTGAGCGTTCGAACGCTTCGCGACGTGTCTTGAATTTCGATTCCGCGGCATAAAGCTTTTCGAGGACGGCCTGCGTTTTTTCCTTGTCACATCCGCGAACATTTACAAGCCATTCGAGGTTGTCCTTCATCCGCGCTGAGGTTTCTTCGTTGAAACTGAATCGCGAGTCCGCTTTTTCCATGGCTTTCGTCAATTCGTCATAGTCAGCTGCCGTCCACCTATCGCCGTTCAGGATGCCTCCCCTTGCGTTGGCAGAATGCGAGTCATTTTTCAAATCTTCTATTATGCCTTCAACTATGTCCTTAATGTCGCTGCTTGAATTTTCGATTACGCCGCCGTCTATCGTCTTGTAGTCCTCACCGATAATGGAGTAGTCATAACCGCCGCCCGTCTCATGAATGCTTATGTAGCGGTCTGCGATTTTGGCAGCGAATTCGGTCTTTCGTTCCTCGTTTTTTTCGAGTTGCCGGGCAATGTTGTTCAGTTCGTCTTGAAGCGAATTCGCTCCGCGTGGGCGGATTTTCGTCACTTCCTTTCCGAACCTGTCCGTGCCAAGATATTCCTCGCCGAGGATTTTCTCAGGATGATTTTTGAAAAAATTGTCGCCGGAAATTTCTTCCGCGCGGCACGAGCCTTTTTTCAGCACGATGATGTCCGTGCCTACGTCGGTCGTGTCGAACGTGCCGTTCGGCAGACGGTACGCATCAACGAGGACGCATTTTTCCGCGACAAGACGCTTCGCGTTGTCGGGAAAACTTTTCAGGAAAGTTGACGGCATGACGAACAGCAGCGCGGAATTCTCGTCTTTGAGCGAATCCAAGCCCTTCGAAAGGAAGTATTCCTCAAACCGCGCGAATTGCTTTCCTTCGCCGCGCCCTGCCCAAATACTCTTGTTTTCGCCATAGGGCGGGTTTCCGATTACGATGTCATATTTGGGCGGCTCGTAGTCTTTGTTGACGACGCGTCCGTCCTCGTCGAAGAACTGCTTTTGGAACGCGCCTTGAATGACGTTCGCCTTTGGGTGCAGGATTTTCGCGATTCGTGCGGAACTCTCGTCAAGCTCATGGAGCGTGAATTCCTTGTCGCCGTCACGGTTTTCCGCGAAGCGTCCAATTCCGCACGAAGGCTCAAGAACCGTTTTCGCGTTCGGCGCGTAATGATCGGCCAGCCGCCACACGGCGTTGACGACTTCGCGCGGCGTGTAAAATGCGTTGAGGACTTCCGCCGGGGTACGGTTGTCCTCGCCCGAAATTCCGCCGCCGCCTTCGTACTGCGCGAGCAGCGACAGCATTTCGGGATTTCCCGCGATTTGCTCGTCGGTGTTCTCGGAGAGGATTTTTTTCACTTCCTCGCGAATGCGGCGAACCTGGCCTTGCGTGTGCCGTCCGCTTGCGAAAAGGTATTTCATGTCTTGCGGACGTTCGGAAGCGGTATTCTTTTCTTCAGCAGGTTTTTCATGGCTTTCTTCCATATCGTCTTTGAGCGCGGTCATAGTGGAGACGGCATTTTTCGCCTGCTGGCTTGAAATGTCGTTTGTTTTTTCACTTTCGTTCACGGTCTCTCTGATTGCCGCAATTCTTCGCTCAATTTCCGTCCGTTGCCGCACGAGTTCGGCAAGTTCATTCATGGCGGTCTCATTGGCGTTGTCCTCGATTTTTTCCGGGGACGTAGTTTCCAACGAATTTTTTTTCGCCTCGTGGCTTTCGACAAGCGAAGCGGCGTAGCGGGCTGACTTTTCGGTGTGGTATGCCCACCATTTTTGCTGACGCTTGCTCCACCTGAAGCCCGCGTCCTTGATTTCGGCAAGCGTCTTGTCGTCCATCTTACCGCTGAACACGATTTCAATGCCGTTCAACCGTGTGTTCGTCGTCACGGAAAAGTCGGCGGTCTTGTAGTTTTTCAGTTCTGCCATTTTTACTCTTGTTAGAAAAATTGTAGGAAAAAACTAGGACGGAAAATCCGTCCTAAAAAGATTTGTGTCTACATAGATATTTCCATATCTTTTTTCTTTCCTTGCGCCTGGGATTTCTGATGTTCCTTTTTTACTTGCGCGAAAAGCTCCGAATTGATTTTGTTCGCCTTCACGTCAACTTTGAACATGAACTGTCCGAGCGTGTCCATTTCCTTGTCGCGTTCCGCGCCTTTCGCAATCTGATTGTCCAAAATGGGCGTGAACTTCGTGACGAATTCTTTTGCGATTTCGGGCGACACTTTTACGCTCGCGCCCGACTTGCAAGCCGCGACATAATGCGCAAGGTATTCCTCAGGCTCTGCGGAAGTGATTTCAACCGTTTTGTTCAGCTTGCGGCCGCCGTTCTTGCGGATTTTTTCTTCGGTGAGTTTTTTTACCGCTTCGGGATTTTCCGTCTGTTCGGGAAAAAAGAACTGCGCCGTGCCGATTGTTCCGTCCTCGCGCTTGTAGTTGTAGAAAAGCCCTTTTGAGCCTTCAACGACCTTCGTCCCGGCCTTGTTGATTGTGTTGTACGTTGCGACGACATTGGACTTTTCGCCCTGCTCGATTTGGAGCGGAATAAGGTCTTTCGCGTTCAGGCAATATCCCGTGTTCCCATTGTAAATGGCTTTTACGGAAATCATGCCCGACTGGTCGGGCAAAAACGGAGCCACGCCGTTCTCGATTGCGGCTTTGATGACCTTCGCGTTGTGGTTTGGAATCCAATAGCCATTGAAATGCTTTTCGGATACGGCGGTTTGAAACGGTTTGTTTGTGTCAAGGGAACTCATAGTCGTTCCTCCTTAAAAGATTTTTTCAGGAGGAAAAAGCCCTCCTTAATTTTGATGCCCTTGTCCTGCCGGTCTAGGAGTTCCGAACGGCGGATGTTCAAAGGCATCAAATATCGTTTCCGACAGAAACGGGTTGTACGAATAAAAGATATTTTGTTTGTACAACTTGCAATATTATAATACGCTTTGAATTTTTATGCAATAGTATTTATGTACTTTTTACAATATTGAACAATAAATGGTTGTGTGGTATAATTTCTTGCATGCGGCACAATGTATGCGTGAGCGTCCCCATAAAACGCACAGTCTCATACACCCTTTTCGCGCAGGGACTGCTCATCGACTTGCCGAAGGACAGCGAGGACAAGAATTTCGTCGTGTTCAAATTTCAAGGCGGAACGGTTTTCGCGCTTTTTTATACGTTCGCCAATTTTCGGAGGGCGTATTTGGCAACGGAATGGGAAAGCGAAAAGGACGGAGAGGCGACAAGGCTGCCCGGCATAGACGTTCCGCTCTACGTCCTGTACAAGGCGAAAGGGCGCAGGATCGACGAGCTGAAGCACGCGCTGCTGCTCCTCACGAAAAAAGACCATTATGCGCCGTTCGCGCTTCCGATAGAATTCTGGCAGAAACTCGCGAACCAAATTGAGCTATACGGAAGCCGAAAAGAGGAAGTGTTCTTCCTCTACAACAAATACTGCAAAAAAAGCAAAAGGCTGGAAATCGCATGAACATAACGAAAGAACTTTTGGACGGACTGAACCTTGTCTCGCTTTTTTTCACGCAAGGGAAAAAGGACATAAGCTGCGTCCTGAAGCGGAGCGAAAAAGGCGTTCTTTTTTTCAACTTCACGGGCGACTTCACGTTTGCCGACGGCGAACGGCTTTCGCTTTCGGCGACGTTTCAAAAAGAAGCCGGGCTTGCGGTTTCAAGGGCGGACTTCAAAGTTCTTGAAAGCGGGCTGGACTGGATTTTGGGAACGGTCGAAAACTGCGAGAGCGACCTGCGCGAGGTCTTGGAGCGGATTTCTTTTTTGGAAAGCCAATACGAAAAATACGGCAGACGGAAAGAAATGCGCGTCAAAATCGGAAAGGAAAATTTTTTGGCTTTCGGGCTTTCTGAGCCGGAACAGAAACTTTTTTCAAAGGCGGCGAAAGTAATCCAGCCTTGCGCGATTGTTGACGCTTCAATCCACGGAATCTGCATCGTGACACCGTTTGAAAACCCGCTTTTCAAAAACATAGACAATTTCAACGTCCATATTTCCTTCGTCAATCCCGAACAGACGGTTCTGTTGCAGGCGCACAAAGTCCTCCTGCGGCTCGACAACGCGAACGGCAGGACGTTCGCCACGATTTCCTGCCAGCTGCTGGAGCCGATTCATTACGCCTGGAAAGAGCGCGTCATACGTCTTTTGGAAAAGCACCCCTGAAAGGCTATTGATAAAGTCCGCCTTTTGACTTATTATATTTGTAGCAAATTCAATTTTGCGAAACATGAATTATTAGGATTAAGATGAAGTATTATGTTGAAGCAAATTCCCGAGCGTATTACTTATGCCCAAAAGAAAATCATCAAATTGACGGAAGAAAGGAAGCTCCGAAAATGGTGCTTGGATAATGGATTGCAGCATTCGGCAATTTACCGAATCGGAATCGGCGAGCAAGTTCCGACGTATAAAATCGTATGCTCGATGGTTCACCTCATTCCCGCCGTCGAGTGGCTGTACTACACGGACGAAAAGCTGCCTTTCAAGCCCGTACTGGTTCCCGCCTGGAATCCGAAAAACAAATGCAAGTTCATAAAAGAGCACCGCTACGACTACAAGGAAGTCGGGAAGAAATATGGAATTTCAGAGCTTTCGGCCTACAACATCTGCGTGGTCTCCCGTGCGCAGCCAAGCCTCGCCTTTATCCGTGAGTGCTGCAAGGACACGAATCCGATAGACTTTTTCATTGACGGCGAGGAAAGCGAGACCCCGAAGAAATTTTCGCCCGACCGCGGCGACATAGTGAACATTCAGGGAAACATCGTCCTTGTCCTTTCCAAGAAAGACGACATCGAAAGCACGGGTCATCTAATCTGCTCTCCCGTCCTGCCGAAATGCGAGCATTCAATCGCGCTTTCGGCCACGAAAACCAAGGGCGTTGTGTGCGCGCGAAACCTGAGGACTTTCGTCCTTGCGCCGCGATGTCAGGCAAGCTTCATCGAAAGCGTCCCGGACGAAATGGTGAATGCCGTCCTTGACGAGGCGAGGGAAATTCTCAAATAGTTTACTTCCCCCTGTCGGTATTCTCAGTTTTTCGCGAAGTCCCCAGTCCTTCGATTTCGTCAAAACTCGGAATGCCGTTTTTCGTGTTTTCTCTTTTCGTGTCTTCGTCCTTGTTTGCGTTTGCGCGTCCTTTCACATTGGTATCAACCAGGCTGCCGTCTCCTATGCGGCTTATGTCGAGGTTGCTTTGCGGCGTGTTGTACGCCCTGCCGCGCATAAGGGTATC
>JAAVAP010000003.1 GCA_014804005.1 Treponema sp. | reverse complement strand
TATGAATTTTCAATGATTAAAATTTTTAATGATTAAAAATTTGCATGAAAAACCGTATGAATTTGTAAACATTAAAAATTTTGAAGAATTTTTAATGATCTATTACGAGCGTTTTTAATAGTCTATTACGGACATTTTCAATGATTGAAAACTATCGTTTTTAACAGTCCATAACGGAGATTTTCAATGATTAAAAATCGCATACTTTGCATTCCATAAAACACTATGCCAAAGATTGATTTTCTAACTTCGTAACTTTTCTTAATTTTCGTTTGTGATTACGACAAATGCGCCTCAAAGCCACTTTACAAAATCCACGCGATTTGGTATAATATTTGCCAAATTTATCTGAAAAGCAAATCTTTTTCGTGTGCAAAACACGCATTGAGTTTTTATTGACAATAGGAGAAAATATGGCGTATTTTTTTGAAGAACCTTCACACACTTTCGACGAATATCTTTTGATTCCGGGCTACACTTCCGCGGAATGCATTCCGTCAAATGTTTCTTTGCGCACGCCGATTGTGCGTTTCAACAAACGCGCGGGCGAGCAAAGTTCCCTCTATATGAACATTCCGATGGTGAGCGCGGTGATGCAGTCGGTTTCCAACGACAAGATGGCGATCGCGCTGGCAAAGGAAGGCGGCGTTTCGTTCATTTTCGGCTCGCAAAGCATCGCAGACCAAGCCGCAATGATTGCGCATGTCAAAATGTACAAGGCTGGTTTTGTCACGAGCGACACGAACATTCGTCCGAATCAGACTTTGGCGGAGCTCACGAAGAAAATCGCCGAAACCGGACATTCCACCGTCGCGGTCACCGAAAACGGCGAGCAGAACGGAAAGCTTGTCGGCATTATCACCGAGCGCGATTTTCGGCTTGGGCATTGCTCGAGCGACGCGACTGTAGGCGAATACATGACGGCTCTCAAGGATTTGGTCGTGGGTCACAGCGACATCACGCTTGAAGAGGCGAACGAGCTAATTTGGAAGCACAAAATCAATCAGCTTCCAGTGGTGGACAAAGACGGCAATTTGCAATATTTGATTTTCCGCAAGGATTACGAAAGCCACGAGGAGCACCCGAACGAGCTTTTGGACAGCAACAAGCGTTACATCGTGGGCGCGGGAATCAACACGCGCGATTATATGGAAAGAGTGCCGATGCTTCTTTCGGCTGGTGCGGACATTTTCTGCCTTGATTCTTCCGAAGGTTTCACCGAATGGCAGCGCAGGGCGTTGAACGACATTCACACGAAATTCGGAAAGGATGTGAAAGTGGGCGCGGGAAATGTCGTGGACGCGGAGGGCTTCCGCTTTTTGGCTGAGGCGGGCGCGGACTTCGTGAAAATCGGAATCGGCGGCGGCTCAATCTGCATCACGCGCGAGCAAAAAGGAATCGGACGCGGACAAGCAACCGCCACAATCGAAGTTGCCAAGGCGCGCGACGAATATTTCAAGGAAACTGGAATCTACGTTCCGATTTGCTCGGACGGCGGGATCGTGCACGACAACCACATCACGCTCGCGCTTGCGATGGGTGCCGACTTCGTGATGCTCGGCCGATATTTCGCGCGCTTCGACGAGTCGCCTACGAACAAGCTCATCGTCAACGGAAACTACGTCAAAGAATATTGGGGCGAAGGCTCGAACCGCGCGCGCAACTGGCAACGCTACGATTTGGGCGGCGCGAAAAAAATGGCGTTCGAAGAAGGCGTGGACAGCTATGTTCCTTACGCGGGAAGTTTGCACGACAATGTTCAAATTACGCTCAGCAAAATTGTCCACACGATGTGCAATTGCGGCGCGATTTCGATTCCCGAATTGCAGGAAAAGGCGAAAATCACTTTGGTGAGCCCCGCGTCAATTCGCGAAGGTGGCGCGCACGATGTTGTCGTAAAGAACACTACCATTCGCGCGGAATAGGGATTTTTGAACAACGTTCAAAAAAGGGGGCACTATTAGTGTCGCCTTTTTTGTTTTGAGCAGGGCAGCATTTTGAAAAGGCTGCCCTGCGGTGATGGGAAAAAACTTATTACTCCGTAATTATAATTTTGAAATAGCCAGTCTTGCTTCCTTTTTTGAGTTGCACGTTGTATGTTTTATAAGGAACGAGACCAGTTAAAAGAATACCCCCCGAGTAATCATAAAGACTCCAATTTACTCCGCCTGAAGTTTGCACCGATTCCAATCGTTGCAAGTCTATGTTTTCCCAATAAAACTTGGCTCCGTTTTCGTTTCTTTCAAGAATATGCTCAATTGTTAGGTTTCCACTTGATTCCTCTATGGAGAAAGAAAAACTTTTGTCGCTTCCGATTTTGCCACTTGTCAAAATGTTCCAAGAATTTTCTTCATCTGGTTCTGTTTCCAAAATTGAATATTCGGTATACAAATCCAAATCAAATTCCTTGGTATACTGAATGTCCGTCTTGCAAGTAACACGTCCATTGTTGATGCCGAACTTCAGAGTGATTTTTTCATTTCCTTCAAAATCCCCTTTTTGGAATGAGATGGTGTCTTCGTCATAAAGCGCATATCTGTCAGGATCGCCGCGAAGTTCGTTGTATATGTCATGTCGGTCTTTCCAGTCGAAACTAGACCAACCGATTTCGTCTATCCAGTTTTCCCTGATGATTCTAAAACCGTTCCAACCTTTTTTTGGTGTAACTGTAACAGACCAGCTGTTGTTTCCTGTCTTTTCAAGCAGAGCCGCACCGTCAGCCTTGTTAATGGGCCATGTACCCCCATGCTCATATTTCGAGACTTCCATTTCAACTGGCGTTCCCGAGAACAGCCAGCCGTCGAGCGTGGAAATTTTGTGTTCCGCAAGTTCGATGCAGATTTTTCCTGGCGACTTTTTTGTGTCGAATGTGATGTCGTATTTGCGTTTTGCTTCAAGACCGGTGATTGCGATGTTGCGTGGATCTTGCCATTTTTTATTTTCCGAAGTGTTGTTTACGGCTTGCGTGTCGTCCGTGATGCTCGCGCCGCTTGGAAGCGTGCTATTTTCCTTGTCGATTGCGGAAAGCCCCCAGTCCGCCATCCAGTTATTCCAAATAATCCGAATCAGAGTATCGTTATTGTCCGCCCGGAATTGGCATGTGTATTTTCCGTCCGAAGTTTTCTCAAGGATTCTCGCGCCTTCATCTACGTTGTTTGCCCATGCCCATTCATCTTTGTCTTTATCAATACACCTGTTGCACGGATTTCCAGTGAGCAAAAAGCCATCCAAATTGATGTAACCGTCCACCGCATTTTCCACGACATCATTTTCATTGCCGTCTACGTCTATCAAGACGACAGAATTATCTTCCGTTTTCTTTTCAAGCGACATACTTTTATCTGTCACTGTTTTGAACTTTGCGTCCTTCAACTTTGCTCGGCATGCGTCAAGGATTGCGGCAATGTCCGACAAAGAAACTGCGCGGGTAGTCGCCATTACGCTCCGCGCGTTTTTTGCGTCTGCGTTTTCCAAATTGAATACCTGATTCATCTCATCGTCAAAATCTGCGGTGTCAAGCTCTTCTTTAATAGCGAACGTCATGCCCTTTATGACGCTGCCCTCGTAAGTTCCTTTGTAGAAAGTTTGGAAGAACGAAATGTCTTCGTAGGAAATATTTTTGCGCAGTTCGAATTTGTTGTCGTCGAAAAGGCAGAGCACTTCGCTCACTTTGTTTCCAATGNCGGTCTCTTCTTCCGAAGTTGTGCAGCTCCATCTTGCGCTGGAAAGTGATTGGGGGTCGTTTTCACCCGTTGTCNNGTCACCATTGCCGCCTGGATTGTCGCTTCCGCCGCCACTGGCGTTCGCGCAGGAAAAAAATGTGCATGATAATGCAAGACTTGTGGCGAGAATGAGGGATACGAATTTTACGCGATNCTTTTTACCCCCCCCCATACAGGTTGNTGNACTTTTTCATAAAAACTCCTTGATGATATAGTATCTATAAAAGTATANNAAATANCNGNGNNNTTGTAAATGNCTTTNGAATGNTTTTTCTNCANANNGTANTTTTTNCAAAAGCGGCAGGGCATCAACAACCCATACGCTCGAATCACATTCCGTCTTCAACAATCTTNAACTGCCTTGTCCGNCGAGTTCCATTGGAATCGGTTATTGTGAGCGTGTGCCATCCCACTGGCGGACGCAAAGCCATTGTGTGCTCGCCTNGAGTTTCTCCCAAAAAATCGCCGTCCAAATCCCAATACAGCACGGCGGATTTCGAACGCGATGCCGCTTGCATCACGGTGTTCCCAGGNGTGCCNTCAATTTCNATNGGAAGAATTATTTGNGCGCCTTGTTCAGGAAACAAAATCGAAAGTTCTTCCCTTTGCGCGAATTGATGNTNCGGCAAAAACGGCGGCAAGTGCTTGTAGCCAAAAGCCTGCTTCGTGTAATAATATTCGATTGACGGAGGAAGCACAAAGCGTTTTTCGGTTACGGGGAGNAAACCTTCGTATTCGCCTTTCATGTCCGAAACGGTCGCTTGGAATTTTTTGTCGGGAGTNAGCGAAACTATTTTGCAATACGGACAAAGNTTGCCCAAAGGCGNGGCGGACGGACGCAACGCAATTTTTGTTTCGTTGCAATTTTCGCTCGCNNCNAATCCAGAATCAGCGCAAACTTTTTGCTCGCAAAGCGCGTAGCTAGGAACAGAANATTTTTCTTTTGGATTCGGCATAATCGAAAACAAATCAAAAAGCACNGGAGCGGCNGTCGCCATGCTGCGCAGGTTTTCGCTCCCCTGCCCTTCCGCATTTCCAACCCANACNCCGATNGTGTANTCCGCCGTCACTCCGATTGCCCAAGCGTCGCGCTTTCCGTTTGAAGTGCCTGTCTTCCAAGCGATTTTTCTTGACNCGGCGTAAGATTGCCAAAGTGCCTCTTCCGCAGGGCGAGTTCCTTTTTCAAGCGCATTCAAAGTAAGATACGCCGCGCCCGCACTCACAGGGAATTGTTTATTGAATATATTAACATTTGAACATGCATTCATAAATGACGCATAAGCCAAGACCGCTTCATATAGCGTGATTTCGCCGCCGCCCAAAATCAAAGGAAGCCCGTAGTATTCCGCCGAACGGTCAAGCGTGGTAAAGCCGCAAAGTTTCAGGTAATCCAAAAACTGCGTGATTCCGTACTCGCGCAATTCGCGCACGGCGGGAATGTTCAAAGANCGGCTCAANGCCTCGTCCGCGCGCAACGCTCCGCAATATGTGTTGACATTGTTTTCAGGCTTGTAATTTCCGATTCGCGTGGGAACNTCCATCACCAANTGTTGCGGCANNANCATTCCNTTGTCCAACATCGCCGCGAATAAAAACGGCTTTAAAAGGCTTCCCGAACTTCGNCGCGAATTCACGATGTCCACNNTGTAATTTTTCGAATTGCGTTCGCGGCCAGTATTTCCAANNTAGGCGAGCGGCTCTCCAGTTTTTGTCCGCACAATCAGGCAAGCCAAATTGTTTATTCCCTGACGCGAAAATTCCTGCGACCAATATTCCGCAATTCGGGCGGCGTTTTGTTGNAGCGATGNATCCAAAGTGGAATGGAATTTATTTTTGNGAGGCGAAGTCGATTTCAAATACTCAAGATAATGCAACGCGCCATTCGGGAGAGGACGCGCTTTTTTCGGAAGCGGCTCGNTCAANGCAAGNGCATATTCTTCTTCGCTCAAATATTTTTTTTTGAAAAGTTTTGTCAAAAGAGAATTGCGTTTTNGAAGAAAAATCTCGTCGTTCGTTCCGGGAAAAACAAGCGAAGGCTGATTGGGAAGCACCGCCAAAGCCGCGCTTTCCGCCCAAGTCAAATCTTTGCTCGGCCGCGCGAAATATCTCCAAGAAGCCGCCTCCAAGCCCACGACGTTTCCGCCAAACGGAGCAAGCGCACAATATAGCTCCAATATTTTTTTCTTGGAAAATCGGGCGTCAAGCAAAATCGCCAAAAACACTTCCTTTATTTTTTGCCCGTAAGTTCGCTTCGGATAATTTTGCAAAAGCCTAATTGTTTGCATCGTGATTGTCGAGCCGCCCGAAACTATTTTTCCCGCCCTTTTGTTGGAAGCGAACGCTCGCGCAACAGAAATGAAATCCACCCCCGAATGAAAATAAAATCTTTTGTCCTCAAAATTGACCAGCGCAATTTTAAAACGCTCAGGCACTTCGTCCGGCTCAAATCGCCATTGCCCGTCGCTCGCGCAAGTCGCGCCCAAAAGAATTCCGTCCTTGTCATACAGCGCAAAAGAATACGGCAGATTTTTCGGCAAGAGAAAATGCGGAAGCGCGAAAAACAATGCGAGGAATGTTGCCAGCGCAACGCAAATTGATTTCATCGGACGTGGAATTGACATTGCCATAATTTAGCCCAAAGCGAATTTTTTTTCAAGCGGATTTGTATCGCACTGAACGACACAACCGCTCGCAAAACCGCGTCACATTTTCTGCGCGTTCATAATCAGCATTTGCAGNCGATTTTCGATGTTCGCAAAACTCACATCGGGATCATAATCCAAAGGAAGAATTTGCGCGTCAGGAAAAANTTCCTTNAGCCGCTTGGTAACGCCGCGCCCGATTATGTGATTNGGNAGGCANCCGAANGGCTGCAAGATTATGAAATTGCGNCANCCNTCTTTCGCATAGTGAATNATTTCGCCAGGAATAAGAATTCCTTCTCCCGAATCGAACGTGTGGTAAATTATTTCGTCCGANCCTTTCGCNATTTCCTTGAGNCGNGCGGCTTTTTTGTAAAGCGGATGCCGCGCCGCGATTTTGTCCGTCCAAGCATGCGCGATTTCAAAAAAGTAGTTNGTCATCGCCATCATGATTTTTTCGCCGAGCGGCCGCGTAAGCGAATTTTCTTTTATCTGCGCGTTTTGCGCGAAATAATTTTTTTGAATGACATCGCTCATTCGCGCTTCGATGATTTCAAATCCGTTTTTCTCGAGGTAAAGTTCGATGTCGCGATTCGCGCCTTGATGGAAATTCAAAAGATATTCGCCGACAATCAAAACTCGCGGACGCAAATTCGTCCTGTCGTATTCGACTTNNTTCATCAAGTCAATCGCCTTGGCAAANCCTTTTTTCGTCGCGCCGACTCCTTCGGAAATTCCTTGCACGATAAAATCCATTCCCTTTTCAAAGGCGGCTTCGGTGCTTCCCGCAATTTTTTCGTAAGGCCGNATTTTNCGCAACAANTCNTCCATCACGTCAATCATCGGAAGCGCGGTCGCCATTTTNAGCGCGGTGAACATATTGAGGCGGAAGCCGGGATGAAGGCGGTGGAAGTCCGCGTCGTCNTTCGTAACAATNGCNACATTCTGAAATCCCGAATCGTCCAAAGCCTTCCGCAAAAGTGCGGCGTAATGCGTGAGACGGCAGTCGCCNATGTATTTTCCAGTGCCCACCGCCACCTGCGCNTTNTCGTACTTGCCGCTTTCGAGCGCGTCCAAAACTTCGCCNATAACAATTTGCGCCGGAAAGCAAATGTCGTTGTGCACATATTTTTTTCCAAGCCGAATCGCGTTCTCGCGCCCGACAGGGAGGGGAACGGTTTTCAATCCTTGCGTCGCCATCGCCGCCGCCATAATTCTGCTGAACGCATGCGAAGTGTTCGGCACAAGCACGATTTTTTCGCGCGCATCCTTTTTTGTGAATTTCACTTTGTAAGGCTCGGGCAAATTTTTCACTTCGATTTTTTTGTTCAAGTCGCGCTTCATTCCAATCGTCTGCAAGAACGAGCGAACCCGAATTCGCAAAGGACCTTGCACGTCGCTTTCGTCCATTTTCAAAATGAGCGGCGACTTTCCGGAAATTTCTTTCATCACGCGAATAATTTCATCGCTCAAATAAGCGTCGTGCCCGCAACCAAAACTCACGAACTGCACGAATTCCAAATTGGGATTTTCGGCAGCCAAAATCGCCGAGCCAATCATTCGCGCGTGAAAATTGTTCACGATTTCCAAACGGCTTTTGCTCAAATCGACATTTTCAAGTCCGGGAATCGAATCCGCTGTCAAGACAGGAATTCCTTCCTGCGTGAAAAGTTCGGAAAGCGAATGGTTCACAAGCGGATCGTTTTGATACGGACGCGAGGCGAGAACGACTGCAAAACTATTTTTTTGCTGAACGTCATCCAAAATTTCCTGCGCGGCGTTTTGCAAACTCTGCTTGAAATTCGCCATGGCTTTGTCCGCATAATAAATCGCCCTGTCAATGCGAAATTTTGAAATGCCGAAATTTTTTATGAAATACGATTCGAGCTGCCTGTTGCGGTCGGTGGTGTTGTACCAGAAAAAAATCGGCGCGTCATAAGGAATGTTCCAGCGGCGCAAAGGATTGTCGGAATTTTTTATCACCCAAGAATAGCCTTTTACGATCGCGCACATGTAGCGGCTTGTTTCCTGCGAATTCTGCGATTCGTAAGTAGCTATAATCGGCATGAAAATCCTGTCAACTTTTTTCGCGGCAAGATTGCGCAAATGGCCGTGCACCAATTTCGCGGGAAAGCAAACCGTGTCGCTCGCCACCGCGCCAAGTCCGTCCTCGTACATTTTGCGCGTGCTGACATCTGAAAGTTTTACATCAAAGCCCATCGATTTTAGGAACGTCGTCCAAAACGGCATCGTTTCCCAAAACGAAAGCACTCGTGGAATTCCGATTGTGATGTTCCGCTTTTTCGCGTGGCGAGAAATCCTGTAATCCTTGAACAAAAGTTCCTGCCGCAATTTGAACAAGTCTTTCGCCTTTTGCGTCTTTTGTCCTTTGAGTTTTTGAATCACGATTTCGTCTTTTGGATCGCCAAGAATTTCGCCGCGCTCGCAACGATTGTTCGTTATGAATTCGTTTCCGTTTGAAAATTTTACAAGAGTGCGTTTGCAATGGTTTGCGCAAAACGGGCAAGGAAGATTTGCCGTCTGCGTATACGAAAATTCGTCCAGCGCGTCAAGCCCGATAAAAGTGCGAGGAACTTGCGCGGAATTCGAATTCGTCAATTTTTCTTTTGTCAAAAGCGCCGCACCAATCGCGCCCATTATTCCGGGGTAAGGAGCGCGAATCACTTGGCGGCCGGTGTATTCTTCCATCGCGCGAAGAACGGCATCATTTTGGAAAGTGCCGCCCTGAACGACGATTCGCCTTCCGAGAGATTCGATATTCGAAACGCGGATTACTTTCGTAAAAACATTTTGGATTATCGAACGGCACAAGCCCGCCATAATGTCTTCGGGCAATTTTCCGTTCCGCTGTTCGGTAACGATGCTGCTCGTCATAAAAACCGTGCAGCGGCTTCCAAGCACGGCGGGATTTTTTGAATTGAACGCGGTAGCCGCGATGTCCTCGACTTTGATTCCAAGGGAGTCCGCGAAATTTTGCAAGAACGAACCGCATCCGGATGAACACGCCTCGTTCACCAAAATGTTCGTGATGATTCCGCCCGAAAGCCAAATGGCTTTCATATCCTGTCCGCCTATGTCCAACAAAAAATCCACGTCGCCAACAAAATGGCTCGCTGCGGCGGCATGCGCCACGGTTTCCACGACATGGCATTCCGTATCAAACGCCTTGTTGAAAAGCAGCTCGCCATAGCCTGTAGAACCCGCGCCAAGAATTTCCAAGTGAACACCCTGCGCCTTGTAACGCTCGCGCATTTTTATGAGCGCGTTTTTCGCCACCAAAAGCGGATCGCCTTCGTTGCTCGAATAAAAGTAGTCGATGATTTTTTCGTCTTCGTCAAGCAAAACAAATTTCGTCGTGGTGCTTCCCGAATCAATTCCCAAATACGCGCGCACACTTTCGCCCGGCGCGAAAGAATAAACTTTCGGTCTTTTTTTCGCGTGCCGTTCAAAAAAAGAATTCTTTTCTTCCTCGGAATCGAAAAAAGGTTTTGAAGAAGTGCGCTCGCCTTCTTCCATGGATTCGCAACTTTTTGACNAAGAATTTTGCGAAAGCGAATTTTGTAAAATCGAAATCAAATCATCGAGGGAATTCTTTTGCTCGAAATTTTTGAACAAATCCGAAATNGAAAGAGCCGCNCCCAAAGCGACCATCGTTTCGGGATGCTCGGGCAAAACGGAATCCCCCGCCTCAAGCCCAAGCCGCTCTTCGAAAACCCGAACGAGCTGCGTATTGAAAGTGAGCGGGCCGCCTTCAAACGCGACAGGCGGATTTATTTCCAAGCCTTGCGCAAGCCCGCCAATCGTCTGCTTCGCTATCGCGTGGAACGCGCTCAAAGCGATGTCCGCCTTTGCCGTGCCCGAATTCAAAAGCGGCTGAATGTCCGTCTTGGCATAAACACCGCAACGCCCCGAAATATCGTAGACGCAATTTCCTTTTTTCGAAAGCGCGTCAAATTCCTCGATGGGCGTTTTCAAAATTGAAGCCACTTCGTCTATGAACGCGCCAGTTCCTCCCGCGCAGCTTCCGTTCATTCGCATGTCAACGAGCTTAGGCTCGGAAGAATTTTTTTCTGTGGAATTTTCTTCGCGCGAAAAGAAAATCATTTTCGCGTCTTGTCCGCCCAATTCAATCGCGGTGTTCACTTGCGGATAAAATTTTTTGAGCGCGATGGAATTCGCCACCACTTCCTGCACGAACGGTAAATCCAATTCCAACGCCACAGGCTTCGCGCCAGAGCCAGTCATCGCGATGCGAATTTCCGCGCCACCAAAACGCGCGCGCAATTCTTCCAATGCCGTCAAAACGCTTTTCTTTTGATGGGCGTGATGCCGCTTGTATTGCGAATAAATCAATTTTTGCGCCGCGCAGTCCCACACCGCAAGTTTAGTCGTCGTAGAGCCAACATCGATTCCCGCAAAAAGCGCGGCGTTTTTTTCCGCATTCATAATTTCTATTGTAATGCAAAAATCTGAAAATTTCAATCGCTTGAATGCATTTAAAAATGGCGCAAACAAAGCGACATTGCGCGCAAGGCGATTTTTCTTTTTTGGTATTGACATTTTTTTTCAAACGGGATATAATTGCTAAACTTTCCCCGATTGTGTAATGGTAGCACTTCAGATTCTGGTTCTGACTGTGGGGGTTCGAATCCTCCTTGGGGAAATAGCCGCAAGACGCGGCTTTTTGTTTTGAAAAATTGCAAGGCGATTTTCAAAACATTCGCGGGCTTTGCAGGCGAATCATTTCGCGAGCAAGGCAACGCGCGTAAAAAATCACGAAGTGATTTACGGCTCCATCGAATATCGGTTTAGTTCATCGCCCTCTCAAGGCGGAGAGATGGGTTCGACTCCCATTGGAGCTAAAACAAGGCTTGTCTGAATATCATAGCAATGCGCAAATCATTGAATACACAGAGCACAGCAAAACAATCATAATTTTTTGTAAACACTTAAGCAAGAATTGAGGAGCCTTGCTCAGTTTTTTAAGTTTTGAATTGAAAACAAAGTTGCTCATGTGGCGTTACTGCCATTACTCACGAGTGGTGAGTAATGGCAGTAATGAAAGCCGGGCAATGCCCTTTCCGCAAGAATCAAATCTCCGCTCACTCGCAGCGGAACGTATGCCCCTGCACCTTGTTTATGAACTCGTACTCGATCGTCGCGCGCAGCCCGTCCTCAAGGCTGACTGGCGGAGCGAAGCCCGTCTGCTTGATGTTGCTCCCCACAAAGTACGTGTCCTGGCAGAACTTTTTCACGCGGATCGCGCTCACGGCGAACTTCCTGCGCAGGACGAGCGCGAGCAGGTCGAAGCATTTCCCGCCGCAGTACGCGAGCCAGTACGGGAAGTGGAACAGCCGTTCCCTCGGCCTTCCGAGATGCCTGTACACGTCGAGGACGAGGCCGTTCATGTCGTAGGCCGGCTCGTCGCAGTAGTTGAAAAGGCAGAGCTTCCCGGCCGCAGTCCCGTCAAAGTCCTTTTCAAGGCAAGGCAGCGTTTCCCCGTTCTCAAAGCAGAACTGGATGAACGCGGCGACGTTCTCCACGTAGTTCATGCTCTTGCGGTTCGTGCCGCGCCCGACCATCGGGAACTTCCCGCCCGCGATCTGGCGCAGCAGGTTGTAGACGTTGCCGCGGTTGCCCTCGCCGAAGATGACCGTCGGGCGAATGATCACGGCGGAGTTCGCCGCGTCTTCCATGAGCCATTCGCGGTACTGCCCCTCGGCAAGATATTTTGTCCGTCCGTAGTCGTTGAAATATTTGATCGCGCCGCCCTCGTCAGTCCCAGCGGGCGCGAAGCCGTAGACGGCGACTGAGCTGGTGAAGACTATCCTGCGGATTCCGAGCCGCGAGCATGCGTCGCAGACGTTCCGGCTGCCGCGCACGTTCACGTCGTCGTAGAGCGATTTCGGCGTCACGTCGTCGCGGTGCTCGGCGGCGAGGTTCACCACCGCGTCGCTCCCTTCAAGCGCCTCAAGGAGCGAGCGCATCGGCTGTGCTTCCCGCGCGATTCTGTCCGCGCCGGGCGCGGTGTCGGCGTCGGTGATGCTTTCGGGGAATTCGTCCGTCTCGTTTGGCGCGTTCCGTATGTCGCAGCGAATCCACCGCTCCGGGTGTGCCGCGCTTTTGCGCTTGTCCGCGATTCTTACGTTATGCCCAGCTTCAAGAAGCCTCTTCGTTAATCGAGTTCCCACAAAGCCAGAGCCGCCGATTATGGTTATGGTCATGTTGTCCTCCTTGGAAAAAAATTGTCTGCACGGTTGACTTTCTGACAATTCCATGCATAATTATATGTATAATATCCTGCTACAGGAGCGATATATGGTGTCTTTTTCACGGAACGAAATCATCTCCTCGACGAACATTGTCCGGCAGTTTTCCGCCGTCCTGAAAAGCCTTGCCGACAGGACGCGGCAGAAAGTCGCGGTGATACGGAACAATGAAATGGAGGCAGTGTTGCTCCCGGTCGATGAGTACGAACGCCTTGTTGAGGCCGCGGAGCAGTGCGAGCGCGCCGAAATTGCCGCGACGGTCGCCGAGCGGGAATCCGCCCCGGAGAGCGCGTACATTCCGTTTGCGGACATCCTTGCGGCCGAAGGAATTGGAGAAGATGAACTATAAGATCCTCTTTCATCCAAAGGCAGCGGACGAACTTCATAAACTTGAGGGGAGCGTCAAGCGTCTCGTCCTCAAGCAGATTGCAAAGCTTTCCCGCAGTCCTCAGCTCGGCGAGGAGCTTGGCAACAGGAACGGTTTCAATCTCGCGGGCTGCCACAAGATGTACGTGGACAAAAAGCGGGTGCGGATTGTCTACCGCGTCCGACATGAGACGGTGGAGGTCTTCATCATCGCCATCGGAAAGCGTGGTGACATGGAAGTCTACGGCGATGCCGCCGTGCGTGTGTAATTGCATAAGAATTGTCCATATAATTGACGAGTGTTCCATAATTCCCTCTTTTCTTAATTATGTCTGTCTATCTCAGCCGTTTCAAAAATCCGCCCGCCGCATAGCGGAGGAAGCAGACCGTCGCCTTGTGCAGCGGAAGGTTCAGCTCGTGGCGCAGTATGTGCCACTGCCAGCCGAACACCCGTAGCTTGCTGCCGGAGACGGACGAGCCGCTTTCCCGGTACACCGCCTCTACCGTGTTCGTGTTCACGGCGTATAAGCCCTTGCGCAGGATTTCGAGCCACATCAGGTAGTCCTCATGGCGGATTT
Organism: Treponema sp.; assembly: GCA_014804005.1. Taxonomy (GTDB): domain Bacteria; phylum Spirochaetota; class Spirochaetia; order Treponematales; family Treponemataceae; genus Treponema_D. Next base: position 76,370 of record JAAVAP010000003.1, on the reverse strand, counting down.
CCTTCTGGAATACCTTGCCGCATTTCTGCGTGTCGTACATTCCCGTAAGGTTTCCGATGCAGTTTCCGTTCAGCATGTATTCGTAGGAGACGAAGGCGGGAGATGGAATCGCACTCGCACCGTAGTCTCCGCTTCCGTCCATTTTGCCGTAGTACGAAAAGACGGCGGCGACATCCTTTGTCCCGAAGAGCGGGAGCTGGCGTTCGAGCTTTGTCGGAAGCCACAGGTCGTCGCAGTCGAGAAACGCGATGTAGCGTCCGCAGGCGGCACTGATCCCGACGTTGCGCGGCGTGGCGGGCATTCCCGTCGGCCTTTCGTTGCGAAGAAGTCTTATGCGGGAATCATTTTTGCAGAATTCTTCTATGACGCACACGGAATTGTCAGACGACGCGTCATCGATGACGAGCAGCTCCCAGTCCGTGAACGTCTGGCTCTGTACGGATCGGATTGCGTCGGCGACATATTTTTCACCGTTGTGGCACGGCATGATGATGGAAACTTGGGGCATGGCGGTTCTCCGTTATTTTTTGAAAAGATTTCTTGGCATAAATCAAATATCCCTATGCTTTGGCACTCTCTGCTCGAGTGGAGGAAGCGTCATATAATCGCCGTAAAGCTGCGTCAGATATTCGTCGTGCTGCTTCGGAATGGGAAGTGAGAGTGTCTCGAAATTCCGCCATTCAAGTTCCGCGTACATTTCCGTAGGAAAATATTCCCGTTCCGTATATGCTCCGAAAATATTGCCCGTCCATTTTCCGTCGTAGCCGCTACAATCCGTTATGCTTTTCAAGGTTTTGCGCTTGATAAAAGACAGCATTTTCTTGGGAACAATTTTAAAGAAGATGGAAAATATGATTTTGTTCATCCGCCCCCGGTGCTCAGGTGCTCTGCCCAGCACTGCAAGATGATGCAGGTTCGCCGTCATTCTGAGCCGCTTCCATTTCCGTCTGTCTGACGGAACCGTGTCCAAGGCGAACACATCTATGGTCGGAGCATTGCTGATCGGGTATGTATCGTTCACCAAATGAAGATGACCTATCGGAGCATCTGGAACAATATGTTCCTCTGCGCGCTCATATTGATACGGATGCAAGCTGGAAAGAAGCTGTTCCGCACGGGCAAAATCCTTCCTGAACACGCCTATGTCCATATCGTCGTCCCATGGAATAAAGCCGCCATGTCTGACAGCACCGAGCACGCTTCCTCCGAGCAGTGTGTACGTAATTCCCTCACGCTGAAAAAGAGCGTCAACTTTTTCCATCATCGAAACGATTTCAAGCTGCATCCGCCGGATATCCGTCATTTTTTTCCTCCGATGTCGTTTTTGATCTGCGAAGTCGATATTTCCGGCGTTCGCGGAAGGTAGACGACTTCGCACAAATCTTTCAGAAAGTCGAATTTTCCCTGCCAGTCGTCGCCCATCACAAATGTATCGACTTTGTACAATTGAATATCAGAACGCTTCTGTTCCCAGCTTTCTTCAGGAATAACCAAATCGACATAGCGTACCGCCTCAAGAAGCTGCCTCCGCTTTTCATAACTGAAATAGCACTGCTTCCGCTTGGAATCCCAGTTGAATTCGTCGGTAGACAGCGCGACGATAAGATAGTCGCCCAGTTCCCTTGCGCGCTTGAGCAGATTGATATGCCCATAATGCAAGAGATCAAACGTTCCGTATGTTATTACTCGTTTCATATTTTCCGCTCCCATAATCGTTTTAAGATATTACCAAGCAACATGAAACGGTGGCTGAAAGCATATAATACCCCCCCCCTCCCATATACATTCCGTTTCCTTTTTCCTGACACAGAATCTGAATACCTGCGGTAAGCTATAAGAGGTCTCATTTCATAATGAACGGTGCCATAATGCGCAGCGAGACATCCTATCCAATAGTCATGCCCGATTACATTCAGGGGAATAGGGAGCGCATATCTTAAAATCTCAGCTTTTAATGCCAGACAACAGCCTCTGAAATGATTGTCAACAACATTCATAAAAAGCTGATTGTGCACTGGTTTTGTTCGGAAATGCGCCTCTTCAATCAGATTTCCATCTACGTCAATAACGCGGTAATTATGCACGATGCAGTCGTAGATTTCCAACAATCTCATGCAGACAGTCACTTTTTCAGGAAGCCATACATCGTCCTGATCGGAAAGAAAAATATAGTCGCCGCTTGCATGACGAAGTGCGTTTTCAAAATTTTTTGTTGCATACCGAAAGTTGCGATATGGACTTTGCGAGATTTCTTTCTCATGGTGTAGTACTTTCACCCGTGCATCGGCGGCTGCGTATCCTGCGAGGATTCCAAGTGTGCCGTCCGTGCTTCCGTCATCGCTGATTATCAGTTCGTCTTCCGTGCTAAGCTGCGGCAGGATTGAGTCAATTTGTTCTCGAATAAAGCGCTCACCGTTGTAGGTCGCCATGCAGACGCTGATCATTTTATTTCGTCCTCTTTTTCAGTTAAATTTTTCAAATATTGAAATATATGGATAAATCGAATTTGAAAAAACATCTCTAGTCTGAGTTCTTATATCATGCTCAAATAAAATTACCAGTAAAAAGAAGTAACCGATTCTGAAAATCTTTGAATATTTGTTTTTAATATTCAAAGTGTCCCCCCAATACAGAAGGGGAATAAAAACAAAAAAATCGCGAACGCGACCTAAAATTATAAATTGAGCCGCCAAGATATATGAAAATAAAAAAAACATATTTGCCGTAACAGAGAATGATTTTCCTTCACTTTTTGAAACCAATCGTTTAGTCATAAAAACTGTTAGGATACAGGGGAATATTTTTAGAAGCATGCCAAGTCCAGTGCCTAACTGAACTTTTGAAGTATAAAAACTTGAAGATGCGTATCTTGCATATTGAAAACCAAGCACAGATAAAATGTCTAAAATCATCTGAAACACATTAAATGCCATCAAGACTACAACGCCAGCAATCATTAGAGAAATCGGAAGAACATTATTCTTGTATTTAAGTGGATATAAAACAATAAACGGTATCAACAAAATGGAAGAAAAATGAAAAGCAAAGGCTAACAGTAAATCAATGAGTGCTAAAAAACTATGATTCCGCCTAAAAAAGAATATTGCCGATATTACAAAAGAAACGGAAATGTATTGCCGCAGTGTGTTGTATGATTTGAAATAAAACCCCATTGTCAAGTATACAAATATTAGGCAAAAGAAATTATCCCTGCCAGTGAAAAAGGAAATAGGGAAATAAATAAGCAAAGCGGAAAATACAAAAATCCATTGTGTTCCAAATCCAAGTTTTTTTATTAACACATTTAATACATAGAATCCTTTTTCTACAGATTGGCTATAAGAATTTAAATTTTTAAATATATTAACATAACTAAAATAATCTGTGCCTGTGTTATATCTCAACACAGAAGGCAGAAACAAGGCAAGAAAAACAACAACACGGGAAAAAAGCCTGCCTTTAGCAGTTTTCTCATGTTCTGAAAAATATGCAAAAGAGGCAGCGATAATTAAAATTGAATTATATAAAAAATAAGTCCCCATTATTTCTACCTCGCGCTTATAAAAGACTTTGTAAATAAAAAGTAAAAATCGAAAAAAACAATTTTTAATAAAACCTTTATCTTTTTTGATAATTTAAGGTCTGTGAAAAGGTATTTTTTGTTTTTATAAAAACAATTCATTATTTCCCTATATTGTGTTGGAAATTCTTTTGTGCATTTGCTTTTCATTAATCTCTTTAGAACAACAAGATTTGTATTACAAAAATATTTTCTACAGTTGGCTTTTAGAAATGGAAAGTTCTTTTCCACATTTTCAGAAAGTATCCTTGCTGTTAAAATTTGATCAAAATGTCTTTTCGTAAAATGACAGGAGGTTATAGAATTTTGATTTCCCACATTGTAAAAGTACACAACAGAATAGCAAATTGTCACCTTTTTGCATTGTGAAAGTAACCTATAGTTAATTTCAACATCCTCATAAAGCAAATTTGAATATCGCACAGTTTCAAATAATTCTTTTTTATATAACTTTCCAAATTGATAGTTATATGGAAGTTTTATATTGAGAATATTTCTAAAAATCTCCCCTGTATAAAGAACCTCACTTTTGATTGAGTTTTTATATTTTGGCGTTGATTCTTTAAAACTAATGTGTTCTCCCGCGCATAAATCAGAATCCTTAATATTCGCCATAAGTATTTCCATTGCATTGTTGGGAATATAATCATCACTATCTACAAATGTAATATACTTCCCTCGAGCAATATCAAGCCCGGAATTTCTAGCATATCCAAGCCCGCCGTTTTCCTTGTGAATAACTTGCACACGCTCATCCTTTTTTGCATACTCATCGCAAATAGCGGGACAGCAATCTGATGAGCCATCGTCAACTAAGATTAACTCAAAATTCGTGAATGTTTGGGCGAGGATACTGTCAATACACCGTTTGAGATACTTTTCAACATTGTAGACAGGGACTATACATGAAATTTTTGGATTGTTTTCTTCCATAGTTAATTTTGCTCCGCACCTTTCTTCTGTTGCATCGTTAAACATTCATTATCTATGCTCCATAGATTTTTCTCCAACCATGTATCAATCAGATAATTTGACTTATCGAATTTTATTGAGTCATCAAAATCACCTTGCAAAAAAGCTTCAATATTTTCATCTTTTCCTAGAATAAAAATATTTTTTGGAGAATAAAATTCATAATTCTCAATATTTTTATTATTCGTTATCAGCTTCTTCTTAAAGCAAAGGCACTCTAGCGTCCTCATTGTCAATCCAGTTTGGTTTTCTTTTACAATTTCCAGCAAAGTTTTTGTTTTGTTAATATGGGCGATATTGTCCTCAAAAGTTAAACTGCTTAATCCAAAACTAGAGTTAATTTCGACAGGTGAAGATTTATCGCGGACAATACTGAAATCGCAAGAAAATCCCAAGGAGGTAATATTCTCATAAATTGAATTCAAAGTTTCATATCTTCCCTTGTCAAGTCCAACAAAATACACATCGGAATCCTTAAGATGATTTGTTTCCACAAAGTATTTGTCAGGGTCATAGCAAATTTGATTCGTAATTTTAAAACCATATTTCTTCGCATCAAAATAATCAAATGTAAGAAACTCAACCTGTTTCTTCATTTTTTCGATTTTTTTTAACCGCAAATTTTCTTTAATTGATTTATTATTTCCTAGTGAATTCCAAAAGAAAACTTTTATATTTTTAGATTTACTTACGGAAGCAATTCCATTGATTAAGTCAAGAGAATATATATCCCAAAACAGAATTGAATCATCTGCATTTATATCTTTTATTTTTTTGATAAAAGCAGTTGAAAAATAAAACCGACATGAAGGATTGAAATTCAGCAAAAAAAATAAGGTGCATATTTTCTTTAGAAGTTTCGATTTATATTTAAAATAATTCCGCACATCTATGATTTTGACTTCACAGATGCTTATTTCAGACAAGATTCTTTGAGTCAATTCATATTGTGTGTCTGCAACTATATACAACATAATTCTGTTTTCCATTAGATAAACAAATTCATCATCCTACCCACAAATACCCCCCCCCCATTTCTTGTGTCTAGAATGATATATGTCCTCATAATTCCTGATAAAATAAGGCACTGCCTTTATGCTTTTTTTTAGACAATTTTCGTAATACATAATTGCATTTTCACATTCCATAGAGTTTCTCGAAAACCTTTTATATTCGAGCAAAAATGAAATTTTCTTCAAATAATAAGAGTCTTTTGATTTTTTTCTCCGTTTGAAAAAGAATATTTTTGTCCTTTCTATAACCGAGTATTTCTTATTCTCTGTGATATTTTTTCCATGCTGCCTATATTTCAAAATAGGAATTTTGACATAATTAACTCCATTTTCAGAGCATGCCACAATTGCAAACCACCAATCATGAAATCTTACATCGGGTGGAATCGGCAAACACCTTGATAAAAGTCCTTTTGTAGCAAGACAGGCACACCCTTGAAAGATATTTTTGTGCATTAAAAATTTTTCAAAATCGTCTTGAGTTTTAGGCAAATCTCCTAAGTCAAGAACATCAAGCATATCTATCCCCAATTCATTTCCGTCTGCATCAATTAAAACAGCATTACCTCCCACCAAATCAAAACCATCAATATTGTTAATCAATATATCCAAATGCTCCGGCAGCCAAATGTCGTCCTGATCGCTCAGCGCAATATAGTCGCCCGAACAAAGCCCGATCGCCTTCTCAAAATTCTTCTTGAAACCGAGATTCTCTTCATTCACAAAAATTTTTATCCGAGAGTCATTTTTCTCGTACTCTCGAAGAATCTGCACCGTCGAATCCGTGGAACAGTCGTCGCAGACAATCAACTCAAAATTCTGGTACGTCTGCGCAAAGATTGACTCCAGCTGCTCGCGCAAATATTTCTCGCCGTTGTATGTCGCCATCGCTATACTGATCATTTGTTCCCACCTTATAACACATCAAAACTGAATTTCTCTTTTACAAAATTATCCAACAACATATCCTTTCAACTCAGAAAATTCATCAAACAATGCTCTTAATTCTTTTTGCGAAACTCTATCTGAAATTTTTCTTGTTCCATCTATTACTTCTAGAGATAAGAATTTCTGAGAATGCGAAATGAGATCTTGCAAATATTCAACAACTTTCGGAATAACATAAAAGTCATCTTTTTGCTGCCTCAAATAATCAAAATCCATATAGAAAAACAGGGATTGAATGTCATAGCTTGAAAAATTTTCTAAAATTTTTGTCTCTGAATCGCATTTGAGGTTTTTTGCCAATCGAACGCATTTTCTATAATAGCCGTTTGTATCCTTGTCCTTTTTTTCAATTTGCTCTTTTAACAAAAAAGGAAAATTCGCAAAACGCTTCTTTTCCTCTGCATTAAACACTTCGACTCCTCTATAAATTTCATTATTCTCACGCCTATATTCTTTTGTATCATACCAATTCGCAGGAACGACATCTATCATTCGCTTTAGGCTTCCTCCTGATATTTTTATTGATTTGGCGTGAGGCTCGACACCTGCGGTATAGTATATTTCCTTCAGTATCGAAATACATTTCTCTCTAAGTTTTTGCAAATCTTGCATAGAGTTTCCTTTATAAGGATTCAAGTTAGGAATTCCCTTCTCCAATGAGAAAAACTTAGTTGTAATTACAAGCAAATCAATATCGCTATATGATTTTATATTAGTCCGTGTAGTTACAGAACCTTGAAACCTAAATTCTACTTGAGATAAACGGCCTTTAAGTTGGTCTATAATACGATTTCCTTCTTCAAAAGACTTCTCACTATAATCGTTTGGAACTTCGGACATTCCATCTTTCGCATATTTCCAAGCCGTAGCATTCTTTATAGAATAATATGCTTCAACTCCAAATGACTTTGAAAAATTAACATTTTGAATAGATGCCAAATCCTCACGCCGAGAATACAAATTCCGTAATCGCTTGTTATAATCCATAATATATCACTCCTTTCTTAGTTCCATTATGCCAAAGGAAAGTCTATCTTTATCTGTAAAATAGATGCCTTTCGCAGTATTATGTTTTAAATCAAATATGAGGGAACAAGATCCTGTGTGGCGATGCAATTCTTGCACTTCAACATGAGGCTCATTCTCATATCTATACAGCAATTCGCATTCTGTGATTGAAATTGTATTTAGCCCAGCCAACAAACTCTTTGAAGTAGAGTTAGAATCTTTAGTTTTCAAAGTGATCAGAATTTTGTCCATTGTTTGCTGAATTTCAATCGTGCCACACCATTGATTTATATCACTTTTTTCATGTTTTCTGCCTTTGCCAACGCATTCCCATTTGCCAGATAAATTTGGAATTCCCAAAATTTTTTGAACACATCTCGCTTTCCATAATAAATGCGAAACTAAAAAGTAAATTACTGTATAAACAATGGAGGCTGAAAAACTAAGACCAAGTATATTGGCTAATTGAGCAAAATTTTGAAAATTACACTTTCTCACCATTTCATTCAAAAAAGGCATAACAAAAGATGCGATTATAACAGAAATAACCGATAACCAAAACAAAAACATGTTTTTATTTTTCTTTGTTGAATATTCATGCATTATTTTTCCTCCATAATTTTACTTTCCCAAAGATTCAGGGTTATACCACACAACGCCAGCTGACAGTTTCATCTTCCCCTCCCCACTCTTCGCATTGCGCTCCGCAAAATCCCTATAGACATCTTCTCGCTCACCGCAAGCAACACCGCCACATACACAACTGCGCCCGATCCCACGCACAAAGCAAGCCTTGCAATCCGCGCCACGTCCTCACAAAGCCACTTCAAGCCAAAAACCGCCGCACACATCAAGGCGACCGCCACAACATATTTCCACACCTGCACGCGAAGATCCGCGTCCCGCAGGAATCCCCTCGCAGCAATGCCCTCCACCAGAAGTCCAACGCACTCCGCAATCAGCGTTCCCAAGATCGCGCCGTAAAGACCGAGCCTCGGAATGAGCAGCGCGTTCGAAACAAAATTGCATATTGCAGCAACCGAAACAGCGAACGTGTACATGCTTTCACGCCTGTTCGCGAACAGCACCTGCAAGCCGACGAAATTCGCAAGCCCCACTATCAATACGACGGGGGAAAGCATCCGCACCGCAATAACCGCGCCCTCATATTTGTCCCCCGCGAACACGGCGATCAAGTCGTCCGAGACGACCTCAAGTCCTGCGAGGCAAGGCAGCGCGAGAATCAAGGTGAATCGCAGCGACTTCTCCAAGCATGCCTTGTACCCCTCAAAATCCCCTTCCTTGAGCGCGTTTTCAATTCGCGGAACTATCACCGCCGAAAAGGACGTGACCACGGAAATCACTATCCGCACAATCCTGTTGGCAGCCGTGTAAACGCCCACTTCCTCTTTCGTGCGGATAAGGCCGAGCATCGTGACGTCAAGGCTCATATACACGCTCGTGGCGACCTGCGCCGCGAATATGCACAGGGCTGGCTTGATATGCCTTCCAAAATTCAATCCTTTCAGGGGAACTTTCGTCTGGTACTTCCTCAGCCGCGCCATGTTGAACACAGTGGAAACACTTGAAAGCCCCACATTGATTGCCGCATATATATATAAATCGTTCGTGTCATGCACAAGCAAAAACAACGCAGCCACCTGAATGAACTTTGTAATCAGGTAGCGAACGGTGATGTACAACTGATCCTCAATTCCGACATAGAACCAATCGAAGCTCAAGTCGGTCAAGAAAATCGTGGGCGCGGCAATAAAGAGCAGCGTCGCCTCGGCCTTCAGCTGCGGAACAAGAAACACGATCGGAAAGTAGGCAATATACGAAGCGGCGACCGAGAGCGAGAGGATAATCCCCAGCTCCAGTACCGTGCTGCTCCGAGCCATAGCGTCGCCCCGGACGCGGGCGATTTCCCTCATTCCGTACATGGGAATCCCGAGCGCGGCGAACAGCACGAAATACGAGACGACCGAATTGGCGAACTCGACCCGCCCGAGATTCTCCGGTCCCAAAACCCGCGACACATACGGGAATGTCGCGAGCGGAACGAGGAAGCCCAGCGAAGTCCTTATTGTGTTCAAAGCGAAGTTCAGCCTAATGGAGCGAATCCTCAAGGGCGAGTAATTTTTCTTCATGTCTCGCATCTCGTATTCTTCCATAACTATCCGTAAAAAATCACTGGCTTTTGAAAAAAACTCGCTGCGTTTTCGGAGCAAGCCCGCCGACTTTTCCAAACCGGCTCTTGTAACAAAGTTGCGCGTCACTCCGCCAAGTCCCTTACATCCATGCCGAGCGCGGTCGCCAGCCTAATCCCGTCGCTTATGCGCGGCTCAGCCCACTGTCTCACCTTTCCGCTTCCACGCGCTCATAGCCCAACTCCTCCATGCTCACAACCTCATCGCACGTGTCGCCAATGAACACGCCGCGCCCGCCTTCCGTCACGCAGCGCAGTTTTCCGCTCCAGTCTGCTTCCGACTCTCCGCGCGAGAAGCGGCATTGGTAGACGAGCACGAAGTCATACTCGCGCAGGCGCGACTGGAGCAGCTGCACGAGCTGCCAGTCCATCGGCCCGCAAATCATAATTTCGCTTTCCTGCCACTTTCCGCCAGCGTCGCTTGTGAGNAAGTCCTTGAATCCGATGAGGCTTTTCTGCATTCCGTCCGAAAGTTCCGTCGCCCCGACGAGGATTGCGTAGCGTGTCAAAACAANTTTCCTTGCAAAATNCGATTGTTCGATGGGAACATCTGTTTTGTGNTGGCNAANACACACATAATTGTATANNTTACCACATTTTTGTGTATGTTGTCAACACAAAAATGTGGTAAACTGAATAAAATGCTGTCACCAGAAAAACAAGCGAAATGTCTCGCCGAGAGGCTTCGGGAAGAGCGTGAAAAACGTCATATTTCACAAATAGATCTTGCCCTCGAAGCAGGCCTTTCGCAAAACATCGTGGCGTTCATTGAAACAGGAAAGCGAAGCCCAAACGTGCTCACAATCCTAAAAATCTGCAATGCCCTCGAAATATCCCCTGCCACGCTGTTTGAATCCGAGACTGCGCAGAACCGCCGNCATATAAAAAGTCAAATCGTCTCGCTTTTAGAACAACTTTAGCCCCAAACAAAACATCCGCTGGTCGTCTCTCCATATCCCANATACACTTATGTCCATATCCCATGTCCACTTATNNACATATCCCACACACACTTATGTACATATCCCATCATGGGATATGGCGTAAATTCATCTCTCCATAAGTCAATGTTTACGCTCTTTTNTTTCATAAAAAATATTTTTAATTATTTTTTATGAAAANTATTGACACAAACATTATTTTATCTTATAATACAGTCATGATCACTCGAATCGAGATGAACAACGCGTTCATCTATCAGAACAACGCGATTTTTTCAATGAAGGCGGACATGCGGACGAAAATCCTCGCGGACAACGTGGCGCAAANGGGCGCGGGAAAAGTGCTNAANACCGCCTGCGTTTTCGGCGCGAACAACGTGGGAAAGACATGCCTCATAAAATGCGTTAGGGCGATCTGGGGCATAATCATGAAGCANCCCTGNCAGATGTCCGCGAACCTGTTTTCGNGAAGCAAGAAAGTTTCGCTCGCGGTGAATTTCATCGAGCAGGAAGAAGAATGGCGTTTCGCNTTCAAATTGGACATGGCGACCAAAACCTACGTCTACGAGGAGTTCTCGCAAATAAAGAGGGATTCCTACGGCAACGAGAGCCTAGACACTTACTACAGGCGCGACTACGAAAAGGGAAATTTCTTTTGCAANGACACAGGCGTAATTCATATTCTATTGGCCCTGTCAAATTCGGACATTCTCATACATACAGTAAATACCGAAGCCTTTCCCTCGCTCAAAAAGGCTTCGGACATACTTTTCGCATTCGCCTCGCGCATCGTAATTGTTGACATGAACAACATTCCTGTGGAAAAGACAATCCTAATGCTGAAAACACANTCGCGCTTGGAAGGCAAAGTAAGGAAATTCATAAAGCTCGCCGACCTCGACCTTGACGACATATTCTATTCCGACAAGATGAAAATAAAGGTACTTCCGCAGAATCACGCGGAATACCTGCCCGCAGAGACCATACTTCAAGCGCAGAATTTGGAAGACATGCTGCGCCTTACGTCCGTATACAAAGGACGCGAGGTGCAGAGCTTCAAGTTCGATTCCACCGGAACNAAAAAAATTGTCGCGCTCGCAAGTTTCGTCGTGGANGCGATGNAAAAAAATCATATCTTATTTATAGACGAGCTGGACTCGAGCCTTCACTTCAAGCTCACACGCGCAATCGTTGAGCTGTTCAACAGCGAGCACAACAAAGGCGCGCAGCTGATTTTCACNTTGCACGACGTGAGCCTTTTGGACTGCAAGAAGCTTTTCAGGAAAGAGCAGATTTGGTTCGTAGAAAAGGACAANGAGGGCGCGAGGATTTTCCCGCTTTCCGTGTTCACGGCNAGCAAAGGCGTGCGCGGAGACACCTCGGACATAANCGAAAAATACAGACANGGGCTTCTGTGCTCTCTGCCAAATCCGAGATTCATCGACTACCTTTTGGAGTCGGACGATTCGGAAGACGATGATAAAAAANAAAAAAAAGGCGAAGGAGGAAAAACGCAGTGAAAATTATTTTCGTCGCGCTTTGGAAANCAANNGCTGGACATTTCCAAGGCGCGTAAAAAAAAGCCGTCTTCAAACTGGCATTTGAAAGACGGCCGGTAGCAGGCGCCAAAGCCTGGCAATGGCACGATGCAAAAGATTCTGTTATCATATCACGCCATTGCTCCAGCGTCAATAGGACGGGCTTGTTTTTTTTGAAAAGCAAGCATAGAAAATTTAGCAAAAAATTGCTGGAGGTTTTGAAATGAAAACTCAAAACAACTTTGAATTGAACAATGAAAAAGATGAAAGCGGCGTGAAAGTCACAAAGTACAGACGCGCCTTGGGAGCGAATGAANTCGAATTCGCGCGGGTGGGAAGATCCACCGCCGACATCGACAGCATTCTTACGCTCATCGCAAAGTACGACACTGGCGTGAACCGNCTCATGGTTCAGTACTGCCTGGGACTGTTCAAAAAGGCGGTCATCGAAAAGCTCAAGGCTGGAAGGGCGGTGAATCTTTTGGGACTCGGCGTAATGTACATAAACGCTGCATTCGGCGAGGACGGANACACGAATTTGGGAGTGGGCTTCACGCCTTCCGCAGAAAGCGTCGCCGCCGTCCAAAAGCTTGACACGACCTTGGCGGATGCCGTCGCGAACTATCCCCTAATCACTTCCATAATCGACTTGTACACGCAGCTCGATACTGGAACGCTTACGGCGGGNCATNCCGTNAGGATTTTGGGAAAGCGGCTCAGACTTGACGACTACAANGATGACAAGGCGGCCGTCATCTTCAAGCCCATTGGAGAGGACGGAAGCACGAGCGGCGACGAGTCGAAGTGGATTACGGTGTCAAAGGAGGCTCTGAANCGCAACAAGCCTTCCGAATTGGAATTCTATTTGCCTGCCGANCTCGCAGAAGGCAAATACGAAGTGACGATCAGAACGCATTTTTCNGGACATGCNACAGTGTCCGAACGCAGGGAGAGTGCGCTAGATGGATTCGTTGAAATAAGGCGAAGCGAGTAAACAAACACGCCCCGACGCATTCGCAACGAAGTTTCCTGCGGAGCGTCGGGGCACTTCCCCCATTCGCGCTGCCCGCGCCTAGTCCTTCTTTCACATATTTTCCATAAATATCCATATAATAATAAAAAAATGAAAACTAATTCGNTTTTTNGCACAGCATAAGGACNGCTTCCACNATCGCCTCGTGCTCCTTTGGCGCGATTCGCGCNTAAAGCGTTTCCACCGTGTCGCCCGGCAANACNGGNACTTTTTTTTGGATGAGGATTTTTCCNGTGTCGCANCCGCCGTCGGCAAAATGGACTGTGCAGCCGCTTTCTTTTTCGCCCGAGGCGAGCACAGCGCGATGCACGTTTTCGCCCCACATTCCAACGCCTCCGAATTTCGGCAAAAGCGCGGGATGCAAATTGATAATCCTTCCTTCGTATTCCGAAATGATTTTTCCGCTCAAAACCAAAAGCGAGCCGGCAAGCACAATCAAGTCCGCGCGGAATTCCTTGCACACTTCAAGCACGGCATCGCTGACGGCGGCATTTTTTTGCTCACGGCTCGCGTTCTGCGCCGCTTCTTTTCCCATCACGGAAAAAGGGCTTTTTACGAACGCGGGAATGCCGGCTTTTTGCGCGCGCTCCAAGGCGAACGCATTTTTCGTGTTTGAGCAGACCGCGACGATTTTATAAGGACAATCGGAANCCGACTTTTCGTAATCGATGAGAGCCTGCAAATTCGTTCCGCCGCCCGAAACCAAAACCACGACGTTCATTTCTAGTCCTCGAAAAGAACCGCGTCTTTTTGCCCCGCGACTTCTCCTTTGGAATAAGCCACTCGCCCGATTTTGTACGCCTTCATTTCGGGAATTCCAGGCACGGAATAGTTCGCGGCGTTTTTGTTGAACGTTTCCAAAATCGCGTCGGCATCCTTGTTCTTTACGGCAAGCACGAATCCGATTCCCATGTTGAAAGTATTGTAGACTTTCGAGAAGTCCGCGCCGCGCCGAATCAGCTCGCCGAAAATCGGCGGAATGTCCCACGCATCGCGCTTTATAATAGAAATAAGCTGCTTGTTGGACGAAGCCGCCTTGGGGAACATTCGCGGAATATTTTCGTAGAATCCGCCGCCAGTGATATGCACCATTCCGTGAACGCTTTCGCGGAATTTTTTCAGCACTTGCATTACGGGCTTTACATAAATGCGCGTGGGCGTGAGAAGAGCCTCGCCGATTGTCTGGCCGGTTTCCTTTCCGTTCAGGACGAACGGCTCATCAAGATTCTGCACGAGTTTTCTAACGAGCGAAAATCCGTTCGAGTGAACGCCGGTAGAAGAAAGTCCGATCAAAACGTCGCCGTCGCGGATTTTTTTTCCGGTAATCATTTCGGATTTTTCGCCGATGCCCACGCCGAATCCCGCGAGGTCGTATTTGCCTTTGTCGTAAAAGCCGGGCATTTCGGCGGTTTCCCCTCCCAAAAGTGCGCAGCCCGCCTGAAGGCAGCCTTCGCTCACTCCGCGAACGAGGTCGGCCGCCACATCTGCGTCAAGATTTCCGCAGGCGATGTAGTCCAAGAAAAAAAGCGTCTGCACGCCCGAGCACAAAATGTCGTTCACGCTCATCGCAACGCAGTCGATTCCAACGGTGTCGTATTTTTTCATTTTGAACGCGACGTCAAGCTTCGTGCCAACNCCGTCAGTTCCCGAAACCATGACAGGATTTTTTATGCCGCTCGGAACGGCGAACATTCCGTTGAACGCGCCCAAGTCCGAAAGCACGCCGGGAATGTGAGTGCGCTTCGCGCTTTCTTTGTATTTGTCCACGGCGCGATAGCCTTCTTCAACGTCAACGCCAGATTGTTTGTAGTCCATTTTTTCTCCTAAACAAAAAATTATGCTCGCGCAGAACGCATNCTATTTTTCCAATTTCTTTCCGTTGAGTTCGCCAGGAACGGACATCGGATATTCGCCTGTGAAACAGCCTTTGCAAAATCCGAAATGCTCCGGGCTGCAAGAACGCAACGCTTCAAGCATTCCTTCCACCGAAATGAANGCCAGCGAATCCGCGCCGATTTCCTTGCGAATGTGNTCCACNTCGTGGCTCGACGAAATCAATTCNGCNCGNCTCGGCGTGTCGATTCCGAAGTAGCACGGAAATTTTACGGGCGGACTTGAAACGCGGAAATGNACTTCCTTCGCGCCNGCGCGTCGCAAAATTTGGATGAGGCGGCGGCTCGTAGTTCCGCGCACNATNGAATCNTCNATNACGACAACNCGCTTTCCGTTGAGGTCGCTTTTTATCGCGTTCAATTTCAGGAAAACCAAATTTTCGCGTTCGCCTTGAGTNGGNGCNATGAAAGTGCGTCCGATGTATTTGTTCTTCACGATCGCNTTTGAATACGGAACGCCGCTCGCATGCGAATAGCCCAANGCCGCGCCCAATCCGCTGTCGGGNACGCCCACAACGATGTCGGCAGGAACCNGGCTTTCTTTCGCCAANGTTTCGCCCATTCGAAGCCGCGCTTCNTGAACCGCGATTCCGTCGATNACNGAATCGGGGCGNGCAAAATAAACGTATTCGAAAATGCAAGAACGCTTGGAAGTTTTTTCGCCGAATTCNAANGAAAGAACTCCGTCNTCNTTTATGATGACGATTTCGCCNGGATGAATGTCNCGGACAAAAGTTCCGTTCACAGCGTCGATNGCGCAAGACTCGCTCGAAAGAATCCAGCCGTTCTCAAGNTTGCCGAGGCAAAGCGGACGGATTCCGTTCGGGTCGCGCGCGCCGACCAAAGCCTTTTCGGTGAGCATGCAAAGTGCGAACGANCCTTTTATCATTTGAATCGTGTCCGTGAGCGCGCGGTCAAGCCCTTTTTTGTANCTGCGCGCGATNAGTTTCACGATGACTTCGGTGTCGCTCGAAGAATTGAACGTGCATCCCGATTCCTCNAGCATTTCNCGCAGCTGCTCGTAATTNACNAGCTGCCCGTTGTGCGCCACCGCCACAGTTCCCAATTTCATTTGGCCGACCATCGGCTGGGCGTTTTCCATTCCTTCGCCGCCGGCAGTGGGATAGCGCACGTGCCCGATAGTCGCAAAGCCTTTCAAATCGTTTATGTCGTTGCCTTTGAAAACGTCGCCCAAAAGCCCTGCGCCTTTTTTCACTTTGATTTGCTCGCCNTCGTAAACGGCAATTCCCGCGCTTTCCTGCCCGCGATGCTGGAGGGAATTCAAGCCGTAATAAGTGAGGGCGGCGGCTTGCGAACTTTGNGAATTCTGCNCGTCCGAATTTTTCGTAAGATAAATTCCGAACACGCCGCATTCGTCGTGAAGTTTGTCATGCTGCTCCGATTCGTGGACGCGNCACATCGAGTTCGCTTCGCAAACATNGNNATTAAAANCCGNNTCGNAAGAACAGTTCNNTTTTTNNGTNNAAATTTTCGCTCATAATTCAAAGCCTTTTTCGTTCAATTCTTCCGCGTCGNGCGAAAGNTTTTTTCTGAACTCGCACAATTTTTCTTTNAGTTCAGGATATTTTATCGAAAGAATTTGCGCGGCAAGATAGCCCGCGTTTTTCNCGTTGCCGATTCCCACCGTCGCCACAGGAATTTGCGGAGGCATTTGCACAATCGAAAGAAGCGAATCAAGCCCCGCAAGTCCGTTCGACTTTTCGCCCAGGCATTCAAGCGGCACNCCGATTACNGGAATCGTCGTAAGCCCNGCGATCACGCCAGGCAACGCCGCCGCAAGTCCCGCGCCCGCTATGANGACCTCGAATCCTTCGTCCTCGATTTTGCTGACNGTCTTTCGCAAAAGCTCGCCCGCNCGGTGCGCCGAAATCACGAACGCCTTGTATTCAATGCCGAATTCGCGCAAAACGTCGGCCGCNTTTTTCATCACGGCAGAATCNGANTTNGAGCCAAAAAAAATCGCAACCTTCAAATTTTCCTCCANCAATTCAATNCGCAAATGATAGCACATNGCAAAAGAAAAATCAATATGGAAAATTTTNCCCGCCTGATTTTCAGCGGCAAGAAAAAAATCGCAAGGAATTANGCGGGATATAAANTTGAAAAAAANTTGGCGCAACNANATNGNTTGTTTTGTCGCCGCGCGCTCACCGCAAAAAGTTGACNGCGGCGTATATCACATGGCACGCCGTAAAGCCCAAAATCGGNACGAGCGCGATGCCGTTNTTTCGGTCGANGGCNAANAAGAGAAATGCCATGCANGGCGGAACGGTCANCCCCACNATGACAGCCGCGTTCGCCNNGCCNCAGTAATATGCCGNCCAGCTNGCGCCGTAGAGCAGACAGCAAANCACCGCGCCTGCGANAAGCGGCGTTGCACNGAATGNNGCGCNTTCNNTGTTCNTCACGAGGCAGACGGCGNCAATCATCAGCACCTGAAANACCGAGCCGATTGCGTCGATGCACGGCGTGAGCGACGAAGCCCGGAGCACATCGTTCGGCGCGGGNANGGCAGACCATATTNCGGTCGGAATCATAATCAGCAGGAACAGCGCAAGTCCCCACGGCTCAAAGCCGAANGCGTATTTTTTCAGCATGNNTGCGTCTCNGCGCCCGGCAANGTCTGCATGANNNCNAANAANTGNCGCGCGTCGCCCGTGGAAAAATACGCATGCCATGCNTCCANCGTGTCGGGGCGGAACACGCCGAGATGGGCGATAATCTGCCGCGCCCACGNCAATGCNCCGGCCGCGCCCGCCGTAATCAGGTTGCCGTCCNCGACGGAAGNCTCNTCCACATAGCAGTCATTCCCTTTGTAGCCGGGGNAGACCATTTCAAGAAAGCCCGCTCCGTTGCTCGTGTGCCGACGGTGCTCNAACAGCCCGGCNCGCGCAAGGGCNACCGTCGCNCCGCAGATNGCGCACACCGTGCCGCCTNNNNCAAGCAGTTCCGCCGCCTTTTTGACGNCCGCNCCGTGCTTCGGGTCGTCCCANGTGTTCGCNCCGGGCAAAAGCAGGACGCTCGATNTGTCCGCCGCNATNTCGNCCACGGNNCAGTCGGGAACGACCNTCAGNCCGCCCATCGTCCGAACCGGCTCTTTTGAAACGCCCGCCGTCCTCACCGTCACTTCCGGCGCGTCNGCCCTNAAAAACCGCCGCGAATGCAGCTCCGCCGTAACATACCCGATTTCCCAGTCCGCCATCGTGTCAAGNACNTACACATAGATTGAAATCATTTTCNTCCTCCGTTCATCTTCAGCATTCACGCGCAAATCNCATTTTAATTAATGCGCCTCGACACACTAATAAAACCGAATTTTCTCCGCGTCTTCAGGACCNACAATNGCGAAAAATCTGAACGATTCGTTCGTCCAATATTTTTTGAAAACTCGAATCACGTCGGCGGCGCGGACACTTTTTGCCTGCTCAAGAAATTTGTCAAGACCGTCGATGTCGCCCAATTGAAGAAGGCTGCTCGCCGCGCGTCCTGCAATCAATGCGCAAGTTTGCTGGTTCGTGTACGCGCTCGTGATGTACTTGTTCACGAATCCCGAAATCCGCTCTTCGATGCTGTCGTATTCCACGCGTCCTTCGACCAAAGCAAGCATTTTTCCGGAAGCAAAACTTTCCTGCGCTTCATGCAAATATCGCGCGGCATTTTGCAAATCGGAAACTCTGTACAAAAAATCCTCGCCGAACGGCGCGGGAGAAAATCCAATCGAAGTGGAAGGCGTGTAGCACGCGCCGCGCATTGTCCGCACGATGTTGAACAAAACTTCGTTATACATTTCGGCGGCGATNCGGGCGGGAATAAAATCTTGTGAAAAAATATCCGGGCTTTTGAAAACTCGCGCNATGTGTCCCGAGCCTGAAATCGCCGCATTTTGCAAGACGACATTTTCGCCCGAAATTTCAAGCGCGGGAATTTCAGGCGGCGCGAATTCTTTTTCAAAACGCGGAATTTTTCCCAAAGTTTTTTCGAGCGACTTTTCCAATTTTTTTTCGTTCAACGCGCCCGCCGCCACCACGCTTATTCGGCTTGCGTCCATCAATTTTTCGTAATGCGATTTGAGATTTTCAATCGTGATGTTTTCGAGCGATTCAGGCAAAACTCCGGCGGAACTTTCGAACGGATGATTTTTGTAAATTTCTTTTTTCATCGTGTAAAACAAAAACGATTCCGGATTGTTCAAAATTTTTTGGATTTCCTGATTGTATTCGGTGAGCATATTTTCAAATTGAATTTCGTCATAAGACGGATTCAAAAAGCAATCCAAAAAAATCGGCAACGCTTCGGAAAAATAATAGTCGATGCAGGAAAANGAAAAAGTCGAGCCAGCGTAAGATGTGCTGTGCGAAAATGAAATGTGTTTTTCCGCGCCCAATTCCTGAATTTTCGTGTACGGAAATTTTTTGCTTCCNCGCGACATCAATTCCAAAAGCGCNCTTTCNATTCCGGAAAATTCTCGCGGATACATCGCGCTTCCGCCTTTGATCGTGATNACAACTGAACACATTCGCGTGGAATCGACGCTTTTGTAATAAACTGGAATTCCGTTTTTCAACGANGCCTGCGAATCGCGGCTTTGCGTCCGGCTGCTTTCTGAAAAAATCGCGCCGCAAAAAATCAAAGTCAACGCGAACAAAACGAAAATATTTTTTTTCATTTCAAGCTCCTCCGCACAAATCATTTTTTTGAAAATTATTTTTTAACTTCTTCAAAACCTTGCGCGTCAAANTCGGATTTTTGCGCCTTGTAAATTTCAGGATTCACGGAAACGCACACGAACGCATTTTTTCCTTGAACATATTTTTCAAGCGCGAGCGCGATGTCCGCGTTTTTCACTTTTTGAAAATTNTCGTCGTATGTAAAATAATATTCCGCNTCGCAAACTGTCCACCAATAGCGCACTTCCGCCAAAACTTTTTCGGCGCGTTCTGCGGAAATTATTTTGCCGTCTTTTTGCGATTGCAGAATTTTTTTGAAATCTTTTTTCGGAACNATTTTTTTTGTGCGAACATAATTTTCTATAATTTCATCNGAAATCATAGAATAAAATTTTTTCGTCCGCGAGGCAATCGCGCTTTCGGCATCGGACATCACGGCATAAAAACTCACGGTCGAAGTGCGCCGCTTTGTGGAATACCCTCCCCCGACATAATCATCGGAAAGAATTCGCAAGTCTTGGTCGGAAGAAAGTTTTTTCACAAAATCGCTTTGCGGCAAATTTATGTAGGAAGTAAAAGCGTCGAGCGCGTAAGTCGAATCGCGGTCGAAGTCCGCGTCCGCGCCGCGAAAATAAATTGAAACCTGCGCGATTTGCGGAGAGATTTGCTCGTCGCTCATCACGAAAAATTTTGTTTCCGAAAAAGGCGCNTCATTTTGAATCGCGCATTCGCTTGCAAAATCAAAATCGGATTTTTGCCAGTCGCCGAAAATTTCCTGCGCCAAAATTTTCACTTGCTCCACGTCAACATCGCCGCCCACAAAAAGCGCGGCATTGTTCGGAACATAATATTTTTCCTTCATGCTTTTCAATTCGGAAAGAGTCGCGTTTTGAACGGTCTCCACCGAGCCGCTCGGATCGAGCTGCCAAGGCGCGGCAGGAAAAAAATTCTTGCGGAAAAAATTTCCCAAAATTGTTCCGGGCGAATTTAGCTTTGCAGAAATTTCCGAAACGACGACTTTTTTTTCGTCCTCGAATTCCGCTTCGTCCAAAAGCGGCTCGCGAATGGCGGCGTTCCAAAATCGCATTCCGTTTTCCAACTGCGCCGAAGGCACGGTGAAAAAATAATTCACGCAATGCTCGCCCGTCGTGCCGTTCCAATCGTCGATTCCCATGTCGGCAATCGCCTTTTGCACCGCCGTCGAATTCGGATAGAGCGAATTTCCTTTGAACATCATGTGCTCGTACAAATGAAAAATTCCCGCGTTGTCGCTGCGCTGCGTTACCCCTCCCGCACGGACGGCGATTTCAATGTACGCGAGCGGAACTTTGTGATCTTCCTTGACAAAAACCGAAAGTCCGTTTTCAAGCTGAAAATATTCAGGATAAAGAAAATCGTCTTGAGAAGCCTGCGGCGAATTTTTCGCGCACGAAAAAATCATCGCGCAAAAAAAAGCGAGCGCGAAAANTTTCAANGCAANNNNAAAAANANAANAANNNCCGCGCNCNAAAANNNCGCAATNATTTNNAATNCGACTTGCGAAAAAATTCGCGNGTCTTTTTTCAATCATTTTATTTTTCATTTTTTTCCTCTGCGATTTCATTTGTGGGAACTTCTGTCGAATTCGCCGATTTTTTTATTGTACAAAAATACGATCGCNGCCATGGAAATTATAATCGCNTAGCCAATCCANCTGAGCAAGTCAGGAATTTGGCGGAACAAAAAATAGCCCAAAGCCGCGCTGAAAATTATTTGCGAATAATCGAAAATCGAAATGTCGCGGGCGGGCGCGTGGTAATATCCGAAAGTCATTCCGAACTGTCCGCCGCATCCTGCAAGTCCCGTTCCGAGCAAAACCAAAACTTGCGCGAACGTCATCGGAGCGTGATTCGCGATAATGAACGGAACGCAAAGCAAGCAAGAGAACGCCGAAAANAACGCGATGACGACGCTTCCATTTATTTTCATCGTGCCCAATTTTCGNACGCANGCGAACGCGAANCCCGCGCCCATTCCGCCCAAAAATCCGACGAACGCCGGAAACGANGTGATGAAATTCGAAGAAGGNTTTATCACGAACATCGCGCCGAAAAACGCGCCGAGCGTCGCGAGAAACGGAACGAATTTTATTTTTTCGCCAAGCAAAATCAAGCTGAAAATTATCGCAAAGAACGACGACATTCTGTTCAAGATTGCGGCATCGGCAATCGGGATTCTGTCTATTGCATAAAAATTTCCGAAGATTCCGATTGAGCCGACTGCGGCGCGAAGAAAAAGAAATTTGAGCGTGCCTTTCGGAATAGAAATTTTTTCGCGGTCTTTTGCGAGCATCGGAATCGTTATGAAAAACGAAATCAAATTCCTGAAAAATGCTTTTTGCATAAAAGGCAAGTCGCCCGCAAGGTGAACGAACGCGCCCATCACCGCAAAGCAAAATGACGAGAAAATGATTCCCAAAATGCCCAGCAGAATGTTCGTGCTTCGGGCATTTTCCAAACCAAGGCTCATTTGAAATTCTTCACTCCGTCCAAGTCGAGCGTGGCAAAATAATCTTCGACAGTTTCACGGCGGCGGATTTCCTTGAAAGAACCGTCGGGGCGCAAAAGAATTTCTCCGCAACGAAGCTTGCCGTTGTAGTTGAAGCCCATCGCGCGTCCGTGCGCGCCCGCGTCGTGAATCACGAGCAAATCGCCGATGTCGATTTTCGGCAATTCGCGCTGGACTGCGAATTTGTCGCAATTTTCGCAAAGGCTTCCTACAATGTCGTAGACGCGATTTTTTTCCGCCCCCTCCTTTCCGCTCACGGTGACTTCGTGATACGCGCCGTACATTCCTGGCCGCATCAAATCCGCCATGCTCGCATCAACTCCGATGTAATTGCGATAAATATTTTTTTCGTGAATCGCGCGCGTGACAAGCCAGCCGTAAGGACCTGTGATCGGGCGGCCGCATTCCCATTTTATTTCAAGACCGTCAAGCCCTGCCGGAACAATCATTTCGTCATAAAGCGCGCGGATTTTTTTTGCGACGCAATCAAGCGGAACTTTTTTTTGTTCGGGACGATANGGAATTCCGATTCCCCCTCCCAAGTCGAGAAATTCGATTTTTATGCCAAGATTTTTTTTCAATTCAATCGCGAGTTCAAAAAGAATTTTCGCGGTGTCCACAAAATATTCGGGATTCAGCTCGTTGGACGCGACCATCGTGTGCAAGCCGAAACGCTTCGCGCCATAATCGCGCGCTTTTTTGTACGCCTCGAAAATCTGCTCGCGCGTAAGTCCATACTTCGCCTCCTCGGGCTTTCCGATAATCGCGTTGCCTTCCTTGAGCGAACCNGGATTGTATCGAAAGCAAATCAGCTCGGGAAATTTTCCGCCGAGCGAATCGCGCAAAAAATCAATGTGAGTGATGTCGTCCAAATTTATGATCGCGCCATGTTCGAACGCGAAAACGAATTCTGCGGCAGGAGTTTCGTTCGAAGTGAAAATGATTTTTTCGCCAGTGATTCCGCTCACTTCGCAAAGCATAAGTTCGGGCAGACTCGAACAATCCGCGCCGCATCCGCAATCCGCGAGAATTTTCAAAATGTAAGGATTCGGGCAAGCCTTGACCGCGAAGTGCTCCGTGAATTTCGGAAAGATTTTGAACGCCTCGGAAAACTGCGCCATGTTCTCACGAATCGCGGCCTCGTCGTAAATGTAAAACGGCGTGGGAAATTGCCGCGCCAAATCTTCAAGTCGCTCGTGCGAAAGCGGAAAATTGCTGCTCATAATGTGCTCCCATTTTTTTGAGAAACATTATAGCAGAAATTTTCAAAATGTGCAATCGGAGAGAAAGTGCGCAAGGCAAAGTGCTCGCGCGAAAACTCACGCCCGAACGTCCATAACATTCACTCCTTGTACTTCGCGATAATATCCGCCGCCCAATTCAAAAGCAATTCCGACATCTCGTCAAAGTTCACGCTCGCGCCGTTTTTCAAATCTTGCGCGACAGCCAAAACTTCGGAAGGCGGCTCAAACGCTTTTTGCAATTCAGATTTTGATTTTATGTAGCAGCCCGTTTCGTAAAACCACACCGCCTGCAGCACAAAGACCGCCGATTTATAGAGCGAGCGCAAAATGTCGCAGCTTTTCTCGTGAACGAAATTGTGAACGCAAGCGTGATAAATGTTGCACGCTCCAATTCGGATCGCGCGCTTCACGGCCTGCCTGTCGATTTTTTCAAGAAGGCAATCGAGCGTTCCGTGTATCGGCGTTGTGTCATAATAAAATTGAAAAAGGTCGCTCGCTTCCCAATTCAAAAGTTCGGATTTGCCCGAAACGAAGCCGCAAACCAATTCCCTGTTCGGCATCGTGGCAAGCATCTCGCGGTACGTTTTCAAATCGTCCATGCGCAGTTCGTCAAGAATCACGACAACATCAATATCGCTTGTCTCCGTCGCCTCTCCCCTGCCGTAACTTCCTTGCAAGCCGACAAACCAAACTCGCGCNCCAAAAGTCCGCTCAANTTTTTCCGCAAATTCCTTCATCCAATTTTTTATGTCAATCATCGCATTCCTCCTCGCAATTCGCCTTTCGTCGCGGCNGNNNCTTCNNCGAAAAATCTTTCANATTCTTCNTCGGTGATTTTTCCGCTCACGCAAACCGCGTCNGAAAATTCTTCGCGCAANTCGCAAANCGAANAATTCCGNAANACGCGNTTNAAATTTTTGTGCGCCGAATACGAGCATTCAAANNAAAAANTTTTCCAGCGGACGAATTCTTCNGCCGCGCCGATTTTNTCNGCTTCTTNCAAAACGGATTTCACNGCGCCGCCGTANGCCTTGACGAGNCCGCCCGTTCCCAAAAGNGTTCCGCCAAAATAGCGCGTTATNGTNACCAAAANNTTCGTNANNCCCGAGCCTTTCAAAACGTCGAGCGCGGGCCGNCCNGCCGTTCCGCTTGGCTCNCCGTCNTCGCTCGCGCCNAANATTTCNGCNNTCTCGCCGAGCACNAAAGCGTGCACAACATGCCGCGCGTCGAAATATTTTTCCTTTTGCGCCTTGATGATTTTTCGCGCNTCGTCTTGANTTTNGCACGGAAACGCCTGCGCGATGAAGCGNGAGTTTTTTACGGCNGTTTCAGTTTGAACTTTCGTCGANAGTATTTTCATTTTGTCCTTGCTNGATTTTTTTTGCCTTCGNCCGAAACAAATTCNTCGTAGAAGAAATTTATCGAAAGAATCACGTTCGCCCAAAAAAGAATTGTCGCNCAAAACGAAACGAATCCGAANAGCGANGAAACTATTTGCGCCGCGGCGTTCGCNGAAAATTTTCCGAGGANAAAAANTTCGAGCGCGCCGCATGCGAAAATCACGAGAAGCGTTTTGTAATGCGCCGCGATTTCAAATCCGAGGAATTTCAAAAATCGCCCTTTCCAAAATTTCATGCTNNNCGAAANNATTTCGGAAAAAGAACTTTTAGTCTCGTCATATACGTTCGGCCACACGAACGCGAACGGAAAATAAAACGCGAGCGCGAGNAAGAAAAAAATCGCCGAATGNAAAATCATCATTCGCATGATTTGCGNATGCGACGAAAGATATTCGAGCAAAGCCTGCGGNTGCGTGATTTGCGCCACTTCGATGAAAGCGTCGGAAAGNGAAAGCGGCACAATCGAAATCATAAAATCCANNACNAGCGGCACGATGAAAAACGAAGCGAACTTTTTCGCGCGNNNCTGCCTGAATCCCGCGAGCAAAAACGAAACCNCGACAGGCTGATTTCGCACGAAACGCAAGTTNNNCAAAAAAAGNCCGTAGTGAAGGACGAACGCGCAGAAAACAAAAAGCAATTCCAGCGCGAGAAAAAAAATCGTCGCAAGAAAATTTCCCGAAGGAGCGAACGCCGCCAAAACCGAAATTCCCGCGCCCATAAAAAGCGACGACATGAAAATCACGATCGCTGCGAAAACCATCATCATAAAAATCGCGCGCGGAAGCAAAAGCCTTGAAGCGTCGCGATATTTTTTCACCAACGCGCCGACATTTCCATTTCCGCGCGCATTTCTTTCTCCGCCTTCTTGCGCAATTTCTTCGTCCATATTTTCCTCCACACGAATCGCCATAGATTACGAAAGCACGTCAATCGTTTCCACTTCGCGCGCGCTCAATTTGAAGCCCTGCGCCTTCATTCCGCGCTCGGCAAAATCGTCCGCCTTGAAATTTTCTTTTTGGACTTTCGTGCGCGCTTTTTTCGCGTAGTTCAACGTGAATTTGAATTTCGCCCGCGTGTCGATGTGCAAAACTTCGCATCCGTCGGGCGCGACAAAATAATCNCGGTTCATAATCCAGCTCATCACGCGGAANCGTTTTATGAAACACAATTTCGTTTTCGGCTCGCGATAAATCACCGTGAACAAAATCGCGTTGACAATTTCTTTTTCGGCGTAATNGACATGGACAAGCCCCGTGCCGACGAAAAGTTTTTGAGGAACGTCGCAAACGGAAAANATTCCGCTTTTGCGCATGATGAAAATCCTGTCGAANGAAGTNACGCGCAATTTTTCTTCGCCNGAAGAAACGCCCAANCCCAAATATCCTTTTTCGTCGTAGCGCAAAGGAAGATCTCGCTTTGCCACTTCCTTCACGTCCACCGCGCCGAATTTTGCAATTTTCGTGTGCCGCTCCAATTCTTCCGGCTTGAATTTCCCGAGCATTCCGTTTAAATATTCTATGGCGCACAGCGTGAGATTTTTCAGCTTTTTCGCAATCTCTTTGAGCTTTCCGTTTATCGCTGCCACTTCGTCGCGGTTTTTGTTTATGTCGAAAAGAGAAATCCTTCGAATCGGAATCCGCAAAAGTTTTTCCACGTCCTCGTCCGTGATTTCGCGAAGCAATTCATTTCTGAACGGAACGAATCCTTCTTTGACAGCCTTGTTGACGGCTTCGGCAGTTTTCATCTGCTCTATGCTTTTATAGATTCTCTCTTCGATGAAAATGCGTTCGAGAGTCCGCTGGTGCAATTCTTCGGTAAGCTGGTCGCGCTCGAATTCCAATTCGTCTTTTATAATCGCAACGAGTTTTTTCGCGTAATATTTTACGATTTCCGTGGCGGTCATCACGGTGGGCATATTGTCTTTGATTACTAGCATTTGACACGCGATAGACTTTTCGCAGTCGGTGTAAGCGTACAAAGCCTTCTCAACGTCGCTCGCATAAACGCCGCGCGGAAGTTTTATTTCGATTTGGCAATGATCTGTGGTAAAATCGTCGATGGCGGCGATTTTTATTTTGCCAGCGCGGTATGCGTTCTCGATTGAGTTCAAAAGGCTTTCGCTCGTGGAATCCACAGGCAATTCCGTGATGACGATTTTCTTTTCGTCGCTCATGTCGAATTTGGCGCGGGAAATTATTTTTCCGTTTCCGTCATTGTAATTCGAAACGTCGATGAGNCCGCCCGTAGGAACGTCGGGAAAAATCTCAAAAGGCTCGTTTTTCAAAGCCTTTATTTCGGCCTGCAANATTTCGCGCAAATTGTACGGAAGAATTTTCGTTGACATTCCCACCGCGATTCCTTCCGCCCCGATCACAAGCGCGACGGGAATTTTCGCGCGGTAGACTTCCGGCTCCGTGGAACGCCCGTCGTAATTCGGAATGTATTTTGTAATGTGCGGATTCGTCACGAGAAACTCTTTGGCAAGCGGATGCACACGGCATTCGATGTAACGCGGCGCGGACGCTCCGTCTCCCGTGAACATATTTCCGAAGTTGCCCTGCCGCTCGATAAAAACGCCTTTGTTCGCAAGAACGACGAGCGCGCCGCCAATCGAAGCATCTCCGTGCGGATGATATTTCATGCATTCGCCCACGACGTTCGCGACTTTTTGAAAACGCCCGTCGTCCATTTTAAAAAGCGTGTGCATGATTCGCCGCTGAACCGGCTTGAGCCCGTCTTCCAAATCAGGAATGGCGCGATCGCGAATTACGTAACTCGCGTATTCTATGAAATTCTTGTCGAAAAGATTTTTTACAAAAGCCATAGTGTTTTTTTTCCTCATTAAACAAACGAGCGGCGTTTTGTCGCCGCCGCTCTGCGTTTACCGCTTGTCCGTAATGCCGAACTCCTGCCAGCCGGATTGCGAGATCGACAGTTTGACGCGCTTCTTTGCGTCAAGAACCGTGTCGCCCAGCGACTTGCTCTTCGCCTCCAGCTCTGCGGTGCAGGTTTTCAGTTCCGCCTTGAGTTTTTCTTGCTTGTTGTCAAGCTCCCCCAAAGCGGCGACCGCCGCGTCAATCGCCGACGCCTGCTCCTCGCCCAAGCTCACGCCCTTCAAGTCCTCAAGATGCGCGCGNATTCCCGCCGCCATGAGACGCGCGTCGCTCAGCTTCTGCGCAAATGACTTTGCCATATTTGCCTCCTCGCAAACGATTTAGAACGCCGCCCGTGCCGCGCCCGCNTTACAGTATACGCCAAGAATCTCGGCGGCGCAAGCAAAAAACGGCCGTTTTCCTAAAAAACATCACGCATTTTTCGTGAACGGCGGNCAATCATCATGCGCGGACAGGAAATTTCAAGAATATCCCGAATTCTTCAGTTTTNTGCATAAATATTGAAGAATAAACTCCNTTCCTCAAGATTTATGCATATTCCTCAANTTTTTGCATATATATTCAGGAATGCNNTCCNTTCTTGAANANTCCGTCTCATTCTTCAAGAATNNTCCNCATTCCTCNATATTTAAGCCCATTCCTCACGCTTCCGTGCGATTCCGCACGAACACTANTCATTATTCAGTCGCAANNCTTCGNNNNGCNACNGANTNNCTNTTCGAANANTNNCNNANNNNTTGCANGAACNNCGAAAACTCGCNTCGCGATTTTCAAGTATCAATCTCCGCGTTGGAAAGCAGGTGCTTTTCGATGAATTCGCGTCGCTCGGGCGTGTTCTTNCCCATNTANAATCCCAAAAGTTTCGGCACGGCCTTTAACTGNCTGATTTCCACGGGAGTCAANTGCATCGTTTCGCCCTGAATGAACTGGCTGAATTCCGTGGGNTTGATTTCGCCCANNCCTTTGAAGCGCGAAGTTTCCGCGCTCTTTCCCAGTTTCGCCTGCGCCGCGTCGCGCTCGGCTTCGCTGTAGCAATATATGTTTTCNTTTTTGTTGCGCACGCGGAAAAGCGGAGTTTCCAAAATGAAAACTCNGCCGCTCGTCACAAGNTCTTCGAAGTAGCCGAGGAAAAATGTCATNACCAAATTTCGGATGTGATAGCCGTCGTTNTCCGCGTCGGTGGCGATTACNATTTTCGCGTACTTCAAATTCGAAACGTCGTTTTCNATTCCGAGAGCCATCATAAGTTGNTAAAGCTCGTCGTTCTTGTATATGTCGCTTTGCTTTTTTCCGTACATATTCTCNGGTTTTCCGCGCAGAGAAAAAATCGCCTGATATGAAGAGTCGCGCGAATGCGTCATCGTTCCAGAAGCAGAATCTCCCTCNGTGATGAAAATCATNGAGTTCGCGCCTTTTTCTCCGTCCGAAACGTGNAACTTGCAGTCCTTNAGTTTCGGAATCCTTATGCTGATTTTTTTCGCNGCTTCTTTCGCTTTCGTTTTTACCGCGCTCAATTCCGTGCGAAGTTTTTCGTTGGTTTGAATCTTTTCTTTTATCTTGCTCGCGGCTTGCGGATTATGATGAAGCCAGTCNATAAGCGCGGCTTGGACTTCGCCCACAATCCATTGNCGCACGTCCGTNTTNCCGAGNTTGTTTTTCGTCTGGCTTTCGAAAATCGGATCTTTCACTTTTACCAAAACCGCGCTCGCCATTCCTTCGCGAACATCTTCCGCGCGAAAACTCTCCTGGTAAAAATCGTTGATGCCCTTTACGAATCCTTCTTTGAAAGCGTTGAGATGAGTGCCGCCGTCCGCCGTATACTGTCCGTTCACGAAAGAAAAATGATTTTCGCCGTAGCCGTTCGTGTGCGTGAACGCGAATTTGATTTGCTTGCCGACGCAGCTTCCGATTGGATACAGACTCTCGCCTTCGATTTCATTGTTGAGCAAATCGAACAATCCGTTAGAACTTTTGAATTCCTTTCCGTTAAGTCGCAGCGAAAGTCCTTCGTTCAAATAGGCGTAATTCCAAATCCGTTTTTCCACGAATTCCATATTGTAGGAATATTTTCCGAAAATTTCTTCGTCCGGAACGAATTCAAAATAAGTGCCGTTCGGCTGGCTTTCCTTGAGATGGCCTTTGCGTTCCTTTACGAGTTTTCCGCGCTCGAAAATCGCTTCGGCGCAATCGCCGTCACGCACGGAGACGACGCGGAAATATGAGGAAAGCGCGTTCACGGCTTTCGTGCCCACGCCGTTCATTCCCACCGAAAATTGAAAAACATCGTCGTTGTATTTTGCGCCCGTGTTGATTTCGCTCACGCATTCCACGACTTTGCCCAAAGGGATTCCGCGCCCGTAATCTCGCACTTTTACATGATTGTCTTTGAGAGCGACATCGATTCGCTTTCCGAATCCCATAATATACTCGTCGATTGAATTATCGATGACTTCTTTGAGCAAAACATAAATTCCGTCATTCTGATTCGAGCCGTCGCCAAGCCGCCCGATGTACATTCCAGAACGAAGCCTGATATGCTCGAGCGCGTCCAAATGCTGGATTTGGCTTTCGTCGTATTTCGCTGGCGAAGGGTTCTTTGCGAGCGCGCTTTGAGAATTCGATTTTGCGTTCGAAGATTGCTGAAAAGCGGCGGGATTTGCAGATGGCGCGGCGGTTTTCAAAACCGCGCTCTGCGCGCCGGATTTTTTCGAAGCGGGAGAAGCCGCCGCAGGATTTTTGGACGCGGCTGTTTTCGCCGAAGTTTTTGTCAAGGCTGAATCTTTTTGTGATGAAGAAACCGCCGCTTTTTCCAAAGCCGCAGATTTTTTCGAAGCGGCGACTTTCGCAGACGCGGGCTTTGCCGAAGCCGCTGAATTTTTCAAAGCCGCGCCTTGCGCGCCCGATTTTTTCGCCGCGCTTTTTTGCGGATTTTTACCAAGCGATTTTTTTTCTTCCGATTTGCCGCGCGCATTCGCTTCCGCAGATTTTTTTTGCGCCGCAGAAGATGGCGCGATTTTTTTCGAAACGGATTCCGCTTTTTTGGAAACGGCGGCTTTCGCTGAAGACGCGCTTTTTTTCGAAGACGTTTTTGCCGCCGAATTGATAGATTTTCCACCCATAATGCCATTTTATAGGAAAAAGTTTTTTTTTGCAAGAGGAAGAAATTCCGCCTCTTTTTNAAATTCCGCNTNNTTTTTATTGAATAANTTTGCAAAATCCAATAGAATAAAAAAAGTTCAGAAATTTTTGTAATTTTTTTTACATAAAAAAAGAGGTGAATATGTCTAGAGTTTTCAATTTCAGCGCAGGNCCTTCCTGCCTTCCTGAAGAAGTTTTGAAAGAATGCGCCGCCGAAATGCTTGANTGCAACGGAACTGGCCAGAGCGTCATGGAAATGAGCCACCGTTCNNCCGCGTTCGAGCCGATTATCGCGCANGCGGAATCTCAAGTGCGCAANNTGATGAAAGTTCCGCAAAATTACAAAGTGCTTTTTTTGCAGGGCGGCGGCTCGACGCAGTTTGCNATGGTCGCGCAAAATTTGGCGATTCATTCGGGAAAGGCGGCGTACATTCAGACCGGCGTTTGGGCGAAAAAAGCCGCGGCCGAAGCGAAAAAGCTCGGCGTNAAAGNTGACATCGTCGCTTCAAGCGANGACANAAATTATTCGTACATTCCGCGCGTGGAAAAAATTTCAGGNGAATACGATTACGCNTACATTTGCTTCAACAACACAATCATGGGAACGCATTACGAATACATTCCCGAAACNGGAANCATTCCGCTGGTCGCGGACATTTCGTCGTGCGTTTTGAGCGAAGAACTTGACGTTTCGAAATTCGGACTTTTGTTCGCGGGCGCGCAAAAAAATCTCGCGCCGGCCGGAGTTACGCTTGTAATTATCCGCGAAGATTTGATTTCCGAAAAAACGCTCGAAGGCACGCCGACGATGCTTTCTTACAAAACCCACGCGGATTCNGATTCGATGTACAACACTCCGCCTTGCTACACGATTTACGTTTTGGGAAAAGTCCTCGATTGGATTGAGCGCAACGGCGGCGCNGCCGGAATGCAAAAGCGCAATNNNGAAAAAGCGAAGTTGCTCTACGACTATTTGGATTCTAGCGATTTTTATAGAGCCACGGCGGAAGTCGGAAGCCGCTCGCTCATGAACATCACGTTTCTCACGAAATATTCTGCGGGCGCNAANGANGAAGCGAGCGTCGCAAAGGAAAACGAAATCAACAAAAAATTCGTGGCGCAGGCGGCGGCNGCAGGCTTGGTGAACCTTGCGGGGCACAGGCTTGTGGGCGGAATGCGCGCGAGCATCTACAACGCGATGCCGATTGAAGGCGTGAAGGCACTCGTCGGTTTCATGGAAAAATTCGCAAAAGAAAACAACTGATTTTGCGCGTTCGGAAGCAGAAGTATGTGGATGGTGGGAGGGGCAAATGAAACCGCTTGAANTCGCTGATNAAATAATAANCGGCAAAAGGCTTTCAAGNAACGACGACTTGANTTTTTTTGCCGAAGCGGATTTGGAAGAACTTTGCGCCGGAGCCGACAAAATCNGAAAAGCGTTGTGCGGCGATTTCGTGGAACTTTGTTCGGTAATAAACGGACGCGCTGGCGCATGCGGCGAAAATTGCAAATTCTGCGCACAAAGTTCACACAACGGCGCGGGCGTTGAAAAGCACGGATTTCTTGAAAAAGAAGTCATCTTGGAAGATTGCAAGCGGCACGAAGCAAAAGGCGTNCACAGATATTCAATAGTCACTGCCGGAAAATCCATTGGCGGCGATTTGAAAAAAGAATGCGACGCATACAAGCTTCTTTCCGAAAAATGCAAAATCGGACTTTGCGCGTCAAACGGACTTCTTTCNCGAAAAGAATTCGCCGTCCTTTATGAAAGCGGCGTGAGAAGGTATCACGCGAACATCGAAACTTCACGAAGAAATTTTCCGAACGTCTGCACGACGCACAGTTTTGACGACAAGCTTGATTGCATACGGCTGGCGCGTGAAATGGGATTTTCAATTTGCTCGGGCGGAATCATCGGAATGGGAGAAACGTTCGCCGACAGAATCGACATGGCTCTCACGCTCGCAGAACTTTCGGTCGAATCGATTCCAATNAATTCGCTCATCCCGATAAAAGGAACGCGCTATGAAAAACTCGATGCCATCACGGAAGATGAAATTCTTCGAACAGTGGCGATGTTCAGATTCATAAATCCCACAGCGCAAATACGCATGGCGGCAGGAAGAGACCTTTTGGAATCATGCGGACGGAAAGCGTTTCATTCGGGCGCGAACGCCGCGATAACAGGCGACTTTCTCACGACGAGCGGAAACAAAATCGAAAGCGACAAGGCGATGCTTTTGGAAATGGGATTTTCGATAACGCGATAATTTTTTCAAAGCGACAACACAAACTAAAAATTGAAACTCCCTAAAATGGATGCACAGTTATTATCGTAAAACTGTGCGCGTTCACCGTGATTTCGATTCCGTCCGCGCGGCAATACCAATTTTTGCCACGCCGTGAAATGNNGCAATTNGGCGAAAGAATTTTTTTCACGCAAAATTCGACAGCCCTCGCACGAGGATTTTCGCCTTCGAATTCTATNTGAAGATTTTTCGATATNCGTTTAACGCCAAGTTCGGTCGTATGGATTTTGTGCGCATTCGCGAGGAGGATTTCTTTGCCGTCCGCAGAATCGCATTTCATTTTAAATTCCTGTTTTGCAAGTCAAACACATCGCCGCGAATTCGCATTCGTCCGAAAATTTTATTTTTTGTGCCGCCTGTCCAATTCGGCAAGNACATCGCTCCAAGAAACATTTTCTTTTTGCANCAAAACGCTCACAAAATAAATCAAGTCGGCGGCTTCCCAAACAACTTCGTCGAATCCTTGCGCCTCGCAAAGTTCCGCGCTTTCTTCGGAAATTTTTTCGCGGACNCGTTTTGCGTCGAGCGTGGCAGTGTACGAACCAGGCGCAGGATTTGCAAACCTGTCGCGAATCGTTTCGTAAAGCCGCTCAAGGCTNGAAGCTTCGTCCGCCTCGGAAGAAAAGCACGTGAAACTTCCCGTATGGCAAACCGGTCCATGCGGAACGACGGTCGCCAAAACAGTGTCGCGGTCGCANTCGGCGCGGAGTTTTTTCACTTCCAAAAAATGTCCGCTCGTCTCGCCTTTTGTCCAAAGCGTTTTTCGCGTCCTGCTAAAAAATGTGAGTTTTTTTGTTTCGAAAGTTTTTTCAAGCGCGGCGCGATTCGCGTAACCGAGCATCAAAACTTCTCCGCGCTCTTTCTGCGCAATCACGGGAACAAGTTCTCCGCATTTTTTCCAATCCAAGCATTCCACAAAAGATTGCGCGAGCGAAACTTTTTTTGTGTAGAGTGCCATTCCAAGCTGAACGTCGCATCCGATTCTTTCAAGTTCGGAAATTTCTTCCACCGAAGAAACGCCGCCCGCCGCCACCACGCGGCACGAAACGGCATCGCGCAATTTTTTTACGAGCGTCATATCCGTGCCTTGCATGCAGCCTTCTTTTTCCACGCAAGTGAAAAGCAATTCCGAACAATATTTTTCTGCGGCGCACGCGGCTTCCGTCAAAGGCACTTGAAGCGTTTCCGTCCAGCCTTTTACGGCGATGTTTCCGTTGATCGAATCCACGGAAATTATGACGCGCTGCTTTCCGATGGCGGCCACAAGTTCTTCCAAAAATTCGGTGTTCAAAATTTCGCCGCCGGATTTTGCATCGTTTTTAAATGCCGCGCTCCCGACAATTACTTTTTCCGCGCCAAGCGAAATCAATTCTTTTGCGCGCTTTACCGAACGCACTCCGCCGCCCGTGCGAACATTGCCCTTTCGCAAAAGTTTTTTCAAAATCGGAGTGTTCGCGGTGTCGCCTTTCAAATCGGTTTTTCCCATCGCGGCATCCAAATCTATCACCGCAACTTCGCCATAAAAATTGAATTCGTCTATCAAAGCCTCGGCATCATCGCGTTCGAGAATCAAATCCTTTCCGTTCTTAAGCTGAACGACGCGACCGCCTTTCAAATCAATCGAAGAAATTACCATAAATTTATTTTAACGAAAATCGCGCAACAAAGCAAGCGGATTTTTCAAACGAAAATTATTTCCTCTTCCAAATCAAATCCGAGCCGGCTTTTCGCCTCGCGCTTTATAAGTTCCACGAGCGCGCGCACGTCCGAGCATTTCGCGCCGCCTGTGTTTATGATGATGTTCGCATGGAACGGAGCGATTTGCGCGCCGCCGATTTGCGTGCCTTTNAGCCCGAGACTTTCGATGATTTTTCCGGAAGGCTCGCCGAACGCGCGATTATTTTTGAAAACGCTTCCCGCGCACGGAAATTCAAAATGGCCTTTTTGCTTTCGAAGCGCGACAAATTCGCGCGCGCGTTTTTCCAATTCGGAATTTTTTTTGTTTTGCGGCAAAGCGAATTCCACGCGCGTCACGATTTTTTGCGTTCCTGTAAAAGGCGATTTTTTGTAGCCCCAATTTTCTTTGGAAAAAATTTTTTCGCGCCGAACGCATTTTTCGCCGTCCCATTCAATCCATGAAATTTTTCGCGCCACGTCGGAAATTTCTTTTTCAAAGCAACGCGCGTTCATATAAACCGCGCCGCCGACAGTTCCGGGAAGCCCTGCGAATTCTTCGAGACCTGCGATTCCGTGTGCGCATGCAAAATTGACCAAGGCGTTTGTGCCCGCGCCCGCTTCGCAGACGATGATTTTTTCTTCGGGCTTTTCGTCAAATTTATTTTCGCAATTTTCCAAAATTGAAATCGCGTTGATTTTTTTCGTGGAAACGACAATTCCCGCAAAACCTTCGTCGGCAAAAACGACATTCGTTCCGCCGCCCAAAATAAAATACGGAATTTTTTCGCGCCAAATTTCGTCCATTACAAAACAAAGCGAATCGACATTTTCGGCTTCCACAAAAAGCGCGGCTTCGCCTCCAATTTTAAAAGAATCGTGGCGGCAAAGTTTTTCGCCGAAACTAATTTTGATTTTGTCGCACGACTTGAACTTTTGCGCGATTTGTTCTATATTTATCATAGAATCATTATAAATTAGTTGCGTTCGATTTGCAATCGATATGTGAAAATTTTTAATTGCAAAAATNCTGCGCANGCNAAANNCNTNNATGCGAATTTTCGAANGGAGNAAAAAATGTCGNTGAAATTGTTNAATTCGATGGGAAAAAANCTTCAGGAATTCAAGCCAATCAAAGAAGGCTTCGTTGGATTTTACGGCTGCGGTCCGACCGTCTACAATTACGCCCANATCGGAAATTTNCGCGCGTATGTTTTCCTTGACATTTTGGACAAAACGCTCACTTTCCTCGGCTACAAAATTCGCCACGTAATGAACATAACCGACATCGGNCATCTTTCGGGCGACGACGATTCGGGCGAAGACAAAATGCTCAAGACTGCTGCCGAACGTCATCAAAGCGTTTTGGAAGTGGCGCAATTTTANACNGACGCATTTTTCCGCGACATTGAACGGCTGAACATTCGCCGCCCCGATGTCGTTTGCAAAGCCACCGAGCATGTCGAAGAAATGATTTCTCTGATAAAAAAAATCGAAGCAAACGGGCACACTTACAAAGCCGGCGGAAATCTTTATTTNGACGTTTCCACTTACGCGGATTACGGAAANCTCGCCAATTTGAACATCGAAGAATTGAAGGCNGGNGCGCGTGTCGGCGTGGACGAAAACAAAAAAAATCCTTCGGACTTCGTGCTTTGGTTTACNAAAAGCAAATTCGAAAATCAAGCGCTCACNTGGGATTCTCCNTGGGGACGCGGATATCCAGGCTGGCACATCGAATGCTCCGCGATGAGCCAAAAATATTTGGGAACGCATTTCGACATTCACACNGGCGGAATCGATCACNTTCCNGTTCATCACACNAACGANATTGCGCAAAGCGAAGGNGCGATGACGGCGGAAGAACGCGCGGAAGGTCCGTGGGTGAATTTTTGGCTTCACAACGAATTTCTTGTGATTGCGAAAGATTCAAAAGAAAAATCCAGCGAAAATTCATCAAACGAAATCACCACGGAAAAAATGTCAAAATCTTCAGGAAATTTTCTCACGCTTCAATCGTTGATTGACGCAGGCTACGACGCACTCGACTACAGATATTTTCTTTTGGGAACGCATTATCGAAGCCCTTCGTATTTTAGTTTCAACGCGCTCGACGGCGCGGCGGCGGCAAGAAAATCTTTGGTAAACCGCGCGGCGAAAATCATTCAAGAATCGGGCGGCAAGGCGGCGGACGAAAGCGAATTGCAAAGCGCGGCGAAAGAACATTTGGAAGAATTTCGCGCGGCTTTGGAAAACGATCTTTCTACGCCGCAGGCTTTGGCCGCGCTTCAAGTCGCGCTCAAAGATTCGAACGTTTCGGCGAGCGAAGCGCACGCGCTCATCCAAAAAATGGATGCCGTTTTGGGCCTAAAAATAGAAGATTCCGCAAAAAAAATCGCGCAAGACGCGCAGACGCAAAATTCCCACCAAGGCGACAGCGAGGCTGCTGAAATCGACGCGCTTTTGGTGAAACGCGCGGAAGCGAAAAAATCCCGCGATTTTGCCACGGCGGACAAAATTCGCGAAGAACTTTCATCGCGCGGAATCACGATTGTGGACACGCCGCAAGGAACGGTTTGGAAACGAAATTGATAATGAATATTTAATATTGAATAGTTAGTAGTTGATGAGGCGAGTTTTTCTGCGGGAACGCGTTCTTTCATTCTATTTTTTTAGAAGCAATGGGAAAACGGAAAAATTCCCTTTGGCGTTGTTTATTTTTATTTCATTATAATGACAAAATTGTGTTAATGTGATACAATATCCTTATCATAATTTAACAATGCGAGGAAGTATACAATTTATGTTTATTGAAGAAGTGAAGAAAGAACTCACATGCCACATTATTCCATTTTGGAGCAGTCTTAAGGACGAAGAAAACGGCGGCTTTTACGGCTATAAAAGTTACGACCTCGTAATTGACAAAAAAGCGGACAAGGGAGTAATTCTGCACTCACGCATTCTTTGGTTTTATTCAAACGCATACCTTGTTTTGAACGACAAAACTTTGCTTGGCTATGCGGCGCATGCCTTTAATTTCATCAAGAATCACTGCGTGGATTACAACGATGGCGGCGTTTACTGGATGATGGACTGCGAAGGAAAACCTGCCGACGATATGAAGCACACCTATAACATCGCTTTCGCAATTTACGCACTTTCATGCTACTACAGGGCAAGCGGCGACAAAGAATCGATCAATATTGCATACAAACTTTTCGACGATATAGAAAAAAATACGCTTGACGAATACGGATATCGCGAGGCCTTTTCAAAGAATTGGGAACTTGTTTCCAATGACGCGCTTTCAGAAAACGGTTTGCAGGCGGATAAAACAATGAACACAATTCTGCACCTAATTGAAGCTTACACAGAACTTTACATTGCGGATGCTGCCGATTCCCGTCATGTCAAAGTCGGCGAACGCCTTACTTTCCTTCTTCGCCAAATGAAAGATAAAGTTTACGATCCTTCTACAAATGCGCTAAAGGTTTTCTTTAACACAAAGCTTGAAGTGATTGGAGACATTCATTCTTTCGGTCACGACATCGAGGCAACTTGGCTTATGGATCGCGCCTGCGACGCTTTGGGCGACGAAGCGTTGAAAAAAGAATTTGCTGAAATGAATCTTAAAATTTCTGCTAACATTCAAAAAATCGCTTTCAAAGACGACGCGCTCAATAACGAACGAGACAAAGATAAAATCGACACAACAAGAATTTGGTGGGTTCAGGCAGAATCTATCGTCGGATTCATCAACGCTTATCAGCACAGCGGAGATGAAAATTTCTTAGAACCCGTAAAGAAAATTTGGAACTGGATAAAGGAAAAACAAATAGACAAGCGAGACGGAAGCGAATGGTTTAATTCCGTTTCAATCGACGGAATCCCCGATACGTCTCATGAGTTTGCAGGTCCTTGGAAATGTCCCTACCACAACGGAAGAATGTGCATGGAAGTTATTTCGCGCGGCGTAGATTTCAATGTTTAAGGCAGGAATGCACCTGCACAAACGCCAATCGGAATTTTGAAATTTGTTTTCAAAAATTTGCCGCGTCCAAAATATGGATTTTTTGCAGGGGTTCTGCGGAAGCGTATTTCTTCATTCTATTTTTTTAGAAACAATGGCGAAAATGGAAAAATTCCTTGCGCAAACAACTTGACACATTTTCAACTTTTTGCTATTCTTTAGTCACATGGAGTCTTACCCAAGTGGTAAGGGACAGGTCTGCAAAACCTCTATGCAGCGGTTCGATTCCGCTAGACTCCTGAAAGCGGCTTGTTTTTGCAGGCCGCTTTTTTTTCGGAACGCTTTGAAAAACTTTGTATTTTCAAAATCGCGTTTCGTTTAAATATTTTGAGCCACCGTTTGGTGGCTCTTTTTAGTATAAAAATCATCTGCCTTTCGTATTCCGCAAAATCCGCATTTTACACATTTTTTCCGCGAAATCCGAATTTTCGCCTACACTTTTTTCCATATAAAAAATGAGTCCGCATCTCACCCGCGATTTTTGCTTTTTAAAATTCAAAATTTTCTTCGCAATTCCTTTATCTTTCCGCGAATCTTTTTGGAGTTGAGCCTGCGTTCAATCGAAGACGCGGTGGGCTTTGTCTTTTTGCGCTTTTTGGGAACGAGCGCGGCTTGCACGACGATGCTTTTCATTTTGTCCAAAGCGATGGAGCGGTTACGTTCTTGGAATCGTTCTTCCTGCGCGTCAACAAAAATTTCGCCTTCGGAATTCATTCTGCCAACGAGGCGACTTTTTGCGAGCGTGATTTCCGTTTGCGAAAGCCCTTCAAGCGATGCGAAATCCAGCGTGGCGTGAACTTTCGTGTTCAACTTGTTCACGTTTTGGCCGCCTGCTCCGCCAGAGCGCGCGAACGAAAATCTAATATTCTTTTCAATTGAATTCAAAAGCGCGATTTTGTCCATAAAAATTCCGATTCAGAAATTCCAATTCCGATGAATTTCGAAAATGAAAACAATTTGCGGTTTTGCGGCGAAAAAAATTCGCAGCAAAAATTCAGCTTGAAACGCAAGTCAAGCCTCGCGATGATTCTATCATATTTTGCAAAAAATTTCCAATGTTATTGAATATTGTGAAAAATTTTTGTATAATACTTTTTTAAGGAGATTTTAAAATGAAGAAAATCATTTTTGCCACCGTTTGCGCGGCGTTGCTCGCGAGTTGCGGCGGAAACAAAAGCGCCGTCGTGAAAATCGGAATTTACGAGCCGGCTTCGGGCGACAATGGCGCGGGCGGAAAACAGGAAACTTTGGGCGCGATTTTTGCGAACGACACGATTCCTGCGGTGAACATCGGCGGCAAGGAATACAAGGTGGAACTTGTCCGCGTGGACAACGAATCTTCCAACGACAAGGCCGTGACTGCGGCTTCCGAATTGGTGAGCAAAGGCGTGAGCGTCGTGCTCGGCTCTTACGGCTCAGGCGTTTCAATCGCGGCAAGCGACACTTTCGCCGCGGCGGGAATTCCTGCAATCGGAATCACTTGCACGAATCCGCAAGTCACTTTGGGCAACGACAATTATTTCCGCATTTGCTTCCTCGATCCTTTCCAGGGAACGGTTTTGGCGAATTTCGCGGTGGACAATTTCGGCGCGAAAAAAGCATACGTTTTGGCGAAACTCGGCGACGACTATTCCGTCGGACTTTCAAATTATTTTATTGAAGCGTTCAAAAAACTCGGCGGCGAAATCGTCTACGAGACCTTCCCCGAAGGTACGAGCGACTTTGCGGCTTATGTCGCCAATGCGAAAAACGCCGGCGCGCAAGTTTTCTGCTCGCCAGTTTCCACGGAAGCCGCGGCTTTGATAATCGAGCAGGCGAACACGCAGAATTTGGGAATGCCGATTTTGGCGGGCGACACTTGGGATTCGAACGTGATTTTGGGCGCGGTCAAAGGCACGAACATCGACATTAACGTGACGACGTTCTTCGCCGAGGGAAGTACCGATGCTACGGTTTCCGAATTCGTCGAGAAATTCCGCTCGTGGATAAAGTCGGACGCGGCGCATATTACGGACAACGGCGGAAACGATGTCGTGGCGGCGAATCCTGTAATGGCTTACGATGCGTACAATGTCGCGCTTGAAGCAATGAAAATTGCCGGAAGCACGAACGGCGATGCGATCAAAAAAGCGCTTCCGAAAGTCAGCTACAAGGGAATTACGGGCGTGATTGAATTCGATGAAACTGGCGACGCGAAACGCGATGTGGCTTACGTAAAGCATGCGAACAATGAAACTGGCGCGTGGGAATTCGTCGCAATTCAATCTGTAAAATAGTTTTGCTTTTTGGCAATATGGCGCGAGTTTTTGGCGAAGCAAAAAACTCGACATTAAAATTGGCGGCAATATTCTGTCGTCAATTTTAATTTTTTTGTGTTTTTATGGAAAACTTTTTTAGAACAAATTTGCCTTACATTCTCGCAGGAATTTCCACGGGCGGTCAATACGCGCTGATTGCGATTGGCTATACGATGGTCTACGGAATTCTCCGCCTGATAAATTTCGCGCATGGAGACGTTTTCATGGCGGCGGGCTTGGTTTTGATTTATGCCGCTACGGTGCTGCCGCTTTTCATTTCAATTCCGCTGATGATTGTCGTGACTGTCGCGATTGGATTTGCGATTGAGCGCGTGGCTTACCGTCCGCTGCGTTCCGCGCCGAGAATGTCGGTGATGATTTCCGCGATCGGCGTTTCGTATTTGATTCAAAATCTCGCGCTTTACATTACGGGCGGGCTTACAAAATATTATCCTCCGATTCCGTGGATCAGCGATTCGATTCAAATTGCGGGAGCGATGACAAAGCGCGTTACTGTAATCACTCCGTTTTTGACGATTGCGCTCGTGGTGGCTTTGGTGATTTTGATTCGCAAGACGAAAATCGGAATGGCGATGCGCACAGTTTCGCGCGACTTCGAGACCGCGCAGCTTATGGGAATAAAATTGGATTCCGTGATAAGCACGACTTTCGTCATCGGAACTTTTTTGGCGGCGATCGGCTCGATTTTGTTTTTCTCAAATTATACGGGCGTCACTCCGACAGTCGGCGCGATGCCGGGCTTGAAAGCTTTCGTTGCGGCGGTGTTCGGCGGAATCGGCTCGATTCCGGGCGCGGTCATCGGCGCGTTTTTGATCGGCGTTTGCGAAAACATCATCAAGGGAATGGGACTTACCACTTTCAGCGACGCTTTCACTTTCGTGCTTTTGATTTTGGTTTTGATGTTCATGCCGACAGGAATTTTCGGAGAAAAGGCGACCGACAAAGTTTGAGATAAAGGCGACTTTTTAAAGCGGCGCAAGTTTTTTTGTTATGAATGACGTGAATATGAATGAATTGGATTCTCAAAAAGTTGGCGGCGAAATTCCGCAGGGCAAAAAATCGCGCGACGCGATTGTCGGATTTTCGCTGCTCGCGTTTTTGTTCGTTTTGATTTTCGTGCTCGAAAAAATTCTTCCGCGCACTTCGATGCTTTTTACGGTGCTGAAAAAAGGCGCGATTTACGCGCTTGTCGCAGTTTCGATGAATTTGCTCAATGGATTTACGGGGCTTTTTTCGCTGGGGCAGGCGGGATTTATGATGATCGGCGCGTACACTTACGCCGTGTTCACGATTCCAATGGCGCAACGCGCGGCGGTCTACCAATATTTTGACGGCGGAATAATCCAATTCACGATTCCGATTTTCGCGGCAATAATTTTGGCTGGACTTGTCGCGGCGTTCTTAGCGTTTTTGATTGGGCTTCCGGTCCTGCATTTGAAATCAGACTACCTTGCGATTGCGACGCTCGGATTTTCCGAAATCATGCGCGCGATTTTTCAATGGGACAAACTCG
Organism: Treponema sp.; assembly: GCA_014804005.1. Classification (GTDB taxonomy): domain Bacteria; phylum Spirochaetota; class Spirochaetia; order Treponematales; family Treponemataceae; genus Treponema_D. Next base: position 33,478 of record JAAVAP010000003.1, on the reverse strand, counting down.
GAATTGTAACGAACGGCTCAAACCTTTTGCGAAAATATCCGGTTTTCCGCTCGACGCTTTTTCCGTTTGCGGTGAGCGCGGCGTGCATCGCAGTAATCGTGCTTTTGATAAATTCCACTTACGGACGCGCGTTCAAGGCGATTCGCGACGACGAAGTGGCGGCCGAAGCGATGGGAATAAATTTGGCGCATCACAAAAGAATGAGCTTTGCGATTTCGTCGTTTTTCGCAGGAATTTCCGGCGCGCTTTTGGCGATGTTCCAAACGACGATTCAAGCGAACCAATTCAAAAGCGCGATGACTTACGAAATCTTGCTCATCGTTGTCATCGGCGGAATCGGAAGCGTCACGGGAAGCTGTATTTCTTCGATGCTTTTCATCGCGCTCTCCGAATGGTGGCTGCGCTTTTTGGACAACGATTCGCTCGGCATTCCTTTCTTGCGGCCGGGATTCCGAAAAGTCGTTTTTTCCGTGGCGATTATGGCGATCGTGCTTTTTTACCAACGCGGAATCATGGGCGAAAAAGAATTTTCTGTGGGCGCGATTTTGAAATTTTTCAAATCCATTCCGAAAAAATTCTCGAAAAAGAATCCTGAAAAAATTGGAGGCGCGAAATGAATTCCTCCGACGAAGTTTTGAAAATGTGCGACGTTACGATGCAATTTGGCGGCGTGGTCGCAGTGAATTCGCTTTCGCTCCATGTGAACAAAAATGAAATCGTTTCGCTAATCGGACCGAACGGCGCGGGCAAGACTACGGCGTTCAACGTGGTGACCGGCGTTTACGCTCCGACGAACGGCGCGGTGTTTTTTGACGGCGCAGAAATCGTGGAAAATTTTCCGCGCGGCAAAATGAAAAAAATGTACGGCGGAACAGAGCGCGGAAAATACAGCAAGCGAATCGAGCCGACTCCCGACAAAATCACGAAGGCAGGAATCGCGCGGACTTTCCAAAACATTCGCCTTTGGAAAAGTCAAACTGTTTTTGACAATGTTTTGATCGCGAAGCATTTGCGCCGCACGAGCAATGTTTTTTCGGCGACGTTTCGCCTGAACGCGAAAGAAGAAAAAATCCAGCGCGAAGAAACTTCCGAACTTTTGCGAATCTTGAATCTATACGAAGTGCGAAACGAAATCTGCACGTCGCTTCCTTACGGCTTGCAGCGCAGGCTTGAAATCGCGCGCGCCTTGGCGACAAAGCCCAAGCTTCTTTTGCTTGACGAACCAGCCGCCGGAATGAATCCGCAGGAAACGCTCGAGCTTACCGAGTTCATTCAGAAAATTCGCGACGACTTTTGCCTCACGGTTTTTATGATTGAGCATCACATGGATTTGGTGATGAACATTTCCGACAGAATTTATGTTTTGAATTTCGGCGCGCTCATCGCGCAAGGAACTCCGCAGGAAGTGCAAAACAATCCGATTGTAATTTCCGCGTACTTGGGAGAAGAAAGATGAAAACAGAAGGCCAAGAAAAAAATCTTTCACGCTCGGCGGAAATTTCTCGCGGAGAAAATTCAAATTGCATTTTGCGCGTAAAAAATCTTTTCGTTTCTTACGGCGGAATAAACGCGCTTCGCGGAGTGAGCGTCGATGTTGAGCAAGGACAAATCGTTTCGCTCATCGGCGCGAACGGCGCGGGAAAATCCACGCTGCTCAGAACGATCAGCGGCTTGGTAAAAGCGCAAAGCGGAAGCATCGAATTTCGCGGCGAAGAAATTTCAGGGAGCGCAATCGACTCGATTTGCAAAAAAGGAATCGCGCTTGTTCCGGAAGGGCGGCGCGTTTTTACGGATTTGACCGTCGCAGAAAATTTGAAAATCGGCGCGTATTTGCGGCACGACAAGGAAGAAATTCAAAAGGACACGGATTGGGTTTACGAGCTTTTTCCGCGCCTCAAAGAGCGCTCGTGGCAATACGCCGGAACGCTCAGCGGCGGCGAACAGCAAATGCTCGCTGTGGGACGCGCTTTGATGAGCCGTCCGCGCCTTATGATGATGGACGAGCCTTCGCTCGGACTTGCGCCGCTCATCGTCCAGCAAATTTTCGGAATCATTGAAGAGATAAAAAAGCGCGGCGTTACGATTTTGCTCATCGAGCAGAACGCGAACATGGCTCTCAAAATCGCCGACAACGCCTATGTTTTGGAAACCGGCGAAATCACTTTGCAGGGAAGCGGCGCGGAACTTTTGCAGAACGAAAAAGTGCGCGAAGCGTATTTGGGCAAAGCGAAATAAATAATTAATAGATAGTATTGAATAATTAATAATTTTCGGGCGAGTTTTTCTGCTTTTGTGAGCAAAGTGAGCATTGAGTAGTTGTGAAAGCGCATTTCGCTCTTAAACAGATTTTTCCTTGTAACGAAAAGGAGATTTAATTGTTAAATGATATAGGCAATCAAAATTCTGCGGAAAATCGCGTTTTGAATGCCGCCGACGAATCTGATTTCAGAAAGATATACGACGCAACGATGAACCTGCTGTTCAAGGTTTCGTTCAGAATTGTGAACGACAGCGAAGCGGCGGAAGATCTTGTTCACGATTCGTACATCAAGGCGCACGAAAAAGGATTGGTTTTTCCCACGATAAGCGACGCGACGTTTTGGCTTATTCGAGTGGTCAAAAACGCTTCGCTGAATTATGTCAAGCGGAAGGGACGCGAAAAAAAAGCTTTGCAGCGCGAGTTATACGAGGAGCGCAAGGCCAGCACTTCCGGCGAAACGGATTTATTGCGGGCGGAAACCATCGAAAAGGCAAAAGAAGCGTTGCAAAAATTGCCGGAAAACCTTCGGCAGGTTTTGATTTTGCGCGAATATGCCGATATGAATTACAAGGAAATCGGCAAGGCTTTGGGCATCACGGAAGGAAACGTAAAAGTCCGCGTGTTCAGGGCGCGCGAGCAACTTTCAAAATTGATAGGAGAAGACGATGTTTACTTGTCCTGAAAAAGATATTCACTCAATTTATCTCGACGGCGAATTGCCTGAAAAATTCGCTCGCGACTACGAGGCTCACATCGTTTCCTGCGAAAAATGCCGCGCCGAATTGGAAAAGTTGCGCGCAATGCGAAAGATTTTTACGAAAGATTCATCTTCCCTCAACTTGAACGATGATTTCAAGGAAAAAAGTTTTGAGCGGCTGCAAAGTCGAATGCGCTTCAAGAAAATCGTCTCGCAAGGCGAGGAAAAAAGCTTTGTTGTGTCGATGCGCCGCACTTTCATTCCGATGGCGGCAGCGGCCGCCGCAGTTTTCGCGATTCTGCTTCCGCAAAAAATGAATTCCGCGCAAGACGCAAATGTTACAGCGCAAGATTTGCCGATAATTTCCAAAGCGCAGGAAATCACGCCAATCGCAAAAAGCGATGTAATTGTGGAAGGCGAGATTCAAGATGTCGCGATTCAAAAAACAAGCGAGCAAAATTCCTTGGTCGCATCAAAAAATGCCAAGCCGCTTGAACTCAAGGCTTCAAAATTCGAAATGCTGAAATCCGAGGAAAACGACGAAAGCGAAATGACAATCCGCCTTACGGAACTTTCAAACCTCGGCTCAATTTCCGCGGCGAATGTTTCGTTCGAACACTTCACCACGCCGGATTTCATAAAGTGACGCGCTTTTCCTACACATTGCGAAAACATCCCGCCGCCCGACTTGCAGCAATTTTCGCGCTGATGGCGATTGGAATTTTCTTGCTTTTATTTTTCAACAGAAACACCGCGCGACGACCGACGCTTTCGGCGATAAGCCCAGAAGTCGGAAAACCAGGCGACATCCTCGTATTGCGCGGAGACGATTTCGGAGAAGAACGCGGCTCGGGCTATGTTGAAATTTGCGGAAGCCGCATCACGGGAAGCGGATACATTTCATGGAAAAACAACGAAATCCAAGTTTTGATTCCCGCAAATATCGAAGGCGGCATTGTTTATGTCGTGACACGCGGCGGAAAATCCGAGCCTGAATTTTTCGCGAACGAAGAAGCGATTCCTGTTTTCGCGCCGACAAATCCAATGCAGAATGTTCCGACAATTTCCGAAATCGCGCCCGCGAATCCTTCAATTGGGCAGCTCATTATAATTTCGGGAAAAAATTTCGGCAACGAAAAAAGAAATTCCGCAGTTTATTTTTCTTCGCGTCCGCAAGATGTTTCTGCCGAAGCGGTTCAAGACCTAGGCTCGGATTCAGAAAAAAATGAATACGTTCCGCTCGCATCGAAATTCCAAGATTTTCTTTTGCCTTCCGACGACGACTTTGACTACGAATATTGGAGCGAAACGGAAATCCGCGTACGAGTGCCGGACGGCGCGCAAAGCGGTTCGATTTTCGTGGCAACAGAAAACGGAGTTTCCGCGAGAGAGCCGCTTTCTATAACGCGTCGAGTTGGCGAAAAAAAATTCACAGCGAAACACACTTATTTAATTCAAACCGAGGCGAGCATTTCTTCAATCCGTGGAAAAAGCGGCGGCACGATTACATTGCATTTTCCTCACCCTGCCGCATATTCACAGCAAACTCAAATCAGCATAACGGAAACAGTTCCCGCACCCGCGCTTTTGAATTATCGCGGCACATCGATTTTTCAAACTACGCTGAATGCGGATTCCGACAAGCCGAATTCTTCGGAAAAAAAATTCAGCGCAAAGCAAACTTTCGTAATCGAACGTTCTTCGCTTGAAACGACAGTTTACCGCGATTACGTTCATGCATTCAATCAAAAAAATCGAATGCTTTACCGCGCCTACACTCGCGCCGATGAAATTGTTCTGGCGAACGCGCCTGAGATTTTGGAACTGCTTCCCAAAATTTATTCCAATGTCACGAATCCATATCGGCGCGCCGAAATGATTTTCGATTATATGACGACGAATTTCCGCCTCACAGAAAAAAGCCGCCGCCACGATTCCGAAACGCTCGACTTGATAAAGCACAAGCGCGGCGACGCTTACGCCTTTGCCGTCGTCTACACTGCCCTCTTGCGCGCTGCAGGAATCCCCGCAAGAATGCTGAGCGGAATTTTAGTGAACGCCGACAGGCGAACGCAAAATCATTGGTGGAGCGAATTTTATTTGGAAGATTTCGGATGGGTGCCAGTGGATGTCGCGCTTGGCGCGGGAATGGAATTCGAGCCTTTCCAAAACGAGCGACATTCGCCAAAATATTATTTTGGAAACATCGACGCACAGCACATTGCGTTTTCGCTGAATCAAAATGTAATCAAGCCATCCACGTTGAGCAGCAACATCGTGCGCATTCCGCATAGTTTTGCCGCGCAGTCCGTATGGGAAGAATCGCCTGCCGAAATCGAAAGTTACAGTTCGCTTTGGCCAGTGCCAATTGTTTTGGGAATCTATTAGAACGCGGCCGTTGGTTGCGAAAAATATAAAAACAAAAATCGGATTGAAAAATGAACACAAAAGTTTTATCGCTGGGCGGCTCGATTGTCGCGCCTGAAAAACCTGACACGCAATTTTTGAATGAGTTCGTGCGAATGGCGCGGGAATGGATTTCGTCTTCGGAAGAAAATCGGCTCGTGCTTGTGGTGGGCGGCGGCGCGCCCGCGCGAATCTACCAAAACGCCTACAAGGAAACTTGCGCCGCTTTGCAAACGCCACATTGCGACAACGCCGCCGACTGGATTGGAATCATGGCCACGCGAATAAACGCGCAATTGGTAAAGGCGGTTTTTGGCGAACTTTGCGAAAACGACGTGGTTTACAATCCAACGGAAGAAATAAATTTCAAAGGAAAAGTTCTCGTGGCAAGCGGCTGGAAGCCAGGATTTTCGAGCGATAATGACGCGGTTTTGCTTGCGAAAAAATTCGGCGCGAGCACTGTCGTCAATTTGAGCAACATCGAAAAAGTTTATACCGACGATCCGCGAAAAAATCCCGACGCGAAACCGCTTGATGAGATTTCTTGGAAAGAATTTCGCGCGATGGTCGGCGATGAATGGATTCCAGGAAAAAATGTTCCGTTTGATCCGATTGCGAGCCGCGAAGCAGAAGGCGCGAATTTGACCGTGATTTGCAGTGCGGGAAAAAACATCGAAAACACGCGACGAATTTTACGCGGCGAAAATTACGTCGGCACGACGATTCGAAATTAGAATTCTTCAAGGGCGGAAAGAAGCGCGTCGAGCTTTTTTCCGTATTCTTTGTCCGCCGCCCAAGTTCCCGCCAGTTCGAAAACGGTGGGAGCTTTTCCGCGCGGATTCACATATTTGTAGCGGTTGTCAATGAGAGCGTTTTTCAACTCGAAATCGGAAGTCGTGCCATAGGCGTGCAAATGCTGAATGTGCGCGCGAACGCCGAGCCGTTCCGTTTCGAAAATTTCTCCGCGATGATTTTCGTCAATCGCGCCAAGCCCGCAATAATTGTGCATTTCCGCGCTCACCAAATTCCCGAATCGCAAATAATTCGTTTCCAAGCACATTTGCACGAACGCCACGTCCGAATTGATTCCTTCGGCGGCGGCTTCTTCCACATAAAATTTCGCCATACGCGCGACCTGCAATTTTTCGGCAGACGGATTTCGTTCTATAAAAAATTCAAAAAGCGACTTTGCGGATTTGACGGGCGCGCCGCAAATTTCGCGGGAAACAATTTCTCTTTGGGGAGGGGTAACGCACGAAAAAAACAAAATCGAAAAAGCGGCGCAAAAAATAAAACGCGCGTCAATTTTTTTTAAAACGAAATTCTTCATAAAAAAAATATCGGCAAAATTGAAAGATAACTCAATGTTAAACTTGATCGCGGTTTGCTTTGCAAGCCGCACTATTCCGGAATGTTATAAATTTCAAATCGGACGCGACCATTTTCCACTGTTATGTTGCGCTCGCGTTTCTCGTCATATTTCAGTTGTATTTTTTGTATTTTCCATATACAAAAAAATACAGAGCATATCATCATTAAAAAAGCACTCAAAATCACAACTTCTGATAAATACTGAATCAAATATTTTCGGCTTTATCGTTTATTCTCCGTGTTTGTCATCGGATTTTCCAATTATGCTCTTCCGCATACTTGCGAACCTTTTTATCGACATCTTCTCCAAAGATAATGTACTCATCAATTCTATCATCAAACCATCCATAGCTTTTAAATACCAAATAAATATAATAGTCATTATTTTTTTCTCTATAAAACAAATACGGCTGACGCTGTTCTATATTTGCATAAATCCGCAGATACATATCTTGTTCATATATTGTGAACAAATTTTCATAGCGATTAAATTTTTTCCAATCATATTTTTTCGTCACAATTCGTGAATAGTTTTTTTTCATAGTATAAAAAGAATTTAAGAAATCATAGAAGTCATCAACGGCACTCCGCATGTCAAGCGAATTGCTTGCAATGTTATAGCTTATTGTATAAGATACAGAGTTTCCCCTGTCCGCGAAAATGCACATTGAATTTACGATGAGCAGTGTTAGGGATAATGCTATTTTTTTATACATACTGTTTCGCTCCATTCCGTGCCAAGATTCCTAGATTTGCTTGCGCTTGCCAAATAATTGCTAAGCCCGCAATCCATTTTGGAAACTTTGTCAGGCGGCGTATTTTTCGACGATGAAATATCGACATTCAAAATATTTTTATCGGCATCGGTCGTTATGGTGAACAACAAATCATCTTCATGCATGAACAACGCATCGGGGTAAGGCCTTTCCCAAACGGGCATCCAATATTTAGGGAGCGTTTTGCTTTCGCGATAAATAAAATACTTGATTACGATTTCATCAGACGAAAATTCCTCCTTCATCAATGAAATAAACTTTGCGGTAAAATCATCGACATCCTTTACTTCTTTGTTGACCATATAAAACCGATTGACAATTTTCTTCCCGTCCTGCATTTCTTCAAACCAATAGTCGCCGTTGTTTTCATAGACGTTTTTCATTTCCCAAACTTTGCAGCCGTCTATTTTCATTTTTTCAATTTCAAATTTTTTTTCTTGCGGAAGCGTACATTCGGACAACGCGGCAAAAATAAGCATATCATATATTCTCTGAACCAACATATATCCCGCAAAAATCAAAACTGCACCCAAAGGAATGAGCAATATAGGAATAAATTTTCGTTTCATAAAGCAACCTCTATATTTTCTTGTTCATAATCCCATGTTGTAATAAAAGGCTTATATTCGTTCTTTTCATCAACAACATCGATTATGTATTTTACGGGAATCTCGTCAAGCGTCACGCTCCGCCCGCTCAAAACTTCCAGTCGCTCTCAAGGTGGCGCACCGACATTTTATCCTTCAATCCGAAATGAATGCTACACATTCATTACATATATTTCTTCTACGCTGACAATATCGTCGTCTTTCACAAGTATCTCCACGATTCTTGAATCTACTGCCGCCGAGAAACGAATTGGAATCAGAGTAAAATCTATTGCTTTTTGCATATATACATATCGGTCAAAACCTAAATCATTTTTTTCATGCCATGCCGCCGATCCGTATGCTTTTTTTAACTCAGAATAATGACGAAACTTACGAACCTTTTTTATGTTCACGAATTTTGAAACGGTGTATTTTTCATACGCCTCGGAACCATCGTCGAACTGGCGGTACATTAAAGATAGAACTCTGTTTTTTCCCGTCATTATGCACAGGACGGAGAAAACAGAATCGCCTTCTTCGTGACGCAAATTGTGATGCCTTTTGCCGGGATTGCTGATTACATTTTCCGAAACAAAAGAATCCATTTCGCAAAAAGACTTTTCTTCCGCCATAGAAATCAGCTTGTTCTCTATCTGACAGCCACAAAATAAAAGACACAGCACAAGACTAAAAAGTATCTTCAATTTCATTTCCTCCATAATAATAGACGGGCTTGTTAAATACGCCTTGCGAGACTTGAACACGTTTTGCTTTTCAAGCCGCGCTATTCCGGAATGTTATAAATTTCAAATCGGACGCGGCCATTTTCCACACATTCCCAGATTTCCTTTTCGCGGCGGGAAAGCGTTGCATCGCCGCTTTTCACTTCCACGAAAAGAATTTCATGGATTTTGTCTTCCTGCGCCGCGCCGCAAAAAGCCACGAAATCCACCGGCTTTCCGAGAAACCGGGCATCGGCAGGATTGCATGGGAAACCCGGCAAAAACGGCGCGATTTGTTCACCTGCTAGTCCGCCCAAAACCGAGCGCGAGCGTTTGATTGCGTCCGCGCGTTCCGAAGAAATTCGTTTTTTCAATTTTGATTCGAACTCGATATGCGAAAAAAATCTTCCCAGAAAAAATGCAAACGCCGCCGCAAGCAAAAAGAATGTGCAAAGCAAAATCGATACGCCGCGATTTTGTAGCAAAAGTTCGAAAATCTTTTTTAAATAATTGAAAGACATGTTTTCAGCATACAGAATTTTTTCGCGCTGTTCAAGATGAAAATTTCGCGCGACAATTTTAACTTCGAATAAAATGGCCGCGAGTCTCGCCTTGCGAAACTCGGTAGCAAGCATTGATTTGCGACGCAAGTTCAAAGGTTAGCGGCAAAACTCGCGGTATTTTGCTTGCCTCTTGCCGAGCAAATCTCAAGAAGCCATGCGCATCCCATTTGCGTTCGCCTGAAAGACGCTATTTTAAAATACTAAAATTTTTCTGAATCGTCAAATTTTTTTTTCGGGAATTTGGTAAAAACGCAGTGAGTTTTGTGTGAAAACTCACTGCGTTTTAAAAAAAACTCACTGACTTTTTACCTAAAACTCACTGCGTTTTCGCAACAAACTCACTGCGTTTTTACCAAATTCCGCGCAAAAGACCACACAACGCCCTCTCAAAGCGAGGTTTTCTCCGTTTGCGCGACTTTCGCGGCATATTCGTTCGCTTTTAAAACCGCGTCATAAAGGCTCGCGCCGTTTTTCATTTGCGCGATGCAGATTCCCAAATGCGCGTCGCCGCAGCCGATTGTCGAAACAACGTTCGCCGAAATTCCCGCGACTTTTCTTCCGCTTTTTTCTCCGCGCTCAAAAATATACGCGCCGTCTTTTCCAAGCGTCAAAATCAAATCGTTCTTGCAAAGCTGGCTCAAACGCGCAGCGGCATCTTCATAAGAATTCTCGCCGCTCAAGTCCAACGCTTCCTGCTCGTTCAAATGCAAAATCGGATTCAGCGCGAAAATTTTTTCGACCAAATTTTTCTTTATGAAATTTATTCGGGAAGTTGGATCGAAAAATACTTTGAGCTCGCGGCCGGATTCCTGCGTCTCGGACTTTAAACGCGCGATGAAATCAATTTCTTTTTCGGCGTTGGCTTCTTCCAATTCCAAGCCAGAAAAATAAATCGAATCGATTTCGCGAAAATTTATTTTCGAAAAAAAACTTTCATCGAAAACATATTCCGCCTTGTGCGAGCATAAAAACGCGTGCTCGTTTTTTTCGTTGACGNGGCAAATGCAAACTCCNTTTTCCCGCCCCGCAACTTCCGCGAAAATCGGAATTTTATTTTTGGAAAGTTCGGTTCTTATGAATTCGGCGTACGCGCCTTTTTCGCCGATTGGNGAGCATAAAATGAATTCGCTGTTTTGACTTTGCAANGCTCGCNCNACGTTGAACGCAGTTCCGCCNACGGACATTTTTTCGTCGTGAAAATTTACGTCCTCGCCGACATCAGGAAATTTTTTAACGTGAATAATCATGTCCACGCAAGTCGCGCCAATCACCAAAGTTTTTGCCATGATTTCATTTTACAATTTTTTAGAAAAAAAATAAAGACAAAATCAAAATTTGCTGATATAATGAAAATATGAACGATTCCACAATTATGAACAATTCCCCGATAGGGCAACACATTCAGGCGTTTTCGAATTCGGGCGCGGTTTCCTACTTGATGTTCAACAAGCAGAAAATTCAGCTTGTGGCGAAAATCACGATTGGCCGCGACACGGACAACAGCGTNGTGATTGACAACAAGCTCGCAAGCCGCCGCCACGCGCTCATTCAAAAAATCAAAGAAGATTATTTTTTGAAAGACGAGAATTCCACGAACGGAACTTTTTTGAANGACAANAAAATTCCTGCNGGAAAATATGTGAAGCTTTCTCGCGGCGACAAAATTACAATCGGCACGGCGAATCTAGTTTTTGGCTGAAAATTTTTTGAAGACAATTTTGGATTCCACGCAAGAATTTTTAGAAAAAATNCACGCNTACTCTTTNCACGAAAAGCTTCCTTCGGCGCAAAAAATTTCGTCGCTAGCAAAAAAAACTGTTTCGGTTTTGCGCTCGGAAAATCCGAGTTATCGTCCCTCGCTCACTTTGCAAGACGAAAAAATTGCTGGCGGACTTTTGGATTTTCGTGNACAAAAAGANATTCCNTGCNTNGTNGTTCCTGACATTCATGCGCGCGCGGATTTTATTTATAACATTTTGAATTTCATTTTGCCNNNAAAAATCTCNGGNCTTCAANATGACNTTCGNNTNGCGGACGCTTTGGANNAAAACGAAATCCGCGTCGTGCTCGTGGGCGACTTGCTTCATTCTGAAATGCAACATTATGATCGCTGGCTTTTGGCTTATGACGAATTTTTGCGCGGCGATTTTGCGGGCAAGGCGATGAAAAGCGAAATGCGCGAAGGGCTTTCGGCGCAAATGGCNGTGATGGAATGCAAATNTCGCTGGCAAGAAAATTTTCATTGCCTNAAAGGAAATCACGAAAACATCAAAAANGAAAATGGCGGCGGAAATTTTTCGTTCAGGAAATTTGCGCAGGAAGGCGAAATGGTGNTGCGCTTTATGCAAGCGTATTATGGCGACGAAGTTTTGGATGCNATTTATGATTTTGAAAAATCTTTGCCNCTTGCTTTTTGCACCGACAATTTGTTTGTTTCGCATGCCGAGCCGCTNNAGCCTTTGGACGAAGAAGCCGTGATAAANGCGCCGATTTTTGACGAAGCGATTTTGGCTTTGACTTGGACTGCGAACGACGAGGCNAGTTCGGGCAGCGTNAAAAAAATGCTGAAGGCTTTTTGCANNCCGAAGGACAAAAACATTCANCCTGTTTACATCGGCGGGCATCGTCCTGTAAAAGGCAAATTCAATTTGCGGCAAAATGGCTGCTATGTNCAATTGCACAATCCGCTCGAACAGAANATCGCGATTGTTCGCGCCGACCAAACGTTCGATTGCAAAACNCAAATTGTTTCGGTCGAGCAAAAAAACTTCGCTTCCGNNNGCAAGCNANNAGGCTTGCANNNCTTCGCTTCCGTAAGGGGCTTCAAAAAATTATAATCAAAACTTGACAAAAATTATGTCAACTTTTGTGGGAGGAAAATTATGGCGGAAATTCCGCAGACAATCGGCAAGTACAAAATTCAAGAACAAATCGCGCAAGGCGGAATGGGCGCAATTTACAANTCGGTNCATCCCGAATTGAAGCGCGCGATCATCATCAAAAAAATGACGATGCGAGGAAACGCGCTCGCCCGCGAACAATTTTTGAANGAAGCGCAAATTTTGCTTGACATGCAAAGTCCGTANATCGTGCATTTNTTCGACTATTTTTCCGAANGCGGCTATCGCTACATCGTGGAAGAATTCGTGGAAGGGCTTGCGCTCGACAAATTGATAAAAAANCAAGTCGCGCTTTCTCCGCAAGTNGCGATGNTGATTTTGCAAGACGCTTGCTTTGGACTGCGATTTGCGCATAACAAAAAAATCGTGCACCGCGACATCAAGCCAGGAAANATTCTCATTTCCAAACGCGGCGAAATCAAGATTACGGATTTTGGAATTGCGAGCGACAGCAGCGACNACGAAAAAGAAAAAGGCGTTATGCTTGGCACTCCGAGCTATATGCCGCCCGAGCANTTCAAAAATACGAGCACGGTTGACCAACGCGCGGACATTTACGCGCTCGGCGTGATGNTTTACGAAATGCTTACTGGAACAAAGCCTTACACTGCGAACACTCCCGATGAAATGTACGAAAANGCGAGAAAAGGAAAATACATTTCGCCGAGAAAAATCAACAAAGAAATTCCGCGCGAAATCGANCGGCTCATCAAAAAAATGATGAAGCCAAAAGCCACTCGCCGTTTTAAAAGCGTCGAGCCGATAATCCGCATCGTAAAAAAATATCTCAAAAATTACGACACGCACGCNATNCGAGTGGAANTGGCAAAAATGATAATTTCCACAANGCCNCTCAANGAANCGCAATTCAANAAACGCCGCGACATTTGGAAAACAATTTTCGTNGCNTTGGTNGCAACNGGAATTTTNTGNTTCGGCGGATATTATCTTTGGAACGCGGGCTTNATCCACAGAACGATTTTGCGCAATTGGTACACGCCAGTTTCGATTTCGATGAAACTTCCGCAAAGCACTGCGCCCGCAAGCGACATAAAAGCGCGCGCGATTTTTTTCACGAACGGAAACAAAATTGATCAAGTGGAAAATTCCGAGCGACTTTTCGAAGAAGGAACAATCGAGAAAAAAGGCGTTGCTTCCGAGCGGCTCGGTTCAAAGGAACGCAGCTACAAGATAAAGCCGGTTTTCCTAAAGCCTGGAATGTACCGCGCGAAAGTCGTGGTCGGCTCCTATGTTTGGTGGGAAAATTTCGAAGTCACGCGCGATGAAAAAATTCTTGACATAAATCTGCACGCAAACGAAAGCCGCCCGATCACGATTTCGATGACTGCGTTCGACGGCAAGACTGGCGAGGACATCACGAGCAAAACAAGATTCACGGTTTTGTACGGCGGCAGCTGGGTTTCGCTCAACAAAGTTCCGCGCGAAAAATTCAATTCGGCTGCGGTGTGGAAATTCAAGGCGAGCCACGAAGGTTACGAGGACGAAGTTTATTCGCTTTTGATCGATTGGTATCAGGACACAGTGTCAATCCGCGCGGAATTGTTTCCATTGGAAAAATGATTCGGCGCAAAGTTGCGCATCACGGAAATCGTAATGAAAAAAATTCCAAAAAAAGTTAGCCCAAAGTAACAAAAATTATTGACAAATAATTTCAAATATGGTAAGATAACTTAAATTGGCAAAGGCGAATTCTTTGACCGAAATTTGCTTGCGAGTTTTCGCTTTTGACTTTTTCATAGGAGAAAATTATGCCGTTGTTGTTTACGTCCGCAGGAGATGAAGTTCGGGTTGCGTCCATTGGCGGAAATGCTGCCGTGAAGCAACGTCTCAACGAAATTGGCTTCAATGTTGGCGCGCCGATTTCCGTGGTGCAAAAAATTGCGACCGGCTTGATTGTNAAAGTCAAAGGCGCGAGGATTGCGCTCGACCGTTCGATGGCTGGAAAAATTTTGGTTTGCTAGTTTTTGCTTACTTAAGGAATTTTTTGTGGAAAATTTATTTTTAAATTTTCCACTTTTTTTGGCGTTTAAGTTTGCCTTTGCAAACTTTGGTTGTATATAACTTATTATTTGGCAATAATTTTATGGAGGTTTGCATGAGTACGTTGCGCGAAGCGAAAGTCGGCTCTGCGGTTGTCGTCAAAAAGTTGAACGGCGAGGGTGCTTTGAAACGTCGTCTTATGGACATGGGCTTTACAAAAGGTTGCGAAATTTTCGTGAGGAAAGTCGCGCCGCTTGGCGACCCGGTTGAAGTGACGATTCGCGGATATGAGCTGAGCGTCCGCAAGGACGATGCCGACTGCATTGAAATCGAATAAATTTTGCGGCGGAAACAGGTATGCTATAATTTATAGGAGTTTTAAAAATGGAAACAAAATTGGCTTTGGCGGGAAATCCCAATTGCGGGAAAACCACGATGTTCAACGCGCTCACGGGTGCGGTTCAATATGTTGGAAACTGGCCGGGCGTTACGGTGGAAAAAAAAGAAGGCAAAGTTCGCGGCGCGGAAAATGTGATTGTCACGGACTTGCCGGGAATTTATTCGCTTTCGCCTTACACGAACGAGGAAATTGTTTCGCGCGATTATTTGGCGAGCGACGAGGCGGCTGCGGTGATAAACATCGTTGACGCTACGAACATCGAGCGCAATCTTTATTTGACGACTCAGATTTTGGAATTGGGAAAGCCGGTCGTGCTTGCGCTGAACATGGTTGACGCGATGGAAAAGTCCGGCGACAAAATCGACGTTGCGCGTCTTTCCGAACGGCTTGGCTGCAAGATTGTGAAAACTGTCGCGCTTCACAACAAGGGCACGAAGGAAGTTTTGGCGGCCGCACTTGAGGCAAGCAAGAAAAAATCGCAGATGGGGGGGGGTNAAGCCTTGTTTTTCTTCCGAAGTTGAAAAGGCGATTTCCGAAGCGGCGGAACTTTTGCCTAACACGATTCCTGCGCATTTGAAAAGATGGAGCGCGATAAAACTTTTGGAGCGCGATGCGAATTTGATCGAACGCCTTGATTTGAATTCAGATTTGCTTGCGAAGGCGGAATCGATTTCAAAAAAATTGGAACAGTCCAAAGATGATGACATCGAATCAATCATAACGAATGANCGNTACGAATACATCACGAAAATGCTTGACGGCGTTCTTGTGAANAGCGGCGCGAAAATGACGGNCTCCGACAAAATCGACCGCATCGTTACAAANCGCATTTTGGGAATACCNATATTTTTGTT
This sequence comes from Treponema sp., assembly GCA_014804005.1. Taxonomy (GTDB): domain Bacteria; phylum Spirochaetota; class Spirochaetia; order Treponematales; family Treponemataceae; genus Treponema_D. The sequence goes on along the minus strand of JAAVAP010000003.1, from coordinate 17,938 downwards.
GGTAATGTGGTTCGTTTATTACATAGCGGTTTCGACCGTCGGCACAATGGCCACGGATTGGGCGAACGACAGTTTTGTCGGCGGCATTCAAGGCTGGGTTGAAGAAGCGATGTCGAANGCGGGCGCAAGCGAAATTCTTGTCGATTGTGTGGTGAACGGAATAATTGGCGGCGTGGGNGCGGTGCTTGGATTTGTTCCGCAAATGGCGATTTTNTTTTTGCTGCTTTCGATTTTGGAAGACGTGGGCTATATGGTTCGAATCGCGTTCGTGATGGACAGNCTTTTNAGGAAATTCGGCTTGAGCGGAAAATCGTTCATTCCGCTTTTGATTTCTTCGGGCTGCGGAATTCCTGGAATCATGGCGAGNCGCACGATTGAAAACGAAAACGATCGGCGCATGACAATTATGACGACGACTTGGATTCCATGCGGCGCGAAACTTCCTGTAATCGCGCTTATGGCGACTGTAATCGGAAGCGTAGCGTTTGGCGATNCTGCGCGCGCNGCGTTCATCGGGCCNCTCATGTATCTTGTNGGAATTGCTTCGGTTTTGATTGCCGCAGTCATGNTGAAAAAAACGAAGGCGTTTCANGGNCCTGCCGCGCCGTTCGTNATGGAACTTCCGCAATATCACATTCCNCAAGCGAAAACGGTTTTGCTTCACACTTGGGAGCGCGTGAAAAGTTTCGTGGTGAAGGCAGGAACNATTTTGTTTCTCGCATGCCTTGTGATTTGGTTTCTTTCGAGTTACGGAATCGCGTCTCCGAAAGAGGCTGAATATGCGGAAGANGGCACGCTGATTCAAGAAGCGAGCGAAGGCGGATTCACGCTTGTCGATGCGGANGAATCGATTTTGAGNTACATCGGCGGCGGCTTGAGTTATATTTTCCGNCCGCTTGGNTTTGGCGCGTATACTGACGCGGAAGGCGTTCACAAAAATTGGCAAGGNGCGGCGGCTGTNATTTCAGGTTTCAGCGCGAAAGAAGCNATCGTTTCTACGATGGGCGTTTTNGCGGGAGTTGACGAAGAAGAAAGCGAAGACGAGGAAATTGTAAGCAACGCGATTGCNGAATGGTTTCCGACAGGNTTGGCGGCGTTCGCNTTNTTGATGTTCAACTTGCTTGATTCNCCTTGCCTTGCCGCNATCGCGACNATGGCGAGCGAGCTTAAAAATCGAAAATGGTTTTGGTTTGCGATTGTATTCCAAAATGTCTTCGCGTACATTGCGACGATGATNGTTTATCAACTGGGAATGCTTTTCGTGCATGGCGTTTTCGGCGCGGCAACNGTAATCGCGTTTGCTTTCCTNGCGTTCATTTTGGTGATGCTTTTCCGCCCGAATCCTTACGCGAAAGAAGACGCGATGAAAATCCGCNCGACGGCGTGAATGTAGGCGCAGAAAAAANTNGCTTGCAAATCTTGCGGCGAATTTATTTGAAATTAAAATCGGCGGCAACATTTTGCCGCTGATTCNTGCGGAGGGTTTCATATCTCGATGCTCGCGCAGGAAGCTTCGTTGCGAATAGCATTGAGNCATGTTGATTTTACCATACATTTTTACGGAGAAAATTATGCTTGTGAATGTTATCGTTGGCGCATTGATTTTGATTTATGCGACGTTCGTAATTTTTCGCACGATAAAAAAAAGGCGGAACGCGAAAAAATCCGGAAACGCAGGATGCCCGTTTTGCANCGGCGGGAGCTGTTCGGGCTGNGAAAAAAGTTCAAGTTAAAGATTTGATNCAAANACGTCGCCAAAAAATCNGGCGGCGTTTTTGCATTTTAAATTGCGATTATTTCGCCTATTCCAACGTGATTTAGCCAACGCAAATGCTTGCGATTTTCGTTTCGCACATTACCCTCCACCATTTTTTTCCACTTCCNTTACCATCCCGCCAAAAAAAACGCNCGACATCGNCTGCGGATCGTTTCCGGGCATTTTGCACGTCTTTTCGGGCAAAAAAGTGTTTCTTTTTCGGTTTTGTAGAAAAATCAAGGAAAAGCGAATTTTTTGGATTTTTTTTTCTTGACAAGTTTGGCCTCTCGTGCGATAATATGTTTACGCAAACATATTTGACGTTATGTATATCAAAAAGCCTCCAGGATTCATGNCGTCAAATGTGTGCGCAAACATTTTAATAAAGGAGTTTTCCTATGAAAAAATTGACAAGGAAAGCGTGTTTCGCGCTGGTTTTGTCCGCAGCCGCAATCATGTGCTGCGCAGGTTGTTCAAAAAAATCAGCGACGAGTGGAAAAGACCGCGTAAAGGTGCGCTGGTTCATCGGATTGGGAGCCGGTTCTGACGAGCCGACTTTCGCNCCGCAAAAGGCCGTCGTTGACAAATTCAACGCGTCGCAGGACGAAATCGAACTCGTCATGGANATCGTGGACAATGATCAGGCTTTCCAAGTTTTGGCGACTCAGATTTCTGGCGGAAACGCGCCGGACATCGCAGGTCCTGTNGGAATCCGCGGACGCGACAGTTTCAAAGGCGCATGGCTTGACTTGCAGCCGCTCGTCGAAAAATATAATTTCGACCTTTCAGTGTATGACAAGGCGACTGTAGACTTTTTCCGCGACAAGGACGAAGGTTTGGTCGGCTTGCCTTTCGCGATTTATCCTTCATATTTGTATTGCAACAAAGAGCTTTTCGAAGAGGCCGGCATTCCGCTTCCTCCTACAAAATATGGCGAAAAATATGTCGATGAAAACGGAAAGGAATGGACTTGGGACTACGACTGCGTGAAAATGCTCGGCAAAAAACTCACCGTGGACGCGAACGGAAACGACGCGAACAGCCCGAGTTTCGACCCGAACAACATCGTCCAGTGGGGATTCGGAGTCGTATGGGGCGACGCTCGCGGATACGGCTCGCTTTTCGGNCCTGGNACTTTTGTCGGCGAAGGAAACAAGGCTCAGATTCCNGCGCATTGGCTCGCCGCATGGAAATGGACTTATGATGGAATGTGGAAAGATCATTTCATTCCGACTGGCTCTTACGGATCTTCTGACATTCTTTCAAACGGCTCTTGGGGCGAATCAGGAAAAATCGCNATGTTCCAGTGCCACACTTGGTATTCAGGCTACGCGAAAATGGACTATCAGTGGGACGTTTATCCGATGCCTTNTTACAACGGAAAGACGACCGCCAAAATGCACTCCGACACATTCGAAATCACGAAGGCTTCAAAGCATCCGGACGAGGCTTTCAAAGTGCTTTCATATTTCGTGACGACGGCCTCGGACGAATTGCTCGACATTTACGGCGGAATGCCTTCAATCGAATCAAAGCAGGACGCTTATCTCAAGAAATTCTTCGGCACTCGCTATCCTCACGTTACGGTTGACACNGACATAGTCCGCGAAAGCGTAGCATATTCCGACAATCCGAACCANGAATCTTGGATGCCGAGTTTCCAGGAATCCGTCACTTGCTACAACGAATTCTGGGACAACCTCGTGAACAATGCAGGACTTGACGTTGACGCGGAAGCCGAAAAGTTGAGAGCCAATTTGGACAAGATTTTTGCCGCCGCAAAAAACTAAGATTTGCCGGAAGCAACATTAAAAAATGCGNAAACGTTCGCCTTCATCGGGCGAAGTTTTCGCAGAAAGNTTGAAGTTGAAANTGGCNCAACATTCTTGTGCCAGTTTNAACATTCGGCAAACATTTTAATTTGAGATTTTAATTCAATCGAGGTATCTACATGAAAAACAGTTTGAGACAAGGCGGGATACAAGGCTGGGAAAAAAAGTGGGGCTTCATTTTTATCGCGCCGTGGATTTTGGGATTTTTGATGTTCTACATCGGCCCGATGATCGCTTCTTTCATCTTTTCCTTTATGGACTACAACTTGGCGAATCCTGACAAGACGGGATTTGTCGGCGGCGAAAACTGGCATCGCGCGATTGTCGAAGATCCGATTGTCATGAAGTCCGTGGCGAACATTTTGCAGTACACGCTCATTTCGCTTCCGCTTTCGTTCGGNTTTTCGCTCATCGTCGCTTTTTTGCTGAACAGCAAATATGTTTTGGGAACNAAACTTTTCCGCGCGCTTTATTACATCCCATGCATGGTTCCGCTTGTCGCGACGGTTTTGATTTGGCAGGGCATCATGAACGAGCAGACGGGCTGGTTCAATCTTCTTTTGAACGGCGCCGGATTTCCTTCGATGCGATGGCTTGCCGATGCGAAGATAATTTACATTTCTTACACGCTGATTGGATTGTGGGGATGCGGCAACACGATTCTTTTGATTTTGGCAGGAATGCAAGGCGTGCCGCAAAGCTTGTACGAAGCCGCGCTGATTGACGGCGCGAGCAGCGCACAAAGAATGATTCACATAACCATTCCGATGATTACGCCGGTTCTCTTCTACAATATTTTGACAGGAATAATCGGCCTGATGCAGTTCTTCCTCACGCCGATGGTAATGAACAACGGCAGCGGCTTCCCGAACGGCAAGACGAATTTCCCGATGGTATATTTNTATCGTCAGGCGTTCTCGTATCTCAACATGGGCTACGGCGCGGTAATCGCTTGGGTAATTTTCTTTATNGGAATGTTGTTCACTGTANTTTTGTTTGGAACTCAAAATCGNTGGGTATTCTATGCAGGGGAGAAAAAATAATGAATAGTGTCGAAAACGGAAATCATGCAAAGACCGTAATGATAACGGTCATAACATTGTTCCTTTTGGCGGCATTTCTATTGCCGTTTTTCTACGGCTTTTCAATGTCGCTCAAAAGCAAAGAGCAGTTGTCTTCGCTGAACTTGTCGCCGCTTCCGATGGCGCAGGAAACTTTCGAATACAAAGGCAAAAAATGCGAAGTATTTTTGGTGCCCGACGCGGCTACAGGAAAAAGCATTCCTATGGCGATCGTGCGAAAAGGACGCGATTCTTCGATTTTTGTAGACATCGAAAATCCTGAAAAAGGCGAAATCACTTGGGAAGGAAAATGGCGAACGCTTCAAAGCAAATGGACCGTCGCGCCGCAATGGAGCAACTACAAGAACGGCTGGACGACCATAAACTTTTTGCANCTTTTCAAGAACACGCTGATTTATGCCGTCGTCTCGACATTCGCGACATTGCTTTCTTCGACGTTCGTGGCTTACGGATTTTCGCGATTCCGATTTCCGGGAAAAAATGTTTTGTTCGTGGTTTTGATTGCGACAATCGTTTTGCCNGGCGCGGTGACGCTTGTTCCTGTCTACACGATTTTCTACAAACTCGGATGGGTCGGAACTTGGCTTCCGCTTCTCGTGCCGCATTTCTTCGCCAACGCCTACAACGTGTTTTTGATGAGGCAATTCATAATGGGAATTCCGCGCGAAATGGACGAAGCCGCGCGCATCGANGGCTGCGGACCGATTGGNACNCTTTACAAAATCATTTTGCCGCAGGCCGTNCCCGCAATAATTTCCGTCGGACTTTTCCATTTCTTCTGGGCGTGGAACGACTANTTCAATCCGCTGCTTTANCTTTCGGGACATCCCGAAAAATATCCGATCAGTATCGGACTTTCTTCGTTCAGCAACATGTATTCGACGGAAACAAACCTNGTACAAGCGACGAGNATGATCGCCTGCATCGTGCCTTTCATCATTTTCATCTTTGCGCAGAAATTCTTTATGGAAGGCGTCGTGGTTTCGGGCGTGGAAAAATAGCCCCCTTATGGCCGGTTGCGCTTTCGCCCGCANGTTTGCAGGCGGGCGCNGCCGGCTTTTTTTCACGGGAAAATTTCGCCTTGCAAATTTTTGCAAAAGAAATTAAAATATTGCGAGAACATGCGAGTTTCATNTTGTGGAATTCGCAATTAAAAAGTAATTTATTCCGCGTCGATTTTTANAATCGAAAATTGGCGCGGAGTTTTTTTGTGATAATTTTTTATCACGATTTTTTAAATTAAGGAAAATCAGGATTTTATGAAACTCAAGTCAATTTATGAAACATCGATGGCCGGCGCGAAAATTTCTCTGGTAGAAAAAACGCAAAGAATTCCCGCGCCCANGAAAAATCTTTGCTGCGCGCTCGTGGTGAACAAAAGCGATGTGGCGCAAAAAATCAAGGGNTTCGGCTGCGCCCTCACCGAAAGCGCGCAGNACGTGCTTTCAAAACTTTCTCCGCAGAATCGCGAGCGGGCGATNGACTTGTGTTTCGGACAAAATCCGCTNGAATCAAATTGCTATTCGCTTGCAAGGACACATCTTAATTCCTGCGACTTTTCCTTGGAAAATTGGAATTGCGTTCCGCAAAAGGATGAAAGCCTTGANAGTTTTTCTTTTGCCGAAGCCGAAAAAAGAGTGATGCCGCTTCTTTNTTCCGCGCTCAAGCGCAACGACAAAATTCAGTTTATGCTTTCGCCATGGTCGCCGCCTGCTTGGATGAAAACCAACAACGACATGAACAACGGCGGAAAGCTCAAGGCAGAATACAGNAAAACNTGGGCGGAATATTTTGTCCGCTACATCAAGGAACTTTCTGCGCGTGNCGTNAANGTAAAATATGTTTCAATCCAAAACGAAGTTGAGGCGGCGCAAACTTGGGATTCGTGCGAATGGGAGCCCGAGGAAGAGGCGNAATTCGCGGTGGAATTCTTGCGTCCNGCATTCGAGCNCGCNGGCTTGGGCGAAATAAAAATTCTCATGCACGACCACAACCGCGATTCTTTGTACGAACGATTTTCTCGTGCGATGAAATTTCCTGGNGCGACCAACGCNATTGACGGCGCGGCATACCATTGGTATTCAGGCGACCAATATGAAAACGTTCGAAAATGCTTTTTGGAATTNCCCAAAAAAGAATTGTTCTTTTCCGAGGGAAGCATCGAAGGCGGCTCGCATCCNGGCAAATGGTATTGCGGCGAACGCTATGCCCACAANATCATCAACGATTTGAACAATGGATGCACCGCGTGGATTGACTGGAACATGATTTTGAATTTGCAAGGNGGCCCGAATCACGTCGGCAATTTTTGCGACGCGGCGATTTTNGCGGACACGGAACACGATTCTCTTATCCTGCAAAATTCATTCAACTACATCGGACATTTTTCGCGTTTCATAAAGCCTGAGGCCTCGCGCATTGGATTCAAGATGGTTTCCTACCACGAGCCTTCCACGGTTGACGGACTTGTTGGAAATATGGTAGAATTTACTTCATTCAAAAACAATGACGGAACAATCGCGCTTGTGGTCTTGAATCGACTTGACGTTGACGCGCCNTTTTCGGTGGAATTCATCGAGGGCGAATACAAGGAAACGAAGCAGGATTATTCAAAGCCTGTTTCCAAGATGAAAAGCGGCGAAGCGTTTTTGTGTCCGGCGCGAAGCATTCAGACTTATGTTTTTGAATAGGAATTTATGATAACTCAAAAGGATGTTGCAGAGCGAGCNGGCGTTTCTTTCATAACAGTTTCGCGAGTCGTGAATAACGAGGCGAACGTTAAGGAAGAAACGAGAATCAATGTGCTCAAGGCGATTGAGGAACTTGGCTACAGTCCCACTTTCGCAGGGCANGCGTTGAATTCCGGCAGGTGCAACACCATTGCCGTTCTNACGCCGCTCACGCTCATAGAAAATATGCGCGCGTTTTATCTNACTTCGATTTTGCACGGAATTGAATCAGTTTGCGCGAAAAACAAAATCGATGTGATGCTCGCACAAGTTCCCGAAGTGGATTCTTCCGAAAATGATTTTGACTATCTGCGTCCGTACCGACAAAAAAAAGTTGACGGAATAATTTACGTCGGAATGAAGAAAATTCCTGACGACATGCTGAAGGAATTGGCGCTGCGTCGGCTTCCGTGCGTAGTCATCGGCGACAGGTCGGAAAGCGATTTGGTTTCTTGGGTTGACACGGACAACTACAATGCCGGCTACAATACGGTGAAAAAAATTTGGGAAAAAGGACACAGACGAATCGCGTTTTTGGGCTTGGAAAGGGAAATCTACAACGCGAATGTTTCCGACCGCGAGCGCGGATTTGTTCAGGCATTGAAAGATTTGGGCGCAGAATACNATCCTGANAAATATATAATCCGCGCAAAATTTGATGGCGACACGGTAACGCAAAGCGTGAGAAAATTCTTTGCGGAAAGCGAACNGCGACCAAGCGCGATTTTTTGCAGCGTGGATACTGCCGTTCCTTTCGCGGTTCTCGCTTTGGAAGAAATCGGACTTTCCGTTCCCAAAGATGTTTCAATAGTAGGCTTCGATGGCTACATAAATTTTACATATTACAAAATGCGAGTCGCCACAAATCCGCAGCCGCTGATTTCGATGGGAGAAAAATCCGCCGAAATTTTATTGCGCCACATAAATGACAAAAATGCAAAAAAAGAAGAATTCGTTTTTCAAGTGCCTTTTGAAGACGGCGAAAGCTTGGCAAGCGTGAATTGACGCGCCGAGAAAGAAAAACGCCGCCCGTTTTCGGGCGGCGTTTTTTTCCGCATTTTAAATTGCGATTATTTTACCTCTTCCAGCGTGATGTCGTCAAGGTAAATGTGATGCTCCTTGGAAATGCGCTTTCCTCCGACCGCGCCCATCGAAACGCTCAGCATCGCCTGCGGATTGTCCTCGGGCATTTTGAACGTCTTTTCGAACGTCTGGAATTCTGTGCCGAGCGAAACTGTGGCTTGGCTCGCGTAGTTGTCCCAATTGTTGTCCTTGCTTCCGTCGTGCTGAATCGCGAACATCAAACCGCGCTTGATCGTAGACTTCGCCTTGAGCCGCAGGACATAAGTCTTGCCTTTTTCAAGGGAAACGCCGCGCTGAATGAGCTGAACTTTCCAGTCCATGTCGCCAGTGTTGGTAATTTCAAAATCCAAAACATTGTTATCGCCATCTTCAATCACTTCGCAACTCGCCTTTGCAGAATTGTCCGCGAAAGTTTCAAAGAAAGCAAGCTCTCCGTCGAACGCGGAATTTTTTATCAAGCCTTTGTCCGCGCTTTCGTTGTAGGCGGAAGCCTTTCTTTCCAGCGTACCGACTTGCTCCAAGCGAATGTCGGTGATGAAAACATCCGCGGTCGAGCCCATCTTTCCCATGTTGAATTCAATTCGCGCCGCGTCATCGGTTTCATCGCGCATCGTAAAATCGAACGAATACGATTTCATTTCGGGCGTGAGCGAAACCGCAGTGTCCTTGAGATAGCGTTTCCAACCGCGCGTGGGCGCGCTCACTCCGATTCTCATCGTGCGATTTTTTGCGGCGCGAGCCTTGAAGCTGAATCGATATTTTCCATTTTGAACCAAAGGCATTTTCGCCTGAACAAGCTGAATCGAATATTCTTCGCTTCCGGGCTTTTTCGTCGTGATGTGGATTTCGGAATTCTCGATTGAAGCAGCTCCATCTCCGCCGGCCGCCGTAAGGAACTGCCAGTCCGTCTCATCGCCAAGATTTTCTTCAACGGAAAAATCGCCGTTCGTCACAAAGTTTCCGCTTGAATCGGCCTTTTTCAAATTCAAAACTTTCTGCGGCTTCGCGACGTTCTCATTGTAAGAAGCCTTTTGGTAAACGCGAACGTAGTCGATTTCGAAAGCCGAGCCGTCTATATAAGTGGCGTTTTTTTCCGGGCTTCCAGGCCAATCTCCGCCCACCGCCAAATTCAAAATGATGTAGAACGGCTGATTGAACGGCGCGGGATATGGAAGCGCCGTTTTTCCGCTGGCTTTTGAAAACCAATCGTTTTCCGTGTGAAGCAGATTTCCGTCAACATACCAAGAAATCCTTCCCGGCTCCCATTCGCATGCGAAATTGTGGAAGTCATCGGAAAAAGCGTTTTTGCCCAAATTGGCTTTGCCCTGACTTTCGTTGTGAGGATTTCCATAGTGAATCGTTCCGAACACCGTGCTCGTGTCGTGTCCCAAAACTTCCGCGATGTCTATTTCACCGCAAAGAGGCCACTGTCCGTAAAGCTGCTCGTTGGTGGGCATCATCCAAAACGCCGGCAAAAATCCTTTGCCCGCAGGAAATTTCGCGCGGCATTCGACGATGCCGTATTTGAAATCGTGCTTGCCCTGCGTGTTCACGCGGCCGGAAGTGTACAAGTTTTTCTTGGCGTTTTTCGTGACGGGGCGCAAAATCAATTTTCCGTCTTTCACCTGAATGTTTTCGTCGCTGTCCACATATTCCTGCATCTCGTTGTTGACCCAGCCGCGCTGATGCAATTCGACATTCCAGTCATTGCGGTTGAGTTCCGTGCCTTCAAACTCGTCCTGCCATTTGAGCGAATAGCCTTGATATGAAAGCGTCTGGTTTTGCGCAAAGACATTCGCCGAGAGCATGCAAGCGAAGAACGCCGCGAGCGCGACGCTTTTTCCAAAAATCTTTTTCATNGTTCTTCTCCTGAAAATTTTTAATCCTGATTCAAATTTTCACGCCGAATCCGAGATAAATATATCTTTTTTTTGCTTTAAATATCGATTCTATGCTATAATTTTCAGCATGAAAAGAGACAAAAATCTTTTTTACAAGGAATTTTTGAACAGAGAAAACATTTTCTTGCGCGCGGCGTTCGTTCCAGAATCGGAATTTTATTCGGCGATAAAATCCGGCAACGTAAGGCGGGTGAAAAAATTGTGCGAAGAGCCGTTCGACAAAAAGACAGGCTTGGGCGTGCTTTCGAAAAATCCTGTGCGAAATATGAAATATCATTTTGTGATAACGGCGGCGATGGTCGCGCGAAATTGCATCGAAGGCGGAATGGAATATTCGCAGGCGTACACGATAAGCGATATGTACATTTTGCGTGTGGACACGATTTCCGACCTAGAAGAAATTTCCGCGCTTCACAAAAAAATGTGTTTGGATTATGCGACGCAAATGAAAATCGTTTCGAAAAAAAAGCCTTGCTCGAAATATGTTTCGTCTTGCCTGAACTACATCTACGAAAATTTACACAAAAAAATTTCCGTGGCGGATCTCGCGAGGATTTCAGGTTTGAGCGAATCATATATTTCGCGGCTCTTTCACAAAGAGACGGGTTTCAAAATTCAGGAATATGTATTGCATCAAAAAATCGAGGCTTCGAAAAACATGCTTTTGTACACGGATCGCGAACTTTGCGACATCGCATTGATTTTGGGTTTCCCGAATCAGAGCTATTGGACGCAAGCTTTCCGCCGCATCGTCGGAACAACGCCCGCGAAATTCCGCACGAAGCTGCCTACTGTTTTTTGAGCAAATCGCGCACGACTTCGCTTGCGATGAGCAAGCCCGCAACGCTCGGGACGAACGCCGTCGAAGCGACGACCGCGCGCGCGTTTTCATTTTGCGCATTTTCGCTTTGCGCGGCTTCCACATGCGCGAGCGGCTTTTCCGTCGAAAACACTACTTTCAAATTTTTTACGCCGCGCTTTTTCAGTTCGTGGCGCATCACTCGCGCGAGCGGACAGACGCTCGTTTCGTAAATGTCTGCGACTTTCAAAAGTGCCGGCGCGATTTTGTTGCCAGTTCCCATGCACGAAATGACTTTTGCTCCTGCCGATTGCGCTTGCAACACGATTTGGATTTTTGCAGAAACCGTGTCAACCGCGTCAACNACATAATCGTAATTTTTAAAATCGAATTCGCCTGAATTCTCTGGAAGAAAAAAAACTTTGCGCGCGTTCACATTCGCATTCGGATTTATCGAAAGCACGCGCTCTCGCGCCGCGTCCGCCTTGAACTCGCCGAGCGTTTTGGAAGTGGCGAGAATCTGCCGATTGAAATTTGAAATGCAAATGCGGTCGCTGTCAATCAAATCGAAGTTGCCGATGCCGCTTCGCGCCAACGCTTCCAAGACGTAGCCGCCCACTCCGCCCAGTCCGAAAATTGCCACGCGTGCTTTTGCAAGGCGCGACATGTTTTCTTTTCCGAAAATAATTTGCGTACGCGAAAATCGCTCTTCCTCTTCCGTTTCTTCCATAAAAAAATCATAGCAAAATTTTTCGCATTTTTCAAGAAAAGAAAATCGTTTCTTTTTGATGCGCATTTTTACTTCGCAAAAAGCGTCAAAACTCGCTTCAGGATATTGACATTTGTTTCTCTCTATAGTAACATAAAACTTGCATTATTTTATCAGGAGTTTTGTATGAAAGTTTCAAAAAAAATTGGCTCGGTCGCTTGCGCTTTTTGTGCGGCGATTTCTTTGCTTTTGATTTCAGGTTGCGCGAAAAAATCTTCGGGCGCGAATTCTTCCGATTCGAAATCCGTGAAAATCGGCATCGCGAAAATCGTTCAGCATGTCGCGCTCGACGCTGTGGAACAAGGCGTGATTGACGTGGTGAACGAAAGCGGATTTTCCGTAGAATATGATTTGCAGAACGCGAACGGCGACGTGAACACAGCCGCGCAAATCGCGAACAAATATCGCGACGAGCGAGTCGATGTAGCAGTCGGAATTGCAACGCCTGTAGCGATTGCACTTGCCAACACAATCAAAGATGTTCCAGTGATTTTCGGCACGGTGAACGACCCTGTGGACGCGGGCTTGGTTTCCACGGTGGAGCACGGCGAAGGCAACGTCACAGGAATGAGCGACGCGATTCCCACCGACCAGCACATCGCGATTTTCAAAGAAGTGGCGGGCATAAAAACTCTCGGCTACATCTACACTTCGAACGAGGCGAATTCCGCCGGAAGTTTTGAAGAAGTGAAAAAGGCTTGCGCACAAAATGGAATAAATCTCGTTTCGCAGGCAATCACGAATTCTTCGGAAGTGAAGGCGGCGGCGCAGGCAATCGTAAATCGCGTGGACGGAATTTACCTCACCACCGACAACACCGTTTTCAGCGCGCTCGCCTCTTTGGTGCAAGTTTTCGGCGAAGCGAAAAAACCGATTTTCTCCGCCGATGTTACGGGCGCGGAAGCGGGCGGATGCCTCATGGCGAGCGGCTTCAACTATTACAAGGCGGGACGCGCCACCGGTGAAATGGTCGTGCAGGTTTTGAACGGAGTCAAGCCCGAATCTTTGCCGGTGCGTTTTATGACTGATCCGAGCGACAGCGTTTTGCTTTTGGATTTGGATTCGGCGAAAAATTGCGGTATCGTTTTTCCGCAAGAATATTTGGACAGGGCAAACGAAATTTTTGAAAACGGAAAGTTGACGAAAAAATAAGATGGTTTACGGAATTCTCATTGAAGGTTTGATTTATGGAATTATGGTGCTCGGCGTTTTTATGACGTTCCGAGTGCTGAACTTTTGCGACATGACGGTTGACGGCTCGTTTCCGCTTGGAGGCTGCGTCCTTGCCGCGTGTCTCACTCACGGAATCGCGCCAGGCATCGCGCTTGTGATTGCGCTGCTTTCAGGAATTTGCGCGGGGCTTGTGACAACGCTCGTCTACACGAAATTGCGCGTGCCCGATTTGCTCGCAGGAATCCTCGTGATGACGATGCTTTATTCCGTGAACTTGCGAATCATGTCGAATCATGCGAACATTTCGCTTTTGAAAATCCCGACAATTTTTTCGAGCATAGCCCAATTCGTAAAAAATCATTCATTCAATTTTTCTCCTGACGCGGCAATCTTGGCGTTTTTGATTTTGGCGGTGCTCGCGATTTGCATTTGCCTCAATCTTTTTTATCACACGGATTTCGGGCTTGCGATGGGCGCACTCGGCTCGAATCCGCAGATGGTAACAAGCCAAGGCGTGAACATACAGTTTATGCGCGGCGTGGGAATCTGCATGGGAAACGCGATGGCCGCCCTCGCGGGCGCACTCAATGCAATGTACGCAGGATTTGCGGACGTGGGAAGCGGAACAGGAGTCGTAGTTTCNGGGCTTGCGTCGCTCATGCTCGGCGAATTCATTTTGCGCACGAATAAAATTTCGCTCCAACTTTTTCGCGTTTTGCTCGGCTCGGTGATTTACCGCGCGCTGATGTATTTCGCGAGGCGATACGGCTACGTCATCGGAATGAACAGCAACGACTTGCGCCTGCTCACCGGGCTTTTGATAATTTTGTGCTTGATAATTTCGAATTACGACATCGTCGGATTTTTCAAAAAGCATTTGAAGATTCGCAACGATGTAGCAGAATGAAACTTGCTTTTATTTTGAATTTTTTTTGGAAGCCCCTTACGGAAGCGNANCGGTGCAGAGGCTAGCTCCAGCGGAAGCNAAAAATTTCGTTCCGCATCGAAACAAAATTTTTTNGGAGAAAAAATGTTCGAACTGAAAAACATCGGAATCACTTTCAACGCGGGTACGCCCGACGAAAATGTCGCGCTCAAAAACATCAATCTCAAAATCAACAAGGGCGACTTCATCACTGTCATTGGTTCGAACGGCGCGGGCAAATCCACGCTTTACAACATAATCGCAGGAACGCTCCGCCCTTCTTGCGGCGAGATTTTTTTGGACGCGGACGAAAGCGGCAACGCGAAGAACATCACTTCGCAACCCGAATACAAACGCGCTTGCTACATCGGGCGCATTTTCCAAAATCCGCTTTTGGGCACGGCGGGCAAAATGACGATTCAGGACAACATGGTCATNTGTTCGAAGAAAGGCGCGAAAAGCCTCCGCATTACTTTGAACAATAAATTGCGCGCCGAATTCCGCGAGCAGCTTTCCGCGCTGAACATGAATTTGGAAAACCGCCTCAACGACAACGTGGAGCAACTTTCGGGCGGGCAGCGTCAGGCGCTCACGCTTTTGATGGCGGTGATGTCAAGACCAGCATTGCTTTTGCTGGACGAGCACACCGCCGCGCTCGACCCTGCCAACGCGGAAATCGTGATGAATCTTACGCGACGATTTGCCGAAGAATACAATCTTACGGTGATGATGATAACGCACAACATGCAACACGCGTTGGATTTCGGGAACAGGCTTTTGATGATGGACGCGGGCGAAATAATTTTGGACATCGGAAGCGAAGAAAAATCGCGTCTCACGCTCGATTCGCTCGTGAAGAAATTCCGCGAGATAAAAAAGCATTCGATTGTAAGCGACGCGATTTTGCTGCAATAAATCGCANGGCTTTGCCGTGCTTACGAGTTTTTGCTTGCTCGTATGNCTCGCATTTTCGTCCGCTTCGATACCGAAAACCACAAAAACNCGAANAGCGGCAATAANTTCGANANNCGNGCNATCGCTATCGCTTGGAAAATTTCTTGTTGAATTCTTCCAATTCCGCGCCTGAAATCGGCTTGCTGTAATAATATCCCTGAATATAGTCCGCATTGAAACTGTGGAGCTTTTCGTTTTGCCATTCATGTTCAACGCCTTCGACGACGAGCTTCATATTAAGGGAATGAATGAGCTGCACGAGATTTTCCACAAAAGTTTCCTTGTCGCCAGAAAGATAGTTGTCCACGAGCGACTTGTCGATTTTCACGATGTCAACCGGAAGGAACGTAAGGTAGCTGAGCGAAGAGTAGCCAGTTCCGAAATCATCCAAGGCTAGCATTATTCCTTTCGCGCGGATTTTGTCAAGCAATTTCGTTACGGTTTCATTGTTCGAAACGAAGAGGCTTTCCGTGATTTCAATGCAGACGAACTCAGGCGGAATGTCGTATTTTTTCATCAGGTCTTCAAGAAAATCAATGTACGAGTCGTCCGTTATTTGAGCGTAGGAATAATTTATGGAAACCTTTTTCAAAGGAATTCCGTGCAATCTCCATTCGTCCATCTGCCTAATCACTTTTTCTGTGAGAACTCTGGCAATTTTTACAATCCTTCCAGTTTTCTCCGCAATCGGAATGAATTTCGCGGGCGAAATTTTGGAATCCGTAAGGCGCATCAAAGCTTCGTATCCGTAGATTTCGCCAGTCCTCACATTGATTTGCGGATGATAGACGACGCTCACGCCGCCATTCAAAATCGCATCGTCCAGCAAAGTCAAAATATTGTGAGTTTCTTCAAACTGGCTCTTCATTTCATCGTTGAAAAAGACCATCTTTCCGTTTCCGTCGTCTTTCGCCTTTTGCAGCGCGATATCCGCATTCGTAAACATCGTTTCCAAAGACTCGCCGTTCGCATTCACGACTCCGAAACTCGCTTGGACAAGAATTTCACTTTCGTCCAAAAGAATCGGATGGCTGAAAATTTCTTTGAGATTTTTAATTTCCTGTGAATCTTCTTTGATATGCGCGTCGGGATAAAAGGCAAGAAATTCGTCTCCGTCAAACCTTGAAACGAAAAAATTGTCTTTTTGTGAAAGCGAATAAAGCCGCCGGGAAATTGCGCGCAGAACTTCATCGCCGCCAGTGTGGGAATAAATGTCGTTAAAATTCCTGAAATCGTCAATGTCGAACATTACAAGCGAAGAGGGATTTCCTTTTTCTTTTATCGAATCGAACGCGTTTGTAAAATTCAGTCTGTTCGGAAGATTTGTCAAATAGTCATGTTCCGCGAGGTGGCGGATTTTTATATTGGAGCGGCGAAGATCCCTTGTATGCTTTATTTCCGAAATGAAAAAAATCCACGACAAGATTATGAAAAACAAAAGGCTTGAAAAGATTCCAAGGACTCCCACCAAGATTCCGATTCCATATTTTCTGACGCCGTCCTGCATATTGAAAATGAGGGAATTTTTCGGGAGGCGGGAAAGTTTCAGTCCACACCGCCTCAAGGCAAGGTAGCCGAATAAGAATTTTCCTTCCGTGAATTCCTGAACCTTTTCGGGCTTAGTTCGGTTATTTAAAATATCAATGATTGTCTTGCCGACTTTTTCGCCTGCCTTTTGGAAGTCGGTCATCTTTCCGCCGGCAATTCCGTAGCCCATTCCGGTTATTATGTGGGTGAAAATTGGGATTTCTCTTGCCGAGCCGACAATCAAATCGGCCTTCTCTACTATTGAATATGCATGTCCTTGCGAATCGGAAGACACTCCGAGATAAAAAATAATGCTGTCATCGCCGAGGGATGTAAGTTCGTCACAAAGTTCTTTTGGGGAAAGGAGAGTTGCGTTTATTTCGGAAGACTTGATTTTTTCGCCGAATCCTTCGGATTTCTGCCTGAAAATTTTCAAGTTTTCCATGCTTTCCTTGGAATTGTCGTGCAGCGCGACATAGTTCACGGCATCGGAACAAATCTTCCTCGCGGCGTCGATTGTCTCGCTTAAAAAATTTTGTTCCAAAAGCACGTAAAAATTATCTCTGTTTGCCAGTTCCTTCAAATGCTCGTCGTATCCCGAAAAAAATAAAACGGCCGGGATTCCGCTGAAAAAGGTATCGTAATTTTCTTCCAAAAATATGCATGCGTCCGGCCCGCTTGAAATAACAAGGTCATATTTCTTTCTTCGCGTCATAGACTCGATGTGTTTTCGCATGTAATAAAAGCGCAGCTCCTGGTCAACTTGGTCGGGCTCAAAAAATTCAGTGTCAATGTTCACCCTGTTTTTTATTAGATTTTGGTAAATGCCGACTTCTTGCATTGAAAGGCTGAACATATTTCTAGGAGTCGCGATGAAAAGCACGGTTGCCTTTGGATTTTGAAAAGTCACATTGAGCAATGGCGAAACTTGTTTGCTCTTAAATGTGCAATAGCATAGGCATACAACGCTGCCGAGCAAAAAAATGGCGACGAAAAAAATTTTAAGACCAGGTTTCCTTCTTCTTTTCATTATACATATTCCTCCAAAATACTGTTGCCTCACGCCGTCACAAGGCATCAAAGATTATGAAAAAATACTATAATAACTTATACAGTACTTATACAGTACTTATACAGTATAATATAGCAAAAATCCCTGAAAAAATCAAGTAGAAATTTCATCGTGAGGTTAAAAAAGTGAATTGTCGCCCTCCAAATTTAAATTCCGCCGCTTATAAGCGGAAAAATAGTTTGGCCTCTATATTTGTTTGTAAAATTTTGCGCAAATCCAGCATTCCTGCGAATATTATGAATTTTCAATGATTAAAATTTTTAATGATTAAAAATTTGCATGAAAAACCGTATGAATTTGTAAACATTAAAAATTTTGAAGAATTTTTAATGATCT
>JAAVAP010000002.1 GCA_014804005.1 Treponema sp. | reverse complement strand
TCAATTTTTTCATAAGAAAAAACCTCCTTATTTTTTTGCGGACGGGGAAAAGCCCCGCCCATTTACATAAAATTATAACGCCCGTTTAAATTTTAACCGAATTTCGGGCATGGGAGGGGTGAAATTTTGTGCGCTTCTTTTATTGATTTGCGAATCTTTGAAATTGAAAATCCACTAGACACAATCGCCGCAATATGGTATAATTCCGTAAAATGACAATTTCATAAATTTTGTCATTTTTGAATTAACAAAAAATTATGCGCGTCGCACAAGTGCTTGGCGCGCACGCTAAAAGTGCTTTCAAAAAATTAGCATTTTTCGAAAGCACTTTTATAGGAGAAACTATGTCAAAAAAATACGCATTTTTGTTTCCGGGGCAAGGAGCACAAACTCCTGGAATGATTAAAGATGTGGCGCAAGATTTTTCTTCCGCGAAAAAAGTTTTGGACGACGTTTCGGGCATCTCGGGAATCGACGTTCCGAAACTTTTGTGGGAAAGCGACGCGGCGACGCTTTCGCGCAGCGACAACAGCCAATTGGCAATCACGGCCGCGTCTCTTGCGATTTGCGCCGTTCTCAAGGAAAAAGGAATCGAGCCTTCCGCCGCGATGGGATTCAGCCTTGGCGAATTTCCGGCGCTTTATATTTCGGGCGTGCTTTCGTTCGAAGATGTCGTGAAAGTTGTCGTGCAGCGCGGAAAAATCATGCAGGAAGTTTGCGAGAAAATCGCAGCCGAAAATCAAGGCCACGCTCCGGGAATGAGCGCGATTCTAGGACTTCCTCCCGAAAAAGTGATTGAAATTGCTTCGAAAATTCCTGACGCTTATGCCGCAAATTTGAACAGTTCGGTTCAAACTGTAATCAGCGGAACTTTCGACGCTTTGGAAAAAGCCGAAGCCGCCGCAAAGGAAGCTGGCGCGCGAAGGGCAGTTCGGCTTGCTGTGGCAGGTCCGTTCCATTGTCCTTTGATGAGCCTTGCCGCCGAAAAATTCGAGCAGGCGATTTCACCCGTGAAATTCAACGATCCGAAAATCACGCTTTTCAGCAATGTTTCGGGCAAGCAGGAAACGAGCGGAGAAAACGCGAAAAAATCCGCCGTGCTGCATTTGACGAATCCCGTGCGCTGGACGGACGAAGAAGCGGTTTTGGCGCAATTGATTCAGGCTGGAAAATTGAACGGCGAAGAATGGAACGTGTTCGAGCCGGGCCCGGGGCAAGTTTTGAGCGGACTTTGGGCGAAGACGGAATTGGGCGCGGAGTTAAAATGCGTTCCGCTTAATTCTGCCGAAAGTTTGAAAGCATTGTGATTTTGCGTTTTGTTTATAGGAGTAAAAATGATAAAAAGTTGCCCGAAATTGCGTCAACTTTTTATCATGTCAAGTTTCCCTTGGAAACTTGCGTATTTTAATTACGCGTTTTCATTTCATTGCAAATGCGCGTAAAAAAAACTTTCGCGAAATTGATATTTCGCTCAAGTATTTTTTGGAGAGAATATGAAATTATTGGAAAGCAAAAAAACGCTCGTGACTGGCTCGAGCAGGGGAATCGGAAAAAAAATCACCGAAATGTTTTTGCAAAACGGCGCGGAAGTTTGGGGCTTGTGCACGAAGCCGAGCGCGAATAAGGACGCTTTGGAAAAATGCGCCGCCGAAAACGGAACTGCGTTTCATGAAATTTATGCCGACGCTTCCAACGCCGAGCAGCTCGCGCAGATTGTGAAAGACGCGCTCAAGGAAGCGGGCGGATTTGATGTTTTGGTGAACAACGCCGGAATCACAAAGGACGGACTTTCTTTCCACATGAAAATGGAAGATTGGAAAAAAGTTTTGGACGTGAACTTGACGGGCGTTTTTGTCACGACGCAAATTGTTTCGAACGACATGATTCACAAAAAGCACGGCTCGATTGTAAATATGACAAGCATCGTCGGCTTGCACGGCGGCGCGGGGCAAGTGAATTATTCGGCGAGCAAGGCCGGCTTGATTGGCTACACGAAAAGTTTGGCGAAGGAAGTGGGCAGCCGCGGAGTTCGCGTGAACGCCGTCGCGCCCGGTTTTATCGATACGGACATGACGCAAGCCGTGAACGAAAAAATTCGCGAAAATTGGATTTCGCAAATTCCGCTTCGCAGGGCTGGCACTGTGGACGATGTGGCGGGCGCGGTGCTTTTTTTGGCGAGCGATTTTTCCACGTACATAAGCGGGCAAGTTCTTGGAGTTGACGGCGGAATGGGTTGTTGAAAAATCGCTTGTGATTTTTCAACAACATTGAATATTTAACGAGGTAAATGATGAGAAGAGTTGTTGTTACTGGAATGGGCGCGGTGACTCCTTTGGGGAATTCGCTTGCGGAAACTTGGACGGCGGTGCGCGCGGGAAAAAGCGGAATTGCGCCGATAACTTACTATGACACGTCCGCGTCGAATATAAAATTTGCTGCGGAAGTGAAAAATTTTAATGCCGAGAATTTTATGGACGCGCAGGCGGCTCGAAAGATGGCGCGTTTTACAAAATATGCCGTGGCTGCCGCGAAGATGGCTTTGGAAGATGCCGCGCTTTTGGACAATGCGCAAGTGCTTGATTCGGCGGCGATTTTTATGGGCGTTGGAATCGGCGGTTTTGAAATCACCGAAAACAATTGTATCAAATGGCACGAGTCGGGCGGAAAACGCGTGAATCCTATGACGATTCCGCAGCTCATTCCGAACGAGGCGGCGGGAAATGTTTCGATCGCTTTTGGAATTCACGGGGCGTGCCACACAATTGCGACCGCGTGTTCGAGCGGAACGGACGCTCTCGGCGACGCGCTCGACTACATCAGATGCGGAAGGCGCGACGTTGTTCTTGCTGGCGGCGCGGAAAGTACGATCAATGGATTTTGCGTGAGCGCGTTCGACGCTTTGCAGGCGCTTTCGCGTTCCCATGTTGACGAGCCGCACAAAGCGTGCAGACCGTTCGACCGCGATCGCGACGGATTTGTGATGGGCGAGGGAAGCGGNGTTTTGGTTTTGGAAGAATACGAGCATGCGAAAAAACGCGGCGCGAANATTTATGCGGAACTNGTGGGCTACGGAAGCACGAATGACGGCTACCATTTGACNGCTCCGAATCCCGATGGCNTTCAAGGCGCGGCGGCGATGACCGAGGCNATGCGAGATGCNGGCGTGAAAGGCGACGAAATTCAATATTACAATGCGCACGGAACTTCCACGAAAAAGAACGATTCGGGCGAAACGACGATGATAAAAACGGCGTTCGGCGACGCGGCGAAAAAATTGCACATTTCTTCGACAAAAAGNATGACNGGGCATTGCCTTGGNGCNACNGGCGCGATNGAAGCGATTTTGACNGTGAAGGCGATTTGCGAAAATTTCGTTCCGCCCACAATCAACTTGNAAAATCCCGACATTGAAGGCGGATGCGATTTGGACTACACGCCGAATGTCGGTTTGGAAACGCAAGTGAATTGTGCGATGAGCGCGACGTTCGGATTTGGCGGACACAACGGCGTTGTGATTTTCAAGAAGATTTAAAACATTGCGATTGATTTTTTATTAGGNGAAAATATGGCAGTTACAAATGANATTGAATCGCTTTTGCCGCATCGCAAGCCTTTTTTGTTNGTGGACGAAATCGTGAGTGCGGACGAAGANGGCAGCGTGAGCACGCGCAAATTCACTGACGANGATTTTTTCTTCAANGGGCATTTTCCGGAATATCCTGTCGTGCCNGGCGTGATTTTGATTGAAACGATGGCGCAGGCGGGNGGNGCTGCTTTGAGCNACCANAAAAAATTCAANGACGGAAGNCTTTTCTTTTTGGGAACGGTGGACAAAGTGAANTTNCGCCANCAAGTTCGNCCGGGCGACACGGTGCGAATGGAAATCAAAAACCTGCGNGTTTCCGAACGAATGGTAAAGCAATCAGGCAAAGCGTTCGTAGGCGAAGAACTCGCCGCCGAAGCCGAGTGGATGTGCCTNGTNGGAAGTGCNCANTAGCGGAATGATTGAAAAAAGCCACACAGTTTTGTGTGGCTTTTTTTAGAATTGAATCTTATTGCTTTGTGAAGATTCCTATGTTTGTAACCATTTTGCCATTTTCGATTTTCTTTGCAGCCACTCTACCCACTTTGAGCTTGATGACATAACCTTTTTTAACAGCCGTCCATGTTATGGCATCTCCAGATTGGTCTTCGCCAGTGCCGTCCGCATTGAAAGTCCACTCATATTTGCTGAGCTTCCAAGTTCCAACAATGGCTGGCTCTTCCGCTTCAGCAACCGCAGTTGATTCACTGTCATTTGTAGTCGCCTTGTCTTCCGCGATTGCGAATGACAAAAGCATAGCAAAAATGACAAAAAAGATAAGTCCTTTTTTCATGACCATCCTCCATAAAAATTATTTATCTTGATGATAACATCATATTATGATTGTGTCAATAAGTTAGGTTGAAAATTATGATAACGTCATACCATTTGTATCATATAAACTGAACGCAAAGTCACTCCGNCAACAATTTTCGCAATGCCGCCTGCGCCGCGTTCTCGCCGTCCATTGCGCTTGAAACGATTCCGCCNGAATATCCCGAACCTTCCCCGCAAGGATAAAGNCGNGAAAGNNCNGCGCATTCNAATGTTNCGCGNTTGCGCANAATTCGAACTGGCGTGCTCGTGCGAGTTTCGATTGCAAGCAGCACGGCTTCTTCGCATATAAATCCGNGCATTTTTTTGTCGAATTCTTTTATCCCTTCTTTGAGGCGCGATGCGATTTGAACNGGAAGCCATTCGTCAAGNCGNCTNGAAACANTTCCCGGCGTGTAGCTNACTTTTGGAAAATCGCGCGAAGCCTTTCCGCGCAAAAAATCTTTTANCAATTGCGCGGGNGCTTTTTGANAAGGCGGCTCGCCGTGCAAAAAAGTTTCNTGTTCAATCCAGCGTCTAAAATATAACGAAGCCAAAGCCGNCGCGCCCGCTTCTTCGGCTTGNTCGAAAAATTTTTGCGGAATGTCTTCGGGGCGCGTTTCCACGACGATTGCCGAATTCGACCANGGCGAATTNCGCTTGGCGCAAGACATTCCGTTTAAAACGATTTGTTCGCTTTCCGTTGCGGAAGGCACGATGAAGCCNCCCGGACACATGCAAAATGTGTACACCCCCCTTCCTTCGANTTGGCTTGTCAANCGATATTCTGCCGCGCCNAAGTTGNAATCGGATTTTCCATGAAATTGAATTTTGTCAATTAGCGTTCTCGGATGCTCGACGCGGACACCAAGCGCGAATGTTTTTGCTTCAAGAGATTCGCCAGAAATTTTTGCAATCTGTTCATAAATGTCGCAAGCGGAATGACCTGTGGCCAATAGAACCGCTTCGCCAAAAAATTCTTTTTCTTCGTTCGATTCAACTTGAATGGCGCGGATTCCTTTTACGATTTTTTCGCCAGAAAAATTTTCTATCAAAAAATTCACGCAGCGCATTCCAAAATAAATTTCCCCTCCCAGCGAAATTATTTTTTCGCGCATCGCGTTCACGATTTTCGGAAGCCTGTCCGTGCCGATGTGCGCATGTGAATCGGTGAGAATCTTTTCGTCCGCGCCGAACTCGCAGAAAATGCGCAAGGTTTTTTCAACGTCGCCGCGCTTCGTGCTTCTGGTGAAAAGTTTTCCGTCGCTGAAAGTTCCGGCCCCTCCCTCGCCAAAGCAATAATTGCTGTCGCCGTCAACAATGCCGCGCGTGGAAATCTGCGCGATGTCGCGCTTGCGTTCGCTAGTGGCTTTGCCGCGCTCGATTATTACAGGCTGAATTCCGTTTTCCAAAAATCGCAGTGCCGCGAAAAGTCCTGCAGGGCCGCTTCCTACAATCAAAACTTTTTTTGCGCCGCAAGAAGTGTCCGCATTTTTCCAAATGATTTTTCGCTCTAATTTTTCCAGCTCGTTTTTTGTGAACGCTTTGTAGCGTAAAATAAATTTTTGTCTTCCGTGCCGCGCGTCAATTGATTTTTTTACGAATTTAAAATCAAAATCTTGAGCAGGAATTTCAATTTTATTTTGCTTCAAAGCTTCGGACAAAGCCGTGCGCAATTTTTTTTCGATGAGATTTTTTTTGCTTTCTTCATTCGGCTGAATTGTTATCGTCAAATCCAAAATCATAATTTCATTTTAACGATTTGCGCAAATCTGCGCTAGTGGAAATTTTGCGTCCGTGATAAAATCGGCGATGCGATTTTTCAATTTGGATTTTTGGGAACGCGCCGCTTCTCCCAAGAATTTTTTTTAGGCGCGTTTTGACGTGCGCAGATTTTTTGCGGCTTATTTTCTGATACGTTCAATAATAATTTGTGCGTTGATTCCGTCGATGCCTTTTGTTGGATCGATGATGATTTTTCCGCCGCGAAATTTCACGCTCAAATTTTTTAGTCGCTTTGACTTTCCGTTTCCATTTTCAAATTCCGAAATGTCGATGTCTTTGTCGCCGATTTTTTCGCTGTCGAACAAAATGGCTTCGTCCGGAAAAACGTAGGAAAAGTCGGCGCGTTTTTTGTCGGCGCTGAAATTCACTTCCATGGAATTTTGCGGATTTTCCTTTTTGAAATTTTCGTAAGCGGAAATCGGCTTTTCGGGAATTTCATTTTCGAACGAAATCCAGCCGCGCACGCTCGCGCCTTTTTTTGCATAAATTTTTTTGAGCGAAAGTCCGCTGAGCTGCGCTTCAAGATTCACCGCGAATTCCGATTTCAATCCGCCCATGGATTTTAGAATTTTTTTCACTTCGTCGGAGGTGATTTCGCAAAAAGAATAATCGAAATTATTTGCGCCATCGACGAAAAGTTCGCGGCCGTCCAACAATTGCGAAATGAACTCGGAAGAAATTTCGACACGCGCCTGCAAATTGAATTCGCTGGTTTTGCAGGAAAAAAAGAAAATCGCAAAAAATGTGAGCAACGGGAAAAATATTTTTTTCATAGGAAGCATTCTATATTTCAGATGGAAAAAAGTCAAGGCGGGGAAATCGGGGGAATGCGTTGCGAATTGTTTCGCGGAACACTTGCGTAGCGTCGCAGGTTTTGCCCGTGCGACTTCGCGAAAAACGATCGTCTAAATTTTTTCCGTGTGCGTGCAATATGGATAATTCGTGCAGCCAACAAACCAATGTCCCTTGCCTTTTCGCTTGACCAAAAATCCGCCGCATTCGGGGCATTGTTTGGGGCTTTGCAAAATTGTGATGTCGTGCAAAGTGTAGCGGCATTT
>JAAVAP010000001.1:81937-171119 GCA_014804005.1 Treponema sp. | reverse complement strand
GTTCCGTCCGCGACGGCGACCGTGATGTTGCCCGGCTTGACGACCCAATTGTCGCTTTCGGAAACGGTTTTCGTGTTCGTGCCGTCGTAGCCGCCTTCGTATGCCGGGAGTTCGAGCGACTTGGTGCCCGCCGGGGGAACGATTGCTTTCACAGAAGCCTCGCCGCGGCTGTTCGTGGCGTACACTTCCCGCATAGTGCCCGGGTTTGTGGTGCTTATCGCCTCGACAGAGTAAGTGTATGTCTTGCCGTTCACCAAATCCGTGTCGGGAAAAGAATAGGTCGAAAGAGACTTTCTACCTTTGTATGTGCCTTCCTCGTACACGGTAACATCGTAGCCGCTTGCGCCCGTCACGGGTTTCCATGAGACGAAGTTCACGCCCGGATACGCTTTTGCCGTCACGCTCGGTGTTTCGAGCGAAATCACAGTGTCTGTGCGTCCGTCGAATTCAGGGTTTGAGCAAGCTGCCAAACCAATTGCAATGATACAGGCGGTTATACCCCCCCCCATCGTGTCAGAATCTTTTTCATAAGATCCTCCTAATAGATTTTAAACATTTTCTAAATATGCGAAAATGTTTGAATATTATGCAGCATTTCCGAAGTTTTTTCAAGCGGGTTTTAAAGAAATTATCAAAAAGCGAGTTTCCAAAGAAATCTCGTTAAGCAGACCGAAAGGGCTGCGACTTGAGCCTTCCTAGGCAATCTTTCCGAGAGTTGTCGGTCGAGCCAGTCGAGACCAACTCCGTCAAAAAGATACTATCTTTTGGTTTAAAAGATACAGTGATTTCATCCAAAAGATACAGTGTTTCAGGGGTAAAAGATACAGTCTTTTGGACCAAAAGATACAGTGTTTTGAACCGAAAGATAGTATCTTTTACCCCTAAAAACACCCCTTTTTGACCCAAAAGATACAGTGTTTTGAACCGAAATATACTATCTTTCTGACGCTTTGCTAGAATTCGCGCCTACGTGCGCATTGTTTCTTTCTGCCCGCTATCTGTTTTCCTGCGCAAAAATCGCGGTAACCGTGTAGCCGGTTTCGTCGTCTTGCTCCCAGTATTCGTAGACGGGCGAAAGGCCGCTCATCGTCTGTGCGCCGCTTTCCGCACCGAGGGCTTTTTGCATGCAGTCGGCGGCGGCGTAGTTCCGCGCGCTTTCCAGGTCGGGCGCATTTCCCGTGCCGTAGAAAAGCCGGGCGTTCTTCGCGATGTCAAATTTTTTTCGCGCGGGGCGTTCGTCGTGCTTTTCGACGAGGCTTCTGAGCCATTTCGGATTCTGCTCAATGCCGAATTCCATGCCTTTCCAAGCGACGACTTCGCCAAAGGTAAGCGCGCCCACAGCAAGGCACGCAAGCAACGCGATGATTTTTTTCATACAATCTTCCTTAAAATATCTAATTTCGCGGTTTGTTTTTCAAACACGATTTCAGTATAACACATTTTGAAGAATCGCGGCAAAATATATTGATTTTTTCATTGCTCAAAAGCAGGGGGTGTATTTTTTTCGTTATATATTGAAAAATTCACTTGTGTTTGTTAAAGCATTATGTTATAATGTATTCGCGTTTACGATTGTTTTTACGTTGTGGACGCAATTAAGTTCCTTGGAAGCTTATGTTTCCTGCGGACTTATTCGCCGCGATTTTCGCTTTGTTGCAAAATCACGGTATTTAAAGAATGTTATTATTTATTTGGTGGAATCATGAGTATCAAAAACACTGACATCTTTGGGCGAAAGGTGTTCTTCATTGCGCCTGACAGTTCGCTTGTTCCCATGTCCTTCATGGAAGATTTTTGTACGCTTGGCTACGAGTCGCACATTTTGAGCCGCGGCGACGGGGCTATGATGGCAAACATCGACGTCATCACAAGCCATTTTCCTGACGCGGTTTTGTTCATCGATATTGATGCGAACATTCCGGGTGTCATTTGGCTTCAATTCATCCGGCATATACAGGAGCGAAACCCGGATCTTGTTGTGGGCGTTGTATTTTCGGCATCCCATCACGAGCGAATTCAACATGTCGAGTCGGAATACGGCAAAGCTGTGAACTCTTTGGCGGGTTGCGTCGCGCTTGTTCCTGGCGAAAGCGGGGAAAATTTCAAGAATCTTGTGGCCGCCTTGGAAAAAATCGGCGCGAAAGGACGGCGCAACAATATCCGCGCGCGTTGCAATGAGTCGAGCTATATTTCGTTCGGATTGGGCGGCAAAATGTTTCATGCCCGTGTTGACGACGTGAACATCTCGCACATTTCCTGCGTCCTCGGTGAAGAGGGCGTACATGGTATGAAAATATATGACAAAGCTCGCGGAGCGCACATCTGCGTGAACGGTCTTGAATTTTCGTCGGATGTCGTTTTGATTATGAAGCGTGAAAAGGGCGAAATTTCCAACGCCGTCTTCATGTTTATCAAAAAGCCGGACGACGAGCCTGGCATTGAAAGCGAGCATGAAGCGTCGCTCAACAAAAAAATCTATGAGATTACATCGAAGGAATTTACCGACCTTTTGAAAAAATGAATTTGCAGCAAAACATCATTTTCGGTTTTGAAAAAGCCGCTTAATGATGTTTTTTAATTTTCAAAAATCCCTGCGCGGAAAATTTATTCTTTTCGTGGGGGGGGTATTTTATAATAAGGGGTTTTCATATTATGGGAAGCAAAAAAGAACTTGATCGTTTTGCTACGACTTACAAAAAGGATATGCAGATTCAGACGAAGCTTATCCTTATCATCGGCGGATTTATCCTTCTTACTGCGATGCTTGTTTCGTTGGTTGCGATTGGAGTATTCAAGCGGGAAGTCGAAAGCACTCAAAGAGAAGGGCTTGAATCTACAGTCAATGGCGTTACGCGCACGCTTTCCGATTGGAGAACTTGCATTGACGGTTATGCCACAATTTACGCGCGCGACATTGAAATTGTTGAGGCCGTCCGAGATGACCATGATGAATTGCGAAGGCTCATGGAGGCTCGCCTTTCCGACACGGACACTGATTTTTATGCTGTTACGGACGCGGCGGGGCGCACTATTTGGACCAGCGGAATTGCGGGCGCGGATCTTTCTTCCTCAAAGACGGTTTCGAATGCGCTTTCGGGAATGAAGACGTTTGCGTATGAGACTTTTTCCGACTGCCAGTATGCGATGGTTTCGGCGGTTCCGCTTTTTTCCGGCGAGCAAATCGTGGGAACAATCTGTTTGGGCTACAGCCTTACAAACGATTTTTTGATTCAGCAGCTGAAAAGCAGTTATGATGTTGAATGCACTGTGTTCTGCGATGATTTGCGCGTGGACACGTCGCTTATGGATGGCGGAAAAAAACTCGTCGGCACGAAAATTTCGAATCGCGCCATTGCCGACCAAGTTCTGCGGCGTAACGAAATGTATATCGGGTATAACACTATCGTGCAAACTGGAAAAAAATATATTTCTGCATATATGCCGCTTTCGGGAGACGACAAAGAAGTTACGGGAATGCTTTTCGTGGCGAAGTCGCTTGAATCGATTGACGATGTCATCAAAGTTTCGGTGGTCGTCATTTTGCCGTTCGCTTTGGTGCTTTCGATTGTGTTGTCATTGCTGAGCTTTATGTTCATTCGATGGCTTATGTGGCGCATCAAGAACGTTACGGATTCGCTCAAGGAAATGGCGACCGGCGAGGCCGACCTTACAAAGCGATGCAAGCTTTTCATCCGCGACGAGATCGGATTCCTTGTCATCAATTTTGACGCGTTCTGCGACAAGCTTCAGAAAATCGTCGGCGAAATCAAGGGAACGGAAGGCGACCTTTTGAGCTACGGCGACAGGCTCGGAAAAATGGTTCAGGAAAACACCGCGTTCGTTGATCAGATGATCGGCAACATCCGAAGCGTCGAAACGGAAATGGGAAATCAGAACACGATGCTTGAATATACTTCTAGATCCGTGAACGAGATTTCGGAAGCGGTGCGGCAGTTGCGCGAATTGCTCGTGACGCAGAACGAAGGAATGCAGAACGCCTCTAGCGCGGTCACGCAGATGATCGGAAACATCGGTTCGGTTTCGCGCTCCATCGAAAAGATGGCGGAAGAATTCAACGTGCTTCAAGAAGACGTGCACGACGGAATTTTGCGACAGCGCGAAGTGAACGAGCAGATTCAGAAAATCGAACAGCAGTCGAAGATGCTCAACGACGCGAATGACGTGATTTCTTCGATCGCCGACCAGACGAGCCTCCTTGCTATGAACGCTGCGATTGAGGCGGCTCACGCGGGCGACGCTGGAAAGGGATTCGCTGTTGTCGCCGACGAAATCAGAAAACTTTCCGAAAATTCGTCAACGCAGTCAAAGAATATTGGCGCGCAGTTGACGGCAATCCTCAATTCGATTTCGAGCGTGGTTGAAGCGTCAATTGTTTCGGACAAGATGTTCACGCGCGTTTCTGAAAAGATTCAGGGCACGGGCGACCTCGTGAGCCAAATCAAGCTTTCTATGGACGAGCAGTCGGAAGGTTCAAAGCAAATCAGCGAGGCTCTCAGCTATATGAACGACGCGGCCGGCAAGGTAAAGGACGCTTCGAACGATGTGGACAACGCGCGCGGCGAAATCGTCGAGAACATGGGAAAACTGCATCAGTCTGCGGACGCTGTCGGCTCGGAACTCAAGACGATCGAAAGTGGCGTAAAGACAATCGAGGAGGGCGACGATTCGCTCATGAACATCGCCACTTCGATTTCAGGCTCGATTTATCGCATTACAAGCCAAATCGACCAGTTCAAAGTTTAAGCGATTTTTGGAAAATAATGAAACCGCCGCCGTCGGAAAGACGGCGGCGGTTTTTTTTGTGTGATAATTCCGTTGTAAGAATGCCGCGCTTTTTGCGCGATTGCGGCAATGCTTTTTGTGCAGTTGCGAAAAACTGTGGAATGTTTTTTTATCCCGAAATCGTGAAAAACGCGATTTCGCTCTGCCAGTTGAAAATCGAATTTTGCGACGCGCTTTGCAAAAGGCGCGAAAGTTCAAGGCTTTTTTGTTCGCCGAGGGCTGCGCGCATAGCCGCGCCGTAAGCAGAGCGTTCGCTTTCAAACCAAGCCAAGATTTCTTTTTGCGTGATCCGCCGCTTTTCGACTATTTTTTTTGACGAAGCGTCGATTTTGAATCCTTGCTCTTCGAAGATTTTTTTCACGGAATTCGCGTTCCATGAAAAAAGCGGATTCTCTTTGTCGCCGAAAAATTTTTCTTCCGCGTCCGACATTTTTTTCAAAACTTCGCTCCATTCCGCCGTGGGATTTTCCCTGAAAATCTGCTTTTCCACGAGCGAAGAAATGTGTTGCGTGGCGTTCGGGATTTGTTGCGAAATTACGATTTGCCATTTTTTCGCAAGCGCGTCTGCCAAAGCCGCCTGCGAAAAAGCGTCGCGCATTGCCAAAATTGATTCTTCGTTTGCGAACGGATTTCTGAAAAAGAATTTGTCGAAAATGATATTTTTTTCGGAAAAAATTTCCAAGACGTTTTTCAAAATTTCCGCAGTCAAAAAATGTGCGGATTTTTTTTCGCCGTCGGAATCGGCATTTTTCGAATTCGGATTTACAATCAAAATCGGCTTGTCAAGTTCGTCGAGCGTGGTCGCGTAATGCTCGCAAATTTCTTTGCCTTTTTGCGAGCGGCAAATTCCGCAAGTGATGCCTTCGGGACATTCGCGCAAAAGTTGCCAAAGCAAAAGCGAGTCGTCGGCGTTCCAGACAAGCGAGCGGTCGCTTCGTGCGAGCCGCGCGGCGGCAATCATCGTGTCGCGGATGTCGAGAAGAATTTCCGCGCGGTTGGAATCGATTCGCTGCCGCCATGATTTGTCGGCGAAATCCAATGCGCTTTCGCGCGAAGCGTCGTTCGGGCTGAACGTGAGCGATTCGCCTTTTTTGATTTCTCCTCCCTTGAAATGCGATTTTATCCACCATTCGGAAATTGGATTCGCGCCGAATTCGCTTTTTTGTTTTGGAGGAGTTTTTTCTTGGGAATTTTTTGAACCTGTGATTTGCGTTGCGGTCGGGTCGAGCGGACGTTCGCCGGTGTCGTCTTCGAGAAGTGCTGCGATTTGCAATTCGCGCCGAGAAAGAACTTCGCCACGAATTTTTTTTTCGTAGCCTTGATCGCTCGGATTGTAAAAAACTTTTCCCACAAGCGCGTCGGGCAAATATTGTTGCGCCACCCAATGGTCGCGGTAGGCGTGCGGATAAAGGTAGCCCGCGCCGTGGCCGAAGCCTTCCGCATCGCGGCTTGCGTCGCGCAAATGATTTGGCACTTCGTCGTCCTCTTTTTCCACGGAAGAAAGCGCGTCGAAAAATGCCATGCTGGAATTCGATTTGGGCGCGGTGGCAAGATACAGCGCGGCGTGCGCCAAATGGTAGCGGCCTTCGGGAAGCCCAACTCGATCGAACGCGCGCGCGCAGGATTCTACGACGCAGACTGCGTAAGGGTCTGCGAGGCCTGTGTCCTCGCAGGCGGAAATCAGCATTCGCCTAAAAATGAAATGCGGATCTTCTCCCGAGCGCACCATCCGCGCAAGCCAATACATCGCCGCGTCCGCATCGCGCCCGCGCAGGCTTTTTATGAACGCGCTGATTATGTCGTAGTGATAATCGCCGTCGCGGTCGTAAAGCACGACTTTTTTTTGAATCGATTCTTCGGCGGCTTCGCGGCTGATGTAGATTGTGCTTCCGTAAGCAGGGCGGGGAGGGGTGGAGTGCGGCGACCAAATTTCCGGCGTCGTTTCCACCGCGAGTTCCAAAGCGTTCAAAAGCGAACGCGCGTCACCGTTTGCCGTCTGAATCAAATGTTCCAACGCGCCTTCTTCAAATTCGATTTTCCAATGTCCGTAGCCGCGCTCCGTGTCGTTCAAAGCCAAGTAAGCGGCTTTTTGCAAATCGTCTTTTGTGAGCGGCTTCAATTGGAAAACTCGGCTGCGCGAAACCAAAGCTTTGTTCACTTCGAAAAAGGGATTTTCC
Organism: Treponema sp.; assembly: GCA_014804005.1. GTDB lineage: Bacteria > Spirochaetota > Spirochaetia > Treponematales > Treponemataceae > Treponema_D. The sequence goes on along the minus strand of JAAVAP010000001.1, from coordinate 164,139 downwards.
GTAGTCGCGCCAATCAAAATTATCGTGCCATTTTCCACCCAAGGCAAAAGCGCGTCCTGCTGCGCCTTGTTCCAGCGATGCACTTCGTCCACAAAAAGAATTGTCCTGCGTCCGTAAAAATTCTTGAAGTCGTCGGCCTTTTTTATTGCGGCGCGAATGTCCGCCACGCCCGTGAGCACGGCGTTCAGAGTGATGAAATTCGACTTCGTGTGATTCGCGATTACTCGGGCGAGCGTGGTTTTTCCGCTTCCGGGCGGACCGTAAAAAATCACCGAAGAAAGTTGGTCGGCGGCGATCGCCCTTCGCAAAAGGCGGCCTTTGCCAACGATGTGATCTTGTCCGATGTATTCGTCCAAAGTTCGCGCGCGCATTCGGGATGCGAGCGGCTCGTGAGAAATGTTTTCTTTTTCAAACAAATCGTCGGACATTTTATTTTCAATTTTGCAGGAACTTTTTACGATATTGCCACGCCCACATGAATTTATTTTAGCGACATTTTTTTCGCGTGTCAATTCAATGAAACTCGCCCCAATTCGCGCCGTGCTCAATCGAAACTTTCAGCGGAATTGAAAGTTTTACCGCGCCTTCCATTTTTTCTCGCAAAATTGAAATTGTTTTTTCGATTGCGGCTTCGTTGTCGGCGCATTCCAAAATCAGTTCGTCGTGAACTTGAAGCAAAAGTTTTGCCTCGCATGAATTTTCTTTCAACGCCGCATCTACATCGATCATCGCTTTTTTTACGATGTCGGCCGCGCTGCCTTGAATTGGCGTGTTCACTGCGATTCGTTCTGCGGCAGACTTTTCGATTTTATTGCGGCTTTTGATGTTCAGGATTTTTCGGCGGCGACCCATCAGCGTTTTCACATAGCCATTTTTTTCCGCGCTCGCAATTGTTTCTTTTATAAATTTGTCAATCGAAACATATTGCGCAAAATAATTTTCGATGAATTGCGCGGCGGCGGCTCGAGAAATTCCGAGTTCGTTCGAAAGCCTGAAAGTGCTCATTCCGTAAATCACGCCGAAATTTATTGTCTTCGCCGTGCGACGCATTTCGGACGTAACGTCATCAGGATTCACATTGTATATCAGCGAAGCCGTCGCTTTGTGAATGTCGCTTCCGCTCAAAAACGCTTCGCGCATATTTTTGTCGCCCGAAAGATGAGCCAGCACAACAAGTTCAATTTGAGAATAATCCGCGCTGATAAGAATCGTTCCAGGAACGGCAGTAAACGCACTTCGAATTTTTCGGCCAGCATCATTGCGCACTGGAATGTTTTGCAAATTCGGATCGCGGCTGGAAAGCCGTCCAGTGGCAGTTCCGGTTTGCAAGAACGTCGTGTGAATGCGACCGTTTTCATCCGCGAGGCGCGGCAATGCTTCGACATAAGTTGATTGCAATTTTGACATTTCGCGGAATTTCAAAATCTTCGCGGGAACGGAATCGAACAGCGCGAGTTCTTCCAAAACGCTTGTGTCCGTGGAATAGCCGGTTTTTGTTTTTTTGCCCGGCTTGAGTCCGCGTTCCTTGAACAAAACTTCTTGAAGCTGTTTTGGAGAAGCGATGTTGAATTCGTGTCCGACTTCCGAATAAATTTCTTGTTCGGCGGAGGAAATTTCTTGTTCCAAATTTTTCGCGTAATCCGAAAGCGCATTCGAATCAAGGTGAATTCCTTGAATTTCCATTTCGCCCAAAATCGTGATAAGCGGAATTTCAATTTTCTCGAAAAGCGTGTCGAGTTTTTTTTGTTTGAGTTCGTCCGAAAAAATTTCAAAAAGTTGCCAAGTAAAGTCCGCGTCCTCGGCGGCGTAATCCACGGCTTTTTCGAGCGGCACGTCGCGGAACGTTTGTCCCTTCGCAACCAAATCTTTGAACTCAATTCCAATCAATGCAAGCTTCGTCTGCCCAAGCGTTTCAAGAGAATAAGGCGAGCGGCCAAGCCTGTCTGGTTCCAAAAGCCACGCGGCAATCATCGTGTCAAAAATTTTCGCCTTGATTGTATTTGCGTTCAAGCCCGCGCCGCGCAAAACTTTGTAGTCGAATTTCGCATTGTGCAAAATAAGCAGAAAATTTTTCGCGTCAAAAAGTCGCTGGATTTGCGCGAGCGCATCATTCAAAGAAATTCCGCGTTGCTCAAAAAGCGAAGCGTCCTGCGCCAAAACCGGAATGTAAAAAGCCTCGCCTTTTTTGCAACACAAACTGAATCCCACCAAATTCGCTTTCGTAGTTTCAAGTGAATCCGTTTCGGTGTCGAGCGCGACTTTTCCGAAAGACAAAATTTTATCGATAAGCGCGACCAAATCTTTTTGCGTTTCAATCGCTTTGTAGTTGCCGGAATTTTTTTTGAGCGGAATTGGCTCGGCAATTTCTTCCAACGAATTTTCAAAACTATTTTCTTTCGCAAATTTTGAATTTTTCAATTTTGATTTTTTTTCTGCGGAATCAGAATTTTCATCGCCTGAAATTTTTTGTCCCGATTCGACTGCGAGCGTCGCGTATTGTTTTGCAACTTGTGGCGTTTCAAAAGATTTTAATTTTTCGGCGGCGGCAGAATAATTGAAATTTGTCGAAGGAATTTTTTCCAATTCCACGCCAGGAACATCCGTGCAAAGCGCGATCAATTTTTTTGAAAAAAACGCGTTGTCTTTTCCATCGCGGATTTTGTTTCCGATTGCGCCGCCGATTTCCTGCGCATTTTCATAAATGCCTTCGAGCGAACCGTATTCGTCCAAAAGTTTGCAGGCGGTTTTTACGCCCACGCCTTTCACGCCGGGAACGTTGTCGGCGGTGTCGCCGTAAAGCGAAAGCAAGTCCAAGAGTTTTTCGGGCGGCACCCCCCATTCGGCTTTTACCCCCTTCTTGCCAACGACTTTCCAAACATCGCTGTGATCGGGCTTTAAAATTTGAACATCGTCGCAAACCAATTGCATCAAGTCTTTGTCGCCAGAAAGTATGCGGCAAGTTTTTCCAGCCGCCACCGCTTTGGTCGCAATCGTCGCAATCACATCGTCTGCTTCATAGCCTTCGACGCGAATCGCAGGAACTCCGAGCGTGGCCAAGATTTCTTCAATCCAAGGAATTTGCGCGTGCAAATCATCGGGCGTTTTTTGGCGAGTGGCTTTGTATTCCGAATACATTTCGTGCCGAAAAGTTTTTGAAATTGAATCAAGCGCGACAACTAAAGTCTTCGGCTTGTAATGCTGCAAAAGCGAATGCAAGTTGCGAAAAAATCCGAACAGCGCGGAAATATTTCGCCCGTGAGAATCCGTGAGCGGACGCGAAATAAACGCAAAATAGCAACGATAAATCAGGCCGTAAGAATCCAAAATATAAATTGTTTCGTCATCGAATTTTTTTGTTCCCATAAAATCATTTTAGCGGAAAATCGAATTTTTTTCTAGTGCGATGTGCGAGTTGATAAAAAAATCCGCGCCTCTATTTGCGCGGATTTTGAACATTGCTACATATTGCTATAGCCCATCAAATATTCGTCGATTTCGCGCGCGCATTCTCGACCTTCCGCAATCGCCCAAACCACAAGCGATTGTCCGCGATGCATGTCGCCCGCCGTGAAAACTTTTTGCGCGCTTGCAGAATACGAGCCTTCTTTGGAAGCGACCGTTCCGTGCGGCGTAAGTTCCACGCCAAAACTTTGCGCCGTGTATTCTTGTGCGCCTAAAAATCCTGCGGCCACCAAAATCAAATCGGCGGGCAAATCTTTTTCGCTTCCTTCGATTTCGCAAAGTTGCCGCTTGCCATCGACCATTCGGAATTCAACTTGGACGGTTTTCACGCCGCAAACTTTTCCGTCTTTTTGGAAAACTTCTTTAATCGTCGTTTTGTAGACGCGCGGATCATTTCCGAATTTCGCGATTGATTCTTGTGCGCCATAATCGACTTTGAGGATTTTCGGCCATTCGGGCCACGGATTGTCTTGCGCGCGCTCGGTCGGAGGGCACGGCATCATTTCGAGTTGCGACACCGATTTGCAGCCGAGTCGAATGCAAGTTCCCGTGCAGTCATTGCCTGTGTCGCCGCCTCCCAAAATTATCACGTCCTTTCCTTTAACATCGAAAAATGCGCCGTCATTTAAATTTGAATCAAGCAAACTTTTTGTTACGGATTTAAGAAAATCCACGGCGAACATCACGCCGCTTGCGTCCGCACCCGGAGCAGAAAGCGGACGAGGCTTTTTCGCGCCGCAGCACAACGCAACGGCATCGTAATTTTTTAAAAGTTCTTCGGCAGAAATATTTTTCCCGACATCGGCGTTCGTGACAAATTCAACGCCTTCTTCTTTCATCAAATTCACGCGCCGCTCGATGATTTTTTTGTCAAGCTTCATGTTTGGAATTCCGTACATCAAAAGTCCGCCGATTTTGTCGTCGCGCTCAAAAACCGTAACGCTGTGTCCGCGATGATTGAGCGAATCGGCAACGGCAAGCCCGGCAGGACCAGAGCCGACGACCGCGATTTTTTTTCCGCTTCGGACTTTCGGAATTTCAGGCTTCATGTAGCCGGAAGCGAACGCGCGCTCGATTATGTAAAGTTCGTTGTCGTGAACGGTGACGGCGTTTTCCAAGCCGCCTTCGCCCGCGAGGTTGCAAGCCTTTTCGCAAAGCGCGGGGCAGACGCGACCAGTGAACTCGGGAAAGTTCGAAGTTTTCAAAAGCCGCCACGCCGCCATGTCAAACTGTTCTTTGTAAAGCGCGTCGTTCCATTCGGGAATGAAATTGTGCAGCGGGCAGCCCGTAACCATTCCCTTGAGGCGAAGCGCGCTTTGGCACATCGGCACGCCGCAATTCATACAACGCGCCGCCTGATTTTTGCGCTCGCCGTCGTTAAGGTACGAATGAAATTCCTTGAAATTTTTTATGCGCTCCAAAGGCGGAATGTCGCCGTTCGCCTCGCGCTTGTATTCGATGAAACCAGTGTCTTTTCCCATTTTGCGAATCTCCTAAAAAAATAAAAGCGTTCGCCCAAAAGACAAAACGCCCTTTGCGCAAACGCCATCGTTTCAAAAAGTATATCGGAAATTCGAAATTCTGTCAATGGGGAAATTTGTGCGAATACGATTTTAAATTATCCGACCTTTTTCACAAAACAAAAAAAATTGTATGCGAGTTTTGTCAAATGAGAAAATTTAATTTCAATTTTTCTTATCGAAAGCTGAATTCAAAATTTTCCCTGAATTTTAGTCAAATTTCTTAAAAAAAGCAAAAAAATTCAAATTTTTTTTAAGAAAATGCGCAAAACCACTTGACATTTTATGGGGGGGGGTATAATCGAACTCGCGATAAAACAATCGCAAGGAGGTACTTATGAAAAGTACAAAAATTTTTGCCGTGGTCGCGCTGGTTGCGTGCCTCGGCTCGGCCGCTTCATTTGCTGCAAAGGCGAAAGAGCAGAAAGTGAAGATTGAAATCGTGAACCGCCCTGGTATGGCACTCGGAACGGATGTTCCCGGCTGGGTGCAGGCCGTCTTGGAGGGAGACAACAAGGGAATAGCGAAGGCTTTGAAAATCGACCCCGAAGAAACGCAGGTTTTCGTGTTCTCAAATCAGGGCGACGACCTTGAATTCCTCAAGACTTGGACGGATCAAGTGGACGTGCAGCGGCAGGTAGCCAATTCGTTTTCAATGGCGGTTGGTCAAAGCGCGAACGCCGTCTTGCAGGGAACATCGGGCAGCGAAAGCAATATGCAGCGCGCGATCGACCAGACTGTGAAGGCACTTTCCGCGATGGAAATCAACGGACTTCTCAAGGACGCGCAGTATTGGATTCAGTTCAAAAGGCCGAAGCAAGGCGTAAAAGTCAACAAGAAATCTCCCGAAAGCGCGTTCGACTATTACTACGAATACTACGTTGTCTTTACAATGAAGCGCAGCATTTATGACAAACAGCTTGACGCTGCGTTGAACGGAGTTGAAGACAATGCCTCGGAAACTGTTCTGCTGAAAAAAGCGTTGAGTGCAAATCTACGCGAACCGTTGATTGACAAGGCAAATGACGATTCCGTCGAATATGAATTTTAACGGAGAACTCAAATGAAAAAAGCAGCTATTGTTTTTTTGTTCGCCCTGATGATCGCCTCGTCCGCCTTCGCCGCAAAAGTGAAGCGCGGTGGCGATGCCGATTTGACGCCGTACTTGAACGAGTCCGACGCGCGGGAAGTTTGCACTGACATCGTGTCGCAGATTGTAGAGTCGCGAAGAATTGCGCGCTTTGCAGAAACAAACGGCAGAGATCCGATTGTCACAATCGGAAAGATAAAGGACGAGACTGGCGAATTTTTTGACACGCAAATTATCGCCAACTCGCTCAAAACCGCAATCCTGAAAAACGGCATCATGGAATTCATGGCGAATTCCGATGTTCGGGACGCGCTCAGAAGCGAAGTCATCAATCAGGCGGATCATGCGCGCGAAGATGTGGCGAAGGCGATGGACGAAGAGGACGCGGCGGATTTCATGCTCACAGGCTCGGTAAAACTTGCCGTCCAAAACAACGGAAAAAAGCAAGAGCGGACTTACATCGTAAACATCGAACTGAATGACTTGCAAACGCATCGCACGGTTGACATATTCGAGCCGTCCGAAGGCGTAAAGGATTATCTGAAAAAAATCGGTTCGATAAAGAGCCGGTAAAAAATTACAAAAGATTTTTCATTAGGAGGTAAAAATGAAAAAGATTTTAAAGGCAGTCGCTATTGCGGCTTCGGTAATGGTGCTTTCTACGGCATTTGCTTCGGCAAAGTCAAAGACAGCAAAAGGTGACAGTGCCACTGAAAGCACAGCCAAGAAAGAAAAGTCAAAAAAAGAAAAAACGCCCAAAGCCAAAAAAGTCAAATTTGACCAGGCGGCGTATGATGAAGCATTTGCTTCCGGCGACTACGCGACATGCATATCCATGCTTCAGGGCAAAGGTTCTAAAAGTGACGCGATTCTTGACGCGCTCGATGCTGACATGCTCATGCATTTGAACGGAAGCTATCTTGATTCTGCAAAAGCGTTCTTGAATACGCAGGGCGAGATGATGCAGCAGAAAGTTAAAGACGACAAGAGTGGTGTAACTTATGCCGGCACCGTGTACGAACGTTTGCTTTCGTATGCAATGCGCGCGGCAAACGCGTTCGCGCTCGGCGATGCGAGCAACGCAAAAGGTGTAATGGATTCCTACACTGGTGATTACAAGGATATCATTTCGGCACTTGTTGCACAGGAAAAGGAGCTTGATGAAGAGAGCGAAGGCAACCTTGAAAGCGACAATGTAAAAAACGCACTGAATGCGATGGAGCAAGCAGGATTTTCACTTAACCTTAGCGCAGTGACAAGCAAGAAGCCTCAAAAGTACACTGGAAAGGACTATGATACTTCCGCCTTCCTTTCATATTTGGGAACGCTCGCTTATGCAGCAAACGGCGATGCCGAACATGCGAAGGACTTTGCGAATGTTCTGAGAACAGTAAATTCCGCAGTCGATGTGTCCGAAGATGTTTCCGTTCCGGCGGGAATGGGACGGCTTGACGTTGTGGCACTTTCAGGCACTATCGGAAAGCGAAGTGAATCTGCCAATTCGTTCACCGTGATGGAACAAATGCCGATTGTTAATACACCTCTCAAATTCAAGATTGTCTACCCGGTATTTGAAAAACAAAACCATGCAATCAATTCCGTCCGTGTAACACTTTCCAATGGAAACACGAAGTCGGCGGCGCTTGTGGAAGACTTTGACGCGGCGGTAGAAATCGACGTGAAAAAGAAAGCGCGCCGCGACTACAACAGAAGCGTTGCCCGCAACATCCTGAAGAATTCAGCGGCGGCGGTAGCAGGAATGGGCGCTGTTATGAGCGCAGATGCAGCGATGCAAAAAGCGAACAACCCGCTCACTGCGAAGGCCTATGATGCTGCTATTTTAGGATTAAACAAAGCGCTTGACGCAATTGTAGAGTCGGAAAAAGCGGACGTGCGACAAGGCTCGTACTTCCCGCACAAGGCGAGCGCAGCAGGATTCTCTGTCGCTCCGGGAACGTACTCGGTGAAAGTCGAATATCTTTCTGGAAACAATGTCGTTGAAACAAAAGAAGTAGGCGACGTTGTTGTAGAAGCCGGAAAACCAACGGTCGTGGTTTCGACATGCGAAAAGTAGAATTATTTGCAAAGGTCGTCGCTTGCCTGTCAATCCTCCATTTGGCAGGCGGCACGGCTTTTGCTGCCAAAACGAAAGCTGAAAAAAGTGCTCAAAAAATGCCTGAATGGGTGAGCCAACCTTCCGCCGTATTTCCGTCCGCAGACTACATCTCGTCGGTCGGAAGTGCGACGAGCCGCGACAATGCGGAAATGAAGGCGTTGCAAGGTCTCGCGTCCGTGTTCGGGCAGGCGGTGAAATCCTCTTCCGTCGCGTCGCAAAGAATGACGCAGGCGAAGGCGGAAGGGAAGGTCGCCACCGCGAACGTGAGCGCGTTCAGTCAGGACATCCTCCGCACCGTGGACGTTGATTCCCTAATCGGCGTGGAGACGAAAGAATTTTGGTTTGATGGCAACGAGACGTGGTATGCCGTGGCCGTGCTTGACAAGGAAAAGGCTTCTGACATTTACAGCGACCTAATCCGCAAGAACACGTCGGCGATTTCCGCGTTCGTCGCGAGCGCGGAGTCCAACGGCGAGTCGCTCGAGGCTTACGCTGCGCTGGACTTTGCAGAGGACATCGCGCTGGAAAACGAAGGTCACCTGAAAAAACTTTCGGTCATAAAGCCGGAGGTCGCGGCGTTCCTAAAGGACGGCTTCCCTTCCCCGAAAAAGCTCCACGCGCAGAAAGCGGAGCTTTCCAAGCGCATTCCGATTTGCGTCATCGTGGAAGGCGAGGATGGCTCGCGGCTTGCATCGGCGTTCAGCGAGGCGATATCTTCACTTGGATTCCGTGGTACGCTCGACAGCGGGGAACGCTATGTGCTTTCGGCGCAGGTGAGCTTTGAACGCTCGGATGCCACAGACGGAAAGACGACGCGATGTCGCTACGCCGCGGAGGGCTTCCTGNTCGACATGGAAAGCGGACAAAAACTGTGCCCGTTCAAAATTTCTGGAAGGGAAGGCCATGTCGAATATTCCGAGGCCAAGGTTCGCGCCGTGAAGGCAATGGAGGCGAAAATTAAAAAAGACTTTGCGCAGACATTTGATGCTTGCTTGAAAAACTTTGAAGCGAAGTGACTTTGAGGTCGGCGATTTCGCCGGCCTTTTTTATTTGATTTCGGCAAAGGAGAATTTACGTGAAACTGATTGCATTTTTTGCGTTTGNCTTGCTTGCAAAAGACAAAATTTAGAAAACATTGCGCTTCCGCAAATTGACACAAATCCTATTTTTTTGGCCCATATGTGAATCGAACACACAACCTGCCGCTTAGGAGGCGGCCGCTCTATCCAGTTGAGCTAATGGACCGTTTTCATAATATACATCAAAATAATTTTTTTTTCAAGTCCTTCGCAAAATCTATTATTGCAAAAAATCCGGCAGCCTGTACACATCCTCCACGCCNTCGACCAATACCCCTCCCATTCCAAGTTCGAGCGGCACGACAATGTCCAAATCATACCTGTCGCCGACGCTCAGGCATTCTTGCGCTTGGCTTCCGCATTTTTCGGCGGCNAGCAAAAACGGCTCGCGCGCGGGCTTCGAAACATTGCAGGTGTCAAGTCCGATGATGTCCGAAAACAGGCTTTCCACGCCCAAAGCGACGAGCGTTTTTTTCGCGGGCGTTACGGGATTGTTCGTCACGCAAATCAAATTGAATTTTTTCGAAAGCGCGGAAAGCGTTTTTTGCAAACGTTCATCGCGCGTCAAAAAATTTTTCGGCTCCAAAAGTTCACGCCGCCATTCGATGCTTTTTTGAATCGGAACGCCGAATGAAAGAAGCGTGTTCGAAAGGCTGATTTTTTTTCCGCCATTTTCGCGCGCGAATTTTTCGCGGAAGTCCGCCACCAATTTTCGCGCCTCGTCATCGGAAATTCCGCGCTCGCTCGCGAAGCGTCGCACTTGGCAATCGACTTGTTCGAACGCATATTCTTCGTTTGTGTAAAGCGTGGAATCTATGTCGAAAATTATCGTTTTCAAATTTTGAGGAATTTTTATGACTTTCATTTTTCGCCTTTTGAATTTTTCGGATAAAAAATTTTTTGCTTTTTGCAAATCGCGTCCGTCGCGTTTTGAAGCGAATCAAATTCGCCGAGCGCGGTAAATGCAATCGCAGCGTCGCCCAAAAGTTCCGCGTCCGCAATTTGTCCGAGCGCGATTTTTATTCCCGCCGTGTCCGCTTTTTCCTGAATCAAATTTTCATCGCGAGACTGCCCGCCAGTAATTGCGATTGTGTCGTCAAAAAAAACGCCGTGCTTTTCCGCGCATTTTTTTAGCGCGCGAATTCCTTGCGCAAAATTTTTCACTTTTTCAGAATTCGATTTTCCAGGATTTTCGATTAAAAAAGACGCGTTCCAAAAAGGCGCGACCGGCGAAGGAAGCGTTCGGATTTCGTCCGCCGTGATTGGAAACGACGTGCACAAATTCAGCCCTTCGCTTGAGCCTGCGCGGTCGCACAATGCGCCGGCTTTTATTGTGGCAGTGCCGATTANAGCGGCTACAAAATCAGGCCCCACCCCGATGACTGGAATTCCGTAAGGCACGCCGAATTCGCAGGCGGCTTTTTCCGTGGCGTATCCTGCGATTTTCATGCTGGGAAAAAAATCGCAAAGCATTCCGCGCGGAATTCCCAACGCATCCAAAATTTCTTCCGACCAATAAGCCGCCTTGAATCGCGCTTCGGGAAGAATCGTGATTTGCGCGCCGCAAATTTTATTGATTAAAAATTCGGGGCAAGAAAAAATTTTTTTGCCTTCGTTCCATTGCGCGGGAAAAATATTTTTCGCAGCGAGAATTCTCGGAATGAAGATCGACTTTTTCGCTTCGCAAAAAATGCCGCTTGAATCAGGCGCGGCGTTTTCCAGTTCCGCTTCCGCTTTTTCNAATTCTGCATTTTTCGAAATCGGCGCGTTCCACAAAAGCGTCGTTCCGTCTTCGAAAACCAAAGTTGGTCCATTGCCNGAAACGCAAATCGCGCGCGCATCGGAAATCGCGCCCTGCATTTTTTTGCAAGCCGCGCCGAATGCGAAAATCCATTTTTGTGAAAATTTTTGTTCGCAAGGAATTTTTATCGGCGCAAATTCTTCTCGGCAAAAATCCAAGACTTTTCCGTCCGCGCGAATTACTGCCGCCTTNAGCGCGCTCGTTCCTATGTCAACTGCGAGGACGCAATTATTCATCGTCCTCGTTTACGCTCGTGTCAAGCCTTACGAGTTTTTCGATGATGTTTCGATTGTCAAGCAAATCACCGAGCGACTGATTGTGATGAACGCGCGTGATGACGTTGGCGAAAAGCCCCGAAACATTCGTGTCGATGTACCATTCTTTGTTCTTGAGTTTTTCGTGGTAAACGGCATTCGTTCCGATGATTCGATAAAACCAGCCTTGCTTATACGCTTCGTCAAAAAGTTCGATCGCGTTGCCAGTAAAAAACGGAAGCGAAATCGCGGCGATGACTTTTGTCGCGCCCTGCTCTTTGAGGAACTGCATCGCTTTGAGAAGCGTGCCGCCCGTGCCGAGCATGTCGTCGGCGAGAAACGCGACTTTGCCCTGAACGTCGCCCAAAAGTTTCACCGANTTNATGTTCGTGCTGTGCGCGTCNTGCGTCACGATTGAATAGTCGCGNTCCTTGTAAATCATCGCGAGCGGAAGNTTGAGGCCAGAAGCATAGAATTTGTTCCTGTCCACNGCNCCNGTGTCGGGCGAAACCACGACCAAATCTTCGGTCTTTCCAGTGAGGTCGAGGAGNTTCGCNAGCTCGCGNATTATCTGATAACTCGCATGCAGGTTTTCCAATGAAATCGTATTGAACGCATTTATGATTTCGCGCGAATGAATGTCGAGCGTGATGATTCGCTTTACGCCNANAAGTTCGTAGATNTGCCCGAGCATGCTCGCAGTGAGGCTTTCGCGNCCTTTCTTTTTGTGCTGGCGGCTGTAAGGAAACGCCGGAACAACGAGGCTCACGCTTGCCGCGCCCGCTTGCCGAACAGCGTCAACAGTNACAAGCATNGACATCACATGGTCGTTCACCGAAAGCGACATTACGTTTTTGCCGTCATTGAGCGCGAGCGGCTCGTGATTCTCCACGTCCTGAAAAATGAAAACGTCCTTTCCGCGCACACATTCCAAAAGTTCGGTCTTGAATTCGCCGTTCATAAAATACGTGAATCGCGCCTTGACTTTGAAAACAGGCTGACGATATTTGTCGGTCGCGTTTCGCATCGAGATGTCCGATGTGTTGACATCGCTTTCAAAATTGATTTTTTTTATAAGATCGTTTTTGTCGATTTGGTAACGTNTGGATATTGTCTCGTTTTTTAAAGTGAAACGATGTTTGTAAATATTGCGCAGGTGAGTGATCACTTCGTCGGCGAAAAATTCACCGCCTGGGCATGCTACGACCGCAAGATTAGTCGGATCAGAATACGGCATTTTGTCCCCTTTTGCGAACGATGCGCAACCATGCGAATGCAACTGAATTGCGCACNCAAAGTCTCTTGGAAAATGTTATCACAAAAACAATTATTCGTCAACTGGAAATAAATTGTACCGCGAATTTTCATTCCATTGCAAAACGGCGTTTTTGACNGTGAAAAAAGTTGAAATTTTNTTCACNGTCAAAAATTAAATGGTTTTTATTTTCCGCCTTTCAATTTTTTTTTATTGAGCGTTCAATTCCAAGCCGTCGTAGGCAGGCTCGACGCTTCCGCCGNTTTTTACGATTTCCGTNAAGTTCGGATATTCCGCGAGAATTTTTTCAAGATANANTTTCACTTCCTCGTGACTTTTGTCGTGNGTCATGTGCGTCATCCAAGTGTGGCGCGGCCGGATTTTTTCCGCNACGTCCAAAGCCTGCGAAAAAACAAAATGCGTGGAATGNGTCTTTTCGCGAAGCCCGTCGATTACGGCGTGTTCNAANATNCCGCAGTTTTCCAAAATCAAATCTATGGATTTTTGCGCGATGAAATTGCAGTCGGTCAAATACGCGACGCTGCGCTTTTTNCCTTCCCCGTCNCGCGTGGAAACGAGATAACCAAGGCAGTCCACTTTTCCGTGTTTCAGCGGAATTGAAATTATTTGCATTCCGCCGATTTCAAGCGGATTTTTCGGNGTGAGACTTTCGCCGCGCAGCAGTTTTATTCTTGGCTTTCCCCCTCCNACTTGGGTGCGNTTGAAAATGTAGTCGAAATGAAGCCGCACGATTTTNCGNGTTTCCGCGTTNGCNAAAATGTGGATTCCTTCGGGCGGAGCGTTTTTCGCAGCGTCATCGATTTTTNTCGAAGAATGCGGAACTTTCGTGTGGCTGAAAATCCGAATGTCGTCNAGNCCGTGCAAATGGTCGGCGTGTCCGTGCGTGAGCAAAATCAAATCGAGCGAAGGAATTTTCGCGCGCAAAGCCTGCTCNCGNAAATCNGGNCCNACGTCAATCAAAACGCGCGTNGTTTTTCCGNNCGCNTCGTTNGTTATCAACGCGCTCGCGCGAAGCCGCCTGTCGTGCGCGTCTTGCGAAGTGCACACTTTGCATTTGCACGCAATCACAGGAACGCCGTGGCTCGTGCCGCTTCCAAGAATCGTAAAAACCATAAATCGATTATAAGTCAAAAATCGAATTTTTTCCAGTGGCAATTTCTGCGAAAACTTGAAATTAAAATTTGCGGCGGAATCCGCAAAAAAAGAACAAGTGAAAAANTCGTATACANGTCTTCGCTTCGCCGCAAAGAGTAGAACAAATTTCGTTAATGTGATATAATCTCGTCCAATTATGGAACACAAAACGCGGCATTTGTCGGAAACTCAACTTGCNAACATTCGCGCGGCNGTGNAAACGATTCTCGTNAATATCGGCGAGAATCCCGGGCGCGAAGGACTTTTGGAAACGCCCGATCGCGTGGCGCGGATGGTGGACGAAATTTTTGAAGGAACGCGATTTTCGAACGACGAAATTGCGGAGGAATGCGGCAAGACGTTTCCCCTCCCCGAAGGCTCGATTTCGAACAATTCGACGGTGGCCGTCACGAACATCGAGGCTTTCAGTTATTGCGAGCATCACCTTGCGCTGATGTACAATATGCGCGTGAGCGTCGGCTACATTCCGCGCGATCGAATCGTTGGCTTGAGCAAAATTCCTCGAATCGTCGATTTGGTCACGAGGCGGCTTCAGCTTCAGGAAAAAATCGGAAACGACATCGCTGACATTTTGAGCAAGGTCGTGAAAACGGAAGATGTGATCGTCGTGATTTCGGCGGAGCATTCCTGCCTCACTTCGCGCGGAATAAAAAAGCCCGGAACGAGGACGAGCACGATTACGGCGCGGGGCGCGTTCGAAACGCAAAAAGAAAAGCGGCTTGAATTTCTCAAGACAATTGAAAATGAAAAATAATTTCGGCGGCACGAAATGGAAATTAAAAAATATTACGAAGAAATTCACAAACGTTTCGGAAACATTCGGCGGGCGCGCGGAAATTTTTTGTACACGCAAAAAAATGTTCGCATCACCGACTTGTACCGCGAAGAAGGCCGCGCGATTTTGGGCTGGGGAAACGGCGCGTATACAATTTTCAAGAACACTCTGAACAAAGGACTTGCTGGCTCGTTCGTCACGGCTTCGCGCGCGCGACTTGAAAAAGCGGTTTCAGACATTTTGAATTCCAAGCGAAAAATTTTTGTATTTTCGAAAAAAGAAATCGCGTTGCAAGCAAGCCTGATTTTTTGCAAAGAAAGCGTGGCGTTTTTCAAGCCGTTCGCAAAAAACGCGCAAGGCGAGCCGATTGATTTTTCCGCGACAAAATGCGTCGTGCTTTACCCCCCGCTTCCTTGGACGAAAGACATTTTCATTGTGGCAGTCCTTTGCGACGGTTCGGAGAATTCTTGCGGCGAATATTTTTCCGAGCAATTGAAGCAGGCGCGAATTTCTGCGCAGCCGATTTCCCCGGCTTTGGAAGCTGCGGCGAGCCGAAGTTTTTACGATTTGATTTCCGCGCAAAAAGATTTCTGCGAAAAAGATTTTTTCATCTACGACAAAATTCTTGTGAAATATTGGCGGCGCGAAGGCTGCTATTTGCGTCCGAAAATGTCGCCTGAAAAATACGATGATTTCGTTTTGCATTGTCTTGACTGTGCGATCGCGATAAGCCCTGAATGCGCGGTGGATTCGATCGTGCCTTTCGGCGCGGACGAGGGCGTTTTCAGAAAGTTGGAAAAATCCGCATTTGAATTCTAGGCGAGGCGAAAATGACTTCGAATGAATTTTGGCAAAAAACGAAAGCGGCTTTGAACTTGCAAGGCGACGAAAGTTTTGCGGGTGACTTTGGATTTGAGGCGCGAGGATTTGCGGGCACGGAAAAAATAGCCGCGCTGCTCGCAGGAAAAAAGCGCGCCGCGTTTTCCACTTGCGCCGTCTATGCGATTGACAACGAAATCCTTCCTGTGAGCGGCGAATATTACATCGTGAAAGATGCCGAAGAAGAAGCCGTGTGCGCGATTCAAATTCAGCGCGTGGAAATTCTTCCGTTCAATGAAGTTCCGTGGAGTCTTGCCGCGCTCGAAGGCGAGGACGAAAATTTGCAAGAATGGCGCGGGCGCACGCGCGAGGCTCTTGAAGAAGAGGCGGAAATCATCGGTTATGAATTCCGCGAGGACATAAAATTGGTTTTCATGGAATTCGAAATTGTGATGCGGTGAAAGATAAGTAATATTATTTTAAAATCGGTATTTTAGGATAATACCACGAACGATTTAAGTAGTCAATTAAATTCGTTTTTCCCAAATTACCATCCAAAAAACAAAACATCGTCCTGAACATCAAATTTTCCCTCGACTTATTTTCAAAGTTGCTTGAATATTCATTGTTGCCCTTATCTCGAATAATATAAAATTCTCTGTAATACATTCTCGCGCCGTTGCGAATCGTATCTCTTGTTTCTTCTGAAATCAAATTTTGCCGCTCCATGGAATCAAAAAGATTTCGCAGTAAATATGATAAAAATAAAAGATGCTTGAACGCTTTATAATAGTTTTGTTTTGATAGTCCTATTTCATCATCAATTTCTTTGTAATAATCTTTTGGCAAAGACATTTCGTCATTTAAAAATAATTTCAAAATACTCCAAGACGGTTTTGTTTTTTCATCAAACCATTTTTGAAAATTGATTCCCAAATCAATTTTCGTGTCGTTGTTTTTTCCCAATTCGTCAATTCTTTTGTTCCAAAAATTGAACATGCTTTTTTTGTCTTTTACCCATGTTAGAAATATTGAAAGACTGCCACGAAGCGGTGACATATCCTCAACATAACGATCGTCTGTTCCGAAAACATCAAAAAGTGCCAAAGCGTCGGAAAGATTTTGGAATTTCTCTTCGTCTGGATAGTGTTCTTGCATTTCCAAATAATTTTGATAGACTGCGTTCGCCAGTGCATATACAAGCAAATGTTCCATCATATTTTTGTCTGCAGGCATTTCATATTGCGCAGCCTCCATCAGCACCGAGAAAAAATTTGTAATTGCAGTTTGGGTAAAGCCACTCATATAATTTTTTTCTTTTGCCCATTCGCAAAACTCATTGATTTTTTGTATTAAGCCCTTGAAGCGTTCTGATTCAGTTTTGTTCATGTTCGAATCTTCAATCAATGAAGCGCGTTGAAAAAGTTTTTTTGTGCTTTCATAGTTTTTCTTTCCAAGAGGTTCTGCAATCGCGTTCAAACTAAACAAGTCTTCAAACAATTTTGAGATATGACCAAATGTTAATTTTTCCATAACTCTTTATCTCCTTGTATTTGGTATTTTGCACTTTAATAATGGCTTGTTAAATGATAGCCATTTCCTTCTGGACATTTATAAACATTTAAATTAACGCCGTTAATGGCACGAATGTTCGCCATTTTTTGTGCATCATCATAGGATTTGTAAGAATCCTTCAAGTTTCCCTCGTGACTGCGGCAAGAACATACGGTCTGTAATTTTTCACAATAAAATTCCTGTGGTTTCAAGTGATATTTGCCACATTTTTTACATTGGTATGGAACTAGATTCTTGCCTGTATAATGCGCACTTTCCAATGCGTCGCTGTATGATTCGTATTCAGACAACGGTTTTTCAAATCTTGACATACATGTCGAGCTTTTCCGTATAATGACAAATTGAGTTGTGCTATATTTCATTTTCGCCTCCTAATTATATACGATACAATAAAACAAATACAATCTTCCTGCACAACTTTTTGGGGACAATTGTAAAATTATTGCAGAAATTCGAAATTGTGATGCGGTGAAATGCAAATCGGCAAAATGCGCACTTATACAAATATCAAGTATTTTCTTTTTCGCAAAACATTTATAATGAAGACATGAGACTTTATTCGCATCGCCACATTGTGCTTACGATCGCGGCAACGGCGGCGGCAAGCATTTTACTCACGCTGGGCGCGCAAAAAATTTTTGGAAAGAACAAATCGGCTTCCGCGAATCCGGCGCGTGAAGAGACGCAGGAAAATGAAGGCGCGGCAAAAGAAAATACATTGCAAGAAAAAAACGAAAGCGAGACGCTCGCGCAAAGCAAGCCGCCCCTCCCCGTGATAAAGCCCGCCCGCGAAATCCAAGTGGCTACGAGCAATTCGCAATATACGATGGACGAACAGGAAAACATTTCCGTCTACGAAAATTTCAACGAGGCGGTTGTAAACATCACGACGCAAGTGATGGGAGTCACTTGGTTTCTTGAGCCGATTGCGGAAGAAGGCGGCTCAGGTTCTGGCTCGATAATTGACGCGCGCGGCTATGTCATCACGAACGTCCACGTAATTGAAAACGCTTCAAAAATTTACATTTCGCTTTTCGACGGCTCGCAATATGAGGGAAGGGTTGTCGGCTCGGATTTGGAAAGCGACATCGCGGTTTTGAAATTCAATCCGCCTGATGATGTGGTTTTGAAAACGATTCAATTTGGCGACAGCGAAAAACTCAAGGTGGGACAAAAAGTCATCGCCATCGGAAATCCGTTCGGCTTTGAGCGGACGCTTACAACGGGAATAGTTTCCGCGCTCGGCCGTCCGATAAAAAATTCCAACAATGTAATCATCCGCGACATGATTCAAACTGACGCTTCGATAAATCCCGGCAATTCCGGCGGTCCCCTCCTTGACGCGAAAGGAAACATGATCGGCGTGAACACGATGATTTACACTTCGAGCGGAAGCAATTCCGGAATCGGTTTCGCAGTGCCGGCTTCCACGGCTCGGCGCGTCGTTGCGGACTTGCTTCAATATGGCAGGGTTCGGCGCGGAACGCTGCAGGCAAGTTTGGTGCAAATCACAAAGCCCATCGCGGACTACGCGCGGCTCGGCATCAGCTATGGAATTCTTGTTTCGCAAGTGGACAAAAACGGCAACGCAGAAAAGGCAGGAATAAAGGGCGGAACGATGCCCGTGCGTTACGGCAATTCTCGTTCTTCGCGCGTCTTCAATTTGGGCGGCGACATCATCGTCGGCATTGACGGTGTGCAAGTGAAAACATATTCCGACTATTATTCGATGCTGGAAAGCAAACGTCCGGGCGATTCTGTGACGATAACGATTTATCGCGATGGCAGAAATTACGACTGCAAAGTAACTCTCGCGGAAACGGAATAATCAAGGGAAAACGACTATGAAAAAATTCGTTGTGCATGCGCCTTACGACGTGGCGGGCGACCAAGGCGCGGCTGTGAAAGCCTTGAGCGAAGGCTTTATGCGCGGCGACCGCTACCAAACTTTGAAAGGCGTTACTGGAAGCGGCAAAACTTTCACGATGGCAAAAATAATCGAAGCCGTGCAACGCCCCACGCTTATAATCAGCCACAACAAAACTTTGAGCGCGCAGCTTTTCCGCGAATTCAAAACGTTCTTCCCGGAAAACGCCGTCGAATATTTCGTCTCGTATTACGACTACTATCAGCCCGAAGCCTACGTTCCCGCCCGCGACCTTTACATCGAAAAAGATGCCGACGTGAACAAGGAAATCGACCGTCTGCGCTTGGCGGCAACATACAGCCTCATGGAACGGCGCGACGTGATTGTAGTCGCCACGGTTTCTTGCATCTACGGTTTGGGAATGCCAGACCTTTACAAGGAAATGCGAATCCGAATCGAAAAAGGCTCGACCGTGAATTTTTCCGAATTGGCGCGGCAGCTCACGGAACTTCAGTACAAGCGAAACGATGCGATTTTGGACAGGGGAAATTTCCGCATAAAAGGTGACGTGATGGAAATTTTTCCGGCCTACATGGAAACGGACGAAGCCTACAGAATCGAGCTTGAATGGGACGAAGTGGCGCGAATCCAGCGTTACAATGTGATCACTTCGGAGCGCGTCGAAGAACTTGAAGAAACCGTGATTTATCCCGCGAAGCATTTCGTAGTTTCGGGCGACTTGCTTTTGCAAGCCACGGAGCGGATTCAAAAAGAAATGGAAGAGCGCGTGGAAATCTTGACCGCGCAAAAAAAATTCCTCGAAGCCGAGCGGCTCAAAACGCGCGTAACTTACGACATCGAAATGCTCAAGGAAATGGGATATTGCTCGGGAATCGAAAATTATTCCGCGCCCATCGCAGCGCGCGCGCCGGGCGAGCCGCCTGCGACTTTGCTTCATTATTTTCCCGACGACTTTCTTTGCATCATCGACGAAGCGCATGTCACAGTTCCGCAGATTGGCGCGATGTACGAAGGCGACCGCTCGCGAAAGCAGAATCTCGTTGACTTCGGCTTCCGCCTTCCAAGCGCGCTTGACAACCGTCCGCTCAAATTCGCCGAGTTCGAAAAAAAACTCAACCAAGTGATTTATGTCACCGCGACTCCTCGTCCCGACGAAATCAAGCAGAGCAGCCAAGTCGTGGAACAAATCATCCGCCCCACGGGATTGCTCGATCCGATTATCGAAGTGCGGCCGAGCGAAGGACAGATGGAAGACATCTACAAGGAAGTGCTCGCGCGAATCGAAAGGCAGGAGCGAAGCCTGATTCTTACGCTCACGAAAAAAATGGCGGAAGATTTGACCGACTATCTTTCGGGACTGAATCTGCGCGTCAAATACATTCACTCCGAAATCGACACTTTCGAGCGAGTTGAAATTTTGAAAAGCCTTCGTTCGGGCGAAATCGACATTCTGATCGGAATCAACCTTTTGCGCGAAGGAATCGACTTGCCCGAAGTTTCGTTCATCGCGCTTTTGGACGCGGACAAAATCGGATTTTTGCGAAGCACCACATCCCTCATCCAAATCATCGGACGCGCCGCCCGCAACGCGAACGGAATGGTCGTGATGTACGCCGACAGAATGAGCGACGCGATGAAAGAAGCCATCTCCGAAACCAAGCGCCGCCGCGCGATTCAAGAAGCCTACAACAAGGAACACGGCATCACGCCCACCACGATAAAAAAGGCGGTGGAAGACATTCTCGAGCACAAGACGCAGGAAGCCAAGGAAGAAGCGGAAATGCAGCTCGACGTGCTGAAAAAAAGCGCGAACCTTTTTGTGCCGAAAGAGCGGCGCAAGCTCATCGAGGCTTTGAAAAAGCAGATGAACGAGTACGCCGAAAATTTGGAATACGAACAGGCGGCAGTGATTCGCGACCAAATCGCGGACATAGAAAGGCAGTATGGAAAGTGAATAGTTAATAATGAATAGGGAATAGTTGGTTTTCACTTCGCCACATTGACAAACGCAGGGAATTTCTGTAAAATGGCTTGTATCTGAAATGAATAAAATAATGGCTTTTGATAACGAACAATTTATCTATGCACAGATTTCAAACACGCCGTTCTCGGCGTTTTTAATGGGCAATAAATCCTCCGTGGGTATGGGGGGCAACGACCTAGGTAATTTCGAAGAAAGCCAATTCTCATATAGAAGGACGCGCACGGCGACGGAATGTCGCAGTGCGCGTCCTTTTTTACGCAAACCTGCGGTTTGCGTCGCAGGGCAAAGCCCTGCTTAACGAGTTTTCCTACGGAAAACTCGCAGTCTTTCCGCAAAAACTCGTGTTATTTTCCCCAAAGCCCCCGCAAAATCACAATTGATAATCGCTCGTTACTCAACAAATACAAATTCAGCGGACAAAATTCCTTCGCGCAGTTTGGGAAAATGCTGTCCGAGGTCTCCGACGGCTTCGCGCAGTTCTGGAAAATGCTGTCCGAGACCTCAGATGCGTCCGCGCAGTTCGGGAAAATGTCATCCGAGGCCTCCGACGGCTTCGCGCAATTCGGGAACATGCCATCCGAGCCCTCCGACAGCTTCACGCAGGTCGGAAAATACATATTTGGTGCGAAAGATAATGTAACTCGCAAGTTTTACAAAAAACATCTGCGAGTATATTTGCTTGCGTAGCGAGCAAATATACTCGTTAAGCAGCCCGAAAGGGCTGCGACGCGGCAGCATTTCATACCAAAGGAGATTCACTATGAAAGAGATTCAAACACTCCCGCTTACGAGCATGAACAATGCGGCGCACTTTATGTTCGTCTCGAACATGGCGGAGCGGGCGGAAAAGGACGCGGTGGTGTCCGAAAAATGCGCGGCGCAGGTTAAGGCATTGCGCGCGGCGGTCACGGCGGAGGACGAGAATTTGCAAATCAGTGCAAAAAGTCTCACCACAGACAAAATCGTGGACGCGGACAGATTGCGCGACCAGCTTTATGCTGGCTACAAGAAAGCGGTGGCGGGCTATGCGGGCTTTCCCATGACCGACATGGCGGACGCTGCGAAAGTCCTGCAGCAGCACATCAAGGACTACAAAATCGACGTGAAAGCGCAGTTGGACAAGGAGACGGGCTTGCTCGTGAACTTTATTCAGGATTTGGAGGGCAAGTACAAGACGCAGGTGGACACGCTTTCGCTTGCGGCGTTTGTGGAAAAACTGAAAGCCGCGAACGAAGAAGTGCGCACGCTCACAGGACAGCGCACGGACGAACGCTCGGCGAAAACTGCGGGTGCGCTCAAAGCGGCGCGGAACGTGAGCGACGAGGCGTATAGAATGCTCGTGCTTCATGTGAACGCCCACGCTCTGCTTGAGGGCGAGGCGGATTACGCGGCGTTCATTGACTACGCGAACACCGAAATCGCACATTTCCGGCAGGAGGTGCTGGGCGGGTCGAAAAAGAAGAGCGCAGAATAAGCGCGAGTTTTCGTGCTTTTCTCAAAAGTCCTACCGAGTTTTCGAAGAAAACTCGGTAAGCAAGGCAGCGAAGCAGCCCTGCGACATATGTTCATCTTTAAAATCGCCGCGCGGGCGTAAAACGCGAGGGAGTAAGATAATGAAAGTCATTACGATTGAGGGCGAGCAGAATTCCGGAAAGACTACGCTGGTGCGAAATGTGCTGCGCCGCTTGGTAAACGACGGGGCTGAGGTGCTGTATTACAGGGTTTACGGACATTTGCTCAATGATTTTTATGCGGTCGTGATATGGCGTGCGCGGAAAATCATGCTGTACAGCATTGGGGACAGAATCGATTACATACAGGAAGGGCTTGAGTTTTTGAAAGGTACTGAATGGATAAAAGGCGTTGGTTCTGACATTTTGGTGAACACGCGGACGCTTTCGGTAGACGAAAAACAATACAAGCGGTTGCTTCCGCCGGAATGCGACTTGCGTTCTGTTTCCGTCACGCCGCCGCCGAAGCTCAAAAACATTGAGCCTTTCGTAAAGAAAAACCAAGTGGCACTCGAATCCATTATGGCGATGCTTTCGGAATGACGGAAAACCCAAACTAACTTACATAAGGAGGAAAACAATGAAAAAGAAATGGATTGTTGCGTTCGCGGTACTGGTACTGATGGTGGAGTTCGCCGTTTGTCAGGAGAAAGTGCCATCATACCTTGTGATTGAGGACATTGACTATGATGATTACGATTACAACATTCATGGCAAGGTAGTCGTGGGTGTGACGGATCCTGCGGAAGTTCCCACGCACGTGAATATTCCGAACGGGATAGTGGCAATCGGGGCTGCGTTCAGTGGGTGCACGTCGCTTGCGAGCGTTACCATTCCCGACAGCGTGACTGTAATTGACGGAGCTTCGTTCAGTGGTTGTACATCGCTTGCCAGCGTGACGATTCCTAAAAGCGTGACGTACATTGGCAACGAGGTGTTTGCAGGCTGTACGTCTCTTAAAAGAATGATTATTCCTGGTGGTGTGACGGAATTCGGCGAAGGGGCATTCAGAGATTGTAAGTCGCTTGCTAGCGTGATTATTATCGATGGTGTAACGGAAATCGGCAGTTCTGCGTTCAGTGGTTGTACTTCGCTTATGAGCGTGACGATTCCTAAAAGCGTAACGGAAGTCGGCAGTGGGGCGTTCGAAGGTTGCAAAGGCATTGAGGTTATTTACAAAGGGGCGTTAAAAGACTGGTGCGCAACGGATTGGGATTATTCTATCTGTGAAAATGCGAAAATCATAACGTTGTCCGATGGAAAAGACTTGAAGAAGCTGACTAAGATTGATGCTGGGGATCTTGCGGGCGTGACGAAAATCGGCGCTTTTGCCTTCGGTTGTTGCACATCGCTTGCGAGCGTGACCATTCCAAGTAGCGTGACGAAAGTCGATGATGGAGTGTTTCAGAACTGCAAGTCGCTTGTGAGCGTAATTATTCCGCGTAGCGTGACAAAAATCGGCGCAGGTGCATTCTGTGGTTGTACGTTGCTTGCTAACGTGATCATTCCCAAAAGCGTGACGGAAATAGGATTGGATGCTTTCGGAAACAGTCCGAACCTCAATATTCAGTATGACGGTACAAAGGCGCAGTGGAAAGCAATCTTAAAGGGGAACTGTGTGTCCAAAACAACCGGCATCATAGTTTGGTGCACAGACGGTAATCTGCATGGACGGTGATACTGTCGTAAAATAACAGGAAAAAGCGGACACGGCGGGGCAGGCCGCCGTGTTTTGCATGTCTTCTTCGGCGGAAGTAAAACGCAACAGGAGGGCTGAAAACTGCCGCTCAAATGGCGCGTCAGTTTTCAGCTGACAGTTTCTTACGAAACTGTCTTATTCATTCGTCCGCGACGTAACAAGTTGCCTGCCGCGGACGAATGCGACATCCCCGAAATTTGCAACTTTCGATTGACTTTTTTATGGGAGAAACATTATGACATTTATTCTTATTGTCGGAGATATGAATGTAGGAAAGACGCATGCCTGTAACAAGTTGCATAGTAGGATTGCGGAAGACCAGTCCTTTAAGGTGCTCGATGTTACTCAGAATGTATCGAATACGTCCAAAATTGACTTCATCTCGCATTACGAGAAAATTGGCAAGTACATCGTGCTGAATTCCCCATCTGATGATGACAGACGTATGACTGAGTTAGCCAAGTACCTCGATGGACTCGCGGCAAAATGAGTGCGACCTGACGCCATCATCACAACAGTCCGAGAAAATAACAATGGTGGATACCAGATGAGCCGCATGTTCGCGCTGCTAGACGCATTCGCAAATGGCACGCCGAATCTTGAGAATTACTATAGACAGAACATTGAGAGCATCACGTCGTTTGCGCCCACTAGTCTCGTCCACCATGCGTTCGAGTTCCATTTGAAGAAGCTACAATTGAGTGGGAGTAAAGTGGACAAGGAAAATGCTCTCGTGCAGTACTGGGAGGACTATGCGGACGGGTTGAAATATGTGCTCGATTTCGCGCTCGCGCACCTGTAGCGTGTGTGTCGCAGGGCTTCGCCCTGCTTACCGAGTTTCGCTTTGCGAAACTCACAGTCGCTTTAGCGGCGTTCAAATTCGCGCGCCTACGCAATTTTAAAAACGCCGCAAAACCTATTGACATTATTTTTGGTTTTCTATAAACTATTCAAACTTATATTGAATTAAAGGCAGGTAAAATATTATGCGAAGATGCGACATTTGCGGCAAAGGCTCGCAGCATGGAAACAGGGTGAGCAAAACTTACCACCACACAAGGCATGTTTGGCTTCCGAACCTTCACAAAGTCAAGGCGGACTTTGGCGACGGCGGCGCGCGCAGAATCAATGTTTGTACGCAATGCTTGCGAAGCGGCTTTGTGGTAAAAAAAGTTCACGTTCCCAAAGAAGCAAGAAACTAGAAGATGTTTTAAGTCCGCGCAAAAATGGCTGGCGTAATGCTTTCGGTATTGATGCGCGGAATTTTCAATTCTAGTTTCCGAAAAATTTGAATTCAAAGTAGCATGTAATTTTCATATCTAAATAAAAAATCAATCTTATTCGCTGTTGAAAACACAGTGAGTTTTGCTTTGCAAAATTTGCTTGTGCATTATAATTTTTGTTTGTGTTTTATCAAAATCAAAATGATTCAAATAAATTCAATTTCATTTTCATTCGGAGCGCAAATTTTGTTCCAGGATTTTTCTCTCGCAACGAACGCAAAATGCGCTTGCATTGCCGGCAACAACGGTGTTGGAAAATCGACGCTTTTGAAATTGGCGGCAGGAATTCTTGAGCCGGCTTCAGGAACGATAAAAATTTCCGGCGAAGCGATTTACGTGGAACAAGAATGCGACGAAATTCCGCAAAGCGTTTTTTCATCGTTTTGGGGCGGGGACAACGAGGCGCGGAAATTTTATTCAATGCTCGGCGTGACTGAAGAAAAAATTTCCCGTTGGGAAGAACTTTCGGGCGGCGAAAAAAAATGCATTCAAATTGCGGCGGCTTTGGCGGAAAATCCTTGCGCGCTTTTTTTGGACGAGCCTTCGAATCACCTTGACGGCGAGAACAAACAAAAAATAATTTCCGCTTTGAAAAATTCGCGCGCGCAAATTCTTCTTGTTTGCCATGATCGCGAATTCGCCGACGCGCTTTGCGAACAGACGATTTTTCTTTTTCGTGAAAGCGAAACGTTTGCAGACGGCGAGGACAAAGTTTGTGCGAAAATCTACAATTCGAATTTGAGCCGGGCATTGGAATTGCGCGGCGCGGAATTTTTTTCGCTCCAAAATGAATGGCAAGACGCGAATCAAAATTCGCAGAAAATAAAAAACGCCGTAGAAAAATGGCGGCAAGAATCCGCGCGCGCTGCTGGGCGCATGAAAAAATCCGCAATCGAAAAAGGCGACCACGACGCAAAGCAAAAAATTGACATTGCGCGAATAAGCGGCAAAGACAGAACGGCGGGCGACACGCAAGCGCGTTTTGAAAGTTTGCTTGCGCGAACAAACGAACGGCGCGACAAAATAAAAAGGCCGCTTTCAAAAAAATCGGGCTTCGCGTTTTCAAAGGCGAACGCGGATTTTGAAGCGGGCAACCGTTTTAGCGCGAACGGAATCCCGGAAAACATTTTGCAATTTCCGCAAAAAATTCTTGCGAATGGAAAAAGCATCGATTCTTTTGACATAAAGCGCGGTGCGCGAATTGCAATCGTCGGAAAAAATGGCAGTGGAAAAACTCTTTTGGTGAAATCGATTTTGCAGACGGCGAAAGAAAAAGGTCGCGCGGAAAATGTTTTTTATTTGCCGCAAGTGACCGATGAAAATTTCCGCGAAACTCTTTGCAAGAAATTCGAATCGCTTTCGGACGGCGAAAAAGGCGCGGTGCTTTCCACGCTTTATCGCTTGAACTCAAATCCCGATTCGCTTGCGCAGCGCGAAAATATTTTCGATGCCAGCCCGGGCGAAATTCGAAAAATCGCGATTGCGATGTCGCTTTGCCAAACGCCGCCTTATTTGTACATCCTCGATGAGCCGACGAATCACCTTGATTTGGAATCCGTGCTCGCGATTGAAGCCGCGTTGAAAAATCTTTCCGCCGCGCTCATCATTGTGAGCCACGACAAAGTGTTTTTGAAAAATGTGTTGCGAGAAAATTTTTTTTCGATTTCTTTGTAACTATTTTTCGCGAGCGTTGCTTATTTTATAGATACAGACAATTTGCAAAAGCAAAGCCTCCAGGGCGGCAACTGATTTCCTCCTTTGCAGTTGCCGCTTTTTTTATTTTCCGCTTGTTGATAATATTGCTTTTTTTTGTTAAAATTAAAATTGAATGAAAGATTCTTTTAAAGAGCAAGCGTGCAGGGAAAATTCTCCAAAATGGGAACAAAGCATAAAGCGCGAAAATTCTCTTTACAGTCGCGGCAATGAAATCCGCGGCGAATTCGAGCGCGACTACACGCGCATTTTGCATTGTCAGGCTTACAGCCGCCTCAAGCACAAGACGCAAGTTTTTTTCGCGCCGCACAACGATCACATTTGCACGCGAATGGAACACGTGAACCATGTCGCCTCTGTAGCTACTACAATTTCAAAATATCTCGGACTGAACGAGGAACTTGCCCGCGCGATTGCGATTGGGCACGACATCGGGCACGCGCCGTTCGGACATTTTGGCGAAGAATGTTTGAATTCGCTCTTGAAGCAAAAGGAGGGGGAAAATGCGCCCAAGAAATTTTGGCATGAGCGCAACAGCCTTTTTTTTGCCGACTACATCGAAACTTTGCGCGACCCCGAAGGCAATGCGAAAACGCTCGACTTGACTTATGCTGTGCGCGACGGTTTGATTTGTCATTGCGGCGAAATTCATCAGCAGGGAATTCGTCCACGCGAAGACGCGCTGGATTTGTATTCGATGAAAAGGCCGGGAATTATTCAGCCGTTCACGTGGGAAGGATGCGTCGTAAAAATTTCCGACAAGATTTCTTTTTTGGGACGCGACTTGGAAGACGCGCGCGCGTATCACATTTTGGACATGGGCTCGTACAGAATGCTGCGCGACATCGTTGGCTCGACGCTCGGCTTTGACGACAAGGGAAAAAAATCGCTGCGAAGCGGAAAAGCCGTGAACACGACAGTTTTGATGAACGACATGATTGTGGATTTGTGCGAGCAAAGTTCGCCGCAAAAAGGAATCTGCTTTAGCGACGAATATTTTAAATTCATCATTGAATTGAACAAATTCAATTTTGCGAAAATCTACACGCATTGGCGGCTCGTGGAATTCCAAAAATACGCGCGCAACGTCATCACAACGATTTACGAAACTTTGCAACGCGCGCAAATTTATGTGCAACGCGGCCGCGTCTCCTACGCGCTAAAATATTTTCCGAAGTTCAATTCGAATTTCGAAGACTGGCTTGTGAAATACACGAACTACGCGGGCGATAAAAAAAAGATGCTTCGTTACGAAACGCCGCAAGTCTTCGATGTGAACTCCGACGAGTCATACCAAAAATGTTTGATTGAATATATTTCCGGAATGACAGACCAATTCGCAATTCAGCTTTATGAAGAAATAATTTCGTTTTGAAAAATGCGTTTTGTGAAAAACTTGCGCGACAATTTTTTGCGGCGAGCGATGAGTCGATGCGATTTGAAACGCGGCTAGATTTTATCCAATGCGCTTTCGTCGCCCGAAAGGTAAAGTTCGATGTGGCTCGCATCCATCGGCTTTCCGTTTAAAAATCCCTGCGCGTTCTTGCAATTGAGCGTCCGAAGGATTTTCAACTGATCGACTTTTTCCACGCCTTCCGCTATCGTGTCCAGCCCCATTTTCGTGACCATCGAAATTATCGCGTTTGTGATTTCCGCAGAAAAATTGTCGTCTTCCGTGATTGACTGAACGAACGATTTGTCGATTTTGAGCGCGGTGAATGGAAGCGTCTGCAAATATCTCAGCGAAGAATATCCCGTGCCAAAATCGTCGAGCGAAATTCCAAATCCCATTTCCTTTATGGCGCGCAATTTTTCCGCCGTCTTTTCGATTTCATTTATGAAAACACTTTCCGTGATTTCGAGTTCGATTGTCTCGGGCTTAACGTCGTGCTTTTTTGTGATGTCCAAAAGCGTGTCGATGAAATTGTTTTCGCGAAGCTGAATCGGTGAAATGTTCACCGACATAATTCCTTTGTAGCCAAAATTTTCCTGCCACTTTTTTTGGAATTTAAACGCCGTGTCCAAAACCCAAGTTCCGAGCGTCGTGATGAATCCGTTTTCTTCCGCGATGGGAATGAAGTCTTCAGGCGAAATTCTTCCCAAGGTGCTTTCGTTCCAGCGCAAAAGAGCTTCGAATCCGCGCAGTTTGTTGGTCGCGATGTCGAACTGCGGCTGGAAGAAAAGTTGGAATTCCATTCGCTCGAACGCGACCGGCATTTTCGAACTGTAGTTGATTTTTCGTAGAACGGCTTTTTGCATTTCGGCAGTAAAGCGAAGTGCGCGTCGTTTGCCTTGTGATTTTGCGTTGCGGAGGGCAAGGTCGGCGAAATTCAGCAAGTCGTCGCTCGAAGAGCTGTCGTCCGGAAAAACCGCGATTCCGCCCGATATTCCTATTTCCGCTCCAATGAAAGATTCTTCCACCGCGTCGGCAATCGTGATCGCGCTGTCCGCATTGGAAAGATTGTTCGCCAAAATCGCGAATTCATCGTCGCCGAATCTGAACGCTTGGATTTGATTTTTCATGAAGCTTCTGAAAATGCGCGCGCTTTTTACGAGCGTGTTGTCGCCTTCAATGTGTCCGCGAGCGTTGTTTATAAAATTCAAGTTGTCGAGGTCAAACAAAATCAGCGCGAAACGGCTTCCGTTTTTTTCGCATTCATTCGATAGGTTTGTGAATTCTTTGTTGAAATTCAGGCGGTTCGGAAGCGAGGTGAGTTTGTCCATGTACAACGCGGATCGCAATTGCTCGTTGAAAAAAGTTTTCGCGCCGATGTCGTTCAGGCATATCGTGAGCATTCCGTTTTGCGTGAATTTTATTTTGATGTCGTATGAAGTTTTTTCTGTCTCGAAAATCAATTCTTCGCTGGGAATTTTTTCTTGCGCCTCTGTCCTTTTTACGAGTCCAAGCCAATCCACGGAACCGGCTTTGATCAAAGAAAGTTTTTTCTCGCTTTTGATTCCGTCAAATATTTTTTCGCAGGCCAAATTCGAATAAATTATCTCATAATCGCCGCCCGCGATTTTCTTTGCCACGAGAACGGGCATTTCCAGCGAATCCGTGATGTTTTTGTATTGAGATTCATTTTCCATAATAAATTTTCCTAATTTGTGATAAATAATTTTAACACGGTTTCAAGATTTTTTCAACAGTTTTTTTAATGCCACAGCGGGGAGCGTTTTTTTTTGTTTTTTGAAGCCCTTTACGAGTGCTTTTCTTCGCTAGTTTTTGAAAAAAACTCGAAAGCAAATCTCTGATTTGCGATCAGGGTCTAGCTCCAGCGGAAGCGAAAATTTTTGTTCCGCATTGAAAATTCTGAAGATTTTCTCGGGGCAAAACCTGTGGAAAATTTTGTGGAAACGTGTGGAAAAAATGTTTGAAATTTTCGTGTCAAGCACTTTATTTTTGTGCGGAGGGCGAATTTCAGCGAAATTAAAGTTTTTCGCACATTTAATTCTTTATATTTCAAGGAATTAAATGTGTCAACAGGCAAATTTCAACAAAATGGGCTAAATCCATAATATCCCAATAAATAGAAAAATCAACTTTTTTTCAAAAAAAAGCTGTGGAAAACTTGTGGAAATTTTGCGAAAGGAAAGTTGGAAACTTTTGATTGATTTTATGTTTAAAATATGTTATTCTATTTGGATAATGAAATCGATTATTTTGGAGACAGTCGGATTTCTGCTGATGTGCGTTTGCGGCACAATTTTTGGCGGCCTTCTTTTTATGCTTTACAACGTAATCACGTCGTATGTGATTGGCTCGCAGATGAATTATTTCCTGCCCAATATTTTTCTCGACGGAATGCTGATTTGTTTTCCGCCGCTCCTTTTTTTCATTCCGATGTTAAGGCTGCTTTCGCTTGTTCGCCACAAAACAAAAAAAAATATTTTCGCGCTCGCCACGATTTGTGTGCTTTCTTTGGCATTTTGGATTTTCCTTGTGCCGATTTGCGAAAAGGCGGCTCACGCGGGAGATGCGCTTTTTGAAAAGCCGCCGAGCGAACTCACGGAAGGCTATTTCCGAAAACTTGATTCGGACACTTACTATTTGAGTTCCGTGAAAAACAAATACATCGACGCGCTGAAATTTGAAAATGATGATTCGCAGAAAAATCAGGCTGGACGAAAAGTCGAACTTGTCAAAGACAGGCGAATGGTTTTCGAGCGGGACAAATATGGATTTTCAGATCCGCTTGTCGGCGAGCGTTTGCAGCCTTCGAAAATTTTCGCGGCGATTTTCCAAGGACTTTATTCAATGGAAAAAAGCGCGTTCAGCGCATGCGCCTCGGGTTTGAAAAACTGGCTTTTCTTTTCTTCGATTATGGTCGCGCTGCTTTCCGTGGGCGCGCTCATCAACTCGAGCTCGTGGCGACTGGTTTCCGCATTCTGGATTTTGTTCACGACAATCACAATCATCGCGCTGAATTTCCTTTATATGAATTTTTATTTTGCTCCGCTAACAAGGCAGCTTGACAGCATGGGAAGTTTTTTTATCATGATAAAAAATAATTTCCAATTCATCATGAACTGCATAATTTCCGCCGTGCTGATAATTGCCGGAACGCTTTGTAAAATTTTCGTGAAAAATAATTTTCGCGGGGACGATTTATGAAAAAAATAATCACGACTTTTTTGTGTTACACTTTGTTCGTGGCGGCGATTTTTTTCTGCGTAGGATTTTTCCAAATGCCAGTCGATGACATTCCGCAAAATTTCGCGATGCCGCTCAAAATTTCCGAGGCGTTCATAAAACTTTTCGAAGTGTTGCCTTCGATTTGCTTTACAGGATTTTTGCTTGGATGTTCTCTCACGTTCGGAGATTTTGCTTCCAAGGCGGAAAAAAGATTCAGCACCACGGTTTCCGCGCTTTTAAAAAGCACACTTTTTGTGGCATTTTTGATCGCGCTTTTGATTTCATTGTGCCGAATTGTTTACGAGCCGAATCAAGTCGCGAAGCAAAAAAGCATAAAGGAAATTCCCTCCCTAGTGAACGAATATGTTTTGCTCGCGCTAAAACATTTGGACACAGATTCGCCTGAAAACGCGCTGAAATATTTGGAGCAAGCCATCGCGCTTGATTCGAAAAACGAGCGGCTTGCAGAAATGAAAAATGAGACTGAACGGCTCATCAAAGATTTTGAAATAAAAAAATCCGAGGAACGAAGCATAAGTTATGCGCAGACCAATTTCAATGAACGCGCGCGCTTGCCCGACAATTTCGACGAAAGCAAAATGAGCATAGACGAAATGATTGAACGGGCGCAAAGGCATTTCGAGGAGCGCGATTTTTTCACCGCACATTATTTTGCCGTCAATGTAATGCGACTTTGCGAAAAAAATTCCGAACATTATAAAGCCGCCGAAAAATTGGCGGAAAATTCCTGGGAAGAACTTGAGCGCGCCCAAATGGAAGGCGACACGGAAGGAATGATTTTTTTCCGAAGAAAGCTCGCCGCATACAGCGCGCTCATAAACGGCGAAATCGTGGACGCTTACTACGGCTTCCGCGAACTTTCCGATGAAGATGTCCGCAAGGAGCGCGATCCCGATGTCATAAGATACCTTGAGCTTTCGCAAAACCGCCTGCTCGAAAATTATTTTTTCATAGACGAAACGTCGGATTTGGAAACATTCGAAAACGCGAGCAATATTTATTTTAAAATCGAAAAGCCGCAGGGTGGATACGACATTGTTTTGATTCGCGGCGTTACGGAAATAAAAGGAAGCGGAAAAAAGCTCGTGCGATATTTGCGCAATTTGGAAATATATTCTTTTGACGCGAACAGCAATCTTTTGAGCACGATGAAAACGCCTTATGCAAAAATGACCGCAATAGATGTGGACACGTTGGACGAGAACGTTCGCTGGATTTATGCTGGAGTCAATTCGGCAAAAATAATTCCGCAACTTCAACTTTGTTCGCTCGACCGCGCGAAAAATCAAGGTCGCCAAGAGCCGCGCTATGTGTTTGAAAACAATCCCAATCCAAGCCAAAGCGAAATGCCGCAGAAAATTTTTTGGCCGATTCCATATCAAGATTTCACGATGATTACGGAAGCGTTCGCGGGACACGACAATCTGAACATATTTTCGATAATGCGTCTCGCGCGCAATTCGGCAAGCTACGGATTTCCGCACGAAAGTTTCAGTTTCGCCACGTTGAACAAAATTTTCTATCCGTTTATGGTTCTCGTTTTTTTGATTTTCACCGCGTCCATCGCATGGAACTATCGGCTTGCGCCTGGCGTAGTTTTTAAATTCAAGTGGGTTTTCATATTGCCGCTTTTCAATTTTCTTTTCTATCTTGTTTCGCATTTTGTAGAATACATTGTGAGAATCACGAGTTATGTTTTTATCGCCGTGGCGGGAGCGGACATGGCGTTCTTTGCGGGAATCGTTTTCTACATACTTTTGCTGGGAGCGGTGATTACGATTTTTCTTTCGCGAAAGGGCGACTAAAAAAAACAACATACCTCGCGCAAAAAATCGCAGTTCAACAAACGAGTTTCTTTTCAGAAGCTCGTTTGTTGAAAATGTCGCGAAAATCAATTCGCTATATTTCCACGCATTCAATGTGCGCGCCCAAAGCCTTGAGCCTTGGAATCAGGCTTTCGTAGCCGCGTTCGATTTGATACACGTTGCTGATTCGGCTTTCGCCATGCGCTACCATCGCGGCAATCACCATCGCCATTCCCGCGCGAACGTCGGGCGAAACGAGCTTTTCTCCGTGAAGCACGCACGGTCCGCTCACTACGGCGCGGTGAGGATCGCAAAGCGTGATTCGCGCTCCCATCGAAATCAGCTTGTCCACGAAGAACATTCGGCTTTCGAACATTTTTTCGAAAATCAAAACCGTGCCTTCCACCTGCGTTGCGAGCACAGTCATTATGCTCGTCAAATCCGGCGGAAATCCCGGCCACGGCGAATCGTCAATTTTGGGAATCATTCCGCCCAAATCTGAATTCACGCGCATTTCCTGCGGAGACGCCACTTCGAGCGAATTGCCATTTATGTTCCAGCGAATTCCGAGTTTTCCGAACGCAATTCGCAAAGGGCGCATGTCGGCGGGATTCACATTTTCAATCGTAATCGAGCCTTTTGTAGCCGCCGCCAATCCGATGAACGAGCCGATTTCCATATAATCCGGCCCGATTGTAAAATCGCAGCCGTGCAATTTTTTCACGCCGTCAATGTAAAGAATGTTGCTACCAGTTCCCGTGATTTTTGCGCCCATCGCATTGAGCATCTTGCACAAATCTTGAACATGCGGCTCGCTTGCGGCGTTTGTGATAGTCGTGCGGCCTTGCGCGAGGACGGCCGCCATCAAAGCGTTTTCGGTGGCAGTGACGGAAGTTTCGTCAAGAAAAATGTCTTCGCCCACAAGTTTGTTCGCCGAAAACTCAAAGCGGCTGTCGATGTCCACGCGCGCGCCCAATTCCGTGAGTGCCAAAAAATGCGTGTCCAGCCTGCGCCGTCCGATCACGTCGCCTCCGGGCGGCATCATCAAAGCCTTGCCTGTTCGCGCGATGAGCGCGCCTGCGAACAAAATCGAAGCGCGAATTTTTTTGGAAAGTTCTGCGGGAATCTCGCTTGAATCGATTTTTTGCGCCGTAACTTCCCAAACATGCTTTTCGACTTTTTTCACTTCCGCGCCAAGCGCGCGCAAAATCTCGAACATCACCGCCACGTCCTCGATTTCGGGAATGTTGCGAAGCGTGATTTTTTCCGCCGTCAAAAGCGTGGCGGCAATGCAAGGAAGCGCGGCGTTTTTGTTTCCTGCCGCAGAAATTTTTCCCTTGATTGGGAAGCCGCCTTCAATTTGGTATTCGTGCATTTTTACATTGTAGTGAATTTTGGAAAGTTTGACTAGAGGAAAATAAACTTTCAGATTGCACGGCAATGTCCGAACTTTAAAAAAATGATTTTTTTCAAAATCCACTTGACAAAATCCGCGAATAACATCAATCTATCTATTATGCTTTTTTTCGGCGTAAAACCGAACAATTAAAATTGACGACGCTTAATCAGTCGGCGATTTTAAACGAAGGATTATTTTAGATAGACGAGGCTCGCAATTTGAAAGGCAGTCAGGTTACAATTGACCATGTGTCCAAGCGGTTCGGCGATTTTGTCGCGCTGGACGACATAGATTTTTCAATCAAGCCCGGCGAATTTTTTTCGCTGCTTGGTCCTTCGGGATGCGGAAAGACGACGCTTCTCCGTATTATAGCCGGATTCGAATTTCCCGACGAAGGGACGATTCTTTTTGATGACGAAAATGTGATTCCGTTTCCGCCGAACAAAAGGCAGTCGAACACGGTTTTCCAGAACTACGCGCTTTTTCCGCATTTGAGCGTCTACGAAAATGTCGCGTTTCCGCTCCGGCTTCAAAAGCTTCCAAAAAACGAAATCGACGAGCGCGTGAAAAAATATTTGGCTTTGGTTCAGCTTGAATCGCACATGCACAAAAAGCCTTCGCAGCTTTCGGGCGGACAACGCCAGCGCGTGGCAATCGCGCGCGCTCTCATCAACGAGCCGAAAGTGCTTCTTTTGGACGAGCCTCTTTCCGCGCTCGACGCGAAGCTCCGCGCAAATCTTTTGATCGACCTCGACACGATTCACGACAAAATCGGAATAACTTTCATCTATGTTACTCACGACCAAAGCGAGGCTTTAGCCGTAAGCGACCGCATCGCGGTGATGAACGCGGGGCATGTTCTGCAAGTGGGAAGTCCGTTCGAAATTTACGAAAGCCCGGCGACGCAATTCGTGGCGCAATTCATCGGCGAGACGAATCTTTTTGAAAGCACCGTCGTAAATTGCGAGGCGCACAAAACTCCGAAAGGCGAAGACGATTTTATGGTGACGCTCAACACGCCCGCGCTTGGATTGCAGGCGCAGCTTGCCGGCGACACTCAGGCCACGAAAGAAGAGGACAAGAACATTTTGGTCACGGACTGGGAGCACACCGATGTCGGGCAAAAAGTGGCGTTCACGATTCGGCCGGAAAAAATCCGAATCACGCTCGAAGAGCCAGACGTTCACGGCAGACGCGACATCAATGTTTTCAAGGGAATTGTCGAAGAGCCGATTTACACGGGCTTCCAGTCGAAATTCTATGTGCGGCTGGAAAACGGCACGGTGATAAAAGTGTTCAAGCAGCACGTGAACTATCTTGACGACGGGCCGGAAATCGCGTGGAAAGATACGGTTTATGTTTCCTGGGCGGCCGACGACGGCTACATCGTCGAGGACATAAATAAGTAAGAATTGCTGCGCAATTCTTACTACGAGTTTTCTTCTAAAACTCGCGCAATTATTGGAATTTTTGAAAAGCATTTTAAGGTTGGATTTAAATTTGGAAGAAGCGAAAAAAGGTACATACAAAAAAAGCAATCCCGGTCCGCGCTACGCATGGCCGATGGGCGGATGGTTTACGATTTTTTTCATCGTGCCAATCGCGATCATCGTGTGCTATTCTTTTATGAAGCGCGATGTTTACGGCGGAGTTGTGCGCGAATTCACGCTCAAGGCTTACCGCCAAATGATTGACGCGGCTTACGGAAAAATTTTTCTGCGGACGCTTTGGATCGCAGCCGTTTCAAGTTTCATCACGATTTTGCTCGCGCTTCCATGCGGCTATGCCATCGCGCGAAGTCGCCATCAGACGCTTTTTTTGATTTTGGTGATAATTCCGTTTTTGACGAATTCGCTGATCCGCATTTTTGCTTGGATTACGATTTTGGGCGACAACGGCTTGCTCAATTCGCTTTTGAGATTTTTTTGGAATTTCGCGAATTCGCTCGGAATTGCAAAAGGCGAAAATTTCGTTCCGCACAAATTCATGTTCACGCAAGGCGCGATTGTCGTTGTGAGCATCTATATGTATTTGCCTTACGCGATTCTGCCGATTTTCACTGCCGTGGACAGATTTGATTTCAGTTTGCTTGAAGCCGCGCGAGATTTGGGCGCGACGAAAACCCAGTCGATGATCAAAGTTTTGATTCCGGGAATTCGAAGCGGAATTTTGAGCGCGATGATTTTCACGTTCATTCCGATTTTTGGGCAATACACAGTTCCGCAAATGGTCGGCGGCAAAGACAGCTACATGCTCGGAAACATCATTGTCGATCAAGTGCAAAAAGTTCGCAACTGGCCGCTCGCCTCGGCGTTCAGCCTCGTGATAACGATAATTTCCGTGGCGGCGATTTTGTGGATGCTCACTTCGAACAAAAAAGAAGAAAGCCTCAAAAAAGTTTCCGCAAAAGAAGAAATTGCCGCGAACACGAACACGCCGTTTTTGGCTGCGGCTTTGTCAAATTCCGTGGGCGCGAATCAGCATAATGCGAAAGGAGGCGGCGCGAAATGAAAAATCCTTTCAAGATTTTTTCGAAAAAAATCCACGCCTCCGAACCCGCAAAGCACGCGAAGCGCAGTTGGAAAAAACGTTCGCCGCATTTCAGTTTTTCAAAAACGATGCTCGCGCTTTGCCTTTTGTTTTTGTTCATTCCGCTTTTCGTGATAATTTTTTATTCGTTCAACGAATCCAAGGATTCGACCTTTACGAATTTTTCGTTCGTTTGGTATGAAAAGCTGATTTTCAATTCGGGCGATTTGTGGGCGTCGCTTTGGAACAGTTTTTTCGTCGCGATAACTTCTTCGATCGTCGCGACGATTTTGGGAACGCTGGCCGCAATCGGAATAACTTGGTACAAATTTCGCGGACGCTCGTACATTCAGACCACGAGCTTTTTGCCGATGGTTTTGCCCGAAGTGATTATGGGCGTTTCGCTTTTGATTTTTTTCAGCGGAATAAAAATGTCGCTCGGCTTGCTCACGATTTTCATTTCGCACACGACGTTCTGCATGCCGTTCGTGTATTTGATGGTGAGCGCGCGAATCGACGAATTCGACTATTCGATTATCGAAGCAAGCCACGATTTGGGCGCGAACGAAATTCAAACTCTGACGAAAGTCGTGATTCCAGCTTTGATGCCAGGAATCATCAGCGGATTTATGATGAGCGTCACGATGTCGCTCGAAGATTATGTGATTACGTTTCTCGTGAGCGGTCCTGGCAGCACGACGCTTCCGCTTTACGTTTATTCGATGATTCGCTTTGGCGTGAGTCCAGTGATAAACGCGCTTTCGTTTGTCATCGTGCTTGCGATTTGCATGATAACGATTGTGTTGCGAAAAAGCGTGAAAAATTTCGCCGCCTCAAGATGATGAAAATTAGGGAGAATTTTTTATGAAAAAAAGTTTCGTTAAAAATTTTGTTCGCGCACGTTCGGCGAAAATTTCGCAAGGTGGAAAGTGCAAGTACTTTTACGCCGCGCGATTTTTTGCGGCGTTTTTCGCGTTCGCATTGTTCGCGCTCGTTTCATCTTGCTCGAAAAAAGACGAGCGAGTTTTGTATCTTTACAATTGGACTTATTACACGCCCGACGAAGTTTTGCGCGATTTTGAAAAAGAATTTAATTGCACGGTAAAAGTTGACAGCTATGCTTCAAATGAAGAAATGTATTCCAAACTCCGCGCTGGCGCAAAAGGCTACGATGTCGTAGTTCCTTCGCAGGATTATGTTTCGATAATGATTCGGCAGGGAATGCTGCGCGAATTGGATCAATCGAAATTGACGAACCGCGCGAACATAAATCCTTTGGTTTTGGAAAAGGCAGAATACGATCCAGAAATGCGCTATGCCGTTCCGTATTATTTTGGCGCGGCGGGAGTGAGCGTGAACAAGACGAAAGTTCCGCAGGGCTACGAGCGCAGCTGGAACATTTTTTCCGACGCGAAATTTGCGGGGCACGCCACGATGATGGACGACATGCGCGAAGTGATGGGCGACGCGCTCGCGCATTTGGGGCACGATGTCAATTCGCTTTCCGATTCCGAATTGGACGAAGCGGAAAAATTCATCACGCAGAATTGGCTTCCGAATCTTGTGAAATTCGACGCGGAAAGTTTCGGAAAATCTTTTGCTTCGGGCGACTTTTGGCTTTGCCACGGATATGCGGAAGTGGTCTACGGCGAAGTTCCGAAAGAAAAATGGGAAGAGACGATTGACTTTTTCATTCCTGCCGAAGGCGGCGCGAGTTATCTCGACAGCATGTGCATTCTGAAAGACGCGCCGCATTATGATTTGGCGAACGAATTCATCAACTACATTCACCGCCCGGAAGTGTACGCAAAATTTTTGGATGCGTTCAATTTTCCGTGCTTTGTGAATTTGCGCGCCGCACAATTCATGAAAGAAAAGCCGATGTACGAAGCCGAGCAGATGAACAATTGCACGCTCAAAATCGACTTGGGCGAAGGCTTGGACAAATTCAACGAAAGGTGGCAGCGAATAAGATTTACGGATTAATTTGCAGTGCAGGTTGCGCTTGCAAAATCCGCGCGGTTTTCGGCATTCTTGAAAGCCGATGTTCTTGCAAAACTAAAGCGGCATCGTATGATACCGCCAAATTTAAACGAGGTTAAATCGATACAGGAGAAAAAAATGAAATCAATTAAAAAAGCCGAACTTGCGCTCGCGACATTTTGCGCGGCGGCATTTCTCACAATCACGTCATGTTCCAAAAACAAAGCGAACACACTCTATCTTTACAATTGGACTTATTACACGCCGGAAAAAGTGGTTGAAAAATTCGAAGCCGAATTCAACTGCACGGTCAAACTTGACAGCTACGCCACTTGCGAGGAAATGTATTCCAAATTACGCGCAGGCGCGAAAGGCTACGACATCGTAATTCCCTCGAACGATTTTGTTTCGATAATGATAAAGCAAGGAATGCTGCGTCCGCTCGACAAATCAAAATTGACGAACAGCGAAAAAATAAATCCGCGCGTTTTGCAAATGGCGACGCACGATCCTGAAATGAAATATTCGGTTCCCTACGCTTTGAGCGCGACTGGAATCATGGTGAACAAAACGAAAGTGCCAACTTCGGGCTATTCGCGCGACTACGACATTTTCGCGGACAAGCGTTTTGCCGGCCACGCCACGATGATGGACGACATGCGCGAGGTTTTCGGCGACGCGCTTTTGTTCCTCGGATTCGACGCGAATTCACTGAAAGATTCTGATTTGGATGCCGCGCTGAATTTGATCAAAGAAGAATGGAAGCCGAATCTCGTGAAATTCGACGCGGAAGGTTTCGGAAAATCTTTTGCGTCGGGCGACTTTTGGCTTTGCCAAGGCTATCCCGAAATCGTCTACGGCGAAGTGGACGAATCGCGCTGGGAAGAGATGATCGATTTTTTCATTCCGAAAGAAGGCGGAATGGCGAGCCTCGACTGCATGTGCATTTTGAAGGACGCGCCTCATTATGATTTGGCGAATGAATTCATCAACTTCATTCATCGCCCCGAAAACTACGCGCTTTTCATCGACCAGTTCCGATATCCGTGTGTGGTAAATCCGGCTGCGCTCGAATACGTCACGACGAAACCGATGTATGACCCCGAGCAAGCACTCAACTGCACGCTCAAGGCCGACTTGGGCGATGGCATCGACAAGTACAGCGAAAGATGGCAGGAAGTGCGATTTGGGAATTAGGCGGGTTTTGCTCAATACAAAGCTCGATAGTTTGCGAAGCCCCACGAGAAAATTTGCTCGCTGTGCGAGCAAATTTTCTCGGTAGCAAGCCGAAGGCTGCGTATCGAACGTAACAAACCGCAACATTTGCAAAAATACTCCAAATTTTTCAAAAAAACTGCTTGACACATTCCGAAACTTTCGCTACAATATCAAAACTTTTGCGCCGAAAACGGCGCGTTGCGCAAGGGCGCAAAAGAATTAAATAAAAGCGCGAACGCTGCATAGGGTTTGAGAATTTTTTCTTGAAGTGCGGCAAACGCGCTTTGGGGAAAAATAATGGAAGACTCTATTACTTTTGAAGACCTCGGTCTTGACGAAAAGACCTTGGCCGCCATCGCCCGCAAGGGCTTCGAAACACCTTCGCCGATTCAGGCGTTGGCAATTCCGCGACTTTTGAATGGCGATGCGAACGTCATCGCGCGCGCCCGGACAGGCACGGGAAAAACCGCCGCGTTCGGTTTGCCGATCGTGCAGGAATTGCGCGAAAGCCGCGACATCACTCAGGCTTTGGTTCTCGAGCCGACTCGCGAACTTGCCATGCAGACTTGTACTGAATTGCAGTCGTTCACCGAGGGTGGCTATCCGAGGACGTGCGTTCTTTACGGCGGCGGAAGCTACAACACGCAAATCCGCGAACTCAAGCGCGGTTCTGAAATCGTAGTCGGAACGCCGGGACGCATTCAGGATCACTTGGAGCGCGGAACTCTCGACATCAGCAAAATAAAATATTTCATTCTCGACGAAGGCGACGAAATGCTTGACATGGGCTTCATCGATGACATCGAGCATATTTTCGAACAGGCAAATCCTGACGCGCGAATCTTGCTTTTCAGCGCGACAATGCCCGCGCCGATTTTGAAGATTGCCGCCAAATTCATGGGCGACTATGAAATCGTCGAAGAAGAAGGCGTGGTGGAAGAGCCGCTTTTGATCGACCAAAAATATTGGGTCGTGCGTGAGGGCGACAAAGTTGAAGCGCTCGTTCGCCTCATCGATTCAAGCCCGGATTTTTATGGACTTGTTTTCACTCAAACCAAAAACGACGCGGACACGGTTTCCAAAAGGCTTGACGAAAAAGGCTATGACGTGGCCGCTTTGCACGGCGACATTCCGCAAAGCCAGCGCGAAAAGATTCTCGCGAGATTCCGTTCAAGGAAAACCCGCGTGCTCGTCGCAACGGATGTCGCCGCTCGAGGAATCGACATTTCGGGCTTGAGCCATGTCGTGAACTATTCGCTTCCGTTCGATGCGACTACTTATGTCCACCGAATCGGCCGCACTGGACGCGCCGGCTCTTCGGGCTTTGCCGTTACGTTCGTTTGTCCGAATGAAACAAGGAAATTGAATTTCCTCAAGGCGCGGGTTGCGCGCGCGAGCAAGGGCGATTTGAACGAAGGCGAAATTCCTTCCGTGAAGAACGTCATCAAAGTGAAGCAGGCGGCCTTGTTTGATGAGTTGAAAAAATCCCTTGGCTTGAAAAAAGAAATCGAAGAAGATGAAGTCGCAGAAAATTTGAACGATTCGGATTTGGCGGAAGCGCAGGATTCGGAATTGAACGAAGGCGCGAAAATCGTTTCGGAAGATTCGCCTGAAAATCAGAATGCGGAAAACGCGCAGGCGGAAATCGCTTCCGAAGGCGAAAATGCAATTTCTGAAAACGCGGATTCGCTCGAAAAAAAATCAAATCTCATCCGCCCAGATTCAATGTTCGTGGAAATGGCGCGCGAGCTTTGCGAAAACGACGAGCCGGAAAAAGTTTTGGCGGCGGTGCTTTCCGTGATGTATGGAAAGAAATTGAGCAAAAAACGCTACGAGGACATCAGCAAGTCCGCCATGCCGAAATCAAAGGATTCCGCGCGGCACGAAAGAGGCGGCTCTTTTGGCGGACGCGAATTCGATGATTCCGACCCGAGCCAAAAGCGGCTTTACATCCAGTTGGGACGGCGAGACGGCTACAACGCGCGCGAAATTGCGGACTACTTTAGCGGCATTCTCAATATTCCCGAAAAATTGGTTGACCGAATCGATGTTTCAACGAATTTCAGTTTGGTGAGCCTTCCGATTTCCGATGCGGACAGAATGCTTGAAATGGCCGGAAAAGATTCTTCGATTCCGCACATCCATGTTGACGCGAAGCCTGCCGGAGGCGGACGCGGTGGCAGAAGAGGCGGCTTTGGCGGACGCGACAGGGATTTCGACGACGACTTTGGCGAGCGCAGACGAGGCGGACGAAGAGGCTTCGGGCGCGAAAGAGATTTCGGACGGGGCAGGGGATTTGACCGCGACCGAGATTTCGGCAGGAGAAGCAGCCGCCCGAATCCGCACACGCCCACGGAGCGCAACGGACGAAGCAGCTTTTTCAAGAGCAAGCGTTCGAAGGAATTCTAAAAATTTGACTTTGTTGTAAAATAAAAAAGCGGCGCGAAAAAATGCGCCGCTTTTTGTAGAAATCTATGCAAGTTGCAATGCTGTGAGCATCATCGGAATGAAAGCCTCGTCATTATTCTTTGTGGTCTTTTTCGTGTGCAGATTTATCGTTGCTGTCAAAATCGAGAGGGCCTTTTTTTGCGCGAACGCGGCGGCACAATAAAGCGCGTAAGTTTCCATGTCCTGCGCGAGCGCGCCCATTTTTGCCCAGGCCTTCCATTCGCGTTCGCCTTTTGCATTGTACGCGCTGAAAAAGTCGCTCGAAAAAACCATTCCGATGTGCGCCTTGTATTTTTCCGAGCGCGCGAAATCCGCCGCGCTTTTCAAAAGCTCAAAATCCGCCGGCGGAGAAAAAGTGCCGCTGAGTTCGAATTGGTGCGCGTGATTTGAATCGGTGGACACGCTCATCGCGAGAATCATTTCGCCCGGCGCGATTTCTTTTTGCAATGCTCCGCAAGTTCCCGTGCGGATGATTTTTTCCACGCCGTAAAAATTGTAAAGCTCGTGGATGTAGATTCCCGCGGACGGCATTCCCATTCCGCTTGCCATGATCGTGACTGGCTTGGAATTGTATGTTCCAGTGAACACCTTTAATTTGCGGACATCGCTCACGATTTGCGCGTCCTTGAGGAATTTTTGCGCCGCCCATTCCGCCCGCTCGCCGTCGCCCGGCAAAATCACCGTGGGCGCGATTTGCCCAAGTTTTGCGCGGTTATGCGGGGTGGGAGTCGCCGCCGCTTTTGAAGATTGTTTTTCTGCCATAAAATGCCTTCTTTAGGAAAAATGTTTTGAAATGTTTTTGTTATGATTTAATTATACAACACCTTTTGAATTTTGTAAAATGAATTTCATATTTTTTTGATGAAAGTTTCGCCCACATTGACAAAGTTTTGGAATTACAATAAAATNTCTTTGTATCTGAAAACTAGCAAATTGCAGGGTAGACCGAAGCCCCATAGGANAAAGAGATGCTACNACTTTCAATGGAAAAATCTACCCAATCACGCACAGCAATCACACCGTTTTCGGCATTTCTAATGGGNGACAGACCTCCCCTANGTANGGGGGGGGGTATAACGACCTAGTTTTTTTTGTNTCGGNCCTTTCGGGGCAGCTTACGTCGCAAGGCATCGCTTCGCNCGGAGCGTTTTCGGCTTTCAAAAG
Organism: Treponema sp.; assembly: GCA_014804005.1. Taxonomy (GTDB): domain Bacteria; phylum Spirochaetota; class Spirochaetia; order Treponematales; family Treponemataceae; genus Treponema_D. The sequence continues at coordinate 119,936 of JAAVAP010000001.1, read as the reverse complement.
TNCTCCCGAAGCCTCGCTNGGCGTGTTTTCAACCCTCAAAAGTGCTCCCGAAGCCTCGCTCGGCGTGTTTTCAACCTTCGGGAGTACTCCCGANNCTTCCCCGGCGTATTTTCAACCCTCAAAAGTNCTCCCGAAGCCTCGCTNGNCGTGTTTTCAACCTTCNNNAGNACTCCCGANNCTTCCCCNNCGTATTTTCAACNCTCAAAAGTGCTCCCGAAGCCTCGCTNGNCGCGTTTTCNNNNTTCGGGAGTNCTCCCGAGNCTTCCCCGNCGTATTTTCAACCCTCAAAAGTNCTCCCGANGCNTCGCTCGNCGCAGTNNTGCNCACTGCTTNNNNAGTNNTCNTCNAANNCTCNCNNGNNANGTTTTGCCGCAAGGCGTTGCCTTGCGACAAAAGCACTTTCAATTCGGTTCAAACAAAAATCATCATAAATNAAGGAGTTTTTATGAAACGTAAATTCAAGCTCACCCCAATTGTGTTCCTNACNAGNTTCATTCCGCTCGGTGTCATCGGGGGATTCAGNCTGCTGGCTTTCTCGCTCACGGCGAACGGAATCATCAACGAGAACATCATNGAGCGCGCGACNACTTCGGCGGAGGTCGCNTCNAACGCGATCATGGACGTGTTCAAAGCGCCGCTCGCCACGCTGGACGACATTGTGGCGTTCACGCGCGAGAACCAGGACTTTGACACGATCAGCCGGCTTCTGCGCTCGGTGGCCGCGCAGTACGACACGGCGAGCTACTATTGGACGACGGTCACGCCGCTTCCGCAGGGCGGCACGCTTATCATGAGCTACGACTGGTCGCCGCCGGACGAGACGTGGGATCAATCGACGCGGCCTTGGTATGTGGGCGCGATGGCGGCGCAGGGCGACACCTATTGCTACGCCTATCTCAACGTGCGCACCAACGCCTACTGCGTTTCGTTCACCAAGGCAATCTACAATTCGCGGAATCAGATGGTCGGCATCACGGGCTTCGACATCGGGCTTGAGGGGCTTGCGGGCGCAATCCACGACATCCAAATTTCGCAGAACGGAAAACTCTACATCCTTGAGGCGGACGGCCGCTATGTTACGAATCCCGATTCGACAAGGCTGATGAACGAGCGGTATGTGTTCGCGGACGAGGTTGGAATAGCGCAAGGCGAGATGGCGAAGTACTTCACCGGCAATGACGCGGTTATCGCGGGCGACGGCTACTATGTCTCAAAGTCAATCGGAATCACGCCGTGGAACGTCGCGGCGTTCGGTCCTGTCGCGGACTTCACGGGCAGCCTCAAAAAAAGAATCGCGCTCATCTCCGTAATCATATTGATTCTTGTGATTGTGGGAATTGTCGCAATATCGCTTGTGGTCAATTCGGTCGAGGCGAAGGCGGGCGCACTCGGCGAGAGGCTCGGCGCGGAAATGGAAAAAATCAATTCCGTCATAAAGGACGTGACCTCGTCGCGCGAAGAACTTGGCGTTGTCGGGCAGAAAATGGAGGCGAGCGCAGAGGACACTGCGAGCGCGATCACGCAGATTCTCGCGAACATCGAAAGCATGCACTCGCAGATTACCGGGCAAAGCGCGGGCGTGGAGGAGTCCGCAGGCGCGGTGAACCAGATTGCTGCGAACATAGAGAGCCTCAAGCGGCTGATCCATTCGCAGACTTCCGGCGTGACGCAGGCGAGCAGTGCGGTTGAGCAGATGGTGGGGAACATAGCGAGCGTCAACTCCACCGTGGAGCGGATGGCGTCGTCGTTCGGGGATTTGGANCAGCAGGCGCAGAANGGCGCGCNGAAGCANNGCGCGGTCAACGANAAAATCACGCAAATNGAGCAGCAGTCGAACATGCTCCAGGAGGCGAACCAGGCGATCGCGAACATCGCGGNGCAGACGAACCTTCTTGCCATGAACGCNGCGATTGAGGCGGCGCACGCGGGNGAGGCNGGAAAGGGCTTNGCCGTCGTCGCTGATGAAATCCGAAAGCTTTCCGAGACATCATCGGCGCAGTCAAAGACAATCGGCGAGCAGCTGAAGGTAATTCAGTCGTCAATTATGGATGTGGTCGCCGTCTCCCAGGAGTCGAGCAGGGCGTTCACTTCGGTGGCGGACGAGATTCTGCAGACCGACCAGCTCGTGCGGCAGATAAAGGCGGCAATGCAAGAGCAGAACGACGGCAGCCGGCAGATTACCGGCACGTTGCGCGAAATGAACGCGAGCACGGATGAAGTGCGCTCGTTCGCGGAGGAAATGGCGGAGGGAAGCAAGTCAATTCTCGAGGAAATGCGCAAGCTTCAGGACGTGACCGGCTCCATGAAGTCGAGCATGGACGAGATGGCGGTGGGCGCGAGGAAGATAAACGACACCGGCTCCGCGCTCGGCGTAATTTCCGGCGAGATGAAGCAGACAATCGCTAAAATCGGCGAGCAGATTGACCGCTTCAAGAAGGAGTAGCGCAGGGAGTCTGCCTGAAAGCGGGAAAGATGCGTTCCGTTCGTGTGTAAAAGGCTAATTTGTGAGCACCGCCGATTGAAGGCGTTCTTAAACAAAAAAGCCGTTCCTGCATGGGAACGGCTTTTCGTTTTACAAGCAAGCGGCTGGTGGCTTACGCTTTCCACAATCCGTGAAGATTGCAATATTCGTAGGTCGCCACGAGGCTTTCGCCTTGTGCCAAAAGGAACTCCGCTTCGGGCTTTTCGCCGGGCTTGAGATGCTTTACCTGGCAACCGTTCGTGGTTTCAATCGCAATCCACTGAATGTAATGCTCCGCCGCCATCGGATGCTCGACCGAGCCGACTTTGACTTTCACGGAATTTCCCTGCGTCTCAAAAACGGGAACATGCTTTTCCGTGGCGGCGTCGGTCGTTCCGGGAATCAATTCCGTCATTGCTTCGCCGCAACAATTCGGAACTACGCCCGAATCCTTGAGCATCGTCACCAAATTTCCACAATGTTTGCAAATGTAGAATTTCATTTTTATTGTTCCTCCTTAAAAATTCTGAACTCGCCCGCACGAGCAGACAATTTATGAAAGCGAGTTTTCGACTGCGCTTTACTTTTAAAATAACAGATTTTTTTTGCAAAGGCAAACTTTTTTTTGTGGCGAAATTTTCGCGCGAATTTTTTGTTGCGGAAAATTTTGTTGGTGGCTTTCAATTTCTTTGTTGCTGATTTTTTGTTCTTTGTGAAGAGCCTTGTGGCTATTCCAAACATTTCATCTGCGCGAGAATGACGGAGGCGGCCACAGTGGCGGCCGTTTCCGTGCGCATTATTCGCTTGCCCATTCCGAGCCGCACAAAGCCGCGCGATTCGAGCAATGCGCGTTCGCCGTTCGTCCAGCCGCGCTCGCTTCCGATTGCCGCGACGACGCTTTTTCCTTCGACTGGATTTTCATTCAGGAATTTTGTCAAGGCGGATTTTGGATTTATGTTGTCGAGCGCGATTTTGACTTGCCCTTGATTCTGCGAGCGCGAAAAGTTGTCGAGGCATTCGGAAAGGGTGGGGTAAATGAAATTTTTTGGAATGTGAGTTCCGCCTGCCTGCACAGTTCCTTCGTAAAGCATTTTGCGGACTTGACTTTCCTGCGCGAGCGAAGATTCGAGATAAGATTTTTCGCCGAGTTCCGTTCCAGCAAGGTGGACGCTTTGAACGCCCAACGCCGCCATGTCGCGCAAAAGCCGCTTGAGCTGAATCGGGCGCGGAAAGCCGATTATCATTTCCAGTGGAAAAAGTTTTTTTCCGTCCGAGCGTTCTTCGAACGAAAAATAAATCGCGCCTTCGTCCGGCTTTCCTTTCTCGCCGATTTTCGTTATGGTCGCGATTCCCGCCTTTCCGTCGATGATTCCTGCCGCAAAGCTTTCGCCGACTTTTTTTTTCAGGATTTTTTTTATGTGCAAAGCGCGCTCGTCGTTTGCGGGGAGGGGCAGGACATCTATAATTTCGCGCTCTTCAAAAAGGCAGATGTTCATCGTTTTTTACACTTGTAATAAATTGCGCCTTCCGTTCCGCGCTTTTTGATTTCGTAGCGTTTGTCGAACGCCTCCAAAAATTTCGTGAGTTTCGGGTAGCCATAATTTTTAATGTTGAAGTCGCTTTTGGCGCGCTTGATATATTCCGAAGCCTTGTTCAAACTTACGAAGCCTTCGTCGTCGCCCCATTTGTCGCTCGCAATTTTCAGGAAATTGTGAAGCTCGCCTGGACGATATTTGCTTTTTTCGGGCGATTTTTTTTCTTCGGATTTTTCCTGCGTTTCCTCTTCTTCCTCTATGCTTTCGAGCGTGAGAAATTCGTCGCAGGAATTCTTGAACGATTGCGAAGTGGATTCGCGTCCCACGCCGATTACGAAAACGCCCGCCTCGCGCAGCCGAGTAGCGAGAGGAGTGAAGTCGCTGTCGCTTGAGACAATCACAAATCCGTCGTAAGTTTTTTGGAAAAGCAAATCCATCGCTTCGATTGTGAGCGCCATGTCGCTGGCATTTTTTCCCGCAACATAGTCGAACTGCTGCACGGCCTTGATCGCCGAATCCTTGACAACATCGTCCCAATTTTTGAGCTGATTTTTTTTCCAGTTTCCGTAGGCGCGTTTTACGACGATTCGTCCGTAAGCCGAAATCTCGTTGAGCACCGCCTTTATCTTTGCCGGCTGATTCACGTTGTCCGCGTCAATCAGCACGACGATATTTTTCAAGTCCATAAAAATATTATAAATGATTGCGCCGATTTGGTCAATTCTTGCCATTCCATTGAAAGTGATTCATTCTTTCTTCTGTTGACTTTCCCTGCGAAATTCATTAGACTGTGTTCAACAAAAGGAAGATGCGATGAAAATTTCTGGTTCACAAGTTGTAATCGAGTGCCTTGTAGAGCAGGGCGTTGACACTGTATTTGGATATCCTGGCGGCAATATTTTGAACATCTATGACGAGCTTTACAAAAACCAAAGCCGCATTCGCCACATTCTCACGGCGCACGAACAAGGTGCTGCGCACGCTGCGGACGGCTACGCCCGTTCCACCGGAAAAATCGGAGTCGTGTTCGCGACGAGCGGCCCGGGTGCCACGAATCTTGTCACAGGAATCGCCACGGCATATATGGATTCTTCTCCGATTGTGGCAATCACTTGCAATGTCGCCACTCCGCTTTTGGGAAAAGACACGTTTCAGGAAATCGACATCACTGGCGTTACGATGCCAATCACAAAGCACAATTTCATGGTGCGTTCCGTGGAAGAACTCGCTTCGACAATTCGCGCTGCGTTCGCGATTGCGGGAAGCGGCCGCCCGGGTCCTGTCTTGATTGACATTCCAAAAGAAATTACCGCGCCGAACAGTTTGGTGGAATTCGTTCCGCTGAAAAAAGGCGAAATGAAATCGATATTGGAAAAGAATTTCTCGAACATTCGCCGCGCGTTCAAAACTGCCGCGCCAAGCGAATCTCAAATCAAGGAAGCCGTGCGCTTGATAAATTCTGCGAAGCGTCCCGTGATTTACGCGGGCGGCGGCATCGTCATATCGAACGCCTCGGCGGAACTTTTGCAGTTCGCGGAAAAGGCGAACATTCCCGTGAGCCAAAGTCTCATGGCGCGCTCGGCGTTTCCCGGCGGACATCCGCTTTGCACTTGGATGGTCGGAATGCACGGAACGAAGGCGAGCAACATGGCGGTTACGGAATGCGACTTGCTCATAACGCTTGGAGCGCGTTTTTCCGATCGCGTCACATCCGACTGTTCGAAATTCGCGCCGGAGGCGAAAATCCTTCACATCGACATTGATCCTGCCGAAGTGAACAAAAACATCGCCGCGCATTTGAGTTTGACCGGCGATTTGAAGAACATTCTTTCGCGCATGATTCCGCTTGTTGAATCCAAGCCGCGCAAGGAATGGATTTCCAAAATTTCCGCATGGAAAAAGGAAGTGCCTTCGATTTATTCCGCTCCGCGAAAAAATTCGATAAGCCCGAAATTTTTGTGCGAGGAAATTCATCGCATCGCTGGCGACAGCGCGTTCATCACTACGGAAGTGGGCGAGCACCAAATGTGGACGGCGCAATTCTATCCGTTTGCAAAACCGCGCACTTTCATCACTTCGGGCGGACTTGGCACGATGGGTTTCGGCACTGGAGCTGCGATTGGAACTCAATTCGCAAATCCGAAAGCGCGCGTGATAAACATCGCGGGCGACGGCTCTTTCCGAATGAATTGCAACGAGCTTGCCACAATCGCGCATTACGATTTGCCCGTTTTGATTGTCGTGGTGAACAACGGCACTTTGGGAAATGTGCGGCTTTGGCAAAAGATTTTCTATGGAAAACGCTACAGTGCCACGACGCTTGATTTCGGACCGGACTGGGTGAAGCTCGCGGAGGCATACGGCATCGCAGGATTCCGCGCGGAAAACGAAAAGGAATTCTCGCAGGTTTTTGAAAAGGCTTTCAAAAGCAAAAAAGCCGCCGTCATCGATGCCAAAGTTGACATCGACGAACTTGTGCTTCCGATGGTTCCGGGCGGCAAGGCGATTTACGACCAAATTATGGAATTGAATTTGAGCGCGTTCAACTAAAATGCGTTTTCGCTTGACAAGTTCATGCAACGCTTTTTATTTTTGGAGGAACTGAAAAATGGAACACGGCACAATTACATCCGACAATCACGCGGCTTTGTGGAGCGGACGCTTCAAGGAAGGTCCCGACGCCGACGCCGTTGCATTCGAAACTTCGATTTTCGTGGACGAGCGAATGGCGGAGGACGACATCCGAGGCTCTCTTGCGCATGCCGCGATGCTCGCCGAAACGAAAATCATCACTCAGGCGGAATTCAAAAAAATAAAATCCGGCCTCGTTTCGATTCAAAAAGATTTGAAAAGCGGCGCGCTCAAAATCGACTACAGCGCGGAGGACATCCATTCATTTATCGAAGCGACTCTTACGGACAGAATTGGCGAGGCTGGAAAAAAGCTTCACACAGGGCGCAGCCGAAACGACCAGATCGCGCTGGACGAGCGTCTTTATTTGCGCCGGGAAATTCCTTCTTTGCAAAAAGAAATTCTTTCGTTGATTGGCTCGCTTGCCGCCATCGCGGAAAAGCACACGTCTTCGATAATGCCGGGCTTTACGCACATGCAGCACGCGCAGCCAGTAACGCTCGCCGAGCATTTGTGCGCCTGGGCTTGGGAACTTTCCCGCGACTACGAAAGACTCGATGACGCGCTCGCAAGAATCGCGCTTTGTCCGCTCGGAAGCGGCGCGCTTGCAGGAAGCGGGCTTCCGCTTGATCGCGAAATGGTCGCAAAAGATTTGGGATTTTCAGGCGCGACTCAGAATTCAATGGACAGTGTTGCCGACCGCGACTATTGCATCGAATTTTCTGCGGCGTTTTCCATTTTGCAAATGCATCTTTCTCGGTTCAGCGAAGAAATCGTTTTGTGGGCGACGAGCGAATTTGATTTCATTTCGCTTTCGGAAAAATGGTCCACAGGCTCTTCGATTATGCCGCAGAAAAAAAATCCTGATTTCGCAGAATTGATTCGCGGACGCACTGGAAAAGTTTACGGCGCGCTTTTCAATTTGCTTGCGATGATGAAAGGCCTTCCGCTCAGCTATGACCGCGATTTGCAGGAAGACAAAGAGCCGCTTTTTGCCGCGTTCGACACGGCGAAGAGTTGCGTCGCCATTTTCAATTATATGATTTCCTCGGCGAAATTCAACACGAAAAAAATGCGCGAAAGTTGTTCGGGCGGATTTTTGAACGCCACGGATTTGGCGGACTACCTTGTAAAAAAAGGCGTTCCGTTTCGCACGGCGCACGGAATTTCCGCGAAAGCGGTTCGGCTTGCGATCGAAAAAAATGTCCGCCTTGAAGATTTGAGCCTCGAGGATTTCAAGCAGTGCTCGCCGAAAATTCAGGACGACATTTACGACGCGATAAAAATCGAGGCGTGCGTGGAGGCAAGAAAAACATCGGGCGGCGCGGCAGAAGAAAGCACAAAAAAACAAATCGCCGCCCTCAAAAAATTCGTCGCGAAGAATCGCAGTGCATAGGCGAGTTTTCGAAGAAAATTCAGTGTTTAAAATTGACGACAATATTTTAGTTGCTGATTTTAAACGTTTATTCACACTGACTCGCAAGCGGAAAAAATTTGGTATGCTTTTTTCGTTTGATAATGACACGCTATTGATAAATTTTCAAAGTATGTTATAATAAATTATCAAATTTTGATTTGTGTGTTGGGGTTTGTTGATTTTATAGAATTCTAAAAAATACGCATGTGATTATTGAATGAGAAGGAGGTGTAAATGGCTATATATGAAACAAAAAGTTTGGCAAAACAATCCTTTTTTCAAAAAATCTTCAAAATCTTTCCAAAAAGCGATTATATAATTGAATTGCAAAATCTTCTTGCTCAAAATGAAAATAATCTGCTGTTAATGTCTCCGCAAGATGTGAAAAATCTAAAATCGAAATACAAAGTAAAAGATAGTGATTTTGTTTTGGACAGGGAAGTTTTGCTGGATAAATATATTTCCGCATGTTTTTGGGATAATCATTTGTCAGATGATGAGAAAATCTGGCTTTCTCATCTTTGCCATCTGCTTGAATTGGATGATGAATATTTATCACGACGCATTCAGGAAGAGGGGGAGTTGATTTATCGTAATAAAGTACGATATGTGATTGCTGATAATAAAATTACTGATTCCGAAAGGGAAGAGTTAAACGAGCTTAGAGGTGAACTCAATCTTTCTGATTCGAATGGTCGGGACATTTACAGTGATGAATGCAAGAAGAAAATACAATCGTATGTTGACATGCTTATTACAAAACGGCGTATGTCGCCCGATGAAGAAAAAACACTTGATGATATGGTTGCTGGCTTAAATATAAATGCGCGTTTTACAGATGATGGACTTCAAAAACTTCGCCGTTTTTGGGATATTGAAAATGCAGATTTACCAGTACTTGAATCTCCTGTTAATCTTCAAAAAGCAGAATTTCTGTATTATTCGGCAAAAATCGCATGGTATGAGGAAAGGACACGGACGACCTATATATCTTACTCGGGGCTTACTTATACTTTTAGGATTACAAAAGGGCTTTCTTTGAGGGCTGGCAATATTGCGCCATCTCGGAATACCGAAGAATATATGAAACTGATAGATTCGGGCGATGCGTATTTTGCCAACAAACGAATTATATTTGTTGGCAAAAACGGCAACAAGATTATTCCTCTCTCAAAAATTTTGTTTATCACGCCTTTTTCTAATGGTGTTGAAATAGGAAAGGACTCAGGAAAAAAGCCGTTTTTTGAATGCTCTGATTCCGAGCTTATGGGATTGTATCTTGCAAGGATGTTAAAGGATTTTCAGAATGTATAGAAAAATAAAACGGCGAGTTTTTGAAATTATTGAAAAAGCGGAAAAAGGCGATACTGCAAGCCGAATTTTTGATATTTTCATACTGGTGCTAATCATCATTAATGTGTTGTCGGTATTCTTGGAAACATTCAAGATTTCTGAACGTGTCCGTGCGATATTGTATGAAATTGAAGTGTTTTCCGTCGCTATTTTTTCCATTGAATATCTCTTGCGGGTGTGGACGGCAGATTTGTTGTACGAAGATATGCCACCATTTCGGGCAAGGTTGAAATACGTATTTTCTTTCATGGCGTTGATTGACCTATTCGCAATCCTGCCGTTTTATATTCCGCTGGTGATAACGGTCGATTTGCGCATCCTGCGTATGCTCCGACTTGTGCGCCTGTTGCGGGCGTTCAAGGCTAACCGATACACAAAATCCCTGCATAAGGTTATTGGTGTCATCCGGGAGAAATCGGCTGAACTCGCTTCTGCAATATTTATGCTTTTCGTCCTTATGCTCATTTCTTCCGTGCTGATTTATTACATTGAAAGCCCCGTGCAGCCTGATGTTTATACGAACGCGCTTTCGGGGCTTTGGTGGTCTGTCGCTATTTTCACGTCGGTATGGCTCGGAGACATTTACCCGGTTACGGTGGCGGGCAGAATCCTTTGCGCGCTCATGGCAGTTTTTGGCGTTGCCATTATCGCCGTTCCCACCGGTATTATTTCATCGGGCTTTGTGGAGAATTCCGATGAAGCAGATGATGAGAAACTCCGCCTTTTGAAAGAAATGAAATCGGAAATGGACGAGATAAAAGAAAAACTGGATATTCATTGTTGAGTTGTTTGTTTAGCTCAATTTTAATTTGCAATTTTTTTTAGTGAGGTGTTATATGAAAAAAATTTTTGTTTGCGCGGTGATTGCCGCGTTGTCTCTCGGCTGCATTTTTGCAAAGCCCAAAAAGGCGAGCGGCGACAATTCTTTCGAAGAATTGAAATCGCGCGGAGTTTTCGTGCTTGGCTTGGACGATTCTTTTCCGCCCATGGGCTATCGCGATGAAAAAAATGAAATCGTCGGCTTTGACATCGACTTGGCAAAAGAAGTGGCGAAGCGGATGGGCGTGCAGTTCAAGGCGCAGCCGATTGATTGGGACGCGAAGGAGCAGGAATTGCGCGGTGGAAAAATCGACTGCATTTGGAACGGGCTTACGATGACTGCCGAGCGCATCAAGGCGTTTTCGTTCACAAAGCCGTATCTTGAAAACAATCAGGTCGTGGTGGTAAAAATCGATTCGCCATTGAAGACGCTCGCGGATTTTAAAGGCAAGTCGATTTCGTTGCAAAACGGCTCGAGCGCGGAAGATGCCGTGAATTCCGCTCCGGCTTTTAAAGATTCGCTCAAGGAAATTATTCCACTTCAGGACAATTTGATGGCGTTGAGCGACTTGCAGATGAATCGCGTGGACGGAGTTGTGATGGACAGCGTTGTCGCCGAATACGTGATAAAGCAATCCAATTTGCCGCTGAAAACTTTGGGAGAAAGCCTCGCCGCAGAACGCTACGGAATCGCCTTCAGAAAGAATGACGCGAAGCTTGCGGACGGCGTTCAAAAAATCCTCGAAGAAATGGCGAAGGACGGAACTGTTGCTCGCATTAGCGAAAAATGGTTCGGAAGCGACATCACCGTAATCGGAAAATAAATGGGCGCGCAAATACTTTCGATGCTGAACGGAACTTTGGTTTCCGTGAGAATTTTTTTCCTCACGCTGATTTTTTCAGTTCCGCTCGCGCTCGTTCTTTGCGCCGGAAGAATGTCGAAAAATGCCGTCGTCAGCATAATCGTAAAATGGTTTTTGCTTTTGATTCGCGGAACGCCATTGATGTTGCAGCTGATTTGCGTCTATTTCATTCCGGGCATTTTGACCGACGGCGCGTTTTCCTTTGAAAGATTCGTGGCCGCCATAATCGCGCTCGCGATAAACTACGCTTGCTATTTTGCTGAAATCTATCGAGGCGGGCTTGAATCGATTCCGCGCGGACAGTACGAAGCGGCAAATGTTTTGGGCTACGGAAAAGCCGCGCGTTTTTTCTATATAATAATTCCGCAAGTCGTAAAGCGAATCATTCCCGCCATGGGAAACGAAGTGATCACGCTCGTAAAGGACACTGCTCTCGTTCAAGTGATTGGCGTGGTGGAATTGCTTCACATCGCTAAAACGGCTTCGAACAGAATGGTTTCCACCGTGCCGCTTTTTTTGGCGGGTGCGTTTTATTTTCTGATGAACGGAATCGTCTCGTGGTTTTTCAATTTTTTGGAAAAAAAGTTGTCCTATTATAAATAGAAATTGAAATCGAAATTTCAATTCATAGAAAAAAAATGGAAAACGAAAAAATAATAACGGCAAAAAATCTCCGCAAAAATTTCGGCGAAAACGAAATTCTCAAAGACATTTCGTTTTGCGTGAAAAAAGGCGAAGTGCTCGGAATAATCGGGCCGAGCGGAAGCGGCAAGTCCACGATTTTGCGATGCCTCGCACAGCTGGAAAAAGTTTCGGGCGGCTCGATAAACATTTGCGGAAGCGATTTGGTAAAGGACGGAATTTATTGCGACAAAAATTCTCAAAGAAAAATCGGTTTGAAAATCGGAATGGTTTTTCAAAATTTCAACTTGTTTCCGCATTATTCGGTTTTGCAAAATGTCGCCGAGCCTCAAATCCGCGTTTTGAAAACGCCTCGCACCGAAGCGGAAAAGACCGCGCGCGAATGGCTTTCGAGAATGAATCTTTCTGAAAAAGAAAAGTCGTATCCTTGCGAACTTTCGGGCGGCCAGCAACAGCGCGTGAGCATAGCGCGCGCCTTGGCGATGAATCCCGAAGTGCTGGTTTTCGACGAGCCAACGAGCGCGCTCGATCCTGAACTCACGGGCGAAATCCTTGAAGTGATAAAAGATTTGGCGCGGCAAAAAATGACGATGATAATCGTGACGCACGAAATGGCTTTTGCGCGCGACACGAGCGACCAAATCATTTTCATGGACGGCGGCGTGATAGTGGAAGAGGGCGAGCCAAATCAGCTTATAAACAATCCTCGCGAAGAGCGCACAAAAAATTTCCTAAAACGTTTTTCCGCCGCTTCAAGTACTTGACAATTTATTTTGATTTGTGGTATACTGATAAAACACGCGGAGTTAGCTCAGTTGGTTAGAGCATCACGTTGACATCGTGGGGGTCGGTGGTTCGAATCCACTATTCCGCAATTGATTTAAAAATTAAGGAAGGTTGTTATGTCATTTCTTTCATTCTTGCAAGTTGCCGGCGGTGCTTCAACAACAGGAAGTTTTATGTCCCTGATGGTAACTGTCGTGATGATGATCGCGATTTTTTACTTTTTCCTGATTCGTCCGCAAAGCAAAAGGCAAAAAGAAACTGAAAAAATGCTCGCCGCGCTCAAAAAGGGCGACAAGGTTGTTACGATTGGCGGAATTCACGGAACGATAACTTCTGTGAAGGAAAAAACGGTCGTGTTGAAAGTGGACGACAATGCGAAAATCGAATTCAACCGCACGGCAATCGCCAGCGTCGAAAAGTCAGAAAACGAAGCACTCGCCCAGAAAAAAATCGAAGAGAGTTCCGAGGAAGAAAAAATCGGAGAAGTCAAATCTGAAAAAAAGCCCGCCGGTAGAACCCGCGCGAAAAAAGAAAAGTAATTTGGAGAAATAAATGGAAAAGGGAAGCAAAGGATGGCGATTTGTCATCCTCCTTGTCGTTTTGGCTTTGTGCTTGGTATTTTTGCGCCCCACAATCGCTTGGTATTTTAAGACAAACGAGGATGCTCAACGCCTCGCGCTTATGTCGCTTGAAAAAATCAAAGAATATTCTATGGAACAGGCTGCCAAGGATGTGAAGTCTTTGGAACTGGCCGCCGTCGCCAATCCTGACGCGGAGCCAGGCGAAAATTACGCTTGGCTTTTGAAGCAGGCAAAAAAGAATTACAAGGCCTTCAAAAAGCCCGTTCCCGAAAAATTCACCCTTGGCGCGATTTTGAATTCGTTCAGTTTTGGTCGAAATGCCAATACGGACGAAGAGAAAAAAGAGGTGGCTTCTTCGGTTCATCGCCAGCTTTTGGATTTGTTTCAGGAGCATTATCGCGAAAAGGTTTTGGCGGACAAAAAAAATTATACAAATTCGGTGAAACTCGGACTTGACCTTTCGGGCGGAATCAATATCATCGTTCGCGCGGATTTGGAAGAAGCGTTGCGCTTGCAGGGCGACACGGCTTTGGTGGGCGGCGAAGCGGAATTCAAGGCGCGCGCGATGGCGCAGGCTGTGGAAACTTTGCAAAGCCGCATCGACCGCTTTGGTTTGAGCAATCCGGTTATCCGTCAGCAGGGCGAGGACAGGATTTACATCGAGATTCCTGGCGCGGAACAAAGCAGCGCGATCAATACAATCATAATGGGAAAGGGCGTTCTCAATTTCCGCCTTGTCGATGATGATGCCACGAATCAATTTCTTTCATATTATTATTCAAATCCCGGCGATACGTTCAACGAGGACGGCTCGCTCAAAGATCCTTCGATTGTTCCCGACGACGTTGAAATCTTGGGCTACTACACGAAAGACAGCTACGGACTTGACGAATTCGTTCAGTATATGGCTCTCAAAAAAGAAGTCGCGCTGGACGGACGCTATGTAAAAAGTGCCGAAGTTTCCCGCGATCAAATGGGACAGACTGGCGTGGACTTTACGCTTGATATGGAAGGCGCGGAAATTTTTGCGGACTTCACGGGCGCGCACGTCGGCGAACGCCTTGCGGTTGTTAGCGACAACAAGGTAAAAAGCGCGGCAACGATTCGCACGAAAATCGGTGGCGGTCGTGTTCGCATCGACGGATTCGGTTTGGAAGAAGCGCAGAATTTGCAGAAAGTATTGCAGACGGCTTGGCTTGAAGTTCCGCTCAGCGTCGAAAGCCAGCAAGTTATCGGCGCGGAATTGGGCGAACAGACGATTCGCGACGGACTTACCGCGCTTGCCGTGGGCTTGGTTGCGATTTTCGTCTTTATGCTTGTGTTCTATAAAGGCGCGGGCATCAACGCGATTGTTGCGCAGATTTTGAACATGTACATTTTGTTCGCGGTGCTTTCCGCGTTCAATTTGACGCTCACGCTTTCAAGCATCGCGGGTATGATTCTCACGGTGGGAATGGCGGTGGACGCGAACGTAATTATTTTCGAAAGAATAAAAGAAGAATTGCGGGCGGGAAAAACTCGCGCGAACGCAATAAGCGCGGGCTTCGAGGGCGCGTTTTGGGCGATCATGGACTCGAACATCACGACGTTCATCGCGGCACTTTTCTTGAGCCAGCTCGGAACTGGTTCAATCCAAGGATTTGCGGTGAGCCTTGCAATCGGCGTGGCTTCTTCCGTCTTTACCGCGCTGTTCGTCAGCCGACTGATTTTCGATGTCGGCACTGAAGCGTTCGGTTCGAAGAAAGTCAGCATAAGCTGGAGGAAACAATGAAAGACCGAATAAATTTTAGCAAAGCGTTTTTGCCTTGCGCGATAATTTCTCTCGTTTTGATTGTGGGCGGGGTTGTCGGCTTGTTCGTTCGCGGAATAAATTTTGGAATTGACTTTAAGCCTGGAATGATTGAGGAAGTGGAAATTTCCAATGCAGTCGGAATTGAAGAA
This sequence comes from Treponema sp., assembly GCA_014804005.1. Classification (GTDB taxonomy): domain Bacteria; phylum Spirochaetota; class Spirochaetia; order Treponematales; family Treponemataceae; genus Treponema_D. Next base: position 104,907 of record JAAVAP010000001.1, on the reverse strand, counting down.
GTGCGCGACGCGCTTTCGGCTTTTGGCGGAGTGAGCGTTAAAAAAATCGGCGGCGCGGATTCTTCGTTCTACCAGATTCGTTCGGGAATTTCCGAGGGCGACGACGATTCGCAAATTACGGACGCACTTAATGCGAAGTACGGCGCGGCGAACGTTTCCGTGCAAAAAACAGACTTCATCGGTTCGAGCATGTCCGCTTCTCTCGCGCGAAATTCGATTTTGCTTCTTTTGGGTACGATGATTTTGATTTGGCTTTATGCCACGGTTCGATTTCACTGGGACTTCGCGCTCGGCGCAATCATCGCGCTGATTCACGACATTTGCATAATGTTCACTTTTATAGTTTGGTCACAGCTTGAATTCAGCACGACGGTTTTGGCGGCGGTTTTGACAATCGTAGGATATTCGATAAACGCAACGGTCGTCATTCTTGACAGGGTGCGCTACAATTTGCCGCTTATGGAAGTAAAAAAGTTCGGCGAAATCCTCGACCAATCTTTGACGGACACGCTCACGCGTTCGATCATCACGACAGCCACGACTTTTTTTGCCGTGCTCGCGCTTTACATTTTCACTACGGGCAGCATAAAGGATTTCGCGCTTGCGATGATGGTGGGACTTTTGAGCGGATTTTATTCTTCGATTTTCATTTCAAGTGGTTTCATCGATTTGACGCGGCGAAATTGGAAGCCCGAATTCGGCTTTCATCACGCGCTTCCGAAAAAGCCCGCGCAGACTGTCGTGGTCGGTTAATTGAACGCGAACGACGCTTTGCGCGGAAAAAAAATCGAGCGGAATGAAATGCTACGCATTGTTCGTTCCGCAGTTATGGGATTTTGTTCAGGAGTGCGCCTTGCTGTGAAAGCGGCCGAGGACGCACTCGAACGAAATTCTTTTGGCGAAAAAAAAATCTTTTCCCTCGGTCCGCTCATCCACAATGAGACTGTTCTGAAAAAGTTTGAAGAGCGCGGCTTGAAAATCCTTGATGAAAATAAAATTGATTCACTTGATGAAAATTGCGTTGTGCTTTTGCGCGCGCACGGAGTTGCGCCGAATGTCTTGAAAAAAATCAAAACGACTGGCGCGGTAATCATCGATTCCACTTGCCCGAGGGTCGCGACAAGCCTTCGCCGCGTCGAAGAATTTTCGAAAAAAGACGGCTGCGTGATTTTGGCGGGAGATGCGGGACACGGCGAAGTGCGCGCGTTGCAAGGAAGCGCAGAGCAGGGCGGCGGAAAATTCGTGCTTGTACAAAACGCGGAGGAAGCGAAAAAATTTGCGAATTCTTTTGAAAGCTTTCCTTGCGAAAATTTCGTGCTTTTGAGCCAAACTACTTTTTCTCCCGATGAGTTTAAAAAAATCGCGGAGGCCTTGCGTGAAAAAATTCCAAATTTGCAAGTGCTCGACACGATTTGTCCTGCGACGCAAAGCCGCCAAAAAGCGTTGCGGGATTTGGCGAAAAAATCAGATGCGATAATTGTCGTGGGCGGAAAAAAATCCGCGAACTCAAGGCGGCTTTTTGAACTTGCGTGTGAGCTTTGCGAAAAAAGCTTTTTTGTGGAAAACGCGCACGAAGCAGCGCGGCTTTTGGAAGAAGGCGGACTTTGTGGCGCGGCGACTGTGGGAATTACGGCCGGCGCGAGCACTCCGGATTTTTTGATTGAAGAAGTTGAACGCGCGATTTGCCGCGCTTAATTTTCAAAGCATTCGATTTGCGAAATGAATTGCGCGAGCTGCGCTTTTGTAAAAAGCAAAATCACGTTTCCAGAAGTTGCGAGGGCTTGCGAAGATGGATTTTCGGCTTGCGCGCTTTGCACAGAAATTGAAAAGTAGGGCGACTTTTTTATGAACGAATAGCCGAACGCCGCGCTTGCCTCGCGTGAAATTTGCGCCATATTTTTGCGCGCTGTTCCCCATTCAATTTGCGCGGAAAATTTGCCGTACTTTGTAATGGATTTTTTACTTTTGCGCGAAAGCTTTCGGTTTTCAAAATCCGAATTGTACGAAGCCGCCGCAGATTTTAGCGCGAAAAATGCATCATTCGAAAAATGCAAATTGTAGTAGCGCGTTTGTGAAAAAAATTGCGCGATGCAAATTTCATCTTGCGAATGATTTTCATTCGTTTTGAAAATTTGCAATTCGCGAATTTTTTCTCCGTCGAAAAAACGTGCCGCGTGTTTTTTCTGATTGATTTGTGTTTGTGGAAAATCCTGCGCCAGCAAAATGTTTTCGCAGAAAAAAGCCGCGATGCATGTAGCAAGGATGCAAAGCGGCCTGATTTTTTTCGGACGACGAAAATTATTCAACTTCGTCGCCGTTCTCTACGTTGGAATTGTCGTAGGCATCGAAATAGTCGTCGGAAACTTCGTCATAACTTGTTTCTTTTCGCAAAGATTCGATGTTGCTGTCGCTTAAAAAAGTGGCCAAAGTTTTTGCCTGCGCTTTCGTAAAATAATAGCGTTGGGGAATTGTTGAGTCCGCGTTGGAGTCATCGCCGCTGCGTTTGATGTATTTCAAATCTTTGGCTTTTTTTGCGTAAATCATAAAGTACGGATTTCCTTTTATGAACTCATATCCAAAGCAGACTTTTGGTCTCGCCGCATGATTCAGGTTTGCCAACGCGATTCCGTATTCTTCGTAAGCTTCGGCCGTTCCATAAATGCTTTCCGTGTCTTTTTTCTTGGCGTTCTTGTTGAGCTTTTTGTTTTCGAAATCCGAAAGATATTGCTCAACGGCGGAAACCAGCACCGCCCGAGCCGGTTGCGCGAATTGCACCGCATACGCCGAAGTGTCGTAATAACAATAGAAACCGCCGATATCCGTGCCCGCCCTGTGAATGAGAGAGCCGTTTTTTTTGAGATGAAGTTTTCCGACCGAAGATTTTGCGAAAACTGAAAACGGCGCGATTTGTTGGAAGCGATTAAGCCCGAAAAGTTTTTGTCCGAAATTGCGTTCGGCTTTTGGACGCAACTTTTCTTTGTCATAAGGATCGTCGGAAACATTTTTTTTTGCGCTCTTTTTTTCTTTGTCAACTGGAATTGTCGTTTCAACTTCGTCGTATGAATCGGGAATTGCTTCGGCAGTGGCTGCCCGCCGTTTTGCGCAAGCCGGCGCAAGACAAACTGCTGCCAGCGTAAGGATTGGAATTATTTTTTTCATGGTTTTCTCCATTGGTTTTATTCGTTAAACATTTTCGTGCGGGCAAAGGTTACAGACAGGAAAATCGTTTGACGGACAACGAAAGGACGCGCTCTTCACGTGCGCCAAAATTGAAAAAACTATTTTTCCGCGCCTTTTTCCGCCATGCGATTTTCCATAAATTTTTTGATTCCTTCCACTACGTCGGCATCGATGTCGTGTTCAACGCGGCAGGCGTTTTCTTTGGCTTGTTCGCGCGGAATGCCCGTAATCTCGATGAGGAATTCTGTCAAAAGCCTGTGGCGATCGTAAATGTCGCTCGCCTTGACAAGACCTTTTTCGGTGAGTTCGATGTGATTGTGCAATCCGAATTTTATGTATCCGTCGCGTTCCAAAATCGACATCGCGCGGCTCACGCTTGGCTTTGAAAATCCCATATAATTTGCGACATCAACGGAAAGCACGACATTGTTTTCTTCTTTCAAAATCAAAATTGTTTCAAGATAATCTTCGCCGGATTTGTACATAAAAACCTCGTTGAAACTTCGGCAAGTTTTTGGCTTGCTGGCATGATTTGAATTTGCTTTGCGAACGGATTCGGTGCAGCCCAAATTCAAGTTAAAAATTGCGACATTCTAGCGCGAATTTTTAATGCTTACAAAAAGTATAACGCATTTTCCGCTAAAAATCAACTCAAAATTGCCGACAATTTTTATACGGGCTTTGAGAAAAAGCGTTTTTTTGCGGAAAAATTCTGCCAAAAGTTTTCGCGAATTTTGTCCAAAATTTGGATATTTGAAATCTGCGTGGCGGAAAATTTTTGGCGTGAACGAATTGAATTCCTCAATTTTGGAGGATTGCGTTCAAAACGATTTAAAAGGGGAAAATATGGCTAAAAACACGTTGCGAACTTTCATTTACAAAATCGGCGACATCGAGGCCGATTCGAAAATCAAGATGATTTTGGGAGAGGGATGGCGGCTTTCAACCGTGACTCCGAACGGAACGGTGCGAATCGCGACTTTCAATCGTGATTATATTTCCGCGAACTCTTGCGGGAAAATGAAAAATGTAGTACAATATAAAAATGCAGGATTCTGAAATTTTTTTTCTGACAAACGGTGGCAAAATTCTTTCAGGCGTTGACGAGCTTAATTGCCCCGCCGAACTTCGCGTTCCATTCGGCGTTACGAAAATCGAAAGGCGCGCCTTGGCGGACTGTCCGGCAAAAAAAATTTTTCTGCCCGACACTGTTACGCAAATCGGATACGAGGCGTTCTCGGGATGCGACGCGCTTGAATACGTTCGCTTTCCGAAAAAAATTGAATCCGTTGAACCTTCGATTTTTCGAGGATGCTTTTCCCTGCAAAAAGTTGAACTCGGCGATGAAATCCTCGAGCTTTCGGAAAATATGTTCGAATGTTGCTACTCGCTTGAAGAAGCCCCATTCCGAAGCGGAATTTTGGAATTGCCGCGAAACGTTTTCAGCGAATGCGTTTCGCTCAAATCGCTTGTGATTCCCGAAGGCGTCGCGGTGATAAAAAGCGGCGCGGCGGCATACTGCCAAAATCTTTCTACGCTCGTTCTTCCTTCTTCAATAAAAGTCATCGAGGACGACGCTTTTAGAAGCTGCGTGAGTTTGGCGCACATTCGCTTCAGCGCGGAAAATCCTGTTTTTTTTACTGACGAAGATTCGGGCGCGCTTTTTGAAAAACACGAGGACGGAACTTTTTCGCTAATCAAAGTTCCCGTGAACGCGAAGCAAATCCGCATTTCGAAAAATATAACGCACAGCCACAGCGAGGCGTTTCAAGGTTGCGATTCCATTGAAAAAGTTTTCATCGACTGCGCTTTGACCGACCATCCGCTTTTTGTCGCGCTGAAAACCGAAATCGTTGGCGCGCAGTTCATCGACGAAACTCAAATAAAACCTGAGGCAAAATCTGAATCAAAACAAAAAAAGCCGAGAAAACCTCGCACAAAAAAAAGTGAAGTTTCCGCCGAAAAAAAAGTAGAAAAAAATTCCGAAGAGAAAGTCGAAGAAAAAATAGAAAAAACTGCGAAAACAAAAAAAACGGCGGAAAAATCTGCGGCGGCGAAGAAGCCGAAAGCAAAAAGCAAAAAGCAAGCAAAAAATGAAATCGCGAATTCTTCTGACGAAAAAAATTCGAGCGATGAAAAAGAGACGAACAAAAAATCGTCTGAAGAAAAAAATGCTCGCAAAAAATCTTCCGTGCGCGTGAAAAAATCCGCGAAAGCCGCCGAGGTTGAAAATGTCGCTGAGATTGCCGCACCATCCGAAAAAAGGGCGAACAAGGCGGAAGCGAAGTCCGAAAGAAAAAGCGTGAAAAAAAGCAGGGTGGCAAAAAAAGAAGCGACGCAATTTGAGATTGTCGAGCCTGAAACGCCCGAGCCTTCTGAGCCGAAAATTGATGATTTGTTCGCCGATGTTTTGAAAAACTCGCGCGAACAAATTCCTTCCGAAAATGTTTCTGTAGAGAAAAGTGCGATTGAAGAAAAGTTTGAAATGGAAATTCCTGCAGAAGAACAGGACGAAATTTCTGTCGCGCCGCAAATTGAAGAGAACGAGACGCACGAAATTGAAGACCCGCTCGGGCTTGATATTGATATAGAAGAGCCAGTTGTAGAAATCGCGTCCGAATTGGAAATCGAAGAAAGCGCGAATGAGGAAGAAGAGCCTGCGCAAATTGAAGATGCTGTTTTCGAAAATCTTTCCACGGAAGATTCTCGAGTTCAAAGCGAAGAATTGGAAGCGAATCAAACTTTGGAGGAAGAAAATTCCGAGCAGGAAGATTCTTCCGCTTCTGCGGACGATATGCTCGCCGACATTTTGGGGCAAAATATCGTTTCGGCTGAAACTTCCAAGGAAGATGGAATTGAGGGCGTGACCATTACGGTGGAAGAATTGGACGAAGCGATGATGCGCGGAATAAAGGAAGAGGACGATCGCAGTTGTGAAGTGCCCGAGGGCTTTTTCCCTTCAAAAAATTCCGAGTCCGAAGAAGAGCCGGAAAATCTGCCTCCGTCTGAGCCGCGTTTTATAAATGGAATGATTGGCGTTTCGAGCGCGTATGAAGTTGTGGAAGAGAAAACGCTTTATCCCGAACGCGCGGAAGAGGATTTGTGCCAAACTCCTCTGAATGAAATGGAAGACATTACGACGCTGATTGTTGTAACGCAATCGGTTACATCGGAAAATAAAATTTCGCAAAGCCTGAAAAATTTTTGCATTGACTTGGCGCGCAAACTTAATTTGAAACGCATTTATTTCTTTGGCGCGTTGAGTTTGGACAATGAAGAATTTTTGTATGGCTTTGTGAAATTCGCGCTTTACAGAAATGTGATTTTCGCGGCGGACGCTGCCGAGTTTGATTTGCTTTCTGGGGAAATAAAATCGTTTGCCGAAATCGCGGATATTTCTTCGCCGATTAGTCCGTTTCAAAATGTCGCGCAAGTCAATTCGCTTGAATTGGAAATGCCGTTTAAAATTTTCGTGCAAGACAATCTTGATGATTCTGGTGCAGGACAAAATTCGATTCAAGAAAATTCCGAAGAAGCGATTCCGCAAACAAAAATGCCCGCTTCGGAAAATGAATGCGAGCATTCTGCGCAAGCCGAAAAAAATCGTGGAGGAAAGGGCTTGTTGCGAAAAGCCGAAGCCGCCTTGCAAGCATTATAGCGAAGCGTTTACCGCGCGTCCCGTTACGAACGCATTCACAAGGCGGCGCAAATATTCGACGAGCGCGTCGAGCGGTTTTTCGCTTTTGCTTTTCTTTTCAGTGAATCTTTCAAAATCCTTGCGCGTCAAAACCGTGCTTTGCATTCCGTGCGAATAAGTTACGGCGATCACGCGTTCTTTGTTTTTGGATTGCGCCACTGCTTTTTGGATTCGCTTTTCGTGAGCCTCTTTGTCTACGACTTTGAGAACGCGATTGTCAGTTATTTCCAAAATGCTTGCCTCGCAATTTTCGGGCAAAAGCGAAATGTTTTCCGCTCTGATGAAAATCACTTCGCATTGCTGTTCTTCAAGCGCGGTTTTGATTTCCTCCGCGCTCATAGTGTAGCGCAAAAGTGTCGCCTTCGCGCCAATCGAAAGAACGCTGTAAACGGTTTCCACCGCCTGCGGAGAATCGTCGATGAAAATCGCCACTGATTTGGGCGTGATTCCGCCAAAAAATCTGAGCGCGTTTGCTGTCTTGAAAATGTCCCATCGCATGTCGCTATATGAAATCGATCTGCCGTCGTCGAAAATCATCGCGGGTCGGCCAGCGAATTTTTTGAAATTCTTTGCAAGCACTGTGGGAATCGAATTCAAAGTTTTTACAATATTGTTTTTCATTTTTGCCTCTTGAGATTTGACACACATGCGCTAAAAAAGTTGCGGAAATTTTATAAAATTTTAATTTCAAAATTGTCTAAAATTGACGTGGGACTTCAATGACGATTTTGGGATGGGCAGTGCAAAAAAAATTCGCGCATTATATTTCTTGCAAACTTTAAATAAATTTTTAAAAGGTTCACAATTTTTCAAACTTTTCCGAATTTCAACATCGCTCATATTTTTGACGCATTCTGCCGATAATGAAATTTGAAAGACTATTTGCGAATAAAATTTTTGAAAAATTTCAAAACAGATTTTTGATATGGAGGAAAATTTTGGAGAAGGAAAAATTCTATCAAATTTTGCAGCGAGTTCCAAAGGCTGAATTGCACATTCACATCGAGGCTGTGATTACGATGTCTTCGATTCGCGCGCTTTGGAAAAAACGTTTCGGCACAGAGATGACTTTGGACGAGCAGAACGCGCTTTTCACTTACGACGACTTGAACGGTTTCATTCAGGCGTTTTTGAAAGTTCAGGATTTGTTCATCGAAGTGAGCGACTTCGACTATGTGTTCGACGACTTCGCGCGATATTTAAAAGGCAACGGCATCGTCTACTGCGAGGCGTTTTTCGCTCCGAGCGCGTTCATAAAAAAAGGCTTCGACTACGGCGCGATGGTAGAAAATTTTTCGCGCAACATAAAAAAAATCCACGACGAATGCGGCATCACGATAAAATTGATGATGGACGTTTCGCGCACGTTCGGGCTTGAAAACGCGATGGCGAATTACGAGATGATGAAAAAATTTCCCGCCGAATGCATTTTCGGAATCGGCTTGGGCGGCGCGGAACAAAAAGGTCCGTGCAAGGATTTCGGCCCGGTTTTCGAAAAGGCGCACGCGGAAGGCTTTCACGCCGTGGCGCACGCCGGCGAGGATGTCGGGCCTGAGTCGATTTGGGATGCGATAAACATTTTGCACAGCGAAAGAATCGGGCACGGAATCACTGCGATTCAAGACGAAAAGCTTTTGTCGCTTTTGGTGGAAAAGCAGATTCCGCTCGAAGTGTGCCCGACGAGCAACACGTTCACGAAAAAAATTGTTTCGAAAATGGAAGAGCATCCAATTCGCGCGTTTTTCGACAGAGGCCTTTTGGTGACGGTGGGCACGGACGATCCTGTTTTTTTCAAGACGACGCTGCTCGACGAATTTTGGGCGTTGCACACAAAATTGAATTTCACGCTCGACGAAATCAAAGTTTTGATCGAAAACAGTTTCAAAGCCTCGTTCCTTTCGGCAAGCGAAAAAGACGAATGGCTTTCGAAAGTTCGCGCGGCGTTCGAAAATTAGTCGCGAATTTTTGGGTCTTGACAATTTCGCTTCAAATTGTCAAAATAGATTGTAAAAAATTTGGAGGATTTTATGAAAAAAATCACATTGGCGACTTTGACGCTCACCGCGCTTTTCTGCGTGGCGGGATGTTCGAAAAAATCAGACGACAGCATAAAAATCGGAGGCGTTTTTCCGCTTACTGGCGCTGTTTCGGTTTACGGCGTGGAATGCAAGAACGGAATTGATTTGGCGATTGACGAAATCAATGCGGCTGGCGGAGTGGACGGAAAGCAAATCGTCCTTATCAGCGAAGACGACGAAGGCAATCCTGACAAAAGCGTGAACGCTTTTCAAAAGCTCACCACGAAAGACGGTGTGAAATTCATAATCGGCTCGCTCACTTCAGGCTGCACCAAGGCGATGACGCAGCGCGCTCAGGCAATGAAAGTCTTGCAGATTGCGCCTGCTGCCACTGCGACTGACATCACCGATGCTGGCAACTACATTTTCCGCACATGTTTTATCGATCCTTTCCAGGGGACTGTGGGCGGAAAATTTTCGATTGAAACATTGCGCGCAGAAAAGGCCGCGATTCTCTACGACAGCGGCAACGACTATTCTGTTGGCTTGACAGAGAATTTCGAAAAGACGTTCAAAGATTTGGGCGGAACGATTGTCGCGAAAGAATCCTATGCCACGAACGACAAGGATTTCAACGCGCAGCTCACGAAAATCAAGAACGCCGCTCCAGACATGCTTTATTTGCCCGACTACTACGGCACTGTCGCGCTCATTGCAAAGCAGGCTCGCGCGCAGGGAATCATGATTCCACTTGTAGGCGCAGACGGATGGGATGGACTTACTGCGAACGCTGGCGACGAAGTTTTGAACGGATATTATTCAAACCACTACGCCGTTGACTCGAACAGTCCTGCGGTGCAACAATTCGTCAAGGCTTTCCGCGACAAATACCGCAAAGACCCGAATTCGTTCGCGGCTTTGGGATATGATTCCGTGTATTTGCTCCGCGATTCGATTTTGAAAGCGGGAACGGACGAAGTTTCTGCGGTGCGCGACGCACTTGAAAATATTGACGGCGACTATGTTACTGGAAGACTTCGCTTCGATGAAAAGCACAATCCTATCAAGGCGGCTGTAATGTTGCAAATGATTCTTGACGCTAACGAGAATTTGAACGTCGTGTACAAGACCACCGTAAATCCGTAAGTTGCGAAATTGTGTTCGAACGAAAATGGCGCGGTGAAGCAAAACGGCTTTGTCGCGCCTTTTTGTTTTTGTCGGCGAAAAATTTTGCATCGCAAATCTTTGATTTGCCTACTAACTTTGCAAAGCGAAACTCGCGGCTGTTTTGCTCAAGCTAAAATTGTCGCGAGGTTTTTGTAATTGTTTGCCGAAAAATCGAATATGGAATGAAGACCGCACCTTAATTGATGCCGTCTTGTCAAACTCGCGAAAATATTTTATAATCAATCATTCGTCGCAAAGACGCGCTTGTCTTTGTTTTGTTCAGGCGCGGCTTTTTTACATTGGCTTTATATTTTAACGAAGGAAATGTGAACGCAACCTCTTTGTTTTTTCAGCAGTTCATAAACGGATTCTCTTTGGGCAGCATATACGCTTTGATCGCGCTCGGCTACACGATGGTCTATGGAATCGTCACGCTTATAAATTTTGCGCACGGCGACATTATGATGATTGGCGCGTATGCCGGATATTTCGTGCTTTGCGCTTTTGGCGCGAGCGTTCCGAGTTTTGCGCTGGCGTTTTTCGCGGCGATGCTTTTCTGCGGACTTTTGGGAATATTTATCGAGCGCATGGCGTATCGTCCGCTTCGGAATGCGCCGCGTCTTAATTCGCTGATTACTGCGATTGCCGTGGAATTGATTTTGCAGAATTTGATGCGCGTGCTTCCGTTCGCAGGACCTGATCCGCGCCAGTTCATCACGCCGAATATGGGCGTAATTCAGTTCGGGCAATTTTCGATTGCGGGAATAAAATTTTTCGTCATTGTCGTGAGCATCGTTTTGATGGTGGCTCTTCATATTTTGGTGAATCACACGAAGACGGGAAAAGCGATGCGTTCTGTGAGTTTTGATCCCGTGGCTTCAAGTTTGATGGGAATCAACGTGAATCGCACGATCGCCGTGACTTTCTCGATTGGTTCGGTTTTGGCGGGCGCGGGCGGCGTTTTGTATGCGAGCGCGTATCCGCAGATTGATCCGATGATGGGCTACATGCCGGGACTCAAGGCGTTCGTGGCGGCGGTGCTCGGCGGAATCGGCTCGATTCCCGGCGCGATGATTGGCGGAATAATTTTGGGCATTGCGGAAACAATGACGAAGGGCTACGGTCCGAGCCAATATGCGGACGCGATTTCGTTCGGCATTTTGATCTTGATTTTGCTTGTGCGCCCGACGGGACTTTTGGGAAAAAAGCGAGTCATAAAAGTTTGACATTGAGGATTTTATATGAAGAAGGATTTTAGGAACACGCTGATTCTTTTTTCGTTCGGGATTTTGGTGGTGGCAATTCCGACCGCCTTGATTGCGCTTGGCGTTCTCAATGCGTACACGGCGCAGATTTTTACGCTCGCGGGAATCAACGCGATAATGGCTTTGAGCGTGAACATAATTTGCGGAATCACGGGGCAGCTTTCTTTGGGGCAGGCGGGCTTTATGGCAATCGGTGGATATGCTACGATTTTGCTTTGCCAAAACGCGCATCTTCCGCTCGCGCTCGCGATAATTTTTGCCGCAATAATCACGGCGTTCTTTGGATTTTTGATTGGATTTCCTACGCTCAGGCTTGAAGGCGACTACCTTGCCATCGTTACGCTTGCGTTCGGCGAAATAATTCGCGTTGTGCTCGTAAATCTCAAGCAATGGACTGGCGGCCCGAACGGAATTCAATTCAACACGATTATGGTTTTCAATTCGGCGGTGGCGTTCGCGGCGATAACTGGAACGCTTGTACTGCTCGTCGCGCTTGTTCAGAATTTCATTCGTTCAAGTTACGGCCGCGCGATTCTTGCTGTGCGCGAAGACGAAATCGCCGCAGGCTCAAGCGGAATCAGCGTTTTTCGCTACAAAATGGCGGGCTTCGTGATCGCATCGTTCGTGGCGGGAGTGGGCGGCGCGCTTTATGTTTGCTTGATTGGATTTATCAAGCCGGACCAGGCGGGCTTTACGAAAAGCATCGACTATTTGATTTTCGTCGTTCTTGGCGGAATGGGTTCAACGACGGGAAGCGTGCTCGCGTCTTATGTGCTCACTTACTTGCAGGAATTCTTGCGCTTCTTGCAAAACTACAGGCTGCTTTTTTATCCCATCGTTCTCATCGTCGTGATGATTTTCCGTCCGCAGGGATTGCTCGGAACGAAGGAAGTTTCGTTTGTGCGCGCGTGGGAAAAAGCCGTCGCGTTCGTAAGGAAAAAGGAAAAAGCGCGGGCGAAATGAAAATGCGCTTTTTGTGCGGACAAAGCATGCGATGCAATTTGGAGAAAAAATTATGCAGAGTGAAATGGTGCTTCAAGCCAACAATGTTTCGATAACGTTCGGCGGACTTCGCGCGGTGAACGAATTCAACTGCGAGCTTTTCGCTGGCGAACTTGTCGGACTTATCGGACCGAACGGCGCGGGAAAAACGACCGTGTTCAATATGTTGAGCGGCGTTTATTCTCCCACGGAAGGTCAAATAAATTTTTGGGACAAAAGCGGCAAAGTGCGCGTGATAAACAAAATGAATCCCGCAGGCCACTGCCGAATCGGAATCGCGCGAACTTTCCAAAACATCCGACTTTTCGGAACTCTTTCCGTGGCGGACAATGTGAAAGTCGCGCTCCATAATTCGCGCCACGCAAATCCTTTGGACGTGATTTTGCGCCTTCCGAAATTCAAGCAGGACGAAAAATGGATGCAGGAAAAATCCGAGCAGCTTCTTTCGATTTTCAAAATCGATTCGAAAAAAGACGAGCTTGCGAAAAACCTGCCTTACGGCGAGCAGCGAAAATTGGAAATTGCGCGCGCGCTTGCTTCTTCGCCGAAGCTTCTTTTGCTTGACGAGCCTGCGGCGGGAATGAACGGGCAGGAAACTGAAGATTTGATGAATTTGATTGCGTTCATCAGAAAGGAATTCAATGTGACGATTTTGCTCATCGAGCACGACATGCGCCTTGTGATGGGAATTTGCGAGCGAATCATGGTTTTGGATTACGGAAGGAAAATCGCGCAGGGAACGCCCGATGAAATCAGGCAGAATCCGCAGGTGATAAAAGCGTATTTGGGAAATTGACGTTTGGAAAATACGGAATGTGTGAAGGAGAATATTATGTTGCAAGTTGAAAATTTGGAAGTTTCTTACGGCGCAATCAACGCGCTTCGCAACGTCAGTTTTCATGTGGAACAAGGCGAAATAATTTCTCTGATTGGCTCGAACGGCGCGGGCAAGACGACCACGCTTCACGCCATTTCGAACATCATAAAAAAACGCGCGGGAAAAATCCTTTTTGAAGGCGAGGACATCACGCATCTTGCGCCCGACATGATTGTCCGAAAAAAATTGATTCAAGTGCCTGAAGGTCGCCGCATTTTTTTGAATCTTTCTGTCCGCGACAATTTGGAAATGGGCGCGTTCACACGAAGCGACAAGGACGGAATAAAGCGCGACATGCAAAAAGTTTTCGAACTTTTTCCGCGCCTCAAAGAACGCGTGAGCCAGATTTCTGGAACGCTTTCCGGCGGCGAATTGCAAATGCTCGCGATGGGACGCGCGCTCATGTCAAGCCCGAAGTTGCTTTTGCTCGATGAGCCGAGCATGGGGCTTGCGCCGATTCTTGTGGATGAAATTTTCGAAATCGTGCAAAAAATCAATGAGGCAGGAACTACGGTTTTGCTCGTGGAACAAAATGCGTTCAAGGCACTTTCGATTTCGAACCGCGCGTATGTTTTGGAAACTGGGAAAATTTCCAAGGAAGGGCTTGCTTCGGATTTGGCGAACGACCCGGCGGTAAAAGAAGCGTATTTGGGCGGATGATTTCGCAAGGCTTTGCTTTCACAAAACTCGCGGATTTTCCAAGAGGAACGAGAATTTTTGCTTCCCTTGGAAATAGCATTTGGTCGCAAGGCTTGCGACTTGCTTACCGAGTTTTCTCGCTTTACGAGCAAGAAAACTCGCGAAGTCAAACATTTGTAAGGGCTTCAGAAAACAAGGAAAAAATGCGAAGAATTATTCAGTTGAAATTCATTATGGGCATATTTTTTTTGTGCTTTTCATTGATGAGTCTGAAAGGAAAAACGCCGATGAAAAAAGTTTCTTTTGAGCCGCAGGCGTGGAACGAACTGAAATTTAATTGGGATGAGTATGTATGGAGCGAATTCGAAAATCCGTGCAGCCCGAAAATAGACATGCTGAAGATGAATACGGTTTCAATGAGCATTCCCGAAAAAATCCGCGCAAGTAAAAAAGGCGTCGCGAAAATTCCTGTTCCGGTCTGCGTGTCTTTTTGTCGTACAGAATACCGATATTATAAATACAGTGATCCGGAAGACGAAAAAATGATTCACGTAAAATCTTTGGACGAAACGGAATCCGTGTTTTTGCATTGTCCGATAGAGCGCATCGTAAAATATAATGGCGAGCAGCCTCAGGAAGTTTTGGCTTCCGATCCTTTGCGGGAGGAATACGAAAAAAAGCGGCTCGAAATGATTCAAAAATGCAAAGACTTGCCGGATGAAATGCTTGATGAAGGTTATGCGTACGGAGTGAACTTGACATTTAATCTCAGCGATTATATGGACGAGCCTTTGCAATGCGGAAGATATGAAATCTATTTTACATATCTTGGGCTTGAAAGCGAGCACAGGATTGTGGAAATAACGTATAAAAGATAGATGAACTTTTGTGCAATTTCTTGAATTTGCATTTTCCGCGAAATTGTGTTATAATAAATTGTTGGGCGAAACCTGCCCTTGCGAAAAGCGCGCATTTTATTTTATTTTTTGAATTTGGAGGCGAAAATGATTGTAAAAGATGTTATGAAAAAAAATGTGATTTCAGTCGAGCCTGAAACGACTGTCACGGAAGCGAAGGAATTGATGAACAAAAACAACATCAGCAAGCTGCCTGTCATCAAGGGCGGAAAGCTCGCCGGCATAATCACCAAAAACGATTTGCTTCAGGCAGGACCTTCGCTTGCGACGACGCTTGACATGTACGAGATAAGTTATTTGCTTTCCAAACTGAACGTCAAAAAAATCATGACTTCGGAAGTAGTTACCGCTTCGCCTGATGACGTGGTGGAAGAGGCCGCGCGGGTTATGGTGGAAAAGCAAATTGGCTGCCTTCCCGTCGTGAAAAATGGTGTGGTCGTCGGCATCATCACCGAAAACGATTTGTTCCGGCTTTTCACGGACATGTTCAGCGGCACTGAAAAAGGAATCCGCGCCACGCTCGTTTTCGACGACAAGCCTGGGCAGATGGCGCGCGTTTCGGAAAAAATCGCGGCGGAAGGCGGGAATATAATTAGCGCGGTGACGAGCGTGCTTCCTGCAAAGTCCAAGCGGCTTCTCACGCTCAAAGTGGCGGACATCGATATGCCGAAACTGGAAAAGATTTTCGCGGATTTGCAAATTCAAGTCGAGGATGTTAGAAATATTTAGGATTGATGACTGATTTGCGTCGTCAATCTTAGATGTCGAGATTCTTTCAGAAACTCGCTTATTTTATTGTCCGTGTGGCAACAAGTTTCTAACGCGGACTAAAACGAAGTTCTGAAAAATTGAAATTTCTCAGAACTTCGTTTTTCAAGGAATATTTAGAGCAGACGACCAATTAGGCGTTGTCAATACTTGCTATTTAAATTTTTTTTAAACTGTGCTATCTTATAATTATGCAGGTTTCGGAAAGTTTCGCCGTGGACGATTTTTTGCGTTCATGGGACAAACCTTTTACTCTCAAAGATTTTACGCGGCAGATGAAGGAAAATGGCTTCGATTTGAATCAGGAAGAGGGCGACGCGTATTTGGCGGAAAGTCCTTATGTCTTTCAAGTTGAATCCGGAGAATTTCTCACGCGGGCGGCGGTGTTTACTGGCAGATATTTCAGCTTCACGCTAACGCAGGAAGAAATAAAAAACAAGATGTTCGTTCCGGGGCATCGCTTCATGCCGTTCGTGGACGAAATGCAAAATCCCGCTTCGTTTATTTTCGTTTGCAATGGCAAAAAGCTTGATTCCCGCGTCGGAGAATTCCGCAAGGAAACTGTGCTTGATTTGTACCGGCTTTTTGGCGAGGAATACGAAGTGCAGTACATCGCGTCCGATCCTGCGCTTGCGGACTTGGATTTGGCGGCGGTGGATTTCGAGCTTCCTTCGCGCGTGAAAATCACGGGCTGCGACATTTCTGATTTCATCGACGAAATCGGACTTACCGTAGGCGACAGAATTTTGTGCCGCGTGATAAATTGGGACAAAGGCATCATCGAAATCGAGCCGATTCACAAGGAGCGCGAAAATAATTCAGGCACGGTTCAAATCGAAGAAAGCGACCGCGAGAGAATCCTTTGGTGCGAGAAATTCGAAAAGTCGCTCATCAAGATAATAGAAACCGAAGGGCCGTGTTCCACAATCGAAGAGCAGCTTGCGTTTACGTTCTTCGACAACATCGAAACTCTTTGCACGAAAAATTGCGATTCCGTGGAAAATTTTTTGGCGCGTTCCAAAAAAATCGGCTTGGAGCTTTTCGGCGTGGAAACTCGCCTTTGGTACAAAAATCAAATCGTTCCTGCGGTCGGTGCTTGGAACGGAAGCGAAATGGAAAAAGATCCGGGCGAGCTTCAGAGTCTCACGTTCAAAATTCCGGAATATATTTTGGACAGCTATCTCAAGGATTTTGAATACAGCAAGGAAAAGGATTTGACCGTTTTGATGAAACGGATGTTTCCCGCGAATTTCGCACTGACGAACGACGAAAAAAAATATGTATTCTTGCACATCGCCGAAAGATATGCTACAATAAAAAAAAGTTACAATTATTTTGCGGACTATCCCGTGGGCGCGATTCGCAAGCAGGCGCTTTCGCTTTATTCGCTGGTGAGCGCGCTCGTCTACGATGTGGAATCTTCGAACGCGCAGTTCAATCAATTTCCGCAGCAGGAATTGGTGATACTTTCGCAGCTTTTCACGCACATCAACAGGATTTTGGAATCGATAAATTCAAATCCCGATGCGGCTGTGGAAGACGTGGCGACTCTCGAACTTTCAATTGAAGGAATGGAATGCAATTACTACGATATCGTTGATGCGATTCGTTATGTGGTGGAAAAACAGCGGCGCAATGATTTTACGGTCGTCTGAATTTTCTGGGAGGATAAGATAAATGGAAATTTCACAAATGATAAGGCACGGCGGCGTTATTGACAATGTTGACGCGAACGATGTTTTTGAAGTGTACAAGCAGATTTGTCCGAAAATGAATTTGCCAGAATCGGTTACGGCGAAGCAATTGTACGAAGGACTTTGTCGGCGCGAAAAGGCGATGAGCACGGCGGTGGGGCACGGAATCGCGCTTCCGCATTGCCGCGACATAATTCTCAAGGACGACGAAAGCCAGCAGATTACCGTTGTTTATTTGAAAAATCCGATTGATATGAACGCGCCCGACGCAAAAAAAGTTTCGGTGCTTTTCGTGCTTTTGACGAGTAATCCGCAGACGCATTTGCAAACGCTTTCGACTTTGGCAGGACTTTTCAAAAATGAAAGGTTCGTGAACTTGCTGAAAAATCGCGCTGGCGTGGAAGAATTGGCGAGTGAAGCAAGAGGTTTGTAAAAAATGCCTGCGATTTTCACTTCGTTTAGAAAGTCGCGGACATTTTATTTGCGATGCGAGCCTTCGGCTTGTATAATATTTTATCAGGAGTTTATGCAAAAAGTACCGCACAAATGGAACGCAAGCTTTTTATTTACATTGTAAATCGAATGCTTGCTACCAAGTTTTTCGCTACGCGTAAAAACTTGCGCGGTACTTTTTGCATGTCAAGTTTCCGTTGGAAACTTGCATATTAAATGCGCATCCCGCTTGAAACTTCGCGCGACACGCTCGTTGCGAGGCACTTTGTTGCGGATGCGCTTAAAAAGTCAAGAATAAACTTGAAACTTTATTCTTGACTTTTTATAGGAGTTTTTTATGAACGAAAAGGGAATCGCTGCCGCGGCTTTGTCCGTCCGCAGTCTTTCGATGGATGCCATTCAAAAGGCCAATTCTGGACATCCCGGCTTGCCGCTCGGTGCCGCGGAACTTGCCGCCGTGCTTTATGGCGAGATTATGAAGCACAATCCTGCCAACTCAAAGTGGGCGGATCGCGATCGCTTCGTGCTTTCTGCGGGGCACGGCTCGATGTGGCTTTATTCGATATTGCATTTGAGCGGCTACAAAGTTTCCTTGAACGACATAAAAAAATTCCGGCAAGTCGGATCGAAATGTCCGGGGCATCCGGAATACGGCCAGACGGACGGCGTGGAATGCACGTCAGGTCCGCTCGGGCAGGGCATTGCGGAAGCCGTTGGAATGGCGATTGCCGAAACGATGCTTGCCGCGCGATTCAACACGAAGAATCATAAAATCGTGGATCATTATACTTACTCGCTTGTGGGAGAAGGCTGTCTTGAAGAAGGAATTTCTTCCGAAGCTTCGAGCCTTGCGGGGCATTTGCAATTGGGAAAACTGATTGTCTTCTACGACCAAAATCAAATCAGCATTGACGGTAGCACGGACATCACTTTCACCGAAAACATCGCCAAGCGTTACGAAGCCTATGGCTGGCAAGTTTTGCGCGGAAGCATGTACGAGCCGGCGAAAATTGTGGAACTCGTGAATGAAGCGAAAAAATGCGCCGACAAGCCGACTCTCATCATGCTNAAATCNGTGATTGGAAANGGCGCGCCCAAGCAGGGAACGCCCGACGTTCACGGTGCGCCGCTCGGNGCGGAAGGAATTGTGGCCGCNCGCAAAAAATTGGGAATTCCCGAAGGCGCGGAATTCTATNTCNATCCTGAGGCGCAAAAATATTTCGAATCCAAAAAATCCGNNTTCGNAGCCGCCGAAGAAAAATGGAACGCCGAGTTCGCCGNATGGTCNAANGAAAATCCNGAGCTTCGAAAAATGTGGGANGCNTTCTTTGCGGGAAAGNCNACGGGAAAATCNGTCGCGCCGAAATACAAAATCGGNCANAGCGANGCCACCCGCAATTCAAGCGGAAAAATGATAAACGTCATGGCGGACAAATATTTGAATNTTGTGGGCGGTTCTGCCGACTTGATGGGNCCGAACAAAACGCANNTCAAAAATGACGACGGCACTTACAGCGCGCAAAATCGAAAAGGCCGCACGATTGAATTCGGCATCCGNGAATTCGCGATGTCCGCGATTTGCGCCGGAATCAATTTGCACGGCGGGCTTCGTCCGTTCTGCGCNACGTTCTTGATTTTCAGCGANTATCTTCGNGCCAATTTGCGCGTCCAGTCTTTGATGGGNTTGAACACGATTTATGTTTTGACGCACGATTCGATTTANGTTGGCGAGGACGGACCGACTCACCAGCCGATCGAAACGCTCGCAGCTCTTCGCGCGATTCCTGGCGTTCANGTTTTGCGNCCGGGCGATTCGGAAGAAACTTGCCTTGCTTGGGAAATGGCNATGGCATCGAAGAANAATCCNGTTTGNCTTGCGCTCAGCCGCCAAAATCTTGCGGTGTATGAAAAGGCCGACAANAATTGGAAGGCAAGCGCGAAAAAATTCGGCGCGTATATTGTTCAGGATGGCGGCGCGAAACCCGACATCACGATTCTTGCNACGGGAAGCGAAGTGAATATGGCGCTTGCGGCGGCNAAGNTCGTTCCGAACAAAAAAATCCGCGTCGTTTCAGTTTTGGACAAGACGATTTTCGATTCGCAAAAATGCGATGAAAAGAAAAANNTTTTNGGCGGTGCGCCGCGCGTTGTTGTCGCGGAAGCCGGNGTGAGCATGGGATGGGAAGGATACGCCACNAAATGNTGCGANCTTTTCACGATAAACCGATTCGGCGAATCAGGCCCTGCGAACAAAGTGGCGGAGCATTTGGGATTCACCGCGGAAAAATTGGCGGAATTGCTGAAATAAAAAATGTTCAAATTGGCGGCGAAAGCCGCCGCTAGTTTGAACGCCGAATTTTCATTTCTTCGCGGAACAAAAATTTTCGCTTCCTTTGGAAATAGCGACTGCNCCGTTTCGCTTCCGTAAGGGGCTTCTGAAAATTAACGAACAATTTTTCTATGGCTAAACGAAAACTTTCTGCACGNCTTGNAATTTTCAGCATTTCTTTCTTGGCATTGATTTTTCTCTCTTTGTTTTTGTGTGAACGGACGCATTGGAAAATATCAATTGCTNCGAAAAATGATTTGGGCGTTCCTCTGNANGTTGAAATTGANGTTTGCGATAGACATAAAGAAATAAAACTGGATGCAAAAGAACTTCGTATAGATTGCTACTTGAGCATAAAAAGGGTTGATGACGATTTGATATTTGGAACATTGCGAATATTCGATGAAGCAAAAGATTGCCTGTTGTATGAAACGAAACTCGATCGCCATGNATCAATATGGGGACAAAATAACGATGAGTTTCCTTTACGNNTTGATTTTATGATTTTTCAAAATTCCAATGGAAACTGTGATGTCGCGTTTGATCCGTTTTGATGATCGGATAGGAGGACAAATTGATGAAAAGGAAANAACGTAATGAAAAAAATATTTTGCGCGATGGNCTTGCTTTTGGCATTCGCGAATCTGCATTCAAAAGAATTGGTGGACGTTGCGTCNGGGGAATCCCATACGCTGCTGCTTTTTAAGGACGGGANAATTGTCTCGNTGGGANAGAACTGCTGTGGGCAGCTGGGCAGGGAAACGGAAGGCGACGGAATTTCAGGCGGTGGAATGGAANGCAANCGCATTGCTTCGGANAANAAATTTATTTCCGTCGCCGCNGGCTATGATCANAGNCTCGCGNTTTCCGACGACGGGNNTTTGTGGGGCTGGGGAAGCAACAGGCATTTTCAATTTGGANTTAANGTTCCTGTTGAAAATGATTTGCATCCGAGTGATGTCAAATACAAAGTGCCTGTTCAATTGGACAACANNAAAAAATGGAAAAAGGTTTTTGCGGANGACAACATTTCAATCGGCATGACATCCGACGGAAGGCTTTGGAACATCTCNAGGNANTGCCACGAAATCGAGCATCCGTACGGCGCGAAATGGAAAGATGTGCGGATAGAATGNTTTGCGGAGTGGGATGGAACNGATTACAANTTTTTGCTCAANGATGAAAAAAATCGCTATTGGCTGTACAAGATGCCTTTGTTTTCGCCCGATGNGCCGTACACTTTGTTTTTCAATAAAGACGAATGTTTCCTTGATGACGCGGAAGATCATCTCGATGAACAGTTGTATCCTTTGATCAAGCNGNCGGANTTNTTTTANATGAATGGGCTTTCCGGGATTTTCAAGGAAGGCAAGAAATTTACTGTTTGGGGATTATCCGTAATTGACGCGGAAGAATTTCTTAATGCNAACCGTGGAAGCGAAGGTTTTGGTTTTCATAAAATAGTGGAAGAACAAATTCAGATTGACGACAAGAACATAAAGAAAATNCTGTGCGGNCAATTCCTTCCCGAAGTAANGTATCTGCTCAGCATGGATCGGATGAANAACGGTCCTTACACGGCGTTCTTTTATAANGACGGNAGTTTGCGCNTTTTTGCNAACGGGCGCGAATACAAAATAGGAAAAGANCAGGGCATAAAAAAAGTNTTCGNCGGCTACAACATAATANTTCAGACGAAAGATGAGCGCATATTNTTCATCGGCTACAATTTGTATGANTCNCTTGGGGATTACGGTTCGNAAGCGTCNGAANATGANAACAATTTCTTTTTTTGCAAGGAAGTGAAATGAATGGGGGAGCATGTGCCGAGATGAGAGACGAGAAAAAAGTCGGTGAGACACCTCTCTCCATATCCCATGCCCACTTATGTACATATCCCATGGTGTGATATGTCGTAAATTCATGTAGCTTTAAAGAATATTTTATTCAATTGCCGGGCATTTTGTGCTTTGTCCACAGTCGTTTATAATCAAACGATTTTTTTTCATTTTTTCAAAAAAAGCGCTTGACATACCCCCCCCCATTCCATTGTATAATTTCATATCCGNAAATTTTACAATTTCATGGAACTCGCGGAATCTTTTATACATTCCTTTTTCAAATTTCATAAGGAGGAAATTATGAAAAANAAATTGGGCGCACTCCTCGTTGCGCTTGTTTTGGGNGGAACGGTTTTCGCCGAAAACCACACCAAAGGCATTGACTTGCAGTTCGGAATTCCGATTGGAGTCACTAGCATGACGAACGACTATAATGTCGCGGCGTTTACTCAAAACATTCTTGAATTTGACGGACAAGTTAAAGTCGCCACGTATGACTGCTTTTTGTTGAACGACATGCTTGGAATCTACGCTTCGGTGGGCGTGAATTTTGGCGATCTCTATGCTCTCGAATTTATGATTGGACCTGCTTTCGGAGTGAACTTGGGCGGAGTGCGTTTCCAGACTGGACTTGGATTCCATGGGGTTGTTGCACGGGACTCGTATCATTCATACAAATACGAATACCTCGTAGAATATACCGCGTTTGGAATTGCTCTCACGCCTCAGTTTAGATTTGGCGCAAGCAGACGATGCTCATTCATTCTCGGCTGCGACTTCGTGTTCGATTTCCCGAACAAACTAACTCTGATACCAGAAAAGGGTGACGAAGTAGAAATTGAATTCNACAAAGGCTTCCGCTTCGGTGCTACTCCGTACATTGGTCTTGGCATAAATTTCTAAAAAGCATCTCGCATAAAAACGCCGCTAATTTTGGGCGGCGTTTTTTTNGGAAATTTTGCTCCGCACTACTCTGCGCAATTAAAAATTTTTTACAAGATTTCAATTTCTGTAGTCCGCNCTNACAAANGGCNCTTCAATTCCGCNCTCCGTGATNANCTTGTATTTNNCNGGATGNCGGTATGCATTTCCCATNACNTCNNTNGCTCGATATTCNCGGAGC
>JAAVAP010000001.1:29916-81932 GCA_014804005.1 Treponema sp. | reverse complement strand
CATATCAATTTTCCCAATATAAATGCCTTCNNCGCNNGGCGCNTNCAAAACGCACATATCTCTCGANCCCTCTTCATCCTTGAGCCACGCAACGCCGTCAAAAACNCTGGAATGCCCGTTGCAATCNGGATGTCCCGCAGGATAATTGCAAGTGGCGATGGCNANCATATTTTCNTAAGCGCGAGTGCGCAGGGCTGCGAGCCTGTTTATTTCCATCGGGCAAGCATTGGGAGCGAGCACCACTTCCGCGCCTTTCANCATCANGATTCGCGCNCTTTCNGGAAACTCGCGGTCAAAGCAAATCATTGAACCGATTTTGACANTTCCAATTCCCGTTTCNANATCCGCGACATAAAAATCNTCTCCAGCCGAAAGCCGCGCTTCATCGCTAAAATCGCAAGTATGAACTTTGGAATATTTCAACGCNAGTTTTCCATGGCNATCAAAAAGCATAATCGTGTTCTTGGGCAGCGGCTCGCNTTTTTCAAGAAACGTAANNCCNATCGCNATTTTCAAGCTTNTTCGCNAGNNTTTGAAATTCGCACACAAAATCGCTGTCCTCGNCGATGGCCAAATTTTTCAANTCGCNAATGTCTTCNGGAATGCNNTAGCCGCNNCTCCACATTTCGGGAAAAAGCGCGATGTCNGCNCCCANTTTTTTTGCACGAANGCANGCATCAAGCCCTTTTTCAAGATTTNCTTNNANTGAANCNGCNGGCANNANNTGNANCANNGCNANTTTTAAAATTTCATNATTCATGAAACTATTCTTGCGCGATTTGNTCNTCGTAGAACTTGGAATAATCCGTGCGCTTTTCTTTCGTGAATGCGATCGCCGTGCGCGGATGCTGATTCAACAANCCCGTTACAAGATACGGAACGTCGTAGCCCCAAANCACNCCTTCTTTTTTCAAGTCGGCCATTCTTGTTTCCACGAACTTGAGTGCGGGATAAATATTGTATTTCGGATTTTTCAAAAAAGCNAGGAGGTTTTCAATGAAGCAGTTTCCCGCGCCCCGACCCATTCCGCTGTAAGTTGCGTCAAGCCAGTCCACGCCGTCGCCCACGGCTTCAATCGTATTCGCGAAAGCCAATTGCTGATTGTTGTGCGCGTGGATTCCGAGCGTCTTTCCGTACTTGTCGGCAAATTCCTTGTATGTCGCCGCAATGCGCTGCATCTGCTCGGGATAAATCGAACCGTAACTGTCCACGATATAAATGCAATCCACCGAAGATTTTCCGAGCATGTCGAGCGCGACTTTTATGTCTCCCTCCTGCGCCGTGGAAATCGCCATGATATTGCAAGTCACTTCNTAGCCCTTCGCCTTCGCGTCCTCGATGATTTCGAGCGCGCCGGGAATTTGATGGGCATAGCAAGCCACGCGAATNAAATCGAGCGGACTGTTCGAGCGGTCGCGAATGTCGTTTTTGTAATCGCATCGACCGACATCCGCCATAGCCGCGAGCTTGATTTTCTTTTCGGAATTGTCGCCGAGAACNTTGAAAATTTCATCGTCGTCGCAAAATTTCCATTTGCCGAATTTCGTCTCGTCGAAAAGTTTTTTGCTGGCCTTGTAGCCCACTTCCATATANTCCACGCCGGCCGCAATGTTCGTCTGGTAAAGTTCCTTCACAAAATCATCGCCAAATTTGAAATCATTCACAATTCCGCCGTCGCGAAGAGTTGCNTCNACCACGCGAATNGATTCACGAAANCCCAACAAAGCAGAAACTTCTTTCATTTTTTTCTCCTGTCAATCGGTGAATTCTATCACAATCAAAAAAAAAAGTCCAGTATTTACAAAAATCGCAATTTCGCCTGCGCGNTAATTNGCTTGCAGTTGCTCCGAAAATTCAATATAATGNTTCGCAAGTGATNGCGGATTTCGAACTTGCAAAAAATTGTCAAAAAAGTTTNGCCGCTTTACGAGGAAGCAAAATAAANACATCTTGCAGAAATTTGGACAAAAATTAAAATGGGCGAAAATTCGAAGACGCAAAAAAAATATTACAAAAGCCTTGACATAATAAGAATCTTTTCTTGCTTTGCCGTGCTACTTTATCATCTCGACATTCTCAAAGGCGGATATTTGGCGGTGTGCTCATTTTTCACGCTGAGCGGATATTTGTCTTGCATAACGAATTTCGAAAAAAAGAAATTTTCGCTNNTGCGCTATTACAAAAATCGATTCATAAAAATTTACATTCCAATTGTCATCACGATTTTCACTACGATTTTCGCGACATCTTTTTTGAAGGAAATCAAAATAATAAATTTGCGCAATGAAGTNGTCTCGATACTTTTGGGCTACAACAATTTTTGGCAGCTNCACGCNAACTTGGATTATTTTTCCGCGCACATAAATTCGCCGTTCACGCATTTTTGGTACATGTCTATTTTGCTCCAATTNGAGCTGATATTTCCGTTCATNCTNATCGGCNTAAAAAAAATCGCCGAGCGCACGAACGAAGAAATTCCAATCATAATCACGCTGGCATTGGGAACTGCGAGCGCGTTCTTTTTTTACGTTTTGTGTTTTACTTCGAATGTGATGAGCGCGTATTACAACACATTTTCGCATGCGTTTTCATGGCTCTTCGGAATCGCGCTGGGATTCAGCCANTGCTGCGACAAAAATTTGATGCCGATAAAATCCNACAANCAAAAAGTNANNNAAANAATTTTTTCGNTTTACCTGATTGTCCTGCTTTGCATTTTCATATTCGTAAACGGCGAAAGCGAATTGTTCGCAATCGGACTTTCCGTCACAACGATTTTCACCGCAAGCCTCATCGACTANGGCGCGTTGATAAAAAATCAAAATGACAAATTTTCAAAAACGCTTGCGAATTTGAGCTACGAAATTTATTTGACGCAATATCCAATCATATTTATATGTGAACATNTATTCATATTTAACAAATTCCACTTGCTGAAATTTTTCGCAATCATAATAATGACAATTCTTTTTTCCTCGTTCATTCATTTCGGATTAAAAAAGAACGCCGCAAAAAAAGCGTTTTCAATTTTNGCAAAAATTTTGCTTTTCGCAGTGACTGCGGCNGGAATATACAAATCTTTCACGACGCCGGATTTNTCGGCGCAGATGAGCGCGCTCGAAAATGAAATCCAAAAAAACGAAATTCTTTTGGAACAAAAAAANGNGGAATTTTATAAAAGCGAAAATTCTCAAAGCGCGGAAATTTCGGAAAATGAAAAAACGCAAATTCTTGACAATGANAAATCGGAAAGCGAAAAAATTTCGCAAGACGAAAATAAAGGAAGCGACGAAGACATTGCTGAAAAAGTAAAAAACATGCCGATTGTCGCGTTCGGCGATTCTATCATGCTCGGCGCGTCGAACANCCTTTACGAGCTTTTTCCGAACATCTACATCGANGCAAAAGTTTCGCGCATGGCTTGGAGCATTNTNGAACCANTNGAAGAGCTGANNCTNCANAAAAAATTGGGCGAACCAATNGTGATTCATTTGGGCAGCAATGGCGATTCTTCGGAAAACACAAAAAACGCGCTTATGAAATTGNTTGGCGAACGCGAAGTTTTTTGGCTCACANTCACGAACGACAAAATCGTAAAAATGAATTCGCGNCTCAAAGACTATGCGAAAAAATTTCCAAACTTGCATATCATCGATTGGGAAAATTTTTCAAAAGATCACGCCGATTTTTTCGCGCCCGACGGACTTCATTTGGGAAAAAGCGGACAGGCCGCCTACGCGNAATTTATTTTTGATTCGCTAAAAAANTTTTATTTTGAAAAAGCCGNNGCGGAAAAAGAAAACGCGCTTCAAATAAAAAAGGCTGAAGAAGAGCGTCTTGCAAAAATTGCCGAATTGCAATTTGAAATTTTGAATTTTCTCGCGAAGAAAAAAAATCCCAAAAACGAAATCATTGCGCAATTCATCGACGAAAGCCGCTCGCAAGATTACATCGAATCGCGCATCGCAGAATTGCAAGAAAAGAATTTCATCGCGCAAAACAAAAAAGGTGTTTTCATTTTGACGAAATCCGGAAAATCGGAATTGAAGGAAATGCAAAAATCCGAAGAATGAAATTTAAATCCTTCCAGCATTGTTTTACCTCTTCCACATTTTTTTTCAAAGAAAATTTTCTCTTGCTTTTTCCCGCGTTTCTTTGTAAAATGAAAATATGGATTTTTTGGAACTTTGCAAAA
This sequence comes from Treponema sp., assembly GCA_014804005.1. Lineage (GTDB taxonomy): Bacteria > Spirochaetota > Spirochaetia > Treponematales > Treponemataceae > Treponema_D. Next base: position 77,737 of record JAAVAP010000001.1, on the reverse strand, counting down.
ATCGTTATTCTGTGAGGAAATTTTCCGAGCGGGCCGTCGAAAAAGAAAAACTTGAAAAAATTCTTGAGGCTGGTCGTCTTGCGCCCACTGCGAAGAATTCGCAATCGCAAAGAATTTTTGTTTTGAAAACTCAAGCCGCGTTGCAAAGAATTTACGACGCCACTCCGATGGCGTACAACGCGCCGATCGTGCTTGCGGTTTGCTACGAAAAGTCCGCGAGCTACAAGAACACTTCGGAAACAGTTTACATTGATTCCGAATGCGGCGCGTATGACGGCGGCGAAGTTGACGCGGCGATTGTAACTACGTCGATGATGTTCGAGGCGGCGGAACTTGGCTTGGGCACACTTTGGGCGCGCGGATTTGATTCGGCAAAAATTATGAAGGCTTTGAATCTTCCCGAGACGCTTCATTTGGTTTGCCTTTTGGACATCGGCTATCCTGCCGAAGATTCCGTTCCGAGCGAGCGACATTCTCAGCGGCTTGCGATTTCCGAAACCGTAAAGGAATTGTAAAATTTATTTGAAAAATAAAAGGGGAATTATATGAAAAAAAATTTATTTCGCGCGGTTGAGGCCGCTTTTGTTTTAGCGGCGATTTTTTCGCTTGCTTCTTGCGGAGCAAAACGAAAAATTTTGAATGACGGAAAAACTCCAGTGGAACGCTACGGCGCGTTGCATTTGGACGGAACGAAAGTTTGCGCGGAGGACGGCAAGGGCATCCAACTTTGCGGAATGAGTTCGCACGGATTGCATTGGTATGGAAAATACGCCAACCGCGATGTGATGAAATGGCTTCGCGACGATTGGAATTGCGACTTGTGGCGAAGTGCGATGTACATTGGCGGAGGCGGCTATGCGCAAACTCCCGCGCTCGCGAACAAAATGATCGAATCGATTGACGCGGCGATCGAACTTGGAATGTACATCATCGTGGACTGGCATGTTTTGCCCGAACGAGATCCGCTTTTGTACGCGGACAGAGCCGCAGATTTTTTCGAACGAATCGCTTCGACCTATGCGGATTGTCCAAACATCATTTATGAAATTTGCAATGAGCCGAACGGCGCAGATGTCACTTGGGAAGGCAACATCAAGCCTTACGCCGAGCGCATAATTCCGATCATCAGAAAATATTGCGACAACATCATCGTCGTGGGAACTCCGAATTGGAGTGGCGATTTGACCGACGCGATGAAAAGCCCTCTCGACGGAAAAAACATCATGTACACGATGCATTTTTACGCGGGCAGCCAAGGAAAGGCGCGGCGCGACCACATTGAAAGCGCGATAAAATCCGGGCTTCCTGTTTTCATGACCGAATGGGGCACGACGAAAGAAAGCGGCGACGGCGGAGTATTCGAAAAGGAAACGCTCGAATGGATTCGCTTTATGGAAAAAAATAAAATTTGCTGGGCGAATTGGTCGGTGAACAACAAGGGCGAAGATTCTGGCGTTTTGAAATTCAACAAGGACAATTCCGCGAAAGGCGGCTGGGAGGAAAGCGACTTGCAGCCTTCGGGAATTCTTGTGCGCCAAATTCTGCGCGGCGAAAAATAGAATTTGCAAGGCAAAAAACTTTTGCTCAAAATAAATGAGCAAGCTTGAAACTTGCGACGTAATATTTCGCTTAAAATTGTGGATTTCGGCTTTTGTAAAAAATGAACACGAGTTGGCTTGACGATTGCATAATGTATCAATTTTATCCTCTTGGCTTGTGCGGCGCGCCCCACGAAAATTCTTGGGACTGGTCGAACACTTGGAACGCCGCCACTCGCCCGATACGAAGAATCGACAGGGTTTTGCTTTGGCTTGAGCAATTGAAAAAGCTCAACGTGAACGCGGTTTATTTTTCTCCGGTTTTGCAAAGCGACACGCACGGATACAACACGCGCGATTTTTACACGCTCGACAGCCGGCTTGGAAGCAACGAGGATTTTGCGGCGGTGTGCAACACGCTTCACGAAAACGGAATTCGCATTTTGTTCGACTCGCTTTTCAATCATGTCGGCCGCGGATTTTGGGCGTTCCGCGACATTCGCAACAATATGCAAAAATCGCGCTACATTGATTGGTTCGCTGAAATCGACTTTTCCCGCAACACTCCTTGCAGCGACGGATTTTATTACAAAAGTTATGAAGACAATTGGGATTTTCCCGAACTCAATCTCGAGAACGAAGAAGTTGTCCAGCACATTTTCGGCGCGATTCGGAAATGGGTGGACATGTTCGCGATTGACGGACTTCGCGTGGGAATTGCCGACTTGATGAGCCAAAAATTTTTGCGGCGACTTCGCGAATTTTGTTCTAACATGAGCGCAGGCTTGGGCGGAGGCCTTGCGATTTTGGGTGAAGTCTCAGATCCCGATTCTTGCAAAAAAATCGTCAATGAAAAAAAATCGCACGCTTCTACGAATTCCGAATTGCATTCTTCAATCGTGAACAGCGTCAATGTGAAAAATTTTTTTCAGCTCGATTTCACTTTGCGCAGACAATTCGGCGTGGACGGAATTTACACGCACACCACGCTTTTGAATTTTTTGGACAATCACGACATCACGCGTTTTGCGCAAATCGTTCAAGATGAAAAAATCCTGCGCCTCGCCTGGGGACTGCTTTTCGCGTTTCCTGGAATTCCTTCAGTTTATTATGGAAGCGAATGGGGGGCGCAAGGTCTCGACGACAAAAGCACGCATTGGGGAGTGCGTCCGAGTTTTGAAAAGCCGGTTTGGAACGACCTCACGGATTTTATCCAAAAAGTCAGCCTTGTGCGGAAAAAATCCCCAGCCTTGCGCTACGGAAATTATCGATATGTTTTTCTTACAAAAAACCAATATATTTTTTCGCGGGAATCTTGCGGCCAAACAATTTTCATCGCGGTGAACGCGGGCGAGGATGGCTGCCTTGTCGAGCCGAAAGAAGGCTATGGCTACGCCGCATTTGAAGGACTTCACGGAATTTTCGCCGACTTGATTTCGGAAGAAAAATTTAATTTCAATGGAAGCGTTTTCCTTCCGCCAAAATCGATTCAATATTTGGAATGTTTAAAATAAGTTTTCTGTGAAAATCAAGGAGTGTTTTTGAAAAATTTTGGAAATTTGCTTGACTATTTATTTTGGCGCGGCGACATCACTTTTGAGCAAAGCGAATTTTGCGAAGTGGATGCGCTCATTTTGTGCCAGCTTTCATATTTGAATTTTGACGGAATCGTTTCGAAAAATTTTGACAAAAAAGAAAGAATTGCGTTGGGCGCGCTTTGGGAAAAATTTTCCGCCGCTCCGGATTTCAAGGAACGCAGTGATTTGGGCGTTTTGATTTCCGAACTTACCGTGCAACTTTTGGAAATGTGCGCGAAAAGTGCGCGTTTTAAAAATGTGGAAGCGGCGGCGTTCGTCAACAAAATCGATTTGAAAAACGAAGAGCAATTTTGCGCGATGACTTTTTTCAATGCAGTTTCAAACAAAAATCCGTTCGTGGCTTTTCGCGGCACGGACGACACGATCGTCGGCTGGAAAGAAGATTTCAATTTGGCTTCAAAAACTGTTCCCGCGCAGTTCGACGCACTCGAATATCTTTCGTTCGTGGCAAAAAATACTTCCGCGAAAATTTCCGTCGGTGGCCATTCCAAAGGCGGAAACCTTGCGATTTATTCGGCGGCGTTTTGCGAGCCGAAATTCAAAAGACGAATCGAACACGTCTACAATTTTGACGGGCCCGGCTTTTCCGAAAACATGATTCAATCGAAGGAAATGATTTCGCTTGTTCCCGCACTCCATTCCTACTTTCCGAAATTTTCGATTGTCGGGCGGCTCTTTCATCATTCGGGCGAATTTCAAGTTGTGGAAAGCGAAGCGTTCGGCATAATGCAGCACGAACCTTTTTCGTGGCACATCGCGCAAGGAAAATTTGAAACGCTTGAAAGTTTCGACAAGGCGAGCGAAATTTTTTACAAGACTTTCAACGAATGGGTGGAGGGACTTTCGAACGAGCAGCGAGAACTTTTCGTGGAAACTTTGTTCGGAACGATCGCCGCTTCCGGCGCACGAACGAACAGCGAGCTTGAAAAAAATTGGTTTAAAAACGCGATGGCGATTTTAAAGGCAATGGGAAAAATCGACAAAAAAACTCGCGAAGAAATTTCGAAACTTTTGAAATATCTCTTCGACATCGCGGCGCACAATCTGATTCAATAAATGCAATTTTTAATGAATGATTTTTTTTCTAAATGAGGCGGAAATCTTTTCCGATGATTAAATATGATGAATTTTTTTATGAAATTTTTTTTGAGTTTTTTGATTTTGCCATTTGTAGTGAACGCGGGAATTTTCGCGCAAAATTCCGAAAGCCAAAAATTCACGTTCAAGTACAAGAAAGGCGATTCGTATAAAATTCTTTCCACGATAAATGAAAATGTTTTTGTGAACGGGCAGCTCAATCACAAGGCAGAAATTCTAAACAGAATTTCCGTGAGCGTTACCGAAGCGAATGACGGCAGCGGAACGCACGACGCGACTTTTATGACCAGCGAAAATTCGACGGGCGCATTCGGCGGAATTTTTTCTTACGGTGAGGATTACAAGAGCGTTTTCGTCCGCGATGCTTTTGGAAAGTATTCAATCAGCGACGAATATTTTATGCCTGTCGTGCGCGACGTTCCGATTTTTCCGGACAAGGAAATTTCGCCCGGCGAAAAATGGACTGCCGAAGGACATGAAGCGCACGACTTGCGGCGTACTTTCGGAATCATGATTCCGTATAAAATCCCGTTTTTGGCGGAATATCAATATCTCGGAATTGAAAATGACAATGGAAAATCATTCCACAAATTCGACGTGAAATATACGCTCGCGTACAAAATGGATGCGGTGTTGTACGATTTTCAAATTGTGGACGTGCCGACCGAGACGGAAGGATTTTCTCACCAAACGATTTTTTGGGATTTGGAAAAAGGCTATATCGACCATTATAGTGAAGAATTTCAAATCGTGATGAAAACTTCGCTTGGAAACACTTTTGTTTTTGACGGCGTCGCGCATGCGGAAGTCACGGAATTTGAATCCACTTCCGACGAAAAAAATCTCGCCGCCGTGATTGAAAAAATTCAAGATTTGGGAATCAAGGATGTGAGCGTTACGCGAGGCGAAAAAGGACTCACGCTTGCAATCGAAAATATTCAGTTTGAGCCTGACAGCGACATTCTCATGGCGACCGAAAAAGCCAAGTTGAACAAAATCGCGAAAATATTGAACGAGTATCCCAACAATGATTTGCTTGTTACTGGACACACGGCTTTGCGCGGAACGACCAACGACAGGAAAAGACTTTCCGAGCAGCGCGCGCAGTCTGTGGCGGATTATTTGATAAAAACAAAAGTGCGCGACAAGTATCATGTTTTCACGAAAGGAATGGGAGGGGACGCGCCAATCGCCGACAACAATACGGAAGAAGGACGCATAAAAAATCGCCGCGTGGAAATTACGATTATGGACAAATGAATTATATGCTACTTTAAATTTTTACATATCCTTTGGCGAGCGTCCTCCGCAACACGGCGATATAGTAAGTCATCACGTCCGTGATTTTTCCTATGGACATGTCGGGCAGCTCCTCCGCCACTATGTCGAGAATGTTCTGGTTCGAATACGCCACTCGCCCGATCTCTTTTGCTGAAAATATAATCATGCTTTCCATTTTTTCTTGTCAGACTTTTTTAGTTTTTGAACAAGCAGTCTTATATATAATATGATATGAATTTTTGTAAAAAAATTAACTTTGATGGCAAAATAATTGATGCTATTTTTTTACGTTTAAGACCGTCCTAAATGTACATGTTGGAGGCTCTTTAACGTACGTTTAAGACGGTCTTAAACGTACATGTTGGAGGTTCTTTAACGTACATTAAAGACAGTCTTAAACGTACGTGTTGGAGACCCTTTAATGTACATTAAAGACTGTCTTAAATGTACGTGTTGGGAGTTCTTTCATGTAAGTGTTAGAACATGTGACGTGCGCAGGAGAGAATATGTGCGCGGCGTATGTTCGGGATTTCTCTGTGATGTTGAATTTTACCGCTAATTGTGGTATAATGCGGTGAGAGATTTTTCATAAAAAGCATGACCATTCGCGCGCACGTTGACATAAATGAAAACGAACTTCTCAAAATTGACAGAGACTTGCTGGAAATCCTTTTAAAGGACATGACGACCGGCGGAAACCTTCTTTGGGCGACAGACAATTATGCAATGTTCGGCGAGCGGTATTCAGCCGGCAGCCCCATAACCGCCGAACTCATCACGGGCGCGAACGAGGATATCATAAAGCCGCGCGTGAAAAAATCGAAGGATGAACAACAGCGGCGCGTGAGGCAGAAAGCGGAAGTCTTTACACCCGTCTGGATTTGCAATCAGCAGAACAATATCATCGACGAGGCGTGGTTCGAGCGCGCGGGCGTTTTTGAATCGAAAGAAAAAATCTGTTTTCCGGCGGAAAACGGGAAGTCATGGCGCGACTATGTTTTGGCAAAGCGGCTCGAAATTTCCTGCGGGGAAGCTCCGTACCTCGTAAGCCGCTATGATGCCGTGACGGGAGACTACATCGAAGTGCCGGACAGAATCGGGCTGCTCGACAGAAAACTGCGCGTAACGGGCGAAAACACCGCCACCCGCGAAGAATGGCTTTCATGGGCGTACACGGCGGTGCAGAGCATATACGGATTTGACTGGCAGGGCGACAACGTGCTTCTTGCCCGCGAAAACCTGCTTTTTACCGTCGCGGAGCATTACGAACACGCATTCGGCGAGCCGCCCGCCGCGCAGGATTTTGTCAGATTTGCGGAAGTCATCGCATGGAACGTCTGGCAGATGGACGGCTTGAAATTCGTCGTGCCGAATTCCTGCCACACGGAAACAAAAACGGAAGAGACGCTTTTCGAGACGATTGCCGTCTCAAAAGAATGCGAGGGCTGCAAAAGCGGCGACATCCGAAAACACAACGGCACATACTGCGTCATAAAAGACTGGGAAACAGGGGAAAACGTTCGCTTTGTGGATATGCTGGAGGACGGGGAATGAGCAAGACTGCCGATACTACAGAAATTGACTCGCTTATACACGGACGTGTTGATCCATACATATATGCGTTTGAGACAAATACTATTCCCAATTTTTTGAAAATCGGGGACACGTACCGCCCGGTAGAAATTCGTCTTGATGAATGGCGGAAAATATATGCCGACTTGCATAAAAAGTATGAGCATATTGCAAAAGTAGATGAAAAAACATACTTCCGTGATTATGCCGTTCACGATTTTCTGATACACAACGGATTCAGGCGGATTACGAAAAATGACGTTTCCCGAAATAAATATTTTTCAAATGAATTTTTTCTAGGAGCGAAAGCAAAAAATGTTGAGCAGGCAATACAAGACATTCAAAAATCATTTGACAAAAACGAAAACCGCTACTCATTTTATGATGCTGAGGAACATTTGCCGCTAGGTGATTTTGACTTTCCACGAGATGCGGACTGGGAGCCGAGAGAAAATCAGCAGGAAGTGATTGAAAAGTTTTCAGCCGCAGTAAAAAAAGGTCGCTCAAATTTGCTGATGTTCGCCGTGATGCGCTTCGGAAAAACTTTCACTTCTCTCTGTTGCGCACAAGCAATGAAAGCAAAACTTGTGGTCGTTGTCTGCGGGAAAACTGCCGTGCGTTCAGAATGGAAAGAAACAGTCCAACGCCCGAAACGCTTCAAAGACTTTTGCTTTGTTGATTCTAATTCTATGAAAACAAATCATTCTGTAGTTTCTAAAAAGCTTGCGCAGGGGCTGACTGTAGTTGTGTTTCTCACTATGCAAGATTTGCTTGGCGACAACATAAAAAACAATCATAAAGATTTTTTCAGCCTGAACAAAAAGAAAAAACTTGACTTGTTGATTATTGACGAAACGCATTTTGGAGCGCGGGCGGAAGAATTCGGAAAAGTCCTAGGCGCAACAAACGGCAAAAGCGACAGGAAAATCACAAAGCAGGAAAAGACGAACGGCTACGATGAATCTTTTGACGAACTGGAAAACGAAATAAAACTGTTTTTGCCAAAAGTAAAACTTCATCTGTCCGGCACACCGTATAGAATTCTGCTGGACAATGAATTTGAAGATAGCGATATTGTGGGGGCTGTTCAGTACAGCGACATAATCGACGAAAAAGAAAAATGGGATCGCGAAAACATTGAAAAAGATGAATGGGAAAATCCATATTACGGCTTTCCGCAGATGATTCGCTTTGCGTTTGATTTGAATGAATCTGCGGCGGCTAAACTTGCCGAACTGAAAAACAACGGATATGCCTATGATTTAAACGAACTGTTCTCGCCAAAAGCAACCTCAAAATCTGGAGAAAATTACAATCAGTTCAAGCATAAAAATGAAGTGCTAGATTTGCTCCGTGCAATTGATGGAAGCAAAAACGACAGGAATGTTTTCAGTTTCCTTGATTATGACAAAATAAAAAAAGGGTGTATGTGTCGCCATATCGTTATGGTTTTGCCGTATTGTGCCTCGTGTGATGCAATGGAAAAACTTTTAAAGACGGAAAACTTCAATAACCTTAACGACTATGAGATTATCAACATAGCAGGCTTTGATGCTGACAACGCCCTGCGTAAAAGCGACTACGCTTCCTATGTGAAATCCAAAATTGAAGCGGCTGAATTACAGGGAAAAAAGACGCTTTCTCTTACAGTTGGAAAAATGCTCACAGGTTGCACCGTAAAAGAATGGGACACTATGATTTTTCTGCGGAACACGTCTTCCCCGCAAGATTATGATCAGGCGATATTCCGCCTGCAAAGTCAGTATGTACAGACGATAAAAAACAATGCAAATGGAAAAATCATCAAACGCGACATGAAGCCGCAGACGCTACTTGTGGATTTTGATCCTGTCCGTATGTATACCTTACAACACAAAAAAGCTCTTATAGCCAACATAAACAATGCAGAACGCGGAAACGATGTACTGACGGACAAGCTAAAAAGGGAGCTTGAGATTGCTCCAATCATCTGCATGAACCATTCAAAACTGCAAAAAGTGGTGGCAAATGACATTGTGGATTCAATCCGCAAATACAACGCCAGCAAAAGCATGATGGACGAGACTTTTGACATTGAAGTTGACCAGCGGATTTTTGAAGATGAAACAATAAAGGCAATTATCTCAAAACAGCCAGAAATAACTGCAAAAGGCATACATTTTGAATCTTCTCCACACAGTTCAGAGGATGGGCAGAAAACCGAAATAGATGATGTGGATATGCCGGAAAATCCTTCCGCTATGCAGGAAAAGGAAAATTCCGAAAACGAAAGCAAAAAAAGCCAGCAGAATGAAAACAACGAAAACAAGAAACTTGCGAGCAAATTGCAGGGGTATTATTTTAAACTCCTGCTGTTCGCATTTCTTTCCGAAAGAGAAGAGAAAAACGTCAATGATGTTATCAATCACATAGAAAACGATGTGGACGGAAAAAGGATTGGAAAAAATCTTTTCATAGATGTTTCGGAATTAAAACTTGTCCGCGAAAAAATAAATCCCGCAATTCTTTCCTGCTTGGAAAATAAAATCCAAAATATAAACCAGCTTGGAAAAGAGATTGTCCCGGAAAAAATCGGCGTTGCATTAAGAAAGATGTCGCGGCTCTCGGATTCCGAAGTTGTCACGCCGGATATTGTCGCAAAAAAATTGGTGGACAATCTGCCTGATGACATTTCGGCAGACAGCAAGATTTTGGACATTGCTTCAAAGACCGGGGAATTTGCCAACGTGCTTTTGCAGAAATACGGAAAGAAAATAAAAAACTCCGTCTACAGCATTCCCACATCAAGCGTAACGTATGAATGTACACGGAAAATTTACCGTCTTTTGGGAATGCCTGTGGAACATATTTATTCTGATTTTACATCGTATGATGTAATCGACAAAACAAAAGGCGAACATTTGATTAAGGAGCTGGAAGATATGAAATTCGACACAGTTGTGGGGAATCCGCCGTATCAGGAAACAATGGTGGGAACAAGCGATAATCCAATATATAATTATTTTTACGATGCGGCATTCAAGCTTAGCGATATAGTTTCTCTTATTACGCCAGCTCGTTATTTATATAATGCCGGGAAAACTCCAAAAGAATGGAATGAAAAAATGCTAAATGACGAACATTTGAAAGTTGTGTTGTATGAACAAGACAGTTCCAAGATTTTCCCAAATACAAGTATAAAAGGTGGACTGGCAATAACTTTGCGGGATGCGAATAAGAATTTCGGCAAAATTGGATTCTTTACGAATTTTCCAGAAGTACAAAGCATTCTCAAAAAAGTAAAGACTGAGAATTTTGAAACTATCGCAGATTTAGTTTATGCCCCTGAAAGTTATAGATTGAGCAAAAAACTACATGAAGAACATCCTAAAATAAAAGAGAAACTGAGTGCTGGTCATGATTTTGATGTTACGTCAAATATTTTCGGAAAACTTGACGATTTGTTTACGAATGAAAAACCTCGCGATGGATTTGACTACATAAAAATTTTCGGACTTGATGGCACAAAAAGAACAAGTAAATATATCCGAAAGGATTATGTTGACCCGCATGAAAATCTAATGAAATATAAAGTATTCGTTCCCAAATCAAATGGTACGGGCGCGATAGGCGAAGTCCTATCGACGCCCGTAATCGGGCACCCCGTAATCGGGCACACACAAACATTTATAAGCATTGGTAAATTCGATACAAAAGAAGAAGCAGAAGCCTGTTATAAATACATCAAGACTAAATTTGCGCGCGTAATGCTCGGTACGCTAAAAATCACACAGGATAATAAAAAAGCAACATGGGCGAATGTCCCCCTACAAGACTTTACCCCAAACAGCGACATCAACTGGAACAAGCCCATCGCAGACATCGACCGCCAGCTGTACAAAAAATATAATTTGAGCGAAGAAGAAATCGCATTTATAGAAAGCAAAGTCAAGGCTATGGAGTAAGGGCAAGGAGGAAAATATGGAATTAATGAAATATGAAGATGTTGTAAAACATTTGAAGCAAAAAAAACGTACTCCCAATTTGTTGATTGGAAACGGATTCAGCATTTCTTATAGTCCGTCAATTTTTTCATATAATGCTTTGAGTTCTTTTATAGACTCAAGCGAAGATACCGAATTGAAAAAATTATTTGACATTATAAAAACAAGTAATTTTGAACAGATAATGAGAGAACTTGATTTGTTTGTTCAGATATTAAATGCATTTAATGATTCTGTCGAGACTATAAAAAGGTTGACAGTTTTTTCTGAAAAATTAAAAAGAATGCTTATTGAAGCTGTTGAAACCAGTCACCCGGAACATGTTTTTTCCATCCCGCAAGAAAAACTTGATTCCTGTGCAGAATTCTTGAAGATGTTTACTGATTCAAACGGAAAAATATTTTCTACAAATTACGATTTGTTGTTATATTGGGTTTTGATGCGGGGTAATAACGGTAATTGTATTGACGGCTTTGGACGGGACAAAGAAGATGGTCAAGAGTTTGTTCCCGCAGAAGAGGCAGATTATTCTGAACTGCGATGGGGAAAACACAAAGATGAACAAAACATATTTTATCTTCATGGCGCATTGCATTTATTTGATATATCCAATGAAATAGTAAAACAAGAATATGATGGAAAAAATAATCTTATGGAACAAATAAAAAGACTAATGGATAATGGTACTTATCCGATTTTTGTTACGGCTGGCAGTGGCGATGAAAAACTAAATCATATAAAGCATAATTATTATTTGGCTTATTGTTATGACGCTCTATGTAATATTTCTGGTTCGTTGATTACCTATGGTTTTAATTTTGGAGAATATGACAAACATATTATTCATGCTATTAATAAAGCGGCCGTTAAAAACTGTGATGAAAGATTATGGAGTGTATATATAGGCGTTTATAGTGATGAAGATAAAAGACATATAGAATCCATTGCGTCAGAATTTAAATGCAAGGTTAGTATTTTTGATGCAAAATCTGCAAACATCTGGGGAAGTTGAATATAATAAAATGAAATGTTTAGGGTATAATGGCAAATAAGGGGTATAAGATATTATGGAAATAAATGAAACAGAAATCTATAAATATTTGCAAGAAAAAAACAATACTTTTTATTGTGAACATATAAGTAAAGTTGCATCTGATGTTGCAGCAATACTTTCTCGTATTCCTGCAATGTTTTCCAATTATACAGGTCACGATATTGGGCATTCTGCTAGAGTTGCGGATTATATGGTAGATTTACTGCCCCAACCGATAGAAAATTATAATGATACCGAACTGGTCATAATGCTATATTCAGCAATTTTCCACGATATAGGAATGGCTGTACCAGAAACAGAAAAAGAATTGGATATTTCTAGACAAGAAGAAATCAGAAAATTGCATCATATTAGGTCGGAAGAATTTATCAATACGGAATATTCAGATATTGAGGTCTTTAAAATAGATAACGAAAGTTCCATAGATTTTAGAAAATTGATTGCGGCAATAGCAAGGTCACATTGTGAGGATTTTTCTTGGATAGAAAATAACCTTTCTGAGACAGAATGTTTTGGAAATGACATTGTGCATCCACAGTTTATATCTGGTCTTTTAAGGTTAGGAGATTATCTTGATTTTGATTCAAGAAGAACTCCGCCTTGCTTGTTTAAGTTTTTGCATTTATCACCAATCAGTTCTACAGAATGGAATAAGCATTTTAAAATAAGTAATTATCCGAAAATCGACAAAGAAAAAAATAAAATCTATTTTTCAGGAGAGTGTGAAGAACCTGATATCTTTATTAAAATCTTAGAGTATTTTGCTCAGATAGAAAAAGAAATAAAAAATGCAAAAAACTTGTTATCAAAGAACAGCGACAATTATAAATTAGCAATAGACGGACAAATCTCAAATCAAATAAATCATGAGACTTTTGACTCTGTTGACCTGCAATTTTCAATGGATTATTTGGCAATATCAAGTTTACTGATGGGTGAGAATCTATATAGCGATAGAAAATGTGCATTGCGCGAGGTGATACAGAATAGTTTGGATGCTGTTTTATTAAAAAAAGAAATCTACAAGAATGAAAAAATTTATTATGCCCCACTAATAAAAATAATATATTCGGATAATGATATAATCATACAAGATAATGGCATAGGAATGACCGATACGGACATTACGAATTATTTTCTTAACATAGGGCATTCTTTTTATCGTTCGGACGATTTTAAAAACCTTTCAATTGCATATAATCCGATTAGTCATTATGGAATTGGTTTCCTGTCTTCGTTTTTGCTGTCAAATTCGATAACTGTAAAAACGACTTCATATAAAAATCCAAAAGTTTGTAATGTTTTGCAATTAAAAAAGGATAGTCGGTTTGTAATTCAAAAAAAAGAAGAAAATAACATTCCAGACTCTGGAACATCAATTATTTTTAATAGAGCAGATTTTGAAAAAGTATTTCAGACCGATAAAGTTGTATGCGAGTATGTATTAAAAGTCTTTAAAGATACTGGAGTAAAAATTATAATTTCAGTAAACGGAAAAGAAGAAGTGCTTAATTTTGAAGAAAAAAATATAAAAAACAAAATAGATATTTCTGAATACTTGAATAATGTTGAATGTTCTTTTAGTACTTTTGTAATGAGTTTCCCAGAGAATAAAATAATGTTCAGGGGGATCAAACCAATTGAATGTCCTTTTGAATCTTTAGACGAGTATGTATATGACTCAGAATACTTTCCTGAAATGATTGTTGATCATGAAGATTTAGCTGTAGGGGCTGAAAATACAAACTTATCATATTCAATAACTAGATTACTTGATGATGAAAACTGTTTGCATATTTTAGATATTTATCCATTGGATTACGATGAAAGTGAGTGTTTCAATCAGGCTCAAGAAATCCTAGGTGATAATGAAGGGGCATTTGAATATTTACAAAATAAGTATTCTATACTAGATCCAATTCGAATATATATTCAAGATGAATCAATATTTTGGGATTTTGAGGATTTTGATATTATTGATATGGAATCAGAAATAGAAGGTTCTGATGAAACATCAGAATTTAAGAAACTATTAAAAAATTTTTTAGAAAAGAAAAAAGACTATGATGTCTGTACATATTTAGTTAGAACAAATATAAAGATGGCATTTGTTCATAATGATTTATTCTCAATAATAACCCAAAATAAAGAAGTTTCAAACTATTATCATAGTAATTTGTTTGTAAAAAATGTTAGAATTCAATATTTTAATATTTCAATTCCTACTATGCTTGAAAGATTTATAATTGCGAATTCTGAAATAAATGTGTTTTCAGAAAGCTGTTATCCTGATGTTACAAGGTCAAGGATGAACGATGAAACTTGTAGAAAATTAGGATATGCAATAGGGCGTGCGATATATATTTTCATATTAAAAAATGCAGAATTGAACGATGAGGAAAAAGAATTTTTAAAGGCATTTATCAATCAGTTTTATGCATACGATTCAAAAAATGAATTTTGTAAAGAAATAGAACTATAAAGGTGATATAAGGATTCCCCTATGCAAAACAAACACCCTTACGAACTGGATTTTGAACAATACGTCCGCAACGCCGAGCCGGCAAAGAAGGAAAAGTTGTATGCCTGGTCAACGGCGATTGGGCTGCAACAGGTGGACGACCTTACCCCGTCGGAATACCTTTTTGACACGGCGCGGCGCAGCATCGACGGCGAAATCACCATTGCGGAGGCACAGTCGCTTATCGACACGTATTATGAGTCGAAAACGGCGCGGACTGATGATTCGGAAGGGCGGACTGAAGAAGCCGACAAGGTTTCCGCAAGAATCGCCCAAATCTTGAGCGAAAAGTCCTTCAATTTTTCTCCCTCGCACTTGGTTGCGATTCACGGCAGGCTTTTTGAGGGGATTTTTGCATGCGCCGGAAAAATCCGCGACTATGATATTTCAAAGTCCGAATGGGTCTTGGACGGCGATTCCGTTATATACGGCGCGGCATTTGAGTTGCGGGCAGCGTTGGACTACGACTTTGAGCAGGAGCGGAAGTTCAGCTACAAAAACCTGAGCATGGAAGAGACTGTAAAGCACATCACTTTTTTTGTCTCACGGATTTGGCAGATTCATGCGTTCGGGGAGGGAAACGCATGAACGACAGCAGTCTTTGCCATTAAATATCTTCGCTCGCTCGGCTTTGCTGTCGATAACGACATTTTCGCCGAAAATGCATGATACTTTAGGAATGCCCTTGTCCGCGCGAATTACACGAACCTTAAGGCGGGAATTGAGGAATCACCCGAATTCCTTGAAAAGTTTTTCCGCAATCTTTTGATGGGCGAGCGCAACGAACTGAAAAACAGGCTTTGCTATATCGGCGCAGATAAAAATGGCTGCTGAGAAATATCGTTGCCGCGTGAGTGAAGTCCGTGTGTCATAGATTGGCGCGGAATCCCCTCATCCCCATTTGTCCCCGATTTCAAATCTCCAAAAAATTCCGCAGAATCCGCAAGCCCGCTTCGCCTGATTTTTCGGGATGGAATTGGCATGCGAAAATATTTCCGCTTTGAACGACCGCAGGAACTTTCATTCCGTATTCCGCGAAGCCTTTTACCACGCTTTTTTCTTTCGGCTGAATGACATAAGAATGCACAAAATAAAAATCGCTGTTTTCAGGAACGCCGTCCAAAATCGCGCATGCGCCGTTTTCGTAGCGAACATTGTTCCAGCCCATGTGCGGAATTTTCAGCGCGGAATTTTCAGCGCGCGCTCCGTCCGCGATTTGCGCGTTTTGCAAATTTGAAAAATGCCGAATCACGCCTGGAATCAAGCCGAGACATTCCGTGTTTCCTTCCTCGCTGAAATCAAAAATTATTTGCGCGCCGATACATATACCCAGTATGGGTATATTGCATTCCGCCGTTTCATGCAAAAAATTATCCAGTCCAAGTTCGCGCAATTGCTTCATCGCATAAGCCGCATCGCCGTCGCCGGGAAAAATTATTTTGTCCGTATTTTTCAGTTCCGCAGGATTTTTCGAGCGAATGTAAGACGCGCCCAAAAAATCAAGCGCGCGCTCCACGCTTTTTATGTTGCCAGCGTTGTAATCTACAATTCCAATCATAAGAACATTTTATCGAAGCGAGCAAAAATTTTCAAGCCAGCGAATTTCTATTTGTGGACAAGCGGAAGTTCGGTAAGCAAATCGTTGATTTGTGATACTTGCCCCAATTTTTTTATTGTGCTAAAATCAGATAATTAAAAAGTTGAAACTTTTTTCATTGTTGAAAATTAAGGAATCATCATGCAAAAGACATTTGACAAAAATTCAGTTTTGGAGCGGCGCGGAAAAAATGTGAATCCTGCCGACGAGGAAAGCGCGAAGGCGGCGGCTGCGTTTTGCAGGCTTTTCGAATTGATTCGAATTTTGCGCGCGCCCGATGGCTGCCCGTGGGACAGGGAGCAGACTCCTTTGAGCATGCGGCGGGATTTGGTGGAAGAAGTTTTCGAGGCTGTGGACGCGATTTGCGAAAAGGATGCCGCGCACGCGAAGGAAGAATTGGGCGACGTGCTTTTGAACAGCGTGATGATTTCTTACATGTTTTCGCAGGCGAAAGAATTTTCGATGGACGAAATGTTCGACGAGCTTGTGGAAAAATTGATTCGCCGCCATCCGCATGTTTTCGAGCAGAGCGAAGGAAAAGTTTTCGCCGAAGGCATCGCGAAAACCAGCGACGAAGTTTTGACGCAGTGGGACAAGATAAAGGAAAATGTCGAAGGCCGCGCGCGCGATTTGATTTTGGACGAAGTACCGCAAGGCTTTCCTCCGCTTTTGCGCGCGTTCAAAATGCAAAAGAAGGCGGCAAAAAAAGGTTTCGATTGGACGAGCCTTGCGCCGACGCGCGAAAAAATTTTGGAAGAACTTTCCGAAGTGGACGAAGCGATTTCGGCGAAAGAGAATTTTATATCCGAAAATTCGCGCGGCGAGAATTCCGACGAAGCGCAAATTCATTTGGAAGAAGAATTCGGCGATTTGTTTTTTGCCGTGGTGAACTACGCGCGAAAAGCCGGCGTGGATCCCGAGCTTGCGATGAACGCCGCGAACAAAAAATTTTACAGGCGATTTTCTTACGTCGAAAAAAAATGCGCCGAGCAAAATGTTTTGATGGAACAAAAAAATCTGGAAAAGATGGATGCGTTTTGGAACGAGGCGAAGTCGCGCGAAAATAGCGCGGATTGAGGGGCAAGAAGTTTTGCTTCCGCTGGGGCTAGCGGCTGCACCGTTTCGCTTCCGTAAGGGGCTTCAAAAAAACTCGCGCAGATAAGCATTTGCCTTTGCTTCAATAAAAATTTTCGCTACTTTACTTTTCGCGGAAAATTCGTTATATTGTATTTAGAATTATTTTAAAATTTTGAAACAAAATGGGGAGAAATTATGATTTTCAATGAGGACGAAAAAAAGCCCGGGGAAAAAAAGGAAGAACCGTTCGCCGAGAAATTTTTGAAGACTAGGCAGATTTTGCTTTCGGGCGAAATAAACAAGGAATTGGCGCAGGCGGTGAACAAGCAGCTTTTGTTGCTCGAGGCCGACGGCGAAAAGCCGATTTACATTTTCATCGATTCGCCCGGCGGAGACGTGAGCGCGGGCTTCGCGATTTTCGATTTGATTCGTTTCGTGAACGCGCCGGTCTATTTGATTGGAAACGGTCTCATCGCGAGCGCGGCGGCTTTGATTTTGCTTGCCGTTCCAAAGGAGAGGCGGCTCGCGCTTCCGCACAGTTCGTATTTGATTCACCAGCCGCTTGCCGAAATGCGCGGCGTTGCGACCGACTTGCAGATTCAGGCGGTGGAAATGGGAAAGACTCGCGCGCTTTTGAACAAAATCATTTCCGAGCAGACTGGAAAAAGCGTCGAGCAGGTGCAAAAGGACACGGAGCGCGACCATTGGCTTTCTGCCGAAGAAGCAAAAGAATACGGCCTTGTGAGCGCGGTGATTTCCTCGCGAAAAGAATTGCCAAAAGCGTGACGCGCGGATTTTTCTACACTTGCCGTTCGCCAGAAAATGTGATATATTGAAATTATGTTTTTTGAACTGAATGACGTTTTGAAAAATGCCATTGTCAACGCGCTCGAAAATCAGGAGAAGAAATTTTTCGTGGANGCGCNAAGCGGCAATTTGGTGGAAAGCGACGGCACGTTCAGTTCCGANGANGAGCGTTTTTACGAGCTTCCCGAATGGGATTCCGCGAGCGGATTTTCGCTGATGGAAGAATTCGTAAGCGACTTGCATTCGCCGTTTGCGCGAAACGATTTGCAGGCGGTGCTGCGTTCTGGAAAGGGGGTGTTCAGGGGATTCAAGGACGTTTTGAAATCGTACCCGCTGGTGGAACGTCGCTGGCATTTTTTTAAGAATCGGCGACTTTTTGTTTATGTCCAGGAGTGGTACAATTCGCTCCGCGAAGCGTGGGGCTTGGAAAAATTGGATTGCCAAACCGAAGAACTTTCCGATTTGGTCGAGGAAGACTTTGTTTTTCGGGAATACAATTCCGCGCAAGACAGGATTTCGGTTTTGCGGTGCGTTGATTCGTCCGCCGAAGAATTCGAAGAAGAATGGCCGGCCGAATTCGCCGCCGCCGTGAAATTTTTTTGGCGCGGCCAATTCGAAAAAAGCGCAAACCAAAGCGGCTTTGTCTGCCGCTCGCTTGACGATGAATTTGTCGGTTGCGCCGTTTTTTCGCCGTGCCCGGAAAATTCGACGAAGGCTGTCTTTTTGGCGGGATTGTTTGTAGAAAAAGAATACAGGGGTTTGGGAATTGCATCTGAGCTTTTTGAAATGGCTCTTTCCTCACTCAAAGAAAAAGGTGTGAGGTGGATTTTTGTGGCGAACACTTTTGTGCCGGATTCAATTCAAGGAATGTTGAGCCGTTCGGGTTTTAAGAAAATCGGCTCTGCATACGCGGCGGATTTGTTCGCAGATTTTTAATTTTTTGGGAGATGTTATGTACAGAAGAAACAATGAAATCAATTATGAGCAGGTGGCGAATTTTTTGAAGGCGTCTGTTCAGCAGGTGAAGACGCAGGAAGACGTGGATGTCTTGAAGCAGTTCAAGAAAGTTTTCAAGAAAAACATTCCGTGGAATTTGCGCGGATATGTTGCGGCGTATCTTTTGAAGGTGGCGACTGGAAACGCTCGCCGTCCGTTCGTTCCGCGCCACGATTTTGAGCGCGACGGATTCCGCCGCAATCGCGATGATTTTTCTCGTTCTCGAAATGACGAGCGCAGGGAATTTTCTCGCTCGGAAAATGGCGAGGGCGAAGAAAGGCGCGTGCCGCATGCCCGAGTGGAAATCGACCCGAGCGTCGCAGCCACGATTTTTATCGGCATTGGACGAAACCGCCGCGTTTTTCCGCGCGACTTGCTCGGCATTTTGATAAACGCCGCGGGCATTGAGCGCGACCGCATCGGCGACATTCGCGTGCTCGCAAATTATTCTTTCGTGCAGCTTTTTGCCGAGGACGCGGACAAGGCCATCGCCGCCCTCAACGGTTACGAATATCGAGGCCGCCCGCTTTCGGTGAGCTATTCTCGCCAGCGCGACGAAGATTCCGCTTCGGAAAATTATTCTTCGGATTCATATTCGCAAGGCGCGGAAATTTCTGGCGAACGCGAGCAGAATTTTTCTGCGGAAAGCGAAGACGAAAAGGCTTATGCCGCCGCCGAAAAGAATGCCACTGGCGAAGCGTTTTCTTCGCCTTTGGTCTAGGAACGGGCGATGGAAATTGCATCGTTACAAACCGGCCCGCTTGACGTGAACACTTACATCGTTCCGCTTGCGGGTCAGGCGGTTTTGGTAATAGATCCTGCCGCGTGCGCTTTTTCCGGCGACGAAAAGTCGATCGTAAATTACCTTGACGAGCGCGACTTGGTTCCTGTGGGCGTTCTGCTCACGCACGGACATTTCGACCATGTTTGCGGCGTAAAGGAATTGCGAAAATCTTTCGCGCAAATTCCGATTGCGATTCACAAAGGCGATGCCGAATGTCTCGGCGCGAATTCTGCGCGCGCGCATGAAGAGAATTTGGGCGAATTGGGATTTGACGAAAACGGCTTGCTTGAAGATTTGACGGATTTGCCGAGCGCGGATTTCTTTTTGGAAGAAGGCGACACGCTCGACAAATTTTTCAGCGCGGAATATATCATCGCGGCGTTTACCGGCGACGTTCCTCCGGACGTGGAGGCGGTTTTGAACGAACTTTCGCATTGGAAAGTGCTTCACACGCCGGGACATTCGCAAGGCTCGATTTGCTTCTACAATTCCAACGACGGAATTCTGATTTCGGGCGACACGATTTTCTATCAATCTTACGGCAGGACGGATTTGCGCGGCGGAAACGAGGAGCAGATTCAAAAAAGCCTTGTGCGCATTTTTGAGGAATTGCCGCGCGAAACGCAAGTTTTTCCGGGGCACGGAATTTTTGGATTTGAACTAAAAGAATAATTTTGGAAAGTATGTCGAGTTTTTTCATAATTTAAAAAACGGGAGCGAACATGAATATTTTTCACGCGCTGATTTTGGGAGTGGTGCAGGGCATCGCAGAATTTTTGCCGATTTCTTCGAGCGGGCATCTTGCCGTTTTGCAGCACATTTTCGGCTTGCAAGAAGTGCCGCCGCTTTTCGACGTGATTTTGCACATTCCGTCGCTTTTGGCGGTGATAATTTTTTTCCGAAAAAAAATCGCGCGGCTTTTTGCGATTTTGTTCAGATGGATTTTGAGAAAGCCCGCTTCGCAGCAGAATGAAAATCCTGCCGAAAAAAATCCGTCGGAAGAAACTGCGTTCGATTTGCTTACGGGCACGGAAGATTTGGGAAGGCGCACGATTTTGGCGGTAATCGCGACTACCGTTGTAACTGGCGCGATTGGAGTTTTTACTTCGAAGACTCTTCCCGAATTTCCAATCAAGGCGGTTTGCATTGGATTTCTTTTTACGGCCGCGCTTTTGATTGTTTCGGGAATTTTTTCAAGGCGAAAAATTTCTGCGGAAAAAAATCCCGAGGCCGGAAAAAATTCCGCGCAAGGAATCTCGATTTTGCATGCGCTCGTGATAGGAGCTGCGCAAGGCATCGGAACTTTGCCCGGCGTTTCGCGCAGCGGCTCGACAATTTCGGGCGCGCTTTTTTGCGGCGTTCCTGGCGCGCAGGCGGCGGAATATTCTTTCATCGTTTCGATTCCCGCGATTTTGGCGGCGTTCGTGCTTGAGCTTCGCGACGTTTCGAAAATGTCCGCCGTGGGCGCGTTGCCGCTTGCGATTTCCTGCGTGGCGTGTTTCGCCGCAGCTTATGCGAGCCTTTCTTGGCTGATGCGAATAATCAAAAAAGGCCGCCTCGAATGGTTCGCGTGCTATTTGATTCCGCTAGGAATTCTCGGCTTGATTTTCTTTTAGAGAAAAAAGTTTAACTTTTATTCCATCACGGCGCGGGCGAGTTGGTCGGCGCAAGAAGTGCCTTTGTTGCGGCATTGGTTTCCGCCTACTTTCGCGGCGATGTCGCTTGCCTTCCAGCCGTCAAGGATTTTTGAAATCGCCTTTAGATTGCCGTCGCATCCGCCCGTAAATTTGATGTTAGTGACGATGCCGTTTTCGTCCTTGTCGAAATCGATTTGCGTGGAACAAGTTCCGCTTGTTTTGAAACTGTGATGCATTTTTTCCTCCTTAAAAAATTAAATTCACATAAAGTTTGACGTTAAAACTGGCGCACGAGTTTTTTCCAAAAAACTCAATGGCAAGCGTTTTACTTGCGATGCAAGAAAAAAGTTTGCGTCTCACTTCAGTGACAATTTTAAACGTCATTTTTTAAACAACTTTTGGAAAATTTGGTTTCTTCAAATTTGAAATTCGCGAGTTTAAAATATTCGTTTCCTCTGAAAAGCGTTCGCCAAGTTTATTTCCCGATGTTCGCGCCGATTTCGGAAATCGCTTTTTCAAACGCATCCAACAGAGCGCGATAATAACTACACGCCTCGTCATCCGCTTTTCTATTCGAAGAATAATACCGCACATATCCTTTTTCTGCGCCCGATGTTTCTGCGAGCGGATGTTCAGGATCATAGATAAGCCTGTAAAAGGAAACGTCTTTAAAAGCGATTTCGCCTTCATCGGTCAAAAAAGGTTTCTTCGCCACGTAACTGGGATTGTCAAAATTTTCCATGTTCTCGTTCAGAACTGAAATCATCGTGTTCAAAACGCCGACATATTCTTGCAAAGTTTTTATATCCTTTGCGGAGACTGCCATGACGGAACGCGAGTCAAGAGAATCTTTTATGTGCTGATAGAAAACGTCTTCATTCCGAGGCTCTATAAAAATCTTGTAACTCCTCTCGCAGGAAAAAAGAAACAACACTAACAGCGAGGCTTCCAAAAGTCGCTTATTGTATTGCGATTTTTCACTCTGCTGCATATTCATTTTACCCCCTTTATTTTCGTTCCTTATTTTTCAGCGATGAAGAAAGTGCGCAGAAAACCTCGCAACACTTCGCTTAATTTGTTGTGTGAGCAATCTTTCAAATTTCATTCGACGGAAAGCTCCGTAAAGCGCACGTCTTTTATGCCTGCGGCTTCTATCATGTCCTTTGCGGTCTCGGTGCAGATTATAATCGTACTTTTTTCTTTTAGCGCGAATATGCCATTTCTTTCTTCATGTATATGAATTTTATCCGCATCTAAGACAATATCATCAATTAGTACAATGTACTTTTCAAATAAACTATACTTTGACTTCTCAAAATTGAATGCCTCGTATTCTGGGAAAATCATCGAGTAATAGGTATCCCAAATCGGCTCTTTTTCTTTGTAGTACAGCTGGGTCGGAAGGGCTTCATAGTCCTTGTTGACTTGCTTTATTACGTCCAGAAGTTTTTGCGACACCAAGGCTGAATCCGATAGCGGATAATCCCCCGGATTGTATTTGTTTTTTACGGTCATTGTTACGGGCAGTTTCAAATTTCTGTTTTCCCAATCATTAGAAAACAATGGTTCTCCTGCCCATTCGCCAAAAAGTCTTGGCTCGCAAAATTTTGTGGTTTCAACACCACAAGGCTTAAAAGAATAATATTTCATTTTGTTCCCAGCCTTTAAAATTGTCGCTGAAATATCGCGACAATTTTAATTTCGAGTTTTCTTCAAAAACTCGCGTATTGGATTATTCGCTCACGCGAATTAAATTAAGTTCCTCGGAAATTGGTATTTCCTGCGGACTTAATCTTTATGGAGACTTTCTTTTATATAATCATAGATTTCCATTTGTCCGTATTGACGGGTGTATTCAAGCGCGTCGCAGTTTTCAATTTTTCCTATATGATAGGCGGCGGCAAGGTCAACTCCTTGGTCTATCAGATATTTTGCAATGTCAGTATGTCTGTCATAAATCGCGGCAAACAAGGGATTTGCGGCAAAGGTGCTTGTGTCCAAAATTGCGCTAGACTCATGCAATAATGCAACAATGTCCATGTAACCTTCCGAAGCAGCTTCTGTTAGTGCATTTGGCATTAAGAAAGCCTGCTTTTAAGTTCACATCAAAACCATTGTCGATAAAATATTTCACGATTCCATATTTTCCATTGCCCGCAGCATCATGCAAAAAACTTCCAAAGTCTGTTACCGCATTAATTAAATTCTTATTTTTTTCAATCAAGTTTTTTATGTGCTCCAGATCATCCGCAAAAATTGCATCTCGCATTTCATTTATCAGTTCTTCATTCATTTCTGTTCTCCTTGATTTTAGCCATATCCGCCTTTTTTATAATAATATCAATAATGCAGGAAACCGTCAGCCCCATGCTCCAGCAATGTCCTTTCGGAGTTTTGGCAGCCATACGCATCCGCAATTCCGTAGAGAGTAACACCATAAATCGGCATTTTGTCGTGCAGTTTGACAAGAGTATATCGCCTGGAGTTTATGTTTCCGTAATAAGGCAGGATGAGTTTTACCATTTCAGGCTTGTCGCTGATTACCGCGCAACAAAAATAGTCAAGTCCGATGCCTATGTCGGAGAACAAATCCACGTTGTGGTTTTCGAGGTATTTCTTTGCCAAATCAACATAGCCCGACGAAAAGACGGAGGTGAGTTCCGAAAAAAGATACTCTTCGTATATTTCGATATGTTCATACAGTTTTTTCCTCATTCTTACGAAGTCTTCATGTATCTCTGCGCCATGCCGCATAAGCAGGTTCACAAGATCTCTCTTTTCATATTGCAATGCGATGACAAGCGGAGTGACGTTGCTCTCAAGCCGATGGTTCGCATCGGCTCCGTTATCCAACAGCACTTCTATTATTTTTAACAATGTGCGATACAGTGATGGCTCATAGCTGTTGGCGGCGAGGTAGGTATAGTAGACAAGCGGCGTAATGCCATTTCCGCAATCGGCATCCACCGAAGCTCCGTTTGAAACCAGCAATTCAACCTTTTCCGGCGAATTGCAATTCGTGATGCAAAAGTCTCTTTTTCTTTTCGGGAGAAGCATGTTTTCGGAGTCGTCATGCAGTTCTATCGAAAAGTTGACGTCCGCTCCTTTCTTTATGAGAAAGTCCATGACCTCGTTCTCGTTGCCTATTTTCATATAGCACATTGCATAAAGCGGTGTTTTGCCATGACTCAAATAATCTATGGGACAGCCCTTGTCGAGAATCTTTTCAAGCGTCTTTATGCTCACCCTTTTCGGATGGTAAATGATGGCATCCTCAAACTGTTCTTCCAAGGGCTTCTTTGCGCATGAGACAAGCGGCAAAGTCAAAATCGTTGTCAATAAAAAAAGTTTCCAAATCCGTTTTTTCATCCCAGCCTCAATGCACTAGTTCGTTTTTTCTACGGCGGATTGACAAATCCTTATGCCGAAATTCTGACTGATTGAATCAGGCTCATTGCACGCCCGTTTTCGAACCATGCAATCGTCAATAAAATTATGGACGCAGCCTCCGCGCAATGCCCTTTGCGGCTGCTCTGAAAACGATGCTCCGAATTCAGTTTCATATTCATTCCAACACCATTCCTTCACGTTTCCTGTCATGTCATATATTCCGAGTTCATTGGGCTTCTTTAGAGCCACATTTTGAATACTCAAATATTCCGCATTGCCACAATGGAAGCCGACTTCCTCTATGTCGTCACTTCCGCTATATTCATAATGATGGGTAAATTTTCCTCCGGCTGCGGCATATTCCCATTCTTCCTCTGTCGGCAGGCGGTAGCCGTTCGCGCCGAAGTCACAGGCGACATCCCTTCCATTTATTTCATAGCATGGCTTCAGTCCGCGCCTTTCGCTCAATTCATTGCAGAAGTTGATTGCGTCATACCAAGAAATTTTATTGACGGGCTTGTTGATTCCCTCTTCATAAGAATATACCGGGTTATGTCCCACGACAGATTCGTACAAGACTTGCGTCACCTCTATGTCTGATATATAAAAATCCCTTACCGTTACATTGCGCGGCTGATTGTCATGGATTGACTTGTCGCCCATTGTGAACTCCCCGCCCTCGACATAAATCATATTGAAGTCGCGAATTTCTTCGAAGGCTTCTTCCTTTGCGGCTTCCTTGCCTTTGGCACAGCCAAAAAACAATACAGAAATTGTGGATATAATAAAAATAAATCTTTGCTTTTCATTCATATTTGCGTCCGAGTTTTTTTCTCATAACTCGATTTATATATCTATTCGCGCATTCATTGTAAAACCTATTGCTTATCTGCGATTCAAGCAACGACATCAACTCAACCGCTTCATGCATTTTTTTCGCATATTTTAAATATCCCGAATTCAAAAGTTAAAATTGTCGCTGAAATGTCGCGACAATTTTAACTTCGAGTTTTCTTGCGAAAACTCGCTTATTGTATTATCCGCGTCACAACAAGTTGCTTAACGCGGATGAAATTAAGTTCCTCGGAAACTTATGTTTCCTGCGGACTTAATTTTTAAGGAACATATTTTGTTGCATATTTACATTCTGAGTTCCTGCCGTCCAAAGAATATGCTCAAAATCATTTTTTGCAGAATCAGACAACGCCATTTTTTCATCAAGCTGATTTTCTTGCAGATAAAACAATTCGTATTCCACGTATGCGCAAATTCTTTCCGACTCATGTCCAAAACCGATTCCGCCGTCTGCCAACAACGAAAAAAAACTGTTTAAGTTTTGAAAAATTTCATTCAGTTCTTTTCTTTCTTTTTCATATCTCGGATTTTTATGCCGCAAAATGTAAGCATATATTTTAAAATACTCGTCTTTTTTCGACTCCGATTTATCAAAATATTTTCTTTCAAGTTCAGCGGGAGATGGAATTTCCCTTTCATCGCCATTGATATAATTTTCAATTTCAATATATTCGGCTGATTTGCAGTCAATTTCAGAATGAATGTTGCCTGCCGAAATCAAGAATATCAAAAACAAAAGCGTCGCGTTCTTCACAGAATTTCTCATTAAATAAACAGTATACTATATTTTTATGAATTGCGCAAAGTTTTTTGCTTCTGCGTACTAGTCTTTAAACAGACTTTTTTCTTTTTCGACGACCTCGAACGTGCCGTTCTTGCATTTCAGTATAAGATACAAATCGTCATAATGCATGTCTATTATGTCAAATAAGAATTTAT
The DNA here is from genome assembly GCA_014804005.1 of Treponema sp. GTDB lineage: Bacteria > Spirochaetota > Spirochaetia > Treponematales > Treponemataceae > Treponema_D. The sequence goes on along the minus strand of JAAVAP010000001.1, from coordinate 51,010 downwards.
TGTATTCGGGCGACCAATATTTGGGAAGCCGCCTCGATTTTTTATATACATACAGATAAAAATCTACATCCTTTGGAAAATCATATTTCCCCGAAAGAGTCTCAAACAACTTCGACTCATCATGTATAATTTTATTGGACATAAAAAAATAAATTTTGCGTTCATGCGAACGGTTGTCATAATCATTCTGCTGATTTTGCATTGGCCAAACGGCAGTGCGTCCAACTTTGATATAGTCAATGGCATATTTTTCTTCTTGCGGAGTCTTGAATGCCAAGATCGCACAAACTACCTGAAACAATGCAACTGCCATAATTGTGGCGGCGATTGCTGCGACAAAGCAAAGTATAATTTTTGTTTTCGCGTTCATTTTATTTGTTCACTCCATCCTCTCAAATTCTGGATGCGCTTTCTGCCATTCGTTGTAGAAGTCGCGCAACCCTTTTATCAGCGCGGCTAGACTTTTTGGCATCACGCGCGTACCTTTCAGGGGAACTTTGCTCATAGTCTCCATGTCCCAATACAGATCGATGTCCTCCCATATTTTGTCGCCATCGTCTTGAATCAGCGAATATTCATCCATGACCCATGACCTTTCGTCAAAAGACAGTCCTGCCGTAAATTCCGAGTCAGGAAGGGCGATTGTATAGCTCCACCGCCCTTCAAGCGGATTTCCTAGATAGAACGCATCCGTCATCGTTTTCACCACTTCCGGAATCTTTTCCATCGGAAAGTGAAGACGTGAACCAAAAATTTTATATTTAGGATTATCCGCTTTATTCATAAGCCAATCCAATGCAAAGTCTTTCATCTTTCGTATATAATACAATTTCAATATTGCATCGTCTTCACAAACAAATCTAAAGCAATCATATATCTCTATATCACCATTTTTTTCCAAAAATTCCCAGATAATCTTTTCTTTCATAGTTACTTCCTCTTTTTGCCGAACATGATTTTGTTTTTTCGCCTGCGCGTAAAAAAGCAAACAAATCATCTGCAAGAATATGAACAGGCAAAGTTTTTCCTTCAAAATGAATCCTCCCGCATTGTGGCGCAATTTTGCCTGCCGTTTTCCCGTGCGCGCCGTCATCTTTTTAAGCATCCTTCCATTATCGTCTTATTTTCCTTCCTGATGCGATACGATATATGCTCCCTGTCCACCCAGTAAGTGACGATTTCATTTTCATAATTCAGTTCGAGATCAGGAAAAAAGCCGTCATCATTCCAATACCATGGCATTCTCGGGCATTCCTTGAAAATGCAAAATTGAATCTCATCATATTCGGCTTGCGCGTCAAAAAAATCGTCGCAATAATCTGAAAGAATTTCGTTCAAATCAGAAGGAGACAATTTGTTCTTCTTCAAGATATAATATTTATAAACATATCGAGTTTCTTTGTCATCACTTATTCTATCCTTTTTCAAATCCCGCATATAAATATTTCCAATTTTGATGACATCCTCCTGCGGCACATTTTTATCGCCCTTATAGAACAGGCTTGGGTATTTATCATGCAAGCCGAATTCAACGTATATAATGCCATAAATTGCCAGTAGCCTGAGCAAGGGCAGAGCAATAATACACAAAAGGACGCATAAAATAATTTTTGTTTTCTTCTTCATAATTCTCACGGCAGGAAATCAGAAATACTTATGTTTTCCGCCACCACATCTTCAAAGACGGTCGTAACTGTTTTATTGTCGTTGTCCACGCAATCAACTCTATAAAAGAATAATCTTCCTTTTAACATAATGATACCACATTTTCAATTCCCAGTATATATTTCCGTTCGGCTTGGAATGGCAAATTATTATGTCATCGCCAACAACGTCGATGCCGTCAAATCCGCTTCCCAATCCCGCCCTGTTCGATACCAAAGAATTGTAGCGAGAGCCGATTTTGTAATCCTCTCCGCAGCTCACCACTTCGACAATCACCCTTTTGTAATATTTATTGCAGTCAAAATCGAACTCGTCGTCCAACGGAGGAATTATGGACTTTGGAACTAACAAAACGAGAAAGTCTTCCTTTCCGTCATTGTTTATGTTCAAACTTTTCGCCGCCTCCATTTCATAATAATTCGATATTTGAATGCCTTTAAAATTGAAAAAGCCCTCGTGCTTCAAATCTGCCGGAAAACGCGTCGCGGGCGAAATCATTTGGCTTCCCTGTCCGTGCAGAATTGAAAAAAGCATAAAACAAAGCAATGCCGAAATTATTTTTTTCATTTTATTTCCCCTCTAATTCTGAGGCAATATTCAGAACGAATTTTTTACGTTTATTATTTCCATAAACATATTGGAATATTTCAAATCCACTGTTCAAATTCAATTTTTCAACAAGCAATTCACAATCGTTTTGTGTCAAACTGTTGTTGCTCCAAATACACCATGCTAAATCACCTTCCTGTAGCGGCCAACCCAAGTGTTCTTCATAATAGAAAATCAATTATAGCGGCCGCAAAAAAAATAATTCAATATTCTTTTGCAGAAAATCAAAATCCGTGATACAATATAATCATGAACAAACAAATTTTAAAAAATTCCACGGGCGTGGCAGTTCCGCTTGGCGCGCTCTGCACGAAAGAATGTCCTGCCATCGGCGAATTTCCCGCGCTCAAAAAATTTGCGAAAGTCTGCAAAAGCGCGGGGCTTGAAATAATCCAGCTTCTTCCCGTGAACGACACTGGAACGCAATCTTCGCCCTATTCCGGGCTTTCGGCGTTTGCGCTTCATCCGATTTACATTTGCATTTCCGCGCTTCCCGAATTTTCGGCCGTCTACAAAAGCGACAAAAATTTCAAGACGGAATACGATTCGTTTTTGAAATCGCATCCAAAAGTGAGTCGCTACGATTATCAGCGAATTTTGGAAAAGAAAATTTCACTTTTGATGAAAATTTACGAAGCGAGCGAAATCGCGAAGAACGCCTCGGCGACTCCTGAACTTTCCGCTTGGATGAAAAAAAATCCCTGGATAAAATCATATTGCGTCTACAAAAATTTAAAATGGAAATACATGCAATCCACGTGGAAATCTTGGAAAGCGGAAGATCAATTACCGGGCGCGGAAGAAATTTCCAAGCGATGGAATTCAAAGGCGCAAAAAAAAGATCATCTTTTTTACGCTTGGCTTCAACTTCGCGCCCACGAGCAATTTTCTGAGGCGGCCGAAGAAGTCCGAAAATGCGGAATCATTCTCAAAGGCGACATGCCGATTTTGATGAACGAAGATTCATGCGACGCTTGGTCGCTGCCGGAATTTTTCGAGCATTCGCTTCGCGCTGGCTCTCCTGCCGATGGCGAAAATCCTTCCGGGCAAAATTGGGGATTTCCCACTTACAATTGGAAGGCCTTGCGCGCCGCGGATTTTTCTTGGTGGAAAGAAAGGCTTAAAAGCGCGNCGCAATATTANGANGCNTATCGGCTCGATCACATTTTGGGCTTTTTCCGAATTTGGGCGATTCCCGCGCGCGAATGCACGGCNCTTCTCGGNCACAGCGAGCCTTGCGAGACAATCAGCCGCGANGANCTTANGGAAGCGGGNTTTGACGAAAGCCGAATCCGCTGGCTTTGCGAGCCTCACATTCCCACGGGCGACCTGGATTATTTCACATGGAATCACGAAGTTTCAACNAAAATCCTTGANAAGCTCGCGACGAAATTTCCGAACGAAGAATTGTGGCTTTTCAANGATTCTCTGAAAGGCGACAANGACATTTTCGAAGCGAATTTCGAAGGACTTGTTTCCGCCGAANCCGAACAAAANATCAAGCAGAAATTGGCGGAAAAATGGCGGAGCCGCGCGCTCGTCAAAATCAAAAAAGACAAATACNCAGCCTCTTGGACTTACAAAAATTCCATTCCGTGGCAGNNTTTGANCGACGANGAAAAAAGAAAGTTNGATTCTCTCGTGGAAAGCAAAAACGCCTNGCAAGAAAAAAAATGGAAAAANCAGGCCGAAGAAATTTTGGGCGCGCTCACTTCCGCAGTGAAAATGGTTCCGTGCGGCGANGATTTGGGCGTTTCGCTNAAATGCGTCGAAGAAGTCATGGGCGCNGAAAAAATCCTGCGGCTTTTCGTGGTGCGCTGGGCGCGNGAATGGAGCAAGGGCGGCTCGCCGTTCGTGCCGTTCTCGCAATATCCCGAACTGAGCGTCGCGACTACGAGCGTNCACGATTCNAGCACGATNCGCGAATGGTGGAATTCGGAAAAGGAAAGCGCGGCGGCGTTCTTCCGCGCGAACGAAAAGATTTTCGCCGAAAACGAAATTCACGAAAACGATTTCGCGGAATTTTCGCCGAAAGTCGCGCGGGCGATTTTGGAAGCGGCCGCTTGTGCGAAAAGCGTTTGGTGCATTCATCCGCTTCAGGATTTTTTGTATTTGCAAAAAAATTATTGGCTTGAAAATCCGAAGGACGAGCGAATCAACATTCCCGGCGAAGTGAGCGAATTCAACTGGACGTACAGAATGCCGTGCGATTTGGAAGATTTGGCGAAGGACAAGGATTTGCTTTCGCAAATAAAATCAATTGCAAAAAGGCACGCGGTGTGCTAAAATTATTAAAATCAGCAANTAAATTTTGTTTTGGNAGAAAAAAATGAAATTTTCATACAATGAATTTCACATTTCAAAAGCCGTTCGCGATAAATGCAATTTTTCGCAATCGCTTTACAGTTCGACAGGAAACGTCATCATAACGAGCTTGCAAGGCGTCCGCATTTTCACCGAAAGGCTCAACAAATATTTTGATTCGCTTGGAATGAGCGAAAAGCGCGTCTCTGCCGGGCAGATAAACGCGATGGGCTTGATCGACGAAATTCTGCATTACGTTTCGATGCTTTATCGGCGCGACGGAATAAAATCTTCTTTCGAAGGCGCGCTTTCCGCGCTTGACGAAAAATTCGGACGCGAAAAGATCGACGAAATGCTCAAAAATTTTTGCGAGGAATTTCCGCCCACGGCGGTTTATCGCGGCGAAGTCGGCGTGGAAGAATATCTTTCGCTTTCCGCGATAGATTCCGGAACGGGATTCGAGCGCACGAATCGCGAGGCGGCGTTCGAAGAATTGATGATGCTTCATTTGGCGAACGAAAATCCCGCGTTCAAGCCGTTTTCGATTTTGTTCAACGATTTGCATTTGCGGAAAAATCCGATTTACATGGAAGCGTGGGAGGAAACCGAAAAATATTTCAAGACGCAAAAAAAATTCGGGCCGTTCAACAACGATTTCATCACGTTCCTTCGCGAGCCGATGAATTTCAGCCCGAAAAGTTTGCGCGGGCAGCTTCAATATATTTTAAAACATTGGATGACTTTGATCGGCGAATGGCTCAAAAAGCGGCTGCTTGCGAGTTTGGACACTTTGAGCGAAGAAGAAAAGGCCGCGTGGCATCCGACCACCGGCGGCGAAGTGAACATGGAGCCGTACAATTATGACAATTTGATGAACGAATACGAGCGTTTTTCGCCCGACCGCGACTGGATGCCGAAAGTCGTGCTCATGGCAAAAACGATTTTGGTTTGGCTCGACCAGCTCACGAAAAAATACGGCTATCCGATCACGCGCCTCGACCAAATTCCTGATGCGGAATTGGACGCTTTGCGCGACGAAGGATTTACGGGACTTTGGCTCATAGGGCTTTGGGAACGCTCGAACGCTTCGAAAAGAATCAAGCAGATTTGCGGAAATCCCGAAGCCGCGTCCAGCGCGTACAGCCTTATGGACTACACGATCGCGGGCAACTTGGGCGGATGGGAAGCCGTGGACAATTTGCGGCGCAGGCTTTGGGTGCGCGGCATTCGGCTTGCGAGCGACATGGTTCCAAACCACACGGCGATGGATTCGCGCTGGATCGTCGAACGCCCCGACCTTTTTGTCCAGCGGCGCGACAATCCTTTCCCGCAATATTCTTACAACGGCGAAAATCTTTCCTACGACGGGCGAGTCGGAGTTTACCTTGAAGATCACTACTATTCGAAATCGGATTGCGCCGTAGTTTTCAAGCGCGTTGACAATGCCACAGGCGACACTCGATATATTTACCACGGAAACGACGGCACGGGAATGCCTTGGAACGACACNGCNCAAATCGATTTTCTCAATCCCGANGCNCGCGAAGCCGTTATGCAGGAAATCTTGCANGTCGCGCGCAATTTTCCGATCATCCGTTTTGACGCNGCGATGGTTCTCGCNAAAAAGCACATTCGCAGGCTTTGGTATCCGGAGCCAGGACATGGAGGCGACATTGCCACGCGCAGCGAATCCGCCATTTCTTNNGCGGATTTTGAGGCGGCGATTCCGAATGAATTTTGGCGCGAAGTGGTTGACCGCGTGGCGCAGGAAGTGCCNGACACGCTTTTGCTCGCCGAGGCNTTTTGGATGATGGAAGGATATTTCGTGCGAACTCTCGGAATGCATCGCGTNTACAATTCGGCATTNATGAANATGCTCAAAAAAGANGAAAANCAAAAGTACCGCGACACCGTAAAGAACACGATAAAATTCGATCCTGAAATTCTCAANCGNTACGTGAATTTCATGAACAATCCCGACGAGGAAACTGCGGTGGCNCAATTCGGCAAGGGCGACAAATATTTCGGCGTTTGCACTTTGATGGTGACGATGCCGGGCTTGCCGATGTTCGGACACGGACAGCTCGAAGGCTTCGAAGAAAAATACGGAATGGAATACACCCGCGCGTACCGCGACGAAAAGCCCGACGAAGATTTGATGAATCGNCATCGCCACGACATTTTCCCGCTCATGCACAAACGCTATTTGTTCGCGCAAGTGGAAGACTTTTTGTTCTACGACGTTTGGGACAATGGCNGCGTGAACGAAAANGTTTTCGCATATTCAAACCGNTCGGGAGACGAATACGCNGTTGTCTTCTATAACAACAAATACGAACGCGCTTCCGGCTGGATAAAGCAGTCGTGCGAATACGCCGTGAAATTCGGCGAAGACAAGGCGATGAAATCCCGCTCGATTTCCGAAGGCTTGGGACTCACCGCCGAAAACGACAAATTCCTCATTTTCCGCGAGCATCGTTCGGGACTTTGGTTCGTGCGAAAATGCGCGGACATCTGCCAAAGCGGAATGTTCATTTCGCTGAACGGATTCGAATGTCAAATCATGCTCGACATCCATCAAGTGAGCGACACGCTCGACAAAAAATGGAGCACGCTCTGCTCCGTTTTGAACGGACGCGGCTGCTACGATCTTGAAGTGGAATGGGAAGAATATCGCTATCACAAACTTTACATCGCGCTTGAAAAATTCGCTGGCGGAGATTTCTTTGCCAAAGCGAACGCCGTTTTTGCAAAGCCGAGCGCGGCCGCCGCGAAAAAATTCCTCGACGGCGTGAAAAAATCAGGAATCGAATTTTACAAGACCGCAGCGATTTTTGCCGAAGAGGACGCGAAAATTTTTGGAATGAAACTTGGAAAGAAAACTGCCGAAAAACAATTCGCGGGATTCGAAAAATCTTTCAAGGAAATTCTGAAAATGATTTCCATGAAAAAATCTGCCTCGACGAAATCCGCAAAAACTTTGGACAAGGCGAAGAGCAAGGCCGAATTCATTCTCGCCGGAAAAATGCAAAAGTTCACGGAAAACGAAATTCTTGTCGCAAGCGCGATCGCGCTCAACTTGAACGAAAAATCGTTTTCCACACGTTGGTCGCTCGACAGAAAATTCTGCGAATACATGCGAAGCGCGGGCTTGGAAATTCCCGAAGCGCGCGACATTTTGTATAGGGCGTTTTTGCTCACAAAACTTGCCTTGCCGAAACTCGACGTGAAGAATCAAAAGAAAGCCGCGCTTGCATTTGCGAATTTTGTTTGCGGATCAAGCGATGCGCCCGCGCTCAGCCGCGCGAACGAATTCGACAATGTCGTTTGGTTCAACAAAGAAGAATTGGCGCGGACGCTTTTCTTGGCGGCGCAAAACGAATTTGTCGAAGGCGCGAATGCGGAAAAAGAAATTCTTTCTTTGTACAAAACGCTTTTCGACGCGCAGGAAAAAGCCGAATACAAATGTTTGGTTTTCATCGACGCGTTCGCGGAAAAGAAAAAATCTGCGGTGAAAAAGTCGAATGCAAAATCCGCGGCGAAAACGGTTTCCGAGACAAAGAAAACTGCGACAAAATCCACCGCGAAGAAAACTTCTGCGGCAGAAAAAAAGGCAGACGCAAAATCGCCCGCGAAAAAATCCGCCACGACGGCGAAAGTCGAGGTGAAAAAAGCCGCGCCTAAAAAAGAAACCGCCGTTAAAGCGACCGTGAAAAAAACCAGCGAAAAAACTTCGACTGCAAAAAAGGCGAGCGAAAAAACCGCAACTGGAAAAGCGGCGAAAAAAACGCCAAGTGCAAAGCCTGCGTCGAAAACTTCCGCCAACGCGACGAAAAAAAACGGAGCGAAAAAGCCCGTGCAGAAAACTGCCGCAAAGTCTGCGGTGGCTAAAAAAGCCGCGTCAAAAACTGCCACAAAGTCTGCGGAGAAAAAGGCTTCTTCGAAAGCCTCCGCCAGCGCGACGAAAAAGACTGCTGAAAAGAAGGCGGCGGCAAAAGGCGCGGCGGAAAAGAAGTCTTCCGAAAAAATGGTTGGCACAAAGTCTGCAACGAAAACAACCGCTTCAGTTAAAAAAGTGGCGGCAGACAAAAACGCTTCATCTGCAAAAAAAAGTGTTGTTAGTAATTCCACGACAAAGAGGGCTAAAAAGGAAAAGTAATTTTATACAAAAATAAACTCGCAATAAACTTTTCTACGCGGCATCCTTTGCCAAAAAACAGCGACTGATACAGTCGCTGTTTTTTTATGCGCTTGCGCTCACTTCGTCTAAAATTTTTATCAATTCTTCACGCGTCTTTATTGGGCTTCGATTTAATTTGAACGGTGCTTGCACGTCCAAAATATTTTGCGGAATGGAAACTGTTTCGCCCAAAGTGTGCTGAGCAAATTCGGCCGAATACGCAGGATGGTCGCGCTGAATCAAAACCACCGCGTCGCCTGAGCCAGTTTCCAAATTGCCGGTTTTTTTTGCCGCTGCGAAAGCGCGGGATGTGGCTCGATCCGTAACAAGTGAATATTTTTTGTACAATTCTTTCGCGGCGTTTTCGGCTTCCGCATCGGAAATTCTTGCAGGATAAATGAAGCTCTTTATCATCGACGAATATCCTGTGAAAAAATCTTCGAGGCGTTCGAGATTGCTCGGAACGCTCGGATCGATTGGATTGCGATTTTCCTTTGGGACAAGCGAATCTGAAATTACGGGATAGCCTTGAATGTCAACATTGAGCGCGCCGCTCGCGGGAACGATAAGTCCGCTCATCGGAAGCGAAAGCCGCCAACTATAAAGTCCCGCCACCAAGTTGCTGTAGTTTCCGGGAGCGAGCGCGTAATAGATGTCGCCCGAAACTTTTTTCTTGAGACGCGAAAATGCGTAAGTGTAAAAAAACGAATGTGGCAAAAGCCGCCCGATGTTCGCCGTGGTGGAAATCGTGAGCGTGTATTTTTCCACGAGCGAACGTTCGGAAAGAATTTCACGCACAAGTTTTCGGCATAATTCCTCGTCGCCGTCCGCTTCCACTGGAAAAATATTTCCGCCGTTCCAAATGAAATCTTTTTCAGAAAGTCCGCGAAGCTGTCCTTTCGGATAAACCAAAACTGATTTTATGTTTTTCTTTTCGCGCATGACATGGCTCAAAATTGCGCCATGCTTTCCCGTGGTGATGTCCAGCAAAATCGGCTTTCTGTCCTGCAAAATCGAAATCGTTTCAAGGCACGAAACCAAATATGAAATTCCGAAATCGCGATGACAGCCGGTGGGACCGTTGAAAAGTTCCATCGTAAAAAGATTTTCGTCGAGTTGCTTTACTTTCGGCTCGAACGGAAAGGCATGCGTTACAATCGTTTCGCAAATTATCGGAGAAAATTCATCGTTTATGCATGCACTTGTGAGCGCGCCCGCAATCGAAGAAAATGGTGTTCGTTCGTCCATGTATAAAATCCAGCGGCGCAAGTTTGCGTTGCCTTCGGGAACATAAAGTCCGCCGTCGCTCGGCAGCGCGTCCAAAATCGCATTCAAGAAGCCGCTGTCCAAATTTTTGTCTCTTGTACTTGTAAATCGCATTCTTCTATTATAGCACAGTACGAAAATTTATTGAATAGGTTTTTGATTAAAATTGGCGTGATTCGTGCGGAATGAAACATACGCCGACGTTCGCGCTGTAAACTGCGTTGCGAAAGAGAATGGAATGTCTGATTTTTGTATGCATTCCATATAAAAAAAACAAAACTTTTTTTTCTGAAACCGCTTGACAAAAAAATGCGTATCTTGTAATATTTGAACATATATTCAAATATTTTTGTCGGGTTAGGAAGGTAAGAATGGAACATGAACACAATCACGAGCATTCGTGCGGAATCGAAGGTTGCGCGCATTGCCACGAGGAAGAAAATGAAATCACTTTGAAGCAAATCATTGTAGCTGCTACACTTTTTGTCATTGCGGTTGTGGTCGAGCATCTGCCGATTTTTCAGGAAGAAAGCGTGCTTCTTTCTTCCAATCAGATTTTGCGCCAAACGTTTTTCATTGCGAAATTGGTTTTGCTTTGCGCCGCGTATTTGATTTGCGGAAAAAATGTTTTGATTTGCGCGCTAAAAAATATTCTGCGCGGAAAAATTTTTGACGAGCAATTTTTGATGAGTGTCGCTTCGATTGGCGCGATAATTCTCGGTGAATATCCTGAAGCCGTGGCGGTAATGTTGCTTTATCAAATCGGCGAATATTTTCAGGACAGCGCAGTTGACAAGTCGCGCGATTCCATCAAAAGCCTTGTCGAACTTCGACCGGACAAAGCCTTTGTTTTGCGCGATGGAAATTTCGTTGAACTTCGCCCGGAAGAAGTTGTCGTCGGCGACATAATTCAAGTGAAGCCCGGCGAAAGAATTCCTTTGGACGGAATTGTTGTGGAAGGAAATTCTTTTGTGGATACGAGCGCGCTCACAGGCGAATCTGTTCCGAAAGAAATTTTCGCGGGCAAAGAAGTGATGGCGGGCTTCATCAACACAAACGGCTTGATAAAAGTCAAGGTTTCGAAATTGGCGTCCGAATCTTCCGCCGCGCGAATTATTGAAATGGTCGAAAACGCGAGCGCGAAAAAAGCCCACGCCGAAAAATTCATAACGCGCTTTGCGAAAATCTACACGCCGCTTGTCTGCTTGGGCGCGGTGCTCGTCGCGATTGTTCCGCCGATTTTTGCGAACGCCGAATGGACTCCGTGGATTTCTCGCGCGTTGATGTTCCTCGTGGTGTCTTGTCCGTGCGCACTTGTGATTTCAGTTCCGTTGAGTTTTTTTGGCGGAATCGGAAGCGCGTCGAAGCGAGGCATTTTGATAAAGGGAAGCAATTATATCGAATCGCTCGCCTCGGCGAAAACTGCCGTGTTCGACAAAACGGGTACGCTCACTCAAGGCGTTTTCGTGGTGAACGAAATTCATCCTTCGCACAAATCGCAAATTTCGGAAGAAGAACTTTTGGCAATCGCGACGCACGCCGAAAAATTTTCCGACCATCCGATTTCCAAGTCGCTCAAAAGCGCGCACCATTGCGAACGATGCGATTCTGTCGTGCTCGGAAACATTCACGAAATTGCGGGCGAAGGAATTTCCGTTGAACTTGACGGAAAGAAAATTTTGGCAGGAAATTTGAAATTGATGCAAAACCAAAATGTCGAGCAAATTTCTTCCTGCGAAAAAGACGACTTCGGCACAATCGTCCACATCGCGATCGACGGAATTTACGCAGGGCACATCGTGATTTCCGACAAGCCGAAAGACGAAAGCAAGGACGCAATTTCCGCGCTGAAAAAACTCGGCGTGAAGAAAACCGTAATGCTCACGGGCGACGGCCGCGACAATGCGGAAGCCACCGCGAAACTTTTGGGCATCGACGAATTCCACGCGGAACTTTTGCCCGAAGACAAAGTGGGAATTGTGGAAGAACTTTTGCGAAAACAAAAAGGCGAGAAATTGCTTTTTGCGGGTGACGGAATAAACGACGCGCCGGTTCTCGCAAGGGCAGATGTCGGAGTGGTGATGGGTGCGCTTGGAAGCGATGCCGCGATCGAAGCCGCCGATGTTGTTATAATGAACGACAATCCGCTTCAAATCGCGAACGGAATAAAAATCGCGCGGAAAACGATGGGCATTGTGAAGCAAAACATTACGCTTTCGCTCGCCGTAAAATTCGCGGTAATGATTCTTGCGATTTTTGGAATTGCGAATATGTGGCTCGCGGTTTTCGGCGATGTCGGAGTGACGTTGCTCGCCGTGCTGAACTCGCTGCGCGTCGCGCCGAAAGGAAAAGAAAATTAAATCCTGGTTTGATTTGATTTTCGTAATTTCAAAAAAATGTTGAAACGAAATTGAATTGGAATGCGAGTTTTGCACGAAGCAAGGCTCGCATTTTTTTGCGCAATCATTTGCAATGCCACAAAACTTTTGCGAGCGCGTTTCCGAATGGCTCGGGCTTTGAAAAGTCTGGAAGCCATGAAGTGTCGCAATTTAATTCTTGGTAAAAAAGATTTTCAAAATCGTATGCCGCAATCAAGTCGCGCAAGTCGCCGTCTTCCGTTTCCGAAACGAGGCGATTTTCGAAAGCGGCGAGCGCGGATTTTCGCTTGAGCGATTCTTCCGATTTTTCTTTGAAAGAAACGGGCGTGTATTGCGACATCAGCGAAATCATCGCTTTGCCGTCGGTGTTTTTCTTGAGCCATGCGAGCGTGTTCGCGGTGTCTTCGAATCGGCCTGGCAAAAAAAGATGGCGCACGATTACGCCGCGAAGAATTTTTTCTTTTTCGCCGCGTCCTTCTTTGGAAACGATTTTCGTCTTGAGCGGAAAATTTTTTATCATCCACGAAATCGAATTTTTTGCGACTTCGGGATAATCCTGCGCAAAAAAAACTTTTTTCGAAAAATCCTTGTCGAGCGTTTTGAAATCTGGAAGCCAAATGTCAACGCAATCTTTTAACGCTTCGAGTGATTCGACATTTTCGTACGCGGACGAATTCCAACAAAAGGGCAGGGCGCAGCCGGCGGATTTCGCTTCCCGAATGAATTGCGCTAAAATCGGAATGTGATGGCTTCCCGTGATGAGATTTATGTTTTCCGCGCCGGCATTTTGCAAGTTAAGGCAGATTTTCACGAAATCGCTTTTTGAAATCGCGTCGCCGAAACCTTGCTGCGAAATCTGATAGTTTTGGCAGAACGCGCATCGCAAAGTGCAGCCCGTAAAAAAAATCGCGCCGCTTCCGCCAAAAACGGTGAGAGGCGGCTCTTCGCCGAAATGCAGACACGAAACGGCCGCGCGAAGTTTAAGATTTTCGCCGCAAAATCCACGAACGCCAGCCACGCGGTTCGCGCCGCAACGCCTCGGACATTGGATGCAGTTTTCGTACAATGCGGAACTGTTTTTCGAATACATATTTGCTTTTATTGGGACAATTATATCGCGTGCGGGGCGAAAAGTCAATTGGAAATGGATTGCGGTTTGGTTTTCGCGGAAAAAAAATTTGTGCAAGTTTTGGCAAGTACATATTTTTGCGAATTCAAATTCCACAAAAAATCCACGCGAAAATATCGCGCGGATTTTAAAACTTTTTTAATGTGTCGGCAAATGTGCGCCAACGTTTTTTTTATTTAATGAAATCCTAGAACCTGTATTCTGCCATGATGTTGATTCCCAAAGTTCTTCGGCCTAAGGTGTCTTTGTACTTGTTTGAATTAATTTAGTTTTTCAATGTCTTCAGAAATTGAAATTTCGTTTGCGCGATCGGGCCGCAAAACAAATAATTCTCTCTTTCATTTTTTTTCAATTTGTGCTACGATGATTTTATGTACGAAGTTCGGGTTGAAGNTGATTTTTCTGCGGCGCATTTNTTGCGNGATTACAANGGCAAGTGCGAAAATTTGCATGGACACAATTACAAAGTTTTCGNGCATGTCAGGGGAAAAAATTTGAACGAAGGCGGAATGCTNNTGGATTTTTCCAAACTCAAATCCGCGNTGAAAAAANTTTGCGCCGCGCTTGATCACACGAATTTGAACGACATCGANTTTTTCGANCAAAATCCCAGCGCGGAACGAATCGCGTTTTTCATTCATGAAAAACTTTCCGCCGAATTGAACGCGGAAGGAATTTCTTTGGACAAAAAAAACGGCGGCGCGTATTTGCATTCGGTCGATGTTTTTGAAACCGAAACGAGNCGCGCGACTTATTTCGCAGAATGAAATTCNNGNTTTTGGAANTTTCNAAAAATCAGATTCGCACGGGAACGCCCNCTTTTGCCAAATCTTTTTTTATTCCNTGCAAAGTGTATTGTCCCGAATGAACCATCGTCGCNATGAGCGCGGCATCCGCGCGTCCTTCTGTCAAAACTTGCGTCATGTGTTCGACTGTGCCACCCCCTCCCGAAGCGATCACGGGAACGCCGACNTTTTGCGCGATCATTTTTGTAAGCGGAATTTCGTAGCCTGNTTTTGTGCCGTCCGCGTCAATCGAATTAAGCACGATTTCNCCCGCNCCAAGCGAAACGGCTTTTTTCGCCCATTCGAGCGCGTCGAGTTCNGTTTTTGTGCGGCCGCCATTTATGAAAACTCGGTAGCCGCTCGGCATTGATTNGTCTCGAGCCNCGTCCATTCCCAAGACGATGCATTGATTTCCGAAAACGCGCGCGCCTTCGCTTATGAGCGCGGGATTTTTTACNGCCTGAGAATTGAGCGAAACTTTTTCTGCGCCCGCAAGAATTGTCGAGCGNATTTCATCGATNGTGCCGATTCCGCCGCCCACGCAAAACGGAATGAAAACTTGGCTTGCGACTTTTGAAATCANTTCGAGTATCGGGCCTCTTCCNCGCGCCGAAGCCATGATGTCGTAGAACACAAGTTCGTCAACGCCTTGCGCATAATATTGCGCGGCCATTTCCACGGGATCGCCAATGTCCAANTTGTTTTGNAATTTCACGCCTTTCGTCGTGCGCCCNTCCTTNACGTCGAGGCAAACTATNATTCGTTTTTTTAACATTTCAAATCTCCAAAAAAATTTCGCANAATNTTCAATCCCGCTTCAAGGCGAACTTCGTACATAAAATCATCGTAGCACAAATCGAATTTTTTTGCTATAATAATTTTATGAAAATAAAAAATCTTGTTTTGACGACAATTCTTTTTTCTTTGGCTGCTGGCGCGAAAAGCCAAACGAAAGCCGTGAACGCGCCGTTTTCCAAAGGCGTGAATTTTTCCGATTGGCTCGAAAGGCCGCATGCCGGACTTGTGCAAAAAAATTTTTTCTGCGAACAGGATTTCAAGGACGTGCGCGAATTGGGATGCGACGCGATTCGCTTGCCTGTTCATTTCGAAAATTTTTCGAGCGGAGCTGGCGAATACAAAATCGATCCGTACATTTTTTCGATTTTGGACAACGCCGTAAAATGGGCGGCGGAACAAAAAATTTTTTTGATTTTGGACAATCATTCTTGGAGCCCTGCCGAAAACACTGCCAAAGACATCGAAAAACGATTGCTAAAAATTTGGCCGCAAATCGCCGAGCGTTACAAGGACAGCGGAAAATATCTCGCCTACGAAATTCTGAACGAGCCGCACGGAATCGAAAATGCGAAATGGGGAAAAATCCAACAAAATGTAATCAAAGCGATTCGCGCAATTGACAAAACGCACGCAATCGTAGTCGGCGGCGCGGATTGGAATTCGGTTGAATCTTTGCTCGCGCTTCCAAAATTTCAAGATGAAAATTTGATTTACACTTTTCATTATTACGAGCCGATGATGTTCACGCATCAAGGCGCGGATTGGACGGAAGGTTTGGGNCGGATAAAAGGCGTTCCGTTTCCGTATGCGAAAGAAAAAATTCCGCCGAAGCCGAAAAATCCAAGTGCCTCCGAAAATTGGTATTACGAAAATTATGAAAAAGTTTCCAGCCCAAAATCGATGGCCGCGCCGTTTGAAAAATTGGCGAAGTTTTCCGTGGAACGAAACGCGCCTGTTTGGTGCGGCGAATTCGGCGTGTTTATGAATTTCGCTTCGCACGAAGATCGCGTGAAATGGTATGAAATCGTTGCGGAATATTTGGACGGCGCGAACATTGCGCGCACCAATTGGGATTATCGAAATTCGTTCGGGCTTTTCAAAAAAGGAAGCGGCGAATTTTTTCCCNACGATTTGGACGAAGAAATTCTGCGAAGTTTAAAATATGACATTCCGAAAAAGACGGCGCAAAATCTTTCTTGGTNCGAGCGCGCGAAAAAAAGCGGCGACTTTTCNATTTATGAAAATTCGTTTGCGCAAGGATTGCGCGCGCGAACTTGGTTTGACGGCGATGAAAAATCTTGCCATTTTGAAAAGCAAGATTCTAGCGGCGAAAATTTNGTCGAGTTGGGAAAANTCAAAACTTACAATGGACTTTATATTGATTTTTTGGGCGGCGCGGATTTTTCAAACGAGCGCGCGCAAGATTATTTTCTTGAATTNGAAGCGAGCACAAAACAAGACGGCGTGAAAATTCAAGTTTATTTTGAAAACGGAAAACGCTCGCAAGAAAAATGGCGATGCGCCGCAAATGTAACGAGCAAGATTTTGCCTCCAGACGGCGAGTGGCACAAAGTGAAAATTNCTTTGAAAGATTTTCANGACATCGGCGCNTGGAACGANGAAAAAAAAGAATGGATTTCTTCGCGCGGACTTTTCGATTGGAGCGACATTCTGCAAATCGCGTTCAGCAACGAAGGCGCGAAAATNACAAAAGGAATTCGNTTCAAGNAAATCNGGCTTTCAAAATAAATTTCTTCTTGTACAAATTCGGCGATTGCGCTATAATGAATTATGCAAAAAAAACTGTCTTCGCTTTTGGATTTGTTCGAACACGAGGCGGTGGCCGCAGACGGCACGACTCCGCTTGACGGCTCNGTGATTGGAGCAACTCCAATCGAAGGGCTTGCGTTCGATTCGCGCGAAGTAAAAGAAAATTTTTTGTTTTTCGCATTGCCGGGAATTCATCAAAACGGAAATAAATTCATCGCCTCGGCAATCGACTTGGGCGCAAGCGTCATAATTTATCAGGGCGAACTTTCCAANGATGAAAGCGCGCAAATCGCAAAATCGATTGTCTGCCGCTCGCTCGAAAATATCGGCAATCCGCAAAAAAAAGTTTCCGACATCGTGATGCCGGTTTTTCTTAAAGTCGAAGATTGCAGGCAAGTGATGCCGATTGTTGCCGCGGATTTTTTCGACAATCCTTCAAAGAAACTCATCGTCATCGGCGTTACGGGCACGGAAGGAAAATCTTCCACAGTTTCATTCATTTGGCAGCTTTTGCGCTTGATGGGAAAAAAAGCGGGCTTCGTTTCCACCGTTGAATATTCGATTGGAGAAGGCGCGCTCGCAAATCCGCAGCACACGACCACGCCCGAAAGTCCGATAATCCAGCGGCATCTTTTNGACATGGTTCAAGAAGGCTGCGAATANGCNGTGCTCGAATGTTCGAGCCACGGGCTTTCAAAAAAACTCGGGCGGCTTTCGAATGTTTTNTTTGACATTGCGGTTTTNATGAACGTTACGCTCGANCATTTGGAATTCCACAAAACTTTCGAACAATATCGCAGCGACAAGTCGAATCTTTTTCGCGCGCTTGACGAACACAATCATAAAAAAATTTTGAACAATGTGGAAGTTCAAGTCGAATCTTTCGCAGTCGTGAATTTGGAAGACGCGAACGCAAAATANTTTTGCGAGGCGACGACGAAAAAAGTTTACGGCTTCACTTCGCTCGGCAAGGCNGGACGCGCGGCGACAAGCACNTCAAATATTCCGCTTCCTGAAATTCCTGAAAACGTCGAATTCCTCACGGCGCAAAATATCAGCGCGAACGAAAATTCGCTTTCGTTTGAAATTGACGTTCCAAAAAATTTCGCGAAAGACGAAAATACTTTTTTTGTGAAGACAAAATTGAACGGCGCGTTCAATGCGTACAACATCATGGCTTCGCTCATTGTCGTGAGCAAGTCGGCTTCAATTCCAATTGAAGATTTGCTTCAAAAATCAATGTCGTTGATTCCAGTGGCAGGAAGAATGACGCGAATAGATTGTGGGCAGCCTTTCGAAGTGATCGCGGATTACGCGCACACGCCTTCAAGTTTCGAAGTGATTTTTCCGCCATTGCGCGCGCGTTGCAAAGGAAAAATAATCGCATTGTTCGGAAGCGGCGGCGAGCGCGACGTTACAAAGCGGCCGTTGCAAGGCGANGTNGCGGCAAAATATTGCGACACGATAATTTTGTGCGANGAAGATCCGCGCGGCGAAGATTCGCAAAAAATCTGCATGGACATCGCGAACGGCGCAATCAAAGCCGGAATGTCGCNNNANGAAAATTTGCTGATTATTACAGAGCGTCCCAAAGCGATTCGNAAGGCGTTCAGCATGGCAAAGGCGGGCGACATAGTTTTGCTTTTGGGCAAAGGNCACGAAAACACAATCATCTACAAAGATTTCGTCATGCCATANGACGAAGNNTCCGANGCNAAAAANGCGTTGNCGGAATTGGGATATAGGGATTGAACTGGCGGTGATNTAAAAGTGACAATGGAGGGAATATAAAATGAACATNGCNATTTTATTTGGAGGAAAATCTGGCGAGCACGAAGTTTCTTTGATTTCCGCAAGTTCTGTCGTTCGGAATATCGATTCGAAGAAATTCAAAATTGTGCCAATCGGAATTTCCAAAAGCGGCGTTTGGTTTTTGCANAGCGATGAAGAATTGGAGCGAGTGCGTTCCGATGAAAAAAATTCTTTCAANATAATTGAAGATGAAAAAAATCTCGTGNGCGTGATTCCNGGGCGCGGAAAAAATTCTTTTTGCGTCGGNGNCAAGNCNCTTGAAATTGANGCGGTTTTTCCTTGCGTNCACGGAACGAATTGCGANGANGGAATTCTGCAAGGCTTGCTCGAANCCGCNAACATTCCTTANGTCGGATGNTCGGTGGCGGCGAGCGCGCTCACGATGGACAAAGAAAAAACAAAGCAAGTTTGGCAAAACGCCGGGCTTCCAATTGTGCCTTATGTTTGCGTTCGGCGCGCGGATTTGAACGACGGCGCGGCATTCAAAAAAATTATCGATGGCGCGATTTCGCAATTCGGATTTCCGCTTTTCGTAAAACCTTGCAACGCAGGATCTTCCGTGGGCGCGGCAAAAGCCACGAACGCGCAGGAACTTTCCGCCGCGCTCGACGAAGCGTTTTTGTGGGACAACAAAGTCTTGATTGAAAAATCAATCGACGCGCGCGAAATTGAATGCAGTGTCACTGGAAACGCGACAATTCAAAATGAAAAAAGCCAGTGCGGAAAAGTCGCCGCGTATATTCCGGGCGAAATTCTTCCCAACCACGATTTTTATGATTACGACGCGAAGTACACCGATCCTGACGGCGCGATTTTGAAAATTCCTGCGATGCTCGAAAAAGCGCAAATCGAAAAAGTGCGCACGCTCGCGCAAACGGCTTACAAAATTTTGGATTGCTCCGGGCTTTCTCGCGTGGACTTTTTCATCGACAAAAATTCGGGCGAACTTTTTTTGAACGAAATCAACACGATTCCGGGCTTCACTTCGATCAGCATGTTTTCAAAAATGTGCGAAGCGGGGGGATTAAAATACGGAGAGTTGATTACGCTTTTGATTGAAGAAGCTCTGGAAGTTTTCGAGCAGAAAAAAACGCTTTTGACTTCGCGCTGAAACTAGGAGAATTTATGACGTTCACTTATCCGAAAGGTTGTTGCTTCAATTCGCTTGACGAAATAAAAGGAAAGCGCATCACCGTGATGGGGCTTGGACTGAACGGCGGCGGCGAAGCGGCTGTGCGATTTTTGCTCAAGCATGGCGCGGAAGTTCTTGTTACGGACATGAAAACCGAAGCGCAGTTAAAGCCCACGCTCAATTCGATTGCTTACGATTCTTCGCTCGACAAATCGCGCCTCACTTATGTTTTGGGCGAACATCGCAAAGAAGATTTTCGCAATGCCGATTGCGTCATAAAAAATCCCGGAGTGAAAATTCAAGGCAATCCTTTTCTTGCCGAAGCGCGCGCGATTGAAACGGACATAAGCCTTTTTTTGCGTTTTACGAAATCGCCGATTATTGCGATTACTGGAAGCAAAGGAAAATCTTCCACCGTGAGCGCGATTCAATACGGCCTTAAAAAATGCGGCTTCAATTCTTTTTTGGGCGGAAACATCACGGTAAGCCCGCTCACTTTTTTGGAACAGACGAACGAATCCACTCCCGTAATTTTGGAACTTTCCAGCTGGCAGCTCGCCGATTTGCGAGGGAGGGGAATTCTAAAACCGAAAATCGCGCTCATCACGAAAATCGTTCCGGACCATCAGAATTGGTATGCGAACATGGGCGAATACATCGCGGACAAGCGGCTCATTTATGCCGACCAAGATGAAAATGATTTTTTGATTTGCGACGCGGATTCGGATGAAATCGGAACTGGGCCTGCCGAAGGCGGCACTTGGGGCGACTTGTTCGCAAAGGAAAGCCGCGCGAAAGTTCTGCGCTACAGTCAAGACAAACTCGAANATTCGCAATACGGCGTGTGGCTCGAATTCGACGAGCAAGAAAATTTGTGCGCGCTTGCACGAATTCCAAACAAACCTTTCGACACAAAAATTTTGGGAAGCGTGAATGTGCCCGGCCGCCACATGAGGCAAAACGTAATGAACGCGGCGCTCGTGCTTTATTTGATGGGATGNGATGCTGAAAAAATCCAAANNGTNCTCGGCGAATGGAACGGCATTCCGCATCGCCTGCAATATTTTCATTCTTGGAAAAATCCAGCCGTGCAAAAAACCGTGCGCTTTTACAACGACTCTTGTTCCACCGTTCCCGAAGCCGCAGCCGCNGCAAGCCAAGCGTTCGGAAANCCNGTCATTTTCATCACGGGNGGCANNGACAAAGGNCTTGACTTTTCNGTTTTGGCNGANNCGCTCGATTCGAAAAAATCGNNTNCCACNCCGC
>JAAVAP010000001.1:0-29911 GCA_014804005.1 Treponema sp. | reverse complement strand
TCGCTCTACCTTTTGGCNGGAAACGGCACCGACATTCTCGCAAAACTTTTGGANGAACGCGGAGTNNCNTACAAAGGNCCNTTCGCGTCGCTGGAAGATTTGCTTGAGACGATGAAAGCNGATTTNGAAAAAGGCGAATGCGGATGCGACACAATCGTGTTTTCGCCGGGCGCGACATCGTTCGGAATGTTCACGAATGAATTTGATCGCGGAGAAAAATTCATGGAAATCGCGAAAAAANTATTCTAGGCGAAAATTTGATTTGTGTTGAAGACTTCAAACCACGACGCAAAGCGTCGGGGTTTATTGACTTGCGACACAGAACGNAAAAATCNNCATTATTTCATTGATTTTCCGCTTCCAAAATGNGCGNAAAAANTTCAAAAATTGTTACATTTTTTACTTGACTTTTNATNAAACTGATTTTACACTATAAGTTATGGATTTCAAGACTGTACTTACACCTGACACGGTAAACCTTCATTTGAAGGGAACGACAAAAGAAGAAATTATTGACGAGATGCTCGACATTTTGGAGGCTTCGGGCAAAGTTACGGACAAGGCGTCCGCCCGGGAATGCGTGCTTGAACGCGAGCGCAAAATGTCCACGGGAATGAAGCATGGCATCGCGATTCCGCATGGCAAGACGGACACTGTTTCCGATCTCGTGGCGTGCATTGGCATTTCCGACAATCCTGTGGATTTTGATTCGCTGGATCAAGAGCCGTGCCGCATTTTTATCATGACGCTTTCTCCCGTGAACAAAACCGGACCACATTTGCAATTTTTGGCGGAAGTGAGCCTTTTGTTCAAGAGCGCGGACAAGCGACAGCAAATTCTTGAAACGCAGGACAAGGCTGAGGTCATAAAAATTCTCACGGAATAGAAAAAAATTTTTTTTGACGCGCCTTTGCCGAAAGTTTTGCAAAAAACGTTTTGGGCAGAGGCTGTTTGTGTTTTAAAAGCGAATTTGCAAATTGAGAGGAATTGAAAATATGGAAATTATTTCTTTGCAAAACGAAAATTTCACTGAAATTGCGGCTGTTTGTGTGGACGGCGCGAAGGCGGAATTTTCTCAAAAAATCGAAAAGGGTGGAAAATATCGGCTGGCCGTGGCTTTTTCGGACATTTCGTTCGGCGCGGAAAAATACAACGAATCTTTTCTTGCTTCTTTGCGCGAAAAACTAAAATCGACGGAAGCCGCGCTCGCGAATTTCGTGATTTCGCCTTTTTCGAAAAACGCGCTTTCTTCAATAGATGATGCGCTTGAAATGACGGCGGCTTTCAAGCATTGCGCTCGCCGCATCAAGGATTGCGAAAATGTCGCGGGATTTGAAATTCCTCACGCGTTTTCTGGGCTTGAGCGCGCGGATGAATTGGCGGAAAATTTCGTGCGGGAATTGGCGGAAAAGCATCCGAATTATGTTTTTTTCCGCGAAAAATAGTTGTAGAATTTGGAAAAATATTTGGTGCGAAATTTTCAATTAAAATGTACTATTTGCAAAATATTCGCTTAAATGCGGAGTGATGTATCGTTTGCAAATTTTTCAACCCAATGCGCCTAATGCGGAAAACATTTGAAAATGCAAAAATGTCAATAAATTTCGCAAAAAACGTCAAATTTTTGCATTTTGTTCAAAAAAACTCTTGCCTTTTTTCTGAAAATTTGCAATTATTTAAGTATGGCAAACATAAAAGAACATTCGAGTTTTTACAAGACGGTCATCGCCGCATCGTGCATTTGCGCGGCATTTGCGGTCGCGGCATTGGCGGTTATGTTTTTCATGCCGAGCCAGAATGTCTCCAATGATGAAATTGCTTTGATCGAAGTGCTGGAGATTCCGCAGGTTTTGGATGAAACTCCGCTCAAGGAAGAGGCTGGCTCGCGCGCGCAAAATGTTTCATGGCTTGCCGAAAAAGATTCTTTCAACACGATTAAAATCGAAAGCGACGACGGAAAAGATCCTTCCGCCGACAAAGGACTTGAACTTTATCGGAATCCGCTCACGCGAGTGGCGGTGGAATGGTTTTATTTGCGCGTGACGGGAAATCGCGAAGTTACGATGGCGATTTTGGATGCGGCAAACCGTGAGGATATTCCGCTTTCGCTTGCGTTCGCGCTTTGCTATACCGAAAGCCGATTCAATCGCGCGGCTCGCAACACCAATGTGAACGGCTCGGTTGACCGCGGACTTTTCCAGTTGAACGACAGGAGTTTTCCGCATCTTGGAAACGAAGATTTTTACAATCCCGAAACGAGCGCGAAATTTGGAATGTCGCATTTGAGATATTGCCTAAGTGTGGCGGACAACGAGACCACGGCAATCGCGATGTACAACGCCGGCATAAGTCGCGTCCGCAACGACAGGACTCCGGCTTCCACGCTGCGTTATGTGGGACGCATCGCAAGTTACCGAGCCAATTTGGAATCGCGCTTTGCCGAAGAAGTTTTGAGCCACTACATTCAAAACGAACAGCAGGTACTTCCAGTAATGGCGAGATAATTTAGATTTTTTTGAAAAAGGCGCGGGGAAGCAGAACAACTTCTTCGCGCTTTTTTGTTTTAAATTTGCGGTGCGACTGAAATAAAATTCTTTGCAGAGCAAGCACAATTGCCGCTTATATTTTGCTGCCGTCTATTGTTGTGNCGCTTAAATTATCNTCCCCATAATTTATTTGAATTTTATCTAAATTGCCGTCTTGATATTCAAAATATAACATATATATATCNAAAGCGGAACTTTCATCAGAAATATTTGGGAATCTCAATGTCGGCAATGAAGAGCCTCTTATTTGATTGATTTTGTCAATGGTTATGGCTGTGCCGTTGTTTGTCAATGTCGCGTNATTGAAGTCACCTTTGTAATTTTCGTCATTGTCTTTTGGATTTGCTGGCAATGNAATTTCGTCAAGATTGAACTCGCCCTCAAATTTAACATTCACTTTGTAGGTGACGACGTGTTTTTTTTCGGCCGCNTCTTCGTCAAAGAGAAAAGAATTCTCTTCATCCCAGTCAGGATATATCGGTCCGAACCTGACCGCAATTTCGCCCTCGGCTTGGGCGANGAAGGCTTCCTTGTTTTGCAAGATTGTAGCAGTGTTTTCCACGTCTTTGGCTTCCTTGCCACTCTCAGCGTCTTTTTCGAGGGCGGGGAAATAGTCGCCTACTGCCTTTATCTTTTCTGCCGTCAATGTCAAATTTCCGGNCGCCATTTCCGCTAAAATCGTNCCGTACTCGGCATCTCCGATGATTTCTTTCAACAATACCTTGACTTCTTTTGGCTGCGGCTTTGGCGTTTCGCTTTCCCACACGGCATACAGCGTGNTGTCGGCGGAAACGGTGATTTTCTGNCCGTCCGAGTATTTCCATTCTGTTGTCGAGGAAATTTCCGCCCAGCCTTTGAACACGTATCCGGCAATTGAAAAGGCGTTTGCTGTAAGCGTGAGCGTCTGTCCTTGCGCGACGGTTTGCGCCGCCATCGTGCCNGTCGCCTGTGTGCCTTGGGGCGCGTTTGCGTTGAACGTTACAGTGAATGTTTTCGGCTCTTCTTCGCCTTGGTTTTCGCCTTCGTCGGGTTTTTGTTCACCACCAGGATATCCGCCTTGGTTTGGAATTTCTCCCATTCCGTTATCGCCGCCCGATGAACATCCGAAAAACAAAAAAAGTGCCATTGCTGCCGCGAGAAACGCCGCCGCGATTCCTTNTTTTCCACAAAAATNTTTCATNTTTTGCCTCCTANAATTCCCGAAAAAGGGATTGCGGTATGGTAGCATNGGGGGGGGTATGTCAAGTGGGTTTTTGAAAAAACTTGATTTTTTTTGAATTTTTTTTCGTAATTTTACTATACAAAAATTGCTTTTTGCGAAATTNGGTGAAAATGATGCGGGGCGAAAAAAGTGGCGAGGTGGAAAAAGAGGAAGTTATGGGACAACTTCTTNGCGCTTTTTTGTTTTNGAATTTGCGGTGCGACTGAAATAAATTTCCTTACAGAGCAAGTGNAANACACTTGACCAAATTGCGCAAAAANTATAAAATAGAAAAAGTATCGATACTATTTTTAGAGGAGTCCTAAATGCCTTGNGGAAAAAAAAGAAAGCGTCAGAAAATGGCCACTCATAAGCGTAAGAAGATGCTTAGGAAAAATCGGCATAAGAGCAAGTAATCTGTGCCAAAGGCCGCTTATGATGCCACGCGTTGGCTCTGTGAGCGGTCTTTTTTTAATTTGAATTAAAGGTTCATCGTCTTGCTTGCTGAAATTGATTCTCCCGATAAAATAAAAAATCTTTCCCACAAAGAGCTNCTCGCGTTGGCGGAAGAAATTCGTCGGCGCGTAATAAATGTCGTCGCTCACAACGGCGGACATTTGGCGAGCAATCTTGGCGTGGTGGAACTGACGATCGCGCTGCACAGAGTTTTTTCTTCGCCGAGCGACGCGATTGTTTGGGACGTGAGCCATCAATGTTACGCCCACAAATTGCTCACCGGACGCTGCGATGATTTCGACTCGATTCGGCTTGGCGGAGGAATTTCGGGATTTACGAAGGAGCGNGAAAGCGAGCANGATTTTTTTGACAACGGGCACGCTTCCACTTCGATTTCNCAAAGCCTTGGGCTTTTGAAGGCGCGCGAAATTCAAGGCGTTCCCGGAAAAGTCATNGCCGTCATCGGCGACGGCGCGCTCACTGGTGGGCTTGCCTACGAAGGCNTGCTCAACGCNGGAAAAAAAATCGCTTCTCGTCTCGGAACNATTCCGTCGANTCTNATAATCGTTTTGAACGANAACGGAATGTCNATTTCGCCGAGCGAAGGCTCTCTTTCGCGATATTTGAGCCGCCTCACGATGTCGATTCAGTACCAGTCGATTCGGCGCGGCATNGACAAGATTGTCGAGCATTTGCCGCTCAGCCGTTTTTTGCAAAAAGTGATTTTTCGCCTGAAACGCGGAATCAAAGGCTTTTTCCTCACGAACAATTTGTTCGTGGATTTGGGATTTGAATATGTTGGTCCGCTGNATGGNCACGACATTCGCGAAATGGAAAAAATTTTCACGCGCGTGAAAAAATTGAAAAATCCCGTGATCGTCCATGTCGTGACGAAAAAAGGAAAAGGCTATTCGCCCGCCGAGGACAATCCCGAAATGTTCCACGGAATCGGGCCTTTCAATATCAGCGACGGTTCGGCGGAAAAATTCTACGGAAGAAGTTTTACCGAATGCTTTTCAAAGTCCATCGTGCGCCTTGCCGAGTCGAACAAAAAAATCGTCGCGATTACGGCTGCGATGTCCAAGGGCACGGGACTTGCGGCGTTCGAGCGGAAATTTCCCGAAAGGTTTTTCGATGTGGGAATCGCGGAAGAGCATGCCGTGACTTTCGCGGCGGGACTTTCGAAGGGCGGAATGATTCCAGTCGTCTGCATTTATTCCACTTTCATTCAGCGTTCGATCGACCAAATCATTCACGACATCGCGCTTCCTTCTTTGCACGCGGTTTTGGTTTTGGACAGAAGCGGCGCGGTTCCGAACGACGGCGAAACTCACCAAGGAATTTTTGACATCGCGCTGATAAAAAATATTCCCGCCATAAATTTCCTTGCTCCTGCGAGCGGCGCGGAATTGGAACTGATGCTGGAATACGCTGCGGCTTTGGACGCGCCTTGCGTGATTCGCTATCCGAAAAAAACTTCGCCTTCGGAAATGGAAGAATTCCTCGCTCCGCTGCAATCGGGGAGGGGAACGCTTGTTCGCGCGGAACGCTTTGCGCCGAGTTTGGCGGTGAGATTCAATTTTGAAAGCGGACGAATTGAAGACGCTTCTTGGGAGGACGACGGAAAAAAATTCCGGCGCGTTTTGCTTGTGACGCTTGGCTCGATGTTTTCGGAATGCGTCGTCGCATCGCGCTCGCTTTTGCTGCAAGGCGTTTACGTGGACATCTACAATCTGCGTTTCGTCTCTCCGCTCGACAAAGATTTTTTCTGCGAGACTTGCGCCCGCTATGACGCGGTTGTGATTGTGGAGGACGGCGTGAAATCGGGCGGAGTGGGGGAAGAATTGGAAGCCGCTCTTTTCAAGCGAAAATATTTTTCTGCGGGCGTTTTGGCTTTCGCGAAAAAATTTCCCGCGCAAGGCTCGAGGGAAGAAATTCTCGAAGCCGCCTTTCTTTCGCCGAACGACATTCAAAAAGAAGCTTTGGGAATTTTGAATCAGCTCAATTTCCGTGGCGAAGAAATTTAATTTTAATTTGGAGAAAATTTGGCAAGGCCGATTTTTTTGAAAGACAAAATTCTCTCGACCGAAAATCCCGCGTTCGTGATGGGAATCGTTAATGCGAACGGAGATTCGTTTTGGGAAAAAAGTCGCGGCGGCGCGCGCCTTGCAAAACGCCTTGTCGAGCAGGGCGCGGACATNCTCGANNTCGGCGGAGAATCCACGCGCCCGGGAAGCGAATACATTGACGCGAAGGAAGAACTGCGCCGCGTGATTCCGCTCGTAAAAAAAATCAGGAAATTTTCCGACGTTCCGATTTCGATTGACACGCGGAAATACGATGTGATGAGCGCGGCGTTCGATGCCGGCGCGGACATTTTGAACGACGTTTCNGCCTTGGAAGACGATCCTCGCTTGGCGCAATTCGCGGCGCGCGAAAAAATTCCCGTGATACTTATGCACAACGCGATGAAAAAAAACAGTTGCAAACCGGGACGAAATTCTGCTATAATGAACGAGCGCGGCGAAAAAAATATTTTTTCGCAAGTGGACGAATATTTGGCGCAGCGCGCGCAGTTCGCCTTGCAAAATGGAATCGCCGCTGAAAAAATCATCGTGGATCCTGGAATCGGATTTGGCAAGGACACGGCGCAAAACGCCGCCTTGATAAAAAATGCGGGCAAATTGTGCGGCGGAAAATATTCGGTTTTGATGGCTCTTTCGCGAAAAAGTTTTTTTGAAAAAGTTTGCGGAAGAAAAGTAGCGCAGCGGCTTTGGGGAACTATCGCTGCCAACGCCTATTCGATTTTGAACGGAGTTTCGATTGTGCGCGTTCATGACGTTGCCGCCGCAGTCGATACGGTAAAAGTTTTGAAGGAAATTTTAAATGTTTGCTGCTGAAAAACTTTGGACAATTTACGATGCCGTGCGTCCGTTTTTGGACATGGCGATTTTGGCGTTCATTCTCTACAAGGCGTATGAAATCATCATCAGCACGAACTCAATCCAAATTTTGCGGGGCGCGCTCATAATTGTTGTGGCGTATCTCACCGCGATTATTTTTCATTTGGAAACTTTGCTTTGGATTCTCGGATCGCTCGCGCCTGGATTTCTCGTGGTTTTCGCCGTGGTCTTTCAGCCCGAAATCCGAAAAATATTTTTGCGGCTCGGACAAAAAGAATGGTTTTCGCTCGGAACTCGTTCAAAACATTCTTACGTTGATTCCGTTTTGATGGCGGCGGAAATTCTTTCCAAGCAAAAACGCGGAATGCTTGCGGTTTTCGTGCGCCATACAAAACTCGACGACATCGTGAAAACTGGAACAAGGATAAACGCGGATTTGTCTTCGAGCCTGCTCGTGACGATTTTCGGGCACGACACTCCGTTGCATGACGGCGCGGTGATAATTCAGGGCGGAAAAATTTTGAGCGCGGGATGCTTTCTTCCGTTGAGCGAACAATATGACATAAAGAAAACTTTCGGCACGAGGCATCGCGCGTCGCTCGGACTTGCCGAAACCACGGACGCAGTGGTTCTCGTCGTTTCGGAGGAAACTGGCGCAATCAGCCTTTCATACGATTCACGCTTGCATTACAATTTGTCGATGAGGGAACTTTCGGAAACCCTAGTTTATTTGCTCGGCATAACGAGCGAACAATATACAATCGAGGATACAGTGGATGAAAATAAAGCCGCTTTTGGAAAAGCTGAATGACAGGTGGCCGGCGAAGGCGATTTGCATTGTAGCCGCCTGCGTTCTATATATGTTCAACCAGCACACTTCTCTTGAGCGAAGGAGTCTCGCCGTAAGGCTGAACGTTTTGCAGGAAGGCGAAATGCTTTGCACGACTCACCTGCCTTCAAGCGTGAGCGTGACGATTCGCACGAATGCCGAAAACATTTCGCATGTGAATGCCGAAGGAATCACCGCTACGCTTGACTTGAATTACATCACGAAAGAAGGCAATTTCGACGTGCCAGTTTTGGTGAGCTTGCCTTCGAATTTGGAAAGCCTTGATCCTCTCGAAGTTACGGTTTATCCCGAGAAAATAAAGGTTCATCTTGAAAAAAATATTTCGCGCGCGGTGAAAGTCGTGCCATACGAAATCGGCAGAAGCCCTTACGGCTACATGGTCAAAAAAATTTCTGTTACCCCTCCCTATGTTGAGATTTTCGGACCGCGCTCAATTGTGGAAAACGTGAACGCGCTCGAAGTTGGAGCCGTCGTCATCGATGAAAAAACCGAAAGTTTTTCCGAGAGAAAGCGCATCATAAATCGCAATCGCCTTGTAAAGATTGACGGTGCTTCCGAAGTTGAAGTCAATGTGGAAGTGGGACTTGTTCAAGGAACGAAATCTTTCAGCAACGTTCCGATTGAGTTGAAAAACCTTAATCCCGAATTCGAAATCGAAGGAAATTTTTTCGCAAACTTTTCAATCATGGGCGCACAGCTCGTGCTTGACGAATACGAAATTTTGCCGGGCGTGCTTTCCGCGGATTTGGGCGCGATTTCGGAAGCAGGTGAATATGAAATTCCTGTCACCGTGTTGCTGCCGCAAGATTTTCATTTGGAATCAATTTCCGTGGAAAGCATTTCGATTTCTGTGCGCGAAAAAATCCCTGTGATTTTGGATGAAAGTGGCGAACGATGATTTTCGGAATTGGAATTGATTTGGCAAAAACGAGCCGCTTTGAAAAATGGGTAAAAAATCCCGAAATATTGCGCCGCTTTTTCAACGAAAAGGAAATCCTCGATTTTCCTGCGAACGGCTCGAATTCCGCAGGCCTCGAAAAAAATCGGATTTCCGCCGCATGCCAACATTACGCCGCGCGTTTCGCCGCAAAAGAAGCGTTTTCAAAAGCGTTGGGAACTGGAATCGTTTTTGACTTGCGCGACGTTTTTGTCGTGAGCGGCTCGAACGGCAAGCCTGAACTTTTCGTGAAAGATTCCGCCGCCGAGATTTTCCGCCAAAATTGTCCGGAATTTGAACGCGCGAAAATTTTCCTTTCGATGAGCCACGAAAAAGAATTTGTGGTTAGCGAAGTTATTATTGAAATTTAATTGTCCTTGTGATATAATCAAAAAATATGTACACACGTTCAAAAAAAGACACGGGGTCGAAAAAGCCGCTCGCGGTTTCGTACTGGGCAAAGGAAAAAATCCGATGCCCGGCATGTAGGCACACTTTTCAGCGCGAGGAAATGTTCACTGGAAGCGGCCGTTTGAGCGCGGGCGAACTTACCGAGGAATTGCATCGAAAATATGTTCCGACGGCTCGCTACGGAAAAATAAATCCGCTCATTTATGCCGTGGGCGCGTGTCCGAATTGCCACGCCGCGTTTTTTTGGAATGACTTTAACGACATAAAAGATGAAGAGTCGCTCAAAAGGGTGTACAATACGGCAGAAGCGCGAAAAAAATTCGTAAATTTGATTTTTCCTTATTATGATCTCACTCGCAATCGAAATTTGCTTGATGGCGCGGCGATGTATCTTTTGGCGATTTTGAGCTATGATGTNGTGGATTTGGCNTACATNCCGACGATNAAGCGCGCGATTNTGACGCTTCGCTTGGCATGGCTTTGCGACGATTTGAACGAAGAAGTTCCCGANCANAATTTNGATGTGGCGGCGAAAATNTTTTATCANAAAGCNNCTTNCTTTTATCAGCAGNCGGTTCAAAANGAAACTGATCGCTTGGAAAAAAGTTCCACGCTCGCTAACATGGGACCGGACACCGACAAAAATTATGGCTGGGACGGCGTGATTTATCTTTGCGGCTTGCTCGAATACAAATACGGACAAACGGCCGATTCTGCGATGCGACTGAAAAAACTTGACGAAGTGAAAATTTCCATAGCGCGAATTTTCGGTCTTGGAAAAACTTCCAAAGAAAAGCCCGGCCCGCTTTTGGAACACGCGCGAAATCTTTACGACACGCTAACAAAAATTTTGGACAGCGCGGATTTGAACATCTGAAAATGCGAAACATTCTCCTTACAATTTCCTACGACGGAACGGATTTTTGCGGCTGGCAGAGGCAGGACGCTAGCAAGGACGTTCGGGAAATGCGCACGGTTCAAGGCGAAGTGGAGCGCGCGCTGCAAAAACTTTTTTCCGAAAAAATCGATTTGCACGGAAGCGGGCGCACGGATTCGGGCGTGCACGCGCGCGCGCAGGCTGCGAATTTTTTTTGCCCGGTTGAATCGATTCCNGCGCAAAACATTCCGCGCGCGCTGAACAATTTTCTTCCGCGCGATGTTCGGATAAATTCCGCCTGCGAAGTGCCTGAAAATTTCAGCGCGAGATTTTCTGCCACAAGCCGCGTCTATCGCTATTTCATTTTGCCTTGCGAAATTCCTTGCGCGGCATCGGCTCGCTTTGTTTGGCAAATAAAAAGAAATCCCGAAATCGAAACTCTTCAAAAAATGGCTTCGATTCTGAAAGGCGAAATCGATTTTGCGACGTTCGCGGCTTCGGGCGACAAAAGCGTCTCGACTTTCCGCTACGTGGAAAACGCGCGATTTTTTTTCCAGGAAGATTTGTTCGGGCAAAGGCTTTTGGTTTTT
The DNA here is from genome assembly GCA_014804005.1 of Treponema sp. Lineage (GTDB taxonomy): Bacteria > Spirochaetota > Spirochaetia > Treponematales > Treponemataceae > Treponema_D. The sequence goes on along the minus strand of JAAVAP010000001.1, from coordinate 19,140 downwards.
GAAATCGAGGCGAACGCGTTTTTGTGGAAAATGGTTCGCTCGCTCGTGGGAACGCTGATTGAGTTCGAGCGCGACGGGGGAGGGGCGGAAAAATTCAAGGCCGCGCTTTCCTCCCGCCAAAGAAAAAACGCAGGTCCTACCGCTCCGCCGAACGGGCTTTTTTTGTGGCAGGTCAAATTCGACGGAACGCGGCGGCATTCATAAGGCATTCATAAAAGGCTTGCCGGGTCAACGTCCGCTTCGATGTAAACGCCTTGCGGCGCGCGGAAAGAATAAATCAAAACCGAAGCGAGCCTTTGCAAAATTGCGATTGAATTTCCGCGCAGCAAAATTTGGTGGCGATAGTTCGCGGCGACTTTCGAAAGCGCGCATTCGCTTGGCCCGAGGATTTCAGTTTCCGCCGCGCCCGATGTGTGCTTTTCCTTGAGGCTTTGCAATTCCGCGCTCAAAATTTTTTTCGCTTCGCTGGCGCATTGCTCTGCGTCGCGCTCCACCGTGCTCCGAAAAACCAAGCGCAAAAGCCGCGAGAACGGCGGAAACGAAAGCNCCTTCCGAAGTTCGATTTCGTCGGCGTAAAATTTCTGCGGNTGCGAATGGCATGCAAAATANATCGCGGGATTTTCGGGCGAGTAAGTTTGCACGATGACTTTTCCGTCGGGAAAAAATCTTCCCGCCCTTCCTGCCACTTGCGTTATCAGCGAGAACGTGCGTTCCGCCGCGCGAAAATCCGGGATGTGCAGCGAAGTGTCCGCGAGAATCACTCCCACCAATTTCAGTTTCGGAAAGTTCAGNCCTTTTGCGATCATTTGNGTTCCGAGCAAAATGTCGGCCTCGCCGTTTTTGAANGCCGCGATTTTTTCTTCAAGNTCGTTTTTTTTTCCGAGCGAATCNGTGTCAAGCCTGATNGCGCGCGCCGAAGGAAATTTCGNCTTCACTTCGTTTTCGATGAATTCCGTTCCGAATCCCAAATAGCCGATGTCGAGCGACGCGCACTTCGGNCANACCGAAAGNGGCTTTAGCGAGTAGCCGCAATANTGGCACAAAATTTTNTTTTGCACTTTATGGTANGTCATCGGCACGGAACAATTTTTGCACTTTAGCTCGAAGCCGCAAGTTTGGCAGCGAAAAATGTGGTTGAAGCCGCGCCTGTTNANNAACAAAATCACTTGGCGNTTTTCCGCGAGCGTNGCGCGNATNTCATCTTCNAGNATTTTCGAAATGCTTCCCTCGATTTTTTCGCGCGACAANTCCACGCATTCGATGAGCGGCATCTTTCCGCCCGAAAGNCTTTTNGTGAGANAATGGCATTCGAATTTTTTTTGCGCGATTGAATTCCACGCCTCGACGCTCGGAGTCGCGCTTCCCATGACGAGCGGAATTTTTTTCAATTGCGCCCGNTGCATCGCCACTTGCCGCGCATGGTAGCGNGGCGTGTTTTCGGACTTGTACGAAGANTCGTGCTCCTCGTCGATGATTATCATTCCCAAATNNGGNACGGGCGCGAAAATCGCGCTGCGCGCNCCNATNACGACNCGGGCTTCCTTTTTTATGATGCGCTTGTATTCGAAAAGTTTTTGCGCNGGCGTGAGGCGCGAATGCAAAATCGCCACGGTCGAGCCGAAACGGTTTACGACTGCGCGCGCGACTTGCGGAGTGAGCGCGATTTCNGGAACGAGATAAATCACGCCTTTTCCNNNNTCCANNATTTTTTCCGCCGCGCTCAAAAAAACTTCGGTTTTGCCGCTGCCCGTCGCGCCGTAAATATATTGAAAAAGATTTTTTTGCTTTGATTTTTTTTCNTCGAATTTATTTTCGCTTGAAATTNCTTCGCAGGGAATTTCGATTTCCGCNGAATTCAAAATTCCTTGGACNGCGTTTTTCTGCTCGCAGCTTAAAATNTTTTCGGANCTAAAATCGTCTTCTTCAATCTGCGCCGAAAATCCCCAAGCTCGCCTCGCTTTCCTTGATGCCGCCNGGAATCATCGCNGANTACGCTTCGCCGATCGAGCACANGTAAAAAGACGAAATCCATTTTCCGAGGCTCATNGTCTCTTCGTTCAAAAGNGGCGTTTCGTCGAGCACGCGCAGAATCGGGCGAATCTTGNTTTGCGGAACGGGAAAATCCTGCGGCAATTTTTCATGAAGCGCGGTTATNNCNCCNGTCGTGCGCCGGTTTCCGAACATCACTTGAACGCGCGCGCCCACGGCGCATTCGAAGGACTCGACTTTNCGCGCGCNCTTTTTTTGAAANAGNTCGCCCTGGGATTTTTTTTCGTGCGCAGAAATTTTTCCCGCAGGAATCGCNGAATATGTGAACGTNTGGTTTACAGGCACGTTGAGCGCGACTTCGACGAATTCAGCTTTCATAGTTCGGGCAAAGTTCCAAAAGTTTCGCGCGGAAAATTTTCAAGTCTTCCCACGCCGGGCGTTTGTAAGATTCGTCGCGAAGCAGCGCGCTCGGATGAAAGGTCGCCATGAACGGAATGCCGTTGTAGTCCAAGATTTTTCCGTGCATTTTCGTGATGCCGATCGAAGTGTCCAGCANTTTTTGCAACGCNATTCTTCCCACNGCCAAAATCATTTTCGGTTTCAGGACGTGAATCTGCGCCTGCAANAACGACGAGCANGCCGCGCATTCTTCGGGGGAGGGGTCGCGGTTCATAGGCGGGCGGCATTTTACGATGTTCGCGATNAAGCANTTTTTCGTGCGATTCAAATTTATCGCNGCGAGCATTTTGTCCAAAAGCTGCCCCGCCTTTCCCACAAACGGCCGCCCTTGCGCGTCTTCGTCCGCGCCGGGACCTTCGCCGATTACGAGCACCGCAGGATTCGGAACGCCTTCGCCCGGCACGACGTTTTTGCGCGTCTTTGCGAGGATGCAATTTTGGCACGCGGAAATTTTCTTTGCGATTGAATCGAGAGTCGCCGGTTCGTTTTGGAGGGAGACAACCCCTCTACTCGGAAGCGGGGGTTTTCTCCCTCCAAACCACCCACTTTCCCCAGCACCGCTTGGGGCTGCCGCCCCAAGACCCTGCGTGCTCGCTGCGCTCGCGCTTTGTGGAATTTCGTTCGCGGAAATTTCGTCGTCGCGGAAATTTGTCTCGCCCAAAAAATTCTCGCGAGTGTAGCCTGTCGCCGCGCCCGAGGCTTTTTTGAGCAAATCGTAAATCAGTTCTTTTTCCGCCGCTTTCACGAAAGCATTTTAGCATTTTTTTTTCCTTTGAGCAAGTGTATTTGGAGGGAGACAACCCCTCTACTCGGAAGCGGGGGTTTTCTCCCTCCAAACCACCCACTTTCCCCAGCACCGTTTGGGGCTGCCGCCCCAAGACCCTGCATTTTTGTTGTTGGCATGCTTTCATTGCTGCAATTGACAAACTTGTGGATTTCCTCTAAAATGTTTTGTATCTGAAAAAGAGGAATATGTTGGCATTCAATAACGAACAATTCATCAAAATTCACTTCTCAAGCACGCGACTCTCGCCGTTTTTAATGGGCAATAAACCTCCTATACGTATGGGGGGGGGTATAACGACCTAGGTTTTTCCGGAAAAGGACGATTCTCACACAAAAGGACGTGGAATGTGGACGAAATGTCGCATTGCGCGTCCTTTTTGTGTTTAAATGGACTTTTTGAATCCTCATTTTTTTACGCCGAGCATCTCACAGCAAGCGAAAAATACAAATTCAGCAGACAATGGTGTGTCATCCGTGAGGTTTGTTTTGCAGAAACCACGAAAACTCGCAAATGTTTGGTGCGACAAGGCACTGGAGCGACTGGAAATTCGTTGCCAGCGAGCAACAAGGCGTTGGAACTTACGGAAATTCTTTCCCCGCGCTCGACAAGGCACTGGAACGATTGGAAATTCGTTGCCAGCAAGCGATGGGAGACTGGAACCGACGGAAATTTCTTCCCCGCGAGCGACGGAACGCTGGAACTGTCGGAAATTTGTTCCCAGCATGCAATGGAACACTGGAACTGGTGGAAAACAAGCGCGAGTTTTACGAAGTAAAACTCGGTAAGCAAGGCTTCGCCCTGCGACCGAAAAAAAATAGTAAATAAGGAGTTTTTATGAAAGAGATTCAGTCATTTGTGCCGTCGCACATGAACAACGGAGCGCATTTTACGTTCGTTTCAAACATGGTGGAGCGGGCGGAAAAGGATGCGGCGGTGTCCGAAAAATGCAAGGCACAGGTAACCGCACTTCGGGCGGCAATTGCGGCGGAGGACGAGAACTTGCAAATCAGCGCGAAAAGTCTCACCACCGACAAAATCGCCGAAGCCGACCGCCTGCGCGACCAGCTCTATGTGGGCTATAAAAAAGCCGTGGGCGGTTACGCGAATTTTCCTGTGGAAAGCATGGCGGAGGCGGCGAAAGTTTTGCAACAGCACATCAAGGATTACAAGATTGACACGCAGGCGCAGTTGGACAAAGAAACTGGCTTGCTCTTGAATTTCATTCAGGATTTGGAAGGCAAATTTGCCGAGCAAGTGAAGGCACTTTCGCTTACGGCGTTTGTTGAGAAACTTAAAGCCGCGAACGAAAATGTGCGCTCGTTTACAGGACAACGTACGGACGAGCGTTCGGCAAAGACTGCGGGCGCATTAAAAGCGGCACGGAGTGTGAGCGATGAGGCGTATAGAATGCTCGTGCTCCACGTGAATGCACATGCTTTGCTTGAGGGCGAGGATGCTTACAGTTCGTTCATCGACTACGCGAACACGGAAATCGCGCATTTTAAGCAGGAGGTGCTCGGCGGCAAGAAGAAGTCCGCGACTTCTGCGGACGGTGAATAGCGGAAATAAGAATTGACGGAGAGAGGGGAAAAAAAACTTTTGGAGGTATAGGTACATGAACAAAAAACTAATTTGATAATCTTTACATACTTCGCGAAAAGCGAGAAGTTTCAAAAGTATTGCGAACCTATCTTACGTAGATAAGGTCACGCAGAATAACAATTTATCTACAGTTGCTTAGGAGGCGGCAGATATGAATGTACGGTATTCAGTGTTTTTAAGTTCAACATATGAGGACTTGAGAGAAATTAGAAAAGAACTGTCCTACGAACTTTTTATGAACGGCTACATGGTCAACAACATGGAGTCGTTCGGAGCGCGTAACGGAAGTGTGTGGGAAGTCATAAAAGAAAGCATCGCGGATTCCGACATGCTTGTCATGGTCATCGCTGGAAAGTATGGTAGCATCAATCCCGACGAGGGCATAAGTTTTACAGAACAGGAATACAATTATGCCGTAGAAAGGAAAATGCCTGTACTTGTCTTTATACGGGACAGAAATGCAATTTCGATAGCTGACTGTGATACAGGAAAAAAGCAGCGGAAACTGGAAGCGTTCATCAATCGAATTACAGGTGAACGAACGGTGATGAGAACATGGACTGACGTTGACAATCTCAAACTTGCCGTGATAACGGCGTTGAATAGGGAAAAGAATAATCCGGACATTCTAAAAAAAGGATGGATAAAAAACAGCGCGGCACTTGAGACGGAATACAAAGCGTTTGAGTCAAAATTGAAGTCGGCAAAAACCGAACTGATAAAAGTGGAAGCGGACACAAAGAGAAGCAAACGCCCCGCAGAAACGGTGATGAACTACTATCATGTGCACATCAAGATTCATGGTTCTGTCATGGAGTGTGAGCAGGGACAGGCGGTTGTAACGTACACTGGCTCCGCGCTTGTTGACGCGCCCGAATACCCCGTCGTGTATCGAGACCGTGTGAGGACGGGATTCGGCATTCAGCACCAGCAATTTTTGCCCGAAGCGACCGTGTGCAATCAGGACGAATTCAGAAGAAACCCGATATTGCTTGACTATGAAATCAAGGGTTCTGAAAGCGACAAGTTATTCTTCACTGGCGAAATCGTGACGAACGCGCAGCTTCGCAAGGACATAGGCGGAACAGGACTGCACATTCCGTATTTTGCGGAGTATGTGGCGATTGAACTTGACATATCGGCTGTCAGATTTTTTCAGGACTACAACGGAAAAGTGTTCTTGCAGTCAGGAGAAAAAGAAATCCCGATAAAGGATGTCCAGTTTTGCAGTAACAGCGGAAAATACGTAATTTCTGCAAAAAATATTCCTGCAAACGCAAACATCATGTTCAAATGGAACAATGTCCAGTCGGAAGAATAAATATTTAGGAGCAGCCTTGCCATTTACGGCAAGGCTGAAAAATAACTTCTGGAGGAAACAAAATGAAAACAAAAATCACCATTCTTTCGCTTACCCTCGCCGCGCTTTTCTGTTCTGCCGCGCTCGCACAAGAACAAGAGGCGCAAAAAATGGTGGCGGCAGTCGTACCGTTTGATTCAAGCGGAGTGCCGCAGGAAGAGGTAGATGTTATCTACCGAATGTTCCTGTCGGAATTCGTGCGGACGGGGAAATGCATCGTGGTTGACCGCAGTAAATTCGACAAAATCAAGGAGCAGCAGAATTTCCAGCTGTCGGACTGGTCGAACAACGACAAGGTGGCGAAACTCGGAAAGGCACTGAATGCGAATGTCGTTGTTACGGGGCAGATTATGAAATTCCGCACAAACTTTATGTTCATCACGCAGATTCTCGATGTAAACTCGACGGAAATCATTTCCTCTGCTGACGAACAGGTCAGTGATGTGGCGGTGCTGTTCAGCAGATTCAACGAGATGTGCAAGACACTCACAAAGAATCTTGCACAAACACAAACTGCGGTGTCCGAAGATTACAAAATAGGCGACAAGGGACCAGGCGGCGGATGGATTTTCTATGTATCTGAAGAAGGCTTCCCGGTATACAAGGGAAGCGGAATGGTCATCTGCCATTATTTGGAATGCTCGCCTACGGAACTGGGAACGATGAGTTGGTGTTCAATGGACTGGGGCAAAAAATGTTGCGATGTCACCACGACTGACGGTGTTGGCGCAGGATACAACAATACGGCTAATATTATTGCCGCAAGACATAGAGGTGGCTCTTTGACTATTTCAAATTGTGCGGCAAAAGCATGCAAAGCATACTTTACTGGAACGACGAAAGCGGGGGAATGGTATTTACCGAGTAGACTGGAACTGGACTTGATATATAAAAATCTTCGGAGAGACGAAAAGATTGTCAGCGATGAAAAGTACTGGTCGTCGTCGCAGAATCGTGGTAATGACGCATGGTATCAGAATTTCAAAAATGGTGAGCAGCTCTGTGGCTACTGGGATCACTTAAACTACAGTGGCAAGAACTGGAATAATATTTCTATCCTTGCCGTCCGTGCGTTTTAGTACGCAAGCCAATATCTTTTGGTTCAAACAGATTTCCGTTTTTGGAAAGTCTGAAAAAATAAACAGGAGGAATCCACATGAAAACATTCAGAACAATCCTTGCAGCCGCAGTCCTTGCGGCGGTGTTCGCGCCGCTTTCCGCGCAGACGCTTGCCGTGCTCGGGTTTGAGAGCGACAGCTTCTGTCTTGACCAGCGCACCGGCGTGATGAGCGACCTGCTCTCCGACGAGCTGGTGCGGATTGAGGGAATCACCGTGGTGGAGCGCAAGCGGATTGATCGCGTGATTGAGGAGATGGACTTCCAGATGTCTGGGTGGACGGACGCGAAGACCGTAAAGGCGGCGGGAAAAATGGTGAACGCGGACTGCGTGATCACCGGCTCGGTCGATACGCTCGGCGCGACGCTGTACGTGACGGCGCGGATGATCGAGGTGGAGAGCGCGAAAGTCCTGCACTCGGCAAAGATGACGTGCGCCACTTGGGACGAGTTCACGCGCAAGCTGCCGCAGTTCGCGCGCGAGTGCGTCAAGAAGATGCCGTCTCCCAACCGCTTCCTCGACACCTGGGAGGGCGAAGTGCCCGGCGGCAGCGTATACGAAATCACGTTCGCGGAAAAAGGCGTGTGCACGATAAAGGCTTCCGCAAGCGGCGACTTCGGCACGGCGGCGGACGGAAAAGGCACGTACTCCTATGACAAGAATTTCCTGCGCCTCAACGCGCGGCTTCCGTCGTCGCGCATCAGCTGGAGCAGCGTCTACAAGTTCGACGGCGAGTTCACCTCGTTCAATATCCTTGTGCCAAAGTCGGACGGCGGCGATGAACTCGTGCGCGTCTCGTTCGTCAAGACCGCTGATTAGCCGCGTCTTTAAACAAGAAAGCCGCCCTTTCTACAGGGGTGGCTTTCTTGTCCTCTTTGCATTGCTGAACGAAAATTTTCGCTACTGCTGGAAATAGTTTATTTTTCAGTGGTAGCTTTGCCCTCGGCTTCCTTCCTTGCGATAAAGTTATTTAGCTTCTTGTCAAAGGTGAGAATCTTCCTGCCTTCGATGAGTCGGTAGGATGCGAGAACACAGTCCACGAAATCAAGGTTGCTTTCTTGGTAGTAGGAGAGCGCATTTCGCATGACGGCTGGCGATGACGTGGATACGAATTCAAGCAATTCGAGCATTGCGCAGGCTACGCCAGTGCGTTCGATGCCGTACACCTTTGTGAGCACATAGACCGTCTCGGCGAACACCTCCGGCAGGACGAAGAGCGAGCCGCTGTCTATTGCTTTTTCCGCATAGCTTGCCATATCCTCATCGTCATTGACGATATAGCGCACAAGGATGTTTGCGTCAGCGTAGACCATGCTTTTCCTCCACGGCGCGCGTCCATGCCTCCTTTTCCCGTGCGCGGAGTGAGGGGTCGGCGTAACTTGCGAACCTTCCGCGCAGGGCGCACTTTCTAGGGGCGACATTTCCTTGCGGCAAAGATCGTATCACGCCGAGCACATAACGCACCTGCTCGTCGGAGAGCGACTGGACAAGTTCTATAACCTGCGACTTTTCGGCAATAGAGTGCATAAGTCCTCCTTGTGCCAAAAAGTATAGCATAGGAGCGGCAAAAAGTAAAGGTTGAATTTCATCACACAAATCAAACTCTTGCGCGAAACTCTTTTTTGTGCTATAATTTTTTTATGAAAGCAATCGAACTTGAAAAATCCTACAGTCCAAAAGATTTCGAAGACAAAATATATGCCTCTTGGGAAAAGCAAGGCTACTTCAAGCCTGCGAGCGACGAGTCGTCTCCCATCCATGAAAATTTTTGCTCCTGCAAAAATTGCGCCACTTATTCGATGGTGATTCCGCCGCCGAACGTTACGGGCGTTCTTCACATGGGGCACGGCCTCAACAACACTTTGCAGGACATCGTCGTGCGCTATCACAGGATGAAGGGCGACAACACGCTTTGGGTCACGGGAACGGATCACGCCGGAATTGCCACGCAGAACGTCGTGGAACGCGCGCTCAAAAAAGAAGGAAAATCCCGGAACGATTTGGGACGCGAAGAATTCCTGAAAAGAACGTGGGCAGTAAAAGACGATCATCACGCAACGATTTGCAAGCAGCAGAAAAAGCTTGGAAATTCCACCGACTGGGAGCGCGAGCGTTTTACGATGGACGAAGGCTTGAGCCGCGCGGTGCGCGATGTCTTCGTGACGCTCTACGAGCGCGGCTTGATTTACAAAGGAAATTATTTGGTCAACTGGTGTCCTCGCTGCGGAACGGCTTTGGCGGACGACGAAGTGGATCACACGGACACCGCCGGCGCGATGTATCACATTTGGTACGAATTCGCGGANGGNCCTGCGCCNGANGGNTCNACGAAAATNGAAATCGCGACGACGCGCCCNGANACGCTTTTGGGCGATACTGCCGTGGCGGTGAATCCCGANGACGAACGCTACAAAAATATCGTCGGAAAAAAATTGCGCCTTCCGCTCACGGAAAGGATAATTCCGCTCATCGCCGACACGTATGTTGACAAGGAATTCGGAACNGGAATGGTNAAAATCACGCCGGCTCACGACCCGAACGACTGGCAGGTGGGAAAGCGGCACGATTTGGAAATCATCAATATTTTGAATCCCGACGGCACGCTCAACGAAAANGTTCCNGAAAAATATCGCGGNCTTTCNTGCCAAAAAGCNCGNGCGCTTATCATCGAAGATTTGCAGGCGCANGGACTTTTCAAGGCGGAAGAAAAAATCACGCACTCGGTGGGACATTGNTATCGCTGCGCGACGGTCGTCGAGCCTTACTTGAGCGAACAATGGTTCGTAAAAATGAAGCCGCTCGCGGAAAAGGCGATGAAGGCNTGGCGCGATGGCGAAATCGTNTTCTATCCGAAAAAATGGGAAAACACATACATNCACTGGATGGAAAACATCCGCGACTGGTGNATNAGCCGCCAGCTTTGGTGGGGACACAGAATNCCNGCATGGACTTGCGCGGANTGCGGCGAACTCACCGTAAGCCGGGAANACGTGGCNGNTTGNCCGAAATGCGGCTCGAAAAATTTGAAGCAGGACGANGATGTNTTGGACACNTGGTTTTCGGCATGGCTTTGGCCGTTCTCNACGCTCGGNTGGCCNGAANANACTCCCGANNTNANNANNTTCTACCCCACTTCCGCGCTTGTCACCGCCTACGACATCATCTTCTTTTGGGTGAGCCGNATGGTNATGGCGGGCTTGGAATTCACNGGCAAAGCNCCGTTCCACGACATCTACATTCACGGNCTTGTGCGCGACAAGCAAGGGCGCAAAATGAGCAAGTCGCTCGGCAACGGAATGGATCCGCTCGAAATAATCGACATTTANGGCGCGGACGCTTTGAAATTCACGCTCGGCTTTATGTGCGCCCAAGGTCAGGACATTTTAATCGACAAAGATTCGTTCAAATTGGGAAGCCGATTCTGCAACAAAGTGTGGAACGCNAGCCGNTACCTTTTGCAAAATCTTGAAGGGCGCGAGCTNATTCCTGTAAAGGATNCCGANCTNACNGAACTTGACAAATGGATTTACACNTGCNTGAACAAAGCCGCGAAAACCGCGCGCGAAGCATTGGACAGTTACCGCTACAATGACGCTGCCACCGCGCTCATGGAATATTTTTGGAACGAATTCTGCGANTGGTATGTCGAAGCGACAAAGCTGAATTTCAAAAACGGCGACGAGCGCGAAAAAAATCGTCAGGCTTCGGTCCTGCTGAATTTGCTCGAAGAAAATCTGCGGCTTTTGCATCCGTTCATTCCGTTCGTNACAGAAGAAATTTATTCAAAACTTCCTGTCGAGCAAATCGCGAAAAATCGNAGTTCGGCGGAAAANATTCTTCCGACTTCNTCTTATTGCGGAATGCTGATTTGCGCGCCTTATCCTGAATTTTTGGAAGNGCGCGAAGATGCCGCNGTTTCCGAACGCTTTACGGTTTTGAANGANTTGATNGGAAANGTGCGNGCGCTTCGCACCGAATGCGGCCTTGATCCTGCGGCGAAATTGCACCTTTCGATTTTGNTNGAAAAAAATTCGCCTGCCGAAGTCTGCCGCGAAAAAATCGACATGATTTCGCTTTTGGCNGGAATGCANAAAATCGACTTCGTGGAAAAAAAGCCCGCGAAATCGATCGGCACTGTGGGCGNGGGATTCGAGGCGTTTTTGCTCGTGGACGAAAANGTGAACACGGAGCANCTNAAATCGCGCTTTGAAAAGGAAATNGAATCCGAGAAAAAATTCGCGCAGAATTCCGAAAAGAANCTTTCNGGAAATTTCGCGACNCACGCCAGCGCGGATTTGGTNGAANCCGAAAGGCGNAANTTGGCNGCGGCGCAAAATCGCATCGAAAANCTTTCGTCGTATTTGGCGGAACTTTNACGCTTGAGCCGCNAGCGGCTTTCGTGAGAGGAGGATTTATGGCAAAATATGAAATGGCGACAGAAAAGCCTTCGCAAATGGAAAACGAGAAAATGCTTCAGCTCAAGAACATTCTTCTCGCGCCGTACATGCAGCTTGCCACCTCGCTCATCGGAAAGCAGCGACATGCGGGCGGAAATATGTTTCGCCATCAGCTTGACACGATGACGATTCTCATTGACTACGGCTACATCGACGGAGTTTTGCTCAAGGCTTCTTGCGTGCACGACGTAATCGAAGACATTCCCGGCTTTGACGCGAACAAAATCATCAACGCCGATGAGGACGGAAAAGAAGTGCTGCGCCTTGTCCTCGAAGTGACGAAACGCGAGGGCGAAAACAAGGACGCATTTTTGCATCGCATCATAGCCGAAGGAAGCCAAAAGGCGAAAATCCTCAAAACCGCCGACCGCATTTCCAACATGATTTCGCTTGGCTGGGTGAACGATCCCAAATTCATAAATCGATATTGCGATGAAACGGAATTTTTCGTTTTTCCGATCGCGCTCGAAGTGGACTACAATATGTATCAGGAATTGATAAGCCTCGTGATGACGCGCAGAAAATATTTGGAAGATTCGGGCTGGATTGACAGTCAGCGGAAAAATAAGTAGCCGCCATTTTCATTCGTGCGTCGGGTTTTGTTGATTTGAAACAATTCCAAGAAACTCAATTCTTTTTAAAACACTTGTAAAAATTCCGCAAATGCGTTATAATATGTTTTCAAACCGCGCGAACGGTTCAAAGACTATTTTCAGGAGACCAGAATGAAGTACACTGCAGAAGTGGAACATATGTGTCCGCTGGCCAAGGGCGCATATCATGGGCCGGCTCCTATTCCCGAAGAAGGCGAATGGGTTCAGGCGAAAGATCAGAAAGACATTTCCGGCTTTACTCACGGAGTCGGCTGGTGCGCCCCTCAGCAAGGCGCGTGCAAACTTACGCTCAATGTGAAACAAGGCGTGATTGAAGAGGCACTCGTGGAAACGATCGGCTGTTCAGGAATGACGCACTCGGCGGCCATGGCGAGCGAGATTCTCATCGGAAAGACAATCCTCGAAGCGTTGAACACCGACTTGGTTTGCGACGCGATCAACACGGCGATGCGCGAACTTTTCCTTCAAATTGTCTACGGAAGAACTCAGAGCGCGTATTCCAAAGACGGACTCAAAGTCGGCGCGTCTCTCGAAGATTTGGGCAAAAACTTGCGCTCGCAGGTGGGCACGATGTTCGCCACGCGGAAGACAGGCCCTCGCTATCTTGAGATGGCGGAAGGCTACGTGGAATCTTGCGCCGTTGACAAGGACGGACAAATCATCGGCTACAACTGCGTCAACTTGGGAAAACTGATGGATGCGATCAAAGCCGGCACAGATCCGAAAGAGGCTCTCGAAAAGGCTCGCACTCATTATGGACGTGTGACTGCCGAACAGGGCATGGTCAAGCTTATCGACCCGAGAAAAGAATAGGGATACGGAGGTAAAAGAGATGGCATTGTTTGAAGATTTTGAAGGCCGCATTCCGCAAGTGAACAAGGCTTTGAAAGAATATGGATTTGCCGAAGGCGAGGCCGGCTTGCAGGCTGCCCGCGAACTTTGCAAATCCAAGGGATTCGATCCTTATGAAATCTGCCAAGGAACTCAGCAGATTTGTTTCGAGGACGCGAAATGGGCTTATGTTTTGGGAAGCGCGATCGCGCTTAAAAAAGGCGAAAAAGCCGGAACGATCACAGGCTCTGACGCGGCCGCCGCAATCGGCGAAGGCTTGCAGGCGTTCTGCCTTCCAGGAAGCGTCGCCGACGACCGCAAAGTCGGAATCGGACACGGAAATTTGGGCGCGAGACTTCTTTCCGAAGAAACGCAGTGCTTCGCGTTTTTGGCGGGACACGAATCTTTCGCCGCAGCGGAAGGCGCGATTAAAATTGCCGCCAACGCGAACAAAGTCCGCAAGAACAAGCTTCGCGTCATTTTGAACGGACTTGGAAAAGACGCCGCGCAAATCATCAGCCGCATCAACGGATTCACCTACGTTCAGACGAAATTCGACTACTTCAACGGCGAAGGAACGGACAAGGCTTTGACGGTTGTGAAGGAAGTTCCTTACGGAAACAATCCCGATCGCATCATCGTAAAATGCTACGGCGCGGATGACGTTCGCGAAGGTGTCGCGATCATGTGGCACGAAAATGTCGATGTTTCGATTACGGGCAATTCCACGAACCCGACTCGCTTCCAGCATCCTGTGGCAGGCACTTACAAAAAAGAGCGTCTGCTTGCGAGCAAGGAATATTTCTCCGTGGCATCAGGCGGCGGAACTGGACGCACCTTGCACCCCGACAACATGGCGGCGGGTCCTGCGAGCTACGGCTTTACGGACACGCTCGGACGCATGCACTCTGACGCGCAGTTCGCAGGAAGTTCTTCCGTTCCGGCTCACGTAGAAATGATGGGCTTCATGGGAATGGGCAACAACCCGATGGTCGGTTGCACAGTGGCTTGCGCCGTCGCGGTCGCGGAAGCGTTGAAGAAATAGGCGAAAAAATGCTGGTTGTGGAAGTATTCGCAACCGGCGAGTTTTTGTGGTTTCACAAACGCCCATGATGAAAAAGGACGCGGATGTTAAAACTCTGCGTCCTTTTTTTATTTTATGAAAACTGCGCGAGTTTTGGCGAAGCGTCAAATTCCCTAACGGAATTCGTCAAATTCCCTAACGGAATTCAACCGAATCCCTAAAGGATTTGAAACGAACGCAAGGAAAATGCCGAGTGTCGCTTTGGCGCAGAAGTCGCGCAAAGTTTTTGCGAAAAAGCGGATTTGCGCTTGACAAAAATCCGTCTTGCCAACGAAATATTAAATTTCTCCTTGACATTTCTTCCGCTCCCGTGCTATAATAGCCAGAGTAGTTCCGTGGTAGAACTCGCGGCCAGCGCGAAGATTTTTATCGTGCCACATCAAAACCAAACGTAATATTTACCTAGGGCATCAGGTTATTGCTGCTATAGGTGCTGGCATTTTAGCAACGCAATAGACGTATGCTCAAGGAGAAATATTATGTCTCATCTTGACTTCTTCAGGAAGCAAGCCAAAAATTTCCTTAAGGATTGGCGGACTCAGACAAAAACCGTGGAAAGCGATGGCTTCATTTCCTATCACTACGACTGGAAATTCTACGACGTGGGCGACATTTTCTTTTACTACGAATTCAGCGACGAGAACGAGCAGGAAATCACGCTCGCGCGGGCGCAGCACCTGATTGCGAAAATGGCGGGCTTCAAAAAATGGAACGATTTGATTCACGCCACGGAGACGGAGCAGACGCTTGCGGAACTACTGCTGCGCAGGTTCAGGGATGCCCGCGACGTTCAGAACTGGGAAGAGGTGCTGGCGTTTTCGGGCGTGGCGCAGTATGGGGCGGAAGCCGTGCTCGACTATGCTAGGCACTATTACGAACTGGGCGACGCGAAAGAAATCGTCGGTTTTCCGGCAGATAAAATCACCGTGTTGCAAGGAAAGCCGAGGAGCGAGACGTTGCGTCAGTTTGACGACGAGCATAATCCTGCGGGAAGCCTGCGGACGAATTCCACCGTGTTCTGCGCCCATTGCAAAAAGTCGTTCGATTTCAGAAAGTCAAAGGTCATTCAGGACAACGAACGGCATCTTACCATGGTCGTCTGCAAAAATTATCCGTTATGCCGCGGCACGTACCTTGACTACAAAGTCTTGACTCCGACCATATTGTACGGAGCGGCGCGAATGGCGGAACTGGAGCGCGGCATACAGGCGTTCCCGCACCTTGCCATGGACGCAAAAGTGCATTGCATCCACTGCGGCAAAGAGTATCTGTACAAAGAAGCGAACGCCGTCATCTTTCCCGACGACGGCGAGGCGTACATAGTGTGCAAGCACTATCCCGAATGCGATGGCAGTTTGATAGACATGATGTCGGCGGAAAAAGCGGGAGGGGAGAAATGATGATGAAAAACATACAACTTCCGTGCGGCGTGAGAAAAGACGGAAATGTCGTTTACATCGAAGATGCGGAAAACGGCAAGAAATGCGATTGCGTCTGCCCTGGATGCAGACAACCGCTCGTCGCAAAAAACAACGGAAAGAAAAAAGAACATCACTTTGCGCATTTTCGTACTGCCGAGTGCGAGCACGGTTATCAGTCGGCGTTGCACTATATGGCGAAAGATGTATTTCTTGAGATGAAAGAATTCACATTCATGAAAAACGGCGCGCCCGTAAAATACAGGATAGATGACATCGTGCTTGAAAAACCCGTTGATTCCGTCATTCCTGATATTCTTGTGACGTGCGACGGAAAAAGATTTATCGTAGAAATTTTCGTGACGCATGCAGTTGACGATGAGAAAAAAGAAAAAATCAAAAGTTTGAAACTGTCCGCGCTTGAGATCGACCTTTCGCGCTTTCGCCATACAATGTTTGACAAAGAAGCATTGAAAGCCGAGGTCAACAATGCGGACAATTTCAGCTGGGTGTATGATGCGGATGCTGATTTGATTGAAGAAAAGAGAAATGCACTTCAACAGTTTGGGCTAAAGATTCCGATTGGTGTCGGAGATTCTGTCCGCTGTCCGTTTCTTTGGAATCAGATGAATCCGCTTCTTCAATGCGTTCCTTTGTCTTTTTGCAGAAAATGCCCGCACTGTTATTTTGACGGCAAGCACAATTACATTGCTTGTGCGCAACGACTTCCCTTTCCGCTCAGTCAAAAAGAAAGAAGCAAATTTTCGGAAGCGATTTTTGTAAATGAAAATAAAGTCATGTTCGCGAGCGAATTCAGGCAGTATGCTGAGAATTGGAGTAAAAATCTTCAAAGCGCAGTGAATTTCCAGTATCAGGTTTTCATGAACATTTCAAGAAATTTGTATGCCTCACCGATTTATTCACATCAATATTCGCCACCGTCAAATCACAGACCAAGAGGGCGTTATTACAACAGATACCGCAGGAAACGTTAGAAAAATGAATGCGTATACAAACAGCGGGAACAATTGCAATTTTTCTCTGTTGTTTGTATAATTAAACGCAAAGGGAAGAATAATTATGGAAAATGAATTTGAACATAAAATGAAAAAACAAAAGCAATTTCTCACTTTTTTCTTTATCGTATTCGTTATCGCTTGCTTCTTTTTTTATCGGGCTTTTTCTGCGCAGTCTAAAAAAATCAATATGCTTGAACAGATTGTTTATCAGGACGTTTATTCAAGAATAGATTTGACAAAAACATCATTTCAAGACATTCCAAAGGGATTTGAAATTGCAATAAAGAATGTTGATGTGCATTTGACGGGAATAAAAATCAAAGGAGAAGTTTTAAACACCCAATCTGTAGATTATGAAAACCTAAATTTGACAATCGAAATAGGACAGACAAACAAGGATTTTACAATAAACAAATTGAAGGCGGGATATGCTGCTGAATTTGAAATTTATATCCCTGATATTCCTGTCAGCCAAACAAAAACTGCTATGATAACTTACAACAATGGCGTTATAAAGTTTTACAGATAAGCCTGATTTTCGGATTGTATTGATGTTTGTGATATATTATTAGAAAATGTCCATCCTTTTCCTGCTGATATTCGCCGTCCTCTTCATAATCCTCAAACGCAACTCTGCGAACATAAAAGGCTCGGTCGGCGAGGCGAAAGTGAACGCCACGCTACATGCGCTCGGCGCGGAATATGTGGCGTTGCACGATGTTCTGATACGGAACGCAAAGGGCACGACATCGCAGATTGACCAGATCGTTCTCTCCGAGTACGGCATTTTTGTGATAGAGACAAAGCATTATAAGGGATGGGTCTTCGGAGATGAAAAAGCCGATAACTGGATGCAGGTTATCTTCAAGGAAAAACATACGTTCAGAAATCCCGTCAAGCAAAACTGGACTCATGTTTACGCGCTCAAGAATGCGCTGGCGGACTTTCCGCAGGCAACGTATTATCCGATTGTCGTTTTTGCGGGAGACGCGACGTTGAAAGGCATCGAATCGTCCGTTCCCGTCATTTACCGTCACGCGCTGAACGACACAATCAGGGCGGCAAGCACACAAAAATGTCTTTCCAGCGACGATGTTCTGCGGATAAAAGCCCTGCTCGAATCAAAGGCGATTACGGAAAAAGGCGCGAAAAGGCATCACGTCCAGAGCCTACAACAGGATATTACGGAACGCCGTGTGAAAATGGAAAATCTAATTTGCCCCAAATGCAACGGCGAGCTGAAACTGCGGAACGGCAAAAATGGCACATTCTACGGCTGCGCGAATTATCCGCGGTGCAGGTTTACCATGCCATATTAAGCGGATGAAAAGAAAGACAGTTCGCGCGTCGGAACAAAGCGTAAACAGCCTCGTACCGTGTGGATTGTTTCAATATTTTACGGGAAATGGTACGCATCTTTCCGTGCGGAATAAGGTGTTTCGCACGGTGAAACATCAAGTTTCACGGTGAAAAACATTCAGTTTCATACTGCGAAACAAACTGTTTCTCACCGTGAAACACATTGTTTCTCACTGAGAAACACACGGACGGCTAGGGCAAAATGACACATATCGCGCAAAAGACTCAATAGGATTACAATAAAAACATCTCCGCATGTCACCTATGTACATATCCCATAATGTGATATGTCGTAAATTCGGCTTGCTTTAAAGCCTTGCGCATAAACAGAATCACCCGTACAACCGCATTTTTTTCATACCCATCTCAATACCAATCGTGCTTTTCGTTTCGCTCGAGCGCGGCGATTTCGTTCATTTCTGCCTCCGTAAGCGCGAAGTCGAAAACGGAAATGTTTTCACGGATGTGCGCGGGATTTGACGAGCCGGGAATCGGCACGATGCCGCGTTGCAAGTGCCAGCGCAAAATCACCTGCGCGGAAGAAACGCCGTGCGCTTTGGCAATTTTCGCAATCGTGCCGTCGGAAAGCAACGCGCCGGTATGCCCCCTGCCGCCGAGCGGATACCACGCCTGCATTACGACGCCGAGATTCTGAATGTGTGGCACGACTTTCTGTTCCTGATAATACGGGTGGATTTCGTTTTGGACAAGCGCGGGCATAATTTTGACTTGCGCGATAAAGTCGTCGATTTCTTCGATGTACCAATTCGATAAACCTATGGAACGGATTTTTCCTTGCGCGACGAATTTTTCAATCGCCTTGTACGCCTTCAAGTCGTTCGCGCCCGGATGGTGCAAAAGCATCATGTCGATGTAGCCGATGTTCAGCCTGTCGAGCGAATTCTGTATCGCCTGTTCGGGATTGGCGAACTGTTCGCCGGGATAGATTTTCGTGATGACAAAAATCTCTTCGCGCGGAACGCCCGATTCGCGTATCGCTTCGCCGATTTCCGTTTCGTTTCCGTACATGTAGGCGGTGTCGAT